>NZ_JBIVSC010000012.1:0-173028 GCF_044756005.1 Streptomyces sp. NPDC092045 | reverse complement strand
ACAACCGGTATCGGGGCGACCCTCCGCCTTGCGATCGCACGCACCGGACACCGCCGGGCCTGCCCTCCGGGCAGACGGCGCTACTTTCGACACACCCCCTAGACCGGCCGGGTCCCCAGGTGCTTCGCGGCGAACGCCAGGTCCAGGGCGACCTGCTTGATCCGCTCCTCCACCACCAGGGAGCCGTGGCCCGCGTCGTACCGGTACACCTCGTGCACCGCGCCCCGGGCCGCGAGCCGGTCGACGTAGTTGTCGATCTGGCGGATCGGGCAGCGCGGGTCGTTGACCCCGGCCGAGATGTGCACCGGGGCCTTCACCGCGTCCACGTACGTCAGCGGCGACGAGGCCGCGTACCGCTCGGGCACCTCCTCCGGCGAACCGCCCAGGAGCGTCCGGTCCAGCGCCTTCAGGGCCTCCATCTCGTCCTCGTACGCCGTCACGTAGTCCGCGACCGGGACCGCCGCGAGCCCGACCGCCCAGACGTCCGGCTGGGTGCCGAGACCGAGGAGCGTCAGATAGCCGCCCCACGAGCCGCCGGACAGGACGAGCCGCTCCGGGTCCGCGAGCCCGCTCTCCACCGCCCACGTCCGGACCGCGTCGACGTCCTCCAGCTCGATCAGGCCGACCCGGTGCTTCAGCGCGTCCGTCCACTCCCGGCCGTACCCCGTCGAGCCCCGGTAGTTGACCCGCACCACCGCGTACCCGTGGTCCAGCCAGGCCGCCGGGCCCGACGCGAAGGCGTCGCTGTCGTGCCAGGCCGGGCCGCCGTGCACCTCGAAGACCGTCGGGAACGGGCCCTCGCCCTCCGCCGGGCGCTGCACGAGCGCGTGGACCCTGCCGCCGGGGCCCTCCACCCACACGTCCTCCACCGGCAGCGACGGCGGCGCCTTCGGGCCGGGCGGGTCCAGGACGACCCCGCCGTCCGTGGAGCGCACCACGGGCGGCTCGGCGGCCGAGGACCACAGGTACTCCACGCTGCCGTCCGGCCGGGCCGTCGCGCTCGACACCGAACCGGCCGGGGTGTCCACCCGCACCAGGGCGCCGGTCGCGATCTCGTACCGCCACAGCTCGCTGCGGGCCTCGAAGCCGTGCACGATCAGCAGGCCCGAGCCGTCCGGGTACCACTCCGCCGACACGTCGCCCGGCAGGTCGAGCCGCAGATCGGTCTCGTCGCCCGTCGCCACGTCCCAGAGCATCGGCTCCCAGCGCCCGCGCCGCTGGTGGCCGACGAGCAGCCGGGTGTCGCCGGCGGCCGGGGCGAAGCCGAGGACGGTGAGGCCCAGCTCCTCCGTGCCGCCCTCGGTGTCGTCGAGCTCCGCGACCGTGCTCCCGTCGGAGGCGCGCAGGACCCGCAGCGCCGAGTGCATCGCGTCCCCGTGCTCGGTGTGCTCGACCGCGACGAGCGAGCCGTCGTACGACAGGTCGCCGACCCCGGCCGACTCCCGGTGCCGGTAGATCTCGACCGGGGCGCCGCCCCCGGGCCGCACGAGGTGGACCGTCGAGCCGTCCTCGTCCGTGGAGCGGCCCACCACGACCGTGCCCTCCCGGCCGATCGCGAGCCCGGCCGGATAGGAGGGGGCCAGGTCCGGCACGGCCGGCTCGTCCGCGCCGCCCGCGAACGGCTGCCGCATCCACACCCCGAACTCGTCCCCGTCGGTGTCCGCGAACCACCAGACCCACGCGCCGTCCGGGGACAGCGTCCCGTCCGTCGTCCCGTTCGGCCGGTCCGTGACCTGCCGCTGCCCGCCGGTCGCCCGGTCCCACGCGTACAGCTCGTACGTCCCCGTCGCGTTGGACACGAACAGCGAGCGGTCCGGCGCCTCCTCGGCCCACTCGGGCAGGGAGACGCGGGGCGCGCGGAAGCGCCGCTCCCAGACGGGTGCGTCGGTGCTCTCGGTGCTCTCGGGATTCTCGGGGTTCTCGGGGTTCCTGCTCTCAGTCATGGCACCCATCATGCTCCGGGCGGAGGGCCACCGGGTCGCGTGCTCCGCAACCTGTGGATAACCTCGCCGACATGCACGATCCGACCCCCGAGGAGAGGTACGGGGCCGACGGGGAGGACTGGGACGAGCGCGTCCCGGCCCACGCGGCCGGCCCCCCGCACGACCTCGACGCCTTCCGCGCGGGCGAGGACGTCCTGCGGGGCTTCGAGGTCGCGGAGGTCGGGGACGTCACCGGGCGCACCCTGCTGCACCTGCAGTGCCGCACCGGCCTGGAGACCCTCTCCTGGGCCCGGCGGGGCGCCGCCCACGTCGTCGGCCTCGACCCCTCCGAGCGGGCCGTCGAGACCGCCCGCTCGCTCGCCGCCGACCTGGGCCTCACGCAGGACCGGGCCGCCTTCGTCGCCGCCGACGTGTACGACGCGGCCGAGGCCGTCCCCGACGGCTCGTACGACGTCGTCTACACCGGCGGCGGGGCGCTGCGCCGGCTGCCCGACGCCGAGCGCTGGGCGGAGACCGCCGCCTCGCTCGTCGCCCCCGGCGGCTTCCTCTACCTCGCCGAGTTCCATCCGCTGGCCGACTCGCTCGACGACGAGACCGGCAGCCGGGTCGTGCGCGACTACTTCGTCCGCGACCCGTGGACGGACACCGCCCCCGGCGCGCACGCCGACTCCGGCGCGGACCGGGCGCACCCGGTCGGCGAGGTCGTCACGGCGCTCGCGCGGGCGGGCCTGCGGATCGACTTCCTGCACGAGCACGACGTCTCGTCCGTCCCCCGCTACGGCACCCTCCAGCGGCACGAGGACGGCTGCTACCGCTTCCCGGCGGACCGCCCCCGCGTCCCGCTGATGTACTCGGTCAGGGCGTCCCGCCCGGACCGGCCCCGGGGCGCGTCCGGCAGGCCGGGGCCGGACGGGCCCTAGGGCCTCTCCTCCGGGCGCACGTGGTGCGTCCGCCGCCCGTCCGGGCCGAGGACCTGCGCCCCGACCTTGTGCGTGCGCAGCGAGAGCGCGGTGCCCGTGATCCGCAGCGCCGGGGCGGCCCGTACGAGCACCGCCGTCACCTCGTGCAGCTCGTCGACGGTACGCAGCCACATCGCGAGCGCCAGGTTGTGCGGTCCGGTGACCGAGGTGACCAGCCGGGTCTGGCGCAGCCGGCCGAGCGCGGCGACCGTCTCCGGCACCTCCAGGGGAGGGACGTCCGCCGTGACCAGCGCCCACACCGGGCGCCCGGAGAAGCGCGGCGCGGGCAGGCAGTGGTGGTGGAACGCGCCGGACGCCGCCAGGACGTCCAGCCTGCGCCGCACCGTCGACTCGCTCGCGCCGCACCGCCGGGCGAGCTCGGCGGCGCTGCGGCGGGCGTCCCCCGCCAGCTCCGCGACGATCCGCCGGTCCAGATCGGTGACGCGCGGGTACGCGCGCGCGTGGGTCCTGTTCCGCCGGTCCCCGCCCGTCAGCTCCGTGAGGTGCTGGATCTGACCGGGGGTGAGCTGGTCGATCCGCGACCGGTACGGGCGGTTGTGCAGCCGCGTGACGACCTGCGCGCGGCACCTGAGCACCCCGGGCAGGCGCCGCACCCGGCCGGCGAGGTAGGCGTCGAGGGCGTGGAGGTCGGGGGAGGCGACGAGCAGCACCAGGTCGGCGTCGCCGGTCACCTGGTGGACGCCGAGGGTGCAGGGGTCCTCCGAGAGCTCGCCCGCGGTGGCCTCGATGGCCCCGGCGACGCACTCCAGCTCCACCCACGCGTACAGGGTGGCCTCCTTGCCGTGCCGGGCGACGAGCAGGGAACTCCAGGCGTAGCCGTTGCCGCTGAGGTGCTCCCAGCGGCGGGCGAGGGTGTCCGGGCTCGCCTCCAGGACGGCCGAGAGCTGGGTCCAGCTGGCGCGCGGGGCCATCTGCAGTGCGTGGATCAGCGCCAGATCCGCCTCTCCCAGGACGGATTCCCCGGTATCCATGTGCCTCCTTGGCCGATCCCCGGAAAACCCGGCCTGTGGGTTCCGAGGCGCCCCAGGATGGGCACCGGGGCACGTGCATTCAATCCCGTGGCGACGGCCTCCGCCATGACGCCGGGCACAACGCGCCAACACGGCGGGCGGGTTACGGTCCGTGCGGCGGCCGCGGATGCGGCGGGCCACGGGCACGAAGGGCCGCCGCGCGGGCCGGGGCTCCACGGCACACACCCCACGCGCGCGCGTGAACCGGGAAGGGCGGGGATGACGAGGCACCTGCGGGAGAAGGGCCGTCCGGCCGGTCGCCCGGCCGGCGGCACGACCGGGCGCGTCCGGCGCATCGGCCGCGTCCGGGAGGCCGGGGACGCCGGGGATCCCGGGGACGTCGGGGAAGCCGGGAACGGCGCAGGAGGCACCGGGAACGCCGGAGGAGGCGCCGGGGGCGTCCGGGGCGCCGGAGCCGGGGACCCCGCCGGGACCGAGCTGCTCTGGGGCGAGCCGGTGACCGCCGGCCAACTCGCCGCCGCCGAGAGCGGGTACGCCCGCTGCGGCCCGGACGAACGCCTCCTCTGGGAGCGGCTCTCCGTCTTCGAGGGCGCCTTCTGCCGGGACGCCGTCCGCGAGGTGTGCGCCTCCGGCACGCTCTCCCCGGCACGGGTCCGGGCGGCCCTGGACCGGCTCGCCCCCCTCGCGCTGCTGCCCGTCGACGACCTGTTCGAGGGCGAGGAGGACGAGCCCCGCTACTGGATGCCGCTCCCCGTGCGCGCGGTGGGCGCCCGCAGGCTCACCGCGCGCGGCGACCGCCGGTCCGTCGTCCTGCACCACCGCAGGTGGTGCGCCCGGCTCGCCCGGCGGGCCGCCGACCGGTGGCAGAGCGGCCGGCAGCTCGACGCCCGCGACCTCGCCCTGCGGGAACTCCCGGACCTGGCCGTCGCCATGGACCCCACGACCGCCCCGCCGTCCCCGGGCGCCGAGGACGGCACGGCCGTCGAGATCGTGGTCTCCCTGTGGTTCCTGTGGGCGGTCTGCGGACGGGTCGCCGAGGGCCGGACCCGGTTGCGGCACGCCCTCGCCCTGCACCCCGGGCCGCCGCCGGCCCGCGCCCTGTGGCTCGCCGCCCACCTGGAGCTGGAGGCGGGCCGCCCCGAGGACGCCGATCCGCTCCTCGTCCGGGCCTGGGCGGCGGCCGTGCGGGACGGCGACGACCGCTGCCTGGGCCTGCTCGCGCAGCTCCGCGGCTCCACCGCCCTCCACCGGGGGCGCACGCGCGCGGCGGCGGCCGAGTTCCGGGAGGCGCTGGCACTGACGGAGGAGTCCCCGGAGTTCGGCCCCGGCCGCGAACCGGCCTGGGCCGGACTCGCCCTCGCCCTCGCCCGCACCGATCCGGAGTCGGCGCGGGAGGCCCTGGACCGGCTGCCGCTCGAACGGGCGGGGCGGTGGGCCTGGTCGGGGCGGGACCTGTGGGCCGAGGCCTGGGCGCACCACGCGCGCGCCGAGCTCCTCGCCGGGGACGGGGAGCGGGGGAGGGCCGCCGACCATGCCCGGCGGGCGCTCCGCGCCCATCTGGCGCTCGGCTCGGCGGCGGGGGCGTCCTGCGCGGCCGAGCTCCTCGCGGAGCTGCGGATCGCGACCGGCAGGCCCGTCTCGGCGGCCCACCTCCTGGGCGCCGTGGACGTGCTGCGGAGCTCCGTCTTCGGCGAGGCCCACCGCCCGGCGGCCTCCAGCGCGGCGGCGCGGAAGCGCAGCGAGCGGTCCCTGCGGGAGGCGCTCGGCACGGCGGAACTGCGCCGGGCGTACGAAGAGGGCGCGCACCTGGGCCTGTTCGCCCTCTCCGAGGAGTTCTAGGTTCCGCGCTCCCGCGGGATCACGGCGTCACGATCGGGAACAGCGGATCGGGCTTCGTCACGTACGACAGGAGGCGGCCGAGCAGGGCCGGGTCGCCCTCCACCCCGACCCCGAGCTCCGCGGGCCCCTGCCCGGCGAGCAGCCCGAGGAGCTGTGGCTTGGACAGGGTCAGGGTGAGCCCGGCGGGCGTCCGGGGGTCGGTGACCGTCCGGTGGGTGAGGGCGCCGTTGTGCAGGGTGAGGCGCCTCCGTCCGCCCTCCGGGTCGTCCGTCAGGACCAGGTCGAGGGTCAGGTCGTCGTCCCAGGCGCGCGGCCCGTCGATCGCGACGGCGAGCGAGTCGACCAGCATGGGGACGGTGAGGGCCGCCGCCATCTCGGGGTTGGTGGTGTCGATGACCTCGCCCCCGGCCCCCTGCCGGAGCTCCTGCGCCGAGGTCAGGTAGAAGTTGCGCCAGGGGCCGTTCTCGGAGCCGTGCCCCAGCCGTTCGTAGACCCCGGCGAGCGCCTCCTTGGCCTCCTCGTGGACCGCGCTCGCCGGGCGCTCCTCGCCGACGGGGACCTCCGGCGCGGTGGCGAAGACCAGGTGGTTCAGGAGGGTCGCGGCGAACCGCAGGTCGCCCTCCTCCACGTACGCGCGTGCCTTGGCCAGGGTCTCGGCGGGGCCGCCCGCCACCGCCACGTACCGCTTCGCGAGTTCGACCGGCGGGTGCTCCCACAGGTGGGCCGCGTTGCCGTCGAACCAGCCCAGGTAGCGCTGGTAGACCGCCTTCGCGTTGTGGTTCAGGGAGCCGTAGTACCCGCGCGCGTGCCAGGCGCGGGCGAGCGCCGGCGGCAGTTCGATCGTCTCGGCGATCTCCGGCGCGGTGAGGCCCTCGTTGAGCAGCCGCAGCGTCTGGTCGTGCAGGTACGCGTAGAGGTCGCGCTGTTCGGTCAGGAACCGCACCACCTCGTCGTGGCCCCAGGTCGGCCAGTGGTGGGAGGCGAAGGCGACGTCGTACCGCCCGTGGAAGTACTCGATCGCCTCGTCGAGGTACGCGGACCAGACCCGGGCGTCCCGGACGACCGCGCCGCGCAGGGTCAGGACGTTGTGCATGTTGTGCGTGGCGTTCTCGGCCAGGCACAGGGCGTGGAGGTCGGGGAAGAGGAAGTTCATCTCGGCCGGGGCCTCGGTGCCCGGCGTGAGCTGGAAGACGATCCGCACGCCGTCGACCGTCTCCTCCTGGCCGGTCTCCGTGACGTCCACGGTCGGCGGGATCAGGCTGATGGTGCCGATGGAGGTGGTCTGGCCGAGTCCGGCGCCGATCTGGCCGTCCGGCGCCTTCGGCAGGTTGGCGCCGTACATGTAGCCCGCCCGGCGGGTCATGGCGTTGCCCGCGTACACGTTCTCGCTGACGGCGTGCTCCAGGAAGCCGGCCGGGGCGAGGACGGGCACGCCCTCCTCGGTGCCGTGCGGGAGGACGCCCCGGGCGCCGCCGAAGTGGTCGCCGTGGGAGTGGGTGTAGATCAGGCCGGTGACCGGGCGGTCGCCGCGGTGCTCGCGGTAGAGGGCGAGGGCCGCGGCGGCGGTCTCCGTGGAGATGAGGGGGTCGATGACGACGACCCCGCGCCCGCCCTCGACGAGCGTCATGTTCGACAGGTCGAGGCCCCGCACCTGGTAGACGCCCTCGGTGACCTCGTAGAGCCCCTGCCTGGCGCAGAGCCGCGACTGGCGCCAGAGGCTGGGGTGCGCGGTGTCGGGGCAGTCCGCCTCCAGGAACCGGTAGGCGTCGCCGTCCCAGACCGTCCGCCCGCCGTCGTCCGCGACCGCGCCGGGAACGAGGGCGGCGAGGAAGCCCCGGTCGGCGTTCTCGAAGTCCGTCGTGTCCTCGAACGAGGGGAGGGTGTCGTTCATGGGCGGGGTGCTCCGTTCCGCACGGGCGGTGCTCGCCGTACCGGTACGTGGTGGTTCGTCCAGACGTGTACCGGTCCATCTGACCACCGTGCCCCCGTGCCCGCATGCCGGGGCGGGAGGTTGGGGAGGGGCGGGAGGAGCGGGCCGTACCTACTCTGGGAGGTACGGAGGTGACTCATGGGACGACGGCACCACTTCCACGTCGACCACCTCGGGCACTCGGTCTCCGTGACGGTGGAGACGGGGCACTCGGCGGTCGTCGACGTGCTCGTCGACGGCAAGGAGACCGCCCGGGCCGGGATCGGGCACGAGCGTCAGGTCGCCCTCCCGGTCGAGCTGCCGACCGACCCGCCGACGACGGCGACGGTACGGGTGGCGGCGGGCCCCGGCGTACCGCGCTGCCTGCTGGTCCCGGCGGACGGGGGAGATCCCCTGGTGATGGCACCGAGGGCGTACTGAGGGGCCGGGGCCGCGCGCGGACCTCTCGGGCCGTGTCGAGCGGCAGGGCCGTGGGGCGGGGCGGCCGCCTCAGGAGAGCCAGGCCATCCCGATGATCATGAAGACCACGAAGGCGATGGCACCGGCCACGGCGGCCGTCTTGCGGGGGCGGCGCCGGGAGAGCTCCGCGAGCCCGCCGGCCGGGGTCGGGCGCTCGCGCCGCCGGGAGGAGGGCGCGGCGGCCCTGGCCGTCGTCTGCGGGGCGGGAGCGGGGGCGGAGGCGCGCCGGGAGGCGGGGGCGGGGGCGCGGCGGGAGGCGGGCGCGGACCCGGCGGAGCGGCGCGGCCCCGGGGCGGACGGGGCCTGGTGGCGGGAGCGCCAGGCACCGGAGGAGAACCAGTCGGCGATGGCCTGCGCGGAGGGACGCTGCTCCGGCTGCTTGGCCAGCAGGCTCAGCAGGTACGACTCGAACTCGGCGGGCAGCGCGACCCCGAGGTGCGCGGGCGGCGCCGGCGGGGTGTCGATGTGCTGGTAGAGCAGGGCGGTCGCGGTGTCCGCGTTGAACGGGGGTCTTCCGGTCAGCAGTTGGTAGAGCACGCAGCCCAGCGAGTACACGTCCGACGCGGGCGAGGCGGGCTGCCCGAGGGCCCGCTCGGGCGCCAGGTAGAGCCCGGTGCCCACGATCTGACCGGTCGTCGTGAGCGCGGCCGAGGGGTCGTCGACGAAGCGGGCGATGCCGAAGTCGGCCAGCTTCACCGTCCCTTCGGCGTCGATGAGCAGGTTCCCCGGCTTGATGTCCCGGTGCACCACGCCCTGCCGGTGCGCGGCCGCGAGCCCGGCGGCGGCGTGCGCGGCGACGACGGCGACCCGCTCGGGCGGCAGGACCAGGGGGTCGGAGGGGCTTCCGGCGAGGCTGTCGCCCTCGACCAGCTCCATGACGAGGAACAGCTTCCCGTCCCACGTGCCGAAGTCGAAGACGCCCACCACGTGCGGGTGGCTCAGCCGGGCGGCGGTCTGCGCCTCCAGGCGGAACCGGTCGCCCGCGGAGGGGTCGGCCGCGTTCGCCAGCATCAGCTTCACGGCCACGGCCCGGCCGAGGACCTCGTCGGTGGCCTGCCACACCTCGCCCATGCCGCCCCGGCCGATACACACGTGAAGCCGATATCGGTCCGCGACCAGCACCTGGAGACCACCCTTTCGAAGATCGATCAACCTGACGGAAGGAAACCAGCGTAGAGCCGCGCGATCGCGCTCCTCGCCGCGCTCCCCCCGAACGCCCCCTCGGTGCACGACATGCGTGGTGCGGATGAACGCGAGGTGTCGGGGGCGGCTAGCATCGCGGCCCGTGGGGCCTTCGGGGCCCGCGAGGACCTGTGGCCTGCGAGGAACGGAGCGGATCGTGGCGCGACCGCGTATCGGCGTGGCGGTACTGACGATGGGCACGCGCCCGGCCGAACTGCGGGCGCTGCTCGACGCCGTGGCGGCCCAGGACGAGCCGGCCGCCCGGATCGTGGTCGTCGGCAACGGCACGGGAACGCTCCCGGAGCTGCCCGAGGGCGTGACCGGGGTCGAACTGCCCGAGAACCGGGGGGTGTCGGGCGGCCGGAACGTCGCGATCGAGACGCTCCGCTCCTTCGGCGACGTGGACGTGGTGGTGGACCTCGACGACGACGGCCTCCTCGTCGACCGGGACGTCTTCCGCCGCCTCGCGGACCTGTACGACGGGGACCCGGCGCTCGG
Source organism: Streptomyces sp. NPDC092045 (assembly GCF_044756005.1). Taxonomy (NCBI): domain Bacteria; kingdom Bacillati; phylum Actinomycetota; class Actinomycetes; order Kitasatosporales; family Streptomycetaceae; genus Streptomyces; species Streptomyces sp. NPDC092045. Next base: position 163,226 of record NZ_JBIVSC010000012.1, on the reverse strand, counting down.
CGTCGTCTCGTTCCGCATCGCGGACGAGACCGGCGAGACCCAGCGCCGCCACGTGCCCCGCCTCGGGGCGAAGGACCCGCTGCGCGGCGGCGAGGTGACGACCTTCCTGGGCGGCGGCCACGGCCTGTCGATGCGGATGCTCGACGCGATCGGCGGCTGGCCGGAGGAGTTCTTCTTCACCCACGAGGAGACGGACCTCGCCTGGCGGGCCCTGGACGCGGGCTGGAAGGTCGTCTACGAGCCGAAGCTCCTCCTCCAGCACCCGAGGACCAGCCCGGCCCGGCACGCCGTCTACTACCGCATGACGGCCCGCAACCGCGTCTGGCTGGCCAAGCGGAACCTCCCGGCCCTCCTCGTCCCCGTCTACCTCGGCGTCTGGACCCTCCTCACGGTGGCCCGCACCCGCTCGCTCCCGGGCCTCGGCGCCTGGTTCGCCGGCTTCGCCGAGGGCGTCCGCCGCCCGGCCGGCCCCCGCACCCCGATCCGCTGGTCGACGGTCCTGCGCATGACGCGGCTGGGGCGGCCGCCGGTGATCTAGCGGGGCCCGGGCGGGGCCGCGGCGTTCCGCACCGCGGCCCCCGCGGCACCGCCCGTCGAGAAGGACAACAGAAACAGGTCAGGCGGTCACTGTATCCAGTGACCGCCTGACCTGCTGTTTCGGCTGTCGGGGTGGCGGGATTTGAACCCACGACCTCTTCGTCCCGAACGAAGCGCGCTGCCAAGCTGCGCTACACCCCGATGTCGCTGCTCTGCGTGTTCACGTCGCGGCGACATCGATTACTTTAGCCCACGCGCGCGCTGAGGCGAAATCCGGTATCCGGGGGCGTCGCCCCGGGGTCAGGGGCGGGCCGTCAGGGTGAGGAGGGTGGCCTCCGGGGGGCAGGCGAAGCGGACCGGGGTGAAGCGGTTGGTGCCGCAGCCCGCCGAGACGTGCAGGTAGGACGTGCGGCTGCCGACCGTGTGGGTGGAGAGGCCCCGCGCCCGGTCCGTGTCCAGGTCGCAGTTGGTGACGAGCGCCCCGTAGAGGGGGACGCGGAGCTGGCCGCCGTGGGTGTGCCCGGCCAGGACCAGCTCGTACCCGTCCGCCGTGAAGGCGTCCAGGGAGCGCAGGTACGGGGCGTGGACCACGCCCACCGTGAAGTCGGCGTCCGGGTCCGGGCCGCCCGCCACCCGGGCGTACCGGTCGCGCTTGATGTGCGGGTCGTCCAGGCCGGTGAACGCCAGCTCGGCCCCCGACAGCTTCAGCCGGCCCCGGGTGTTGGTGAGGTCCACCCAGCCCGCCGCGTCGAAGGCGTCCCGCATCCCCTCCCAGGGGTTGTGGACGACGCCGACGGCCGGCTTGTTGCCGTTGAGGCCGTGGCGGCCCTGCGCCTTCTCCAGGAGGTAGCGGGCGGGGTTGCGCAGCTTGGGCCCGTAGTAGTCGTTGGAGCCGAAGACGTACACGCCCGGGAACTCCATCAGCGGCCCGAGCGCGTCCAGGACCTCCGGCACCGCCTCGGTGTCGGAGAGGTTGTCGCCGGTGTTGACGACGAGGTCCGGGCGGAGTCCGGCGAGCGACTGGAGCCAGGCCCGCTTCTTGCGCTGGCCGCTCACCATGTGGATGTCGGAGACCTGGAGGACCCGCAGGTCGCCCATGCCCCGGGGGAGCACCGGGACCGTCACCCGGCGGAGCCGGAAGGAGCGGGCCTCGAAGCCCGCCGCGTAGACGAGTCCGGCCGCGGCCGTCGCCGTGAGGCCTGCCGTGATCTTCAGGGGGATCCCGTACCGTGCGCGCATCCCCCCATCGTCGCAGACCCGTGCGGGGGAAATGCGCGGGCGGTCGGGGCGCGGCACCTGCCACACTTGGGTCATGACCACGCTCAAGGCGAAGCTCCAGGACGACCTCAACGCCGCGATCAGGGAGCGCGACGAACTGCGCTCCTCGACCCTGCGGCTGACCATCACCGCGATCACCAAGGAGGAGGTCGCGGGCAAGACCAAGCGCGAACTCTCCGACGACGAGGTGCAGAAGGTGATCGCGAAGGAGGCGAAGAAGCGCCGCGAGGCCGCGGACGCCTTCGAGCAGGGCGGTCGCCACGAGTCCGCCGAGCGCGAGCGGGCCGAGGGCGTCCTCCTGGACGCGTACCTGCCGAAGCAGCTCGGTGACGAGGAGCTCGACGGGATCGTCGCGGCGGCCGTCGAGGAGGCGAGGGCGGCGGGCGCCGAGGGTCCGCGCGCCATGGGCGCCGTCATGAAGATCGTGAACCCGAAGGTGGCCGGCCTGGCCGAGGGCGGCCGGGTCGCCGCCGCCGTGAAGAGGCTGCTCGCGGGCTGATCCCCGCCAGGAGTGCGAGAGAGGGCGCCCCCGTCGTGCGGGGGCGCCCTCTCTCGTGCGCTCGGAGGTCCACCGGTACGGGTACCGGCGCCGGTCTCAGTCGAAGATGCCCGGCGGGAGCGTGATCCCGGGGATGTTCGGCCGGCGGTCGCCGGGCTTGCCGTCGCGGGGCTTGTTCGGCTTGTTGGGCTTCCCGGGCTTGTTCGGGCCCTGGTCCCCCTCCTTCTCCTTGTCCTCGGGCGTCTCGGCCCGCGGCACGGAGACGGTGTTGAAGGACGGCGTCTCGCCGGCGTCCAGCGCGCCCGTCATCGCGACCTTCCAGATCGGACCGGGGAGGCAGCCGCCGCAGACCTTGGGGTAGTACTCGCCGCCGATGGTGATCTTGAACATCGACGTGTCCTTCTTGCCGATGTCGTCGCCCACCCAGACCGCGGTGGAGAGGTTCGGGGTGTAGCCGACGAACCAGGCGTCCATGCGGTCGTTGGTCGTACCGGTCTTGCCCGCGTTGTCGCGGTCGCTCAGACCGGCCTTCGTGCCGGTGCCGTCCTCGACGACGCCCTTCAGCATCTGGTTGATGGTGTCGGCGGTCCGGTCGCTCATCGCCCGCGTGCACTTCGTCTGCGGCACGTTGAGCTTGTCGCCGTTGGCGGCCTTGATCGACTCGATGGCGACCGGGGTGCAGTACAGGCCCCGGTTGGCGAAGGTCGCGTAGGCGGACGCCATCGACAGCGGGGTGCTGACCTCGCCGCCGAGGGTGATCGAGGGGTTCTCCTCGACCGGCTTGCCGTCACCGCGCTCGTAGCCCAGCTTCCGCGCCATCTGCACGGTCTCGCAGAGGCCGGTCTGCTGCTCCAGGAGCGCGAAGTAGGTGTTGATGGACTTGCCGAGCGCGCCCGTCATGTCCCAGGTGCCGGCCTCCTCCTCCAGCTCGTTCTGCAACTCCCACTTGTCGTAGCCGGTGGGGGAGCCCTTGCAGGTGCGGAAGGAGCTGTTCTCCAGCTCGATCTTCCACGGAGTGGTGTAGGTCTGGGCGGGGCTGATGCCCTTCTCCAGGGCCGCGGCGGCGGTGATCGGCTTGAAGGTCGAGCCGACCTGGAAGCCGTAGGTGCTGCCGCCCATCCGGTTGGCGACGCCGAGGTTGAGCGTCGTCTCGTGCTTCTTCGGGTCCAGGCCGTACGGGCGGGACTGGCCCATCGAGAGGATCTTGCCGGTGCCGGGCTGGACCTGCACCACCGAGGCGGCGACCGGGTCGTCCTTGTCGACCTTCGCGGTGGCGGCCTCGTTGGCGGCGGCCTGCGCGCGCGGGCTGAGCGTGGTCTTGACGGTGAGGCCGCCCAGGTTCCACAGCTTCTGGCGCTCCTCGGACGTCTTGCCGAAGACCGGGTCGGTGAGGATCGTCTTGCGGACGTAGTCGCAGAAGAAGCCGGCGCCGTGGACGGCGGTGATGCAGCCGTTCTTCGGGGTCTTCACCTTCAGCTTCAGCGGGGCGGCCTTCGCCTCGTCCGCCTCGGCCTGGCTGATGTCCTTCACGTCGGCCATCCGCTGGAGGACCACGTTGCGGCGCTTGGTCGCCTCTTCGACGTCGTTGATCGGGTCGTAGCGGCTGGGCGACTGGACGAGACCGGCCATCATCGCCGCCTCGCCGAGGCTCAGGTCGGCGGCGTGCTTGGAGAAGTACCGCTGCGAGGCGGCCTCGATGCCGTACGCCTGCTGCCCGAAGAACGTGATGTTGAGGTAGTTCTCCAGGATCTTCTTCTTGCCCAGCTCCTCCTCGACCTGGATCGCGAACTTCAGCTCGCGGACCTTGCGGCCGATGGTCTGCTGGGTGGCCTGCGCGACCTTCTCGGGGTCGTCGCCGGCCTCCTCGACGAAGACGTTCTTCACGTACTGCTGGGTGAGCGTCGACGCGCCCTCGGAGACCCCGCCGGACTGCGCGTTCCGGTTGATCGCGCGCAGCACGCCCTTGAGGTCGACCGCCCCGTGCTCGTAGAAGCGCCCGTCCTCGATCGCGACGATCGCCTTCTGCATGTACGGGGAGATCTTCTCGATCGGGACGACCGTCCGGTCCCGCGAGTACACCGTGGCGATCAGACCGCCCTCGGAGTCCAGGATCTTGGTGCGCTGACTCAGCGGCGGGGTCTTCAGATTGGAGGGGATCTCGTCGAACCCCTCGACCGTGCCCTTCGCGGCCAGCCCGAGTGCCCCGGCCGCGGGCAGGGCGATGCCTGCCAGCACGGCTCCGGCGAGCACACTGACACCGAGGAACTTGGCGGCCTGCTGGGTCCCGGTCAGACCACCGCCCGAGCGCTTCTTTGCCATGGGGGGCAGCCTAATCCGTAGACATGAGCGAACAGCGGGAGCGGGGGCCTCTCGGAGCGTTCGGGTACCGGACCGTGACATCCACGGGTGGTGCGGAGGCACCGGGCGCCCGCCTTCCCATTCGCCGGACAGGCGGACAGGCGTTGGCCTAAGCTGCTCACAACTGTCACAGCAGTGCGGTCCGTCAACAAGGCCCGGTTGTGACGGCGGCATGAATTTCCGTGTCCCCGAAACGCGGGAAGCTCGTGTCCGATTCCGGCTCATGCGTCACGCGGTGTCCGAAGTGACACCGCCGCGGAAGGGCATATCCGCGAGGTATGCCCTTTATCCCACGCATGTCCATCGATCACTCCCCTGGGTGATCTGACGCGCACGCATAGTCCGTTCGGGCCATTCAAGATTGGGCCCGAAGGGGGTGTTGCGCTGTGCCCACCTTCCGTAACGTCCCAACTGGCAGCGGTGAATATGCCGCTGCCGCCGTGGGGGAGCCTCGATTCGGGAGAGGACGGCGCCGGTATGGGCTGGGTAGCTGACTGGAGTGCGCAGGCGGCCTGCCGCACTACCGATCCGGATGAACTTTTCGTGCAGGGAGCGGCGCAGAACAGAGCGAAGGCGGTGTGCACCGGATGCCCGGTGCGGACCGAGTGCCTCGCCGACGCCCTCGACAACCGCGTGGAGTTCGGCGTGTGGGGCGGGATGACGGAGCGCGAGCGCCGCGCCCTGCTGCGCCGGAGACCGACCGTCACCTCGTGGCGCCGGCTCCTGGAGACCGCGCGCACGGAGTACGAGCGGGGAGCGGGCCTGCTGCCCGTGGCGATGGACGACGACGCGACGTACGAGGCGTACGCGGCGGTCGGCTGAACGCGCCGGGGCGCACGCCCCCGACACGGTGGGTACGACCGGCCGGAGGACGCGGCCGGCCGGAAACGGATCGCCGGAGGACGATCGGCCGGAGAACGGCCGGGGTCGGAGGGCGACCGCTCGGAGCGCGACGGCCGGAGAGTGACGGTCGGATCACGTCGCTCGGGGAGTGACGTCGGAGCGCGACCCGGAGACGGTGGCGGCGGGTTCAGGCCGAGGGCGTTCGCCCGCCCGTGAGCCGGTCACCGATGGCCCGCAGCCCGGCGAGGTCGTGCACATCGCCGGGCAGGGCGGCCACTTCCGCCACGGCCACCTCGGGGTGGCGCGCGGTGAAGCGGTCACGCGTGTGCCGCTCGCGCGCGAGGACCCGCATGCGCTCGGCGTGCAGACGCAGGAGCCCGGCGGTGAGGTGCCGTACGTCCACGTCGGTGGCGTCGGTGTCGTCGTTCCGTACGGCGGAGGCGTCGTCGTGCTGTGCGGCCGGGTCGGCTGTGGCTGTGGGGGCAGCCTCGGACCCGGCGGATACGGCAGGTGCGGCGGCGGTGGCGAGTTCGGAGGGCTCGGAGTCGGTGGCCGGGGAGCCACGCTCACCAGTCTTCCCGTCCCCCTGATCCACAATGCGGCCCTCGTCAAGATTTTCCGCGGCGGCCCGCGCCCGCTCCGCCGACAGGCCTGGGGCCCCGCTGCCGTGCACGCGGTTGAGGACGAGACCGGCCAGCGGCATCTCCTCGGCGGCCAGCCGCTCCACGAAGTACGCGGCCTCGCGCAGCGCGTCCCGCTCCGGCGTGGCCACCACCAGGAAGGCCGTGCCCGGCGCCTGGAGCAGCTTGTACGTGGCGTCCGCGCGGGTCCGGAAACCGCCGAACATCGTGTCCATCGCCGCCACGAACGTCTGCACGTCCTTGAGGAACTGACCCCCGAGCAGCTTTCCGAGCGTCCCCGTCATCATCGACATGCCGACGTTCAGGAACTTCATCCCGGCCCGGCCGCCCACCTTCGCCGGGGCCATGAGCAGCTTGATGAACTTCCCGTCCAGGAAGGACCCGAGCCGCTTCGGCGCGTCCAGGAAGTCCAGGGCGGACCGGGACGGCGGGGTGTCGACGACGATCAGGTCCCACTCCTCGCGCGCCCGCAGCTGGCCCAGCTTCTCCATCGCCATGTACTCCTGCGTACCGGCGAAGCCGGCCGACAGGGACTGGTAGAAGGGGTTCTCCAGGATCGCCCGGGCCCGCCCGGCGTCCGCGTGCGCCTCGACGATCTCGTCGAAGGTCCGCTTCATGTCGAGCATCATCGCGTGCAGCTCGCCGCCGTCGGAGCCCTTGATGCCCTCCACCCTGCGCGGGGTGTTGTCGAGGGAGTCGATCCCCATCGACTGCGCGAGGCGGCGGGCCGGGTCGATGGTGAGGACGACGACGCGCCGCCCGCGCTCCGCCGCCCGCACGCCGAGTGCCGCCGCCGTGGTCGTCTTGCCGACCCCGCCCGCGCCGCAGCAGACGATGATGCGGGTGCCCCGGTCGTCGAGCAGCGGGTCCAGCTCCAGGGCGGGAGCGGTGTCGAGCCCCCCGGCGGCCCGGGCGGCGCCGGGCCCGTCGGAGGGCGGGACGGGGGCCGCGTCGATCCCGTCGGCGGCCGGGACGGGAGCCGCGCCGGGCCCGTCGGCGGTCCCGCCCGCGCCGGCGGTCGCAGTCTTCTCCGTCACGCGCCCACCCCTTGCCTCCGCAGTTCCTTCGCCAGCCGGTAGAGCCCCGCGATGTCTCCCCCGTCCCCCAGGTACGGAAGCTCGTACGCGGGGACGCCGATGCCGTCCAGGACGGCGCGCTGCGCCCGCTCCAGCTCCACCCGCCGGGCGTGCTCGGCCGCCTGGTCGAGGAGCGGCTCGACGAGCCGCGCGGAGCCCGTGACGCCGACGGAGGCCAGGGTCTTCGCGATCGCCTTCCGGTGGTCGCCGGAGGCGGCGCGTACCGCCGCGGCGTCGAGGACGTGCGGCCGGACCATGTTCACCACGACCCGCCCCACCGGCAGTTCGGCCGCGCGGAGCTCCTCGATGCCGTCCGCCGTCTCCTGGACCGGCATCTCCTCCAGGAGGGTCACCAGGTGGACCGCCGTCTCGGGGGACTTGAGGACCCGCATGACGGCCTGCGCCTGGTTGTGTATCGGGCCGATCCTGGCCAGGCCGGCCACCTCGTCGTTGACGTTGAGGAAGCGGGTGATGCGGCCGGTGGGCGGCGCGTCCATGACCACGTGGTCGTAGGTCGGGCGGCCGTCCTTCTCCCGCCGCCGGACCGCCTCGCACGCCTTGCCGGTCAGCAGGACGTCCCGTACGCCCGGCGCTATCGTCGTCGCGAAGTCGATCGCGCCGAGCTTCTTCAGGGCCCGTCCCGCGCTGCCCAGTTTGTAGAACATCTGGAGGTAGTCGAGGAGCGCGCGCTCGGCGTCGATCGCCAGCGCGAACACCTCCCCGCCGCCCGGGGCGACGGCGATCTTGCGCTCCTCGTACGGAAGCGCCTCCGTCTCGAAGAGCTGTGCGATGCCCTGCCTGCCTTCGACCTCGACGAGGAGGGTCCGCTTCCCCTCCGTCGCGAGGGCGAGGGCGAGGGCGGCGGCGACCGTCGTCTTACCGGTACCGCCCTTGCCGCTGACGACCTGGAGCCTGCTCACGCTGTCGAGCCTAACCACTGGCGGCCGCGCCCAATCAGGAGGCCGCCCCCGAGAAGCTCCCTAGGGGGCGCCTCGGGGACGCGGCGGGAGTCCTTCCGGCGAGCCGGCCGGCGGGACGTCCGGGAGGCCGCCGGGAGAGCCGCCTCGGAGAAGCGCCCCGCGGCAGCGGATACAGTCGGGCCCATGACCAAGTGGGAGTACGTCACGGTGCCGCTTCTGGTGCACGCGACCAAGCAGATTCTGGACACCTGGGGCGAGGACGGCTGGGAGCTCGTCCAGGTCGTGCCCGGGCCGAACAACCCCGAGCAGCTCGTGGCCTACCTGAAGCGGCCCAAGTCGTGAGCGGGGCCGTCGAGGCGAAGCTCGCCGAGCTGGGCCTGACCCTGCCGGAGGTCGTCCCTCCGCTGGCCACGTACCAGCCGGCCGTGCAGTCGGGCGTCTACGTCCACACCTCGGGCCAGCTCCCGATGGTGGCGGGCAAGCTCCCGGTGACCGGCAAGGTCGGCGCCGAGGTCACCGCCGAGGAGGCCAAGCAGCTCGCCGCCACGTGCGCGCTCAACGCCCTCGCGGCCGTGAAGTCGGTCGCCGGTGACCTCGACCGCGTCAAGCGCGTCGTGAAGGTCGTCGGCTTCGTCGCCTCCGCCGCCGACTTCACCGGGCAGCCGGGCGTCGTCAACGGTGCCAGCGAGCTGCTCGGCGCCGTCCTCGGCGAGAAGGGCGTGCACGCGCGCAGCGCCGTCGGCGTGGCCGTGCTGCCGCTCGACGCGCCGGTCGAGGTCGAGATCCAGGTCGAGCTGACCGAGGCCTGACCGCCCCTCGCGCCGCAGGCAGGCGCGCGAAGGCCGACCACGGCAGGCGCGCGGGGAGCAGAGGCACGCGCGCGTGGGCAGGCTGCGGTACGCGCGCGTGCAGGCCGCAGTACGCGCAGGAAGGCCGGCCGGCCCCACCGGGGCGGCCGGCCTTCGCGCGTCGCGGGCCCCGCGCACCGGCTCGCCCTCGTGCATTCCTGCGCTTGCGCATAGCATCCGGCCATGTCGAATGGTCAGTCGAAGCAGTCGAACGGTCAGTGGTACCCGCCGGAGTGGCCCGACCGCATCCGCGCCCTCGCCGCCGGTGAGCTGACCCCGGTGGCGCCCCGGCGCGCCGCCACCGTCCTGCTCCTCCGCGACGGTGCCGCCGGGCCCGACGTCCACATGCTGCGCCGCCGCACCTCGATGGCCTTCGCGGGCGGCGCGTACGCCTATCCCGGCGGCGGCGTCGACCCGCGCGACGAGCACCCGGTGCGCTGGGCGGGCCCCTCCCGGGAGACCTGGGCGGCCCGGCTCGGCCTCGACGACCCCGCGCAGGCCCAGGCCGTGGTCTGCGCCGCCGTGCGCGAGACGTACGAGGAGGCGGGCGTGCTGCTCGCCGGGGAGACCGAGGACGGGGTCGTCGGGGACACCACGGGCGAGGAGTGGGAGCGGGACCGGGAGGCGCTCGTCGCCCGCGAGCTGTCCTTCGCGGACTTCCTCGACCGGCGCGGTCTCGTCCTGCGCTCCGACCTGCTCGGCGCCTGGGCCCGCTGGATCACGCCGGAGTTCGAGCGGCGCCGGTACGACACCTGGTTCTTCGTGGCCGCCCTCCCGGCCGGGCAGCGCACCCGGAACGCCTCCACCGAGGCCGACCGCACGGTCTGGATCCGTCCGGCGGAGGCCGCCGCCGGCTACGACCGGGGCGAGCTCCTGATGATGCCGCCGACGATCTCCACCCTGCGCACCCTGGAGCCGTACGGGACGGCCGCCGAGGCCCTCGCGGCGGCGGAGGCGCAGGACCTGGCCCCCGTGCTCGCCCGGGCCCGCCTGGAGGGCGAGGAGCTGGTCCTGAGCTGGCCGGGCCACGAGGAGTTCACCAAGATCATCCCCTCCGGCGGTGCGCGATGAGCGACGCCGCCGCCCTGCCCGGGCAGCCGCGCGGGCTCGTGGTCACCGGGCCCGCGACCGACCGCGCCGTGAACGTCCTGGCGCCCAACCCGTCTGCGATGACCCTCGACGGCACCAACACCTGGCTGCTCTCCGAGCCCGGCTCGGACCTGGCGGTCGTCGTCGACCCCGGCCCGCTCGACGAGGACCACCTGCGGAACGTGATCGACACCGCCGGGAAGCTCGGCAAGCGCGTCGCGCTCACCCTGCTCACCCACGGCCACCCGGACCACGCGGAGGGCGCGGGGCGCTTCGCCGAGCTGACCCGGACGCCCGTGCGGGCCCTCGACCCGGCGCTCCGGCTCGGCGACGAGGGGCTCGGCGAGGGGGACGTGGTGACGGTCGGCGGCCTGGAGCTGCGTGTCGTCCCGACGCCCGGCCACACCTCGGACTCGCTCTCCTTCCACCTGCCCGCCGACCGGGCGGTCCTGACCGGCGACACGATCCTGGGGCGCGGGACGACGATGGTCGCGCACCCGGACGGGCGCCTCGGGGACTACCTGGACTCGCTGCGGCGGCTGCGCTCGCTGACCGTCGACGACGGGGTGCGCACCGTCCTGCCGGGCCACGGGCCGGTCCTGGAGGACGCACAGGGCGCCGTGGAGTTCTACCTCGCGCACCGGGCGAGCCGGCTCGCCCAGGTCGAGACGGCGGCCGAGAACGGCCTCCGCACGGCGGCGGAGGTCGTCGCCCACGTGTACGCGGACGTGGACCGCTCCCTGTGGCCGGCGGCCGAGCTGTCGGTGCGGGCGCAGCTGGAGTACCTGCGGGGGCGCGGACTGATCTGACCGGCGCCCCGGAACGGGTCCGGGCCCGGCAGCGGAGGCCGGGGCGCGGTTGCCGGGAGGCGGCATGGCCCGGCGGGCACGCCATGCTTTACGGTCCCTTTACGTCCGTTGTTCTCGGCCATCGTTCCACCGGGGGGATTTCTCGTGTTCGTCCTGGCCATTCTTCTGCTCATAGCGGCGGTGGTGCTCTACTTCGTGGGGCGCTCCCTGGACCGCACCGGCCTCCGCCTCGGCGCGCTGGGCGCGCTGATCGCCGCCCTCCTCGCGGGCGTCACCAGCGTCGTCCACGTGGTCGGCGCGTACGAGGTGGGCGTGCCGGTGACCTTCGGCAAGGTGGGTTCGCCCATGACGCCCGGCGTGAACGTCATCTCGCCGTTCACCACGGTCACCTCCTTCTCCACCCGCCCGGTGGACCTGAACCTGTCCGACCAGGACGTGGTCGAGGTCCGTTCCTCGCAGGGCGGTGTGATGGAGGCCGAGGTGACCGTGAAGTGGGCGGTCGCGCCGTCCAAGGCCGTGGAGCTGTACCGGCTCGCCGGCAGCGAGTCCGCCATCCAGCAGCGGCTGGTCTTCCCGGACAGCCGGGAGATCGTCCGCAACGTCTTCGCCCGCCACACCAGCGAGGAGGGCTACAGCTCCGCCCGCGAGAAGATCAACGCGGAGATCGCCACGCTGGTCAAGGAGCGCCTGGCCCCGCGCGGCATCGACGTGACCACCGTCAACCTGCGCAACGTGAAGCCGTCCAAGGCGCTGCAGGACCAGATCGACCGCAAGATCCAGCAGCAGCAGGCGACCGAGCGCGCCCTGGAGGCCGCCCGCACCGCCAAGGCCGAGTCCGACCGGCGCCGGATCGAGGCGGAGGGCATCGCCCGCGCCAACAAGATCCTCAACGACTCGCTGACGGACAAGGTCCTGATGAACCAGTGCATCGACGCCTTCAAGGAGGCGGCGGCGGCGAACCCGGTCTACACCGTGCCCTGCGCCAACGGCGGGTCCGCCCCGGTGATCGTGGACGGCACGAAGCGCTGATCCGGTAGCACGCGCGTACGTACGCGGAAGGCCGCCCCCGGGAGCCGGGGGCGGCCTTCTCCGCGTGTACGCGCGTGCGTACCTCCCGCGCTTACCGCGAGCGCTTCGCGAGGCGCTCCACGTCGAGGAGAATCACGGCGCGGGCCTCCAGGCGCAGCCAGCCGCGCTGGGCGAAGTCCGCGAGCGCCTTGTTGACCGTCTCGCGGGAGGCGCCGACGAGCTGGGCCAGCTCCTCCTGGGTGAGGTCGTGGACGACGTGGATGCCCTCCTCCGACTGGACGCCGAAGCGGCGCGACAGGTCGAGGAGCGCGCGGGCGACACGGCCCGGCACGTCGGAGAAGACCAGGTCGGACATCTGGTCGTTGGTCTTGCGCAGGCGGCGGGCGACCGCGCGCAGCAGCGCGGTGGCCACCTCGGGGCGGGCGTTCAGCCAGGGCTGGAGGTCGCCGTGGCCCAGGCCGAGCAGCTTGACCTCGGTCAGCGCCGTCGCGGTGGCGGTGCGCGGGCCCGGGTCGAAGAGGGACAGCTCGCCGATGAGCTCGCCGGGGCCGAGGACGGCCAGCATGTTCTCGCGGCCGTCGGGGGAGGTGCGGTGCAGCTTCACCTTGCCCTCGGTGACCACGTACAGGCGGTCGCCGGGGTCGCCCTCGTGGAAGAGCGCGTCGCCACGGGCGAGCGTCGCCTCACTCATCGAGGCGCGCAGCTCGGCAGCCTGCTCGTCATCGAGCGCCGCGAAGAGCGGGGCGCGCCGCAGAACGTCGTCCACGAGTTCTCTCCATACTGTCGACCTGCTCACGGGATCCGGATCCCATGATGCCGGACGTACAAAACAGTGCGATCAATCACAACAAGTTTGACGCACCGTGCCGCACTTCCGTACGTCAGGGGCCCGATCGGGGGCTGATCGGCCGTGCCCGGGGCAGATGTCGGTGGCGGCCCCTAGGCTGGCCGCGTGTCCAACTCGCCGGTGAGAGCGCAGGCCAAGGGGGCTGTAAGAGTGTCGGCCGAAAGTAATTCCGCCGTGGGCGAACAGGGTGCGTCGAAACGGGTGAAGGCGACAAATCGGAAGTCTTCGCCCGAGCCGGGACGCGCCGCCGGAGCCCGTCCGGCCCGCGCCGCCCAGCAGGGGACGCGCCGCGCGGCCGCGCCGGAGAAGCCCCGCGCCGCCAAGCCCGAGTCGCGGCTCGCGATGGTGCGCCGGGCGCGGCGGATCAACCGCGAGCTGGCCGAGGTCTATCCGTACGCCCACCCGGAGCTCGACTTCCGCAACCCCTTCGAACTGCTCGTCGCCACGGTCCTCTCGGCCCAGACCACCGACCTGCGGGTCAACCAGACCACCCCCGCCCTCTTCGCGAAGTACCCCACGCCCGAGGACCTCGCCGCCGCCGTGCCCGAGGAGGTCGAGGAGCTGATCCGGCCGACCGGCTTCTTCCGCGCCAAGACGAAGTCGATCATGGGCCTCTCCGCCGCCCTCCGGGACGACTTCGGGGGCGAGGTCCCCGGCCGCCTGGAGGACCTGGTCAAGCTCCCCGGCGTCGGCCGCAAGACCGCCTTCGTCGTCCTCGGCAACGCCTTCGGGGTCCCCGGCATCACCGTCGACACCCACTTCATGCGCCTCGCCCGGCGCTGGAGGTGGACCGAGTCCGACGACCCGGTGAAGATCGAGGCCGAGGTCGCCACGATCTTCCCGAAGAGCGAGTGGACCATGCTCTCGCACCGGGTGATCTTCCACGGCCGCCGCATCTGCCACGCCCGCAAGCCCGCGTGCGGCGCCTGCCCGATCACCCACCTCTGCCCGTCGTACGGGGAGGGCGAGACCGATCCCGAGAAGGCGGCGAAGCTGCTCAAGTACGAGAAGGGCGGCTTCCCCGGCCAGCGGCTCAACCCGCCGCCCGACTACCCGGGCCGCCCGGCGGCGCCCCTGGGCGCGGGCGGCTGAGCCCGACGCCCCCCGCCGGGGCGCGGGCCCCGGGAACGATCCCGTCCATCCATCGCGTTGTGAACCAACGGGGGTGCCTATGACGCGCACGGAAGAAGAGACCCAGGGGCACGGAGCCCACGGGCCCGAGCCACGCGGGTACGGGGCCGGCGGCTTCGGCACCGGCGGCCTCGTCAGCCGCGACGGCCTGCCCGCCTGGCTCGCCCCCGTCGACCGGGCCGCCCTCACCGTCCGGCCCGAGCAGCTGAGCCGTTTCCTGCCGCCCGCGAGCGGCGACGGGCGCCAGTCCGCCGTCCTCGTCCTCTTCGGCGAGGGCGAGCGGGGCCCCGAGCTGCTCCTCATGGAGCGCGCCGGCACCCTCCGCTCGCACGCCGGACAGCCCTCCTTCCCCGGCGGCGCCCTCGACCCCGAGGACGGCGACCCCGAGGACGGCGGACTGCTGCGCGCCGCCCTGCGCGAGGCCCGGGAGGAGACCGGGCTCGACCCCGCCGGCGTCCAGCTCTTCGGCGTGCTGCCCCGGCTCTACATCCCGGTCAGCCGCTTCGTCGTCACCCCGGTCCTCGGCTGGTGGCGCGCCCCGAGCCCGGTCGACGCCGTCGACCCCGGAGAGACCGCCCGCGTCTTCACCGTCCCCGTGGCGGATCTCACGGACCCGGAGAACCGCGCGACCAGCGTCCACCCCAGTGGCCACAAAGGTCCGGCGTTCCTGGTGGAATCCGCCCTGGTCTGGGGTTTCACGGCCGGGGTGATCGACCGGATCCTCCACTTCGCCGGCTGGGAGCTGCCCTGGGACAGGTCCAGACAGGTCCCGCTCGACTGGCGCTCATGACAGGCTGACCCCGGGGCGACCGGAAACGAATCTGCGAGGCTATTGACGGTGAACGTGCTGGACATCTTGTTGCTGCTCGCCGCCGTGTGGTTCGCGATCATCGGTTACCGCCAGGGGTTCGTGGTCGGCATCCTCTCGGTGATCGGCTTCCTCGGCGGCGGTCTCGTCGCCGTCCTGCTGCTTCCGGTCCTCTGGAACGAACTCACCGACAACAGCGAGGTCTCGACCACGGCGACGGTCGTCTTCGTGATGGTGGTCATCGTCTGCGCCTCCGTCGGCCAGGCCTTCACCACCCACCTCGGCAACAAGCTGCGCCGGCACATCACCTGGTCGCCCGCGCGCGCCCTCGACGCCACGGGCGGCGCCCTGGTCAACGTCGTCGCGATGCTGCTCGTGGCCTGGCTGATCGGCTCGCTCATCGCCAACACCTCGATGCCCACCCTGGGCAAGGAGGTGCGGAGCTCCAGGGTCCTGCTCGGCCTGGAGCGGGTGATGCCGGAACAGGCGTCCGGCTGGTTCGCCGACTTCCGCTCCACCCTGGCCCGCAGCGGCTTCCCGCCGGTCTTCAGCCCCTTCGTCAACGAGCCCATCACCCCGGTCACGCCCCCCGACCCGGCGCTCGCCGACAGCCCGGTCGCCGCCCGCGCCCAGCGCTCCATCGTGAAGGTCGTCGGCACCGCGCAGAGCTGCGGCAAGGTCCTCGAAGGCACCGGCTTCGTCTTCGCCGAGCGCCGCATCATGACCAACGCCCACGTCGTCGGCGGCGTCGACGAGCCGACCGTCCAGATAGGCGGCGAAGGCAGGCTCTACGACGCCAAGGTCGTCCTCTACGACTGGCAGCGCGACATCGCCGTCCTGGACGTGCCGGACCTCAAGGCCACCCCGCTCGTCTTCGCCGACGAGGACGCCCGCAGCGGCGACGGCGCGATCGTCGCCGGCTTCCCGGAGAACGGCGCGTACGACGTGCGCTCGGCGCGCGTCCGGGGCCGCATCAGCGCCGACGGCCCCGACATCTACAGCCGCGGCCAGGTCAACAGGGACGTGTACTCGCTCTACGCGACGGTCCGTCAGGGAAACTCCGGCGGCCCGCTCCTCACCGAGGACGGCGAGGTGTACGGCGTGATCTTCGCCCGCTCCCGCGACGACGCGAACACGGGCTACGCCCTGACGGCCGACGAGGTCCGCGGGGACGTCGAGCGCGGCCTGGCGGCCAACCAGCAGGTCGACACCCAGGGCTGCGCCCTCTGACGTTCCCGCGCGCTCCCCGTACTTCCCCCGGACGTCCTTCCCGGAGGGTCCTCTTCCGGAAGGTCAGCCGCGGGGATGCCTGAGCCGGGCCGAGACCCAGCGGGCCCGGCGGCGCAGGATGCGAGAGATCCCCACCCCCTGCACGGCGTGCGTACGGCCCGGCTCCGGAGGTCCACCCCTTTCGAGGGGTCCCGGTCCGGCGGCCGAGCCGCGGTCGCGTGCCGTCGTGTCACCGTAGTCGTGCGTCCAGCCCATACCCGGACGTCTGCCCGTGCCCCAAGGTCGGTAATCTCCCCGGAGCCCGCCAATCGGAGTATGCGCGAGGCACATGGCCGTCCGGGGCAACTCCGTTCGCCGAACAGGAGCCCGACGGCGCGTCAGCGGTCCCGCCGGGGCGCGCGACGGCCCGTCAGCGGTCCGGTTCGGGGTCCTTCAGCCAGTTGACGAGCTCCGCGGTGAAGGCCGTCGGGTCCTCCTCGTGGGGGAAGTGCCCGAGGCCGTCGAAGAGCCGCCAGCGGTACGGCGCCTCCACGTACTCGCCCGAACCGGCCGCGCTGCGGGTCCGCATCACCGGGTCCAGGGAGCCGTGCAGATGGAGCGTCGGCACCCGCACCGGCCGCTTCATGCGCCGGTTGAACTGGATGCCGTCCGGGCGGGCGAGCGACCGCACCATCCAGCGGTACGGCTCGATCGAGCAGTGCGCCGTCGAGGGGACGAGCATCGCCCGCCGGTACACCTCGACCGCCTCCGCGTCGGCGACCGGCCGCGGCCCCGACCAGTCCCGGATCAATTCCCCGACGAGCGCGGCGTCGTCCGCGACGAGCCGGCGCTCCGGCAGCCACGGCCGCTGGAAGCCCCAGACGTGCGAGCCGGCCCGCGACTGGGAGAGGTCGGAGAGCATCGCCGAGCGCCAGCGGCGCGGGTGCGGCATCGAGGAGACCACGAGCCGGCGCACCAGCTTGGGCCGCATCACGGCCGCCGTCCAGGCCAGATAGCCGCCCAGGTCGTGCCCGACGAGCGCCGCGTCCGGCTCGCCGAGCGAGCGGACGACGCCGGTGATGTCGAGGGCCAGGTTGGCGGGGTCGTAGCCCCGGGGCGTGCGGTCGCTGCCGCCGACCCCGCGCAGGTCCATCGCGACGGCCCGGAACCCGGCCTCGGCGAGCGCGGGGAGCTGGTGGCGCCAGGTCCACCAGAACTGCGGGAAGCCGTGCAGGAGCAGCACCAGCGGCCCGTCGCCCATCTCGGCGATGTGGAAGCGGGCGCCGTTGGCGGCCACGTCCCGGTGGGTCCACGGCCCGTCGAGCCGTACGGGTCCGCCGACGACGGTGCTGCTCTCGGGAAGGGTCATACGGACGAGCGTGCCACAACGGTGCCCTTGTCCAGGTCGAGGGAGCCCTTGACCAGTGCCTTGGGCGCCTCGGGACGCGGGTGCGGCTTGACGTTCTGGACGATCGCGGCCGTCTGCTTGGCCGACGCGATGGACTTCTCCGGCGGCTTGACCTTCTTGAACTTGGAGTACGCCAGGAGGCCGAGGAGCCCCGCGAGCAGCACGTTCGCCGTGAAGGAGAGCAGGAAGCACCAGACGAGGTTCCAGCCCCCGTTGCCGTTGTGCCCGCCGGTCCAGGTGTTGATGGCGTACGCGAGAGCGAAGCTCAGCATCGGCAGCGAGAACAGCAGCACCACGCCGGCCGCGACGCCCGCCGCGCTGCCGATCGCGCCGCGCTTGACGTCCTGCCGGATCTCGGCCTTGGCCAGGGCGATCTCGTCGTGCACCAGTGCCGACATCTCGGCGGTCGCCGAGGCGACCAGCTGGCCGAGGCTCGGCTCGCCCTTGTCGTACAGGTCGCTCATCGCTGCTCCCTCTCCTCGTCTACGGTCCGACTCAGATCATGCCGGACGGTCGGCCTCCTTGCTCGACGCCCCCGCCACTTGGGCGCGCTGTCGGTGTTCGGCGGCCTTCCTCTCGTGGATCTCCGCCATCCGGAGGTGGTATTCCGGGCTGTTCTCCTCGTAGATGTCCGGGATGCCGTCCTCGTCCTCGTCGCGCTCCTCGTTCGCGTAGAGCGCGCTGTACTTCCGCACCCGCAGCTTCAGCAGGACGGCGGCGAGGACCGCGGCGACGAGCGAGCCCGTCAGGACGGCGGCCTTCACCTGGTCGGTGAGGGCCGGGTCGTCGGTGAAGGCGAGTTCGCCGATGAGGAGCGAGACGGTGAAGCCGATCCCGGCGAGGGTGGCGAGGGCGAAGACGTCCGGCCAGGACAGGTCGGGATTGAGCTCGGCCCGGGTGAAGCGGGCGGTGAGCCAGGTGCCGCCGAAGATGCCGACGGCCTTGCCGACGACGAGGCCGAGGACGACGCCGAGGGTGACCGGCTGGGTGAAGACGTCCCCGAGGGACTTGCCGGAGACGGCGACGCCGGCGGAGAAGAGGGCGAACAGCGGCACCGCGACACCGGCCGAGAACGGGCGGACCAGGTGCTCGATGTGCTCGCCGGGGGAGTGCTCCTCGCCCTCCCGGACGGTGCAGCGCAGCATCAGGCCCATGGCGACGCCGGCGATGGTGGCGTGGACGCCGCTGTTGTACATCAGGCCCCAGATCACCAGGGCGAGCGGCACGTACACGTACCAGCCGCGGACCTCCTTGCGGAGCAGCAGCCAGAAGAGGGCGAGCCCGGCGAAGGCGCCGCCGAGCGCGGCGAAGTTCAGGTCCGAGGTGAAGAAGACCGCGATGATCAGGATGGCGAAGAGGTCGTCGACGACGGCGAGGGTGAGGAGGAAGGCGCGCAGCGCGGACGGCAGCGAGGTGCCGATCACGGCGAGGACGGCGAGCGCGAAGGCGATGTCGGTGGCGGTGGGGACGGCCCAGCCGTCGAGCGAGCCGTCGCCGAGGACGTTGACCAGGGTGTAGACGAGGGCGGGCGCGGCCATGCCGCAGAGCGCGGCGACGACGGGGAGCGCGGTGGCCCGGGGGTCGCGCAGCTCGCCCGCGACGAGTTCGCGCTTGAGCTCGACGCCGGCGACGAAGAAGAAGACCGCGAGGAGGCCGTCGGCCGCCCAGTGCTCGACGGAGAGGTCGAGGCCGAGGGCGGCGGGGCCGAAGTGGGCGTCACGGACGGACTCGTAGCTGTCGCTCAGCGGGGTGTTCGCCCAGATCAGGGCGGTGACGGCGGCGAGGAGGAGCAGCATGCCGCCGACGGTCTCGGTACGCAGGGCGTCGGCGAGGTAGCGGCGCTCGGGAAGGGGCAGCAGACCGAGGAACTTGCGGTCGGTGGGCGCGGACATGCGGGAGACCTCCGTCGGGCGGGCAGGGCGAAGCACATGCCGACCAGACTTCCCGGCGCACCTGGGTCTTTCTGTCGCGTTTCTGACGCGACCCACACCATACCCAAGGAGGCGGTGGGGCATCCGGCGAGAAGCAGCCTATGAAGTTTCTCCCGTTTCGTCCCCTCGGGAGCCTCGGGAGCCTCGGGAGCCCCGGGGGACGTACGGGTACGCGGGAACGCCCGCCCCGGATGGTGCCTTCCGGGGCGGGCGCCACGTCGTACCGACTGCGGTTCAGTCCTCGCTGGAGGCGGCCGGCAGCTGGGTCTGGATGAGCGACATGACCGAGGAGTCGGTCAGCGTGGTGACGTCGCCCAGCTCCCGGTTCTCGGCGACGTCGCGGAGCAGACGGCGCATGATCTTGCCCGAGCGGGTCTTCGGCAGCTCCGCCACCGGCAGGATCCGCTTCGGCTTGGCGATCGGGCCGAGGGTCGCGCCGACGTGGTTGCGCAGCTCGGCGACGAGGCCCTCGTCCTGGCTGGCGGTGCCGCGCAGGATCACGAAGGCGACGATCGCCTGGCCGGTCGTCTCGTCGGCGGCGCCGACGACGGCCGCCTCGGCGACGGCCGGGTGGGAGACGAGGGCCGACTCGACCTCGGTCGTCGAGATGTTGTGGCCCGAGACGAGCATGACGTCGTCGACCCGGCCGAGCAGCCAGATGTCGCCGTCCTCGTCCTTCTTGGCGCCGTCGCCCGCGAAGTACTTGCCCTCGAAGCGGGACCAGTACGTGTCGATGTAGCGCTGGTCGTCGCCCCAGATGGTGCGGAGCATCGACGGCCAGGGCTCGGTGAGGACCAGGTAGCCGCCCCCGCCGTTCGGCACCTCGTTGGCCTCGTCGTCCACGACGGTGGCGGAGATGCCCGGCAGCGGGCGCTGGGCGGAGCCCGGCTTGGTCTCGGTGACGCCCGGCAGCGGCGAGATCATCATCGCGCCGGTCTCGGTCTGCCACCAGGTGTCCACGATCGGGGTCCTGCCGGCGCCGATGTGCTCGCGGTACCAGACCCAGGCCTCGGGGTTGATCGGCTCGCCGACCGAGCCGAGGACCCGCAGGCTCGACAGGTCGAACTTCGCGGGGATGTCGTCGCCCCACTTCATGAACGTGCGGATCGCGGTCGGCGCCGTGTAGAGGATCGTGACGCCGTACTTCTGCACGATCTCCCAGAACCGGCCCTGGTGCGGGGTGTCCGGGGTGCCCTCGTACATGACCTGCGTCGCGCCGTTGGCCAGCGGGCCGTAGACGATGTACGAGTGCCCGGTGACCCAGCCGATGTCGGCGGTGCACCAGTAGACGTCGCTCTCCGGCTTGAGGTCGAAGACGGCGTTGTGGGTGTAGGCGGCCTGGGTGAGGTAGCCGCCGGAGGTGTGCAGGATGCCCTTCGGCTTCCCTGTGGTGCCCGAGGTGTAGAGGATGAAGAGCGGGTGCTCCGCTCCGAACGCCTCCGGGGTGTGCTCGGCGGACTGGCGGGCGACGATGTCGTCCCACCACACGTCGCGGCCCTCGGTGAAGGCGGTGTCCTGGCCCGTGCGGCGGACCACGAGGACGTGCTCGACCTGCGGACACTTGGCGACGGCCTCGTCGATGGCCGGCTTGAGGGCGCTCGGCTTGCCGCGCCGGTAGCCGCCGTCGGCGGTCACGACCAGCTTGGCGTCGGCGTCCTGGATGCGGGAGGCCACGGCGTCGGCCGAGAAGCCGCCGAAGACCACCGAGTGGGCGGCGCCGACGCGGGCGCAGGCCAGCATCGTGATGGCCGCCTCGGGGATCATCGGCAGGTAGACGGCGACCCGGTCGCCCTTGCGGACGCCCAGTTCGGTCAGCGCGTTGGCCGCCTTGGAGACCTCGTCCTTGAGCTCGGCGTAGGTGATCGCGCGGCTGTCGCCCGGCTCGCCCTCGAAGTGGATGGCGACCCGGTCGCCGTGCCCGGCCTCGACGTGCCGGTCGACGCAGTTGTACGCCACGTTCAGCTCGCCGTCCGCGAACCACTTGGCGAACGGCGGGTTCGACCAGTCCAGGGTCTCGGTCGGCTCGGTGGCCCAGGTCAGCCGCTTGGCCTGCTCGGCCCAGAAGCCCAGACGGTCCGCCTTGGCCTGCTCGTACGCCTCCGCCGTCACATTGGCGTCCGCCGCCAGCTCGGCGGGGGGCGCGAAGCGGCGCTCCTCGCGAAGCAGATTGGCCAGGCTTTCGTTGCTCACGACATCTCCCTTTCCCAGGGCGTCCTCTGTGCGTATGTGTCCCGCGTCATAGCTCATCAGTCAGATGCCCGGGTGACAAGAGCATCCGGGCAATTGGTTTAGACCTGTGGGCGGCTCGATGCGGGTGGCCCCTTCTTCCCGAGCGGTGGGAGAAGGGGCCACACAGTCTCACGGACGGACGGTCCCGACGGTTCAGGGCGCGTGCGCCCCGGGGTGGGGGCGCGGGAGGGAGCGCGCGCGATCGGCACGCGCGCTCCGGGGGTGCGCGTTCGGGGACGCCTGCTCGGGGACGTCTGCTCAGGGACGTCTGCTCAGGGGCGTCCGCTCAGGAGGCGTGCGCTGTTTCCCGGCGGGACGGGGGCTCGGACGTCGGTTCGGGCTCCGGGGCGGATCCCGGGCCGTCGGCCACCGGACCGGATCCGGGTTCGGCGGCCGACGGGGCGGCCGACAGGGCGGTCGGCATGACCCGGGTGAAGACGTCGTCGTAGGCGTCGTGGCCGTGCGGCTCGTCCGCGCCGTCGAGCAGGTACGCCTGGGCCTCGCCCACGTGGAAGTACATCCCGTGCAGCGTGAGGCTGCCGTCGGCGAGCCGGCGCGCCACCGGCTCGTACGCCCGCAGGTGCTCCAGCTGCTGGACGACGTTGGTCAGGCAGAGCTGCTCGACCGCGTCGGCCGGCAGGCGGCCCGCGATCCGTGCCCAGGCGTGGCGTCTGCTCGCCATCCGCTCCAGGCTGGGCCGGCCGTGCCGGAGCCAGCGGCGGAGCGGGGACGGCGGATCGTCCGGCCCCGCGCCCATCAGGGCCTGCATGGCGCCGCAGCCGGAGTGGCCACAGACCGTGATCGACTCGACCCGCAGCACCTCCACCGCGTACTCGATCGCCGCCGCCACCGAGTCGTCGCCGCTCTCCTCGCCGGGGAGCGGGACGAGGTTGCCGACGTTGCGCACGGTGAAGAGGTCACCGGGACCGCTCGACGTGATCATGCTGGTGACCAGGCGGGAGTCCGCGCAGGTCAGGAAGAGCTGCGAGGGGCGCTGGCCCTCCCGGGCGAGGCGGGCGAGCTCGTCCCGGACGAGCGGGGCGGTGTTCCGCTGGAACTTGCCGATACCGCTCGCCAGTCTCAGCCCCGGCGCGGGCCGGTCCGCACCCGTCCCGCCGGCCCCGGCCGGCTCGGTCGGCGGCTCTCCGCACTGGTGGTTGTGCCAGGGGGTCCAGGGGCGGCAGCAGGAGTGCGGGGCCGTGCCGGGGGAGGGCTCGGCGATCCGGGCGCCGGAGGGGCCGGTCGTCTCGACCTCGCCGCCGTGGGCGAGGTGCCCGGCCGTCCAGTCGCTCAGCGTCTCGTACGCCGCGTGGTCCATGAAGGACCCGTCCAGCTCCACCACCACGTCGGAGCCCTGCGGCAGTTGGTGCAGCGCCCGGCTCAGCCGGGGCACCGCGAGGAACGTCAGCTGGCCCCGGACGCGCAGCAGGTGGCGCCCGTCGCGCTCCTCGTGGGTGATCCGGGTGCGGGTGAGCCGGTGCAGTGCGACCGCGACGGCCACGCCGATGCCGAGGGCCACGCCCTCCAGGATCCCGACGAGGACGACTCCGGTCAGCGTCACCGCGTAGACGACGGCCTCGCGGTGACGGGTGACCGTACGGATGTGGGTGATGCTGACCATCTGGATGCCTACCACCATCACGAGGGCGGCGAGCGCGGGCAGCGGGATCAGGTCGAGCACGGGCACGAGCAGCAGGGCCGCGAGCACGATCCACAGGCCGTGCAGCATGGTGGAGGCGCGACTCACCGCGCCCGCGGAGACGTTGGCGACGCTGCGGACCGCGACCCCGGCGACCGGCAGGCCGCCGAGCGCGCCGGAGACCACGTTCGCCATGCCCTGGCCGGCGAGCTCGCGGTCGAGGGCGGTGCGCGGGATGCCCAGGCCGTGGTCCGGGCGGGCGGCGACGAGCTTGTCGACCGCGACGGCGGAGAGCAGCGACTGCACGCTGGTGACGAGGGTGATCGTGAGTACGCCGGCGGCGATGCCGAGGACGGGGCCCTCGGGCAGTCCGGGCAGGGCGTGGCTGCTCCAGGACGGCAGGTCGACGCGGGGCACGGCGAGTCCGGCGAGTGCCGCCACCGCCGTCGCGCCCGCCACCGCGACGAGCGCGGCCGGGGCCTTGCGCAGGAGTCTCCCGGCGCGGCCCGGCAGGCGCGGCCAGCAGAGCAGGGCGGCCACGGTGAGCGCGCTGATGGCGAACGCGGCCGGCTGGACGTGCGTCAACTGGGCGGGCAGGCCGAGGGCGTTGTCCACGGCGGAGCTCTGGGGGGTCCCGCCGAGCACGATGTGCAGTTGGGCGAGGGCGATGGTGACGCCGATGCCGCCCAGCATGCCGTGCACGATCGCGGGTGAGACGGCGAGCGCGGAGCGGGCCACGCGCAGGGCGGACAGGCCGAGTTGGGCGAGTCCGGCGAGGACGGTGATGGCGCAGGTGGTGCGCCAGCCGTAGAGCCGGATGAGCTCGGCGGTCACGACGGTGAGGCCGGCGGCGGGGCCGCTCACTTGGAGCGGGGAGCCGCCGAAGCGGCCGGCGACGAGGCCGCCGACGGCGGCGGCGACCAGGCCGGCCTGGAGCGGGGCTCCGGTGGCGAGCGCGATGCCGAGCGAGAGCGGCAGCGCGATCAGGAAGACGGCGATCGACGCGGACACGTCGACGCCGGCGACGCGGAAGCGGCGCGGCCCCTCCGGAGGGCTGTGCGGCCGCTGGACGCGGGGGCGGGTGGTCGTGCGGTCGGGGGTGCAGAGGGTCATGTTCCCGTCTCCTCCGGGGCGACGCGGTCGCGGCTCGTGCGGGACGAATGGGGTGCTCGCGGCCGTGGGGCACGGCGTACAGCGGCGGGGTGTGCGCCAGGGGCCTCTCGACGCGAGGCCCTTCGAAGAAATCATCAACGCTCAGTAAATGAATCGTAATGGAGAGTAAAGATCCTGGCAGCACTTTCCGGGCAAATGGTGCATTGGTTCACCTGTTTCGGTGATTAGTGCGTATTTATCCGCTTGTCGTTTCATCTCACCGGTGGTCGTGGTGCGACGTTGACGCCGCTCGCACGGAACCGAGGAGAGGTGGGCGGATGACAGTCGCCGGAAGAAGGACCACTGCCCGGAGGAGAGCGCTCGCCGCGGGCGCCCTCACCGTCGCCCTGATCACCGGCGTCGCCGGCTGCTCGGGCTCCGACGGCGACGCCACGAAGGGAACGCCGGGCGGCGGCCCGGGCGCCAAGAAGGGCCCGGCCGCGGCCCCCCAGACGGTGCCCCGGCTGATCGGCGACGGCTCGACCGCCTTCACCGGAGCCCAGCCGAAGCAGCCCGCCTGGCAGCGCCTCAAGCCGGGGGAGACCCCGCCGCAGTTCGTGGTCTTCTCGTGGGACGGCGCGGGCGAGGACAGCCAGAAGCTGTTCTCCCACTTCCGCCAGGTGGGCAAGAAGTACGACGCCACCATGACGTACTTCCTCAGCGGCGTGTACCTGCTGCCCGAGGAGAAGCGGAGCCTCTACGAGCCGCCCCAGCACAGCGCCGGCCGCTCCGACATCGGCTTCAACGACACCGAGGGCATCCGCGCCACCGTCCGCGAACTCCGCGGGGCCTGGCAGGACGGAAACGAGATCGGCACCCACTTCAACGGGCACTTCTGCGGCCCCGACGGCGGCGTCGGCACCTGGTCCGTCGAGGAGTGGAAGAGCGAGATCAACCAGGCCAAGTCCTTCGTCAAGACCTGGAAGACCAACGCGGGGCTGCGCACCGAGCAGCCGCTGCCCTTCGACTACGACAAGGAACTCGTCGGCGCCCGCACCCCCTGCCTGGAGGGCCGGAAGAACTTCGTCCAGGCGGCGGCGCAGATGGGCTTCCGCTACGACACCAGCGGCGTCAACGACCAGATCTGGCCCAAGAAGGACCTGGGCCTCTGGGACCTGTCGTTGCAGCTCGTGCCCGTCCCCGGCCGCGCCTTCCAGACGCTGTCCATGGACTACAACTTCCTGGTCAACCAGTCCCCCGGCACCACCCAGGGCGACCCCGCCCAGCACCGGTACTGGGGCAACCAGATGCGGGACGGCCTGGTGCAGGCCTTCGAGCGCTCCTACCGGGGCAACCGCGCGCCGCTGATCATCGGCAACCACTTCGAGTCCTGGAACGGCGGCACGTACATGCGGGCCATCGAGGAGACCATCGCCACCGTCTGCGTGCAGAAGGACGTCGAGTGCGTCTCCTTCCGCCAGCTCGCCGACTGGCTCGACGCCCAGGACCCCGACGTCGTCGCCAAGATGCGCACCCTGAAGGTCGGCGAGGCCCCCGCGGCCGGCTGGAAGAACTTCCTCTCCTCGCCGGCCGCCGCGAAGTCGGCCGTCGCGAAGCCGGTGGGCGCCGGCGCTCCCGCGGCGGGCTGATCCCGCGGCGGGCCGTCCGGCCCGCCCGGGGATCCGGCGGGAACCGCCGGACGCTACACGGCCAGCGGCTCGCCGAGCACGAAACCGGGGTCGACCTGCGCCGCCAGGTCGGCCCCGGTCTTGGCGTTCCCCCAGCTCTCCGCGTTCCGCAGGTGGAAGTGGACCATCTGCCGCGTGTACCGCTCCCAGTCGCGGTGGGCGTACGAGTCGTCCGCCGCGTCCTGGAGGGCCTGGAGCGACATGCGGTTCTCCGCCTCCAGGAGCTCGAAGCGGGACGGGCGGCCCTTCTCCATGGCGCGGACCCAGTCCGAGTGGCCCACCGTCACCAGCAGGTCCTCCCCGACCTCCTCGCGCAGGAAGTCCAGGTCGTCCGGACCCTGCACCTTGTTGCCGACGACCTTGAGCGCGACCCCGAAGTCCCGTGCGTACTCCTTGTACTGGCGGTAGACCGAGACCCCCTTGCGGGTCGGCTCCGCGACCAGGAAGGTCATGTCGAAGCGGGTGAAGAGACCGGAGGCGAAGGAGTCCGAGCCGGCCGTCATGTCGACGACCACGTACTCGTCGGGGCCGTCGACCAGGTGGTTGAGGCAGAGCTCCACCGCGCCGACCTTCGAGTGGTAGCAGGCGACCCCGAGGTCCGACTCCGTGAAGGGGCCGGTCGCCATCAGCCGGACCTCGCCGTCGTCGAGCCGGACCGGGCGCGCGCACGCCTCGTACACCGGATTGTCCTCGCGGACCCGCAGCAGCCGGGAGCCCTCCCCGGGCGGTGTCGTCTTGATCATGGTGTCGGCGGAGGTGATCCGCGGGTTGGCGCCCCGCAGGTACTCCTTGATGAGCGGCAGGTGCGCGCCCATCGCGGGCAGTTCGGCGGCCTCCGTCTCGGACAGGCCGAGGGCGGCGCCCAAGTGCTGGTTGATGTCCGCGTCGACGGCGACGACCGGAGCTTCGTTGGCGGCGAGGTGGCGGACGAAGAGCGAGGACAGCGTGGTCTTGCCGCTGCCGCCCTTCCCGACGAAAGCGATCTTCATGTTCACCTAGGGTAGCCGTACGATCGCCTTGCGTGGTCGGGTTGCGTGAAGAAGACCACTCCATCGTGGGGCGGGGCCGCCGGGCGCGTAGCCTCCCTACCTATGAGTACGCACGCCTCTGACCCCCTGGCCGCCCTCGGCTCCCTGCCGGGCGTCGCCGACGCGGTGGACTCCGTACGCAAGGCCGTCGACCGGGTCTACGGCCACCGCGTGATGCGCCGCCGCAGCAACGAGATCTCCTCCGAGGCGGCCCTGCGCGGCGCGCGCGGCTCGGCCGCCCTGTCCGGCGCCGACTGGGCCCTGGAAGAGGTCCGCCGGCGCACCGACTTCAGCGCCGATCCCGAGGCCCGCACGGTCGGCGCCGCCCTGCGCCTGGGCGCCGAGGCCGGGCAGCTCCTCTCCATCTGGCGCCAGTCGCCGCTGCGCGTGCTCGCCCGCCTCCACCTGGTCGCCGCGGGCGACCCGGACGACTCGGTGGGACGGCCCCGGCTGGACGGCGAGCGGGTCGACGAGCCGCTGATCGAGGGCCCTGCGCCGACGCCCGCCGAGGTCGCCGGACGGCTCGACGGCCTCGCGGAGCTGATCGTCGCGGGCAGCGGGGCCCCGGCGCTCGTGACGGCCGCCGTGGTGCACGGCGAACTGCTCGCGCTGCGCCCCTTCACCTCGTACAACGGCCTGGTCGCGCGGGCGGCCGAGCGGATCGCGCTCGTCGGCAGCGGTCTCGACCCCAAGGCGGTCTGCCCGGCCGAGGTCGGCCATGCGGAGCAGGGTCGGGCCGCGTACCTCGCCGCGTTCGAGGGCTATCTGTCGGGAACCCCGGAGGGCGTGGGCGGCTGGATCGCGCACTGCGGGCGCTCGGTCGAACTGGGCGCCCGGGAGTCGACGGCCGTCTGCGAGGCGCTCCAGCGGGGCGCGGCCTGAGGGCAGGACGGCGGGCCGGGAACAACCGGTCGGGAGCGGGCCGGCGGGCCGGGAGCGGGTCGGCCTGAGGTCCGGACCGGGCCGGGGCCGGGTCGGACCGAGACCGGTTCGGACTGAGAGGTCGTGGCGGAGGCGCTCCGGTTGTTCCGGGACCTTCCTGTTCCGGGGTGGGAGCGCTTCGGCTCCGAGGCCTGAAAAGGGTTGCGGCGGTACCTGTTCGGGTACCGCCGCTGACACGTCCACCCAGTTACCAAGCGTCCTCGATATGTGCCCATCAGGCCGGGAACTTTGCCCGTGGCCTGGTGCGGCTGGCCCGTAATCGACGGGTCGACGTCGCGTGGGTACCTGGCTTTCGTGCTAGGTCCGTGGGGCCTTCATGCTCAACAGGTGATCCTCTCGGATGTCCTGGGTCTCGCGGGCCTGATTCCTTTTTACTCCTCTTGGGGTGGAAGCGAAAGTGCTGGTTCCACTTCTTGGGGTTTCGCTCACATTCGGGCAAAGTCGGCGGCGGCCCGAGGGGTGGCGAGAGCCGCCCGGCGCCGGGCGGCGTACCAGACGATCCCTGCTCCGACGGCGGCTGCGCCCACGGCCGCCGCGGCGACGAGCGCGGGCCGGGGCGGCATCCGGAACTCGGGCAGCCGCTGCTTGAGGCGGACCGGCTTCTCGAAGGAGAGGACGGGCCACTCCCGGGCGACGGCCTCGCGGCGCAGCGTCCGGTCGGGGTTGACCGCGTGCGGGTGGCCGACGGCCTCCAGCATGGGGATGTCGGTCGCCGAGTCGCTGTACGCGTAGCAGCGCGAGAGGTCGTAGCCTTCCGACCTCGCCAGCTCCCGGACGGCCTCGGCCTTCGTCGGCCCGTAGGCGTAGTACTCCACCTCCCCGGTGAAGCAGCCGTCCTCGCCGACCACCATCCGGGTGGCGACGACCCGGTCGGCCCCGAGCATCTCGCCGATCGGCTCGACCACCTCGGCGCCGGAGGTCGAGACGATGACGACGTCCCGGCCGGCGGCGTGGTGGGCCTCGATGAGCGAGGCCGCCTCGTCGTAGATGATCGGGTCGATCAGGTCGTGAAGGGTCTCGGCGACGAGCTCCTTCACCTGGGCGACGTTCCAGCCTTTGCAGAGCGCGGAAAGGTATTCGCGCATCCGCTCCATCTGGTCGTGATCGGCCCCGCCCACCAGGAAGACGAACTGGATGTAGGCCGTTCGCAGGGCGGCACGGCGGCTGATCAGCCCGCCCCGGTAGAAGGACTTGCTGAAGGTCAGCGTCGAGGACTTCGCAATGACCGTCTTGTCCAGGTCAAAGAAGGCGGCTGTGCGCGGCAAGGAGTGGTTTTCCACGAGCCCGAGCATAGGTGCCCGCCATTCGGCGTACGCTGGGGCGCGTGGGTTTGCCTGAGAAGCCTCTCGGGTACACCATGGAAGTCACGGATCGTTCGCGACCGTGCTACCCCGGTCCGACTCCTCCCCCCCCGAGTCGGCCGGAGAGACGACCCCCGCTCTCCCCCCCGGCGGGGGTCGTCGCATGTCCGGAGCCGTTTCTGGCCCGAGTGACATCGCCCGCTCCCTTCTCTTCGCCCCTCGGCCACCGGCCGGACATCGGGCTGTCGTGCTCCTGATTCCTCACTCAGAGTAACCGGCGGGATGCGTTCCGGGCAGTCTCCGGAGGGGTGGCGCGGTTATTCACAGGCCCACCCTTATCCACAGTTTTTCGGTGGGATCCCCACGATTTCCCGGGCGGCCCCACGGTGATTCCTGTCGCGGAGTTCGCGGCGGTGGGAATCACGAGAGGGGTGTGCCGTGGTGGCATCCAGGACTTCCGGGACCGGGAGCACGATCCGGGGCGCGTTGCGGGGAGGGGCCGGGGCGAGGGACGCCGGCCCGAGGGGAGTCGGTTCGAAGGGAGCCGGTCTGCGGGGAGCCGGCCCGCAGGGAGGCGGTGCGAGGGGAGGCGGTGCGAGCGGAGCCGGTCGGCGGCGGGCGGAGGTCCCCGGGCCGGAGGCGCGGGAGGCGGACGAGGCGCGGCGGGCCGGGCCGCTGATCGTCACCGAGGACCTCGGGCTGCTCGACGACCTCCTCCGGCTGTGCGCGGCGGCCGGGGTCGACCCCGAGGTGCACCACCGGGTGCCCGAGCGGCGGGCGAGCTGGACGGACCCGCCGCTCGTCCTGGTCGGCGACGACGTCGCCGCCCGATGCCGGGGAGCGGTGCGCCGGCCGGGGACCGTCCTCGTCGGGCGCGATCCGGACGATCCGGAGGTGTGGCGGCTCGCCGTGGAGATCGGTGCGGAGTGCGTGGTGCGGCTCCCGGACGCCGAGGGCCTCCTCGTGGACCGCATCGCCGACGCGGCCGAGGGGGTGGACCGGCAGGCGCTGACCGTCGGCGTCGTCGGCGGGCGCGGGGGCGCGGGCGCCTCCACCCTGGCCTGCGGCCTCGCCCTCGCCGCCGCCAGGGCCGGGCGGCGCACCCTCCTCGTCGACGGCGACCCGCTGGGCGGCGGGCTCGACGTGCTGCTCGGCGGCGAGCGCGAGGAGGGCAGGCGGTGGCCCGACTTCGCCGCATCGAAGGGCCGCCTCGCGGGCGGCGCCCTGGAGGAGTCCCTGCCGTCGGTGCGGGGGGTCCGGGTGCTCAGCTGGGGCAGGGAGCCCGCGCCGCCGGTGCCGCCCGAAGCCGTGCGGTCCGTGCTCGCCGCCGCCCGCCGCCGGGGCGGGGTCGTCGTGGTCGACCTGCCGCGCGGGGGCGACCGGTCGACCGCCGAGGCACTGGCCCAGATCGACCTCGGACTGCTCGTCGTGCCGGGGGAGCTGAGGGCCGTCGCGGCGGCCCACCGGATGGCCTCGGTCCTCGGGGCCGCCGTGCACGACCTGCGGGCCGTGGTGCGCGGGCCGTACGCGACGGGGCTCGACGAGCGGTGGGTCGCCGACGCGCTGCGGTTGCCGCTCGTCGGCGAACTGCCCTACGACCCGGGGATCGTGGCCGACCAGGACGCGGGGCTCCCGCCGGGCGCCGAGCCCCGGGGGCCGCTCGGCCGGTTCTGCGCCGCCTTCTGGGAGCGCGCGCTCACGCCCGGCGGTGCGGTGTGACCGGGGCTCGGGACGGAGGCGGCGGCACGGGCCTGCTCGACGCCGTGCGGCAGCGGCTCGCGGCGAGCGGGGCCGAGCCCACCCCGGCCCGGGTCGCGGCGGCGCTGCGGGCCCAGGGGCGGCTGCTCGGCGACGCGGAGGTGCTCGGGGCCGCCGAGGAGCTGCGGTGCGAGCTGATCGGCACCGGCCCCCTCGAACCCCTGCTCGCCGACCCGGCGGTCACCGACGTCCTGGTCTCCGCTCCCGACCGGGTGTGGGTGGACCGGGGCACCGGGCTCGAACGGGCCCCGGTGTCCTTCCCCGACGCCGCCGCCGTCCGCAGGCTCGCGCAGCGGCTCGCGGCCGTCGCCGGACGCAGGCTCGACGACGCCCGCCCCTGGGTGGACGCCCGGCTCCCCGACGGCACCCGCATGCACGCGGTGCTGCCGCCGGTGGCGGTCGGCTCGACCTGCCTCTCGCTGCGGGTGGTGCGCCCCCGCGCCTTCTCCCTGGACGAGCTGGCCGGGGCGGGCACGGTGCCGCCCGGCGGCGCCCCGGTCCTGCGGGCCCTGATCGACGCCAGGGTCTCGTACCTCGTCAGCGGCGGCACGGGCACGGGCAAGACCACGCTCCTCGCCTCCCTGCTCGGCCTGGTGGGGGAGCGGGAGCGGATCGTGCTCGCGGAGGACTCGGCGGAGCTGCGGCCCGACCATCCGCACGTGGTGCGCCTGGAGGCGAGGCCCGCCAACCAGGAGGGCGCCGGGCTCGTCACCCTGCGGGACCTGGTCCGGCAGGCGCTGCGAATGCGGCCCGACCGGCTGGTGGTCGGCGAGGTGCGCGGCGGGGAGGCCGTGGACCTCCTCGCGGCCCTCAACACGGGCCACGAAGGGGGCTGCGGGACGGTGCACGCCAACACGGCGGCGGACGTACCGGCCCGGCTCGAAGCCCTGGGGACGGCGGCCGGGCTCGACCGGGCCGCCCTGCACAGCCAGTTGGGCGCCGGGCTCTCCGTCGTGCTGCACCTCGTGCGGGACCGGGACGGACGGCGGCGGATCGCCGAGGTCCACGTCCTGGAGCGCGACCGGGAGGGGCTGGTGCGGACGGTTCCCGCGCTGCGGTGGAGCGCGTCCGGGTTCGAACGGGAGCGGGGCTGGGAGCGGTTGAGGGCGCTGATCGGAGGAGGGGCGTGGTGACGGCGGAGCCGGAAGCGGTACGGGGCGCGGCGCAGGGCGTGGCGGTGTTCTGCGCGGGACTCGCCCTGTGGTGGGCGGTCGAGCGGCGGCGCGGGGCCGGCCGGGCGCGTGTCGTGCTCGCGGGAGGCCGGTCCGAGGGGTCCGGCGCCGGTGCGTGGGCGGCGGTGGTCGCGCGCCGGCGGGCCCTGCTGCGGGGACGGCGTGCGTGGCTGTGCCTGCCGGTGGCGGGTGCCGTCGCGCTGCTGGGGGAGTCGCCGCTGCCGCTGGTGGCGGGGGCGCTCGCGGTCCCCCTGGTCGGACGGCGGCTGCGGGCCGCCGGGCGGCGGAGGGAGGAGGAGGCGCGGGCCGAGCGGGTCGCGGCCCTGTGCGGGGCGGTCGTGGGGGAGCTGCGGGCCGGCTGGCAGCCCGCGCAGGCGTTGTCCTTCGCGGCCCGGGAGACCGGCGCCCTGGGCGGCGAGGAGGCGCGGGTGCTCGCGGCGGCCCGGTTCGGCGGGGACGTGCCGGAGGCCCTGCGGAGGGCGTCCCGGCAGGACGGCGCCGACGGCCTCGCGGGCATGGCGGCCTGCTGGCAGGTGGCCGTCGACGGGGGAGCGGGCCTGGCCGCCGGACTGGACCGGCTGGAGGCCTCCTTGCGGGGCCACCACGAGCAGCGGGAACGGTTGCGGGCCGAGCTGGCCGGGGCCTGGGCCACGGTCACCGTCCTCGCACTGCTCCCGGCGGCGGGACTCGCCCTCGGCACGGCCCTCGGGGCCGACCCGCTGCGGGTGCTGCTCCACACCCCGGCCGGCCTGGGCTGCCTGGCCGTCGGCGGCGCCCTGGAGGCGGCCGGTCTCTGGTGGGCCGCGCGGATCGTACGGGGAGGGGAGCGGGCGTGATGCCGCTGGACGTTCTTCAGACGGGGGCGCTCCTGACGGCGGCGGTGTGCCTGTGCGCGCAAGGCGTCCGCGAGGTGCTGCGCGAGCTGTGGGCGCGCCGGACGCGGAGGCGGGCGCGGAACCTCCTCGGGACGCCCGCCGCGCCACCCCGGAAGGTCCGGGCGGGGTTGCCGCCGTGGGTGGGGCTCTGGGCGGTGCCGGCGGTGGCGGTCGGCCTCGGCTGGGCGCTCCTCGGCGGGATCGCCGGTCTGGGCGCGGGAGCCTTGGTGGCCTGTGGGGTCCGGGGGCGGATCCCCGGGCGCCGGCCGCCGTCCGACTCGGACGGCGACGAGGAGGCGGCGCGGCATCTGCCGCTCGCGGCCGACCTGTTGGCGGCCTGCGCCGCCTCGGGAGCCGGGCCGGGAGAGGCGGCGGAGGCGGTGGGCCGGTCGCTGGGCGGCCCGCTCGGCGAGCGCCTGACCCGCACGGCGGCCGAACTCCGCCTCGGCGGCGAACCGGCCGAGGTGTGGCGGAGGTTCGGCGCCGTACCGGGTGCCGCGGGGCTCGCCCGCTGCCTGGAGCGGTCCGGTTCCTCGGGCGCGCCCTCGGCGGAGGCCGTGGCCCGGCACGCGACGGCCCTGCGAGCGGCCCGCAGCCGTACGGCGGCGGCCGGGGCCCGCCGGGCGCAGGTCCTGATCAGCGCACCCGTGGGGCTCTGCTTCCTGCCGGCCTTCCTGGCGGTGGGCGTGGCCCCGGTGGTGATCGGCCTCGCGACGGGCCTGCTGCACGGATGAGACGGGTGAGACGGATGAGCACGACGACGAGACGGGGCGCGACGCGGCACGACGAGATACGCCACGACGAAGCACGACAAGGCACGGCAAGGCACGGCAAGGCATGCCGGGACACGGCATGAACGAACACGACGAGGAGAACGACATGGCGGTTACGGCGGCAGTGGTGGCGACGGCGCTCAAGGAGCGGGTCGGCGGGTGGTGGCGGACACGGCGGGAGGCCGCGCGCCGCGACGAGGGGATGAGCACGTCCGAGTACGCGGTGGGGACGATCGCGGCGGCGGCGTTCGCCGCGGTGCTCTACAAGGTCGTGACCAGCGGGACGGTCTCGGGAGCGCTGGAGTCGATGATCGGGAAGGCGCTCGATGCGTCGTTCTGAGGCGCGTCGCGCCGACCGGGGCTTCGCGACCGTGGAGGCGGCGATGGTCCTGCCCGTCCTGGCGTTGTTCGCGGTGACCCTGATCTGGGCGCTGGTCGCGGCCGCCGCGCAGATCCGGTGCGTGGACGCGGCGCGGGCGGGGGCGCGGGCGGCGGCCCGCTCCGAGCCGGTGACCGCCGCGGAGGCCGCCGCGAGGACCGCGGCGCCCGAGGGCGCCCGGGTGTCGGTGACGCGCTCGGGCGAGCTGTGGCGGGTGACGGTGGAGGCGGCGGCCCCCGGCCCCCGGGGCCTGGGCCTCACCCTGCGGGCGGACGCGGCGGCCCTCGCGGAGGACACCGGGTTCCTCGGGGAGGGCGGCGGGTTCCTCGAAGGGGGCACCGGGTTTTCCACAGGGGGTGCGACGGACGGGGACCCGGACCTCGGGGAGCCCGCGGTCGAGGGACCGGGGACCGGGGGCCCGCCGTGACGGCCGGGCGGCGCCGTCCCGGCCGCCGGGGTGACCGGGGTGACCGGGGCGTGGCGACCGTGTGGACGGCGTTCACGGCCTGTGCGCTGTGCGTGGTGTTCGGGGCGGTGCTCGCCCTCGGTCAGGCGGTGGCTGCCCGGCACCGGGCCGGCGGGGCCGCGGACCTGGCCGCCCTCGCCGCCGCCGACCGGGCCCTGTGGGGCGAGGCCGAGGCGTGTGCCGCCGCCTCCCGGGTGGCCGGCGCGCAGGGCGCCGAGCTGGTGCGGTGCGCGGTGCGGGGCGAGCTCGCCGAGGTGGCCGCACGGGTGGCGCGGGGCCCGTACCGGCAGGAGGTCAGATCGCGGGCGGGGCCCCCGGGACTCCCGCCGGGCGGGGCCGGTCCGCCGGGTCCGCAGGGTTCGCAGGGTTCGCCGGGCTCACCGGGTCCGCCAGGTTCTCCGGACTCACCGGGTCCACCGGGCTCGCCGAGCTCGCAGGGGCCGCCGGGCTCGCAGGGGCCGCCGGGCTCGCCGGGTCTACCGGGTCGACAGGCGCCTCCTCCGAGCGGGCAGGAACCTCCTGGCCTTCCTCCCCCGTCCCCCGGTCCTCCGGGGCCTCGCGGAGGAGTTCCGTGAGGAGGCGGACCGCGCCGCGCTTGTGGAGGGGGTCATTGCCGTTGCCGCACTTCGGGGACTGGATGCAGGAGGGGCAGCCCGCCTCGCACTCGCAGGAGGCGATGGCCTCCCGGGTGGCCGTCAGCCAGGCGCGGGCCGTGTGGAAGGCCCGCTCGGCGAAGCCCGCGCCGCCCGGGTGCCCGTCGTACACGAAGACGGTGGGCAGCAGGGTGTCGGGGTGGAGCGGTACGGAGACGCCGCCGATGTCCCAGCGGTCGCAGGTGGCGAAGAGCGGCAGCATGCCGATGGAGGCGTGCTCGGCGGCGTGCAGGGCGCCGCCGAGGATCTCCGGGTTGATCCGGGCGGCGTCGAGCTGGTCCTCGGTGACCGTCCACCAGACGGCGCGGGTGCGCAGGGTGCGGGGCGGGAGGTCGAGCTTGGTCTCGCCGAGGACCTCGCCCGTGACGAGGCGGCGGCGGAGGAAGGAGACGACCTGGTTGGTGACCTCGACGGAGCCGTAGCAGAGGCGACCGGCTCCCCAGGGAATCTCGGTTTCGGTGTCGAGGACGGAGACGGAGGTGGTGTCGCGGGCGGTGGTGGAGTAGGGCGGGGCGGCCTCCTCCACGAGGGCCACGGAGTCCTTGAGGTCGAGTTCCCGCACCAGGTAGGTGCGGCCCTGGTGGAGGTGGACGGCGCCCTCGTGGACGGAGGTGTGGGAGGCGGCCTCGTCGACCGTGCCGAGGAGGCGGCCCGTGCCGGCCTCCACGATCCGCACGGGGCTGCCGCCGCCGCCCCGGATGTCGGCGAGGTCCGCGGCCCGCTCGCGGCGGGTCCAGTACCAGCCGGTGGAGCGGCGGCGCAGCAGGCCGGCCGTCTCCAGCTGGGGGAGCAGGTCGGGGACGGCCGGGCCGAAGAGGGCCAGGTCGGGTTCGGTGAGCGGCAGCTCGGCCGCCGCGGCGCACAGATGGGGGGCGAGGACGTAGGGGTTGTCGGGGTCCAGGACGGTCGACTCGACCGGCTGCTCGAAGATCGCCTCCGGGTGGTGGACCAGGAAGGTGTCCAGCGGGTCGTCACGGGCGACCATGATCGCGAGGGCGCCCTCGCCCGAGCGGCCGGCGCGGCCCGCCTGCTGCCACAGGGAGGCCCGGGTGCCCGGGTAGCCGGCGATCAGGACGGCGTCCAGGCCGGAGACGTCCACGCCCAGCTCCAGGGCGGTCGTGGCGGCCAGGCCCAAGAGCTCACCGGAGTGCAGGGACCGCTCCAGGGCGCGGCGCTCCTCGGGCAGGTAGCCGCCCCGGTAGGCGGCGACGCGGCGGGCCAGGGCGCGGTCGGTCTCGGCGAGGCGCTCCTGGGCGATCACCGAGATCAGTTCGGCGCCGCGCCGGGAGCGGACGAAGGCGACCGAGCGGACGCCCTGCCGGGTCAGGTCGGTCAGCAGGTCGGCGGTCTCGGCGGTGGCCGTGCGGCGGACGGGCGCGCCGCGCTCCCCGTGCAGCTCGGTCAGCGGCGGCTCCCACAGCGCGAAGACCAGCTCGCCGCGCGGGGAGGCGTCGTCGGAGACCTCGGTGACCGGCAGGCCGGTGAGGCGGCCGGCGGCCCGGGCGGGGTCGGCGGAGGTGGCGGAGGCGAGGAGGAAGACCGGTTCGGAGCCGTACCGGGCGCAGATCCGGCGCAGGCGCCGCAGCACCTGGGCGACGTGGGAGCCGAAGACGCCCCGGTAGGTGTGGCACTCGTCGATCACGACGTAGCGCAGGGCGCGCAGGAAGGAGGACCACCGGGGGTGGGAGGGCAGGACGCCCCGGTGCAGCATGTCGGGGTTGGTCAGGACGAGGTTCGCGTACTGGCGGACCCACTCGCGCTCCTCGACCGGTGTGTCGCCGTCGTAGAGGGCGGGGCGGATCCGGTTGCCGAGCGGGGCGGCCAGTTCCCGCACGGCGCGGCGCTGGTCGGCGGCGAGGGCCTTGGTGGGGGCGAGGTAGAGGGCGGTGGCCCCGCGCCCGTTGGGGGCCTCGGAGCCGTCCAGGAGGGTGCTGAGGACCGGGGCGAGGTAGGCGAGCGACTTGCCCGAGGCGGTACCGGTGGCGATCACCACGGACTCGCCGTCGAGGGCGTGCTCGGCGGCCTGTGCCTGATGGGCCCACGGGTGCTCGATCCCGGCCTCCTGGATCGCCGCGATCACCTCCGGGCGGATGCGGTGCGGCCAGACCGCATGACGACCCGCCCGGGCGGGCATGTGCTCCGTATGAGTGATGCGCGCGGCTCGGCTCTCGCCCGAGGAGAGCCGGTCGAGGACCATGCCGGGAGAGGGGCGGCTGCCCTTGTCCCCGGCGGGACGACTGGGGCGGTGATTCTTGGCCATCGGCATCGAGTGTGTCACTGCCATGACGGACAATGCTTCCAAGGCGTCGTGCATGGCTGTTGGTAAGTGATTGAATGCCATCGCGGCTGGCGATCCGTTTCTCGGCTCCGTCCGGGAGACCCGAGAGAACGATCGCCCGATAGCAAGGTGCTGGAGGATCCGTGGACCTGTCCCTGTCGACTCGCAATGTGACCGGTGCTGGTGGTGACCGTACGGTCGTCGAGGTCGGTGGCGAGATTGATGTGTATACCGCGCCCAAGCTGCGCGAGCAGTTGGTCGAGTTGGTGAACGACGGCAGCTACCACCTGGTCGTCGATATGGAGAGCGTGGACTTCCTCGACTCCACCGGCCTCGGCGTGCTCGTCGGCGGCCTGAAGCGCGTCCGTGCCCACGAGGGCTCGCTGCGCCTCGTCTGCAACCAGGAGCGCATTCTCAAGATTTTCCGGATCACGGGCCTCACCAAGGTGTTCCCGATCCACACCTCGGTCGACGAGGCCGTCAACGCCGTCGACTGAGCCCAGGGGGTTCGCATGGCCACCGTTGAACTCCGCTTCAGCGCCCAGCCCGAGCACGTCCGGACGGCCCGCCTGGTGGCGGCCGCGGTGGCGCGCCGGGCGGGAGTGGACGAGGCGGTCCTCGACGAGGTGCGCCTCGCCGTCGGCGAGGCGTGTTCCCGTGCCGTCGGGCTGCACCGCAGCAACGACGTCACGACCCCCATCCGGGTCGTCCTGACCGAGGAGGAGAAGTCCTTCTCCATCGAGGTCGGCGACGAGGTGCCGGGCGCGGGGGTGGCGGCGGCCGATGCCGTCGGGGTTCCCGGCGCGCGCGCCGAGGCCCCGGCCGAGGACTTCGACGACGCCGACGGCGAGGACGAGATGGGTCTCGCGGTGATCCGCGGGCTCGTCGACGACGTCGAGGTGAGCGCCGGCACGGACGGCGGCACCCTCCGCATGACCTGGCCGGTGAGCCCGGCGGGCGTCCTGTCCTGAGACGCGCCCGGACCCGCGGGACGCGGCAGTAACGGCAGTGAGGGAAGAGGCCCCGCCCGGCGGGGCCTCTTCCCGTGTCCCGGTGCGTCCGGTCCCGGGCGGGGCGGCCGTGATTGGTGCATCCGCGCGGGGGCCTTCCGGGTCCCCGTATGTACCGGTTCGCCTCCCTATGATCCGTCCCCATGGACCGATCCGTCCCCACGGACCCCGCTTCCCTCGCCCCGGGCCCGGCTCTCCGCCCCAAGGATTCCGCTTCTCTCTCCACGGGACCCGTTTCCCCGCCCGTGGGCCCCGCTCTCCTCCCCGGGGACCCCGGCTCCCTGCCCACGGATCCTGTTCTCCTCTCCATGGACCCCGTCTCCCTCTCCACGGATCCGGCCTCCCTCGCCGCAGGTTCCGCTTTCTTCCCTTCGGGCTCCCTCTCCCTGCCCGCGGACCCGGCTCCCCTCGCCGCGGCGGTGCTCACGAGCGGGAACCGGGCGATCGTGGTCGGCGTCGCGGCCGTCGCCCTCGCCGCGCTGGTCGTCGCGTGGTTCTTCGCCCGCCGGGTGCTCGCGGCCGGCGAGGGCACCGAGCGGATGCGGGAGATCGCCGCCGCCGTGCAGGAGGGGGCCAACGCCTACCTCGCGCGACAGTTGCGGACCCTCGCCCTCTTCGCCGTCGCCGTGTTCCTCCTGCTCTTCGCGCTGCCCGCCGACACCTGGTCGCAGCGCGCCGGACGGTCCCTGTTCTTCCTGGTCGGGGCGTTGTTCTCGGCGGTCACCGGATACATCGGCATGTGGCTCGCCGTACGGGCGAACGTCCGCGTCGCCGCGGCGGCCAGGGGCGCCGCCCCGGCGCCGGGCGAGCCGGAGGGGGACCCGGACGGGGCCGCGCACCGGGCCATGCGGATCGCCTTCCGCACCGGCGGGGTCGTCGGCATGTGCACCGTCGGCCTCGGGCTGCTCGGCGTCGCCTGCGTCGTCCTCGTCTACGCCGCCGACGCGCCCAAGGTCCTGGAGGGGTTCGGACTCGGCGCGGCGCTCATCGCCATGTTCATGCGCGTGGGCGGCGGCATCTTCACCAAGGCCGCCGACGTCGGCGCCGACCTGGTCGGCAAGGTCGAGCAGGGCATCCCCGAGGACGACCCGCGCAACGCCGCCACCATCGCCGACAACGTGGGGGACAACGTCGGCGACTGCGCCGGCATGGCGGCCGACCTCTTCGAGTCGTACGCCGTCACCCTGGTCGCCGCCCTCATCCTCGGCAAGGCGGCCTTCGGCGACCACGGCCTCGCCTTCCCCCTGATCGTGCCCGCGATCGGCGTGGTCACGGCCGTGATCGGCGTCCTCGCCGTCTCGCCCCGGCGGGCCGACCGAGGCGGGATGAGCGCGGTCAACCGCGGCTTCCTCGTCTCGGCGGTGATCTCGCTCGGGCTCGTCGCCGTCGCCGCCTTCGCCTACCTGCCGTCCTCCTATGCCGACCTGGAGGGCGTCACCGAGCCGGGCGTCCCCGGCCACGGGGGCGACCCGCGCGTCCTCGCCCTGGTCGCCGTCGCCCTCGGCATCGTCCTCGCCGCGCTCATCCAGCAGCTCACCGGCTACTTCACCGAGACGAACCGGCGGCCCGTGCGGGACATCGGGAAGTCCTCGCTCACCGGCCCCGCGACGGTCGTCCTCGCGGGCGTGGCCCTCGGCATGGAGTCCGCCGTCTACACGGCGCTCCTGATCGGGCTCACCGTCTACGGGGCGTTCCTGCTCGGCGGGACCTCGATCATGCTGGCGCTCTTCGCGGTCGCGCTCGCCGGGACGGGCCTGCTCACCACCGTCGGCGTGATCGTCGCCATGGACACCTTCGGCCCGGTCGCGGACAACGCCCAGGGCATCGCGGAGATGTCCGGGGACGTCGAGGGCGCGGGCGCGCGGGTCCTGACCGACCTGGACGCCGTCGGCAACACGACCAAGGCCATCACCAAGGGCATCGCCATCGCCACCGCCGTCCTGGCCGCCGCCGCGCTCTTCGGCTCGTACCGGGACGCCATCGCGACCGCGGTCGCCGACGTCGGCGCGGAAGCGGGCGGGGCGACGCTCTCGATGGACATCTCCCAGCCCAACAACCTCTTCGGCCTGATCCTCGGCTCCTCGGTCGTCTTCCTCTTCTCGGGCCTCGCGATCAACGCCGTGTCCCGGTCGGCGGGATCGGTGGTGTACGAGGTGCGGCGGCAGTTCCGCGAGCACCCCGGGATCATGGACCTCACCGAGAAGCCGGAGTACGGACGGGTCGTCGACATCTGCACCAAGGACGCGCTGCGCGAACTCGCCACGCCCGGCCTGCTCGCCGTGACGGCCCCGATCGCGGTGGGCTTCGCGCTCGGCGTCGGCCCGCTCGGCGCGTACCTCGCCGGGGCGATCGGGACGGGGGCGCTGATGGCGGTCTTCCTCGCCAACTCCGGTGGCGCCTGGGACAACGCGAAGAAGCTGGTCGAGGACGGTAACCACGGCGGCAAGGGCAGCGAGGCGCACGCGGCGACCGTCATCGGGGACACCGTCGGCGACCCGTTCAAGGACACGGCGGGACCGTCGATCAACCCGCTCCTGAAGGTGATGAACCTGGTCGCGCTCCTCATCGCCCCCGCGGTCGTGCGGTTCGGCCACGGG
Source organism: Streptomyces sp. NPDC092045 (assembly GCF_044756005.1). Lineage (NCBI taxonomy): Bacteria > Bacillati > Actinomycetota > Actinomycetes > Kitasatosporales > Streptomycetaceae > Streptomyces > Streptomyces sp. NPDC092045. The sequence continues at coordinate 122,085 of NZ_JBIVSC010000012.1, read as the reverse complement.
GACGACGCGAACGCCTGGGCGCGGGGAGCCGTCGCGGCGGTCGCGCTGCTCGTCGTCGTCGCCGCCGTGCTCCTCTCCAAGAGGCGTTCGGTGGAGGTCTCCTGACGCGGAATCGTCTCGCCCAGGGAGACGGCGGGAGGAGCGTGAGCGGTCTCTCCCTTGGTTCAAAAGGCTTCAATAGGGGATGAATCGGTCGTACGAAAGGTGGAAGTAGCCCGTTCGGCGTGTATGTTCCGGGGCCGAGAGCCTTGGAAGGGACCGATCCGGTGAACAAGAAGCTTGCGGCCGCACTGTCCGGCGGCGCGGTACTGGTGCTCGCGCTGTCGGGTTGCAGCGACGACGAGGGCAACAAGGTGGACGACTGGGCGAAGACGTTCTGCGACCAGGCCAAGCCCCAGATCCAGAAGCGGGCCGACGCCCACCAGATCATCATCTCGACGGCGGCCGACAGCAAGCCCGCCGAGATCCAGGCCGCGGACTCGAAGGCGTTCCAGGACATCGCCAACGCCGACCGCGCCCTCGCGAAGGCCGTCGAGGGCGCCGGCGCCCCGCCCGTGGACAACGGCGAGAAGATCAAGCAGGACGCGATCAAGGAGCTCAACGAGACCGCGGTGGCCTACGAGGGGCTCAAGAAGCAGGTCGACGCCCTGGACCCGTCGAACCAGCAGAAGTTCGCGGACGGCCTCCAGAACGTCGCCAACGGGCTGACCAAGATCGAGAAGATGGACCAGAACGCCCTCTCCAAGCTGGAGGAGGGCGAGCTCGGCAAGGCGATGGCCAAGCAGCCCGGCTGCCAGAAGCCCACCGCCTCGACCCCGCCGAAGCCCTCGGGCTCCGGCGCCCCGGGCGCCGGAGCCACCGCGGACGCGGGCGGCGCCGCCGAGCCCGCCCCGGGGGCGTCCGCGAAGCCGAGCGGGTCGGCCACGGCCGCCAAGAGCGAGGAGTAGGCCTCCGGGGGCCCGGGCGCCCGCTTTCCGAGCTCGGGCCCGCCATCCGGGCCGGGCCTGCTTTCCGGGTCCGGACTTGGCTTCCGGGCTCGGCCCGTTCCCCGGGCCTGGCCCGACTCCTGGGCTCGGCCCGTCCCCTGGGCTCGGCCCGTCCCCCGGGCTTGGCCCGTCTCCAAGACCCGGCCGCAGAAGGCGGGCGGACAGCGGCGGAGGGCCGATCGACGGCTGCCGACGGCCCGTCGCCGTCGGCGCCCATTGCCCGTCACCCGTCACCCGTCACCCGTCACCCGTCACCAACCACCGACCACCGATGTCGATGGCGGCCGATGTCGGTGTCGGTTGTCACAATGGGGCGGTGAGTACGACCAGCCTGACTTCCCGCCTCCCGGTGCCCGCGCACGCCACCCGTCTGCGCGAGGCGCTGCTCGCCGCCGCCTTCACCGCCGACGGGCTGCTCGACCTGCTCGGCGCCCCCGCCTACGCGGCGCTCGCCCGCAGCGAGACCGTGCCCGCCCTGCGCGCCACCGGCGGCGACGGACCGCTGGAGACCCTCGTCCGGCTCTTCCTGCTCCAGGAGCCCGTCGAGCACGCCCGGGCCGCCGCCGCGCTCCCGCTGGACGAGGCCGTGGCCGACGGCTGGGTGGTCCGCGAGGACGACACCGTGCGCGCCACCGTCGACGTCCGGCCGTACGGCGGGCCCGACGGCGAGGACTGGTTCATCGTCTCCGACCTGGGCTGCGCCGTCGGCGGCGCCGGAGGCATCGGGAAGAAGGACGAGGGGGTCGTGCTCGGCGTCGGCGGCGCCTCCACCACCCTGGCCGGCATCACCGTCCGCACGCCGGTCTCCTCCGCGCTCGACCTCGGCACCGGCTCCGGCATCCAGGCGCTGCACGCCGCCCAGCACGCCACCCGGGTCACCGCCACCGATCTCAACCCGCGCGCCCTGGACTTCACCCGGCTCACCCTCGCCCTCTCCGGGGCCGCGGAGGCCGAGCTGGTCGCGGGCTCGCTCTTCGAGCCGGTCGGGGACGGCGCGTACGACCTGATCGTCTCCAACCCGCCGTTCGTGATCTCCCCCGGCGCCGGACTCACCTACCGGGACGGCGGGATGGGCGGCGACGACCTGTGCCGCACGCTCGTGCAGCAGGCGGGCGAGCGGCTGAACGACGGCGGGTACGCCCAGTTCCTCGCCAACTGGCAGCACGTGGACGGCGAGGAGTGGCAGGAGCGGCTGCGGTCCTGGGTGCCGCGAGGCTGCGACGCCTGGATCGTGCAGCGGGAGGTCCAGGACGTCACCCAGTACACCGAGCTGTGGCTGCGGGACAGCGGCGACCACCGGGGCGACCCGGCCGCCTACCGGGCCGCGTACGCCCGCTGGCTCGACGAGTTCGAGGCCCGCGGGACGCGCGCGGTCGGCTTCGGCTGGATCACGCTCCGGCGGAACGCGGCGGTGGCCTCCGGCGCGGTCGAGCCCTCGATCGTGATCGAGGAGTGGCCGCACCCGGTCGAGCAGCCCCTCGGACCCGCCGTCCGCGCCCACTTCGAGCGGCAGGACTACCTGCGGACCCACGACGACGCCGCCCTCCTCGCCGACCGGTTCACGCTCGCGCCCGAGGTGGTCCAGGAGCAGGTCGGCCTGCCCGGCGCCGAGGACCCGGAGCACGTGGTGCTCCGGCAGAACCGGGGCATGCGCCGCGCGACCCGGGTGGACCACGTCGGCGCCGGGTTCGCCGGGGTCTGCGACGGCACCCTCAGCGCGGGCCGCATCCTCGACGCCATCGGTCAGCTGATGGGCGAGGACCCGGTCCTGCTGCGCGACCGGACCCCGCAGGCGATCAGGCTCCTCGTCGAGGAGGGCTTCCTGCTGCCCGTCGGCGAAGGGGACGCGGAGGAGGGCTCTTGACGCGGTTCGGGCCGGCCGTCCGGCACGGTTCGGTCCGGTCGTTCGACGAGGACCGCGCCGGTCGTTCGACGAGGACCGCGCCGCACGCCTGATCCGGATCGGCCCCTCCGCCCGGCCCCTCCGCCCGGGCCCTCCGTCCGGGCCCGGAGGGCCGGACAGGCGTGTTCCGTTTCCCGCTGCCGCCCGGCTCGTGGCCGTCCGCGGAACGATCTTCCGCCGGGCGCCGTCCGACGGGGCCGCCCCGCCGATGCCCGTCGGAACACCGCTGGTCGCGCCCCTCCTCCAGGTTTTCCCCTGCGCCCGCCCGCACGGGTGCCCGGACGCCGTCCACGACCGCTCCCCCTCCGCGGAAACGCCGCCCCCGCGGCTTCCGCCTCCCGCGTGCGGGGCGACACGACCGACGGACCGTTCGCCGGCCTCTTCGCCGGCACCGGCACCCGCACCGCCACCGGGCCGCGTCGGCGTGGGGCGAGTGGCGCGGTGCGTGACGCGTGACGCGTGACGCGTGAGGTGTGGCGCGTGACGCGCGGTGTGAGGAAAGAGGGGAGTGACATGAGTGACAGACGAGGGGGCGGCCGGGGGAGCGGCGGGGACGGGGAGGAGTGAGGGGCGGGTCACTACCGGCCATCTTCGTGAAACCCGGCCGGGTCGCCCACGGCGTTCATCCGGAGTTCGCGCCCGCGTCTCCCGGGAGTGCGAGCCTCCCCTCCGGGAGACGAATCACCGCACGCGGACGGAACGGGGTACGGGCATGGAGAGCGGGCCGGCGATCTTCGCGGGAGCGGCGTTCACGCTGTTCGGAGGCGCGCTGCTGCTGTGGACCGCCGTGCGCGCGCTGCACCGCGAGCCCGTCGCGCACGGCATCCCGCCGCGCGCCGCGGTCGCGCTGACGAGCCTCTCCGGGGCCCTCTCCCTCGCCCTCGGCGTCTGGTGCTTCGGGCGCCTCTGACCACCCCCTCCGGTGCCGCCGCCGATCACCGGCGCGCACGCTCCGCCCCGCCGGTCCGGGAGTCCGGGCGGCAGGAATGCCAGGACTCGGGTTACCGTTCGAGTGGCCGTTGCGGTCTTTTGCCGTTTGACACGGGGGCGGGTTGTACCGTCACACTCCGCAGCGACGGGAGCGTCACCGTCCGTGCCGCTGCCGTGCGTGCCGGCGCCGTACGTGCCCGGTACGCGCGCCGTACGTGCCCTGAGAGTGCCGAACCGGAGAGAAGAGCGAAGTTGTCCCCGACCAGCGAGACCGCACACGGCGGCCGCCGACTCGTCATCGTCGAGTCGCCTGCCAAGGCGAAGACGATCAAGGGCTACCTCGGCCCCGGCTACGTCGTCGAGGCGAGCGTCGGGCACATCCGCGACCTCCCCAGCGGCGCCGCCGAGGTGCCCGAGAAGTACACCGGCGAGGTGCGCCGCCTCGGAGTCGACGTCGAGCACGACTTCCAGCCCGTCTACGTCGTCAACGCCGACAAGAAGGCGCAGGTCAGGAAGCTCAAGGAGCTGCTCGCCGAGTCCGACGAGCTCTACCTCGCCACCGATGAGGACCGCGAGGGCGAGGCCATCGCGTGGCACCTCAGGGAAGTCCTGAAGCCCAAGGTCCCGGTCCACCGGATGGTCTTCCACGAGATCACCAAGGACGCGATCCGCGAGGCCGTCGCCAACCCGCGCGAGCTCAACCAGCGCATGGTCGACGCCCAGGAGACCCGCCGCATCCTCGACCGCCTCTACGGCTACGAGGTCTCGCCGGTCCTGTGGAAGAAGGTCATGCCCCGGCTCTCCGCCGGCCGCGTGCAGTCCGTCGCCACCCGCCTGGTCGTCGAGCGCGAGCGCGAGCGCATCGCCTTCCGCTCCGCCGAGTACTGGGACCTCACCGGCACCTTCTCCACCGGCCGCAAGGGCGACGCCTCCGACCCGTCCTCGCTGGTCGCGCGCCTCGCGTCGGTCGACGGCCGGCGCGTCGCGCAGGGCCGCGACTTCGGCCCCGACGGGCAGCTGAAGACCGCGAACGTCCTCCACCTGGACGAGCGGAACGCGCGGACGCTCGCCGCCGCGCTCGCCGACACCGCGTTCTCCGTGCGCTCGGTCGAGTCGAAGCCGTACCGCCGCTCCCCGTACGCCCCCTTCCGGACCACCACCCTCCAGCAGGAGGCGAGCCGCAAGCTGGGCTTCGGTGCGAAGGCGACCATGCAGGTGGCGCAGAAGCTGTACGAGAACGGCTTCATCACCTACATGCGTACGGACTCCACGATCCTGTCCGACACCGCCGTCTCGGCGGCCCGGGCGCAGGTCACGCACCTGTACGGCGCCGACTACCTGCCGGAGAAGCCCCGCGTCTACGCGGGCAAGGTCAAGAACGCGCAGGAGGCGCACGAGGCGATCCGGCCTTCGGGTGATCGTTTCCGCACCCCGGCGGAGACCGGTCTGACCGGCGACCAGTTCAAGCTGTACGAGCTGATCTGGAAGCGGACCGTCGCCTCCCAGATGAAGGACGCCACCGGCAACTCGGTCACCGTGAAGATCGGCGGCCGGGCCTCCGACGGCCGCGACGCCGAGTTCAGCGCCTCCGGCAAGACCATCACCTTCCACGGCTTCATGAAGGCGTACGTGGAGGGGGCCGACGACCCGAACGCCGAGCTCGACGACCGCGAGCGGCGCCTGCCGCAGGTCGCCGAGGGCGACGCGCTGAGCGCCGAGGAGATCACGGCGGACGGCCACGCGACCAAGCCGCCGGCCCGCTACACCGAGGCCTCGCTGGTCAAGGAGCTGGAAGAGCGCGAGATCGGCCGCCCGTCGACGTACGCCTCGATCATCGGCACCATCCTCGACCGCGGCTACGTCTTCAAGAAGGGCACGGCGCTCGTGCCGTCCTTCCTGAGCTTCGCCGTCGTCAACCTCCTGGAGAAGCACTTCGGGCGGCTCGTCGACTACGACTTCACCGCCCGCATGGAGGACGACCTCGACCGCATCGCGCGCGGCGAGGCCCAGTCCGTGCCGTGGCTGAAGCGCTTCTACTTCGGTGACACCGAGGGGGGCGCGGGCGGCCACGGCGGCGCGGCGGACGCCGGGAACGGCGACGGCGACCACCTCGGCGGCCTCAAGGAGCTCGTCACCGACCTCGGCGCCATCGACGCGCGCGAGATCTCCTCCTTCCCCGTCGGCAACGGCATCGTGCTCCGCGTCGGCCGCTACGGCGCGTACGTGGAGCGCGGCGAGAAGGGCCAGGAGGAGTACCAGAAGGCCGACGTCCCCGACGACCTCGCGCCCGACGAGCTGACCGTCGAGCTCGCCGAGGAGCTGCTCGCCAAGCCGAGCGGCGACTTCGAGCTGGGCACCGACCCCGTCAGCGGCCACCAGATCGTCGCGAAGGCCGGCCGCTACGGCCCGTACGTCACCGAGATCCTGCCCGAGGGCACCCCGAAGACCGGCAAGAACGCGGTCAAGCCGCGCACCGCCTCGCTCTTCAAGTCGATGTCCCTCGACACGGTGACCCTGGAGGAGGCGCTCAAGCTGATGTCCCTGCCCCGGGTCGTCGGCGCGGACGCCGAGGGCGTCGAGATCACCGCGCAGAACGGCCGTTACGGCCCGTACCTGAAGAAGGGCACGGACTCGCGGTCGCTCACCGACGAGGAGCAGCTCTTCAACATCACGCTCGACGAGGCCCTCGCGATCTACGCCCAGCCGAAGCAGCGGGGCCGGGCCGCGGCCAAGCCGCCGCTGAAGGAGCTGGGCACCGACCCGGTCAGCGAGAAGCCCGTGGTCGTCAAGGACGGGCGGTTCGGCCCGTACGTGACCGACGGCGAGACGAACGCGACGCTGCGGACCGACGACAGCGTGGAGACGATCACGCCCGAGCGCGGTTACGAGCTCCTCGCGGAGAAGCGGGCCAAGGGACCGGCCAAGAAGACCGCCAAGAAGGCCCCGGCGAAGAAGACCGCCGCGAAGAAGGCCGCCCCCGCCAAGAAGACGGCGGCCAAGAAGACGGCCGCGAAGAAGACGACGGCGGCGAAGAGCACGACGGCGAAGACCACGGCGGCGAAGAAGACGGCCGCGGCCGGGAAGACGGCGTCCGCGAAGCCGGAGTAGCCCTTCGGGGCGGCCCGGGGACGATCACGGGGGGCGGGGGCCGGACGGCCTCCGCCCTTCGCCGTTCCTCCTCCTTCGCCCCCTCCGCCCTTCGCCGTTCCTCTTCCGCCGCCCCTCCTCCCTCCGCCGTCCTTCCTTCCCCGCCCCTCCTTCTCCGCCCCCTCCCTCCTCCTGTCACAGCCTCGTCCGGATGTTCGGGCGGGGGCCACGGGGAGGAAGGCCGTCCGGATAGGGTGGACGGATGACGCGAGCAGAGCAGCCAGACCGTCTCGGCGATTCCGACGCCGCACTCGTCGCGGATTCCCGGGAGCGCGCCGTACGCGCCCTCTTGCGCCACCAGCCGCTGCGCCGGCTGTGGAGCGCCCATCTGCTCGGCAGTACCGGCGACGCCCTCGCCCTCCTCGTCCTCGTCCTCCTCGGTTTCCAGGCGGCCGTGACGGAGGACGCGCTCGGGGGCGGCTACCGGGGCGCCGCGTTCGCCGTGGCCGCCGTCGTCGGCGCGCGCCTGCTGGCCTCGGTCCTCTTCGGGGCCGTCCTCCTCGGACCGCTCATCGCGCTCACCGGACCCGGCGGGAAGCTCGACCGGCGCTGGACCATGATCGGCGCCGACGGCGTGCGGATCGCGCTCCTCGTCATCGCGCCGCTGTGGATCGACTGGACCCCCGGCAGCGCCCTCTGGTACCTGCTCGGCACCGTCTTCGTCACCGGAGCGGCCGAACGGCTCTGGACGATCAGCCGCGAGGGCGCCGCGCCCGCGCTGCTGCCCGCCCCGCCGCTGGAGGGCGCCGCGGTACGGCCGCTGCCCGACCACCTCGGCGCGCTGCGCACGCTGTCCCTGCGCACCGGCTTCCTGTCCGTCCCGGCCGCGGCCGTCGTCCTGCTCGTCGCCACCCTCGTCGGCGAGCTGCTGGGCGTCGGACTCGACTGGTTCTCGCTGCACAGCGCCGCCCTCGGCTCGTACGTCGCCGCCGGCCTGTTCGCCGCCTCCGTCACCGTCGTGTACGCGATGGCCCTGCCCGGCGGGGAGACCCCCCGGCCCCGCTCGCCCCTGGAGGGGCTGCGCCGGCCGTCCGCGAAGAAGACGGACGCGAAGAAGGCGGACGCGAAGAAGGCGGACACCGCCAAGGGCGACGCGGACAAGGCCGACGCGGACAAGGGCGACGAGGGCGGCAGGGGCGGTGCCGCGGAGAGGGCCGGCCGCACCGGGATCCTGTCCCTCCTCGTCCTCGCCTGCGCCACCGTCGCCGGGGCGATCGCCGCGGCCGCGTCCGTCGCCGTGCTCCACGCGGACGACCTGGGCGGCGGCCCCGTCGCGTACGCCCTCCTGCTCCTCGCCCTCAGCGGCGCCACCGCCGTCGGCATCCGCACCGCGGGCTCCGTGCTGCCCGTCCTGTCCCGCCGCCGGCTGCTCGCCCTCGCGATCACCGTCACCGGGGTCGCCCTGATCGCCGCGGGCCTGGTCCCGGACACGGCGACCGTCCTGTTCCTCTCCGTCCTCGCCGGGTACGCGGCCGGGGTCGCCGCCCGCACCGGCCACGTCCTCGTCGACCAGGAGACCGAGGAGCCCCGCCGGGCCCGGACCACCGAGCACCTCCAGGCCACCGCCCGCTTCGCGATGGGCATCGGCGCGCTCGCCGCCCCGCTGCTCGCCGCCGCGATCGGGCCGCACCGGCTCGCCTCCGGCAGCTCCGTCCTGGAGCACGGCGGCGCCGCCTTCACGCTCGCCCTCACCGGCGCCCTGCTGCTGCCGGTCGCCGCGCTCGTCCTCGCGAAGACCGACGACCGGGCGGGCGTCCCGCTCCGGCGCGACCTGCGCGACGCGCTGCGCGGCTCCGACCCGGCCCAGGCGCCCTCCCCGACCGGCTTCTTCATCGCCCTGGAGGGCGGCGACGGCGCCGGGAAGTCCACCCAGGTCCAGGCGCTCGCCGACTGGATCCGGGCCAAGGGCCACGAGGTCGTCGTCACCCGCGAGCCCGGCGCCACGCCGATCGGCAAGCGGCTCCGCTCGATCCTCCTCGACGTGTCGTCGGCGGGGCTCTCGAACCGGGCCGAGGCCCTCCTGTACGCGGCCGACCGCGCCGAGCACGTCGACTCGCTGGTCCGGCCGGCCCTGGAGCGGGGCGCGATCGTCCTCTCCGACCGGTACATCGACTCGTCCGTCGCCTACCAGGGCGCGGGCCGCGACCTGTCCCCGACCGAGATCGCCCGCATCTCCCGCTGGGCCACCGACGGCCTCGTCCCGCACCTGACCGTCGTGCTCGACGTCTCCCCGGAGACCGCGAGGGAACGGTTCACCGAGGCGCCCGACCGGCTGGAGTCCGAGCCGCCCGAGTTCCACGCTCGCGTGCGGGCCGGTTTCCTCGCCCTCGCCGCCGCCGACCCCAGCCGCTACCTCGTCGTCGACGCCGGCCAGGAGCCGGAGGCCGTCACCACCGTCGTGCGCCACCGGCTCGACCGGATGCTGCCGCTCTCCGAGGCCGAGGTGAAGGCCGCCGAGGAGGCCCGCCGCAAGGCGGAGGAGGAGGCGCGGCGCAGGGCCGAGGAGGAGGCCGCCCGCAAGGCCGAGGAGGAGCGCCTGGAGCGCGAGCGCCAGGCGCAGCTCGCCAAGCTGCGCGCCGAGGAGGAGGAGCGCAAGCGGCGCGAGGAGGAAGAGGCGCGCCGCCTGGAGGCCGAGCGGCAGGCGGAGGAGGCCCGCCGGAAGGCCGAGGAGGAGCGGATCGCCGCCGAGGAGGAGCGCAAGCGCCTCGCGGCGGAGGAGAAGGCCCGCGAGGAAGAGGAGGAGCGGCTCCGCAAGGAGGCCGAGGAGGAGGCCCGGCTGCGGGCCGAGGCCGAGGCGCGCCGCCTGGAGAAGCAGCGCAAGGCCGAGGAGGCCCTGCTCCGCGCCGAGGAGGCCCGCCGGGCCGCCGAGGCCGCCGCGGCCGCGAAGGCGGCGGAGGAGGCTGCGGCGAAGGCGGCCGCGGAGAGGCTCGCGGCCGAGGCCGCCGCGAAGGCCGCCGCCGAGCGCGCCGCCGCCGAACGGGCCGCGGCGGAGCAGGCCGCCGCCCAGCGGGCGGCCGAGGCGAAGGAGGCCCGGGAGCGGGCCGCCCGTGAGCAGGCGGTCCGTGAGAAGGCCGCGGCGGAGCGGGCGGCGGCCGAGGCCGAGGCGGCCGCCGAGCGGGAGGCCCGCGCGAAGGCCGCGGAGGCGTCGGAGCGGGCGGAGCGGAAGAAGGCCGAGGCCGCCGCCCGTGCCGCCGCCGAGCGCGCCGCCCGCGCCGCCGAGGTGTCGGCGAACGAGGTCACCGTGCCGACGCCGGTCGTGAAGCCGGACGGACCGCGCCCCTCGGAGCAGGACGCCCCGAGCGTCTCGCCCGACGAGGTCACCGTGGCCACGCCGATCGTCCGGCTCGACGCGGAGCCCCGACCGGAGGCGGAGACGGCCGTGCTGCCGCAGGTCCGCGAGGACCGGGGCGTCGACGAGACGGCCGTACTGCCTTCCGTACGCGATCCCCGTGAGTCCCGGGATCCCCGTGAGGGCCGGGCTTCCGGTGAGGCCCGTACTCCCCGTGAGTCCCGGGCTTCCCGTGGGGCCCGGGCTCCTCGGGCGTCCGGATCCGCCGCCGACGACCGGCTGCCGAAGGACTTCTTCCGCGACGAGCGGGGTGCGGGCTCGGGCGCCGGTGCCGGTGGTTCCCCTGCCGCCGGCGGCTCCGGCGGCGCGCGCCAGGACGAGCCGCACGGGGCGAACGACCGGACCCGGGAGCTGCCCCAGCTCGACGAGAACGGCCGGCCGCGCCATCGCTCCGACTGGGCCGAGGAGACCCCGCTCGACGACCTGCCGACGCTGGCGGACGAGCTGTTCGGCCCGCACGACGACGAGGGCGAGGAGCCCCGGCGCCGCCGCTGACGCCTCCGTTCCCTCCGTCCGGCCGGGACCCTCGGGTACCCGGCCGGACGTCGTTCCGTGCCTTCGCGCTCCCGCGCCCTCGCCCGGTGGACGGGGCCGTGGGCAGGACCGCCCCGCGGTGGGCGGGGGCTGTCAGAGGACTGCCCCACAATGGAGGGCGTACCTGAGGAGGGGCAGACATGGCCGTATGGGACGACCTGGTCGGACAGAGCCAGGTCGAGGAGCAGCTCGCGGCCGCCGCGCGCGACGCCGACGCGTTCGTCACCGCCCACGAGAACGGCGAGCCCGTCCCCGGGGCCTCGAAGATGACCCACGCCTGGCTCTTCACCGGCCCGCCGGGGGCCGGCCGGGTCGACGCCGCGCGGGCCTTCGCGGCGGCCCTCCAGTGCGTGAGCCCCGACCGCGCCCTCGGCGGGACGCCGGGCTGCGGCTTCTGCACCGGCTGCCACACGACGATGATCGGCACCCACGCCGACCTCACGACGGTCTCCGCCGTCGGTACGCAGATCCTCGTCGGCGACATGCGCGACACCGTCCGCAAGTCCTTCACCGCGCCGGCCAACGGCCGCTGGCAGGTCATCCTGGTCACCGACGCCGAGCGGCTCAACGAGCGCTCGGGCAACGCGGTCCTGAAGGCCGTGGAGGAGCCCGCCCCCCGCACCGTCTGGCTGCTCTGTGCCCCCTCCCTGGACGACGTGCTGCCCACGATCCGCTCCCGCTGCCGCCACCTGAACCTGCGGACCCCCCCGGTCGAGGCCGTGGCCGACGTGCTCGTGCGGCGCGACGGCATCGAGCCCGGGATCGCCCTGGCCGCCGCCCGGGCCGGGCAGGGGCACGTCGACCGGGCCCGCCGGCTCGCCACCGACGAGCGGGCCCGCGCGCGCCGCGCCGTCGTCCTCAAGCTGCCGGCGCGGGTCGCGGACATCGGCGGCTGCTTCAAGGCCGCCCAGGAGCTGGTCGACGCGGCCGCCGAGGACGCGAAGCAGGTCGCGGAGGAGGTCGACACCAAGGAGACCGAGGAGCTGAAGGCGGCGCTCGGGGCCGTGCAGGGCGGGCGGATGCCGCGCGGCACGGCCGGGATGATGAAGGAGCTGGAGGAGAAGCAGAAGCGGCGCGGCCGCCGGACCCAGCTCGACAGCCTGGGCCTCGCCCTCACCGACCTGACCGGCTTCTACCGGGACGTCCTCGCCCTCCAGCTCCGCTCCCGCGCGCCCCTGACGAACGAGGACGTGCGGGACGCCCTGGAGACCGCCGCCCGCGCCACCACACCGGAGCTGACCCTCCGCCGCATCGAGGCCGTCCTCGCCTGCCGCGAGGCCCTCGACCGGAACGTGGCGCCGCTGCTCGCGGTGGAGGCGATGACGATGGCGCTGCGGTAGCGGGACGGCCCGGAGCCCTCGCGGCGGGGTCCGCGGTAGCGGGGACGGCCCGGGGGCCTCGCGGCGGGGTCTGCCGGTAGCGGGACGGTCCGAGGGCATCGTGACGGGGCCTGCGGTAGCGGGACGGCCCGGGGGCCTCGTGGCGGTGCCTGCGGCAGCGAGAGGGCCCGGGGGCCTCGTGGCGGGGCCGGTCACGGCGTGCGCCGGAAGCGTCCCGTACGCGACCCGTCACGAGGGGACACGTTGCGTACCGACCGGTCCGGATACGCTCCGGGGATGGACTCCAGGCGCTTGCTCCGTACGTCCGCCGCGGCCCTCGCCGCGGCCGGGCTCCTCCTCTCCGGCTGCTCGGGCGGGAGCGACGCCGCCGCGCCCCGCACGACGGCCCAGGGCCAGCCGGCGCCCTCCGCCGCGCCCGGGGCGCTGAAGAAGTTCTACGCGCAGAAGCTGCAGTGGCGGGACTGCGGGGTGGAGGGCTTCCAGTGCGCGACCCTGAAGGCCCCGCTCGACTACGCGAAGCCGGAGGCCGGGGAGATCGAGCTCGCGGTCTCCCGGGTGCGGGCCACGGGGCCGGGGAAGCGGATCGGTTCGCTCCTGGTCAACCCCGGCGGGCCCGGCGGCTCCGCCGTCGGCTACCTCCAGGGGTACGCGGGCGTCGGCTACCCGGCGCCCGTCCGCGCCCGCTACGACATGGTGGCCGTCGACCCGCGCGGGGTCGCCCGCAGCGAGCCGGTCGAGTGCCTGACGGGCCCGAGGATGGACGCGTACACGCAGGTCGACCAGACCCCCGACGACGCGGCCGAGACCGAGGCGCTCGGCGCCGCCTTCAAGGAGTTCGCGGAGAGCTGCGCGCAGCGCTCGGGGAAGGTCCTGCCGCACGTCTCCACCGTCGAGACGGCCCGCGACATGGACGTGCTGAGGGCGGTCCTCGGCGACGAGAGGCTGAACTACGTGGGGGCGTCGTACGGCACGTTCCTCGGCGCCACCTACGCCGAGCTGTTCCCCGGCCGGGTCGGGCGGCTCGTCCTCGACGGGGCGATGGACCCCTCGCTCCCCGCGCTGGACCTCAACCGCGACCAGACCGCCGGGTTCGAGACGGCCTTCCGCGCCTTCGCCGCCGACTGCGTCGCCACGGCGGACTGCCCGCTCGGCACCGGCTCCGTCCCGGCGGCCGGCGAGGAGCTGAAGAGGTTCTTCCGCGCCGTGGACGCCGAGCCGCTGCCGACGGGGGAGAGCCGGAAGCTCGGCGAGTCCCTCGCCACCACGGGCGTGATCGCGGCGATGTACGACGAGGGCGCCTGGCCCCAGCTCCGCGAGGCCCTCACCCAGGCGAAGGGCGGCCGGGGGGAGGGCCTCCTGGCGCTCGCGGACAGCTACTACGAGCGCGAGCCGAACGGCGAGTACGCCAATCTGATGGCCGCCAACGCCGCCGTGAACTGCCTCGACCTGCCGGCCGCCTACCGCGGCCCCGCCGACGCGGCGCAGGCCGTCCCGTCCTTCGAGAAGGCCTCCCCGGTCTTCGGCGCGGGCCTCGCCTGGGCGGCCCTCAACTGCACCTACTGGCCGTCCCCGGCCACCGGCCGCCCCCACCGCATCACGGCCGAGGGCGCCGCCCCGATCCTGGTCGTCGGCACCACCCGCGACCCGGCCACCCCGTACAAGTGGGCCGAGTCCCTCGCCGGCCAGCTCTCCTCCGGCACCCTCCTGACCTACGAGGGCGACGGCCACACCGCCTACGGCCGCGGCAGCGACTGCGTCGACACGGCGATCAACACCTACCTCCTCGAAGGCACCCCTCCCCAGAAGGGAAAGCGCTGCTCGTAGGCCCTCTCCGGGGGTGGTCGGACCACCCCCGGAAACTGTGTAGACTTGGCGACGCCGCTGCACCCACCATGGGACCGCATGGCTTGCCGCCTTAGCTCAGTTGGCCAGAGCAACGCACTCGTAATGCGTAGGTCTCGGGTTCGAATCCCGAAGGCGGCTCAGAGGGAAGCCGGGTCAGATCATTCTGACCCGGCTTTTTCTGTTGTCCTCCTGCCGTCGTCGTCCGGCGGTGGCCAGGGGGCCTCACGGCACCGCGCGCACGCGCACGCGCGCGCACGCGCACGCGCGCGCACGCGCAGGCGTGCCGGGGAGGAGCGTGCCCTTGCCCGGGGCATTGGTCTAGTCCAAACTGATCATTGACGAAGCCTCTGCAGAGTCGGCCGCGCGCGGCCCGCACGGCCGCCGCCGGTCATGATCGACGGTTCGCGGTCGTCGGATGAGGGGGATGCCATGTCAGGGAGGACGTCGGCCACGGGGGTCCCCCAGGAGGGTCCGGGAGGTGAGCGGGGGCCGTTCGGATTACGGCTCCGGGCGTTTCGCCGGCGGGCCGGGCTGAGTCAGGAGACGGCCGCCTCGCGGGCCGGGATCAGCACCAGGGCGCTGCGCGACATCGAGCGCGGGCGGGTCCAGCGGCCCCAGTCGCGGACCCTCCAGCGGCTCGCCGAGGCGCTCGGGCTCAGCAGCGGCGAACTGGGAGAACTGCTTGCCGCCGACCGCGCAGGACCGTCGCCGCGCGGCGCCGGCCGGCCCCGGCTGCTCATCCTCGGTCCGCTCTCCCTCCAGCGCGGCCGCACCCCCGTCCCCGTCACCAGCCCGATGCTGCGCCGCCTGCTCGGACTGCTCGCGCTCAAGCACCCCGAGCCCTCCACCCAGCAGGAGATCACCGACGTCCTCTGGCCGTCCGGACCGCCCAGTTCCCATCAGAGCCTCGTGCACACGTACGTCAGCCAGGTGCGGCGGCTCCTCGAACAGGGCGGGGCGCGGAACGGGCCGCCGCCCACCGTCGTCCGGACGCCCACCGGCTACCTCCTCGAAGCGCCCCGCAACCAGATCGACCTCGGCCACTTCAACGAACTCCTCGACCAGGCCGAGCGGTTGCACCGCGCCCCCGACCCGGCCTCCGCCTACGAGTCCCTGACCCGGGCCCTGCGGTGGTGGCGCGGACCGGTGCTCGCGGACGCCGACCCCGTCCTGCGCCAGCACCCCGCCGCCGTCGTGGTCAACGAGCGGCGGGTCAAGGCGGCGCTCCTGCACGCCGACACGGCGCTGCTGCTGCGCCGCCCCGAGGAGGCCGTCCCGGTTTTGTGGGACATGGTCAACACCGAACCGCTGCACGAGGGCCTGCACGCCCGGCTCATCCTCGCCCTCGCCAGCTCCGGCGAACAGGCCGCCGCCCTCAACGTCTTCAACCGGCTGCGCGACCGCCTCGACGAGGAACTCGGCATCGCGCCCAGCGCGGAAGTCCGCGACGCCCACCTCCGGGTCCTGCGCCAGCAGTTTCCCCCCGCGCGGCGTCCCGGCCGCCCCGCGCAGCCCGAACGCGCCCCCTCCGGGCCGTTCCCCGCCCAGCTCCCCGCCACGGCCGGCTCCTACGTCGGACGGCGGCGGCAGATGCGGGAGCTGGACGCCCTCGTCTCGCCCGACCCGGCGGCCCGCGCGCACGTCGTGGCGGTGGTCGGCGCGCCCGGAGTCGGCAAGACCGCCCTCGCCAAGCACTGGGCGCACGCCCGGCGCGAACACTTCGCGGACGGGCAGCTGT
Organism: Streptomyces sp. NPDC092045; assembly: GCF_044756005.1. Classification (NCBI taxonomy): domain Bacteria; kingdom Bacillati; phylum Actinomycetota; class Actinomycetes; order Kitasatosporales; family Streptomycetaceae; genus Streptomyces; species Streptomyces sp. NPDC092045. The sequence continues at coordinate 106,313 of NZ_JBIVSC010000012.1, read as the reverse complement.
TCGTCGACCTGCGCGGCCACTCCCCGCTCCCGACGCTGCGCCCCGCCGACGTCCTGGCGCAGTTCCTCCGCGCCCTGGGCGCCCCGCCCGACCAGCTGCCCGCCGACGAGGACGAGGCCGCCGCGCTGTACCGCACCCTGCTCGCCGACCGGCAGACGCTGATCGTCCTCGACAACGCCCGCGACGCCGAACAGGTCCGGCCCCTCATCCCCGGCGCCCGCGGCTGCGCCGTGGTGATCACCAGCCGCAGCCGGCTCGCCGGCCTCGTCGCCAGCGACGGCGCCCACCAGCTCGTCCTCGACGTCCTCGACCCGGACGAGGGCCGGCGGCTGCTCGCCGCCACCATCGGCGAGAGCCGGGTCGCGGCCGAGGAGGAGGCGGCCCGCCGGCTCGTCCGGGTCTGCGGCGGCCTGCCGCTCGCCATCCGGATCGCCGGGGCCAACCTGCTCGCCCGCGACGCCCGCATCGCCGACTACTCCGCCGAGTTACCCGGCGACGACATGCTCAGCCGGCTGCGCGTGGAAGGAGACCGGCGCTCGACGGTGCGGGCCGCCTTCGACCTCTCGTACCGCGCGCTCCCGACCGCGGCCCGGCGGATGTTCCGGCTGCTCGGCCTGATGCCCGGCCCGGACCTCACCGTGGACGGCGCCGCGGCCCTCGCGGACTCGACCTCGGCCGAAGCGGCCGGGCTCCTCGCGGTCCTGACCGACGCCCACCTGGTACGGGAACGGGCGGCCGGCCGGTTCGGACTCCACGACCTGCTGCGCTCCTACGCCCGCGAGCTGGCCGGTCGCGAGGAGGCGCACGCCGCCCGCCAGCGGCTCTTCGACTGGTACCTCTACCACGCCGACGCGGCGGCCCGGCTGCTCTACCCGGCGGAGACGGCCCCGGCCGCCGGGACGCCCCCCGCCCCCTCGGCCGCGCTGGTCTTCTCGGACCACGGCGAGGCCGCGGAGTGGCTGGACGACGAGCGGGAGAACCTGGCCGGAGCCGTCCTCCAGGCGTCCGGCTCCGGCTTCACCGCCGTCGCCTGGCGCCTCGCCGAGAGCCTGCACCCCTACCTCTCGACGGGCATGTACACCGGCGACTGCCTCAAGGTCGCGACCGCCAGCCTGTTCGCCGCCGTCGCCGACGGCGAGCCGCGCGCCCAGGCCGCCGCCCAGCTCCGGCGCGCCGAGTGCCACCGGGCCCTGGCGAACGACGCCCGGGCCCTGGAGCTGTTCGGCAGCGCCCTGGAACTCGCGCGGCAGGCCGACTGGACCGAGGGGCAGGTCCTCGCGCTGCGCCGCATCGGCGCCGCGCACCAGCAGAACGGTGCCGAACGCCTCGCCTGCGAACACCTCTCCCGCGCCCGTGAGCTCACCCGGTGCGGGCGGGGACCGGGAGCCGGCACCGACGCAGGGGCGGAGGGCGGGGCGGAGGCGGGGGGCGGGTACGAGGACGGTCTCGTCTGAGCCTGAGCCTGAGCCTGCGCCTGATCCTGATTCTGATCCGGAGTCTGAGTCTGATCCGGTGTCGGTGTCGGTGTCGGTGTCGGTGCCTGTGCCTGATTCGGTGCCTGATTCGGTGCCTGTGCCCGTGCCTGTCCCGGTGTGGACGTGGGTGCGCGGCAGCCCCCGCCACCCTCCTCTTTGTTGCGGGAAGTTGAAGGAGCGGAAGGGCAAGTGCTCCGGCAGTCACGCCAGTTCTGCCGGTTGCCACGGGCATACCTGCGGCGGGCGCCGGAACCACAGGTCGGCACCGGTGCGCCGGCGCGGGCGTGGTCCTCCGGCGGCTTCCGGTCCTCTGGTCCGGCTGTAGGAGCCCGCCCAGACCGGAGCCATACGGTGGCCGCACCGCACAGCCGTTGCCCGAAGACCGTTGCCCGCAGCGTTCCCGAAGCGTTCCCGGAGCCGCCCCACAGGGGGCTCCCGCACGTCTGCCACGCCGTTCCCCCTGCCGATCACATCCGTGCGACCAGAACGAGGTGACGATGGAAACCGCGACACAGATCCCACGACAGGAAGGCCGACGGACCGCCGAAGTGGACGAGTTCGTGGTCACGTTCTACGAACGCGCCCTCGGGCGCGCCGACTTCAGCCCGTCCGGGATCGCCGACGAGCTGGGCGTCCCGCTCCGGCGGGCCGAGCAGGCGGTCCGGGTGCTGCGCGAACTGCGCCTGGTCAAGCCCGCCGAGGGCGGCGCCGGACGGCTGGTCGCGGTCAGCCCGGAGGCCGCCCAGATGGAACTGCTCGTCCCCCTGGAGCGGGAGATCCTCGACGGACGCCGCCGCCTCGCCGGGTTCAAGGGACAGCTCAGCTCCTTCGTCGCGGCCTTCGAGAAGCAGTCCCGGGCCCGCGCCGAGGCGGTGGTGATCACCGACGACCGCGAGGAGATCGAGCTGCGCCTCCTCGAAGCCGCCCAGGCCTGCACCACCGAGGTCCTGGTGATGCAGCCCTGCGTGGCCCGCGAGACCCCCGAGCTGCGCCTCGCCCGCCCCCTCGTCCTCGACGTGCTGCGGCGCGGCGCGCAGGGCCGGATCCTCTACCCCCACACCGCCCGCGGCGACTCCGACACCCGCGCCCACCTCGGCGAGGTCCTGCCCGCCGGAGGGCAGGTGCGCACCACCAAGGAGGTGCGCGACCGCTTCCTGGTCTTCGACCGGAAGACCGCCTTCATCCCGGCCGGCGAGGGCGACGCCATCGCCGTCGTCTACGACGGCGCGGTCGCCGCCTTCCTCGCCGGGCTGCACGCCCGGGTCTGGGAGTCCGCGTTCGACTTCGACTCCGGGGCGTCCGGGTACGCCGGAACGATGGGGGACCTGAAGGCGACCCTGCTCGACCTGCTCGCCTCCGGCGCCAAGGACGAGGCCATCGCGCGCCGGGTCGGCATGTCCGAGCGGACCCTGCGCCGCCACGTGGCCGCGATCATGCAGGAGCTGTCGGCCGGGAGCCGCTTCCAGGCCGGCGTCCTCGCCGCCCGGGCCGGCCTGGTCGACCTGTCCCTGGGGAGCGCCGCGTGAGCCGCTACGACCACGTCGACCTGACCCCCGGGGAGCCCCGCGTGAGCCGCTACGACCACGTCGACCTGACCCTCGGGGAGCCTCGTGTGAGCCGCTACGACCACGTCGACCTGACCTCCGGGAGCCCCGCGTGAGCCGCTACGACCACATCGCGTACACCCCCTCCGTGCGCAAGGCGCAGGAGGAGATGGGCAGCGCCACGGCCGCCGGCCGGCGCCTGCGGGAGCCGGACGGGGGGCCCGAGCCGCTCACCGGCGACGCGGCCGACTTCATCCGGGGCCTCGACGGCTTCCTGTTCTCCAGCGTGAGCGAGAGCGGCTGGCCGTACATCCAGTTCCGGGGCGGCCCGCCGGGCTTCGTCCACGTCCTGGACGCGCGCACCCTCGCGTACCTGGACGTCCGGGGCAACCGGCAGTACATCACCACCGGCAACCTGCGCGGCGACGACCGGGTCGCGCTCTTCTTCATCGACCACGCCCGCCGGACCCGCCTCAAGGTGTTCGGCCGCGCCACCGCCGTGCCGGCCGGGGAGGACCCCGTGCTCGCCGGGCGCCTGGACTCGACCCGTACCGAGGGGACGGTCGAGCAGCTCGTCACGATCCGGGTCGAGGCGTTCGCCTGGAACTGCTCCAACCACATCACCCCGCGCTTCAGCCAGGAGGAGCTCGCCGACGCCCTGGCGCCGGTCCGCGGGCGCATCGCGCACCTGGAGGAGGAGAACGCCGCCCTGCGCGCGGAACTCGCCGGGTGGCGGGGGGACGCCGGCCCGCCTTCTCCCTGAGGTCCGGGAGGTCGTCGCGCCGATCCGTCCACTGACCGAATTCGGCAGCCTGTTCCGGGCATTGATGGCCCCCCTCCCCGGGGGCCAGTCTGGAATCAGCGAAGAGCCCTCGAAGCGAACGGAGACATCGCGCGATGGTCAGCGACGTGATCGACCGGAACGACCGGTTCCGAGGAATTCTGGACCGGCTCGCCACCAAGTCGATCGACGACTACTACAACCCGTACCGGCTGTTCGAGTGGCCGGACCGGCTCCCCGAGGACATGTGGTGGATGAGCCCCGAGCTCACCACCACGTACGGGACGGAATGGGCCGAGAAACTCACTCCGCAGCAGCTCCACGCGCTTTCCAAGCACGAGAGCATCAATTTCTACAGCCTCAACGTGCACGGAATCCGGGAACTGCTCATCGAGGTGGTCAACCGGATTCACACCGCCGGTTTCGAAACGCCGTCGGAGTTCTTCCACCACTTCATCGGTGAGGAGAACGAGCACATGTGGTTCTTTGCCGAATTCTGCCTCCGCTACGGCGGGAAGATCTACCGCCAGCCGGCCGGCGGCGCGGAGGCGGCCGTGCCCTCGGACAAGATCCAGAGCCTGCTCGTCTTCGCCCGCATCCTGATCTTCGAGGAGCTGGTCGACCACTTCAACTCGGCGATGGCCGAGGACGAGCGGCTGCACGAGACCATCCGCGGCATCAACCGCATCCACCACCAGGACGAGTCCCGGCACATCGCCTTCGGCCGCGAACTGGTCAACCTCCTCCACCAGGACCTCAGGCAGACCGCCACCGAGGAGGAGCTGGACCAGGTCTCCACCTATCTGCGCCGCTACATGAAGCACAGCTTCGAGTCGCTCTACCACCCCCAGGTCTACCGCGACGCCGGCCTGGAGCGCCCGCACGAGCTGCGCCGCGCCCTCCTGGAGTCCCCGGCCCGCGCCGAGGCCGAGCTGCGCACCTTCCGCAAGACCGCCAAGTACCTCGAGAAGACGGGAATCGTCCGATGAACCGCCTGACCGGGAGCGACGGCGCGCCCGCGCTCGCCATCCTCGGACCCGGGGCCACCCGGCTCGTCCGGGAGCTGGACGGGGTCTTCGCCGGCTGGGGGCTCGCGGACGGCGCCGAGGAGATCAGCGCCCCGCCGCTCTTCCCGGTGACCGACCTGGAGAAGTTCGACGTCTACACCAACTTCCCCCACCTCGCCTGGGTCGCGGGCTCGCTCGACCTGTCCGAGGACCAGTTCAAGCCGGTGGAGGGGAAGTTCGGCCCCGGCGCGGTGGCCGAGGCGCGGTACGGACTCCCGCACGCCACCTGCTACGGCGCCTACCTCTTCCACGAGGGCGGCCAGGTCGCCGACGACGCCCTGGTGACCCTGGTCAACCGCTGCTTCCGCAACGAGGACCACTACGGCGGGCTGCGCCGCCTCGCCAGCTTCCAGATGCGCGAGATCGTCGCGCTCGGCGGCTTCGAGCACACCCAGCGCGTCCTGACCCGCTTCACCGGGCGGATCGGGGCCTTCGCCGCCGCGCTCGGCATCGAGCTGGGCAGGGAGGCGGCGAGCGACCCGTTCTTCCGGAACGACGGCGGCCGCGCCCTGATGCAGAAGCTCAGCCCGGTCAAGTACGAGTTCCAGTACGGCGACCTGGCGATCGCCTCCGTCAACACCCACCGCAACTTCTTCGGCGAGCGCTGCGGGATCCGCCTGGAGTCCGGCGAGCACGCCTACACCTCCTGCGTGGCCTTCGGCCTGGAGCGCTGGCTCGCCGTCCTGACCGAGCACTTCGAGGAGGACCTCGACGCCGCGCTCGGCGCGGTGCGCGAGGCCGCCGCGGCCGTGAGCGCCGCCGCCGTCGAAGCGCCGTGACCCGGCCCCTGATCGGCGTCGACCTCGTCCCGCTCTCCCGGGTCCGCGACCTCTTGAGGCCCGGAACAGGACCCGGACCCGGAACAGGAACAGCAACCGGGACCGACCCCGGTGCGCGATCCGGGCCCGACCCCGGCCCCCATCCCGTTCCCGACCCCGACCCCGGCCCCCTCCTGGGGCGTTTCCTCTCCGCCGAGGAGCTCGCCGCCTCCCGGACCCCCGACGGCGCTCCCGACCCGTCGGGGATCGCCGGGCGCCTCGCCGCCAAGGAAGCCGTCTTCAAGCTGCTCGGCTCCGTCGGGAGGCCCGTCCCCTGGCAGGGCATCGAGGTCCTGCGCGGCCCCGGCGGCCGGCCCGGGGTCCGGCTCTCCGGCCGGGCGGCCGAGCTGGCCCGTACCGCCGGGGTCGGCCCGATCGACGTGAGCATCAGCCACGACGCCGGCTTCGCGATCGCCGTCGCGGCCACCACCACCTCCGCACAGGACCGGCCCGCACAGGACCGGCCCGCACAAGACCGACCCATTCCGCTGGATCAGTGACTCTGAAGGGAATGCCATGAGTTCCGCAGGTATCGACAAGGTCCGGGACTGGATCCTCGGCCGTCACCCCGAGCGCACCGAGCTCGCCTCCGACGTCGACCTCATCGAGAGCCGCCTCGTCGACTCGCTCGCCTTCGTCGAGCTCGTCTACACGATCGAGGACGCCGCGGGCGTGGAGATCGACTTCGACAACATCGACATCGAGGACTTCCAGACCCTCGCCACCATCGAGAAGGCGTTCTTCGCCTGATCCCGAGGAGGGGTCTTCACCATGGACGCAGTCTCTTACACCGCCCAGTGGATGGCCGCGGCCCGCGCCGAGGAGTCCGAGCGCGAGGACGCGCTGTTCGTCGACCCGTTCGCCCGCGAACTGGCCGCACCCCGGGGCTTCGAACTGATCGAGCGCTACGCCGGCGGCGGCCTGCTGCCCTTCATCTCCATCCGCACCCGGTTCCTGGACGACGCCATCAAGGACGTCCTGGCCGAGAGCGGGATCCAGCAGGTCGTGCTGATCGCGGCCGGCATGGACACCCGCGCCTTCCGGCTCGACTGGCCGGACGGCGTCGAGCTGTACGAGGTCGACCACGCCCTCCTGATCGCCGAGAAGCGCCGCCGGCTCGCCGCCCTCGGGGCCGAGCCGCGGGTCGACCGGCGCGAGGTCTCCGCCGACCTCACCCAGGAGTGGCTGCCCGCCCTGGAGGCCGCCGGCTTCGACCGCGACCGCCCGACCCTGTGGGTCGCCGAGGCGCTGACCTTCTTCCTCACCGAGGACCAGGCCGCCGGGCTGCTCCGGCTGCTCGCCTCCGCCTCCGCCCCCGGCAGCCACCTGGCCTTCGACATCCTCGGCCGCGCCCTGCTGCGCAGCCCGTTCTCGAAGCGCTTCCTGGACACCCTCGCCTCCGACGGCACGCCGTGGATCTTCGGCACCGACGAGCCCGAGGAGTTCCTGACCGCGAACGGCTGGAAGACCACCGACCTGCGCGAGCCGGGCCAGCCCGGCGCCGGCGAGGGACGCTGGCCGTACGACGTGCAGCCGAGGGACCGCCGCGGCGCCAACCGGCTGTGGCTGATCCGCGCCGAGGTCGTGAAGTCCTGATGGGCCTGCCGACCACCGGTCCCCGGCCGGCCGGGGACCGTCCGATCACCCTGGAGCGGATCGAGTCGTACCTGCCCGGGCGCAGCGTGCGGATCGAGGAGCTGGGCGAGCGGCTCGGACTGCACCGGGCGCAGCTCGGCGTCTTCCGCAAGTTCTACGGCCTCGACAGGCTCCGGTACGACCCCGAGCTCCCGCTGCTCGACCTGCTGACGCCCGCCGCGCGCGGCGCCCTGGCCGCCCTCCCGGAGGGCGGCCGGGTGGACTACCTGGCCTACGCCCACGTCACCCAGGCGGTCGCCCCCGCCGACGTGGACATCGCGCGGCGGGTCGGCGACGACCTCGGGCTCGCCGGCGCCGAGGCCTTCGGCCTCAGCCACCAGGCCTGCGTCAGCAGCCTCGGCGCCATCGAGGTGCTCGGCGAACTGCTCCGCGCGGAGGGCGGCGAGGGCGCGTACGCCCTCATGGTCACCGGCGAGCAGGCGTACTCGCCGGTCGTCCAGCACGTCCCCAACACCTCGATCATGGCCGACGCCGCCGCCTCCTGCCTGATCACCCTGGACGGCGAGGGCGACGTGGTCCGGTCCTTCGCCACCCGGACCCTGGGCGAGTACGCCCAGTGGCTGGAGCTGACCCCCGAGCAGAACACCGAGTTCGGGGAGCAGTACGGCGGCCGGATCGCCGAGGTCATCCACCGGGCGGTGGAGGAGGCCGGGCTGACGCTCGACGACGTCGACCTGGTCATCCCGCACAACGTCAACAAGCTGGCCTGGCGGCAGACGATCAAGGAGCTGGGGGTGGAGCCGGAGAAGGTCTTCCTGGACAACGTCCCCCGCTACAGCCACACCTTCGCCTCGGACGTCTTCGTCAACTACACCACCCTGCGCGACGAGGGCCGCCTGGTGGACGGCGCCCACTACCTCCTCGTCTCCGTCGGCCTGGGCGCCACCTTCGGCGCGATGGTGATCACCCACCGGGCGGGGGGCGGTTCCCGATGAGCCGTCAGGAACTGATCCTCACCATCGAGAAGGCGCTCGGGGAGGTCCTGGAGCGGCCCGTCACCGGGCTCACGGAGGAGACCGCGCTCTTCGACGAGCTCCAGCTCACCTCCCTCGCCGTCCTGGGGCTCCTCATGACCGTCGAGGAGGCGACCGGCATCTCGGTCGACCCGGAGGCGCTCGACATCGACCACCTGCGGACCGTGGGCTCCTTCGCCGACTACGTCGAGGCCGCGCTCCGCGAAGAGGAGGGGACACCATGAGCGGTCTCGCCGTCCGGGCCGCCGCCGCGGTCCGCTCGCCCGAGGGGCGGGAGCCGGACGACCGGCGGGCCGCGCTCGACTACTTCCGCGACCTGCTGGCCCCCTTCGGGGAGAAGCCGGACGAGGAGCTGTTCGACGGCGGCCGGCACGTCCGGCACCGGGACCTCGCGGACCTGCTCGTCGCCGACGAGGGCGTCGGCGGCAGCAGGCCCGAGCTCCTGATCGTCACCCACGCCCTCCCGGACGTGGTGCCGTTCACCGCCGTCGCGCCCTACCTCACCGACCGCCTCGGCGGCCGGGCGGCCAACTTCTCCGTCGCCCAGCAGGGCCTGGCCGCGCCCTTCACCGCGCTGCGGATCGCCTCGGCGTACGCGAAGGCGGGACGGGCGGCGGAGGTGGTGATCGCGGTCCTCGAACAGACCACCCTGCCGACCCCCTTCCCGCTGGTCCGGGACACCCCGCTGGTGGACTCGGCCGCCGCGCTCGTCCTCGCCGCCGGCAAGGACGGCGGGGACGAAGGCCGGTACGAGGGCGGCCCCCGGTTCGTCCGGGCGCACGCGGCCGGTTCGCCGGCGGACGCCCTCGGCCGGGAGCCCGTCGAGGACGGCACGCTCCTCGTGCTCGGCCCCTGGGTCACCGGGGACGTGCCCGGGCACGACGGCCCGGTGCACCGGGTGGCCCCGGGCAGCTACTGCACCAGCCTCTGGCTGGACCTCGCCGACCACTGGCGGGAGTGGGGGCGGGACCACCGGCGGATCGTGCTGTGCGACACGGACCCGCGCTCGGGCCGCACGCACGTGGCGCTCTTCGAGGGCGGCGGGGAGTGACCCCGGGCGGGGGGGGGGGGGGGGCCCCCCCCCCCCCCCGCCCCCCCCCCCCCCCCCCCCCCCCCCCCCCGCGCGGGGGGCCACAACCCGCCCCCGCGCGGGGCCCCCCCCCCGGGGGCGCTCGGGGGGGGGGGGGGGGGGCCCCCGGGGGGGGCGGGGGGGCCCCCCCCCCCCCCGGGGCCCCCCGCCGCCCCGCCCGGACTCCGGCAGAAGGTTTCGACGGCAACTCCGGCAGCGACTCCGAAAGACACCCGACGAGGCACCCGAAGGGAAGGCTGGAACACCATGACCACGGCTGAGGAGCGGACCATCAGGCTGGACTCCGCACGGGCCGGAAGAGGACCGGCGACCTGGGGCCAGCGGGCCATCTGGGGCGTCGTCACCCGGCTCGGCGACGACGCCCCCCGGTACAACCTGCCGGTCCACCTCCCCGTCTCCCCGCCCCGCCCCGTCGACCGCGTGCTCGCGGACCTGAAGGAGCTGCTGCTGCTCCACGACAGCCTGCACACCCGGTTCCTGCCGGACGGCGAGGACGGGCTCGAACAGGTCGTGGACGGCAGCGGCGCGCTCCCGGTGGAGGTCCGCACGGGCCCGGCCGGACGCTCCGCCGAGGACGGCGCCGCCTTCCTCGGCGAGCTGGCCGGGCGCCCCTTCGACCACACCCGGGAGTGGCCCCTCAGGGTCGGCCTGATCGAGTCCGGCGGCCTGGTCCACCGGCTCGTCCTGGCCGGGGCGCACACCGGCATGGACTACTGGGGCCTCGGCCGGCTGCTCCGCGACCTGGAGTCCGTCCAGGCCGGCGAGACCGCCGAGTCGCTGCGCGCGGCGCGCCCCGCCCTCCAGCCCCTGGAGGCCGCCGGGGTCCAGGCCTCGCCGCTCGGCCGCCGCCGCGACGAGGCGGCCCGCCGCTACTGGATCGAGCAGCTCACCGAGGGCCCCCGGCGGATCTTCCGGGAGCCGGCGGCGCCGGAGCTCGCGGACGTGCCGGACCGCAGGTTCCCCAACGCGCTGCTGCGCTCGCCCGCCCTCGCGGTCGCCGTCGGGCGGGTCGCGGCGGAGCTGGAGGTCAGCGACGCCGCCGTGCTCCTCGGGGCGGCCGCCCACCAGCTCGCCCGGATGTCCGGGAGCGCCGACGTGCTCTTCCAGGTCGTGGTGGGCAACCGCTTCCAGCCGTCCGCCGCCGCCTCGGTCAGCACGGTGGCGCAGGAGGCGCTGTTCCGGCTCACGGACGCGGACCGGGACTTCGAGGACGCGGTGCGGCGGACGCGGTCCGTCGCCTTCGGCGCGTTCCGGCACGCCGCGTACGACAAGTGGGCGCTCGACCGCGAGGTGGCGCTCCTGGTGGAGAAGGGGGAGGCGGCCGACCACTCGTACTGGTGGAACGACACCCGCGACCCCGGCGTCGGGCCCTTCGACGACGTCGAGCGGCCGAAGGCGCCGCTGAGCGAGCTGATCGGCCGGACCGAACTGCGCTGGCCGACGGAGTTCCCGGCCCGCAGGAACGTCTCGATGGCGGTGGACGTGCTGACCGCCCCGGGCGCCCTCGACCTCGCCATGACCGCCGACCCGGCGGTCGTCGACCGCGCGGGCACGGAGGAGTTCCTGCGCGGGGTCGAGCGGCTGATCGTCGCCGAGGCGATCGCGCTGGGGGACTGATGGCACCGGTGACGAAGAGGTACGCGGGGATCGCCTGGACCGAGGCGGGCTACCGGGTCGAGGTCCTGGACGGCGCCGGGCGCCCGGTGGGGGAGCCGCGCGACTGGGGCGCCGCCCGGGTCGCCGAACTCATCGTCTGGCTGCGGGACTTCGACGGCGGCGAGCCCCCGGCCGTGGTCCTGGACAGCACCAACGGCCTGCTCGACGGCCCCATGACGGCCGCCGGCCTGGAGGTCCACCGCGCGGACCCCTGGCTCCTTCCGCCCCGGCCGCGCTTCGGCTCCGTCACGGCCCGGCAGCTCGCGGAACGGGCCCTGGCCGCGCCGGGCGAGCTCGCCCGGGTGACCGCCGAGGGCGGCACCCTGACCGGCCGGGCCGAGGAGTACTTCGAGGGCGTACGGCGCGGGGAACCGGCCCAGAAGGCCCTGACGGCGTCCGGGCGCTGCTTCGAGCACGGCCGCCGGGACGTCCCGAAGGTGGCGCTCACCTTCGACGACGGCCCCGACCCGGTCTTCACCCGGCAGGTCCTGGAGATCCTGGACCGCTACGGGGCCCGGGCCACCTTCTTCTGCGTCGGCCACCACGTCGCCGCGCTGCCCGACGAGGTGCGCCGGATCGTCGCGGGCGGCCACGGCCTCGGCAACCACTCCTGGTCGCACCCCTTCCTGTTCGACCTGACGCCGGAGCAGCTGCGCGAGCAGATCGACCGGACGACGGAGGAGCTGGACCGGGTGGCCGGCGCGGCCCCGGCCTGGTTCCGGCCGCCGTACGGGGCGCTGAGCCCCGAGGTGCTCGCCGTCCTGGCCGGGCACCCGGCCACCCTGACGATGTGGGACGTGGACGCCCGCGACTGGTCGCGGCCGGGGCCCGGGCAGATCGCCAAGACCGTCCTGGAGGGCGTCGGCCCCGGCTCGGTGGTGCTGATGCACGAGGGCGCCGGGGACCGGAGCCAGACCGTGGCGGCCCTTCCCGCGATCGTCGAGGGCCTGCTCGAACGCGGCCTGGAACCGGTCGCGCTCGACGAACTCGCCCCGCCGCCCCGCACCGGCCCCGAAGACCGCTGAACCCCGGCCCCCGAACCTCCGCCCTCCCGAACCCCCGCCCCCCGAACCCCGATCAACGACCGAAGGACTGAAGGGTCATGGAAGAACGCTTGGCAGAGCCCACTCCGGCGGCGGCGCCCCCGCTGACGAAGGACGGGCCCGACGGAGGACCGCCGGGGGAGCCGGGGAAGCCGGGGACGCGGGCGACGGGACCGTCCCCGGACGAGCCGGCGATCTGGTCCCGCAACTTCCGGTACTACTTCGTCGCCCGCAGCGCCGGCCTGCTGAGCTGGGCCATGCTGCCGGTCGCGGTCGCGGCCGGTCTGCTCAGCGGCGGGTACGGCCTGGACACCGCCGGGTACTCGATGGCCTTCCTGGTCGCCCCGTTCGCCGGCCTGGTGCTGTTCGGCGGGGTGCTCGCCGACCGGTTCACCGCCCGCCGGATGATGATCATCGCGGACCTGGCCAACCTCACCGCCCACGTCCTGCTCGCCCTCCTGTTCATCCACGGCATCGACCACCTCTGGCAGCTGTACGCGCTGCTCGTCGTCGCCGGCACCGCCAACGCCCTGTTCCAGCCGGGCGCCTCCTCGACCGTGCCCCTGGTCTCCCGCGACGTGCAGGGCGCCAACGGCGTGCTGCGCACCTCCGAGGCGATCACCGGCCTCGGCGGCCCGGCCCTGGCCGGCACCCTGGTCGGCTTCGGGTCCACCGGCTGGGTCATGGTGATCTCCGCCGTCGCCTACGGCACCAGCGCGATCTGCCTGTTCGCCCTCCGGCTCGGCGTGGTGCCCGCCCCGCCGGCCGGCGAGGGCCTGTGGCGCAACCTGGCCGTCGGCTGGCACGAGTTCCGCTCCCGGAGCTGGCTCTGGGGCGTCATCCTGATCTGGATGTTCTACGCGGTGCTCTCCTGGGGGCCGCAGCTCTCGGTGGCCGCCGGCGTCATCGTGCCCGAGCACGGCGCGAGCGCCTTCGGCCTGATCAACGCCGCGCTCGGCGCCGGAACCGTGGCCGGCGGGCTCCTCGCGATCCGCTACAAGCCCCAGCGGCCGCTCGCCGCCGGGGCCGTGGCGATGATGGCGTACCCGCTCTACCCGCTCGGCATCGTGCTCGGCTGGCCGGTCTGGCTGCTCGTCGTCGCCCAGGTGCTGGTCGGCGCCGGCATCGGCGTCTGGGGCGTCATGTGGGCCACCAGCGTGCAGACCCAGGTGCCGGGCGAGGTCCTGAACCGCGTCCACGCCTACGAGGTCGCGGGCTCCGTCGGCATGTACCCGATCGGCAGCGCGCTGGCCGGTCCCGCCGTCGACGCGTTCGGCACCGACGAGGTCCTCGTGGTGGGCGTCGTGGTCTCCTTCCTCACCGCCACCGCCCTCCTGGCGGCCCGCCCGATCCGCACCCTGCGGCGTGTCCCGGACCGCGTCTGACGGGTCCGGCGCGCCCGTGCCCGGGGCCGTGTCCGGCCGGATCCGCACGCCCGCCGACGGCGTGCACCACCTGGTCGCCCGGAACGAGGAGGTCCTCGGCGCGCTGCCCGTCGCCGCCGCGGACCGGGCGACCGCCGGGGGGCTGCCGCCGTGGCGCGCGGCGGAGCACCTCGCCTCGCGGACGCTGCTGCGGTTCCTGCTGCGGGAGGCCGGCGAGGACGCCGGGGACGGGCCGGTCGCCGCGCTTCCGGGCGGCCGCCCGTACCTGCCCGGACGGCCCGGCCTGGGGGTGAGCCTCTCGCACTCCGCGGGCTGGGTCGCGGCGGCCGTCGGCCGGGGCCGGGACGTCGGCGTCGACGTGCAGGTCCCGGCCGCCGTCGGCGACCGGCTGCTGCGGCTCTGCTGCGCGCCGGGGGACGCCGACGCCCTGGCGGCCCGGTCCGAGGAGGCGCGAAGGTCCGGGTTCGCCCGGATCTTCGCCGTTCAGGAGGCCTGTGTGAAGGCCGTGGGGAAGGGCTTCTCCGGCCGCCCCTGGACCGTCCCGGTCCCCCTCGGCGCGCGGACGGGCACCTGGGACGGCGTCCGCTGGTCCGCCCCGCCCGGAGACGGAGCCGGAGACGGAGGTGGAGACGAAGGCGACCGCGCTGCGCCGCCGGTCGCCTGCGCCTGGACCGTGCGGCCCGCACGGCGGGGGCGGGCGTGACCGGTGGCGGCGGGCGGGCGTGACCGGCGGCGGGGCCGTGCCCCGCCGCCGGTGTCGCGCTCCCGCGCGTTCGGCCGGTCAGTCGCCGTGGCCGGTGCCGCCGCTGCCGAAGCCGCCGCTGGAGATCCCGCCCCACTTGCGCTTCTCCTCGTCCGGGGGCTCGGGCGAGGTCTCGGTTCCGGAGTGGTTGAGCTGGTACGGCATGAGCCGGTGCTCGGCGTCCGTCTGCGGCATCTCCGCGCCCTTGCGGTACTCGGACGACTCGCCGGGCAGGCCGCCGTCGGGCCGGTGCGGCTGCTCCTCGGTCTTCGGGGGCGCCGACTCGCGGTTGCGGACACGGATGCCGAACATGAACGCGCCGATGAGGACGGCGACGACGATGAGACCGCCGAGAACCTGTGCCAGGCCTGACTGCCAAACCCCAGCCGCCAGGTTCTCTGCTGCGCTGAGAGTGTTCATATCTACGGATTACCCGATTCCGCTTCTTTGGATGCGCCGGGAAGGGATCTCTTCTGATTTATCCGTGATGTCCGATCGCTCCGCGTGCACGGGCCCCGTTCCGCCCGGTGAGCCGCCGGACCGCGTCTCCGACGCCGACGGGCACCGCGCCTCCCCGCCTCACTTCGCGTCCGAGTACCGCTCCACCGTCGCCGTCGTGAACGGGAACCGCACCGGCGTGTCCCCGAACGTGATCCTCCCGGCCTCGTCCCCGGCCGCCCGGATCGCCGCCGTGACCGCCTCCGCCTCCTCCGCCGGGCAGTGCACGATCACCTCGTCGTGCTGGAAGAAGACCAGCTCCGCCCGCATCCCGGCGAGGGAGCGCCGCAGCGCCGCCAGCATCAGCAGCGCCCAGTCGGCGGCGCTGCCCTGGACGACGAAGTTGCGGGTGAAGCGGCCCCGCGCCCGGGTGTTCCCCGAGGCGTACCCGGGGGTGAACTCGCCCTCCTCCACGACCGGTTCGGCGTCGCCCTCCTGGGGCAGGCCCGCCTCCTCGGCGTCGCCCGCGCCGACCGCGCGCGGGCTGGTCCGGCCGAGCCAGGTGCGCACGAGCCGGCCCTCCTCGCCCGCCCTCGCCGCGTCGTCGACGTACGCCACGGCCAGCGGGAAGCGGCGGCGCAGCGCCGCCAGGTTCTTCAGGCCGTCGCCGCTGGTCTGCCCGTAGACCGCGCCCAGGAGCGCGAGCTTGGCGTGCTCGCGGTCGCCGGAGAAGGCGCGGGCCGAGAGCCGGGTGTACAGGTCGTCGGGGTGGCCAGCGACCTCCATCAGGCCCGGGTCGCGGGAGATCGCGGCGAGGACGCGCGGCTCCATCTGGTCGGCGTCGGCCACGACGAGCCGCCAGCCCCCGTCCGCGACCACGGCCCGCCGGATCACCTTCGGGATCTGGAGGGCCCCGCCGCCGTTGGTCGTCCAGCGCCCGCTGACCGTGCCCCCGGGCAGGTACTCCGGCCGGAACCGGCCGTCCCGCACCCAGTCGGCCAGCCAGGACCAGCCGTGCGCCGTCCAGATCCGGTACAGCTTCTTGTACGCGATCAGCGGCTCCACCGCCGGGTGGTCGACCTCGCTCAGCTCCCAGCGGCGCGTGGACCGCAGCCGGATCCCGACCGCCGCGAAGGCCTTCACCACGTCGGCGGGCAGGTCGGGCCGGACGCGGCGGCCGAGGGCCGCGGACACCTCGCCCGCGAGCTCGGCCAGCCGGCGCGGCTCGCCCCCGCCCGCGTACCGCTCGCCGAGCAGTTCGTTCAGCAGCTCCCGGTGCACGTCGGCCCGCCACGGCAGCCCGGCCCGGTGCATCTCGGCGGCCACCAGCGTCCCCGCCGACTCGGCGGCCGTCAGCAGCCGCATCCTGCCCGGGTGCTCGACCCGGTCGTGGCGGCGGAGCTGCTCGGCGTAGACCGCGAGGAGCCCCTCGAAGGGCACGGCGGTCACGCGGGGCGGCTCGAACAGCGAGTCCTGCGAGCCGGGTTCGGCGGTGCGGGGCGGCGGGTCGGGCGGCACCGGCGCGTTCCGCAGGCGCGCCCAGGCGGCGGCGGCCGAGCGGGGCTCGCCGAGCCGCCCCTCGTACCCGAGGAGCACCTGCTCGGCGGCCTCCACGTCGTAGCACCGCTCGACCCGCACCCCGGCGGCGAGCAGCCGGGGATACGTCTCGGCCGTCGACCGCCACACCCACCGGGCCACCTCCGGCCGGTCCCGCACGGCCGCCACCAGGTCCGGCTCGCGCCGCACCGGCCCGGCGGGCGCGCCGTCCGGGCCGAGGGGCGCGAGCAGCGCCCCGTCCCCCTCCTCCTCGGCGGCCAGCGCCCACCTCTCGCTCATACCGGCGAGTCTCGCAGCCGCCACTGACAGGGCCGGGCCTCCTACGCTGTGGCGCGGACACCGGATCCTGACGTGGAGGGGGAGGACGATGTACACGATGTCCCTGGGGGACGACGGGGCGGAGCTGTGCCCGCTCGAACCGTGGCAGGCGGACGAGTTCCTGGCGCACATGGACCGGGGGAGGGAGTTCATCGGCGCCCGCAACGGGCTGCCGGACGTCGTCACCGACCTGGAGTCCGGCCGGGCCTTCCTCCGGGCGTACGCGGAGAGGACGGCGGCCGACACCGGCCGCATCCACGGCATCCGGCTCGACGGGACCCTGGTCGGCGCCGTGATCCTCCGGACGCTCGACACCGCGAACGGCACGGCCGAGGCGGGCTGCTGGCTGGAGCCGGCCGCGACGGGCCGGGGCCTGGTGACCCGGGCGGCGCGGGCGCTCGTCGACTGGGCGATCGAGGTGCGCGGGATCCACCGGGTGGAGTGGGTCGTCTCCTCGGACAACGCGCCGAGCATCGCCGTGGCCCGCCGCCTGGGCATGACCAGGGACGCGGTCCTGCGCGAGAGCCACGCGTACCGGGGCCGCCGCCACGACGAGGAGGTCTGGTCGGTCCTGGCGGGGGAGTGGCGGGCGGCGAAGGCGGCGGAGGCGGCGGAGCCGCTGGGGACGACCGGCTGAGGACGGGACGGCGGCCGGGAGCGGGGCGGCGGCCGGGTCGGTGGCCGGGACTGGGGTGGTGACCGGAGTCGGGGCGGTGGCCGGAGCCGGGACCGGGGCCGGGGCGGTGACCCGGCTCCGACCCCGGTCACCGCCCCGTCGTCCCACCATGGCCGGTCGACGGTCCGCGCGCCACGCGAGGGGCCCGTCGAGGGGTGCGCGTCAGGTGTTCCTCACGCCCCGTGGGAAGCGCGCGTCAGGCGCCACGCCGGGACGGCCGAGGCGGTGACCGCGACCGCCGCACACACGCCCGCCGCCGTGCCGACCGCCGCCCAGGGCGGGGCGAGGACGACCGGGGCGGAGAGCGCGGCCAGGGCCGCGCCCAGGGCGCCGAGGACGACGGCCGTCACCACCAGGCCGAGGAGCGCGCCGATCGCGACGGCGAGCGCCGCCTCGCCCGTCACCACCCGCAGGACCTGGGCCCGGGTGGCCCCGGCGAGCCGCAGCGAGGCCAGCTCCGCGCCCCGCACCGAGGTGGCCATGAGCAGGGTGCCGGCGAGGCCGATCACCGTGTAGACGAGGGCGATGCCGAGGACGAGGACCAGGCCGAGCCGGGTCTGCGGGCTGCTCGCCGGGCGCTCGGCCGCCGCCCACGCGCCGGCGGTCGCGACGGTCCCGCCGCTCGCCTCCAGGGCCCGGACCGTCGCCGCGCCGCCGCCGCGCGCCTCGATCCGGTCGAGGACGGCGCCCGGCGCGTTCGCCCGGGTGACGTACGGGCCGTTGTCGCCGGTCCCGAGCGCGAGGACGGCCGCGATCCGCAGCCGTACCGGACCGCTTCCGTCCGCCCGCCACACCTCCACCGCCCCGCCGACCCGGCGCCGCTCGAAGTCCTCGTTCACGACGATCGACCGGTCGTCCAGGTCCCGCACGTCCCCGGCGACCACCGGGAGCCGGGCCAGGTCCGCGAAGGCCGCCGGGTCGGCGACCGCCCGCGCGCCGTACTTCACGACGGCCTCCGCCCCGTCCCGTACGAAGACGGAGGTGGCCCCGGTGGCCGAGACGACGGCCCCGGCCGGGAGGGGGGTCACCGGACGCAGGTCCTCCCCGCTCGCCACGTACGCGGCGGCCGTGTGCTCCCGGAGCTCCGTGCCCTTCGCGCGCGTGACGCCCGCCGCCGAGCCGAAGAGGGACCCGGCGAGCGCCACGGTCACCAGGACGGGCGCGGCGACGGCGGCGGTGCGGCGGACGGAGGCCGCGGCGTTCTCCCGCACGAGCGTCCCCACCGCCCCCCCGGAGCAGCGGCAGCCGGGCCGCCGGCCGGACGAGGAGCGGCGCGAGCAGGGCGGTGCCGCCGATCAGGAGCATCGGGAGGGTCGTGTACGTCTTCCGCTTCAGGAGTTCGGACGGCTCGGTCGCGCAGGTCCAGACGAGCAGCCCCAGATCGGTCAGGAGCAGCGCCGCCCCGGCCAGGGCCCGGCCGGGCGGCAGGACGTCGGCGTCGACGTCCGCCTCGCGCAGGGCGGCGGTCGGGCCGGTCCGCCCGGCGCGGCGGGAGGCGGCGAAGGCGCCGGTCAGGGCGACGGCCAGGCCCGTCCAGAAGGCGGCGTGGTACGGCCAGGAGGCCCCGCCGACCGTGAACCACGCGGGCGCGAGGCCGCCGTCCACGAGCGTCCGGGTGAGCAGGGGCGCGCCCAGGGCGCCGAGGGCGCATCCGGCGGCGGAGGCGAGCACGCCGAGCACGGCGGCCTCGGCGAGGAGGAGGCGCCGGACCTGCCCGGGGGTGGCCCCGGCGGTCCTGAGGAGCCCGAACTCGCGGCGGCGCAGCGCGACGGCGAACGCGAACGTCGACGCGACGACGAAGACGGAGACGAAGGCGGTGACGCCGCCGGAGGTGCCGAGGAGGGCGTTCAGGGCGGTGAGCGCGCGGGCGTCCCGCTCGGGGTCGGGATCGGCGCGCACCCGTTCGGCCCCGGTGAGGACCCGGGCGCGGCTGCCGACGAGGTCCCGGACCCGGTCGGCGGGGGCGTCGACGCCGACGGCGTCGGGGCCGCCCGCCGTGGTGACGGCCCAACGGGCGCGCAGCGCGCGGAGGAGCTCCGCCTCCACGGGTTGTGGACGGTCGAGCCGCCGCTCCACGGGCGCGGTGGCGGGCCCGCGCCGCACGTCGAGGACCAGCCGGTCGTGGCCCGTGACGACCACGGGCGAGGAGGCGAACCGCTGGGGGGCGCGCTCGGGCGCGTGGAAGGTGGCGGAGAGCCCGAGCCCGGTGACGGCGAGCAGCCCGACCCCGAGGGCGAGGGCGACGAACGCGCCGAGGAGGGAGGCACAGCGGTCTCGCAGCCCGGCGAGGACGAGCGTCAGCACGGGGTGCCTCCGGCGGGGGCGGCGGGGGTGGTGGAGACGGTGGGGTGCGGGTGGTGCGGGGTTCGGGGGTCCTGCGGGGGTTCGGGGGTCCGCCGGGATCGGGGGTCCTGCCGGCCTTGCGGGTTCTGCCGGGTCCCCCGGGACCGCCGGGTCCCCCGGGACCTCCATGCCCTCCGGGTCTGTCGGCCCCCCAGAACGTGCCGGGACTCCCGGGCTTCCCCGGCACCAGAGCCCTCCGAGCCCTCCGAGGCTTCCCCGGCCTCCCGGGTTTCCTCGGCCCTCGGGGCCTGCTCGGCCCTCGGGGCCTGCTCGGCCCTCGGGGCCTGCTCGGCCCTCGGGGCCTGCTCGGCCCTCGGGGCCTGCTCGGCCCTCGGGCCGCGCCCCGCTCCCCGCCCCTCCAGCGCCGCCGTCCTCCTGGCGACCGTCTCCACCTCCGGGGCCGACAGTTCGTCCGCCACGCGGCCGTCGACCAGGAAGACCACGCGGTCCGCGCGCGCCGCCGCCACCGGGTCGTGGGTGACCATGACGATCGTCCGGCCGTCCCGGTCGACCAGCTCCCGCAGCAGGTCGAGGACCTCGCGGCTCGTCGTCGAGTCGAGCGCGCCGGTCGGCTCGTCGCCGAAGAGGACGGCCGGCCGGGTGATCAGCGCGCGGGCGAGCGCGACCCGCTGCTGCTGACCGCCGGACAGCTCGCCGGGCCGGTGCCGTTCGCGCCCGGCGAGCCCGACCCGGGCCAGGGCCTCCCGGACCTCCGCGCGGGACGGGCGGCGGCCGGCGAGCCGGAGCGGCAGGGCCGTGTTCTGCGCGGCGGTCAGGGAGGGCAGCAGGTTGAAGGACTGGAACACGAAACCGATCCGGTCCCGTCGCAGCAGGGTGAGCCGCCGTTCGCTCAGCCCCTCCAGGGCGGTCCCGTCGATCTCCACGGTCCCGGAGGTCGGCCGGTCGAGCCCGGCGGCGCACCGCAGGAGCGTGGACTTGCCGGAGCCCGAGGGGCCCATGACGGCGGTGAAGGTCCCGGCCCGGAGGTCGAGGTCGACGCCGTCGAGGGCGCGGACGTCCCGGTGGTGGCGGGTGAGCCCCCGGAGCCGTACGGCGACGGCCGCGGCTGCGTTGCGGGTGTCGGTTGCGGTCATGGACCCAGCGAACCGTCTCCGCCGCCGCCGATCACGACCACTGGCGGGCGTCCCCGGGGTAGGGCCAGGCCTACCCCGGGCCGGGCCCGGACCCCGGGCTGGGCCTGCCTCCGGGCCGGGCTGGGCCTGCCCCCCGGTCCGGGCCTGCCCCACCCGGGGTCCGGGCCTACCCCCCGGTCCGGGCCCGCCCCCCCGGTCCGCCCCCGCCCCGGAGCCCTCCCCCGCCCCGGGAGGAACGGGGCCGTGGCCGGTGCTGAGACCATCGGAGGGAGACGGGACGGGCGTACGGACGAGGAACGGGACGCGAGGACGGCGTGGGCACCACCATCGACAAGGCCTTCGGGGCGCTGTACGCGAGCGACGACGGGTCGCTCGACACGGCGGCCTCGCTGCTCGCCGCCGACCGGGGCGCGGACGCGGAACTGGCGCGGCGGGGCGAGGAGTTCGTCCGGACGCTGTGGGGGCGCGGCTGGCAGCCCGCGGACCTGGTCCGCACGGCCCGCCGGGACCTCGGGGACGAGCACGTACGGCTGCTCGCCGGGCTGATCAGGACGGAGACGGCGGGGTACGGGCGGCTGCCGCACCGCTGGGAGGCGCAGCTCGACGAGCTCCCCGACGGGCCCGGCCGCCCCGCGGACCGCTTCTCGTACGCGACGTCCGTCCTGGAGCTGTACCGGCTGCTCGTCCGGCTGCCGCGCCTGGACGCGGTCGGCCCGGCGCCGGGGGAGGCGCTGCCGCCGCCGGCGGCCGGGGAGCCCCGGACGCTGGGCCGGATCAGGGCGCTGCTCGCGAAGGCGGAGGCGACCGGCTACCCGGAGGAGGCGGAGGCGCTGACGGCCAAGGCGCAGGAGCTGATGGCCCGGCACAGCCTGGACGGGGCGACGCTCGCGGCGGGGGCACCGTCCCCGGAGGCGCCCGGCGCGCTCCGGATCGGGGTGGACGCGCCGTACGAGCAGGCGAAGGCGATCCTGCTCGACGCGGTGGCGACGGCGAACCACTGCCGGGCGGTGTGGAACGAGGCGCACGGCTTCTCGACCGTGGTCGGCTTCGAGGCGGACCTGGACCCGGTGGAGCTCCTCTACACCTCGCTGCTGGTGCAGGGGACGGCGGCGATGACGCGGGCGGAGGCGGAGCAGCGGGCGGGCGGCCGCAAGCGCACGAAGTCCTTCCGGCAGTCCTTCCTCCTCGCGTACGCGAACCGGCTGGGCGCCCGGCTCTCGGCCACCTCCCGCCGGGTGGCCGCCGAGGCCCCGACCCTGCTCCCGGTCCTCGCCTCCCGCGAGGCGGCGGTCGCCACCCGCACGGACGAACTCTTCCCCGAGACCCGCACCACCCGCGTCCGCGCCGCCTGGGACGAGGCGGGCTGGAACCACGGCGCGACGGCCGCGGACCGCGCGGCCCTGCACCCGGACCGGCGGGGGGTCGAGGGCCGGGCGTAGCCCCGGGCCCGGGAGCGCGGCCCCGGCGGCACCCGCCCGCCCCGGCAGGGTTCCGGGAACCGGCCGTTCGGCACCCGCCCGCCCCGGCAGGGTTCCGGGAAGGGGCGGGGCGGGGGCCGAACGGCCGGTTCGTGCCGGATCGTGGCGATACGCTTCCCGCATGAGCTGGCTCCGGGCCTTGAAGGGGACCGCCCGCTCCGGGCTCAGCGTCGAGCGGCAGAGGCTCGAGCCCTGGGGAGCGGCGCGGGGCGCGCTGGGGCTCGCGCTCGTCGTCGGGTTCTCGCTCGCCCTCTTCGGGCCCGCCGTCGCCGTCTCCTCCGCCTTCGGCGCCTTCCAGGCGGCCATCGCCACCTTCCAGCGCTCCTGGCGCCCCCGCCCCACCCTCGCCCTCGCCTCCGGCGCCAGCCTCGCCGTGTCGACCTTCATCGGCTATCTGACCGGCGCCCATGACGGGCTCTTCCTCGCCCTGCTGCTCCTGTGGACGTTCCTGTCGGGCCTCGCCTGGGCCGCCGGCCCCACCGCCGGCCTCATCGCCTCCTCGAACGTGGCGATGATGCTGGTCACGGTCACCCTCCCCACCTCCGTCGCCACCGCCGCCGGCCACGCCGCCACGATCTTCGCGGGCGGGGTCGTCCAGGCCGCCCTGGTCGCCCTCCTCCCGGTCCGCCGCTGGGGCGCCCAGCGCGACGCCCTCGCGGACGCCCTCACCGCCGAGGCGGACTACGCCCGCCGCCTGCGCCACGACCCGATCGCCCCCTTCGACCCCGTCCCGCTGATGACCGCCCGCAACGCCGCCGCCGTCACGCCCCGCCAGGCCCGCCGCCGCCCGGCCGAGCTGCACGGCTCCCGGGGCCTCGCGGAGCGCATCCGCCCCGTCCTGGCCTCGCTCGCGGACCCGGCCGTCGGCGTCCCCGGGGAGGGGCCGCAGCGGGACCGGGTGCGCGAGCTGCTCGACGCCGCCGCCGCCGTCCTCGACGCCGCCGCGCTCGCCATCCGCCGCGGCGACCCGGTCGTCCTGCCCGCCCCGGCCCTCGCCGCCCTCCGCACCCCCGGCACCGGCTCCGTCCTCACCGGCCCGCCGCGCCGCGCCGCCGTCCGCCTCGCCGCCCTCCTCGGCGACGTCCTGGAGACCGCCGACCCGCACGCGGAGACGCCGGTCCGCACGGGCGTGTCCCGCTCCCGGCCCACCCTCGTCCGGCTCGCCCCCCTCGTCCTCGCCCAGGTGCGCGCCGAGCTGCGCCACGAGTCCCCGGTCCTGCGCCACGCGATCCGCGTCCCGGTGGTCACCGCCGCCGGCTACCTCCTCGGCGCGGCCCTCCCCTTCGGCCACGGCTACTGGGCCCCGATGGCCTCGGTCATGGTGATGCGCCCGGACTTCTCGCAGACGTACGCCCGCTCGGTGGCCCGCTTCGGCGGCACCCTGGTCGGCGTGGGCCTGGCGACGGCGGTGGTGCGCTCGGCGCACCCGGACGCGCACCTCTCCGCCGTGCTCGCGGTGCTGTGCGCCTTCGGGATGTACCTGCTGATGCGGACGGGGTACGCGGCGAGCCAGGTCTGCGTCTCCGCGTACGTGGTCTTCCTGCTCGGCATGGGCGGCGAGGGCGTCGACCAGACCGTGCGGGAGAGGGTGCTGCTCACCCTGCTCGGCGGGCTCCTCGCGATGCTGGCGTACGCCGTCTACCCGGCCTGGGAGACGCCCCGGCTGCGCGGCCTGCTCGCGGACTGGCTGGAGTCGGTCGGACGGTACGCGTCCGTCGTCGCCGCCGGGTACGCCGACCCGGCGGGCCCGGCCGACCCCGACGTCCGCGAGGCGCTCCTGAGGACCCGCGCCGCCCGGGTCGCCTGGCAGGAGGCGCTGGAGCGCGCGGCGCACGAGCCGGTGCGCCACCGGGGGCTCTCGCACGCGGCGGTGGAGCAGGCCGAGCACGCGCTCGGGGAGTTCGGCCGGGTCGCGATGCTCATGGAGGCGCACCTGCCCGAGCGCGGCGCCGCACCCCTCCCGTACGCCGCCGCGCTCGCCGAGGCCCTGCGCCGGTCGACCGCGCGGGGCGCGAAGACGCTGCGGGAGCGCGGGGAGCCGGACTGGGCCGAGCTGCGGGAGACCGTCGACGCCTGGTCCGGCGAACCGCCGGACCACTTCCTGCTCCACAAGGGCGCCGTCCTGCTCCTGGAGAGCCTGGAAGACCTCGCGACGGCCCTCTCCGAGACCGCCCCGCGTCCGGGATAACCGCTGGTGGCACACTCTGTCGCGTAGTCGGTACGCCACCGTTTGTGCACGTGCATCTGCTCATGCAGCCGTCATGTGAACACAGCTATGATCCGAGCAAGTTGACACCTGCACCAAGCAACTCGGGAGCTACCAGTGCATCCTGCGCATCACGCGTACAACGGCATGGCGGCCGCGGAGCTGCGCGGTGTCGTGTGGCAGAAGAGCAGGCACAGCAACTCCCAGGGTTCCTGCGTGGAGTTCGCAAAACTTCCGGGGGGAAACGTTGCCGTCCGCAATTCCCGTCATCCCGACGGGCCCGCGCTCGTCTACACGCCCGCCGAGATAGAGGCGCTCCTGCTCGGCGTGAAGGACGGGGAGTTCGACCACCTGGTGTGAGCGCGCGGACGCGCGCGAGGGCCCCGGCGGCGACCGCCGGGGCCCTCGCGCGTGCGTTCCGTCTACTCCGGGCCGATCCGGAACAGCGCCCACACGACCTTGCCCTGGAGCGTCCCCGCCAGCGGGTGCCAGCCCCAGCTGTCGCTGAACGAGTC
The DNA here is from genome assembly GCF_044756005.1 of Streptomyces sp. NPDC092045. Lineage (NCBI taxonomy): Bacteria > Bacillati > Actinomycetota > Actinomycetes > Kitasatosporales > Streptomycetaceae > Streptomyces > Streptomyces sp. NPDC092045. The sequence continues at coordinate 81,457 of NZ_JBIVSC010000012.1, read as the reverse complement.
CACCAGGAAGAGGCCGCGCCCCGACTCGGCGGCGAAGTCCTCCTCGCCGCCGCGCGCCTCCGGGCTCTCCACACTGGGGTCGCGCACGGCGCACACCAGGCGCGAGGCCCAGCGCATCAGGTGCAGCCGGACCGGCGGCTGCCGGCCGTCGTCGGGACACGCGTCCGCGGGCACCGCGTGGCGCAGCGCGTTGGTGACGAGTTCCGAGACGACGAGGGCCACGTCGTCGAAGCGCTCCGACAGCTCCCAGCGGTCGAGCGTCGCGCTGGTGAACTTCCGGGCCCCGCGCACGGCTTCGAACCGCGCGGGAAGGGCGCAGGAGGCCGAGGTGGAGACGGCGCCGGGATCGATCGGCGGAAGGCCCTGCCGTAACGGCTCGAGCACGGTCGATCCATTCGTCCCCATGCGAGGCACTCCCGGGAATCGCGACTGTGGTGCGACAACACGACAACACGAACGAGTACGCGGCTGCGCGGGCCCCATGCTTCCGAATGCGACCCCCGGATGCAAGGGCAGATGCACGTGCACGCGCCGGACCTGTCCTTTCCTGTGCCTAATCTGTGCATAAGTCGTCCACGCGAAGACCGCTACCGGAAGGGAACTTCCCCTGATCTGCACGCTCCGTGCCCGCGGATGCCCGGAACCCGTCGCCTTTCCGTAATCGCATGTGTACGCGCTGAAGCGTTTGGTGGCAGAATCCGGGGCTCGACGGGGATTCGACGGGGGGTCGACACCGTAAAGGGGAGGCTGGGGCCGTGACCGCAGGCGAATCGGGCGGAGCGAGCGGAAGCGTGGTGCGGCGCATCCTGCTGGGCTCCCAGCTGAGGCGGTTGCGCGAGTCGCGCGGCATCACCCGCGAGGCGGCCGGGTACTCGATCCGCGCGTCCGAATCCAAGATCAGCCGCATGGAGTTGGGACGGGTGAGCTTCAAGGCCAGGGACGTCGAGGACCTGCTCACGCTCTACGGGGTCGGGGACGAGGCCGAACGCGGCGCCCTCCTCGGGCTCGCCCGCGAGGCCAACGTCGCGGGCTGGTGGCACAGCTTCGGCGACGTCCTGCCCGGGTGGTTCCAGACGTACATCGGGCTCGAAGGCGCCGCGTCCCACATCCGCGTCTACGAAGTGCAGTTCGTGCACGGCCTGTTGCAGACCGAGGAGTACGCCCAGGCGGTCGTCACCCGGGGCATGCCCGGCGCCCCGCGCGCCGAGATCGACCGCCGGGTCGCCCTGCGGCTCGAACGCCAGAAGGTCCTGGTCTCCGAGCGGGCCCCGCAGCTCCACGCCGTCCTCGACGAGGCCGCGCTGCGCCGCCCGTACGGCGACCGGGACGTCATGCGGGGGCAGTTGAAGCACCTCATCGAGGTCTCCGAGCACCCCGGCGTCACCCTCCAGGTCATGCCCTTCAGCTTCGGCGGCCACGCCGGCGAGAGCGGCGCCTTCACCATGCTGAGCTTCCCCGAGTCCGACCTCTCCGACGTCGTCTACCTGGAGCAGCTCACCAGCGCGCTCTACCTCGACAAGCGCGAGGAGGTCGCCCAGTACCGGCGGGTGATGGAGAAGCTCCAGCAGGACGGGCCGGATCCGGCCGAAAGCCGGGACATCCTCCGGGGCCTCCTCCAACTCTCCTGATGCATCAGTACGATGACGCCACATCAGGCGTACGGGATTCGTACATCAGTCGCATCGCGCGGGTAGCGGGTAGAGGGGTCTCCACCATGTCGCACTTCACCGACCTGGCCCACCAGTACATCGACGGCGAGTGGAAGCCGGGCAGTGGCTCGTGGGACATCATCGACTTCAACCCGTACACCGGGGAGAAGCTCGCCTCGATCACCGTCGCCACCGTCGGCGAGGTCGACCGCGCCTACCGGGCCGCCGAGCGCGCCCAGGCCGCGTGGGCCGAGACCAACCCGTACACCCGCCGGCTCGTCTTCGAGCGCGCGCTGCGGATCGTCGAGGACCGCGAGGAGGAGATAGCCGGGACGATCGTCGCCGAGCTGGGCGGCACCCGCCTCAAGGCGGCCTTCGAGCTGCACCTCGCCAAGGAGTTCCTGCGCGAGGCGGTCCAGCTCGCGCTGCGCCCCGAGGGCCGCATCCTGCCGTCCCCGGTCGACGGCAAGGAGAACCGCGTCTACCGCGTCCCGGTCGGCGTCGTCGGCGTCATCTCCCCCTTCAACTTCCCCTTCCTCCTCTCGCTCAAGTCCGTGGCGCCCGCCCTCGCGCTCGGCAACGCGGTCGTCCTCAAGCCGCACCAGAACACCCCGATCTGCGGCGGCACCCTCGTCGCCAAGGTCCTGGAGGAGGCCGGGCTCCCGGCCGGCCTGCTGAACGTCGTCGTCACCGACATCGCCGAGATCGGCGACGCGCTCCTGACCCACCCGGTCCCGAAGGTCATCTCCTTCACCGGCTCCGACAAGGTCGGCCGGCACGTCGCCACGGTCTGCGCCCAGAACTTCAAGCACGCCGTCCTCGAACTCGGCGGCAACAGCGCCCTGATCGTCCTCGACGACGCCGACGTCGACTACGCGGTCGACGCGGCCGTCTTCAGCCGCTTCGTCCACCAGGGCCAGGTCTGCATGGCCGCCAACCGCATCCTGGTGGACCGCAGCCTGGAGGCGGAGTTCACCGAGAAGTTCGTGGCCAAGGTGAAGACCCTGCGCGTCGGCGACCCGGCCGACCCGGCCACCCACATCGGCCCGCTCATCAACTCCCAGCAGGCCGAGTCCGTCTCGTCCCTGGTCGACCAGACGGTCGCCGCCGGCGCCACCGCCCTGCTGCACGGCGCGGTCGACGGCAACCTCGTCTCCCCGTCCGTCCTCACCGGCCTCGCCGCCGACTCCCCGGTCCTGAGCCAGGAGATCTTCGGCCCGGTCGCCCTGATCGTGCCCTTCGACGGCGAGGAGGAGGCCGTGCGGATCGCCAACGACACCCCGTACGGGCTCAGCGGCGCCGTCCACACCGGCGACGTCGAGCGGGGCGTGCGGCTCGCCAGGCGCGTCCACACCGGCATGATCCACATCAACGACGGCACCGTGCACGACGAGCCGATCGTCCCCTTCGGCGGCGAGAAGCAGTCGGGCGTCGGGCGGCTCAACGGCGACTCGATGGTGGACGCGTTCACCACCCAGAAGTGGATCTCGATCCAGCACGGCCGCAGCCGCTTCCCCTTCTGATCCGGGCCGGATCCGGACCGAACCCGGGCCGGCCCCGATCCGGATCCGATCCGGCTCCGGCCCGGGGGCGATTGAGGACCGTAACTGTCCGCAAGCCTCCGTAGCGTGGTCTGTGTCGGAACAACCCGGCACGGACCACATACGGAAGGCGGACGTCATGGTTGCTCTCGTTCCCGCAGGAACCCCCGGCGACGAGCGCGGCACGCTCCTCGACTTCGTGGAGGCCCAGCGCGCCGCGCTGCGCCGCACCGTCCTCGGCCTGACCGAGGAGCAGGCGGCGAGCACCCCCAGCGCCAGCGAACTGAGCCTGTCCGGACTGCTCAAGCACGTCGCCGAGGTCGAGCTCAACTGGCTCCGGCTCGCGCAGCGGCGGCCCAACGAGAAGCAGCGGACGCAGGACACCTGGGGCGAGGGCTTCCGGCTCGTGGACGGCGAGACGATCCCGGAGATCCTGGCGTTCTGGGCGGACGTGGCCGAGCAGACCGAGGACTTCGTCCGCTCGGTGCCCGGCCTGGACGAGACCTTCCCGCTGCCGGAGGCGCCCTGGTTCCCCAAGGACGGGCGGGTCACGGTCCGCTGGATGGTGCTCCACCTCGTCCAGGAGATGGGGCGGCACGCCGGCCACGCCGACATCATCCGCGAGAGCATCGACGGCAAGGGCTCCTTCGAGCTGATCGCGGCCGAGGCGGAGGCGGCGGGGCGGTGATCGCCGCGCGTACCCTGGTCGGGATCGACCAGGAGGTACGTGGGATGTCGGCCATCCGTCTTCTCGTCCTGGGCGCGGTGCGGCAGCACGGCCGCGCCCACGGCTACCAGGTGCGCAACGACCTGGAGTACTGGGGCGCGCACGAGTGGTCGCACGCCAAACCCGGCTCGATCTACCACGCGCTGAAGCAGATGGCGAAGCAGGGACTGCTGCGCGCGCACGAGGTCGCGCCGAGCGCGGTCGGCGGCCCGCCCCGCGTCGAGTACGAGCTGACGGACGCCGGCACCGAGGAGTACTTCGCGCTGCTCCGCGAGGCGCTGACCACCTACGACCAGAAGGTGGACGTGCTGTCGGCGGGCATCGGCTTCATGGTCGACCTGCCCCGCGCGGAGGCGGTGGAGCTGCTGCGCCGGCGGGTGCGGGCGCTCGACGAGTGGCGGGCGGCGGTCACCGACTACTACACGCCGGAGGGCGGCCCGGGGCAGCTCGGGCACATCGGCGAGATCATGCACATGTGGGTCGGCTCGGCCGACGCGGGCAAGGAGTGGACGCTCGGCCTGATCGAGCGGATCGAGGGCGGGGCGTACGTGTTCGCGGGCGAGGGCGACCCGTTCGTGGGGGTGCTCGCGGAGGGCGAGAAGGACCCGTACGCGGGCTGAGCGGGGTCCGGCGGCTCCCGCGATCCGGCGATCCCCGCCCTCTGAGGGCGCAGCCGGGACGGAACGGCCCGGAAGAATTGACTAATCAAGTTTGACCAATCGTTCGCGAGGGCATACCGTGCTCCGTCGGTGGTGGCTGGTCAAGTTTGACTACGCCTTTTTCGGAAGGCTCGGGAGGAAACGGATGACCACGGAAGTGATCCGCGTGGAGGGCGCGCGGAAGCGGTACGGGGACAAGGACGCCCTGGACGGGCTCGACCTCGCCGTCGGGCGCGGCACCGTCCACGGGCTCCTCGGCCCCAACGGCGCGGGCAAGACCACGACGGTGCGGATCCTGGCGACCCTGCTCCGGCACGACGAGGGCCTGGTCCGCGTCGCCGGGCACGACGTGCGGACCGGGGCCCGCGAGGTGCGGCGGCGGATCGGGCTCCTCGGCCAGCACGCGGCCCTGGACGAGGAGCTGGGCGGCCGGCAGAACCTGGAGATGTTCGGCAGGCTCCACCACCTGGGCGCCCGGCGCGCCGGGACCCGCGCCGACGAGCTCCTGGAGCGCTTCGGCCTCACCGACACCGGGCGCAAGCCCGTCCGCCAGTACAGCGGCGGCATGCGGCGCCGGCTCGACCTGGCGGCGTCGCTGATCACCGACCCCGAGGTGCTGTTCCTCGACGAGCCGACCACCGGACTCGACCCGCGCGGACGCGCCGAGGTCTGGGACTCGGTGCGCTCGCTGGTCGGCGGCGGCACCACGGTCCTGCTCACCACGCAGTACCTGGAGGAGGCCGACCAGCTCGCCGACCGGATCTCGGTCGTGGACCGGGGGCGGGTCGTCGCCGACGGCACCGCCGACGAACTGAAGGCCCGCGTGGGCGCGGACCGGATCGACGTGGTCGTACGGGACGCCCGCAGGCTCGACGAGGCGGCGGACCTCCTCCCGGCGGCCCGCGCCGAGGTGGCCGTGGACGCCGACCGGCGGCTGCTCAGCGCCCCCGTGGCCGACCGGATGGCCTCGCTCACCGAGACCGTGCGGGCCCTCGGGGCGGCCGGGATCGAGGCGGAGGACATCGCCCTGCGGCGCCCGACCCTCGACGAGGTGTTCCTGCACCTGACGGCGGACGGCACGGCCCGTGAGAAGGAGGTGGCGGCATGAGCGCCGCGTACGTGGTGAGCGACTGCTGGACGATGACCCGCCGCGAACTGGCCCACTGGGCCCGGCAGCCGGTGCAGGTCCTGGTCGGGCTCGTCTTCCCGGTGATGATGCTCCTGATGTTCGGCTACCTGGTCGGCGGCGGGCGGGCCGTCGACGGCGACTACGTCGACTACCTGGTGCCCGGCATGCTGGCCCTGACCATGGTCTTCGGCCTCGAAGGCACCATGACGGCGGTCACGCAGGACCTCAACAAGGGCGTGGTCGACCGCTTCCGGGCGATGCCGATGACCGACGGCGCTGTCCTGGTCGGACGCGCGTCGGCGGACATGCTCCAGTCGGCGGTGGGACTGCTCCTGATGACGGGCGTCGGACACGCGATCGGCTGGCGGGCGAACGGCGGCTTCGGGGCCTTCCTGGGGGCGATGGGGCTGCTGCTCCTGCTGCGCTTCGCGATGCTGTGGATCGGGATCTTCCTGGCCCTGGTCGCGGGCCGGGCGGAGCTGGTGCAGGCGGTCCAGATCCTCGTCTGGCCCTTCGGCTTCCTCTCCAACGCCTTCGCCTCGCCCGACTCGATGCCGGGCTGGCTCGGCGCGGTCGTGGAGTGGAACCCCATGTCGGCGACCGCGACGGCGGTCCGCGAACTCTTCGGCAACCCGGGCGGCGAGCCGGGGCACGTGACGGCGGCGGTGGTCTGGCCGCTGGTGCTCCTCGCGGTCTTCTTCCCGCTCGCGGTGCGGAAGTTCGGCCGGCTCGGGAAGTAGCGGGAAGGGGCCGACCGGCCCGGGAGGCGGGACGGGCGACCCGAGAGGCGGGACGGGGCCCCGGCAGGCGGGACGGGGCCCCGGGAGGCGGGACGGGCGGCGCTACTTCAGCGACCGCCCGTCCTCGTCGAGTTCGAGCTGCGGGCGGCCGGTGACGATCAGCCAGGCGGGCAGCGAGGCCAGGCAGAGCAGGGCCAGCACGGCGGGGGAGGAGGCGAGGACGGCGCCGACGAAGAGGCTGATCCAGCCCTGCCGGGTGGTGGCGAGCAGGACCCCGAGGACGGCGGAGGAGACGGCGACGGCCGGATGGACCTCGGGGACGAGGGCCTGGGCGAGCAGGCCGAAGGCGGCGCCGATGAAGACGGCGGGGAAGATCCGGCCGCCCCGGAAGCCGCAGGAGGCGGCGACGAGCAGGGCGACGAGCTTGACCACGGCCAGCTTCGCCAGCTCGCCCGAGGACCAGCCGCCGATGTTCGCCGTGAGCTCCTTGATCTCCTCCATGCCCTTGAAGAGGGTCAGGTGCCCGCCGAGGGCCCCCAGGAGGCCGAGGACGAGCCCGCCGAGCGGCAGCATCAGCAGGGGGTGCCGCAGCCGCCGGAAGGCGGCGTGGACGTACGGGAAGAGGGCGCAGGCGGCGAGGCCGAAGAGGGCCGCGACGGAGGCGATCACCAGGGCCGCGAGGAGGTCCCCCCAGCCGGGGTCGGCCAGCGGCGGCAGCCCCAGGGCGAAGGTGGGCTCGGCCAGCAGCTGGGTGGTCATGGCGCCGGTGCCGGCCGCGAGCAGCGGGGCGAACAGGCGGTCCCAGAGGGAGCCGGGGCCCGGGTGCCCGGCCAGGGCCTCGGAGATGACGAGCGCGGCCGCGACCGGGGTGCCGAAGAGGGCGCCGATCGTGGCGGCCGAGGCGAGCGTCACCCAGGCGATGCCCGGCACGGCGGGCGCGGCCCTGCGGCCCAGCCAGTACGCGAGCGCGATGTTGGAGGCGATGATCGGGTTCTCGGGGCCGAGGCTGACCCCGCCGGCGAGCGCGAGGGTGCCGGCGAGCAGCAGCCCCGGCACCGTCCCGGCGGGGAGCGGCGCCCCGCCGAGCCCGGTGGTCGCCGGATCGGGACCGGCGTGCCCGGGCACCTTCCACACGACCAGGCCCACGGCGACGCCGGTCGCGGTGAGCACGGCGATCATCCAGAGGGAGGAGTACCCGCCGATCCCGAGGGCGTCGGGCAGGTCCTCCCAGAGCACGTGCTTGAGCTCCTCCGAGAGGGCGCTGATCCCCAGGAACAGCAGCCCCGACCCGGCCCCGACCACGAGCGCGGGCAGGATCTGCGGCAGCAGGACCCGCAGCGGGGCCTCGTCGGCGGAGGGGGACGGCGCGGCCGGGGCGTGATCGGTGGGCACGGGCCCACCCTAGGGGAGCAAAAGCCGCGAAACCCCTAGGTCAGGCCGAACCACCCGGAGCCCGCGCGAACGGCACGGCCGGGGACCCTCGCCGGGACTCCGAGGCCCCGTGCGAACGGCACGGCCGGGGACCCTCGCCAGAACTCCGAGGCCCGTGCGAACACCACGGCCGGACCCTGCCGGCGCTCCGGGGGCCCGTAGGGGCACCGGGCCGCGCTCCCTTCAGCGCCTCCGGGCCCCGTACGGGCGGGCCGTGCTTCCGTCGGCGCCTCCGGAGCCCCGTACGGGCACCACCGCCGGGCCGTGGGCGCGCACCTCCGGCACGACGCCCGCCCACTCCGCTCACGCCGGAGGCCCGCCCCGCTCACGCCGAAGATCCGCACCGCTCACGCCGGAGGCCCACCCCGCTCACGCCGGAGGCCCGCCCCGCTCACGCCGGAGGCCCGCACGCGGGAATCCGCGTCCGGGCCCCGGGATCCGCCCGCTCCCGTCACGTCCGGGGCGCGATCACCACCGCCGTGCCGTACGCGCAGACCTCCGTGCCGACGTCCGCCGCCTCCGTGACGTCGAAGCGGAACGCGAGCACCGCGTTCGCGCCGCGCGCCCGTGCCTGCTCCACCAGGCGTTCCATCGCCTGGTTGCGGGTCTCCACCAGGGTCTTCGTCAGGCCCTTCAGCTCCCCGCCGATCATCGACTTCAGCCCCGCGCCGATCTGGCTGCCCAGGTGCCGGGAGCGCACGGTGAGCCCGAAGACCTCACCGATCACCTGCCGGACCTCGTGGCCGGGGATGTCGTTCGTCGTCACGACCAGCACTTCGGGATGCGGCCCCTGGCCGCCCCCGTACTCCTCGATGCCCATCGGCATACACCTCCTGATTCCTCACTTTCTGCCCCGCGGGACCCTTCCGCATCCCGTGGGGACCCGGGTGGAACCGGGGGCGTGCGCCCCACGTTGATAGCTTGGGGCAGCCCGTCCCCAAGCCCCCACCGACCGCAGGAGCCCGGAACCCGTGAACACGCTTGCCCTCGGACCGAGCTGGCTGGACCCGGACTATCTGATCCAGACCTTTGGTCTGATCGGTGTCCTGGTGATCGTCTTCGCCGAGTCCGGTCTCCTCATCGGGTTCTTCCTGCCCGGTGACTCGCTTCTCTTCACCACAGGTCTGCTCGTCACCACCGGGAAGCTCGACACCCCGCTCTGGCTGGTCTGCACCCTGATCGTGGCCGCCGCGATCATCGGCGACCAGGTCGGCTACCTCTTCGGCCGCAAGGTCGGACCCGCCCTCTTCAAGCGCCCCGACTCCAAGCTGTTCAAGCAGGAGAACGTCGAGAAGGCGCACGAGTTCTTCGAGAAGCACGGCCCGAAGTCCCTGATCCTGGCCCGCTTCGTCCCGATCGTCCGGACGTTCACGCCGATCATCGCGGGCGTCAGCCGGATGAACTACCGCTCGTTCATCACGTTCAACATCATCGGCGGCGTGCTGTGGGGCGCCGGCGTGACCCTCCTCGGCGCCTCCCTCGGCAAGATCGACTTCGTGCACGAGCACATCGAGATGATCCTCATCGCGATCGTCCTGATCTCCGTGGTCCCGATCGTCATCGAGTACCTCCGGGCCCGCTCGCAGTCCAAGAAGGCCCGCGCCGCCGAGGGCGACCACGGCGGCGCCGAACCCCAGCAGGGCTCCCGGGGCCGCCACGCCAAGCGGTAGGACCCCCGGAGCGGCGCCCCGGAGAAACCCGCCCCGGAGAAACGCTCCGGAGGAAGAACGACGCTAGAAGCCCCTGGTGCGCTTCGCGGCCCGCCGGGCCGCCGCCGCACCGGGGGCCCGCATGAACAGGCGGGCCAGCTCGCTCCCCAGGTTCACGCCGATCGCGATCGCCAGGGCCAGCGCCGCCGCCTTCGCCAGCGACGCGAACCCCTGGTCCAGATTGTGCTGGGCGATCGCGAGCACCCCGAAGTACGTCGCCGAACCGGGCAGCAGCGGCCCGATCGCCGCCGTCACGTACGGCAGCGACGAGGTGTGGTGGTACCGGGCGACCAACTGCCCGAAGAGCCCCACGAGCCCCGCCGCCGCGGCCGTCGCCATCACCGCCGACCCCTCCGCGGTCACCGCGATCGACGCGTACACCACCCACGCCACCCCGCCGTTCAGCGTCGCGAACAGCACCGTCGCCCGCGACTGCTGCAACAGGATCGCGAAGGTCGCGGACAGCACCATCGACGCCAGGGTCTGCACCACGGGCCGCTCCACCGCCCGCAGCGCCCCCTCGGGATTCAGCTGCGCGTCGAACTGCACCGCCAGGTACAGCACCGACAGCACGCCCACCACGATCGCCACGAAGAAGTACGCGACCTCCAGGAGCCGCGCCGAGGCCGTGATGTAGAAGCCGGTCAGGCCGTCCTGCACGGCCGCCACGAGCGCCCGCCCCGGGATCAGCGCGAACAGCCCGCCGGTGATCACCGCCGACGGGCGCAGGTCCGCGTGCAGCAGCGTCAGGAGCACCCCCATCGCCGCCGGGGGCATCGCCGCCACCAGGAACTGGTAGAACTCCGGCAGCCCCCGCCCCGCGCACAGCCACGCGAGCCGGTCCCCGAGCACCGCGCCCAGCGCCGCCACGAAGAACACCGTCGGACCGCCGCCCAGCAGCACCGACGCCGCCCCCGCGAGCACCCCCGCCGCCGTCGTCAGCGCCCAGCCCGGATACGGGTGCCGGTTCCGCCGGATCTCCGCCAGCCGCCGGTACGCCTCCTCCGGCGTCACCTCGTGCGCCTGCTCGTCGTGGTCCGGCGCGCTGATGTCCGCGATCAGCTGGTACACCGCCGCGAGCCGCGTGTAGTCCGTGCCCCGGCGGCGCACCGTCCGGTTCGCCGTCACCGGGTCGTCCACCAGCGACGGCTGGTACGTGACCGAGAGCAGCGTGAACGTCACCGTCGGCTCGCACCGGTCGAGCCCGTACGAACGGCAGATCGCGAACATCGCCGCCTCGACGTCCTCCGCGCCCTCCCCGCCCGCGAGCAGCAGCTCGCCGATGCGCAGGGTCAGGTCGAGGACGCGCGGCACCGACGGCCCCGACTCGTCCTCCTTGCGCGGCGCCTCCGGCACCGGCCGCTCGCCCACCGGAAGCCGCAGCATGGTCCGCATCCGGTCCTGCCACGGCGCGTCCCGCGCCAGCCGCACCAGCGGCACCCCGTACGCCGGCGTGAAGGCGGGCGGCGAGTTCTTCGCCGAGTACGTGGCGGGGGGAGCGAACGCCGAACCCTCCGGCTCCGGCCCGGACTCCGTCCGCAGCCCCGACGGCAGGGCGAACTCGGAGGTCGGGTGCTCCTCCTCCGGTGGCGCGGGCCGCTCCACCCCGGCCGGCGGTACGAACGCGCTCCGCGCCTCGTCCGACTGCGGTTTCCGGTCCTCCGGAGCCCCCTCGGCCCCTTCGTACCGCACGTCCATCGAGCCGCCCGGCTCCGCCACCACTCTGCCGCCTCGCTCTCCCTGGGGGAATCGTCGCTTCCAGTATGGGCGTGCGCACTCCGCGCGTGCGACGGGCGTGTGAAGGGGCCGCGACGGACACGCGAAGGGCGGCGCACCCCGGGGGGTGCGCCGCCCTTCACGCGCTCGGGACCGGCGGGGCCGGAACCGGCTCAGTGGCCGCCCTGCTCCTTGGCACGCGCGTACGACTTCTCGATCTCTTCCTCGGCCTCGGCGCGGCCGACCCAGTCGGCGCCCTCGACCGACTTGCCGGGCTCCAGGTCCTTGTAGACCTCGAAGAAGTGCTGGATCTCCAGGCGGTCGAACTCCGCCACGTGGTGGATGTCCCGCAGGTGCTCCATGCGCGGGTCGGTGGCCGGGACGCACAGCAGCTTGTCGTCGCCGCCCGCCTCGTCCGTCATGCGGAACATGCCGATGGCGCGGCACTTGATCAGGCAGCCCGGGAAGGTGGGCTCGTCGAGGATGACGAGCGCGTCCAGCGGGTCGCCGTCCTCGCCGAGGGTGTTCTCCACGTAGCCGTAGTCGGTCGGGTAGGCCGTCGACGTGAAGAGGCGACGGTCCAGACGGATGCGACCGGTCTCGTGGTCGACCTCGTACTTGTTCCGCGATCCCTTGGGGATCTCGATGAGAACGTCGAACTCCACGGGTGGCTCCTCCTGAATCAACACAAGTGAATGCTCGCGACGAAGCGCGGTGGTTAAGTGTCCCTCACGCACGTGTGTGATCGCGAAAGGGGCTGGTCAGCAATGCCCGAGCCGAGGACCTGGCAGCTCACGGCGGGCTCCGCCGCCCTCGGTCTGGCCCTGGCCGTCGCGGCGGTGACCGCGGCCGGCCCGTGGGACTCGGGCCAGCGTACGGCCGAGCGGGCCCGCGCCGCCGCCCCCGCGGCGGGTGGTACGCGTCACGCCCCGCCCCCGGCCCCCGCCGCCCCCCACCGCCCCGCGCCCGCCCCCAGCGCCCCCGGCGTCCTCACCGCCCTGCGCCCCGCCGGACCCTCCACGGACCCCTCCACGGGCCCCTCCGCCGGAACCGTCGCCGGAGACCCCGGCCGGCGGCCCGCCGACCTCGCCGCCGTCCTCGTCCCCCTCCTCGCCGACCCCGGCCTCGGCCCCCTGCGCACCGCCTCCGTCGTCGACACCGCCACCGGGAAGCAGCTCTACGGCGAGGGCGCCACCACCCCCATGACCCCCGCCTCCACCGTCAAGATCGCCACCGCCGCGGCCGCCCTCTCCGCCCTCGGCCCCGACCACCGCATCGCCACCACCACGGCCGCCGCCCCCGACGGGAAGACCGTCACCCTCACCGGCGGCGGCGACCCCACCCTCGACGACAACCGCCTCGGCGCCCTCGCCGCCGACACCGCCCGCGCCCTCAAGGCCCGCGGCCACACCTCCGTGCGCCTCGCCTACGACACGAGCCTCTACACCGGCCCCGGCGTCCACCCCATCGGCCCCAACGAGAACATCGCCCCCGTCACCGCCCTCATGACCCGCGCCGGACGCCTCGACTCCGGCCACAGCGGCCCCGCGCCCCGCAGCGCCGACCCCGCCCGCGACACCGCCACCGCCTTCGCCGCCCTCCTCGCCCGCGCCGGCGTCACGGTCACCGGCGCCCCGGCCCCCGGCCGCGCCCCCGGGACCGCACCCCTCGCCCGCACCCACTCCGCCCCCCTCGCCGACCTCGTCGAACGCACCCTGACCCACAGCGACAACGACCTCGCCGAAGCCCTCGCCCGCCAGACCGCCCTCGCCCGCGAGCTCCCCGCGAGCTTCGACGGCGCCGGAAAGGCCGTCCGCGCCGAACTCGCCGCCCTCGGCCTCCCCGTCGCCGGAACCCGCTTCGCCGACGGCAGCGGCCTCGACCGGAACGACCGCGTCTCCGCCGCCCTCCTCACCGGCCTCCTCACCCGGGCGGCCGACCCCGCCCGCCCCGCCCTCCGCCCCCTCCTCACCGGCCTCCCCGTCGGCGGCTTCACCGGCACCCTCGCCGACCGCTTCGACACCGCCCCCGCCGGAGCCGGACTCGTCCGCGCCAAGACCGGCACCCTCACCGGCGTCAACACCCTCGCCGGCACCGTCGCCACCCCCGACGGACGCCTCCTCGCCTTCGCCTTCCTCGCCGGCCGCACCCCCTCCCCGCACCGGGCCCAGCCCGCCCTCGACCGGCTCTCCGCCGCCCTCGCCGGACAGGACCGCCCCTAAGGGGGCCTCGCCGATCACGCCGGGCCCGCGGTGTCCGGCACCGCACCCCGCGGCGTCGTCACTCGCCGACGCTCCGCGCCGCCCCCCTCCTCCGCCCCGCGACGCACGGCACCGGACACCGCTCCCCGGTCCGGCCCGACCGACAAGACGCCCCCCCCCGGCGCCCGTCCGCACCGAACACACACCGAACGGGTCCCGAGACCGTACGGTTGACACATGACGAGCATCGGTGGAGCAGGCACAGCCGGGATGGTCGACTGGAACCTCGCGGTCGCGACCGCGACCCGCCTCGTGCGGCCCGGACCCGAAGTCAGCCGCGACGAGGCCCGCGAGGTCGTCGCCGAACTCCGCAGGCACGCCAAGGCCTCGGAAGAACACGTCCGCGCGTACACCCGGATGATCCCCGAGGGCCACGAACCCCCCGACACCCCCGTCCTCGTCGTCGACCGCGCGGGCTGGATCAGGGCCAACGTCGCCGGCTTCCGCGAACTCCTCACGCCGCTCCTCGGCAAGATGCAGGAACGCCGCTCCGCCGTCCCCGGCAGCGCCGTCCTCGGCGCCGTCGGCGGCAAGGTCACCGGCGTCGAGCTCGGCATGCTCCTGTCCTTCCTCGCCTCCCGCATCCTCGGCCAGTACGAGACCTTCGCCCCCGCCACCCGCGACCTCCCCGCCGGGGCGAACGGCGGCGGACGCCTCCTCCTCGTCGCGCCCAACATCGTCCACGTCGAGCGCGAACTCGAAGTCTCCCCGCACGACTTCCGGCTCTGGGTCTGCCTCCACGAGGAGACCCACCGCACCCAGTTCACCGCCGTCCCCTGGCTCCGCGACCACCTCCAGGGCGAAATCCAGTCGTTCCTCGCCGCCACCGACGTCGACCCCGGCACCTTCGTCGAACGCCTCCGCGAAGCCGCCCAGACCCTCGTCGGCGGACGCCCCGAAGGAGAGGAGGGCGAACCCGCCCCCTCCCTCGTCGAGCTCGTCCAGTCCCCCGAACAGCGCGAGATCCTCGGCCGGCTCACCGCCGTCATGTCCCTCCTCGAAGGACACGCCGACTACGTCATGGACGGCGTCGGCCCCCAGGTCGTCCCCTCCGTCGCCGAGATCCGCGAGAAGTTCCAGGCCCGCCGCGCCCGCGGCGCCTCCCGCCTCGACCTCGCCCTCCGCAAGCTCCTCGGCCTCGACGCCAAGCTCCGCCAGTACCGCGACGGCGAGCGCTTCGTCCGCGCCGTCGTCGACCAGGTCGGCATGGACGGCTTCAACCGCGTCTGGACCTCCCCCAACACGCTCCCCACCAAGAGCGAGATCGCCGCCCCCGCCGACTGGATCGCGAGGGTGCACCGTAGGGCAGACTCCTGAGACGGGTGGGGCGGACGGCGCGGGAACACCGGCGGACACTCCGCCAATCACCCGTCCGAGGGACCCTGGGCACGGGGTGAGGCGTGCAATGCTCGGGTAACGGCCGGGTTTCTGTCACCATCGACGCACTCTGAGTGACCGAACCCCCCATTCCGACCGTTAAGACTCCGACCGAGGCACCCCACCCCCATCACGAAGGGCACCGGACATGGGTCCCCATCCTGCGGTCGCGGCGATACGCCTGGCGGTCCGCCGCGTACTCCACGACGTCCTTGCAGAACACCGGGCAGAGCACCGGAACACCCCTCCCCCCACCACGGCCGACGCGCACACCACCCCCCTCGTGCTCGTCGCCTGCTCCGGAGGCGCCGACTCCATGGCGCTCGCCTCCGCCCTCGCCTTCGAGGCCCGCAAGCTTCCCGTGCGCGCCGGCGGCATCACCGTCGACCACGGCCTCCAGGACGGCTCCGACACCCGGGCCGCCGAGGTCGCCGAACGCATGACCGCGCTCGGCCTCGCCCCCTCCGAGGCCGTCGCCGTCACCGTCGGCCGCGAGGGAGGCCCCGAGGCCGCCGCCCGCGACGCGCGCTACGCCGCCCTCGACGCCGCCGCCGAGCGCCACGGCGCCGCCGCGGTCCTCCTCGGCCACACCCGCGACGACCAGGCCGAGACCGTCCTCCTCGGCCTCGCCCGCGGCTCCGGAATCCGCTCCCTCTCCGGCATGGCCGCCGTCTCCGGCGCCGCCCGCCGCTACCGGCGCCCCTTCCTCCAGCTCGACCGCCAGACCGTCCGCAAGGCCTGCGTCGCACAGGAACTCGCCGTCTGGGACGACCCCCACAACGCCGACCCCGCCTACACCCGCTCCCGACTCCGCCACGAAGGCCTCCCCGCCCTGGAGAAGGCCCTCGGCAAAGGCGTCGTCGAAGCCCTCGCCCGTACGGCCCAGCTCTCCCGCGACGACGCCGACGCCCTCGACACCTGGGCCGCCGACGCCGAGACCGCCGTGCGCGACGAGGCCGGCGCCCTGGAGTGCGCCAAACTCTTCGGACTGCCCCCCGCCGTGCGCCGCCGCGTCCTGCGCCGCGCCGTCATCGCCGAGGGCGCACCCGCCGGATCCCTCTTCGCCCGCCACATCGAGGAAGTCGACCGCCTCGTCACCGGCTGGCGCGGCCAGGGCGCCATCAACCTGCCCGGCCGCGTCGAAGCCCGCCGCCAGGGTGGCAGACTGGTCATCCGGCAAGGCTGACGCACGCTGCAACGAAAGTGACCCGGGTGAACGAGAAGGACATGGGCACCGACCTCCAGTCGGTGCTCATCACCAAGGAAGAGATCGACGCCAAGCTGGCAGAGCTGGCCGCGAAGATCGACACGGAATACGCGGGCAAGGACCTGCTCATCGTCGGCGTCCTCAAGGGCGCGGTGATGGTGATGGCGGATCTGGCTCGCGCCCTGTCCACCCCCGTCACCATGGACTGGATGGCCGTCTCCTCCTACGGAGCCGGCACCCAGTCCTCCGGCGTCGTCCGCATCCTCAAGGACCTCGACACCGACATCAAGGGCAAGCACGTCCTGATCGTCGAGGACATCATCGACTCCGGCCTGACCCTGTCCTGGCTCCTGTCCAACCTCGGCTCGCGGGAGCCCGCCTCCCTGGAGGTGTGCACCCTCCTGCGCAAGCCCGAGGCCGCCAAGGTCGCCATCGACGTCAAGTGGATCGGCTTCGACATCCCCAACGAGTTCGTCGTCGGCTACGGCCTCGACTACGCGGAGAAGTACCGGAACCTCCCCTTCGTCGGCACGCTCGCCCCGCACGTCTACGGCGGCTGAAACCACGGCCGTACGGGGAACCCGCACCGCCTTCCCTCCGTTGAACCACGGGAAGGCGGTCGCGGGCGACGATGCTGAGGTACCGTCCGAAGAACAGCTTTTTCACACAGCAGTACTCACAGCAGCATTTTCCTACGGGCAGGAGGGACGGAGCGCTGTCGCTCCGTATGGATGGACGTGAAGCGATACTTCCGTGGGCCGGTCATGTGGATCGTGCTGGCCGTCCTCGCCGTGGTCGTGCTGATGCAGGTCGTCGGCTCGTCCGAGGGCTACAAGACGGTGGACACCGGCCAGGTCGTCCAGGCGATCGACAAGAACCAGGTCAAGCAGGCAAAGATCACCACCGGCGACGAGCAGCTCATCAAGATCGACCTCGTCGACGGCCAGAAGATCAACAAGAGCGACAAGATCCAGGCCAGCTACATCGGCAGCCAGGGCGTCGCCCTCGCCGACAAGCTCCAGGAGAAGTTCGAGGCCGGACAGATCGAGAAGGGCTACACCGTCTCCCCGACGAAGCAGTCGCCCTTCGTCTCGATCCTGCTCTCCCTCCTCCCCTTCGTCCTCATCGTGGTCGTCTTCCTCTTCCTGATGAACCAGATGCAGGGCGGCGGCTCCCGCGTCATGCAGTTCGGCAAGTCCAAGGCGAAGCTCATCACCAAGGACACGCCGAAGACCACCTTCGCCGACGTCGCCGGCTCCGACGAGGCCGTCGAGGAGCTCCACGAGATCAAGGAGTTCCTCCAGGAGCCCGCCAAGTTCCAGGCCGTCGGCGCCAAGATCCCCAAGGGCGTCCTGCTCTACGGCCCGCCCGGAACCGGCAAGACGCTCCTCGCGCGCGCCGTCGCCGGCGAGGCCGGGGTCCCGTTCTACTCGATCTCCGGCTCCGACTTCGTCGAGATGTTCGTCGGCGTCGGCGCCTCCCGGGTCCGCGACCTCTTCGAGCAGGCCAAGGCCAACGCGCCGGCCATCGTCTTCGTCGACGAGATCGACGCCGTCGGACGCCACCGCGGCGCCGGCCTCGGCGGCGGCCACGACGAGCGCGAGCAGACCCTCAACCAGCTGCTCGTCGAGATGGACGGCTTCGACGTCAAGGGCGGCGTCATCCTGATCGCCGCCACGAACCGCCCCGACATCCTCGACCCGGCGCTGCTGCGCCCCGGCCGCTTCGACCGGCAGATCGCCGTCGACCGCCCGGACATGCAGGGCCGTCTGGAGATCCTCAAGGTCCACCAGAAGGGCAAGCCGGTCGCCCCGGACGTCGACCTCGGCGCCGTCGCCCGGCGCACCCCCGGCTTCACCGGCGCGGACCTCTCCAACGTCCTCAACGAGGCGGCGCTCCTCACCGCCCGCAGCGACCAGAAGCTGATCGACAACAAGGCGCTGGACGAGGCGATCGACCGCGTGGTCGCGGGCCCGCAGAAGCGGACCCGGATCATGTCGGACAAGGAGAAGAAGATCACCGCGTACCACGAGGGCGGCCACGCCCTGGTCGCGGCGGCCTCGCCGAACTCCGACCCCGTCCACAAGATCACCATCCTGTCCCGCGGCCGCGCCCTGGGCTACACGATGGTCCTGCCGGACGAGGACAAGTACTCGACCACCCGCAACGAGATGCTCGACCAGCTCGCCTACATGCTGGGCGGACGCGCCGCCGAGGAACTGGTCTTCCACGACCCGACCACCGGCGCCGCGAACGACATCGAGAAGGCCACCGCCACGGCCCGCGCGATGGTCACCCAGTACGGCATGACCGAGCGCCTCGGCGCGATCAAGTTCGGCGGCGACAACACCGAGCCCTTCCTCGGGCGCGAGATGGCGCACCAGCGCGACTACTCGGAAGAGGTCGCGGCGCTGGTCGACGAAGAGGTCAAGAAGCTCATCGAGACCGCCCACAACGAGGCCTGGGAGATCCTCGTCGAGAACCGCGACGTCCTCGACAACCTGGTCCTCGCCCTCCTGGAGAAGGAGACCCTCAACAAGGAGCAGATCGCCGAGATCTTCGCCCCGATCGTGAAGCGCCCGGCCCGCCCGGCGTGGACCGGCTCCTCCCGCCGCACCCCCTCCACGCGCCCGCCGGTCCTCTCCCCCAAGGAGCTGGCCCTGACGAACAGCGCGAACGGCTCGTCCACCCCGGTGGACACCACCAAGGGCATCGACATCGCCCCGGTGGACCCGCCGTCCCCGGAGGACTGACCCCGGCGGACCCGGAATGGATCCCGCGCCCCCACAGGTTTTAGCCTGTGGGGGCGCGGCCATTCGCGCACACAGGCATACGGAACGAGGCAAAGATGACCGACCCGGTGACCCTGGACGGCGAGGGCAGGATCGGCGACTTCGACGAGAAGCGCGCCGAGAGCGCCGTACGAGAGCTCCTCATCGCGGTCGGCGAGGACCCGGACCGCGAGGGCCTGAGGGAGACGCCGGCGCGGGTGGCGCGGGCGTACAAGGAGATATTCGCGGGCCTGCGGCAGGAGCCCCAGGACGTCCTGACGACCACGTTCGACCTGGGCCACGACGAGATGGTCCTCGTCAAGGACATCGAGGTGTTCTCGACCTGCGAGCACCACCTCGTCCCGTTCCGCGGGGTGGCCCACGTCGGATACATCCCGTCCACGTCGGGGAAGATCACCGGCCTGTCGAAGCTGGCCCGTCTGGTCGACGTCTATGCCCGCCGTCCGCAGGTGCAGGAGCGGCTGACCACCCAGGTGGCCGACTCGCTGATGGAGATCCTGGAGCCGCGCGGAGTCATCGTGGTCTTCGAGTGCGAGCACATGTGCATGTCGATGCGCGGCATCCGCAAGCCCGGCGCGAAGACGATCACCTCGGCCGTCCGCGGCCAGCTGCGGGACCCCGCGACCCGTGCCGAGGCGATGAGCCTCATCATGGCGCGCTGAGCGCCACCGCGGAGAAGGACCTCAGGCCCGGGCGCTGCCCGGGCCTTCGTCGTCCTCCGGCAGCCTGCAGACGCGTTCCAGGAAGAGGGCGGACGCGATGACGGCCAGGCCCGCCAGGACCGCGAGGGCCGCGTGGAGGGCCTGGTCGCGGCGGGCCGGGACGTCGAGGAAGCCGAGGAGGAAGACGCCCGTGCCGCCGTACATGCCGGCGACGAGGGCGGCGACCAGGGCGCTGGCCTGGCCGAAGACCACCGCGCGGGCCGCCATCAGGGGCTCGACGCCCTTGGCGCCGGGGCGGCGCTCCCGCTGGGCCCTGAGGCGGGCGCGGATCGAGAGGGCGGTCGCGGCGAGGACGACGGCGATCACGGCGAGGACGATCGGCGCGGCGACCGGCACGCTCGGGAGGGTGCCGACGGCGTCCCAGAGCCGGGCGCCGCCCCAGGAGAGGATCCCGGCCGTCAGGAACAGTCCGGCGAGCACCTTCAGCCGCAGTCGTTTCACCGGGTGTCCTTCATGTGGGCGCGGGCGGTCTGCCACGAGCCTAACGACTACTCGGGCAGACGGAGTTCCAGGTCGGTGCGGAGGGTGACGCCCTCGTCGCCGACGGAGGAGAGCAGGCCGGCGACCGGTCCGCGGCCGGGGAGCTGGGCCTCGGGGTCCACGTCGTGCCAGGGGGCGAGGACGAAGGCGCGCTGGTGGGCGCGGGGGTGGGGCAGGGTGAGGACGGGGTCGTCGGAGACGACGTCCGCGTACGCGACGATGTCGACGTCGATGGTGCGGGGGCCCCAGCGCTCCTCGCGGACGCGGTGGAAGGCCTCCTCGACGGCGTGGGCGCGCTCCAGGAGGGAGGAGGGCGGCAGGGTCGTCTTCACGAGGGCGACGGCGTTGAAGTACGAGGGCTGGCTGCCGGGGTCGACGCCCCAGGGCTCGGTCTCGTAGACGGGGGAGACGGCCTTGACCCGGAGGCCGGGGGTGTCGGCGAGGGCGTCGACGGCGCCCTGGAGGGTCTCCAGCCGGTTGCCGAGGTTGGCGCCGAGGGCGAGGACGGCCCAGCGGGGGTTGGAGAGGGTGGTGTCGGCCGCGTCGACGGTCTCGACGACGGAGGCGGGTACGGGCTGGACGGTGGGGTCGCTGTGCGTCGCTTTCATCGTCGGCTCCGGGTGATCGTGACGGTGACGTCGTCGAAGGGCACGGTGATGGGCGCGTCCGGCTTGTGGACGACGACCTCCACCTCCTGTACCCCGGCGTGGCTCAGGCACTTCTGGGCGATGCGTTCGGCGAGGGTTTCGATCAGGTCGACGGGTTCGCCCTGGACGACGTCGACGACCTCCTCGGCGACGATCCCGTAGTGGACGGTCTTCGTGAGGTCGTCCCCGGCGGCGGCGGGGCGGGTGTCCAGGCCGAGGGTCAGGTCCACGATGAAGGTCTGTCCCTCCTCGCGCTCCTTGGGGAAGACGCCGTGATGGCCCCGGGCCTTGAGGCCGCGCAGCGCGACACGATCCACGCGAATCACTCCTGCTGTCGTAGTTCGGGTGGCCACGCAGCCGGGTGCGGACGGCCGGGTGTCCGTCGTCGAATCTACCCGCGAGGACCGACAGGGCATGCCCGCGGGGGGCCGGGGGCGGGTGGAAGCGCAGGTCAGGCGGGTGGTTCGGGGTCGCCGGGGGCGTCGTCCAGGGTGGGTTCGGCGGGGTCGGGGCCGTCGGTCTCCGCGAGGACGGGGGAGGCGTGGTGGGACCAGATGCGCCAGCCGTCGGGGGTGCGGCGGAAGACGTTGGTGGCGACGACGAGCTGTCCGACGAGGGGTCCGAGTTCGGCGCCGTCCTCGGCGGGGCCGCCGCTGAGGATGTTCTCGGTGCAGGTGACGAGGGCGGTGTCGCCGGCCAGGGAGATCCTGAGGTCGGTGAGGAAGAACTGGATGTAGTCGGTGTTCGCCATGATCAGGGCGTACGAGCGGAGGACCTCGCCGCGGCCGGTGAGGGCGGGCCAGCCGGGGTGGACGCAGGTGACGGGGGCGGTGTCGTCGGCGAGCCAGAGGCCGGAGACGGTTTCGAAGTCGCCGGTCTCCATCGCCTCGTAGAAGGCGGTGTTGGCGGCTTCGACGGCGGCTTCGTCGGTGGCGGGGGTCACCTGGCTCCTTCGACCGCGCGGGCGACCCTGACGGCGTCGGCGGTGGCGCGGACCTCGTGGACGCGGACGGCCCACGCGCCCGCGTGGGCGGCGAGGGCGGAGACGGCGGCGGTGGCGGCGTCGCGTTCGCGGGCGGGGGGCGGGGCGGCGCCCTCGTGGGCGAGGACGTGGCCGAGGAAGCGTTTGCGGGAGGCGGCCACGAGGAGGGGGCGGCCGAGGGCGTGGAGCTCGGGGAGGTGGGCGACGAGCGCCAGGTCGTGGGGGGCGAGCTTGGCGAAGCCGAGGCCGGGGTCGATGACGACGCGGTCGGGGTCGACGCCGCCGTCGACGACGGCCTCCATGCGGGTGCGGAGTTCGGTGAGGACTTCGGTGACGACGTCGTCGTACACGGCGAGGCCGTTCATGGTGTCGCTGAAGCCGCGCCAGTGCATGACGACGAAGGGGACTTCGGCGGCGGCGACGGCGGGGACCATGCCGGGGTCGGCGAGGCCGCCGCTGACGTCGTTGACGAGGACGGCGCCGGCGTCGACGGCGCGGGCGGCGACGGTGGCGCGCATGGTGTCGACGGAGACGGTGACGCCTTCGGCGGCGAGGCCGCGGACGACGGGGACGACGCGGCGGAGCTCCTCCTCCTCGTCGACGCGGGTGGCGCCGGGGCGGGTGGACTCGCCGCCGACGTCGACGAGGTCGGCGCCCTCGGCGACGAGGTGGAGGCCGTGTTTGACGGCGGCCGTGGTGTCGAACCAGCGGCCGCCGTCGGAGAAGGAGTCGGGGGTCACGTTGACCACGCCCATGACCGCGCAGCGGTCCCACTCCGGCAGGCCCCGGGCCGTGCCCCTGTCGGTCGTCGTACTCATGGGACCAGCGTAGGGGGTGGCCCGTCGATCGGGCCGGACGCGGGGGCCCGGTCCGATCGGCGCGGTACTTCCCCGGTCCGGCGGGGGCGCGGGCGGTCTCAGGCGGCGCGGGCCTCGTGCTCGGCGGGGCGGGCCGGGGTGATGTGGGCGCAGGGGCGGGGGGCCGGGGCGGGGCGGCGGCGGGTGAGGGGGCGGGGGAGGGAGAGGTTCACGAAGCCCTCGGCCTGCATGGCGGCGAAGCCGATGCGGGGGAGGTCGCGGCTGGTGCGGTAGACGACGAAGCGGGGTTCCCAGCGGGGCCGGAACTTGGCGTTGAACTTGTAGAGGGACTCGATCTGGAACCAGCGGGAGAGGAAGACGAGGAGTCCGCGCCAGAGGCGGAGGACGGGGCCGGCGCCGATCTTCTCGCCGCGGGCGAGGGCGGCGCGGAACATGGCGAAGTTGAGGGAGACGCGGGCGATGCCGAGGGCGGGGGAGGCCTGGAGGGCGGCGACGATGAGGAGCTCGTTCATGCCGGGGTCGGCGGAGCGGTCGCGGCGCATGAGTTCGAGGGACATGCCGTCGCGGCCCCAGGGGACGAAGTGGATGATCGCCTTGAGGTCGCCGTAGGGGGAGTCCGCGGTGCCGGTGTCGTCGGTCTTGTGGGCGGTCGCTATCACGGCGTCGCCGTCGCCGGGGGCGCCGATGCGGCCGAGGGCCATGGAGAAGCCGCGTTCGGTGTCGGTGCCGCGCCAGTCGGCGGCGGCGCGGCGGACGCGTTCGAGTTCGGCGTCGTCGAGGTCACGGACGCGTCGGACGCGGGTGGTGTAGCCGTTGCGCTCGATGCGCGTGACCATCTGGCGGACGTTGCGCATGGCCCGTCCGGAGAGGGAGAAATCCGCGACGTCGACGACCGCCTCGTCGCCGAGTTCGAGGGCGTCGAGGCCGGTTTCGCGGGTCCAGACCTGGCCGCCGGTCTCGGAGCAGCCCATGACGGCGGGGGTCCAGGAGTGGATCTTGGCCTCGTCCATGAAGCGTTCGATGGCGCCGGGCCAGGCCTCGACGTCGCCGATGGGGTCGCCGCTGGCGAGCATGACGCCGGAGACGACGCGGTAGCAGACGGCGGCCTTGCCGCTGGGGGAGAAGATGACGCCCTTGTCGCGGCGGAGGGCGAAGTGGCCGAGGGAGTCGCGGCCGCCGTGCCGGTCGAGGAGGGCGCGCAGCCGGGTCTCGTCGTCGTCGGTGAGGCGGGCGGCGGGGTGCTCGGGGCGGAAGGCCAGGTAGATGGTGGTGAGGGCGGTGAGCATGCCGAGGGCGCCGAGGGAGTAGCCGACGGTCCAGTCGACGCCGTGGGTGTAGCCGACGGGGCCTTCGACGCCGAGGAGTCCGTACAGGACGTGTTCGAGGCGGTCGGTGAGGCTGGGGCTGCCGATGACGCGGCGCGGGTGGGCGCTGACGATGACGAGGCCGAGGGCGATGGAGCCGGCGCCCATGACGACGAAGTTGGCGAGGGCGCGCCAGCGGCTGCGGGGGTCGGGGAGGGCGGCGAACTGGTCGCGGTGGCGGACCAGGAGGGCGAGGAGGGCGAGGGAGAGGAGGGCGCCGAGGACCGAGTGGCGCCAGACGAACTGGGCGGTGGCGCCGAGGGGGAGGAGGACGACGGCGGCGCGCCAGGCGCGGCGCTTGTGGCGCTTGAGGCCGTGGGCGAGGAGCAGCAGGAGGACGCCGGCGCTCAGGGAGAGGGCGGCGGAAAGGGGGCCGAGGGTGCCGGGGAGGACTTCGGCGACGGCGTGGACGCGGCTGGCGCGGAAGCGGGGGAAGACTCCGGCGGCGATGTCGAGGAGTCCGACGAGGGTGCAGGCGGTGCCGACGAGGGAGGGCACCTTCTCGGGCGCGGGGCCGCGGAGAATCCGGCGTGCTCGCACCGGAACCAATCCCTTTTTGTCCCCATCTACCGTGACAGACATGGCTTCCCGTACTTCCCGTGGTCCTGCGCAGGGTCTTTGACTCCGGTCGGGCCCTGCGGCGCGTTCGGCGGGCCGTTCCGGCTGGTGCGCCTTCTAGGACGGCGCCGTGCGGGGCCGGGTTCATCGGTTCACAGGAAATTCTCGGAAAGAAGGCTCGGTCGACTCATGGGTCTCACCAGTACCAAGGTCCTCGTGCTGGCGGTCGTGGCGGCCGTGGCGCTGTTCCTGGCCACGGTCCTGCTGTGGCCGCGGCTCGCGCGCGGCGGATGGCGTTCGGTCGTGGGGCGGGTGGGTCTGCTGCTGGTGACGCAGGTGACGCTGTTCGCCGCGGTGGGCCTGACGGCGAACCGGTCGTTCCTCTTCTACGGCTCGTGGGCGGACCTGTTCGGGCAGGAGCAGGACATGGGCGTGGTCGTCGACCACGGGTCGGGTTCGAAGGACCTGCGGGTGGTGGGGAAGCAGGCGGTGGACGTGCCGGGCGGGGGGCGTCCGGAGGTCGGCGGGCAGATCCAGAAGGTCGTGGTGGCGGGGGAGCGGTCGAGGATCGTCTCGCCGGCCTACGTGTACCTGCCGCCGGAGTACTTCCAGGAGGAGCACGCGGGGCGGACGTTCCCTGCGTCGGTGGTGCTCACGGGGTATCCGGGGACGGCGGAGAACCTGATCAAGGGCCTGAAGTACCCGAGGACGGCGTACGAGCAGGCGAAGCGGGGCCGGATGCAGCCGATGGTCCTGGTGATGCTGCGTCCGACGGTGGCGCCGCCCAGGGACACCGAGTGCGTGGACGTGCCGGGGGGCCCGCAGACGGAGACCTTCTTCGCGCGGGACCTGCCGAAGGCGGTCTCGGAGGCGTACCGGGTGGGGAGGGAGGCGCGGAACTGGGGCTTCATGGGGAACTCGACGGGGGCGTACTGCGCGCTGAAGATCGCGCTGCACCATCCGGACCGGTTCGCGGCGGGGGCGGGCTTCTCGGCGTACTACCGGGCGGCGGAGGACGTGACGACCGGCGACCTCTTCCGGGGCGACGACCGGCTGCGCAAGCGGGCGGACCTGCTGTGGAGCCTGGACCACCTGCCGCAGGGGAGGTCGTCGTTCCTGGTGACGACGTCGCTGAAGGGCGAGGACAACCTGAGGGGGACGCGGGAGTTCGTCCGGAAGGTGAAGGGCCCGGCGGAGGTCTCGTCGATCACGCTGGAGAGCGGCGGCCACAACTTCAACACGTGGAACCGGGAGATCCCGCCGGGGCTCGTGTGGATGGGCGGGAAGCTCAGCGCGGGGTGAGCCCGGGGCGCGCGGCCGTCACGCGGCCGTGGCCCGGCGCAGGGCGCGGTGGACGCCGGCCGGGGTGAGGACGCCGAGGGGTTCGCCGTCGGCGCCGGTGACGGTGAGGCGTCCGGTGTCGTGCTGGAGGAGCACGGCGAGCGCCTCCTTGAGGGAGGTGCCGAGGGGCACGGGGGTGCCGTCGGCGCTCGCGGGTCCGCCGGTCGGCACGGGGTCGAGGTCGGCCTCCGTGACGGGGGTGACGGCGAGGCGCTTGAGGCCGCGGTCGCTGCCGACGAAGTCGGCGACGTACGGGGTGGCGGGGGCGGCGAGGACGGTGGCGGGGGTGTCGAACTGCTCGATGCGGCCCTGTCCGTAGACGGCCATGCGGTCGCCCATGCGGACGGCCTCCTCGATGTCGTGGGTGACGAGGAGGACGGTCTTGCGGACGGTGGCCTGGAGGGCGAGGAACTCGTTCTGGAGGCGTTCGCGGACGACGGGGTCGACGGCGCCGAAGGGCTCGTCCATGAGGAGGACGGGCGGGTCGGCGGCGAGGGCGCGGGCGACGCCGACGCGCTGGCGCTGGCCGCCGGAGAGCTGGGCGGGGTAGCGGGGGCCGTAGGTGGCGGGGTCGAGGCCGACGAGGTCGAGGAGTTCGGCGGCGCGCGCGCGTGCCGCCGCCTTCTTCCATCCCAGGAGGGACGGGACGGTCGCGGTGTTGTCGAGGACGGTGCGGTGGGGGAAGAGGCCGACCTGCTGGATGACGTAGCCGATCTTGCGGCGCAGGGCGACCGGGTCGACGTCCGCGACGTCCTTCCCGTCGACGAGGACGCGGCCCGAGGTCGGCTCGACGAGCCGGTTGACCATCATCATCGTGGTCGTCTTGCCGCAGCCGGACGGGCCGACCAGGGTGACGAGTTCGCCCTCGGCGACCTCGAAGGAGAGGTCGTCCACGGCGGTGGTGCCGTCGTCGTACCGCTTGGTCACGTGCTCGAACCGGATCATGGTTCCCCATTCTGGCCCCTGGGCGGCGGGGGTGTGTGAAGGGCGTGTTGCCGCATTGTGGCGGCTCTCGGGGATTGTCGGTGGTGGGGGTTAGGGTCGTCCACACATGCGTTCGGGTGGGTGGAGAGCCCGGGGGGAGGGACGATGAGCGCGCCGAACTGTCTGGTCGCGAACGACTGGATCTGCGGGGAGTACCTCCGCACGCGCAGCGGGGAGCTGACCGACGCGCTGCTCCAGCATGTGGGAATCACGGTCGCCTCGGTGCTGATCGCGCTCGTCGTCGCGGTGCCGCTGGCGCTGCTCGTGCGGGCCAGGCCCCGGTTCGCCGGGCCGGTGCTCGGACTGACCACCCTGCTCTACACGGTCCCGTCGCTGGCGATGTTCTCGCTGCTGCTGCCGTTCTTCGGGCTCTCGGCGGCGCTCGTGGTGACCGGCCTCGTGCTGTACGCCCTGACGATCCTCGTGCGGAACGCGCTGGCGGGCCTCGCCGCCGTGCCGGCCGAGACGCGGGAGGCGGCCCGGGGCATGGGGTACGGCTCGCTGCGGCTGCTGTGGGAGGTCGAACTGCCGCTCGCGCTGCCGGTCCTGATGGCCGGCGTGCGGATGGCGACGGTGTCGACGATCGCGCTGACGACGATCGGCTCGGTCGTCGGGCGCGGCGGTCTCGGCAACCTCATCGAGGACGCGCTGCCGACCTTCTTCAAGGCGCAGGTGCTCGCCGCCTCGGTGCTGTGCGTGCTGCTCGCCGTCGTCGCCGACCTGCTGCTCCTGGGCCTCCAGCGGCTCCTCACGCCCTGGGCCCGCATACGGACCGCGCCGGGAGGTGGGTGAGGTGGGGGTCGTGACGGACGCCTGGGGCTGGCTCACCACCGGCGCGCACTGGACGGGCGACGGCGGCATCGGGCAGCGGCTCGCCGAGCACGTGTACGTGAGCGGGCTCGCGCTGCTGGTCGCGTCGGCGCTCGCGCTGCCGCTCGGCCTGTGGCTGGGCCACCTGGGCCGGGGCGGGGCGCTCGCGGTGAACGTGTCGAACGTGGGGCGGGCGGTCCCCGTCTTCGCGGTCCTCGCCCTGTTCATGGTGTCGCCGCTGCGGAACGCGGGATACGTGCCGACCGTGGTGGCCCTGGTGCTGTTCGCGATGCCCCCGCTCCTCACCAACGCCTACGTGGGCGTGCGGGAGGTGGACCGGGCCGCGGTGCGGGCCGCGCGGGGCATGGGGATGACGGGCGGGCAGGTCTTCCTGCGGGTGGAACTGCCGCTCGCCCGGCCGGTGGTGACGACCGGGGTCCGCTCGGCCGCGGTGCAGGTGGTCGCCACGGCCACGGTCGCGGCGATGGTGGGCCAGGGCGGGCTCGGCCGGATCATCACGGCCGGGTTCGCCACGTACGACACGGGGCAGGTGGTCGCGGGTGCCGTGCTCGTGGCCCTGCTCGCCCTCCTGGTGGAGGGCGTGCTCGCCGGCGCGGACCGGCTCCTGTCGGGGCCGGGGCACGCGCGCGGGACGAACGACCGAACGACTCGACGAAGCTGACTTGGATGGGTGATCTCGTGAACAGGGTCTCGCGTATCGCGGGCGCGCTGCTGGGTGCGGCGGCGCTGACCGCCACCCTCGGGGCGTGCGGCGGTGACAGCCTGGAGGACGGAAAGAAGGGCTCCGGGAGCTCCGGCGGGTCGAAGGGCTCGCTCGTGGTCGGCGCGGCCGCCTTCACCGAGGCCAAGGTCCTCGCCGAGCTGTACGCGCAGTCGCTGAAGGACGCCGGATACGCCGTCTCCATCACGACGGTGAAGAACCGCGAGCTGTACGAGCCCTCCCTGGAGAGCGGCGAGATCGACGTCGTCCCGGAATACGCGGCGACGATCGCGGAATTCCTCAACGCCAAGGTGAACGGGCCGAAGGCGCCCGAGGAGAAGCCGGTCGCCTCCGGCGACGCGGCGGCCACGGTCGAGGCGCTGCGGAAGCTCGCCGAGCCGCGCGGTCTGAAGGTGCTCGCGGTCGGAGAGGCGGTCGACCAGAACGCCTTCGCGGTGTCGAGGGAATTCGCCGAGAAGAACAAGCTGAAGACGCTTTCCGATCTCGGCGCGTCCAAGATCAAGGTGAAGATCGCCGCCGGTGACGAATGCGCCGTGCGCCCCTTCTGCGCCCCCGGTCTGAAGAAGACGTACGGGATCGACGTGGCCGGGATAGACCCGAAGGGCGTCGGCACCCCGCAGGCCAAGCAGGCCGTCAAGGACGGGGTGGACCAGCTCGTCCTGACGACCACCACGGACGCCACGATCGAGAACTACGGCCTCGTCTTCCTCGCGGACGACAAGAAGCTGCAGAACGCCGACAACGTGCTGCCCGTGGTCAACGCCGAGGACGCCGGTTCTCCCGAGATAGCCGCCGCCCTCGACGGGATCACCAAGGTGCTGACCACAGCGGATCTCGCCGAACTCAACCGCAAGGTGGATGCCGAGCGGGCGAAGCCGGAGGACGTCGCCAAGGAGTATCTGACGACGAAGGGGCTGCTCAAGAAGTAGGCGCGGGACGGAGGGAGTCGGCCCGAAACGGAACCGGAACGGTCGATAACCACTTCCGGTGGCGAGAAGTGGCCAAGAGATTGCCGGGCCGACCCCCCACGTGACGCCTACGCACGGTAAATTTCAGGCCATGCCACGTGGACGCCACCGCCATTCCCCGCCTCTGCACAAGCTGCTGCCGCCCTCCGCGGTCGCCGGCGCCGCGGTCGTGTGCGCCGCGGCCGCCTGGCTGCCCGGAGACCTGGTGGTCGTGCGGCTGCTGACCGCCGCCGCGGCGGCCGCGGCCGTCACCGGCGCCTTCCTCATGCGCAGTTGGGACCGGAGCGCCGGACTGCGGGTCGCCGAGACCGAGCGGGCGCGCGCCGCCGACCAGTGGAAGTCCGAGGAGCGGGTCGCCGAACTGGAGTCCGACCTCGACGAGTCCCGCGCCCTGCGCGCCCGGCTCGACGCCAAGCTCCGCGCCAAGCGCGTCGAGCTCGCCGGGCTGCGCGGCGAGCACGCCGACCTGCTCCGCCGCTACGCCACCGCCGAGACCGAGCGCGCCAGCGCCCTGGAGGGCCGCCGCGTCCTCGCCCTGGAGAACGCGGGCGGCGGCGACGCCAAGGCCCTGCCGGCCGGCGGCTCCGCCCTCACCCCGGAGGCCTTCCGCCGCGCTGCCCAAGCCCTGCGCGACCTCCCGCGCAACGCCGCCGCCCAGCAGGCCCGCCGCACCGCCGAGACCGCCCGCGCCCGCGACCTCGCCGAGCGCGCCCGGGAGACGGAGGAGCCGCAGGGGAAGCACGCGGCGGCCGCCGGGACCGAGCAGCACACCCGGCCGGCCGCCCTCGCGCTCCCGCCCGCCGCCCCCGTGCCGGTGGCCGCCGCGATCGTCCCCTACGCCGCCCGCCGGCCCGTCCCGCGCCCCGAGGGCGGCTTCGACTTCTTCGGCGCGCAGAAGACGGCGGACGCCATCGAGGCGGTGCAGAACACCGACCTCGCCGACGTCGTGGGCGAGGAGGTCCTGGCCGCCGGGGCCGCGCTCGGCGCCCCGGTCCTCACCCCGGTCGACGGCCCCGCCACCGGCATCGGCACCTCCGTGCCGCCGCGGGCGATCGGCCAGGTCATCGACCTGACCGCGCACGACGAGACGGAACAGCTCGACGTGGCGGAGCTGCGCGGGGCCGTGAACTCGTGACGCACCGCCTCGCCGCCCTCCCCGCCGGTGAGGCCGCCCGCCGCCGGGACGAACTGCTCGCCCTGTGCGCCCAGGCCTTCTGCGGCGAGCCCTGGCACGAGCCGCCGCTCGGCGCCGTACGGACCGTGGAGCGGCTGCTCGGCTCGGCGGTCGGGCGGCCCGACTTCCGGGCCGTCGCCGCCCTCGGCCCCGACGACGAACTCCTGGGCTTCACGGCCGGCTGGACCGACACCGTCCTGACCGGCCGGGAGCCCGCCTTCGAACTCGCCGAACTCGTCGTCGCCCCCGCCCGCCAGGGCCTCGGCGTCGGCCGCGCCCTCCACGACGCGATCCTCGCCGGCCTGGCCCCGGGCTCACGCCTGCTGATGACCCTCGACGTACCGGAGCTGACCAAGCGGTACGAGGGCTGGGGCTGGACCGTGTACGACCGGCGCACGCCCGGCACGTCGGGGCGCGCGTACGCGGTGATGCGCCGCGAGGACGGATAGCGGCGGGTCCTGCTCGTCGAGTTGACACGGGCAGTGGCGGGTCCTGCTCGCCGGTACGGACAGCGGCGGGTCCTGCCCGTCGGCACGGACGGCGCCGGTTCCTACTTGTCGATGTCGCCCACGACGAAGAAGAGCGAGCCCAGGATCGCCACCATGTCGGCGACCAGCGTCCCCGGCAGCAGCTCGGCGAGGGCCTGGATGTTGTTGAAGGAGGCCGAGCGCAGCTTCAGCCGGTACGGGGTCTTCTCGCCCTTCGACACCAGGTAGTAGCCGTTCACGCCGAGCGGGTTCTCGGTCCACGCGTACGTGTGGCCCTCCGGTGCCTTCAGCACCTTCGGCAGCCGCTGGTTGACCGGCCCCGGCGGCAGCTCCTCCATCCGGTCCAGGCAGGCGTCCGCCAGGTCCAGGGAGTTGTGCGTCTGGTCGAGCAGGCACTCGAACCGGGCCAGGCAGTCGCCCTCCTCGCGCACCGCCACCCGCAGGACGTCCGCCAGCTCCCCGTACGCGAGGTACGGCTCGTCGCGGCGCAGGTCGAAGTCGACGCCCGAGGCGCGGGCGATCGGCCCCGACACCCCGTACCCGTGGACCGCCTCCCGCGACAGGACCCCGATCCCGCGCGTGCGGCCCCGGAAGATCTCGTTGCCGAGGACGAGCCGGTCGTACACGTCCATCCGCGAGCGCACGTCCGCGACGGCCTGCCGCACCCGGCCCGTCCACCCGGCGGGCAGGTCCTCCTTGAGGCCGCCGACCCGGTTGAACATGTAGTGCATCCGGCCGCCGGACGCCTCCTCCATCACCGCCTGGAGCTCCTCGCGCTCCCGGAAGGCGTGGAAGACCGGGGTGATCCCGCCGAGTTCGAGCGGGTACGAGCCGAGGAACATGAGGTGGTTGAGGACCCGGTTCAGCTCGGCGAGGAGCGTGCGGGCCCACACCGCGCGCTCCGGGACCTCCATGCCCAGCATCCGCTCGACGGCCATCACCACGCCCAGCTCGCTGGAGAAGGCGGACAGCCAGTCGTGGCGGTTGGCCAGCATGACGATCTGCCGGTAGTCCCGCGCCTCGAAGAGCTTCTCGGCGCCCCGGTGCATGTAGCCGACCACCGGCTCGGCCGACCGGATCACCTCGCCGTCCAGGACGAGCCGCAGCCGGAGCACGCCGTGGGTCGAGGGGTGCTGCGGCCCGATGTTCAGCACCATGTCGGTGCTCTCCGCCGCGCCGCCGATTCCGACCGTCGTCTCCGTCATGCGGCCAGTATCTCCCGTACGGGCGCCGCCCCCACGGCCCGTCCGCCGACGGCGCCCGCCGGGGCGTCAGGCCGAGGGGACGTCCGGCACCCGCCGGGTCAGCCAGAGGAAGTCCCCGAGGCCGCCCCGGGCGGTCAGCTCGGCCGCCTCGCCGGCCGAGGAGAGGGCCCTGACGTATCCGGCGGGATCGGTCGAGGCGAGCGCGAGGGGCGGTCGGTCCCCCGTCACCCCGAGCCGCCCCAGCGCCTCCCGCTGCGTGACCAGCTCCGTGTCCGCCCCTCCGCAGGCCGCCGCGCACGCGTCGAGCGCCACGTGGGACGTCAGGTCGCGGGAGCCGTCCGGGACCGGCGGGACCTCGCGGCCGGCCCGGAAGCCGGTCAGCGAGCCGAAGGGCGGCCGGGAGCCCCGTACGTGCGCGTAGTCCACGGCCACCGCACGGCCCGCCGCCAGGCAGGACACCGCCGAGGCCCAGGCCTCGTCGCGGGGCCGCCCGATCTCGGCCCGCGCGCCGGGCTCCCGCAGCGGCCACCAGCGCGCCAGCCACTCCGCGTCCGCGCCGGAGACGGGCGCGCCGAGCCGCTCCGCCCCGTCCGGGGACACCTCCACGTACCGGGCCGTGCCCGCCGCGTCCGCCTCGGCCACGTCCACCGGCACGTTGTCGAGCCACTCGTTCGCGAAGAGCAGCCCCCGCGCCCCGCGCGGCGGCCGGTCCGTCCACTCCACCCGGGGGTCGAGCCCCTCCGGGCGCGCGGCGCGCTCGACCGCGTACGCCCGCACCGAGAGACCGCTCCCGGCGGTCGCCGCGAGCACCCCCGCGAGCAGCTCCCCGCGCCCCGCGCCCACGTCCACCAGGTCGACCCCGTCCGTCCCCAGCTCCTCCGCCACCTCGCCCAGGAGCCGGGCCACGGCCCCCGCGAACAGCGGGGAGGCGTGCACCGAGGTGCGGAAGTGCCCCGCGGGGCCCTCGGGCCGCAGATAGAAGCCCCCGGGGCCGTACAGCGCCCGCTCCGTGGCCTCCCGCCACCCCCGCCACCGCCGCGTCTCATCCGTCACAGGCCATAGTCTCCACCTCGGGGAGTACGGCCCTCGGGCCGAGGATCGCCCCCACGGTTGATCCCCGAACCTTTCCCCTTCCCTACGCTGGGTGACGTGCAGCGCCTCTACGACTTCCTCCGCAGACACCCGACGGGCGTCGACGGCTTCTGGGCCCTCGTCCTCCTCGGGTTCTCCCTGCTGTGGGTGGGCTCGGCCCACCCCGGAGTCGACCACCCCGTCGCGTACGGAGTCGTCGCCGCGCTCTTCTCCCTGGTCCTGGCGCTGCGCCGGCGGGTCCCCGAGAAGATGCTGCTGCTCACCGTCGCCCTCGGCCTGGCCCAGCTCGCCCTCGGCCTGGAACCGTTCCCGGCCGACTTCGCCATGTTCGTGATCGTCTACACGGTCGCGGCGCACGACGGACCGCGCTGGGCGTCCCGGCTCGCCCTCGCCGGCGGACTGAGCGCCGCCACGCTCTCCCAGCTCAGATGGCCGGTGGAGGAGCCCACCTCCGGCGCCGCCCGGATCTTCTTCACGATCATCATGACCGTGCCGTTCGTCCTCGCCTGGGTCCTCGGCGACTCCCTCCGCACCCGCCGCGCCTACTTCGCGCAGCTGGAGGAGCGCGCCTCCCGCCTGGAGCGGGAGCGCGAGGCCCAGGCCAAGGTCGCGGTCGCCGCCGAACGGGCCAGGATCGCCCGCGAGCTGCACGACGTCGTCGCGCACAACGTGTCGGTGATGGTGGTCCAGGCCGACGGCGCCGCCTACGTCATGGACTCCTCCCCGGAGACCGCGAAGCAGGCCCTGGAGACCATCTCCGGAACCGGCCGGCAGGCGCTCGCCGAGATGCGCAGGCTCCTCGGCATCCTGCGCACCGGCGAGCACCAGGAGGCCGGGGAGTACGTGCCGCAGCCCGACGTGGGCCAGATCGAGGACCTCGTGGAGCAGGTCCGGGGCGCCGGCCTCACCGTCGACTTCGCGATCGAGGGGAGCCCCCGCCCGCTGCCCAGCGGCGTCGAGCTCACCGCGTACCGGATCGTGCAGGAGGCCCTCACCAACACCCGCAAGCACGGCGGGCCCGACGCGGGCGCCAGCGTCCGCCTGGTCTACTTCGACGACGGCCTCGGGCTGCTCGTCGAGGACGACGGCCGGGGAGCGCCGCAGGAGATGTACGAGGACGGGGGCGCCGACGGGCGGGGCCACGGTCTGATCGGCATGCGGGAGCGGGTCGGCATGGTCGGCGGCACCCTGGACGCGGGCCCGCGTCCGGGCGGAGGCTTCCGGATCAGCGCCCTGCTCCCCCTCAAGCCCGCCCACTGACGACCCCTAAGGAACAGGCCCCATGTCCATTCGCGTGATGCTCGTCGACGACCAGGTGCTGCTGCGCACCGGTTTCCGCATGGTGCTGGCCGCCCAGCCGGACATGGAGGTCGTGGCGGAGGCGGGCGACGGCGCCGAGGCCCTGGAGGTGCTGCGGTCCACGGCGGTCGACGTCGTCCTGATGGACGTGCGCATGCCGCGCCTCGACGGGGTGGAGGCGACCCGGCGGATCTGCGCGCAGCCCGACCCGCCCAAGGTGCTGATCCTGACCACCTTCGACCTCGACGAGTACGCGTTCTCCGGCCTCAAGGCGGGCGCCAGCGGCTTCATGCTGAAGGACGTGCCGCCGGCGGAGCTGCTGGGCGCGATCCGCTCGGTGCACAGCGGGGACGCGGTGGTCGCGCCCTCGACCACCCGCCGCCTCCTCGACCGCTTCTCGCCCATGCTGCCGTCCACGGGCAAGGAGCCCGAGCGCAAGGAGCTGGGGCGCCTGACGGACCGGGAGCGGGAGGTGATGATGCTGGTCGCGCAGGGCCTGTCGAACGGCGAGATCGCCGCCCGGCTCGTCCTCTCCGAGGCGACGGTGAAGACCCACGTGGGCCGCATCCTGACCAAACTGGGCCTGCGCGACCGGGTCCAGGTCGTGGTCCTCGCGTACGAGTCGGGCCTGGTGCGGGCGGGCGGCGGCGGGGCGGCGTAGCCCGGCGGCGCGCGGGTGGTGACGGGCGGCGAGCGGCCGCGTCGGGCGGACGCACCGGGTGGCGAGGGCCGCGGAGGGCGGACGTGGCGGGCGGACGCATCGGGTGGCGAGGGCCGCGGAGGACCGTGCCCGGGGCGCCCACCGGTCCTCCACGCCCTCCTCAGCCCTTCACGCTCCTCAGCCCTCCACGCCCTCCACCCGTGAAAGGAAGTCCCGCACCGCCTCCTTCACGTCCTCCGCCGTCCACTCCAGGCCCGGTCCCGCCACCGTCAGCTCCGTCAGGGCGACCCCCGGCGGGCCGCCCGCGCCCGGGGCGGACCAGCGGCGGAAGAGGACGGTGCCGGTGTCCTCCGTCTGGGCGAGGGCCGCGGCCGTCAGGACCTCGGGGGAGTACGGCAGCCAGACCTGGAACTGGTGGGTGTGCGGGACCCCGGGGTGGACCCGGAACCAGCCCGTGCCCGTCTCAGCGAGCGCCTCCCGGACCGCGGCGGCCACCACGCGCGCGTGCGCCACGTACGAGGGCAGCCGGGGCAGCTCGACGTCCAGGCCCCGGAGCGCGGAGAGCGCCGCCGGGTACTGCTGGAAGACCTGCCCTCCGTACCGGTGCCGCCAGACCCGGGCCTCCTCCACGACGTCCTCGGGCCCGGCGAGCGCGGCCCCCGACTGGCCGCCGAGGGACTTGTAGAAGGACACGTACACGCTGTCGGCGAGCCCCGCGATCTCCGCGAGCCCCCGGCCGAGACGCGTCGGGCACTCCCACAGGCGCGCCCCGTCGAAGTGGACGACCGCGTCCCGCTCCCGGGCCGCCTCCACCACGCCGGTCAGCTCCTCCCAGGAGGGCAGCACGAAGCCGGCGTCCCGCAGCGGCAGTTCCAGCATCAGCGTCCCGAACGGCTCCGGGTGGTCCCGCACCTCCTCGGCCGTGGGCAGCCGGGGCGCGTCGGTGGGGTGCGTGGTGCGGAGCCCGGAGACGGCCCCGAGCGCCCCGCCCTCGTGGACCTCCGGGTGGGCGAGCGGGTGGAGGGCGACGACGGGGCTGCCGGTGCGCCCGGCCCAGCAGCGCAGCGCCGCCTGCTGGGCCATGGTGCCGGTCGGGAAGAAGACGGCGGCGGGCAGGCCCAGCTCCTCGGCGACCCGCCGCTCCAGGACCTCCACCGGGCCGTCGCCGTACGCGTCGGGCGCGGCCCCGCCGTACCCGGCGTCCTCCGCCCACCCGGCCAGCTCGCGCAGCCGCTCCCCGACCGTGCCGTCCGCCGGGGAGCGCCACAGCTTCCGGGCGGCCCCGCCCCAGACCTCCGCCCGGTGGAGCCGGGCGGCCTCCTCGTCCGCGACGTCCCCGGGACGCGTGGTGTCAGCGGTTTCCACAGGTTCCATGGGTCGATCATCACACCGCCGCCCACACCCTGTGGACAGCCACGGAAAGGCGGTCTCCGCTGGCGTAGCATGACCAGAAATCGTCCGGTACCCGCCGAGGACTGGAACGGAAGGCCGTCCCCACCGTGAACGCACCAGCAGCGCCAGAGCCCCGAGCCGAGGACCGACCCGCCCGGCTCACCGTCGGAGTCGTCGGCGCCGGCCGGGTGGGTCCCGCCCTCGCCGCCTCCCTCCGGCTCGCGGGGCACCGCCCCGTCGCCGTCTCTGCGGTCTCCGACGCCTCGCGGCGCCGCGCCGCCGAACTCCTGCCGGACGTGCCGGTCGCGGAGCCCGCGCGCGTCCTCGCCCTCGCCGACCTGGTCCTGCTCACCGTCCCCGACGACGCCCTGCCCGGCCTGGTCGAGGGCCTCGCGGACACCGGGGCCGTACGGCCGGGGCAGCTGATCGTGCACACCTCCGGGCGGTACGGGGCGGGGGTCCTCGATCCCGCCCGCCGGGCCGGCGCCCTGCCGCTCGCCCTGCACCCCGCCATGACCTTCACCGGCACCGCCGTGGACGTGCAGCGGCTCGCCGGGTGCTCCTTCGGGGTGACGGCGCCCGAGGAGCTGCGGCTCGCCGCCGAGGCGCTGGTGATCGAGATGGGCGGTGAGCCCGAGTGGATCGCCGAGGAGGCCCGCCCGCTCTACCACGCGGCCCTCGCTCTCGGCGCGAACCACCTGGTCACCCTGGTGGCCCAGTCGATGGAGCTGCTCCACAAGGCCGGGGTCGCCGCCCCCGACCGGATGCTCGGGCCCCTCCTGGGCGCCGCCCTCGACAATGCCCTGCGGTCCGGCGACGCGGCCCTGACCGGCCCCGTCGCGCGCGGCGACGCCGGGACGGTCGCCGCCCACGTCGCCGAGTTGCGCAAGCACGCGCCCGGTACCGTCACCGGGTACCTGGCGATGGCCCGTACGACCGCCGACCGGGCGCTCGCGCACGGCCTGCTCAAGCCCGAGCTGGCCGAGGACCTGCTGGGGGTGCTCGCCGAGACCCCGGCGGGCCCGACCGGCACCACCGGGTCCGCCGACGGGCCGCGAGGAGACGACCGATGAGCAGCCCGTCCGCCCGCGAGCACGACGCGACCCGGGACCGGGCCGCGACCCGGGACCGGGCCGCGGCCCCGGACCGGGCCCCTGCCGGTACGGGGGCCTCGTCTCCCGACCGGGCCCTCACCCGTACGCAGGCCTCCGCCCCGGACAGGGCCCCTGCCCGTGCGCAGGCTCCGGCTCCCGGTCAGGCCTCCGCCCGTACGCAGGCCGCCGTTCCCGACGAGGCCTCCGCCCCGGACCGGGCCCCTGCCCGTGCGCAGCCTCCGGCTCCCGGTCAGGCCTCCGCCCGTACGCAGGCCGCCGTTCCCGACGAGGCCTGCGTCCCGGACCGGGCCCCTGCCCGTGCGCAGGCTCCGGCTCCCGATCAGGCCCCCACCCGCACGCGGACCCTCGCCCCCGGTCACGCCGGCACCGGCACCGACGCCGACCGGCCCGCCCCGCGTCGGCAGGCCGGGCCCGTGCCCACCGCCGGGGAGCTCCGGGCCGCCGCGGCGCGGCACGGCGCCCCCGGGCGCAACGCCGTGGTCATGACCATGGGCGCCCTCCACGAGGGCCACGCCACCCTGATCCGCGCCGCACGCGCGCGCGTGGGGGCGGACGGCTTCGTCGTCGTCACCGTCTTCGTCAACCCGCTCCAGTTCGGCGCGAACGAGGACCTCGACCGCTACCCGCGCACCCTGGACGCCGACCTGGAGCTGGCCCTCGACGCGGGCGCGAGCGTCGTCTTCGCGCCCTCCGTGGACGAGGTCTACCCGGGCGGCGAGCCGCAGGTCCGGATCACCGCCGGCCCCATGGGGGAGCGGCTCGAAGGCGCCTCCCGGCCCGGCCACTTCGACGGCATGCTGACCGTCGTCGCCAAGCTGCTCCACCTCACCGCCCCCGACCTGGCCTTCTTCGGCCAGAAGGACGCCCAGCAGCTCGCCCTGATCCGGCGCATGGTCCGCGACCTGAACTTCCCGGTCGAGGTCGTCGGCGTGGAGACCGTCCGCGAGAACGACGGCCTGGCCCTCTCCAGCCGCAACCGCTACCTGTCGGCCGAGGAGCGCCGCACCGCCCTCGCGCTGTCCCGCGCGCTGTTCGCCGGCCGGGAGCGGCTCGCCGCCCAGGAGGCGCTGCGCGCGCGGGCCGACGCCCTGCCGAACGGCCGTGACCGGGCCGGGAACCGGGCCGAGGCCCTCTCCCGGCTCGGCGAGGCACGGGCCGCCGCCGACGCCCACGCGGTCGCGCAGGCCGCCGAGCGCGGCGGCGCCGGAGCCGTGCGCGCCGCCGCCCGCGCGGTCCTGGACGAGGCGGCCGGCGCGGAGCCGCCGCTGACCCTCGACTACCTGGCCCTCGTGGACCCGGCGGACTTCACCGAGGTCGCCGACGACCACGACGGGGAGGCGGTCCTCGCCGTCGCCGCGCGCGTGGGCGCCACGCGCCTCATCGACAACATCCCCCTGAGCTTCGGGCCCCCGAGCCCCGAAACCCCGACCCTCGGAGCCACCAAGTGACCGGAATACGGCTGCACGCCCCCGAGCCGGGCTGGGCCATCGACGCCGACGTCGTGGTGGTCGGCTCCGGTGTCGCCGGCCTCACCGCCGCCCTGCGCTGCACCGCCGCCGGGCTCCGCGCGGTCGTGGTCACCAAGGCCCGGCTCGACGACGGCTCCACCCGCTGGGCCCAGGGCGGCATCGCCGCCGCGCTCGGCGAGGGCGACACCCCCGAGCAGCACCTCGACGACACCCTCGTCGCGGGTGCCGGGCTCTGCGACGAGCGGGCCGTGCGGACCCTCGTCACCGAGGGTCCCGACGCCGTCCGCCGCCTGATCGAGACCGGCGCCGACTTCGACAAGACCTCCGAGGGCGAGATCGCGCTGACCCGCGAGGGCGGCCACCACCGGCGCCGGATCGCCCACGCGGGCGGCGACGCGACCGGCGCCGAGATCTCCCGCGCCCTGGTCGAGGCGATACGCGACCGGGGCGTGCGGACCGTCGAGCACGCCCTCGTCCTGGACCTCCTCACGGACGCCGAGGGGCGCACGGCGGGCGTGACCCTGCACGTCATGGGCGAGGGCCGGCACGACGGCGTCGGCGCGGTCCACGCGCCCGCGGTGGTCCTCGCCACCGGTGGCATGGGCCAGGTCTT
The DNA here is from genome assembly GCF_044756005.1 of Streptomyces sp. NPDC092045. Taxonomy (NCBI): domain Bacteria; kingdom Bacillati; phylum Actinomycetota; class Actinomycetes; order Kitasatosporales; family Streptomycetaceae; genus Streptomyces; species Streptomyces sp. NPDC092045. The sequence continues at coordinate 41,595 of NZ_JBIVSC010000012.1, read as the reverse complement.
CTCGGCCACCACCAACCCGGCGGTCTCGACCGGCGACGGCGTGGCGCTCGCGCTGCGGGCCGGGGCCGAGGTCTCCGACCTGGAGTTCGTCCAGTTCCACCCGACCGTGCTCTTCCTGGGCGCGGGCGCCGAGGGCCAGCAGCCGCTGGTCTCCGAGGCGGTGCGGGGCGAGGGCGCGCACCTGGTCGACGCGGACGGGGTCCGCTTCATGCTGGGGCAGCACGAGCTGGCCGAGCTGGCGCCCCGGGACATCGTCGCCAAGGCGATCACGCGCCGGATGCTGGAGCACGGCACCGAGCACATGTACCTCGACGCCCGGCACTTCGGGGCCGAGATGTGGGAGCGGCGCTTCCCGACGATCCTGGCCGCCTGCCGCGCCCACGGCATCGACCCGGTGACCGAGCCGGTCCCGGTGGCCCCGGCCGCCCACTACGCCTCCGGCGGCGTCCGCACGGACCTGCGGGGCCGGACCACCGTCCCCGGCCTGTACGCGTGCGGGGAGGTGGCCTGCACGGGCGTCCACGGCGCCAACCGGCTCGCCTCGAACTCGCTCCTGGAGGGCCTGGTCTTCGCCGAGCGGATCGTGGAGGACATCGTGGCGGCGGCCCCGCGCGCGGCGGGCGCCCCGGTGCCGCACCCGGCCCCGGTGGTCCTGCCGCTGCCCGCGACGGACGCCCGGACCCGCATCCAGCGGATCATGACGAGCGGCGCCGGGGTGCTGCGCTCGGAGGCCAGCCTGCGGGAGGCCGCCGACGCGCTCGACGCGCTGCACGAGGAGGCCGTGGCGGGCGGCACCGACGACAGCAAGGCCGCCGAGCCCGGCGTGGACTCCTGGGAGACCACCAACCTGCTGTGCGTCGCCCGGGTCCTGGTCGCCGCCGCCCGCCGCCGCGAGGAGACCCGCGGCTGCCACTGGCGCGAGGACCGTCCGGAGCGCGACGACGCGCACTGGCGCCGGCACCTCGTCGTACGCCTGACGCCGGAGCGGGAGCTCGACGTCCGCACGACCGCCGCGCACGACCTGCCGCCCACCGTCTGACCCCCCGCCGTCACCGCCCGACCTTCCTTCCCCCCACCGTCGATGCCCCCAGGGAGCCGAAAGTGAGCACGCCCGAGGAATCCCGTCCCGAGCCCGTGGACGTCCCCCTCATCCAGATCAGCGCCTTCGAGTCGGGTCCCGAGGACGCCGAGGAGGCCGGCGGCTGCGGCGACGGCTGCGGCTGCGGCGGCGGCGAGGAGTTCGAGTGCGGGCTCGACCCGGCGCTCGCCGAACTGCTCGCCGACGCCGGTCTCGACCCGGTCCAGGTGGAGGACGTCGCGCACCTGGCGATCGCGGAGGACCTCGACGGCGGGGTCGACGTGACGACCGTGGCGACCGTCCCCGAGGAGGCCGTGGCCACCGCCGACTTCACCGCCCGCGAGGCCGGCGTGGTGGCCGGCCTGCGGGTCGCGGAGGCGGTCCTGTCGATCGTCTGCACCGACGAGTTCGAGGTCGAGCGGCACGTCGAGGACGGCGAGCGCGTCGAGGCCGGGCAGAAGCTCCTGAGCGTCACGGCCCGCACCCGCGACCTGCTCACCGGCGAGCGCAGCGCGCTCAACATCCTGTGCCGCCTCTCCGGCATCGCCACCGCCACGCGCGCGTGGGCGGACGCCCTGGAGGGCACGAGGGCGAAGGTCCGCGACACCCGCAAGACGACGCCGGGCCTGCGCGCCCTGGAGAAGTACGCGGTCCGCTGCGGCGGCGGCGTCAACCACCGCATGTCGCTGTCCGACGCGGCCCTGGTGAAGGACAACCACGTGGTGGCGGCCGGCGGCGTGGCCGAGGCCTTCAAGGCCGTGCGCGAGCTGTTCCCGGACGTGCCGATCGAGGTCGAGGTCGACACGATGCACCAGGTCCGCGAGGTCCTGGACGCGGGCGCCGACCTGATCCTGCTCGACAACTTCACCCCGGCCGAGACCGAGGAGGCCGTGGCCCTCGTCGCGGGCCGCGCCGTCCTGGAGTCCTCGGGCCGCCTCACCCTGGAGAACGCGGCGGCGTACGCGGCGACCGGCGTCGACTACCTGGCGGTCGGCGGCCTCACCCACTCCTCCCCGATCCTCGACATCGGCCTCGACCTGCGCGAGGTGCGGGCCTGATGCTGCTCACCATCGACGTCGGCAACACGCACACGGTCCTCGGCCTCTTCGACGGGGACGAGATCGTCGAGCACTGGCGGATCTCCACGGATCCGCGCCGGACCGCCGACGAGATGGCGGTCCTGCTCCAGGGCCTGATGGGCATGCACCCGCTGCTCGGCGTCGAGCTGAGCGACGGCATCGAGGGCATCGCGATCTGCGCGACGGTCCCCTCGGTCCTGCACGAACTGCGCGAGGTCACCCGCCGGTACTACGGGGACGTGCCGGCGGTCCTGGTGGAGCCGGGCGTCAAGACGGGCGTCCCGGTCATCACCGACAACCCGAAGGAGGTCGGCGCGGACCGCGTCATCAACGCGGCCGCGGCGGTCGAGCTGTACGGCGGTCCGGCGATCGTCGTGGACTTCGGGACGGCGACGACGTACGACGCGGTCACCGCGCGCGGCGAGTACGCGGGCGGGGCGATCGCGCCGGGCATCGAGATCTCGGTGGAGGCGCTCGGCGTGCGCGGGGCGATGCTCCGCAAGATCGAGCTGGCCCGCCCGCGGAACGTGATCGGCAAGAACACGGTCGAGGCGATGCAGTCCGGCATCATCTACGGCTACGCGGGCCAGGTGGACGGCGTGGTGGCCCGGATGAAGCGCGAGCTCGTCGGCCCCCAGGGCGACCCCGACGACGTGACCGTGATCGCGACGGGCGGCCTGGCCCCGATGGTCCTCGGCGAGTCGAAGGAGATCGACGAGCACGAGCCCTGGCTGACCCTGATCGGCCTGCGCCTGGTGTACGAGCGGAACGTCTCGCGCATGTAGGGCCCGCCCGGCGGATCGAGGCCGGACGGGCCCCGGCCCGTCCGGCCGCCCTCCGGGGGCGGCCGAACGGCTGCCGCCCGGCGCGCCGTAATGATCCCTAAGCGAAAATTGTCCGATTAGCGCGTACCGTCGGCCCATGCCCACGCCATACGGATCCCGTGGCGGCATGGCGTTCAGCGCGGACGAGCTGCGTGTGCTCCGTCGCGCCCTTGCCATCGCCCTTCACCCCGCCCCCCTTCAGGACGAGGACGTCCAGGACTGCCTGCGCCTGGCCGAATCCGTGGACGAGGCGGTACGCGAGGCCGGTCGGCTGCGCGCCTTCCTCCTCGCCGACCTGGCCCGCTACCGCGAGGCACTGCCGGGCTCCCTCGGCGGTTACCTGGAGCTCCTCCGGGACGCGCTGGCCGCCGGGTACGACCCCGGGGCCGACGACCTCGCCGCCCTGCGGGCGCTGCGCCGCAACCCCGCCGCCGCCGAGCTGCTCGCCCGCTGCCAGGGCCTCGCCGAGCGCTCCGTGCGCGCGCGCCTGGCCCGGGTCGTCCAGGCCACCGCCCCCGCGGCCGACCGCGCCCCCCGTGCCCGGCTGCTCGCCCTGCCCGGCGGACGTTCGGCGGCCGACGAGCCCAGGCCGAACCCGCCCGCCCCCGCGGAGCGCCCGGTGCCCAAGCCCTCCGAGGTCTTTCCGCCGCGCCGCCGGCCCGTTCCGCCGCCCCCGCCCGAGGAGCGGGCCGCCGGATAGCTACCCTGGTCGCCATGGAATACGTATCCGCGCTCCTGCCGCCCGTCGTGATGGCCGCGTTCTTCATCGCCCTCGTCGTCACGATCGTCAAGAGCCAGGGCGGCCCGAACAAGGCCAAGGAGGACGCGGCCGTCGACGCCGCCCTCGCCCGCGCCGAGGCCGCCCGCCAGCCGGACGGTTCCGCCGCCTCCTGATCCCGCCGGGGGTCCGCACCACCGGGGACGTACGGCCTCACCGGGTCGTGCGTCCTTTTCGGTTCGACTCCGTCCGTCTGCGTCCGGGCGGTGTTCGATTCTCTTCGGGTTTCCGGCGCCGGATGGCGTCAATAGACCCTTATCGACGTTTTGCGCACTATGGTGGCGCTGTGCCCCGTCCTTTGGGAGAGCTCGAAGACGCCGTCATGACGCGCGTGTGGCAATGGAACCGTCCGGTGACCGTCCGGGAAGTCCTGGAAGACCTCCAGCAGGAACGGTCCATCGCCTACACCACCGTCATGACCGTCATGGACAATCTCCATCAGAAGGGCTGGGTCCGCAGGGAAGTCGAAGGCCGCGCCTATCGCTATACGGCGGTCTCCACCCGCGCCGCCTACGCGGCCGCGCTGATGAACGAGGCCTGGAGCCGGAGCGACAATCCCGCCGCCGCCCTCGTCGCCTTCTTCGGCATGATGTCGCCGGACCAGCGGGAAGCCCTCGACGACGCCATTCGTATCGTCCAGCGGGTCACCCCGCTCCCCGCGCCCCTGCCCGCCCCGCCCGAGGAGGGCGCCGGGGAAACCGGGCCCGGGGAGCGATAGCGTCCCCCCATGCCGCCGTCTGACTCCCCGGCCGTCCACCCGGCCCCCGCCGAAGCCGTCACCGTCCGCAGGGCCCGCACCGGTGACGTCGCCGCCGTCCGCCGTCTCGTCGACCCTTTCGTCCGGCGCGGCATCCTGCTCGACAAGGCGACCGTGACGCTTTACGAGTCCATCCAGGAGTTCTGGGTGGCGGAACGCGACGAGGACGCCGTCGTCGTCGGCTGCGGCGCGCTCCACGTGATGTGGGAAGACCTCGCGGAAGTGCGCACGCTCGCCGTCGATCCCGAGTTCAGGGGAGCCGGCGTCGGACATCAGGTGCTCGACAAGTTGTTGCACACCGCCCGATGGCTCGGGGTGCGGCGGGTATTCTGCCTGACCTTCGAAGTCGACTTCTTCGCGAAGCACGGCTTCGTCGAGATCGGCGAGACCCCGGTCGACGGAGATGTCTACAGCGAGCTCCTGCGTTCCTATGACGAGGGAGTCGCGGAGTTCCTCGGTCTCGAACGAGTGAAGCCGAACACCTTGGGCAACAGCCGGATGCTTCTGCACCTCTGACCCGGAACCGGTACGAAGCGATCCCGAACCGGTCCGGGAACGACGCCCCGAACCCGTACGGAACCCCGAAGGGAACCCCGCCCGGAACCCTATGTCCGAATCGCGCACGTTTCCCGCGCCGTCGGGGTTCTGAACCTCTCCCAGGGGTTTGTGTTTTCCCGGGAAAAGCGGTTTCCTTTCCGCGTACTGCATTTTCGATGAAAGGAAATCCGGTGGCACAGAAGGTTCAGGTCCTTCTTGTCGACGACCTCGACGGCGTCGAGGCGGACGAGACCGTGACGTTCGCGCTGGACGGCAAGACCTACGAGATCGACCTCACCACCGCGAACGCGGAAAAGCTCCGCGGTCTGCTCGAGCCGTACACCAAGAGCGGCCGGCGCACCGGTGGCCGCACGACCGGTGGGCGCGGCAAGGGCCGTGCCGTGACGGCGGGCAGCCCCGACACCGCGAAGATCCGCGCGTGGGCCAAGGAGAACGGCTACGACGTCAACGACCGCGGCCGCGTGCCCGCCACGGTGAAGGCGGCTTACGAGGACGCGAACCGCTGAGGCGACCGCCGCTGAGCCGCCGGCCCGCGGGCCCGGGCGCTCAGCAGCCGCACCCGGTGGCACTCGGCGGCGGCGGCGGACACCAGCCGCACCAGGCAGGGGGCACCCCCTCCGCCCCACGGCGCGGCCCGCAGGGCCGGGAGCGAGGGCTCGACCTCGCGGCCCGGCACGGGGGCGCGCAGCCACACCGCGGCGTCCGGCGCGCCGGAGCCGCCCCGCCCCGGGGGAAGGGGCGCGGTCATCCGGCCGTCGGCGCCGAGCACCACGAGGTCCAGGGTGATCCCGCCCCATTCCAGCCAGTCGAGCAGTCCCGGCAGCTCCTCCGCGCTCCCCGCGGCCACGAGCAGCCGCATCCGGGGCCCCGCCAGGGCCACGGGGCCGGTCGCCGCGCCGACCCGGCGCAGGACGCCCCGGCCGGCCTCGGCGGGCAGCTCCAGGACGTCGAAGCGCAGCCCCGTGACCAGGGCCACCGGCGGGCCCGCCACCGTCGCCCAGCCGAGCCGGTCCTCGTACCACCGCGCCGGACCGTCGTCGAGCGGCGCGCGGGGGGACGGGAGGAAGGGGGCCATGCCCGGGCAACTCCCGCGGGGGCCCCTTGGTTACGCCCCCGGAGCGGTCCCGCACCCGCCGCGCGGTGACGCTCGGTCCCCCGCCGGACGCACGAAGTGTCCGGGATGAGGTGTACGGGTGCATTCGAGCGCGCAAGGGTGTTCGCTGGTAGCGGAGGGAACCGGGGTGCGCGGCATGGAGTGTCGGTGCTCACGGGTAAGACATTCCTAGTGGAGAGGGGTGACCCCGCGGGCTCCGGCGTCTCACGTTCGCCATCGGCGTACTGGAGGCGTGGCTAACCACTTGGCCTGCGGGAACATCGTCTCGCACCATCGGGTTGGAGCATTTGTCGGCTGTTCGGCAGCAGGTCTCCCCACGGACAAGGGGGTGATCCGGACGGATGTCGGCAGTTGGAATGAGCGGTCCCCGCTTGCGGGACTAAGCTGCGGAAGGACAGGGAGGGGATCGACCCCTAACTGACTGACCGCTCTGAGGAGCGATTAACGATGTTCGAGAGGTTCACCGACCGCGCGCGGCGGGTTGTCGTCCTGGCTCAGGAAGAAGCCCGGATGCTCAACCACAACTACATCGGCACCGAGCACATCCTTCTGGGCCTTATCCACGAGGGTGAGGGTGTCGCCGCTAAGGCCCTGGAGAGCCTCGGGATTTCGCTCGAGGCGGTCCGCCAGCAGGTGGAGGAGATCATCGGCCAGGGCCAGCAGGCCCCGTCCGGGCACATCCCCTTCACCCCTCGTGCCAAGAAGGTCCTGGAGCTGTCGCTCCGGGAGGCCCTCCAGCTCGGCCACAACTACATCGGCACCGAGCACATCCTGCTCGGCCTGATCCGCGAGGGCGAGGGCGTCGCCGCCCAGGTCCTCGTGAAGCTGGGCGCCGATCTCAACCGGGTCCGGCAGCAGGTCATCCAGCTGCTCTCCGGCTACCAGGGCAAGGAAGCCGCCACGGCCGGCGGTCCTGCCGAGGGCACCCCCTCGACGTCCCTGGTCCTCGACCAGTTCGGCCGCAACCTCACCCAGGCGGCCCGCGAATCCAAGCTCGACCCGGTCATCGGGCGCGAGAAGGAGATCGAGCGGGTCATGCAGGTGCTGTCCCGCCGCACCAAGAACAACCCGGTGCTCATCGGCGAGCCCGGCGTCGGCAAGACCGCCGTCGTCGAGGGCCTGGCCCAGGCCATCGTCAAGGGCGAGGTGCCCGAGACCCTCAAGGACAAGCACCTCTACACCCTGGACCTCGGCGCGCTGGTCGCCGGCTCCCGCTACCGCGGTGACTTCGAGGAGCGCCTGAAGAAGGTCCTCAAGGAGATCCGCACCCGCGGCGACATCATCCTGTTCATCGACGAGCTCCACACCCTCGTGGGTGCGGGCGCCGCCGAGGGCGCGATCGACGCCGCCAGCATCCTCAAGCCGATGCTGGCCCGCGGTGAGCTCCAGACCATCGGCGCCACCACGCTCGACGAGTACCGGAAGTACCTGGAGAAGGACGCGGCCCTGGAGCGCCGCTTCCAGCCCATCCAGGTCGCCGAGCCGTCGCTGCCGCACACCATCGAGATCCTCAAGGGCCTGCGCGACCGGTACGAGGCCCACCACCGGGTCTCCATCACCGACGAGGCCCTCGTCCAGGCCGCGACCCTGGCCGACCGGTACATCTCGGACCGCTTCCTCCCGGACAAGGCGATCGACCTGATCGACGAGGCCGGCTCCCGGATGCGCATCCGCCGGATGACCGCGCCGCCGGACCTCCGCGAGTTCGACGAGAAGATCGCCGGCGTCCGCCGCGACAAGGAGTCCGCGATCGACTCGCAGGACTTCGAGAAGGCCGCGTCCCTGCGCGACAAGGAGAAGCAGCTCCTCGCCGCGAAGGCCAAGCGCGAGAAGGAGTGGAAGGCCGGCGACATGGACGTCGTCGCCGAGGTCGACGGCGAGCTGATCGCCGAGGTTCTCGCGACCGCCACCGGCATTCCGGTCTTCAAGCTGACCGAGGAGGAGTCCTCGCGCCTGCTGCGCATGGAGGACGAGCTCCACAAGCGCGTCATCGGCCAGAAGGACGCCGTCATCGGTCTTTCGCGGGCGATCCGCCGTACGCGGGCCGGTCTGAAGGACCCGAAGCGCCCCGGTGGCTCGTTCATCTTCGCCGGCCCCTCCGGTGTCGGTAAGACCGAGCTGTCGAAGGCCCTCGCCGAATTCCTCTTCGGCGACGAGGACGCGATGATCTCCCTCGACATGTCGGAGTTCAGCGAGAAGCACACGGTTTCCCGTCTCTTCGGTTCGCCGCCCGGCTACGTCGGCTACGAAGAGGGCGGCCAGCTCACCGAGAAGGTGCGCCGCAAGCCGTTCTCCGTCGTCCTCTTCGACGAGGTCGAGAAGGCCCACCCCGATATCTTCAATTCCCTTCTCCAGATCCTGGAGGACGGTCGCCTGACCGACTCCCAGGGCCGGGTCGTGGACTTCAAGAACACGGTCATCATCATGACGACCAACCTCGGGACCAGGGACATCTCGAAGGGCTTCAACCTGGGCTTCGCGGCCCAGGGCGACACGAAGTCCAACTACGAGCGGATGAAGGCGAAGGTCAGCGACGAGCTGAAGCAGCACTTCCGCCCGGAGTTCCTCAACCGTGTGGACGACATCATCGTCTTCCCGCAGCTGACGCAGGACGACATCCTCCAGATCGTCGACCTGATGGTCGGCCGCGTGGACGAGCGCCTGAAGGACCGGGACATGGGCATCGAGCTCTCCCAGTCCGCGAAGGAGCTGCTCGCCAAGAAGGGTTACGACCCGGTGATGGGCGCCCGGCCGCTGCGCCGGACGATCCAGCGCGAGATCGAGGACACGCTCTCGGAGAAGATCCTCTTCGGCGAGCTGCGTCCCGGTCACATCGTGGTCGTGGACACGGAGGGCGAGGGCGAGGAGCGCAAGTTCACCTTCCGCGGCGAGGAGAAGTCGGCCCTGCCGGACGCCCCGCCGATCGAGGCGGCGGGCGGCCCCGGGCCGAACCTGTCGAAGGACGCGTGACGCTGCGCCGAGCCCGTAGCGCGTAGTGGGGCGGCCCCGGAACCCGAACGGTTCCGGGGCCGCCCCTTTCGCGTTCAGGGGCCGGTGACCCGGACCCGGGACGGGAGGTACTCGGCGCCGGTCACGGAACCGGGCCCGTACACCTCCACCGTCTCCAGGTGGGCCAGGGCGGCGAGCGGCGCCAGATCCACGGTCACCGTGGAGCTGTAGAGGCGCAGTTCGAGCTGCCTCAGCCGGGCGGACGGGGGCAGCGGCGGGAGTTCGGGCGGCCCGGCGAAGCGTTCCAGTTGCAGGTGGACCGGGTCGCACAGGGACAGGAGCCTGGCCGTCAGGTCCTCGGAGACCGGGCTGTCGATGCTCAGCCGCCGCGGGGTCAGACCGAGGCGGACGAGCTCGGCGGCCTGCTCGTCGCTGCCGACGGTGAAGATGAGCTCGCTCGGATCGAGGCGCGCCACGATCTCCTCGGAGTAGGGGTGCGGCTCGAACCGGGACCACGACCAGATGAGCTGCGAGCGGACCTTCAGGGCCGGGTGCCGCACGAAACGTGCCAGGTAGGGGAGGGCCGCGTCGCTCGCGACGTGGGTCGCGGCGACCACCGAGGTGAACGCCTCCTCGTCGGTCAGCTCCTCCGGCCCGCCCAGCAGTCCGAGGACCAGCGGGCCGACCTCCGCCAGTTGCCGGGCCTCTTCGGGGTCGCGCGGCGGAATCACCTCCCCCGTCCTCCGCAGCACCTCCCCCCGGACCTCCGGGGACACCTCCGTCGCGTGGTCCAGGGCCGTCGCCGCCAGGAGGGTGAGCCGCAGCCGGACCCGGCGGTCCTCCGTCGCGTCCGCCGCCGACAGCAGCTCCCGCAGGATCTCCGCGCACTCGCGCGGCCTCGCGTGGCCCACCGCCATGCGGATCACGTCCTCCCACTGGTCGTCGGCGGCGTGCCGGACGAGGACGCCGATGTCCCAGTGGTCCACGAGGGCCTTCGCGGCCAGGTGGTCCTGGAAGGTGCGGTGGACGAACTCGACCGTGTCGGCCGTGGGCTCGCGCAGGAGGCCGCTGCGGTGCAGGAGGTGGGTGAAGACCCGGTCCGGGGGGTGCGCCGAGGCGTCCGGGACCGCCGGGACGGCCTCGGCGACGATCGACGCGGCGTGCGCGCGGTCCATCTGCGTGCGCCCGTTCAGCGTCAGCCAGTACGCCAGACGCTGGATCAGCTGGATCTGCGGGGCCTCGTCGAGGACGAGGCCGGTCGGGGCGCCCATGTCCCGCTCGCGGTCCCGCCGGGACAGGAGCATGGACAGGGCCGCCTCGTAGAGCGCCTTGCGGCCCCGGGGCAGGAAGCCGCGCCGGTCGCGGTGGAGGGCGCAGATCAGACCGCACATCAGGGGGTTGGTGGCGAGCTGGGCCACGTGCTCGGCGGTCCGCAGCGCGTCCAGGAGCGGCTGCTCGTGGACCGCCGCGTCCGGTCCGGCGGCCTCGTGCCAGCGGCGGACGAAGGCGGTGACCTCCGTGCGGGCCATGGGCGCGAGGGCCAGTTCGGCGAAGCCGTCCGGGGCCAGCCAGTCGTCCCGTACGGCGGTGGGGCGCGAGGTGACGAGCCAGCGGTTGCCCTCGTACGCGCCGAGGAGGTCGCGCAGCCAGTCCCGGGCCCGGCCGCGCTCGGCCTCGGGGATCTCGTCGATGCCGTCGACCAGGACCAGGCCCCGGCCGGCCGCGAGGACCCGGTCGGTCCAGCCGTCGGGCGGGGTGAGCGGGCAGCCGGCGGCGGACAGGAAGCGGTCGGGGGAGGGCAGCCGCTCGCCGTGGCGGGTGAGGGTGCGCAGGGGCAGGACGAAGGGGACGCGGCCCCGGAGGTAGGCCATGCCCTCCGGCCGGTCCTCGGTCGCCGCCGCCGAGACCGTCAGCCACTGGACGAGCGTGGTCTTGCCGGAGCCCGCGAGGCCGCGCAGGAGCACCTTCTCGTGGCGGGCGAGGGCGAGGTCGGCGCGGACGGAGGCCTGTTCCCGCTGCGGGGGACGGGGGCGCTCCTCCCGTCCGGGCGCCTCGTGGGCGGTCTCCCGTCCGGGCGCCCCGGGCGTGCCCTCCCCGCCCGTCGCCTCCAGGGACAGGTAGGCCAGGTCCAGCGGCCACTCGTCCGGCGAGTGGTGCAGGTCGACGCCGTAGATGGTCAGGCGGCCGTGCTTCTTCGCGAGGTGGGCCAGGTAGCGGCGCTCGAAGGCCTCGTCCCGGGTCTCCGTCCGCGGCGTCCGGCGGATCAGCTCGTCCGTCTTCGCGAGGAGCTCGGCCTGGGCGCGGGTCTGTTCGACCAGGCTGCGGGCGACGAAGGCGGAGCGCTTGGTGAAGAACTCCAGGATGTGGAGGCAGGCCCACTCGGTCATGGTCTCCAGGTAGAGGACCGCGTCGGTGGAGAGGCCGTCGGGGGCCGGGGCGGCGGCCCGCAGCCGGCGGGCGAGGTCGCGGTGGCCGAGGCGGACGGCCTGGACGTCGTCCATGTCGAGGTCGCCGAGGGCCAGCAGGTTCGCGGCGAGGGCGTCGGTGACGGCCCCGGTCTCGTCGGCGGGGAACGGCGGCTCCCCGGCCCCCTGCCGGGAGCGTTCGACCAGGGTGGCAGCGAGCCCGCGGACGTCCTTCTCGGTGAGGGTGCGCTTCTCGCCCCGGAAGGAGACGAGGCCGGAGAGCCGGACCTCGGCGTCCTTGCGGACGAGGCCCGCCCCGGGGCCGTCGCCCGCCAGGAGCCTCTTCAGGAGCGGGCCGATCGCGGCCGAGGCGAGGCGCGTGCCGATGAGTGCCGGTTCCATGGTGACCCCCTGTGTCTCCCCGAAGCGGTCAGCGTAGTGGGGGAGGGGTCGGGGCGGGGCCCCGAGGTGTGACCCGGGCCGCTTTCCGGGGCCTTTCCACGGTCCCGGAGCCCCTTTCAGTGGCCCCCGTCACGTGACCCAGGTCCCATGTGGAATGCCTTTTCGCGTGACCCAGATCCCATCCGAACGGGCCGCCTGGTGACAAGGCGCACAGGGGTTTCGAGGGGTACTAACCGGAATAGTGGTGAACATTGGGGTTTATTTCGGACGTACGGGCACGAAGCGGCGGGTTGGCGGGCCCCTCGGGTCCCGGGCCGGGCCCGGACCGGCCTCCTGGGCGGTCCGGGCCCCCGAGACGTGCGGTTAAACCGGTTTTCTTGGGCCGATATGTCCGATTTCGAAGGCCCCGCCCCCGGTCGTCAAGACCTGAACTTCCTCCGTGATCGCTACGACGCCGTGTCGTAGATGGGGTGTTTTGGGTTGGTCGGGGGGCCGGGTTACCAAGGATGAGCAAGCCCGGCGCCGCAGCGAAAGCGCGTCGGGTCCCGTACTCCCCGGAGGTTTTCCCCCGTATGTCGAAGCGCGTTATGAACCCCGCCACCCGTGCCGCCGCCGTCGCTCTCGCCACTGCCGGCCTGGGGGCGTCGCTGGTGGCCGGAGCAGGGTCCGCCTTCGCCGCCGAGGGCAAGGCCGTCGTCCCGACCGCCGCGACCGCGTCCGCCGCCGTCGCCGCCCAGGCCGAGACCCAGGCGCACCTCGCCGCCCAGGTGAAGGCCGCCGCCGCGAAGACCGTCACCGTCAAGGCCACCGCCGTGAAGGCGACCGCCACCAAGAAGGCCACCGCCGCCAAGAAGGCTCCGGCCTGGGTGAAGCCGGTCGGCTCCTACACCCTCAGCGCCAGCTTCAACCAGGGCGGCGCCATGTGGGCCCACAAGCACTCCGGCCAGGACTTCGCCGTTCCGGTCGGCACCCCGGTCAAGGCCGCCGCCGCCGGCACCGTCGTGAAGGCCGGCCCGTACGGCGGCGGCGACGGCCCCGCATACGGCAACGCCATCGTGGTCAAGCACGCCAACGGCAAGTACTCGCAGTACGCCCACCTCTCGAAGATCCAGGTCAAGATCGGCCAGAAGGTCGGCGCCGGCCAGAAGATCGCCCTCTCGGGCAACACCGGCAACTCCTCCGGCCCCCACCTGCACTTCGAGATCCGCACCACCCCGAACTACGGCTCCGCCGTGAACCCGGCCGCCTTCCTGCGCGCCCACGGCGTCGGCATCTGATCCGCCGGACCCGCTGTGAACCTATGAGGCCCGGTGGGCCTCGTCGATGAGATCGAGGGCGACCTCGAGGACGGCTTCGTGCTTGTCCTCGGGGTCGCCCTCGACGTTCTGCATGAAGAACGTGCCCGCATGGAGGGTGAAGACCGCGCTGATGCAGCGGACCTTCTCCTTGACGGGGAAGTCGTCGTCGTACAGCAGGCCGGTCAGCGCGACCATGCGCTCCTTGAAGGTGAGTCCCACGCTCAGCTCGCGCACGGTGGCCTGGTTCTCCTGCATGAAGCGGTAGAGCGGGGCCGCCGCGCGCAGCGCCACCTGGTAGCGGCGCACGACCTCGCGCTTGGTCTCGACCGTGCGCGGCTGCTCGCCGGCCCAGGCGATCAGCTCGTCCATGGGCCTGGTCAGGTCCTCGAAGATCCCGACCAGGATGTCCTCCTTGGTCTTGAAGTGGTAGTAGAGCGCCGCCTTGGTGACGTCGAGGCGTTCCGCGATCTCGCGCAGGGAGGTCTTCTCGTAGCCCTGCTCCGCGAAGAGTTCGAGGGCCACGTCCTGAATGCGCTGACGGGTGTTGCCTCGGGCCATGGGGTGCCCTCCACTTTCCAAAGAACTTACTTGACGACCGGCTAGTTACGGGCCTACCGTCCCTCAGTGTAGTAACTAGCCGGGCGGCAAGTAAGGGAATGGCATGGCGACGCGACAGAACGTTCGAACGGCAGAGGGAGAGGCACCGCCGGCACGCAGCGTCCGTGTCGTCCTGCTCGCCCTCATGATCGCGATGCTCCTCGCGATGCTGGACAACATGATCATCGGCACCGCGATGCCGACGATCGTCGGCGAGCTCGGCGGCCTGGAGCACCTCTCCTGGGTCGTCACCGCCTACACCCTGGCCACCGCCGCCTCCACCCCCCTCTGGGGCAAGCTCGGCGACATGTTCGGCCGCAAGGGCGTCTTCCTCACCTCGATCGTGATCTTCCTGATCGGCTCGGCGCTCAGCGGCATGGCCCAGGACATGGGCCAGCTCATCGGCTTCCGCGCGGTCCAGGGCCTCGGCGCCGGCGGCCTCATGGTCGGCGTGATGGCGATCATCGGCGACCTCATCCCGCCCCGCGAGCGCGGCCGGTACCAGGGCATGATGGCCGGCGTGATGGCCCTCGCCATGATCGGCGGCCCCCTCGTCGGCGGCACCATCACCGACCACTGGGGCTGGCGCTGGTCCTTCTACATCAACCTGCCGCTCGGCGCCGTCGCCCTCGCCATGGTCACCACCGTCCTGCACCTGCCGAAGAAGCCGCGGAACAAGGACACCCGGATCGACTTCGCCGGAGCCGCGCTGCTGACCGCCGGCATCACCGCGATCGTCCTGGTCACCACCTGGGGCGGCACGGAGTACGCCTGGGGTTCGGCCACCATCGTCGGCCTCGCCGTCGGCGGCGTCCTCGCCCTCCTCGCCTTCCTGTGGGTGGAGACCCGGGCGAGCGACCCGATCGTGCCGCTGCACATCTTCCGCAGCCGCAACTTCACCCTGATGTCCCTGATCGGCTTCATCGCCGGCTTCGTGATGTTCGGCGCGGTCCTCTACCTGCCGCTGTTCCAGCAGTCCGTGCAGGGCGCCTCCGCCACCAACTCCGGGCTGCTGCTCCTGCCGATGCTGCTCTCGATGATGGTCGTCTCGCTGGTCGCGGGCCGGGTCACCACCAGCACCGGCAAGTACAAGGCCTTCCCCGTCGCGGGCGGCGCCCTCATGACGGCCGGCCTCTTCCTGCTCTCCACCATGGACACCGGCACCTCGCGCCTGGTCTCCGGGGTCTGGATGGCCGTCCTCGGCGCCGGCATGGGCTTCCTCATGCAGATCACCATGCTGGTCGCCCAGAACAGCGTGGAGATGAAGGACATGGGCGTCGCCTCCTCCTCCACCACCCTCTTCCGGACGCTCGGCTCCTCCTTCGGCGTCGCGATCATGGGCGCGCTCTTCACCACCCGCGTCCAGGACGAGATGGCGGCCCGGGGCGGCTCGGAGCTGACGGCGCGGACCGCCCAGCTCGACGCGGCCAGCCTCGCCAAGCTCCCGGCCCAGCTCCGCGAGGCCTACCAGCACGCGGTCGCCGCCGGCACCCACGGCGCCTTCCTGCTCGCCGCGGCCGTCGCCGTCCTCTCCTTCGTCCTCGCCTTCTTCGTCAGGGAGGTGGCGCTCCGCGGCGCGGGCCCGGACGCCCCGAAGGAGCCCGCCGACGGCGGCGCGGCGAAGGTCTCCGAGAAGGTCTGAGACCCGCGCGTACGACGGTGGGGCCGGCCCTCGGAAGAGGAACCGGCCCCACCGTCGTGAACGGGTCTCGGAAGGAGGTCCGGCCCCACCGCCGTGAACGGGCCTCGGAAGGAGGTCCGGCCCCACCGCCGTGACGGACGGCCCTCGGAAGAGGAACCGGCCCCATCGCCGTGACGGGCTGACCCCGGAAGGGGTCCGGACCCGCCGCCGTACCGGCGCCCCTACTGCTCCGGCGGCCGCAGCATCGGGAAGCTGCCCGTGGTCGTCGGCGCGTGGTCCGGGAGCCACAGGACCGCGATGGCTCCGCCCACCCCGTTCGGCGCCGCCTCGGAGGCCACGTTCCGGAAGGTCAGCCGGGCGCCGAGGACCCGCGCCTGGCCCGACGCGATCGTCAGGCCCAGGCCGTGGCCCTGGCCCGCGCGGTCGCTCGACCCCGTGCGGAACCGGCTCGGGCCCTCCCTGAGCAGGGTCTCCGGGAAGCCCGGACCGTGGTCGCGGACGCGCACCACCCGGCCCTCGACCGTCACCTCCACCGGCGGCTTCCCGTGCTTGGCCGCGTTGGCGAGGAGATTGCCCAGGACCCGTTCGAGCCGGCGCGGGTCGGTGTTCACCCAGGAGTCGTGCACGACCCGGACGACGACCTCCGGGTCCAGGGCCCGCACCCGCCGCTCCACGAACTCCCCGAGCGCGATCTCCTGGAGCTCGGCCCGCTCCGACGCGCTGTCGAGCCGGGCCACCTCCAGGACGTCCTCGACCAGCGTCCGCATCGCCTGCGCCCGGTCCCGCACCAGCTCCGTCGGACGCCCCGGCGGCAGCAGCTCGGCCGCCGTGAGCAGCCCCGTGACGGGGGTCCGCAGCTCGTGCGCGATGTCCGCGGTGACCCGCCGCTCGGCCTCGATCCGCTCGTTCAGGGCGTCGGTCAGGGCGTCGACCGCCCACGCCAGGTCGTCGGTCTCGTCCCGTACGACCCCGCCGACGGCCTCCCGCACCCGTACGTCCGTGTTGCCCTGGGCGACCCGGCCGGCCGCGACGGCCGCCTTCCGCAGCCGGCGCGAGAGCCGCCCGCCGATGAACACGCCGAGCGCGCAGCCGCCGAAGACCACCGAGACCGAGCCGATGACGAGCGCCCGGTCCAGATCGCTCATGATCTTCGCGCTGCGGTCGGCGAAGGGGATGTGCAGCGAGAGCACGTCGCCGTTGGCGAGCGGCACGGCCGCCCACACGTCGGGCGGACCGCCGTGCCGGTGCTCCTGCACGTACGTGCCGCGCCGGTTGTCCCGCATCAGCCGGTCGAGCTGGCGCGGCAGCGCCGGATCGTTGATCTTGGTGCCGAAGCGGGGCTCCTTCGGCTTCGACGTCTCGTACAGCCGCTGTGCGAAGAGCAGCCGCTCCATCTGCACCTCGCGCGCGTTGTCGAGCATCGAGATGCGGGCGGCGTTGTGCACGACCACGCTCAGGGTGACCGCGATGAGGGCGCCGACCGCCGCGATGGCGACGGCGATCTTCCAGCGGACCCCGGTGCGCAGGGGGAACGGCCTCACCCGCCCTGGCCCCGGAGCTTGTAGCCGAAGCCGCGGACGGTCTCGATCCTGTCCTGGCCGATCTTGGCCCGCAGCCGCTGCACGTGGACGTCCACGACCCGGGTGTCGCCGCCCCAGCCGTAGTCCCAGACCCGCTCCAGGAGCTTGTCCCGGGACAGCACGGTGCCGGGCGCGGACGAGAACTCCAGGAGCAGCCGCATCTCGGTCGGGGTCAGCGCCACCGTCGCCCCGCCCCTCCTGACCTCCATGCCCTCGGTGTCGACCTCCAGGTCCCCGAAGACGAGCAGCCCGCCGTCGCCCGTCCCGTCCCCGGCCTCGCCGCCGCCGGCGTGCCCGAAGCGGCGCAGCACGGCCCGGATGCGGGCCATCAGGACCGAGCCGTCGAAGGGCTTGGTGACGTAGTCGTCCGCCCCGGCCTCCAGGCCGAGGACGACGTCGATGGAGTCGGCGCGCGCCGACAGCATGATCACCGGAACCGTCGACTCGTCGCGGATGCGGCGGCAGAGGCTGACGCCGTCCATGCCCGGCAGCATCACGTCGAGCAGGGCGATGTCCGGCCGCCGCGCCCGGAAGGAGTCCAGGCCGGAGAGGCCGTCGGGCACGGCCGTGACCCGGAAGCCGTCCCGCTCCAGGGCGAGCTGGGTGGCCTCACGGATG
Source organism: Streptomyces sp. NPDC092045 (assembly GCF_044756005.1). Lineage (NCBI taxonomy): Bacteria > Bacillati > Actinomycetota > Actinomycetes > Kitasatosporales > Streptomycetaceae > Streptomyces > Streptomyces sp. NPDC092045. Next base: position 23,916 of record NZ_JBIVSC010000012.1, on the reverse strand, counting down.
ACGTCGTCGTCCTCGACGAACAGGACATGGGTTTCGGCCATCGTGAGCGTTCCTTCGGGGGTCGGTGCCTTCTCCGCGCGTCGTCCGCGCGTGCGGTGCGGTTCGTGTGCGGCTCGGTTCGCGTGGGGTTCAGTTCGCGTGGGGCTCGCTCGGCGCGGGCTCCAGGCCCTGGCCCTCGCCGACCGACCGGCTGTAGTCGTTGTGGACCCAGTCGTGCTGGGTGAACCCGCTGCCCGTCCAGCGGTACGTGATCACGTCCTCGCCCGAGGGGTAGGCGACCGGGTCGCCCTTCGCGTACACCTGCTTGGTGACGATCAGGTCGCCCCGGTCGATCGTGGCGTACACCGCCCCGTCCTCGGCCGCGAAGACGTTCTCGTACCCGTCGCTCAGGTTCCGGTAGACGTACGTGCCGATGCCGATGCCGTCACCGCAGGTCATCACGTTGACGACGACGTCGGGCGCGGGGGCGTTCGTGAGGTTGCCGTAGGAGGCGTCCACCGGGTACGAGTCCGCGGCGCACGGCTTCAGGTCGGCCTTGACCCGCTCGCTGAGCTTCGGATCGGCCTTGAGCAGCCCGATCGGGTCCACCCGCTTCGCCGACTGGGGGCCCGTGGTGGCCGACGGGGAGGCGGCGGTGGGGGAGGCGGCCGCGGCGACCCCGTCGGTCCGGGCCGCGCCCTCGTCGCGGGAACCCGTGCCGCCGGTGGAGCAGGCGGCCAGGGAGAGGCCGACGGCGACGATCCCGGCCGTCGCCGTGGCGCCCGCCGCCCGGACGGTACGCCGAGAGCGGCGACGCCCGGCCGTGAGCCGTGCGCCGCCGCCTTCGGGGCCGGAGCCCCTGCCGAAGCCCCCGGGAAGGCTCCTGCCGAAGCCCCCGGGAAGGCGCCCGGAAAGGCCCGTGGAACCGCCGGAGCCGTCGGCGGGGACGCCACCGCGTCTTTCGCCGTCGGCCTCGCCGTCGGGTCCGCCGTCTATGCCGCGCACCGCTCACGCCCCCCTTCGTCGCCTCGCACGGTCGTCCGCTCCCCGGTCCGCCCCAGGGCGCGGGCGTCGAGGTCGCGGCTCTCCAGCTCCTGCCGGAGCCGGGCGAGCGCGCGGTGGAGCGTGGACTTCACCGTACCGGTCGACATGCCGAGCGCCGCCGCCGTCTCCTCCGTGCTCATCTGTTCCCAGTGGCGCAGCACGACGACGCTGCGCTGCTTCGGCGCGAGCACCTTCAGGACGTCCATCAGGAGGGCCCGGTCGGCGTGCTGCTCGGTCGCGTCGGCCACGCTGGCGTCGGGGAGCTGCTCGGTCGGCACCTCTTCGAGCTTGCGGGAGCGCCACCACTCGGTCCGGGTGTTGATCATGACCCGTCGCAGGTAGGCGTCGGCGAGGGACTTGTCGGCGATGCCGTCCCAGCGCCCGTACGTACGGGCCAGGGCCGTCTGGAGGAGGTCCTGGGCGTCGACGGGGTCGGCCACGAGACGGCGCGCGCTGCGCAGCAGGGCGTCCTGCCGCGTGCGTACGTACTCCTCGAAGTCGAGCACCTCACCGTGCCTCATCCGAACCGCCTCCATCCCCGTGACCTGCTTGTTCCCTCGTGTCGTGGACGACGCTACGGAGCGGTTGTCACGGGGCTGTGCGGGGCAGCCGTCGGTGGACGCACGGCTACCCATCGGTTGTGTAACAGCGGGGGAGGAAGAGGTTTCGGAGGCGGGACCCCAGGAAAGCGCCGGGCGGCGGGGCCCCGGAGCGCGCCGGACGGGGAGGCCCCGGGACCGGCGGACGGCAGGGCCCCGGGGAGCGGCGGGCGGTGGGGCCTCAGGCCAGCGGCAGGCGGTAGAAGCCGTCGTCCAGCGGCTCGACGAGGCCGTCGGCGACCAGGCCGTCGAGCGCCCTGGCCCGCTGCACCGGCTCGTCCCAGACCGCGTCCAGGGCCTCGCGCGCCACCGGGTCCGTCGAGTCCCGCAGGACGGCGAGGAGCCGCCCCCGGACCTGCCGGTCGGTCCCGGCGTACGTCTGGCCGCGCCGCGGCGGGCCGTCGTGCGCGGGCTTCCCCGCGAGCCGCCAGGCGCACTGCCCGGAGATCGGGCAGCGCCCGCAGTCCTCGTTCTTCGCCGTGCACACGAGCGCGCCCAGCTCCATGGAGGCGGCGGCCCAGCGGGCGGCCGTCGTCTCGTCGTCCGGCAGCAGGGCGCGGGCGAGCCGCCGCTCGGCGGCCGTGGTCGCGTTCGGCGGGTACTGGACGCCGGTCGCCGCCCGCGCGAAGACCCGGCGCACGTTGGTGTCCAGGACGGCGTGCCGCTGCCCGTGGGCGAAGGAGGCCACCGCGGCGGCCGTGTACTCCCCGACGCCGGGCAGCGCGAGGAGCTGCCCGTGGTCGCTCGGCACCTCTCCGCCGTGCCGTTCCGTGATGGCCGTGGCGGCCGCGTGCAGCCGCAGCGCCCGGCGCGGGTAGCCGAGCCGGCCCCAGGCGCGGACCGCCTCGCCGGGGGCCTCGGCGGCCAGGTCGGCCGGGCGCGGCCAGCGCGCGAGCCACTGCTCGTACACGGGCAGGACCCGGACGACCGGGGTCTGCTGGAGCATGAACTCGCTCACCATGACCCCCCAGGCGCCCGCCTCGGGGCGGCGCCAGGGCAGGTCACGGGCGTGCCGGTCGAACCAGGCGAGGACGGGCCGGTGCAGTTCGGCGGGGACGGCGGGCACTCCGGGGATCCCGGAGGCGGAGGGCGTGTCGATGGAAGTCATGGCACCTCCGATCCTGACACGACTCCGGGGCGTTTCAGTGCGCGTCGTACGGACCGCGCCGGCCCTGCCCGGAGGGCGGGGCGCCGGGGTCGGTGGAGTACGGGGGGGCGGGGGCCTCGTACGGGGCGGCGGCGGGGTCCTCGTACGAGGGGGCGGGGTCCCCGTACGAGGGAGCGGCGGGGTTCCCGTAGGGGGAGGCGGGGTTGCCGTACGGGGCGGTGGGGTTACCGTACGGGGTGGCCGGGCCGTACGGGTAAGCGGAACCCTGCGGGGCGGCCGGGGCGGCCGGGCCGTACGGGGCGGAGGGGTCGTGGGCGGGCGCGGAGCCGTACGGGGCGGAGGGGTCGTACGAGGGAGCGGAGCCGTACGGGGCGGAGGGGTCGTACGAGGGAGCGGAGCCGTACGGGGCGGGGGCGCCGTACGCGGGGGCGGGGTTCTCGTACGAGGGGGCCGGGGCGCCGTACGCCGGGGCGGAGCCCTGTGCGGGGGCGGGCTCGAACAGGGAGGAGGAGGGAGCGGCGGCGGGCGCCGTCGTACGGGGTCCCCGACCCGCGCACCACACGACCAGCGTGTTCCGGCTCGACCGGGCCGTCTCCACCAGGGTCCGCACCGGCCGCTCGGCGAACCGCAGCACCAGGAAGGCGACCAGGCCGCCGAGGAGCAGGCCCGCGGTCACGTCGTGCGGGTAGTGGACGCCGACGAAGACCCGGGAGAAGGCCATGAGCAGCGCCATCGGCACGGTGAACCGGCCCGTCCCGCGCCAGGACAGGGCGAGCGCGATCGCGGCGGCGCCCGCGATGGCCGAGTGGTTGCTGGGGAAGGACCAGTCGCCGTACGGCGGGCAGGTGACCAGCGCGGCGGGCGCTCCGGCGACCGCGCGGCACGGACGTTCCTCATCGATCAGCGACTTCAGCGACTCGCTCACCACGTAGCCGAAGGCGGTGGCCAGCGGGGCGAGCAGCGCGAGCGACATCGCCCGGCTCGAACCGTCGCGGGTGCGCCACCAGCCGGCCAGGAAGAGCACGCCGAAGAGCAGCAGTCCGGCCTCGGTCCAGACCTCGGCGAGCAGCTGGAACCAGTGCGGCGTGGCATGGGCGAAGTCGGCGACGTCGAGATACAGACGGTCGGAGAGGTCGAGGAGGGTGTCCATGGGGAACGACGCTAACCGGAATCCCGGACGTCCCGCCCCGGGCCATCGGCCAGAACGACCCCCGACGAAAGTGGGGGGCGCCGATTCGCTCCGGTTGGACCCGTTTTCACTCGCGGGCCCGGAAAAAGTTCCCGGAAAGAAGGATGTGATCATCGGCAAAACTTGAGGTCTCGGGCGGCGGGTGGGGCGGGAGTTGGGCGCGATCTCTCGTAAGGTTCGGGTCGTGGGATCTTTGCGCAATCCGGTCGGGCCGCTTCCCTCCACCATCTACTGGCGACGGAGGGCGGTGGCGTTGTGCCTGATCGCCCTTCTCGCCCTGCTCACCGTGTGGGCCGTGACGTCCGGCGGCGGGGGCGGTAAGAAGCCGAACGACTCCGCCAAGGGCCCGTCGCCCACCCCGCCCTCGATCACGCCCGGACCCTCCGGCTCGGGCCCCGCGATCAGTCAACAGCCGGGCGGGCGCGACGAGTCGGACGAGGACGGCGAGTCCCCGGGCGGCAGCGGGGGCAACGGCGGCGCGGGCTCGGCCGGCGCGGGCTCCGGGGGCGCGGACGCGGGCGCCGGCTCCGGCGGCGCGGACACGGCCGGTCCCGGCGGCGTGGACAAGAACGGCGACGGCACCGGCGCCGGGGGCGACGGAGGCGCGGGCACCGGCGCGGGCCGGCGGCTCCCGGCCGACTCGCCGATCCCCAACTGCCCCGCCGGATCGCTCCAGTTGACGCTCAAGTCCGTCAAGCTCACCTACGAGGCGGGGGAGAGGCCCCGCTTCCAGCTCGTCGCGAAGAACAGCTCGTCCGTCGACTGCAAGGCCGACTTCGGTCCCCGCAACGCGGTCCTGACGATCACCGGCGCCAAGGACGACGAGGTCTGGTCCTCCGACCACTGCCCGCGTCCCGGCACCCCGCTCCTGCTGAGCCTCCCGGCGGGGGCGACCGTCGTCCACACCGTGGAGTGGGACCGCGGGCGCAGTGCCCCGCAGTGCGCCACCGCCCCGGCGGGCAGGGCCGGCCCCGGCACCTACCTGGTCGAGGCCGCGATGCCGGGCGTGAAGGTCCTCCCGGCCCCGTTCACGCTCGCCGAGGACTGAGCGGCACCCGGGGAGACCCGGGGCCGTCCTCCGGGACCACCGGGGCCCGCGCCCGGCCCTGGTCCGCGGCCGGACGCGTCCTAGACGTACCGCTCCAGGATCGAGGACTCCGCGAGCCGGGACAGGCCCTCGCGGACGCTGCGGGCGCGGGCCTCGCCGACGCCGTCGACGGCCTGGAGGTCGTCGACGCTGGCCGCGAGGAGCTTCTGCAGCCCGCCGAAGTGCTCCACGAGCCGCTCGATGATCGCGCCGGGCAGCCGCGGCACCTTCGCGAGGAGCCGGTAGCCGCGCGGCGAGACGGCCGAGTCGAGGGTCTCGGGCGAGCCGCTGTAGCCCAGCGCCCTTGCCACGACCGGGAGTTCGAGCAGCTCGGTGTGGGTGAGCGCGTCCAGCTCGGTGAGCGCCTCCGCGACCGTCCGCGAGCGCTTCGCCGTCGGCTCCGGCACGTAGTCCCGGATCACCAGCTCGCGCTCCGGCTCCACGCCCGCGATCAACTCGTCGAGCTGGAGCGAGAGGAGGCGCCCGTCGGTGCCGAGCTCGACCACGTACTCCGCGATCTCGGTGGCGATCCGGCGGACCATCTCCAGGCGCTGCGCGACGGCGGTGACGTCCCGGACCGTGACCAGGTCCTCGATCTCCAGGGCGGAGAGCGTGCCCGCCACCTCGTCGAGCCGGAGCTTGTACCGCTCCAGGGTCGCGAGCGCCTGGTTGGCGCGGGACAGGATCGCGGCCGACTCCTCCAGGACCCGGCGCTCGCCGTGCACGTACAGCGCGATCAGGCGCATCGACTGGGAGACGGAGACGACCGGGAAGTTGCACTGCTTGGAGACCCGGTCCGCGGTGCGGTGGCGGGTGCCGGTCTCCTCGGTGTGGATGGAGGCGTCCGGGACGAGCTGCACGCCCGCCCGGTGGATCTTGGTGATGTCCTTGTCGAGGACGAGCGCGCCGTCGAGCTTGCACAGCTCGCGCAGGCGGGTGGAGGTGAACTCGACGTCCAGCACGAAGCCGCCGGTGCACATCGAATCGACCGCTTTGTCCAGGCCGAGCACGATGAGCCCGCCCGTGTTGCCCCGGAGGATCCGCTCCAGGCCGTCGCGCAGCGCGGTGCCCGGCGCGACCGCGCTCAGGGCCGCGCGCATCAGCGCTTCACTGCCGGAGCCCGCGCCGGACTTCCCAGGAGCCGATGCCCCGTCCTTGGCTGCCACTGCACTCCTCCGGCTCGTACGGATGGGCGAGACCAGGGCAAAGTCTAGCGACACCACCCCGCCGCCCTCCGCCCCCGACCGAACGCAGGTGGTGCGAAAGGGGTCCCCACCTGGGTGCGGAGCCAACCCTTCCTCTTGCGGAAAGCCTCACCGGAGGCCTCGTCGGCCGCCTCGCGGGGCCTTCGCGGGACGCTCCGGGGCTCCGGCCGGGCGCCTTCCCGGCCTCCCCGCCGGAGCCCCGGGGCGTGTCCGGCGGATCACGGCCGGGGCCGCGGCGTCCGGCGAAGCTCCTCTCCCGCCCGCCCCGTCCGGGCGCGCCCCCCGCTACCCCTCGTCCCGTCCGGACGCGCCCCCGCTACCCCTCGGCCCTCTCCGGCGCGTCCGCCTTCGCGCGGCGTCCGCGCGGCAGCACCCGCAGCGCGTCGCCCATGTCCGCGACCTCCGTCACCTTCATGCCCGGCGGGACCCTCCCCGGATCCGTCGGGACCAGCGCGTGCGTGAAGCCGAGGCGGTGCGCCTCCGCGAGGCGGCGCTGCACGCCCGTCACCCGCCGGACCTCGCCCGCGAGCCCGACCTCGCCGATCGCCACCAGGTTCTTCGGCAGCGGGGTGTCGCTCGCCGCGGAGGCCAGCGCGAGCGCGATCGCCAGGTCGGCGGCCGGCTCGGAGAGCTTCACGCCGCCCACGGTCGCGCTGTAGATGTCCCGCTTGCCGAGCGCGCTGATCCGGCCGCGCTGCTCCAGGACCGCCAGCATCATCGACACCCGGGAGGTCTCCAGACCGGAGACGGTCCGGCGCGGGGAGGGGATCTGGGAGTCCACCGTCAGCGACTGGACCTCGGCGACGAGCGGCCGGCGGCCCTCCAGGGTGACCGTCAGGCACGTGCCCGGCACGGCCACGTCGCGCCGGGTCAGGAAGAGCCCGGACGGGTCGGCGAGCCCCGTGATCCCCTCGTCGTGCAGCTCGAAGCAGCCGACCTCGTCGGTCGCCCCGTACCGGTTCTTCACGCCCCGCACGAGCCGCAGGCGCGCGTGCCGGTCGCCCTCGAAGCTCAGCACGACGTCGACCAGGTGCTCCAGGAGCCGGGGGCCCGCGATGGCCCCGTCCTTGGTGACGTGGCCGACCAGGAGCGTGGACATCCCGCGCTCCTTGGAGGCCCGGATCAGCGCGCCCGCGACCTCGCGGACCTGCGCCATGCCGCCGGGCGCGCCGTCGATCTCGGGCGAGGCGATCGTCTGCACCGAGTCCAGGATCAGCAGCGAGGGCTTCACCGCGTCGAGGTGCCCGAGGACCGCCGACAGGTCGGTCTCCGCCGCCAGGTACAGGTGGTCGTCGATCGCGCCGATCCGGTCGGCGCGCAGCCGGACCTGGCTCGCGGACTCCTCGCCCGTGACGTACAGCGTGCGGTGCTCGTCGCTCGCCGCCTTCGCCGCCACGTCGAGCAGCAGCGTCGACTTGCCGACGCCCGGCTCGCCCGCCAGCAGCACCACGGCGCCGGGCACCAGCCCCCCGCCGAGGACCCGGTCCAGCTCGTCGACGCCGGTCGAGCGGGCGGTCGCCTGCCGCCCGTCGACCTGGCCGATGGGCAGGGCGGCGGTGGAGACCCGGCCCGCGGCGGTCGTCCGGACGGCGGGCGCGCCGTACTCCTCCACCGTCCCCCAGGCCTGGCACTCGGGACAGCGGCCGAGCCACTTGGCCGTCTGCCAGCCGCACTCGGTGCAGCGGTAGGACGGTCGCTCCTTGGCGGATTTCGTACGGGCAGCCATGCGCCCCACCGTAGCCGCCGCCACCGACAACGGGCCCCGGCCCGGCCTCCGGGGCCCCCGGACCCCGCACGGACCGTCCACACGACGCCGTGTTCCCGTCGTCTTTCGAGCGATACCTTCACCCGTAGGGATGAGAACCAGGCGACCGGTACGAAGAATGCCCCCGCGCCTGCCTACGGTCGCCCAGTGACGAGCAGCAGGCTGGAAACCCCCGCACGCACCACCGGCGCACACCGGGCGCACCGCGCCACGGACCAGGGACCGCGCACGCTCGGCCGCCGGCCCCCCGCCCGTTACGAGGCCGCCCTCGACGGCCTCTTCACGTACTGCCTCTCCGTGCTCTGCGACCACGACACGGCCACCACCGTCCTCGGCGACGTCCTCGCCGTGGCCGAGCGCCACCGGGGACGCCGCCCCTCCGACGAGGACGGGCGCACGGCCTGGCTGTACGCCCTCGCCCGCTGGGCCTGTCTGCGCAGCCTCGGCGAGCAGCGCCACAAGCGCCGGGGCGCCCACACCGGCCGCCCCGCCGTCACCCCGCCCGAGCCGCCCCGGGTCTCCGCCGAGACCGCCGAGCGGCACCGCGCCGAACTCGCCCTCCTCGCCTGGCCCGAGGCGGCCGGCACCACCCCCGAGCAGCGCGAGGCCCTGGAGCTCGCCGTCCGGCACGGCCTCAACCACCGCCAGGTCGCCGCCGTCCTCTCCCTCGACCCGCTCGCCGCCCGCGAACTCCTCGCCACCGCCGGCTGCGAGGTCGAGCGCACCCGCGCCGCCCTCGCCGTCGTCGAGACCGGCAGCTGCCCCACCGTCGCCCGGCTCACCGGCGACCACCGGGTGCTCCTCTCGGCGGCCCTGCGCGCCGAACTCGTCCGCCACGTCGACGACTGCCCCCGCTGCCGCCGCGCCGCCGAGCGCGTGGGCGCCGGCGGCCCCTGGCCCGGAGCCGGAGCCCTCCCCCCGGACCGGCTGCCGCTCGTCGAGGCGCCCCGGGCCGCCGCGTACATGGCGATGCTCCACGTGCCCCGCGCGCGTGCCGGAGCCCCGCGCTTCGCACCCACCGGCTTCCCCGTGGACCCGAAGGACCACACGGCCCGCCGCGACCGGATGCGGTCCCGCGCGGTGACCACCACCGTCGTCGCGGCCGTCGTCGCCGCCCCCGTCCTCGCCCTGTGGACCTCCTACCGGGGCACCACCGACACGGCCGCCCACGACGGGGGGCGGGTCAGCGCGCGCGAGACGGACGACGGGACGGACGCCGACGGGCGCCCCCACGACCGGTACGAGAACGCGGGCAGCGCCCGCGCCACCCCCGAGCCCCGCTCCACCCGGGGCAGCCGCGTGCCCGACGTCTCCGTCGAGGTGGTCAGCCCCGGCGGCCCGGCCGGCTCCGGAGCGCCCTCCGCCCCCGGCGGGCCCGCCCCCGGCTGGATCACGGTCACCGCGCGCGGCCACGGCGACCTGACCCTCCTGACCCTCACCGCCGACGGCGGCTCGCCCGTCGCGTGGTCGCTGTGGACGGACGCGCCCTGGATCTACGTGAGCCGCGCCTCCGGCACGCTCCGCCCCGGCGAGCGGGTCACGATCGCGGTCCGGGTCGACCACGGGCGCGAACCCGCGGGCGTGTGGAGCGCCCGGGTCGGCGCGGACCCCTCGGGCGCGGTGGTGCGCATCACCGGAGCCGGGGCGGAGGCCGTCTTCCACCCGGCCCCCGACCTCCCCCGGCCGCCGGGTCCGACGCCCCCGCCCGCCACGACGGACCCGACCACCCCGCCCACGACCCCGCCGCCGACGACCGAGCCGCCCACCACCCCGCCGCCGGCCACGGAGGAACCGCCCACGACCCCGCCGCCCACGACGGAACCGCCGACCACCCCGCCGCCGGCCACGGAGGAGCCCCCGCCGGCGACGGACCCGGGCACGACCCCGCCGCCGGCGACGGAGGAACCGCCCCCGCCCTCCTGAGCTACCGGACCGGCGGGTCCGCCGGGTGCGGGGCCACCAGCGGCAGCTGCGAGGCGAGCCGGGCCTCGCACAGCCCGGCCAGCACCCCGTACGCCTCCTCGCCCATCATCTCGGTGAGCTCGGGACGGTACGTGACGTAGACCGGCTCCCCGGCGCCGTGCGCCGAGGTGGCCGAGGTGCACCACCAGTGCAGGTCGTGCCCGCCCGGCCCCCAGCCCCGGCGGTCGTACTCCCCGATCGACACCTGGAGGACCCGGGTGTCGTCGGGCCGGTCGATCCAGTCGTACGTCCGGCGCACCGGAAGCTGCCAGCACACGTCCGGCTTGGTCTCCAGCGGCTCCCGGCCCTCCTTCAGGGCCAGGATGTGCAGCGAGCAGCCCATGCCGCCCGCGAACCCGGGACGGTTCTGGAAGATGCAGGAGCCCTCCCAGCGGCGGGTCTGCCGGTCGCCGTCCTCGTCGAGCTGCGTCCAGCCCGTCTCCGTACCGACGTCGTGGAACTGCCACAGCTCCGGCGTGAGCCGGGCCACGTGCTCCGCAACCCGCTTCTCGTCGTCCTCGTCGGAGAAGTGCGCGCCCAGCGTGCAGCAGCCGTCGTCGGCCCGGCCCGCCTGGATGCCCTGGCAGCCGCTGCCGAAGACGCACGTCCAGCGCGAGGTCAGCCAGGTCAGGTCGCACCGGAAGACCTGCTCCTCGTCGGCCGGATCGGGAAACTCGACCCACGCGCGCGCGAAGTCCAGGCCCTTCTCGTCCGGCACCACGTCCTTGCCCCGCTTCCCGGCGCCCCTGACCGCCCCGGCGGCCCTCACGTCCGCAGCGGCGGCACTGTCTTTGTCCTGCTTCGCCTTTTTCGTCTTTGGCACGCCGTCAAGCGTATGCGGCGCGCGCAGTAGCGTTCCGCCCATGAGACTCGGAGTCCTCGACGTCGGTTCGAACACGGTGCACCTCCTGGTGGTGGACGCGCACCCCGGCGCCCGCCCCCAGCCCGCCCACTCCCACAAGGCGGAGCTGCGCCTCGCCGAACTCCTCGACGCGCGGGGCGCGATCGCCCCCGACGGCGTCGAGCGGCTCGTCGCGACCGTCCGGGACGCGCTCCACGCCGCCGAGGACAAGGGCTGCGAGGAGGTGCTGCCGTTCGCGACCTCCGCCGTGCGCGAGGCCGTCAACGCCGACGCCGTCCTGGCCCGGGTCAAGGACGAGACCGGCGTCGACCTCCAGGTCCTCACCGGCGAGGAGGAGGCCCGCCTCACCTTCCTCGCCGCCCGCCGCTGGTTCGGCTGGTCCGCCGGGAAGCTCCTCCTCCTCGACATCGGCGGCGGCTCCCTCGAAGTCGCCTACGGCATCGACGAGGACCCCGACACGGCCGTCTCCCTGCCGCTCGGCGCGGGCCGGCTGACCGCCGGCTGGCTGCCGGGCGACCCGGCCGACGGCGCCGACGTGAAGGCCCTGCGCCGCCACGTGCGCGCGCAGATCGCCCGCACGGTCGGCGAGTTCAGCCGCTTCGGCCGCCCCGACCACGTCGTCGCCACCTCCAAGACCTTCAAGCAGCTCGCCCGGATCGCCGGGGCGCCCGGCTCCGGCGAGGGCCTCCACGTCCAGCGGATCCTGACCCGCAGGTCCCTGGAGGAGTGGGTGCCGCGCCTCGCCGGGATGACCGTCGTCGAGCGCGCGGCCCTGCCGGGCGTCTCGGAGGGCCGCGCCGGCCAGCTCCTCGCGGGCGCGCTCGTCGCCGAGGGCGCGATGGACCTCCTCGGCGTCGAGGAGCTGGAGATCTGCCCCTGGGCCCTGCGCGAGGGCGTCATCCTGCGCCGCCTGGACCACCTGCCGGAGGAGTAGACCGGAGACGGCGGGGACGGCCCGTACGGGGGCCCGTACGGGGAGGGCCGTACGGGAGCCTGTACGCGGGGCGGCCCGTACGGGAAGACCCGTACGCGGGGAGGCCCTACGGCCCGGGGCATCCCGGGGCCTCCCCGCGCCGCCCGGGCGGCCCCCGCGCCCCGCCGCCGGAACGGGCGTGACCGGAACCACCCTCCGGCCCCCCGGCCCGCCCCGTACCCTGTTCTGCGTGGCAGAAGTGGTGCGCGTACCGGATGCGAAGGTCGCCCTGTCGACGGCCTCGGTCTATCCGGAGTCGACGGCGACGGCCTTCGAGATCGCCGCGCGCCTCGGCTACGACGGCGTCGAGGTCATGGTGTGGACGGACCCCGTCAGCCAGGACGTCGAGGCCCTGCGCCGCCTCTCGGACCACCACCGGGTGCCGATCCTGGCCGTCCACGCCCCCTGTCTCCTCATCACCCAGCGCGTCTGGTCCACCGACCCCTGGGTCAAGCTCCGGCGGGCCCGGGCGGCGGCCGAGAAGCTCGGCGCCTCCACGGTCGTCGTGCACCCGCCGTTCCGCTGGCAGCGCCAGTACGCCCGGGACTTCGTGAGCGGCATCTGGCGGATGGCCGACGAGACCGACGTGCGGTTCGCCGTCGAGAACATGTACCCCTGGCGGTACAAGGACCGCGAGATGCTCGCGTACGCCCCCGAGTGGGACGTCACCAAGGACGACTACCGGCACTTCACCGTCGACCTCTCGCACACCGCGACCGCCCGCACCGACGCCCTCGCCATGATCGACCGCATGGGCGACCGGCTCGGCCACGTGCACCTCGCCGACGGCCGGGGGTCCGCCAAGGACGAGCACCTGGTCCCGGGGCGCGGCACCCAGCCCTGCGCCGAACTCCTGGAGCGGCTGGCGGTCACCGGCTTCGACGGGCACGTCGTCATCGAGGTCAACACCCGCCGCGCGATGTCGGCCGCCGAACGCGAGGCCGACCTCGCGGAGGCCCTCGCCTTCACCCGGCTCCACCTCGCCTCCGCCGCCGGCCGCCCCTCCCGGACCCCGCGCCCGTGACGGGACCGGACCCCGCGACGGAGCCGGATCCGGCTCCCGCCGCCCGACGGGACTCCGCGACCGGACCGGCCGCCCCGCCCCCCGGCCCCGCCCCCCGCCGCCGCGGCCGCCCCTCCCGCGCCGCCGAGGAGAACGGGCCGGGCGCCCGCGCCCGCATCCTGGAGGCGGCCCGGGACCAGTTCGCCGAGCGCGGCTACGACAAAGCCTCGGTGCGCGGCATCGCCCGCGCGGCCGGCGTGGACCCGGCCCTCGTGCACCACTACTTCGGGTCGAAGGACGAGGTGTTCGCCGCCGCCGTCGAGGTCTCCTTCGAGCCCGCGGCCGTCGTCCCGGCGATCGTCTCCGGCCCCCGCGACCGCATCGGCGAGCGCCTCGCCCGCTTCTTCATCGGCGTGTGGGAGAACCCGGCCAGCCGCGCCCCGCTCCTGGCGATCGTGCGCTCCGCCCTGACCCACGAGGCGGCGGCCGCGGTCCTCCGCACCTTCGTGCTGCGGCGGCTCCTGGAGCGGATCGCCGCCGAGCTCGACGTGCCGGACCCGAAGTTCCGCGCCGAGCTGGCCGCCTCGCACATGATCGGGATCGCGATCCTGCGGTACGTGATCCGGGTGGAGCCGCTGGCCTCCGCCGACCCGGAGGACATCGTCGCCCAGGTGGCCCCGAGCCTCCAGCGCTACCTGACCGAGGGCTGACCGGCCCCGGCGCGCCGGGGAGCGGCCGGGACCGGACCCGGCCCGCCCGGAAGCCCGGGGGCACCCGCCCGGGAACCGACCGGAGGCCCGCCGGACACCTGACCGAAAGCTGAACACCCCGTCCGGCATGCGGACGCGCTGTCCAGATCTTGGTCCGGCGGCGTACGCTCGAAAACAAGCACACCCGTCACGAGGAGCGAGCGACGATGCCCGAGCTGAGGTCCCGCACTGTCACCCACGGCCGCAACATGGCGGGCGCACGCGCCCTTATGCGCGCCTCCGGTGTACCCGGCGCGGACATCGGCCGGAAGCCGATCATCGCGGTCGCCAACTCCTTCACGGAGTTCGTCCCCGGTCACACCCACCTCCAGCCGGTCGGCCGGATCGTCTCCGAGGCCATCACGGCCGCCGGGGCCATCCCCCGCGAGTTCAACACCATCGCCGTCGACGACGGCATCGCGATGGGCCACGGCGGCATGCTCTACAGCCTGCCCTCCCGCGACCTGATCGCGGACAGCGTGGAGTACATGGTCGAGGCGCACTGCGCCGACGCCCTGATCTGCATCTCCAACTGCGACAAGATCACCCCCGGCATGCTGATGGCCGCCCTGCGCCTCAACATCCCGACGGTCTTCGTCTCCGGCGGCCCGATGGAGTCCGGCCGCGCGACCCTGGTCGACGGCACGGTCCGCACGCTCGACCTGGTCGACGCGATCTCCGACGCCGTGAACCCGAAGATCTCGGACGAGGACATCCTCCGCATCGAGGAGAACGCCTGCCCGACCTGCGGATCCTGTTCCGGCATGTTCACCGCCAACTCGATGAACTGCCTGACCGAGGCCATCGGCCTCTCCCTCCCCGGCAACGGCTCGGTCCTCGCCACCCACACCGCCCGCAAGGCGCTGTACGAGAACGCCGCCCGCACCGTCGTCGACATCACCCGCCGGTACTACGACGAGGACGACGCCTCCGTCCTGCCCCGCGCGATCGCGACCCGCGCCGCCTTCGAGAACGCCATGGCCCTCGACATCGCCATGGGAGGCTCCACCAACACGATCCTGCACCTGCTCGCCGCCGCCCAGGAGGCCGAGCTCGACTACGGCCTGACCGACATGGACGAGGTCTCGCGCCGCGTCCCCTGCCTGGCCAAGGTCGCCCCGAACGTCGCCAAGGACCGCACGTACTACATGGAGGACGTGCACCGCGCCGGCGGCATCCCCGCCATCCTCGGCGAGCTCTACCGCGCCGGCCTGCTCAACGAGGACGTCCACTCCGTCCACTCCCGCTCCATCAAGGAGTGGCTGGACACCTGGGACGTGCGCGGCGGCTCCCCGTCCGAGGAGTCCGTCGAGCTGTGGCACGCGGCCCCCGGCTGCGTCCGCTCCGCGACCGCCTTCTCCCAGTCCGAGCGCTGGGAGGCCCTCGACACGGACGCGGCGAACGGCTGCATCCGCGACGCGGCCCACGCGTACTCGAAGGACGGCGGCCTCGCGGTCCTGCGCGGCAACCTCGCCGCCGACGGCTGCGTCGTGAAGACGGCCGGCGTCGACGAGTCCATCTGGACCTTCGAGGGCCCGGCGGTCGTCTGCGAGTCGCAGGACGAGGCCGTCGAGAAGATCCTCAACAAGCAGATCACGGACGGCGACGTGGTCGTCATCCGCTACGAGGGCCCCAAGGGCGGCCCCGGCATGCAGGAGATGCTCTACCCGACCTCCTTCCTCAAGGGCAGGGGCCTGGGCAAGACCTGCGCCCTCGTCACCGACGGGCGCTTCTCCGGCGGCACCTCGGGCCTCTCCATCGGCCACGCCTCCCCGGAGGCGGCCTCGGGCGGCACCATCGCCCTCGTCGAGGACGGCGACCGCATCCGCATCGACATCCCGAACCGCTCGATCGACCTCCTCGTCGACGAGGACGTCCTCGCCGCCCGCCGCGAGGCCCTCGGCGGGGTGTACGCGCCGAAGAACCGCGAGCGCAAGGTCTCGGCGGCGCTGCGGGCGTACGCGGCGATGGCGACGAGCGCCGACAAGGGCGCGGTCCGGGACGTGACGAAGCTGGGCTGAGCCCGGCGGAGACGCACGCGGGGCCGGGCCGGGCCCGGCGGCGCACCCGATGAGGGGGCCCGGAGCCGTTCGAAGCTCCGGGCCCCCTCACGCGTGCGCGTGCGGGGCCCGCCGGGAGTTCACCAGGACGCCGGGTCGCGCGCGTCCACCGCGAAGACCGAACCGTCCGGCGCCGTCCCGAACACCCGGTCCCCGGCGGCCACCGGCGCGGGCACCAGGGGCACGTACCCGAGCCGCCCGTTCGCCAGGCGCGGCCGGGTCTGGCCGGCGAGCGCCCCGCGCGCGGTGTCCACGGCGAGCAGCCGCCCGTCCTGGACGGAGAAGTAGAGCCGGCCGCCGGGACCGAGGACCGGCTCGGAGACGTTCTTCGCGGCCGTCTCCAGGTCCCACAGCACCCGCCCCTTCTCCGCGGCGGTGTCGAAGGCGGTCACGTGCCCGTCCACGTCGAGCAGGTACACGACGGTGCCGCGCACGACGGCGCCCCGGAGGTCGAACCGGTGCGGCAGGGCCAGCTCGCGCACCGGACCGGCCTTCCCACCGTCGGGACCGAGCAGGACGAGCGAGTCCGTCAGGGCGCCCTCGTACCGGGAGGCGAGGACCAGCGACCCGTCCCCGGCGTGCCCCAGCGGTTCGAGGTCGCCCGCCAGGTTCCGCTGCCGGACCACCCGGCCGGTCCGGGGCTCGACCGCGCCCACGCGCGTGTGCGTCCCGTCGGCCGAGACCTCGGAGACCACCAGCAGATCGGAGAAGGCGTCGTACGGTCCCGTGCGCGGCGCCTCGAAGCCGGACAGGCCGCGCCGCCACAGCTCCTTCCCGCCGAGCGCGTCGACGGCCCGGACCCCGCCGACCCCGTCCGTCAGGACGACGGCGGAACCGGCCGGCCGGTAGACCTCGGGGAGGCCCGAGCGGGCGGTCCAGAGCGGCGTGCCGTCCCCGCCCGCGTACGCCCCCAGCGGACCGGTCGGCGCGGCGGCCCCGACCGGAGCGCCGGCGGCGCCGCTCCCGCCGTCTCCGAGGAGCACGGGCGCGCGTGGCGCCTCCTCCTCGACGGTCCCGGCCCGCGACCACAGGACCTTCCCCGTCACGGGGTCGAGCCGGGCCAGGCCGACGCCCCGGGCCGCGCAGTACAGCGCGTCCCCGTCGGCGGCGCAGGCGGGAGCCGCCTCCGGACCCCGCTTCTGGAGTTCGGTGTGCCAGCCCGCGAAGGCGGTGGCCACCTTGTCCGGGCGCGGCGGCGCGGTCTCCGGCCCGTCGCCCGGCGCGATGCCCAGGGCCGCGTACAGACCGGCCCCGGCGAGCGCGAGCGCGGCGACGACGGCGATCGTCGGCCGCGGTCGCACCCGTCCGCCGAACCGCCCGCCGGGGCGGGGGCCCCGGCGGGCCGGGGCGGGAGCCCGTACCGGTGTGTCCGCGTCCCACGCGGGCGCGTGGCCCGGCTCGGCACCGCCGTACCCGCCGCCCGCGAGGCCGTACCCGCCGCCGCCCGTGCCGTCGTCCCCGCCGCCCGGCAGCGCGGGCCGCCGCCGCTGGGCCGGTATGAACGCCTCCGCCGCGTACGAGGGCGGCTGCAACGCCCGCATGATCTGGGCCGGGGTCGGCCGCTCCCCGGGCTCCTTGGCGAGGCAGCGCGCCACGAGCGGCGCCAGCTCGCCGGGGACGCCCGTCAGATCGGGCTCGTCGTGGACGACCTGGTACGCCACGACGTACGGGCTGTCGGAGTCGAACGGGCCGTGCCCGGTCGCCGCGTGCACCAGGACCGAGCCGAGCGCGAAGACGTCCGCCGCGGGCCCGACCTCGCGCGGCCGCTGGAACTGCTCGGGCGCCATGAACGGCGGCGAGCCGATGAGCTTGCCCGTCTCGGTGCGCAGGTCGCTGTCGACGGGCCGGGAGATGCCGAAGTCGATGACCTTGGGTCCGGTGTCGGTCAGCAGGACGTTGCTGGGCTTGAGGTCCCGGTGCACGACCCCGGCGCGGTGGATGTCCCGCAGCGCCTCCGCGAGCCCGGCGGTGAGCCGGCGCAGCTCGGCGGGGGACAGCGGCCCGTTCCGCCTCACCTGGTCGGCGAGGGTGGGGCCGGGGACGTAGAGGGTCGCCATCCAGGGGCGCACGGCGTCGGGGTCGGCGTCGACGACCGGAGCGGTGAAGGCCCCGCTGACCCGGCGGGCGGCCGCGACCTCCTGGCGGAAACGCGCCCTGAACTCGGGGTCCTCCGCGTACCGCGCGTGCACGACCTTGACCGCGAGCCGCAGCCCGGAGGCCGAGGAGGCGAGGTGCACGACGCCCATGCCGCCCGCGCCCAGACATGCCTGGAGGCGGTAGTCGCCCGCGTACTCGGGCCCCTCCGCTTCCCGGTCGGCACCGGCACCGCGCAACGGCGGCATCGCCCACCCCCGTGTGATTCCCCGTTCACCTCGCGCCCGCGTGCGCGACCCGACGGAGCCTAGTCGATGGCACCTCCGATGTCGGTGGGGCTTGCTAGCCTGCGCGTCGCGGAGAGTGAGTCTCGGCGGAGCGCTTCTGCGCCAAGGGGGGAGAACACGATGGACACCACGAACACGACGGAAACGCCGGACGCGAACGGCATCGCGGTGGAGGGGCAGGCGACGGAGGGGCAGACGGCGGTGGCGGTGGCGAACACCACCCGCTACCCGGTCGCCCCGGGCTACCGCCTCAACGTGCGCTCGGGCCCGAGCACCCAGTACCCGATCGTCCGCTCCCTGCCCCTGGGCGCCACGGTGGCGATCTCCTGCCAGAAGTACGGCGAGTCGGTCACCGGCCCGTACGGCACCACCCGGGTCTGGGACGGCATCGGGCCGGGGGAGTACGTCTCCGACTCCTACGTGCGCACGGGCAGCGACGGCTTCGTGGCACCGCGCTGCGCCTGACCGCGCCCGACCCGCTCCACCGTCGCCCGGGGATAATCGACCTCGTGAGCGACGACGAGCAGACCCCGCGTACGGCAGGCGGCACGGCGGACGGAAGGGCCGCGGGCGGGGCCGACGGCACCACCGGCGGCCCCCGCCCCGAGGAGATCCGTTTCTTCGGCACGACCTGGGTCGACCACACCGGCCACTACGGGCTGCGCCGCGCCGGCCTGGCCGTCGGCGCGCTCGCCGCCGCCGTCGCGGCCTGCTTCGTGCTGCGCTTCGCCTTCCAGGGCCTGCAGATCGCGGACACCGGCGGCCTCGTCAACGGCCTGGTGATCGTCATGTTCGCCGTCTGCAGCGCCATCGCCTGCCGCAAGACCTGGGAGGGCTTCCGGCGCCGCCCGGACGACCCGGCCCGCGAGGACTCCCTGCGCGGCCTCAAGACGATCGGCTTCATCGGCTCGCTCCTCGCGTACGGCGCCCGCTGCCTGACCGAGGCACCCGGCGAGAAGCTGCGCCGCGCCGAGTACGAGGCGGCCCTCGCCCGCCACGAGAAGCGCCGGGGCTCCCGCACGGGCAACCCGGCCGCCCGCAAGAAGCCCAAGCGCGGCAAGTAACCCGAGCGCGGGGGGCGGCCCAGGCACGGCGAGCACCCCGAGCCCCCCGAGTACGGCGAGCACCCCGAGCCCCCCGAGTACGGCGAGCGGCCCAGCCACGCCGAGCGGCCCAGGCACGGCGAGCGCCCCGAGCCCCCCGTGCACGGCGACCAGCCCGTGCACGGCGAGTGCCCCACCCCTTCCGGAGGCTTGACGGCCGGCACCCCCAGGCGCACTATTCATCACATGATGAATTACTCGGCGGGCGAGAACGGGGACCACGGCGGCGCCCCCGCCCCCGCGGCGATCACCGCCCGCGCCCTCACCGCCGTCCGCGGCGACCGCACCGTCCTGCGCGGCCTCGACTTCACCCTCCCGGCCGGCCGCATCACCGGCCTCCTCGGCCCCTCCGGCTGCGGCAAGACCACCCTCATGCGCGCGATCGTCGGCACCCAGGCCGGGGTCGGCGGCACCCTCACCGTCCTCGGCCGCCCCGCCGGCGACCCCTCCCTCCGCTCCCGCATCGGCTACGTCACCCAGGCCCCCTCCGTCTACGACGACCTCACCGTCCGCCAGAACCTCGACCACTTCGCCGCCGTCCTCCTCCCCGGTCGCGCCCGCCGCCACGAGCGCCGCGCCGCCGTCGACCGGGCCGTCGCCGACGTCGACCTCACCTCCCGCGCCGACTCCCTCGCCGGCCGGCTCTCCGGCGGCCAGCGCAGCCGGGTCTCCCTCGCCGTCGCGCTCCTCGGCACCCCCGAACTCCTCGTCCTCGACGAACCCACCGTCGGCCTCGACCCCGTCCTCCGCCGCGACCTGTGGGACCTCTTCCACCGCATCGCCGCCGACCGCGGCACCACGCTCCTCGTCTCCTCCCACGTCATGGACGAGGCCGAGCGCTGCCACCGGCTCCTGCTGATGCGCGAGGGCGAGATCCTCGCCGAGGACACCCCCGGGGCCCTCCGCCGCCGCAACGACGCCCCCACCGTCGAAGAGGCCTTCCTCCACCTCGTCGACGCGGCCGAGGCCCGCGAGAGGCACGATCCCGGAACCACCCGACGGAACCAGGACCAGGACCAGGAGCGGGGCCAGGAGCAGGGTCAGGAACAGAACCAGAACCAGAACCGGAACCAGGACCAGGAGCCCCGGCCATGAGCAGCGCCCGCACCCTCGCCACCGCCGCCCGCGTCCTGCGCCAGCTGCGCCACGACCCGCGCTCGATCGCGCTCATGCTCCTCGTGCCGTGCGCGATGCTCTTCCTGCTCCGGTACGTCTTCGACGGCAGCCCCGGCACCTTCGACACCATCGGCGCCTCGCTCCTCGGCATCTTCCCGCTCATCACGATGTTCCTGGTGACCTCCATCGCCACCCTGCGCGAACGCACCTCCGGCACCCTGGAGCGCCTGCTCGCCCTGCCCCTCGGCAAGGGCGACCTCATCGCCGGCTACGCCCTCGCCTTCGGACTCCTCGCCGTCGTCCAGTCCGCCCTGGCCACCGGCCTCGCCCTCTGGTTCCTCGGCCTCGACGTCGTCGGCTCCCCCTGGCTCCTGCTCCTGGTGGCCCTCCTCGACGCCCTCCTCGGCACCGCCCTCGGCCTCTTCGTCTCCGCCTTCGCCGCGTCCGAGTTCCAGGCCGTCCAGTTCATGCCGGCCGTGATCTTCCCGCAGCTCCTCCTCTGCGGCCTGTTCACCCCGCGCGACCGCATGACCCCCGCCCTCGAAGCCGTCTCGAACGTCCTGCCCATGTCGTACGCCGTCGACGGCATGAACGAGGTCCTCCACCACCCCGAGGTCACCGGCGACTTCGTCCGCGACGTCCTCGTCGTCGCGGGCAGCGCCCTCCTCGTCCTCGTCCTCGGCGCCGCCACCCTCCGCCGCCGCACCGCCTGACCGCCCCTCGGACACCCGCCGCGCCACCGCGCCCCCGGTGCGAGGATGACGGCACGACGTACCCCCTCCGGCGAGGTGAACAGAGCCATGACCCAGACCGTCGCAGTCCTCGGCACCGGCAAGATCGGTGAAGCGCTCCTCAGCGGCATGATCCGCGCCGGCTGGCGCCCCGCGAACCTCCTGGTCACCGCCCGCCGCGCCGACCGCGCCGAGGAGCTCCGCACCCGCTACGGCGTCGAGACCGTCACCAACGCCGAGGCCGCCAAGCGCGCCGACACCCTCATCCTGGCCGTCAAGCCCCAGGACATGGGCCGCCTCCTCGACGAGCTCGCCCCGCACGTCGCCGCCGACCGCCTCGTCATCAGCGCGGCGGCCGGCATCCCCACCTCCTTCATCGAGGAGCGCCTCACCACCGGCACCCCCGTCGTCCGCGTCATGCCGAACACCCCCGTCCTCGTCGACGAGGGCATGTCCGTCATCTCGGCCGGCAGCCACGCCACCCCCGATCACCTCGCCCACACCGAGGAGATCTTCGGCGGCGTCGGCAAGACCCTCCGCGTCCCCGAGTCCCAGCAGGACGCCGCCACCGCCCTCTCCGGCTCCGGCCCCGCGTACTTCTACTTCCTCGTCGAGGCCATGACCGACGCCGGCATCCTCCTCGGCCTGCCCCGCGCCCAGGCCCACGACCTCATCGTCCAGGCCGCCATCGGCGCCGCCGTGATGCTCCGCGACAGCGGCGAGCACCCGGTCAAGCTCCGCGAGGCCGTCACCTCCCCGGCCGGCACCACCATCAGCGCCATCCGCGAGCTGGAGAACCACGGCGTCCGGGCCGCCCTCATCGCCGCCCTCGAAGCGGCCCGCGACCGCAGCCGCGAACTGGCCTCCGGCAACGGCTGACCGCCGCGCGCCTCCGCCGGGGTCACCGAGCCCCGGCGGAGGCCCCCCGCACCACGTCCTCCGTGGCCACCACCCGCGCGAAGCGGCCCCCGTGCAGGGAGACCGCCGTGGCCCGCGTCAACTCGTCGGCGGTCGCCGTCCAGCCGTACGGCCCCTCCAGGCCGAAGGTGTGCATCGCGTCCAGCGGGAACACCACGTCGTACCCGAGGTTCCCGCCCATCCGGGCCGTCGTCTCGTTGCACATGTTCGTCTGGATCCCGACGACCACGATCTGCCCGACGCCCCGCCCCCGCAGCCACGCGTCCAGGGACGGCTCCCCGTAGAAGGCGGAGTTCACGGACTTCACGACGAGCAGCTCGGGCCCGGAGCCCTTCCCCCGCCGCTCCTCCACGAAGTCCTTGAAGCCGTTCCCCACGTGCCCCGCCCGCAGCGGCGAACGCGACCCCTCCACCGAGTCGTGCCGCACGAAGACCACCGGCCGCCCGGTCTCCTGCCACAGATCGATCAGCGCGGCGATGTTCCGCTCCGCGTCCGGATTGTTCCGCTCCCCCCAGAACTCCTCCTCGAAGCCCTTCTGCACGTCGACGACCACCAGCGCTGCGTTCTCCGCGATCTCCATACCGACGATCCTTCCGCCGCAGGCCCCCGCGTCCCAGAGGGCGGAATGCCACCGACCGATGGTTTACTGCCACCCATGGCACCGCCCCCGGAAGCCCGCCCCCAGCGCATCGCGCTCCTCGTCTTCCCGGGGATCCGCGCCTTCGACGTCTCCGTCATCACCGAGGTCTGGGACAGCGACCGCACCCTCCGGGGCGTGCCCCGGTTCGCCCTCCACCGGGCGGCCGTCGACCCGCACGCCCCCGTCCCCCTCCGAGGCGGCCTCACCCTCACCCCCGACCGCCCCCTGACCTGGCTGGACGACCTCGCGCCCACGGACCTCGTCATCGTCCCCGGCATCGAGGACCCGGACGCCGACGTCCCGCCCCCGGTCCTCGACGCCCTCCGCCGCGCCCACTCCGCCGGCGTCCCGGTCGCCTCCCTCTGCGCGGGCGCCTTCGTCCTGGCCCGCGCCGGACTCCTCGACGGCCGCCGGGCCGTCACCCACTGGCACCTGGCCCGGACCCTCGCCACCCGCCACCCGGCGGTACGGGTCGAACCCGACGCCCTCTTCGTCGAGGACTCCGGCGTCTGGACCTCGGCCGGCACCGCGGCGGGCATCGACCTCTGCCTCCACCTCGTCCGCACGGCCCACGGCGCCGAAGCGGCGGCGACCGTGGCCCGCGCCATGGTCACGGCCCCCTTCCGTACGGGGACCCAGGCCCAGTTCATCGAGCACCCCACGCCCCGCGCCGACCGCGACGCCGACGCCCTGGCCGCCGTACGCGCCCACGCCCTGGCCCACCTCTCCGAACCCCACACGGTCGCGAGCCTGGCCGCCGTCGCCGGCATGTCCCCCCGCTCCTTCGCCCGCCACTTCCAGGCCACCACCGGCACCACCCCCCTGCACTGGCTCATCACCCAGCGCGTCGCCGCGGCCCAGAAGCTCCTGGAGCTCACCGACCACCCCCTCCCCGAGGTGGCCCGCCGCGCCGGCTTCGGCAGCGAGGTCACCATGCGCCAGCACTTCGCCTCCCACCTCTCCACCAGCCCCCGCGCCTACCGGAACGCCTTCCGCCACCGGGCCCCGGACCGGGGTTGACACCCCCCGACCGGATCCGTAGTGTTCTCCGAGTTGTCCGACGTGAGCACCGACCCCGGTCGGCCCCGGACAGCCATTCCGCAAGAACCTCAGAAGCCGACAGCGCTTTGCCGTGCCGTCGTGCTTTCCGCGCGTTTTTGCGAAATGAGGAATCCGCGTTCGAAGGTTTGAGCGCAGGCCCCCGATTAGCGTCGGAGGCGGGGAATCCGCTAAAGTCTCACTCGTCGGAACGGCCCAACAGCCGGAAAGACGACTCCCGCTGACCGGGAATCAGACGCCGAAAGGATCTGATAGAGTCGGAACCGCCGGAAGGGCCCGGAGCGAAAGCAAAAGGGACCGGAAAGCACCGGGGAAATCGGATCGGAAAGATCTGATAGAGTCGGAAACGCAAGACCGAAGGGAAAAGCCCGGAGGAAAGCCCG
>NZ_JBIVSC010000011.1:0-173071 GCF_044756005.1 Streptomyces sp. NPDC092045 | reverse complement strand
TCGGGGCGACCCTCCGCCTTGCGATCGCACGCACCGGACACCGCCGGGCCTGCCCTCCGGGCAGACGGCGCTACTTTCGACACACGCCCTAGGGGTGTCTCGGCGATCATGCCGGCTCGCGGCGTCCGGCACCGCACCCCGCCGCGTCGTCGCCGGTCGCCGACGCTCCGCGTCGACTCCCTCCTCCGCCGCGCGACGCACGGCACCGGACGCCGCTCTCCGATCCGGCCCGATCGGCGAGACGCCCCCAGGGCCCGCCCGGAGCCTGTCGGGGGCCTGCGCGGGACTGGTCCACGGGGGACGGACGGAATGCGGCCACCGGGTCCGGTGTTCAACCACCGGACGAGGGGAAGGATGCCATCGTGGCCGACAGCAATCCGGAAACGCACGTCATCGACTTCCGCGCCGCGGAGCACCTGCTGGCCGCGCGGGACCCCCGCGGCGCCGTGAAGCTGCTGGACTCGGTGATCGCCGCCCACCCCGAGAACACGGCCGCGCGCCTGCTGCGCGCGCGTGCCTTCTTCGCCGCCGCCCAGCTGCGCCCCGCGCAGCTGGAGTTCGAACTGGTCCTGGAGCGCGAGCCGGACAACGCGTTCGCCCACTTCGCTCTCGCCCGCACCTTCGAGCGCTCCGGACAGACCGACCGGGCCACCCGGCACTTCCGCCTCGCCGCCGCGCTCGACCCCAAGCCGGAGTACCTGGAGGCGGCGGGCTTCGACTCGCCGAACTGAGCGCCCACGGACGCGGGGCAAGGACGCACGGGGCGCGGGCGGCGCTCAGCGCTTCCCGCCGCCCCTCCGGCCGGGGCCGTACGGAGGGACGTCCCGGCCCGGCTGCCAGTGCGGCCCCTGCCGCATCCGGCGCACCACGAGGACCATGTCGACCAGAACCACCAGGAACAGCACCCCGCAGGCCGCGGCCCAGCCGGGACGGCCCACCAGGGCGAACGCGATCGTGCCGAAGGCCGCCCACAGCAGCCCCCACACGCTCAGCCAGAACCGCATCCGCAGAGGACTGCGCGCGGTCACCGGCTCGTCCCCGGTCCGCATGGCGGTCACCTCTTCCGTGGAGTCTCCCCGGACCCTTCCAGCATGGACCCGCCCCGGACCGAACGGAAAGCCGGGCCGGAGGGAAACAGGGCCGAAGGGGGGCGGGCCGGAGAGGAGACGGGCCGGAGGGAGACGGAGCCGGGGCGCTCAGTGGATGACGCTGTAGCTCCGCCAGGGCAGGGTGTCCGGAACGATCCGGTCGCCGGTGTCGGACGGCAGGTAGGTGGAGTCCTCGCCCCGGCAGTCCCGGGTCCGGTACAGCACGATGTCCACCAGGGTGTTGTTCTCGACCTTGGTCGCGCCGGACGGCGCCAGGCGGTGGCAGCCCTTCACCGAGGGGCTCGTCACCTGCACGCCCAGCTCGCGCTCCGTCTCGTACTCGATCGTGCCCACGGCGGTGCGGCCGAGGCCCGAGCAGCCGGCGACGGCGAGGGTGAGCAGCACGGCCCCGGTGGCGGTCGTGAGACGCCGGCGAACGGACATGGCGGTTCCTCTTCTGTCGGGCTTCCGCCGGACTCCTGCGGGACGAAGGACGGCGGACGGCGGTGGGCCGCGGAAGGCGGGTGGCCGGCGGGCGGCGCCCCTCGGGCCCGACCCCGGTCCAGGCCCACCCTCCCGCCCGCCGGGCCCCGTGTCATCTGCTGCTGGGCCGCCCGGGGGAACCGCCCGCCGGTCCCGGCCGGCGGCGGTGGCCGGACCCGGTTGTCAGACCCCGCCCGTAAGGTCGGAGATCCACGTCGGACCATCGCGTCGGAGCAGGTCGGGGCTCCGTCGCACGGCGGAGGGCCGGGGGAGGAGAGCGGAACAGTGACACACACCTGGACCACCGGCGCGGCCGTCTTCCTGCCCGCCGCCCTGCCCCGCGAGGGCCGGGTCGCCTTCTGGGCCCCCGACGGCGGCGCGCTGCCGGACCCGGAGACGGCGTCCGGCGCGGAGCGCGTCGGGCTGACCGTCGCCCGGCGGCACGGCGGCGGCGCCCGGAGCCGCGAGGTCCCCGCCGTCGCGCTCCCCGTCGAGGCCGCCCTGCCCCACCTCCTCGCGGCCCGCCACCACCCGGCCGCCCACCCCGCCACCGCCGGCTGGGGCGCCGCCGCCCTGCACGCCCTGCACCTGGCCGCCCGGGGAAGGCTCCTGCCCGGACTCACCGCCGACGACCTGGACGCCTGGCGGGCCGGACCCCTGGACGCCGACGACATCGCCCACCTGCGGGCCGTCGCCGCCGCCCTGCCGGCCGAGGCGTACGCCGTGCCCGTCCCCGGCCGGGGGCCGCTGCGGCTGCCCGATCCCGAGGCCCTCGTCCGCGCCTTCCTCGACGCCGTCGCCGACGTCCTGCCCCGCACCCCGGCCGCCGCCCACGCGGTCGGGGCGCCGTTCGCCGCCCGCGCCCCGCAGCACCTGCCCCGCGCGCGTGCCTGGGCCGCCGAGGCGGCGGCCGGGATGGACGCCGGCGTCCGCGTCTCGCTCCGCCTCGACCTGTCGGCGTACGAACTCTTCGACACCGGCGCCCCCGGGGAGGGACCCGGCGCGTCCGGAGAGAAGGGCGCGGCGCCCGACGAGGAGCGCGGCGGGGACCACGGCGAGCGCCACCCGGCCGGTTCCGTTCCGAACGGCGGCCGGCGCCACGCCGCCGCCGCCCTCCTCCAGATCCACAGCCTCGCCGACCCCACCCTCGTCATCGACGCCGCGGCCCTGTGGGCGGGGGAGGGCGAGCACTTCGGCCCCCGCGCCCGGATCGACGCCGTCCTCGCCCTGCGCCGCGCCGCCCGCGTCTGGCCCCCGCTGGCCCGGCTCCTGGAGCGGGACGTGCCCGACGTCCTCGCCGTCACCGAGGACGAGCTGTACGAGCTGCTCGGCCCCGCCGCCGCCCGGCTCGCCGACGCCGGGGTCGCCGTCCACTGGCCGCGCGAGCTGGCCCGCTCGCTCAGCGCCTCCGCCGTCGTCCGCCCGGCGTTCGCCGCGCCCGGCTCCGCGACCGACGGCACCCCGTTCTTCGACAGCGAGGAACTGCTGCGGTTCGACTGGCAGCTCGCCCTCGACGGCGACCCGCTGACCGAGCGCGAGATGGACCTCCTGGCCGAGGCCCACCGGCCCGTCGTGCGCCTGCGCGACCAGTGGGTCGTCGTCGACCCCGACCTGGTCCGCAAGGCCCGCAAGCGGGAGCTCGGCCTGCTCGAACCGGTCGACGCCCTCGCCGCCGCCCTCACCGGCACCGCCGAGGTCGACGGCGAGACCGTCCCCGCCGTCCCCGTCGGAGCGCTCGCCGCCCTCCGCGACCGGCTCCTGGCCGGACCCGAGGACGTGCAGGCCCCGCCCGGCCTCGCCGCCACCCTGCGCGACTACCAGCTCCGCGGCCTCGCCTGGCTGGACCTGATGACCTCGCTCGGCCTCGGCGGCTGCCTCGCCGACGACATGGGCCTCGGCAAGACCGTCACCCTCATCGCCCTCCACCTGCGCCGCGCCCGCAGCGCCCCCACCCTCGTCGTCTGCCCGGCCTCCCTGCTCGGGAACTGGCAGCGGGAGGTGCGGAAGTTCGCCCCCGACGTGCCCGTGCGGCGCTTCCACGGCGCCGACCGGGACCTGGACGGCACCGGGGGCGGCATCGTCCTCACCACCTACGGCACCCTGCGCACCAGCGCCGCCCGGCTGGCCGCGCACGAGTGGGGGATGGTCGTCGCCGACGAGGCGCAGCACGTCAAGAACCCGTTCTCCGCGACGGCCCGGGCACTGCGCGAGATCCCCGCGCCCGCCAGGGTCGCCCTGACCGGCACCCCCGTCGAGAACAACCTCTCCGAGCTGTGGGCCCTCCTCGACTGGACCACACCCGGACTCCTCGGACCGCTCAAGGCCTTCCGCTCCCGGCACGCCCGGGCCGTGGAGAACCACGAGGAGATCGAGCACGACGAGGCCGTCGAGCGGCTCGCCCGGCTCGTGCGGCCCTTCCTGCTCCGCCGCCGCAAGTCCGACCCCGGCATCGTCCCCGAGCTGCCGCCCAAGACGGAGTCCGACCACCCCGTCCCCCTCACCCGCGAGCAGGCCTCCCTCTACGAGGCGACCGTCCGCGAGACCATGGCACGGATCGAGGAGTCCGAGGGCATGGCACGGCGCGGCCTCGTCATGAAGCTGCTGACCTCCCTCAAGCAGATCTGCAACCACCCCGCCCAGTTCCTCAAGGAACAGGCTCCGCGCGGCCCCGGCACCGCCCGCCTCGCCGGCCGCTCCGGGAAGCTCGCCCTGCTCGACGAGCTCCTCGACACGATCCTCGCCGAGGACGGGTCCGTGCTCGTCTTCACCCAGTACGTGTCGATGGCGCGGCTCCTCGCCGACCACCTGGCCGCGCGCGGCGTCCCCGCCCAACTCCTGCACGGCGGGACCCCGGTGGCCGAGCGGGAGCGGATGGTCGACCGCTTCCAGGACGGCGAGGTCCCCGTCTTCCTGCTCTCCCTCAAGGCCGCGGGCACCGGCCTCAACCTCACCCGGGCCGGCCACGTGATCCACTACGACCGCTGGTGGAACCCGGCCGTGGAGGAGCAGGCCACCGACCGCGCCTACCGCATCGGGCAGACCCGGCCGGTACAGGTCCACCGGCTGATCGCCGAGGGCACGGTCGAGGACCGGATCGCCGACATGCTCCGCGCCAAGCGGGCCCTGGCCGACGCCGTCCTCGGCTCCGGCGAGGCCGCCCTCACCGAACTCACCGACCGGGAGCTCGCCGACCTGGTGTCCCTGAGGAGGCCCTCGTGAACCGCGCCCGGGCCGCGCGCGGGGCCGCCCCCCGCCACGACGACCGCCGCCGCTCCTTCCCGCAGGTCGCGCCCCGCGAGGCCCCCGACGGGCGGTTCGCCGCCACCTGGTGGGGGAACGCCTGGGTCGACGCCCTGGAGGACACCGCCCTCGACCCGGCCCGGCTCGCCCGCGGCAGGGCCTACGCGGGACGCGGCCACGTCGACGCGATCACGGTCACCCCCGGCCGGGTCGTCGCCTACGTCCACGGCAGCCGGCTCCGCCCGTACCGCACCGAGATCAGGATGCGGACCCTCGGCGACGACGGCTGGGAGGCGTTCCTCGACGGGGCCACCGCGCGCCCCGACCACATCGCCGCCCTCCTCGACAAGGACGTGCCGCACGCCCTGGAGGCGGTCGCCGGGCTGCTTCCCGCGCCGGGCGACCTCGTCCCCGACTGCTCCTGCCCGGACGACGGCTACCCCTGCAAGCACGCCGCAGCCCTCTGCTACCAGGCCGCGCGGCTCCTCGACGAGGACCCGTTCGTCCTCTTCCTGATGCGCGGCCGGGGCGAGCAGGAGCTCCTCGCCGAGCTGACCCGGCGCAACGCGGCCCGGTCCGCCGCAGAGGCGGACGCCGCCGCGCCCCCGATGCCCACCGTCCCCGCCCGCACCGCCCTCGACGCCGCCGGGGCGGGCCTCCCGCCGTTGCCCGCCCCGCTGCCGCTCCCCGACCGGCCCGGCCGGCCGGCCGTCTTCCCGCCCGACCCCGCCGCCCCCGACCCGCTCGCGCTCGACCTCCTCGCCACCGAGGCCGCCGCCCGCGCCCACGCGTTCCTCGCCACCGGCCTCGACCCGGTCGCCGCCCTCACCCCCTGGCAGGACGCGGTCCGGCTCGCCGCCGCGCACCCCGGCTCCGGCCTCACCGCCTCCACCCGCGCGCTCTACCGCGACCTGGCCCACGCCCTCGACCGCACCCCCACCGACCTGGCCCGCGCCGTCGCCGCCTGGCGGCAGGGCGGCGCCGAGGGCCTCACGGTCCTGGAGGAGGCCTGGGACCCGCCGGCGGGCCCGTTCGACCGGGCCAGACCCGCGCTGCTCGCCGCCGGGCTCCCCGCCTTCCGCCCCTGGCGCAACCGCCTCTCCGGCAGGTCCCTCCAGCTCCGCCTGGGCCGGGACGGCCTCTGGTACGGCTACGAGTCGGACGCCGACCGCGAGGACTGGTGGCCGCGCGGCGACCCCGGCCCGGACCCCGTCGACACCCTCGACGGCCTCCTCGGACGCTGATCCCGCGACCGGCCCGGCCCGCGAAGCCGAGGACGGTCCACACTCGAACAGACCCCACTCGTTGGGGTGAAACCCTCCGGGGGCCGGATCCGGCGCGCACGTCCGCCGCGTTGATTCGGGTACGGGCGACTGCCCGTGCACACCTCCGGAAGGCAGGAAGCCATGAGGCAGATTCGCCGAAGTGGTCTGGCCACACTGTTGGTCACGGGCGGGGCGCTCGCCCTCTCGGCGGGCGCCGCCCACGCCGACGCCGGCGCCCAGGGCGCCGCGGTCGGTTCGCCGGGAGTCGGTTCCGGCAACACGGTTCAGCTGCCGGTGCACGTGCCGGTCAACGTCTGCGGCAACACGGTCAACGTCGTCGGCCTGCTCAACCCGGCCTTCGGCAACAGCTGCGCCAACGTCTCGGACGGGCCGACGGGTTACGGATCGGACGACGACGGCCGCACCCACTCCCACAAGGACGAGCCCGGCACCCCGCGCGGCGGAGAGCAGGCCGGCGGTTCCGGAGGCGGCTCCCAGAGCGGCGGCTCCTCCAACGGGGGCGGCTCCACCGCCGAGGGCCACGCCCAGGGATCGCCCGGCGTCCTCTCCGGGAACGGCCTCCAGCTCCCCGTCGACGTCCCGGTGAACGTCAGCGGGAACTCGGTCAACGTGGTCGGCATCGGCAACCCGGCCTTCGGCAACACCGCCGTCAACGGCCCCGCGAAGCCGGCCCAGCCCATCGAGACGCCCACGCCGCGCCCGCAGACCCCCGTGCGGAACATCCCGGCCCCGCAGACCGTGCCGCCCGCCCCCGCCCCGGCCCCCGCGGCGCAGGGCGAGACGGGCGAGGCCGCGCTGGCCCACACCGGTTCGTCGGACGGCCTCGGCTACGCCGCTTCGGGAAGCGCCGCGCTGCTCCTCGGCGGCGCCCTGCTGTACCGCCGCGCGCGCCGCGCCGGAGACCGGGCCTGAGGGGACGTTCCGCGCGGCGGGACCGGCGCGCACTGACGCCCGAGCCGTCAGCCGCGCGCTTCCCCGTCGCCACCGCGCCAGGCCCGGAGCACCGCCTCGATGGCGGGCGCGACCCTCGTCCGGGCCTGGTGACGGGGCACCCCCCGCATCAGCAGGGTGTCGTACGGGGTGTCGACGTGCCGTACGCCGGCCCGTACCGCGGCGGTCACCGCGCCGTGGTCGAGCGAGCGGCCCGCGGCCGTGCGCCCCACCCGCCCGCTGCCCTTCGCCGAGGCGTGGGCGGCGATCTCGTCGGCCCGGTCCGCCGGGCAGGACGGGAAGAGCCGCAGGATCTCCGCCCGGAGGGCCGCGGTGATCCCGGCGTCGAGGACCGCGCGCCGCGCCGCGTCCCGCGCCCGCCGTCTGGCGCGCGCCTCCGCGTCCGCCAGGCAGGTCCGCTCCGCTTCGGCCAGCGCCGCCTCCTCGACGAGGAGGCCCCGGCGTTCGTACCGGGTGCGGCGCCGGTTGTGCCGTACCACCACCGCCCAGAGGGTGCTGCCCTCGCGGGCGCGGCGGGTGAGGGCCGTGTCGCCCCGGGGGAGGAAGACCAGGTGCCCGAGGTCGGCGCAGTCCAGGCAGACCGGCGCGTTGAATTCGAGGATCATCCGCTCCAGCGGCCCGCGGTGGCACTCCGAGCAGCGGCGGCGCTTGAGCGGTTCGACGACGACCGGCGCGACGAGGTCCACGGCCGCCCCCGTCAGCGGACGCCGGGCGCGGCGGCGGCGACGAACAGGGCGAGGGCCTCCTTGGCCCGCTCGGAGCGGCGGGCGCGGTCCGCGGTCCCCACCGCCTCGTGCATGCAGTGGGTCTCCTCGAAGGCCGTCTGCGCCAGGCGCCGGGTCTCGGGGTCGTCGCACACCAGCTGGACGCGGAAGAGGGCCTGCCGGGCGGCGATGCGCTGCCGGTAGGAGGCGTAGCGGGACTCCTCCGCCTCCTCCGAACCGGGCTCCTCGGCCGCCCGGAACCAGCGGTCGTTCTGGCTGTGCCGGTAGTCGACGACCGCGCCGGCGAAGGCGCTGTAGGTCGCGATCCGCTCCTGCCGGAGCTGTTCGGACCGGGCGAGCGCGGCCGTGCGCTCGGCGGCCCGCCCCTGGAACCAGTGCGTGAAGACGACACCCAGCAGCGTTCCCGCCACGGCTATCAGTGCGGCGTCCATGACCGGCCGCCCTCCCGTTTCCTCGACCGTCCGACCCCTTGATCATGACAGCCGGGAGGGCCCGCGTCACCGCCCGTGTCCGCTACTGCCGGTATCCGCTCAGGAAGCGGCCGATGCGGCTGATCGCGGCGTCGAGGTCGTCGGCGTACGGCAGGGTGAGGATGCGGAAGTGGTCCGGGCGCGGCCAGTTGAAGCCGGTGCCCTGGACGACCTGGATCTTCTCCCGGAGCAGCAGGTCGAGGACGAACTTCTCGTCGTCGTGGATCTTGTGCACGGCCGGGTCGAGGCGCGGGAAGGCGTACAGGGCGCCCTTCGGCTTCACGCAGGAGACGCCCGGGATCTCGTTGAGCTTCTCCCAGGCGCGGTCGCGCTGTTCGCGCAGCCTGCCGCCCGGGGCGGTCAGCTCGTGGATCGACTGGCGGCCGCCGAGCGCGGCCTGGATGGCGTACTGGGCGGGGGCGTTGGGGCACAGGCGCATGGAAGCCAGCATGGTGAGGCCCTCCAGGTAGTTGGCGGCGTGCCGCTTCGGGCCGGTGACGACCAGCCAGCCGGAGCGGAAGCCCGCCACCCGGTACGTCTTGGAGAGGCCGCCGAAGGTGAGGATCACCAGGTCATCGGCGAGGGAGGCGGCCGGATGGTGGACGGCGTCGTCGTAGACGATCCGGTCGTAGATCTCGTCGGCGAGGACCATCAGGCCGTGGCGGCGGGCGAGGTCGAGGATCCCCTCGACGATCTCCTTCGGATAGACCGCGCCGGTGGGGTTGTTGGGGTTGATGATCACGACGGCCCGGGTCCGGTCGGTGATCTTCGACGCCATGTCGTCGAGGTCGGGGTACCAGTCGGCCGACTCGTCGCAGAGGTAGTGCACGGCCTTGCCGCCCGCGAGGGTGGTGGCGGCCGTCCAGAGCGGGAAGTCGGGGGCGGGGATCAGGACCTCGTCGCCGTCCTCCAGGAGGGCCTGCACGGCCATGGAGACCAGCTCCGAGACGCCGTTGCCGAGGAAGACGTCGTCGACGTCGACCTCGGGGAGGCCCATCTCCTGGTAGCGCTGGGCCACCGCGCGGCGGGCGGAGAGGATGCCGCGCGAGTCGGTGTAGCCGTGGGCCCTGGGGAGCATCCGGATCATGTCCTGGACGATCTCCTCGGGCGCCTCGAAGCCGAAGAGGGCCGGATTGCCCGTGTTGAGGCGCAGGACGCTGTGGCCCGCCTCCTCCAGGGCGTTGGCGTGCTCGATCACCGGGCCGCGGATCTCGTAGCAGACCTCGTTCAGCTTGCTCGACTGCCGGAACTCCATGTCCGACCTCCCCAGTTCCCGGAACCAGCACCGCTCGTTGTTGCTTGGTTTTACCAAGTTCGAGCTTGGAAAGTCCAACGACATGTCTAGACTACGTCGCATGCCACGTCAGACACGCCGCAGCTACGACCAGCACTGCGCCGCCGCGCGCGCCCTCGACCTCGTCGGCGACCGCTGGACCCTGCTCGTCGTCCGCGAACTCCTCGCCGGGCCGCGCCGTTACACCGACCTCCACGCCGACCTCCCCGGCGTCAGCACGGACATGCTGGCCGGCCGCCTCAAGGACATGGAGGGCGCCGGACTGGTCACCCGCCGCCGGCTGCCCCCGCCCGCCTCGGCGTCCGTCTACGAGCTCACCCCGCGCGGCCGGGACCTGCTGCCCGTCCTGCGCGCCCTCGCCGCGTGGGGCGCGCCCGACCTGGGGGAGCCGCGCCCGACCGACGCCGTGCGCGCCCACTGGTACGCGATCCCGCTCCTCGGGGCGCTCGCGGAGCTGGGCGCGGGGACCGTCCAGGTCACCCTGGACGAGGGGGAGTTCCACGTACGGGTCGGGGCCGACGGCGCCGTCGCGTACGGGGACGGCCCGGCGGAGTCCCCCGACGCCCGGCTGCGGACCGACGCGGCGACCTGCCGGGCGCTCGCGGACGGGGAGCTGACGCTCGCCGGGGCGGTGGCGTCGGGACGGGCGGAGCTCGAAGGGACGAAGGCGGTCCCGGTCGCGGCCGTCGGCCCCACGTCCTGACGGACTCCGCCCCCCCCGGGACTTTCGCCGGGCGGTCGCGGGCCGCGGCCCGCGCCGCGATCCGGGCGTCGAGCACGGCCGGCCGCCCGCGGGGCCGGAGCCCGCTGCTCGGCGCCGTCCCGCCCGGCCCACCCGGGCGTCCGCGGCGGTCGGCGGATCGACCGGACGAAGCCCCTCGCCGACCGGCTCGCCGCGCCGCCGCGCGGACCCGGTGGCGACCGCCCGCCGCAGGTACGGGCAGAGTGAGGGGATGCGGTACGAGGCGATCACCTGGGACCGGCTGGCGGAGGCGCTCGCCGGGCACGTCGACGCGTCCGCCCCCGGCGACGGCGGCGAGTGGCTCAAGGTCGGCATCGACGGGCCGCCCGCCGCGCCCGGCGGCGAACTCGCCGCCGCGCTGGCCGGGGTCCTGCGGGCGCGCGGACGCCCCGTCCACCTCGCGGGCACGGACGGCTTCCTGCGGCCCGCGTCCCTCCGGTACGAGTACGGCAAGCAGGACCCCGACGCGTACTACGGCGGGTGGACCGACACCGGGGCCCTGTGGCGGGAGGTCTTCGGCCCGCTGGAGCCCGGCGGCACCGGGCGCGTGCTGCCCGACCTGTGGGACCCGGTCAGGGACCGGGCCACCCGCAGCCCGTACGTCACGCTGCCGCCCGGCGGCGTCCTCGTCCTGCACGGCCCCTTCCTGCTCGGCCACTGGTTCCCCTTCGACCTCGCCGTGCACCTGCGGCTCTCGCCCGCCGCCCTCGCCCGGCGCACGGAGGAGGACTGGACGCTCCCCGCCTTCGCCCGGTACGAGACGGAGGTCGACCCGGTCGGGACGGCGGACGTCGTCGTGCGCGCCGACGACCCGCGCCACCCGGCCTGGACGGGGTTCCAGCGGTAGGCGCCCCGGACCTGCCGTTCCCCGGGAGGCCGATCAGCCGACCGCCGACGGCGACGGCGGTCTGCCGCCCACCACCGTGACGGCCTCCGCACCCGCCCCGCAGCCCGCCTCCGCCGCCTTCGCCGGGTCCGCGCCCGCGAGCCGCGCCGCCAGGAAGGCCCCGGTGAACGCGTCGCCCGCGCCCGTCGAGTCCACCGGCCGCACCGGAGGCGCCGCCACCCGCGCGGTGACCGCGCCGCCCTCGGCGACCAGCGCGCCCGCCGCCCCGAGGGTGACCACGACCAGCGGGAAGCGCCGGCTCAACTCCGCCGCCGCCCGCCCCGGTTCGGCCCGCCCGGTCAGCACCCGGGCCTCGTCGGCGTTGGGCAGCAGCACCTCGGCCCCGGCCGCGGCCGCCAGGAACCGGTCGGTGCCCAGCGTCGTCAGGAACCCCGCCGAGGCCGGGTCCACGCTCACCGGAACCCCCGCCCCGGCGGCGTCCCGCAGCGCCCGCCCGGCCGCCTCGCGGCTCGGATCCGCGAAGAACAGGTATCCCGAGAGGTGCAGTCGGCCCACGCCGTCGAGCAGCTCCGGGGACCAGTCGGCTGGGGAGAGGCGCAGCGCGGCACCGCTGTCGGTCAGGAAGGTGCGCTCCGCCGACGCGTCCACGAGCGCGATGACGGTCGCCGTCGCCGCCTCCGCGTCCCGGACGAGCAGGGGACGCACGCCCGCCGCCCGCAGCGCCCGCTCGTGCCAGTCGGCCGCGTCCGTCCCCACCCGGCCGAGCAGCCGCACCTCCCCGCCGCCGGAACGCGCCGCCCAGCAGGCCGCGTTGGCTCCGGCGCCGCCCGGCAGGGTCCGGATCTCCGCCACCGTGTCCGTGGCGGGCGCGAGCGGGGCCCAGTGCCGGGCGACGACGTCCGTGACCACGTCCCCGACCACGAGCAGCGCCCGCCCGGCGCGGTTCACCGGCCGCCCGCGCCGTGCGCCTCCGTACCGCCCTCTCCGCCGCGTGCCCGTGGGCCGCCTTCTCCGCCGTATGCCTCCGTACCGCCCCCTCCGTCACCCGCCCCCGTGACCCGCGCCCCCTCAGGTACTCCCGTGTCACGTCCCCCCGCGCCGCCGCCCGTCCCTCCCGCACCGGATATGCCCGCTCCGCAAGCCCTCAGGACTCCCGTGTCCCCGGTGTCCGCCCCGTACGCCCCCGCGATCTCCGCCGCGAGCCGCACGTTCCCCCGGACCGCCGCCAGGTTGGCCTCCAGGGAGGCGCCCGCCGTGTGGACCGTCAGGTGGGCGAGGAGGAACGGCGTCACCGCCTGGCCCGTGATCCCCTTCTCCTTCGCCGCCGCCAGGCCGTCCGCGAGCACCCGGTCGTGCAGCGCGGGGTCCAACTGCTCCGCCTCCGGCACGGGGTTGGCCACGACGAGCGCCGTCCGGAGGCCCGCGAGCCGGTCCTGCGCGCGGATCACCGCCGCCACCTCCTCCGGCGTCCGCAGGGTCCAGTCGACCGGCTCGCCCGAGGAGGAGAGGTAGAAGCCGGGGAAGTGCTCCGTGCCGTACCCGACGACCGTCACCCCCAGCGTCTCCAGGCGCTGGAGCGTCGCCGGCACGTCGAGGATCGACTTGACCCCGGCGCAGACGACGGTGGTCCCGACCCGGGCGAGCAGCCGCAGGTCGGCCGACTCGTCCTGCGTCTCGCCCCACTCGCGGTGCACCCCGCCGAGGCCGCCCGTCGCGAACACCCGGACGCCCGCCGCGTCCGCCAGCCAGGCCGTCGCCGAGACCGTCGTCGCGCCGGTCGTGCCCGTCGCGAGGGCGGGGGCCAGATCGCGGTGGCCCAGCTTCCGCACCGTCGGGTCCTCGGCGATCCGGACCAGCGCCGCCTCGTCCAGGCCCACCCTGGCCCTGCCGTCCACCACGGCGATCGTGGCAGGGACGGCGCCCCCGGCCCGCACCAGCTCCTCCAGCTCACGGGCCACCGCGAGGTTGCGCGGGCGCGGCAGGCCGTGGGCGACGAGCGTCGATTCCAGCGCGACGACGGGACGGCCCTCGTGGAGCGCCTCCCGTACCTCTTCGGACACGTGTGTGGACATGCCCCATTCCTGGCGCACCCGCGAACCCCGCAAACCTCGTTGGCGACCTCCCGCCAGCGAGGTCGCCGCGCACCGCGGAATCCGTCACCGGCCACCCCCGTCGACCGTCCCGGGCGCCCGCGACGCCCTTGCGGCGCCGCGCCGGGACGGCGGTGCGGATTCCGTCGTCGCCGCGGGAACCGGGCATCGTGCCTGGTGGGAGCGGTGCCGTTCACCCGGTCCCGGTCTCGGACGGCCCCCGGACCCCCGCTACAGTCACCGCCCATGACGACACACGACCTGCCCTCCTTCGCCGTCCACATCCCCGACGCGGAGCTCGAGGCGGAGCCCCTCGACCCCGCCCAGATCGTCTCCGGCGCGCCCGAGGTGACGGGCAGGGTGCTGTGGGAGTCCGCCGACGGCAAGCAGGTGCGCGGCATCTGGCAGATCACGCCCGGCGTCGTCACCGACACCGAGGCGAACGAGCTGTTCGTGGTGGTCTCCGGACGGGCGACCGTCGCCGTCGAGGGCGGGGAGACCCTGGAGATCGGCCCCGGCGACGCCTGTGTGCTGCGCGAGGGCGACCGGACCACCTGGACCGTCCACGAGACCCTGCGCAAGGCGTACCACATCAGTCTCTGAGGCCTCTCCCGGCACCTTCCGAGGTCTCCCGGGGCCCCTCGGGGTCTTTCGGCGGCCTCCCCAAGACCTTCTGGGGCCCGCCCGCGAGCCGCCGCCGGGAGTCTGGTAGGAAACCTTCCTGTCCGCTAGCATCCCGGTCGGCGGCTTGGCGCGGCGTCCCTCCTCCGAGGGCGTGACGCGCTCAGCGAGAGCTCTGACCCGGCCGCCGAGCACCACCCCGCCGCGTGGCGTCCGCACCGCCACCGGCCGGTCGGCCGTGCGCACGCCCGGCACGGACGGCCGGCCCGCGCCGCGCGGCGAGACCGTGGTGTCCACGCACCCGTGTCCAGCTCTCGCCACCCCCTCAGGTCAGGGAGCCCAGGTATGCGCCTGTACGCCTCCGTCCCACCACCCCGCACCACCACCCCCCACCTCCCCCTCGTCCTCACCGCCGTCCTCCTGCTCGTCGGCGGCCTCCTCCTCGCCCTCCCGGACCGGGCCGGAGCCGCCGACGCGGTGATCTCCCAGGGCCGGCCGGCCACCTCCTCCTCCGTCGAGGACGCCACCCTCGGCCCCGAGAAGGCCTTCGACGGCGTCTCCACCACCCGCTGGGCCAGCGCCGAGGGCTCCGACCCCCAGTGGATCCGGGTCGACCTCGGCCCCTCGGCCACCGTCTCCCGCGTCAAACTCGTCTGGGAGGCCGCCTACGCCAAGGCCTACCGGATCGAGATCTCCGCCGACGGCACCGCCTGGACCCGCCTCGCCACCGAGACCGCGGGCAACGGCGGCACGGACGACTGGACCGGCCTGACCGGCACCGGCCGTCACCTCCGGGTCTACGGAACCACCCGCGGCACCTCGTACGGCTACTCGCTCCACACCGTCGAGGTCTACGGCACCACCGGCTCCACGACCCCGCCCACCGGCGCCTTCACCGTCGTCGCGGCCGGTGACATCGCCGCGCGGTGCACCGCCTCCAGCAGCTCCTGCGCCCACCCCAGGACCGCCGCGCTCGCCCGGCGGATCGCCCCGTCGTTCTACCTGACGATGGGCGACAACCAGTACGACGACGCGATGATCTCCGACTTCCGCGCCTATTACGACAAGAGCTGGGGCGCCTTCAAGGCCAGGACACGGCCCGTGCCCGGCAACCACGAGACCTACGACCCGGCCGGGCCGCTCGCCGGCTACAAGGCGTACTTCGGCTCGATCGCCTACCCGCAGGGCAAGCCGTACTACAGCTACGACCAGGGCAACTGGCACTTCGTCGCCCTCGACTCCAACTCCTTCGACGACCCCGCGCAGATCCAGTGGCTCAAGGACGACCTCGCGCGGAACGCCAAGGGCTGCGTCGCCGCCCACTTCCACCACCCGCTGTACTCCTCCGGCGGCCACGGCAACGACCCGGTCTCCAAGCCCGTCTGGAAGATCCTGTACGAGGCCGGGGCCGACCTGGTGCTCAACGGGCACGACCACCACTACGAGCGCTTCGCCCCGCAGGACCACAACGGGAAGGCCACCGCGAACGGCATCGTCGAGATCGTCGGCGGCATGGGCGGCGCCGAACCCTACGACATCGAGACGGTCCAGCCGAACAGCCAGAAGCGGATCAGCGGTCCGTACGGCGTCCTGAAGCTGGACCTCACCGACACCACCTTCACCTGGCAGTACGTCGGCACCGACGACAAGGTGAAGGACTCCGGCCCGACCTACACCTGCCACTGATGTACCTCGCGACCACAGGTCGCCGCGACGCGCCGCCCCGGCCCTCCGGGGCCCGGCGGCGCGTCCCCGGCACCGTCCTCGCGCTCGGCGCGGTCAGCCTGGTCACCGACGTCTCCTCGGAGATGGTGACGGCCGTCCTGCCGCTCTACCTGGTCCTCGGACTCGGCCTCTCCCCGCTCCAGTTCGGCCTCCTGGACGGGCTTTCCACCGGCGCCACCGCGCTCGTACGGCTCCTCGGCGGCGCCACCGCCGACCGCGGCGGCCGCCACAAGCAGATCGCCGGACTCGGCTACGCCCTCTCCGCCTGCTCCCGGCTCGGCCTCCTCCTCGCGGGCGGCGCGACCGGCCCGATCGCCTCCTCGATCGTCGCCGACCGGCTCGGCAAGGGCGTCCGCACCGCGCCCCGGGACGCGCTCATCACCCTGCACAGCCCGCCCGAGGACCTCGGCCGCGCCTTCGGCACCCACCGCGCCATGGACACCACCGGCGCCCTCCTCGGCCCCCTGGCCGCCGTCGCCCTGCTGTGGGCGACGACCGAGGCGTACGAGGCGGTCTTCGCCGTCAGCTTCTGCGTCGGAGCCTTCGGCGTACTGCTGTGGGTGCTGCTCGTCCCCGGGCGGGGGAGCGCGCCGGTCCCGGCGCGCGTGCCGGGCCGACGATCGCCGTCCGAGTCCTCACCGGCCCCGGAGGAGCGGGGAAGACCCGGCTCCACGCCGGTTCGTGGAAAGCGGTCGGCGTCCCCACGCGCGCGGGACGGCTTCCTCGCCACGCTCCGCTCACCCGCGTACCGCCGGATCGTGCTCTGCGCCGGACTCCTCGGCGCCGCCACCGTCGGCGACGCCTTCCTCTACCTGCTGCTCCAGCGGCGCCTCGCCTTCGACGCCACCTGGTTCCCCTTCCTGCCGCTCGGCGCGGCCGGCGTCTACCTGCTGCTCGCCGTCCCGGTCGGCCGGCTCGCCGACCGCTCCGGGCGCCGGAGGCCGTTCCTGTACGGCCACGGCGCGCTGCTCCTCGCCTACGGACTGCTCCTGGCCCCCGTGCCCGACACGGCCGCCCTCGTCGGCGTCCTCGGACTGCTCGGGGTCTTCTACGCCGCCACCGACGGCGTCCTGATGGCCCTGACCGGGCCGTTCCTCGCCGAGGGACGGCAGGCCGGCGGCCTCGCCCTCGTCCAGACCGTGCAGGCCCTCGCCCGGGTCGGCGCCGCCGTCGCGTTCGGCGCCGTCTGGACCGCGAGCGGACAGGAGGCGGCGCTCGTCGCGGCGCTGGCCGCCCTCGCGACCGCCCTGTGCTGCGCCGCCCGCCTGCTGCCGTCCGGCTCCCCGCGCACTCCCGAGAGGACCGAACCGTGAACGCCCCGACCACCGGCGGCCCGTCCACGCGCACGCGTGTGTGGATCATCGTGCTCGCCCTCGTCCTGCTCGGCGGCGGAGCCACCGCCTACACCCTGCGGGCCGCCTCCGGCCGGGCCGGGGCCGCCGACACCGCCGACCCCGGCTTCGCCCTCGTCGGGGCGCTCTACGTCCGGGACACCGCGAGCGGGCGCGTCGCGCGCGTGGACCCGTCCGCGCCCGGCGGCCGGACGGTCGGCGGCCCGTCCTGCGACCGCTTCCACGCGGCCGGCCCCACCGCCCTCTGCCTCCAGCGGCGCCCCGGCGTCCCGGCCCGCTCGTACGCGATCGTGCTCGACCGGGAACTGCGCGAGATCCGGCGCATCGCCCTGCCGGGCATCCCCAGCCGGGCCCGGGTCTCCGCCTCCGGGAACATGCTCTCCTGGACCATGTTCGCCACCGGCGACTCGTACGCGCGCTCGTCCTTCTCCACCCGCACCTCGATCCTCGACCTGCGCACCGGCTACCTGGTGAAGAACATGGAGCTGATCCCGCTCACCCTCGGAGGACGCCGGTACCACGCCCCCGACGTCAACTACTGGGGGGTCGGCTTCGCGGCCGACGACAACCGCTTCTACGCCACCGTCTCCACGAACGGCCGCACCCACCTCGTCGAGGGGGACATGGGGAAGTGGTCGGCCCGCGCCCTGCGGGAGAACGTCGAATGCCCCTCGCTCTCCCCGGACGGCACCCGGCTCGCCTTCAAGAAACGGGTCTCCGAGGGCCCGCGCGATCCGTGGCGGCTGTACGTGTACGACCTGCGCACCGGCCGCGAGCACCCCGTCGCCGAGCGGCGCGGCATCGACGACCAGGCACTGTGGACGGACGCGCGGACCCTCGCGTACGGACGGGGCGGAGCGGTCTGGTCCGTCCCGGCCGACGGCACGGGCGCCCCGCGCCGCCTGGCCGCCGGAGCCTCCTCCCCGGCGGCACCGCGCTGACGGCGCGTCCTCCGGGGGCCCGGCTCAGGCCTTCCGGAAGACGCCCCGCAGGGCGAGCGCCGCCATGGGGAGGAGCAGGCAGGCGGCGATCGCGTTCAGCGGCCCGTAGCCCGCCTGCGAGACGATCAGGCCCGCCGCGAGGCCGCCGAGCCCGGCGGTCGTGTTCATGACGAAGTCGGAGAGGCCCTGGACGGCGGCCCGGGCGGCCTGCGGCACCGAGTCCGTGAGCAGCGCCGAGCCGGACACGAGCCCCGCCGACCAGCCCAGGCCGAGGACGAACAGCCCCAGGGCGACCCGGCCGTGGCTCGCCCCGGCCGTGCCCGCGACGAGCGCCGCCGCGCCGATCAGCCCCACCGCGAGCCCGATCACCGACAGGCGTCCCAGCCGGTCGGAGAGCCAGCCCATCAGCGGCGAGAAGGCGTACATGCCCGCGATGTGGCCGCTGATGACGAGGCCGATCAGCTGGATGTCCGCGCCGTGGTGGGTGAGCGCCACCGGGGTCATCGACATGATCGACACCATGGCGGTGTGCGAGCCCGTGACGGTGACCAGGGCGAGGCGGGCCTTCGGGGACTCCCGCACCGCCCGCATCCCGGCCCGCAGGGAGCGGCCCTCGACCGCCGCCTTCCCGCCCGGGTCCTCGTCGGTCAGCGCGCGGGCGGTGAGGAGCGGGTCCGGGCGCAGCAGCAGGGCCACCACGACCGCGGAGGCCACGAAGACGCCGGCGGCCCAGACGAAGGGGCCCGCCGTGGCCGGCACGCCCAGGCCCGCGACGCTCTTCCCGGCGGGCGCCGCGACGTTGGGCCCGAGCACCGCGCCGATCGTGGTCGCCCACACCACCGTGGAGATGGCCCGGGCCCGGTGGTCCGGCTCGGCCAGGTCGGCGGCGGCGAAACGGGCCGCCAGATTGGCCGAGGAACCGGCACCGAAGCCGACGAGCCCGACGAGCAGCAGGGCGAAGCTCCCGACGACCGCCCCGACCACCACCACCCCGGCGCCCACCGCCCCCAGCAGATACGCGAGGACGAGCCCCGCCCGGCGCCCCCGCGAGGCCATCAGGGCGGCCAGCGGCATGGCGAGCAGCGCGGGACCGGCCACCGTGGCCGTCGACGCCAGACCGGCCAGCGCCTCGGTGCCGCCGACCTCCGTGGCCAGGACGGCGGCGAGCGCGACGCCGATGGCGATGCCGAGGCCGCCGAGGATCTGGGTGGCGATCAGCACGGCCTGGACGCGACGGCGCAGCGCGGGCAGCTCGGCGGCGGTGACGGGGGCGGGGCCGGGTATGCGGCCGGGCAGGGTGGCGTCAGGGGCACCGGGGGTGTGGGTCACTTACGAGAGTGTGCCAGCCGTCCCACGTGATGGGAACGTCCCGATCGCGGGTGCGGCTCCACCCGCCGACGCGCCCCGCCCGTCGACGCACCCTGCCCGTCGACGCGCCCCGCCCGTCGACGCACCCTGCCCGTCGACGCGCCCCGCCCGTCGACGCACCCTGCCCGTCGACGCGCCCCGCCCGTCGACGCGCCCCGCCCGTCGACGCGCCCCGCCCGGCAGCGCCTCTCCGTCCTGCGACGCCCCTCGGAGCGGCGACCCTCAGAACAGCGGTGCCGGCAGCACGCCCTCAAGGGCCAGCAGCCGCCGCTTGGTCTCCAGGCCGCCGCCGAAGCCCCCGAGCCCGCCGTCGCCCTCCACCACGCGGTGGCACGGCACCACCACCGGCAGCGGATTGGAGCCCATCGCCGCCCCCACCGCCTGCGCGGCGCCCGGCTGCCCCACCCGCCTCGCCAGCTCCCCGTACCCGACGACCGTCCCGTACGGCACGCCGGCCGCCAGTTCGCGCAGCACCTGCCGGTTGAACCCGGCCGTCAGGCTCCAGTCCAGGGGCAGGTCGAGTTCGTCCGGGACGCCCGCGAAGTACCGCTCCAGCCGGCGTATCGGCTCCGCGAGCAGCCCCGAGGCGCGCTCCACCGGCTCCGTGCCGAGCCGGGA
Organism: Streptomyces sp. NPDC092045; assembly: GCF_044756005.1. Taxonomy (NCBI): domain Bacteria; kingdom Bacillati; phylum Actinomycetota; class Actinomycetes; order Kitasatosporales; family Streptomycetaceae; genus Streptomyces; species Streptomyces sp. NPDC092045. The sequence continues at coordinate 153,230 of NZ_JBIVSC010000011.1, read as the reverse complement.
CCCCAGCCGGTCGGGCAGCCGCTCCCGCCGCGCCGCGTCCGCGTGGAACTCGACCCGTACGAGCCCCCGCCCGGTCGCGGCGAGGAAGAGCGGACCGACGTCGCTCTCCACGACCGCCCACTCCACCGCTTCGATGTCCATGCCGACCACGCTACGACCCCCCACCGACAACCCGGCCGCGGCCGCGGGGACCGCCCGGAACCGGCACCAAGATCACGGACCGGTCTCGCTCCGGACTCGCGACGGGAAATTCCCCGGTCGCGTGGTCGCCGCGACTCCCGCGCGCCATAATCTCGCCCCGGGGAGTCAGAAGGCGGCGGGACCGACTGTTTTCGGCCTACGTCGCACCAGGGGTGGAGGGCGCAGCTCATGCAGGGCACGGTCGACGGATTCAGTTACGGGCTCGTCACCCCGGTGGCCTCGTTCCTCATGGCCTGCCTCGGCGGCGCCCTCGGTCTGAGGTGCACCACCAGGTCCCTCCGCCACCGCGACAGCTTCAAGGCGGGCTGGCTCGTCCTCGGCGCCACCTCGATCGGCACCGGCATCTGGACCATGCACTTCATCGCCATGATGGGCTTCTCGGTCCAGCAGGCCCCGGTCGACTACGACCGGCCCATCACCTTCGCCAGCCTGGGCGTCGCCATCCTCATGGTCGGCATCGGCATCCTCATCGTCGGCTACCGCGGGGCGACCGCCCTCACCCTGGTCACCGGCGGCACCATCACCGGCCTCGGCATCGCCACCATGCACTACCTCGGCATGGCCGGCATGCGCCTGCACGGCCGCGTCGAGTACGACACGGCGACCGTGGCCCTCTCCGTGGTCATCGCCGTCGTGGCCGCCACCACGGCCCTCTGGGCCGCCGTTTCCGTCCATGGATTTCTGGCCAGTCTCGGTGCGAGCCTGGTGATGGGCGTCGCCGTCAGTGGTATGCACTACACGGCCATGGCCGCCGTCAGCGTCCACCTGAACGGAGCCGCCACCCCCGGGGCCGCCACCGCCCCCGCCGCCTCGCTCCTCCTGCCGATGCTGATCGGCCCGGCGGTCTTCCTGATCCTCGCCGCGGTCGTCGTCATGTTCGACCCGCTGCTCGTGATGGGCGACCCCGAGTGGAGGCGGACCCAGGTCCGGGCCGTGCACCGCCCCGGCGTGCCCGCCCCGCGCCACGTGCCGACCCACTACGGCGAGCCCGCCCGCCGGCCCGCCCGCCGCGCCACCCGCAGGACCGCCGCGGTCCACGGCGTGCACCGCTCCCAGGACTGGTGAGGGGCCGTCCGGAGGCCGTGCGGTGGGCCGATCGCCGCCCGAGTGTCGGTGCCGGGTCGTACGGTGGTTGCATGCGGCCCGTTTCCAAGATCGAACGTACGGTGGCGCCCTTCGAGGTCGTCAGCTCCTACCAGCCCAGCGGCGACCAGCCGACGGCCATCGCCGACCTCGAGCGGCGGATCCGCGCGGGCGAGAAGGACGTCGTCCTCCTCGGTGCCACCGGCACCGGCAAGTCGGCGACCACCGCCTGGATGATCGAGAAGCTCCAGCGCCCCACCCTGGTGATGGCGCCGAACAAGACGCTGGCCGCCCAGCTGGCGAACGAGTTCCGCGAGCTCCTGCCCAACAACGCCGTCGAGTACTTCGTCTCGTACTACGACTACTACCAGCCCGAGGCGTACGTCCCGCAGTCGGACACCTACATCGAGAAGGACTCCTCGATCAACGAGGAGGTGGAGCGGCTGCGCCACTCCGCGACGAACTCCCTGCTCACCCGCAGGGACGTGATCGTCGTCGCCTCCGTCTCCTGCATCTACGGCCTCGGCACGCCCCAGGAGTACGTGGACCGGATGGTCCCGCTCAAGGTCGGCGAGGAGATCGACCGCGACCAGCTGCTCCGCCGCTTCGTCGACATCCAGTACACCCGGAACGACCTGGCGTTCACCCGGGGCACCTTCCGCGTCCGCGGCGACACCATCGAGATCTTCCCGGTGTACGAGGAGCTCGCCGTCCGCATCGAGATGTTCGGCGACGAGATCGAGGCCCTCTCCACCCTCCACCCGCTCACCGGCGAGGTCATCAGCGAGGACGAGCACCTGTACGTCTTCCCGGCCAGCCACTACGTCGCCGGACCCGAGCGCATGGAGCGGGCCGTCAACGACATCGAGCGGGAGCTGGAGGGCCGCCTCGCCGAGCTGGACAAGCAGGGCAAGCACCTGGAGTCCCAGCGGCTGCGCATGCGGACCACGTACGACATCGAGATGATGCGCCAGATCGGCTCCTGCTCCGGCATCGAGAACTACTCGATGCACTTCGACGGACGCGAGCCCGGCTCCGCGCCCAACACGCTCCTGGACTACTTCCCCGAGGACTTCCTGCTCGTCATCGACGAGTCGCACGTCACCGTGCCGCAGATCGGCGCCATGTACGAGGGCGACGCCTCCCGCAAGCGGACCCTGGTCGACCACGGCTTCCGGCTCCCGTCGGCCCTGGACAACCGCCCGCTGAAGTGGGAGGAGTTCCAGGAGCGGATCGGCCAGACCGTCTACCTCTCCGCGACCCCCGGCACGTACGAGCTCTCCCGCGGCGACGGCTTCGTGGAGCAGATCATCCGCCCCACCGGCCTCGTCGACCCCGAGGTCGTCGTCAAGCCCACCGAGGGCCAGATCGACGACCTGGTCCACGAGATCCGGCTGCGCACCGAGCGGGACGAGCGGGTCCTCGTCACCACCCTCACCAAGAAGATGGCCGAGGACCTCACCGACTACTTCCTGGAGCTCGGCATCCAGGTGCGCTACCTGCACAGCGACGTCGACACCCTGCGCCGCATCGAGCTGCTGCGCGAGCTGCGCGCCGGCGAGTACGACGTCCTGGTCGGCATCAACCTCCTCCGGGAGGGCCTCGACCTCCCCGAGGTGTCCCTGGTCGCCATCCTCGATGCCGACAAGCAGGGCTTCCTGCGCTCCGGGACCTCCCTCATCCAGACGATCGGCCGCGCCGCGCGCAACGTCTCGGGCCAGGTCCACATGTACGCGGACCGGATCACCCCGGCGATGGAGCAGGCCATCGACGAGACCAACCGGCGCCGCGAGAAGCAGATCGCGTACAACACGGAGCACGGCATCGACCCGCAGCCGCTCCGCAAGAAGATCAACGACATCGTGGCGACCATCGCGCGCGAGGAGATCGACACCGAGGAGCTGCTCGGCACCGGCTACCGGCAGGCGAAGGAGGGCAAGGGCGCCAAGGCCCCCGTCCCCGCGCTCGCCGCGCACGCGCCCAAGGGCCGGGGCCGGGCCGGCTCCACGGTCGAGCTCGGCGACCGGCCCGCCACCGAACTGGCCGCGATCATCGAGGAGATGACGGACCGGATGCGCGCCGCCGCCGCCGAGCTCCAGTTCGAGGTGGCGGCCCGGCTCCGCGACGAGGTGGGAGAACTGAAGAAGGAGCTGCGCCAGATGAAGGAGGCGGGCCTCGCCTGACCGGAGGCGGTCCGGTGTGTTGCAAGACCGACACAAAACCGGACCGCCCCTCCGCGGTGTCAGTGACCCTGCGTAGGGTGCTGAACAACCGCACGCACCGGACCGCGGGCGCGGGGAACGCAACGAGAGGGGCAAGCGCGTGACCGTGAACATGACCAAGGGTCAGGCCATCAGCCTGGAGAAGAAGGGCGGGGGCAGCCTCACCCAGGTGCGGATGGGGCTCGGCTGGCAGGCGGCGCCGCGCCGAGGTCTGTTCGGCTCGCGCACCCGCGAGATCGACCTGGACGCCTCGGCCGTCCTCTTCGCCGACAAGCAGCCGGTCGACGTGGTCTTCTTCCGGCACCTGGTCAGCGACGACGGCTCGGTCAAGCACACCGGCGACAACCTGGTGGGCGGCGCCGGCCAGGGCGGCGACGACGAGGCGATCCTCGTCGACCTGGAGCGGATCCCGGTCCACATCGACCAGATCGTCTTCACGGTGAACTCCTTCACCGGGCAGACGTTCCAGGAGGTGCAGAACGCCTTCTGCCGGCTCGTCGACGAGACGAACGGACAGGAGCTGGCGCGCTACACCCTCGACGGCGGCGGCCGCTACACCGCCCAGATCATGGCGAAGGTGCACCGGGCCGGCTCCGGCTGGCAGATGACGGCCCTGGGCAACCCGGCCAACGGCCGCACCTTCCAGGACCTGATGCCGGCGATCCTGCCGCACCTGTAGACGGCCCGCGCGCCCCGCACCCACAGCTCCCGGAGGCAGCCGCCGCCGGGAGCTGTCCCGCATGACCCGTCCGGCGCCCTGGTCCGGACGGCCCGCGAACGACCCGTTTGAACCGCACCGGAACGCGCGAATCCGCGCCGGGAAGCACCGAGGGGACAGAGTCGATGACGGCCGAGCTGGTCCGGGGGCAGAACCACCCCCTGCCCGACACCCGACTGGAGATCCGGGTGTCGGCCGGTCATCCGGTCCTCGCCGGAGCCACCCTCGGCGACGAGGCGGGCCGGGTCCCCGGCGCGGAGTGGATCGCCCACCCCGGCGCGCCCTCGCTCCCCGGCGTCGACGTCTCCCGGGCCGCCGCGGCCGACCACCGCCTCTCCGTCGACCTGGGAGCGATGCCCGGGACCGTCCACCGGATCTCGGTCCTCCTGGCCCTGCCCGGACGCGGCGGGGCCACCCGCTTCGGGGCCGTCGCCGCCCCCTTCGTCGCGGTCGCCGGACCCGACGGCGACGAGATCGCCAGCTACACCATCACGGGACTCGACAGCGAGTCCGCCGTCGTCGCCCTGGAGCTGTACCGCCGCCGGGGCGCCTGGAAGGTCCGCGCCATGGGCCAGGGGTACGAGGGCGGACTCGCCGACCTCCTCGGCGACCAGGGCCTGGAGCGGCCCGCCGACGCCGCCGCGGCGATCCTGGCGGCGGCCGCCCCGGAGCCCGCCGCCGCGGCGACCGCCCCGCGACCGCGCGCCCCCGAGCCGGAGCGGGTGCCCCGGCCGACGCCCCCGGCCCCCGACCCCGTACTCCCGACGGCTCCGGACCCCGTCCTCCCGGCCGCCCCGGCGCCGGTGGTCCCGGCCGGCTCGGACCACCCCACGCCCCTGGCCACCCCGGTCGTTCCGGCTCCCGCCTCCCCGGCGTCCTCGGACCCCACGCCCCCGCCCCCGCCGCTTCCGCCGGTCGTCTCCGACCCGACGCCGACCGTGCCGGTGACCCCGCCGAGGGGCACGGACACGACCGCCCGGGGCGGCCCCATCGACTACTCCCACCCGCGCCGCGGGCCCGCCGCGGCGCCGGAGCCGCCGCGGGCCCCGACCCAGGCGCCGCCCGCGCCGGTCGCCGGGGACGCCTCCGGCTGGTCCATGGACGAGCGCCTGTACAACCAGGTGTGGGGGATGTTCGAGGACCTGGCCCGTACCGCCGCCGCCTACCGCAGCGCCTGCGACTTCGCGGAGTCCCGGCTCGACCGCGAGCTGGACCGGACGCTCTCCGACTACCGCGCGCGGAACGGGGGCGCGAACGACGCCGCCCGGGCGACCGCCAGGGCCCGGCACGACGAGCTGGTGGAGCGGGCCCGGGCGGTCCTGGACCGGGACCTCGCCCAGCTCGCGGCCGAGTCCGAGGTGGTCGAGCCGGCCCTGCCGCCCGCCTACGCCCGCTGGGACAACCCCGTCTGGCACGCCTACCGGGTCCCGGCCGAGGAGCCGATGGCCGTCCGGCTCGGCGACCTCCACCTGCCCGAGCGGACCGAGCTGCGGATCCCCATGCTCGTCCGGCTGCCACTGGAGCGGGGGCTGTGGGTGGACAGCGGGCGGGGCCACTCGGAGGCGGCCGGCCTCCTCGACGAGACCGAGCTGCGGCGGCTCGCCCTGGACAGCGCGGTCGCGCACGCGGCCCGGCTGCTCGCGGCGCACCCGGCGGACGGCTTCTCCGTCCACGTCCTCGACGCGGCCGGAGCGGGCGCCGCCTCCCTCGCGCCGCTCGTGGACTCGGGCGTCCTCGCGGCCCCGCCGGCCCGGGGCGCGGCGGGCGTCTCGGCGGTCCTGGAGCAGCTCACCGAGCGGGTCGACCTGCTCCAGATGGCGCTGCGGGGCGGCGCGGCCGACGCGCTGCCGCCCGGTCTGGACACGGCCCGGCAGCTCCTGGTCGTGCACGACTTCCCGCACGGCTTCGACGACCGGGCGGTCACCCGGCTCCGGTACCTCGCCGACGAGGGCCCCTCGGTCGGCGTCCACCTGCTGATGGTGGCGGACCGGGCGGACGCGGCCGCGTACGGGCCGCTGCTCGACCCCCTGTGGCGCTCGCTGCTGCGGCTCACCCCCGTGCCCGACGACCACCTCGCCGACCCGTGGGTGGGACACGCCTGGTCGTACGAGCCGCCGACGCTCCCGCCGGGCAGCGGGGTGCTGCGGCAGGTCCTCGCCCAAGTGGCGGAAGGTCGCCGAGGAAAGCAGTTCTGACCTGGCGTTTTGATGATCCTTTACCCTCGCCTTTACCTTCTCTTGGTGTTTCGGGTAGTGTTCTTCGTGCGGAGGGGAGTACTCCCCAAGCGCGGCGTGCCCGTCAGTACGGACGGATCCCAGTGATCCGATCCCGGGGCGTCGGCCCGGCGGCGGTCAGCCCGCCGCCCGGGTGGAAGAGACCTCCGGCAGCGACGACGCTGATCAAGTAGCCGTACGACGCCGGAGGCGCAATGGACGTTTCAACGACCATGTGGGTCCTGACCATCCTCGGTCTGGGTGCCCTGATCGGTGCCGACTTCTTCATCGGGCGCAAGCCCCATGACGTGTCGGTCAAGGAAGCCGGGATCTGGACGATCGTCTGGATCGTGCTCGCCGCACTCTTCGGGATCGGCCTGCTGTTCTTCGGCAACGCCCAGGCGTCCGGAGAGTTCTTCGCCGGATACATCACCGAGAAGTCGCTCAGCGTCGACAACCTCTTCGTCTTCGTCCTGATCATGGCGAAGTTCTCGGTCCCCTCGCACCTCCAGCAGCGCGTGCTGCTCGTGGGCGTGCTGATCGCCCTGGTGCTCCGCGCGATCTTCATCGCCGCCGGCGCCGCGATCATCGCGAGCTTCTCCTGGGTCTTCTACATCTTCGGCGCGTTCCTGATCTACACCGCCTGGAAGCTCATCCAGGAGGCGCGCTCCGACGAGGAGGAGGACGAGTTCGAGGAGAACAGGCTCCTCAAGAGCGTCGAGAAGAAGTTCGGCGTCGCCGACCGCTACCACGGCACCAAGCTCTTCATCCGGGTCAACGGCAAGCGGGTCATGACCCCGCTGATGGTGGTCATGCTCGCCATCGGCACCACCGACATCCTCTTCGCCCTCGACTCCATCCCGGCGATCTTCGGCCTCACCCAGGACCCGTACATCGTCTTCACCGCCAACGCCTTCGCCCTCATGGGCCTGCGGCAGCTGTACTTCCTGATCGGCGGCCTGCTCAAGAAGCTGGTCCACCTCAGCTACGGCCTGTCGGTGATCCTCGGCTTCATCGGCGTCAAGCTGGTGCTGCACGCCCTGCACGAGTCCGGGGTGCACGTTCCGGAGATCTCCATCCCGGTCTCCCTCGCGGTCATCTGCGGTGTTCTGGTCATCACCACGATCACCAGCCTGATCGCCTCCAAGCGGCAGGCCGACCGGGAGGCCGCCCAGAGCGTGGCCGATGCCGACGGCGCCGAGAAGGACAGCATCGGCGCCTGACGCGGCACACACGGCGACGGCCGGCCCGGGACCCCCTCCCCGGCCGGCCTTCGCCGTTTCCGGACGCCCCTCCCGGACGGCCTCCTCTATGCGGGCGCGGGCTCCTTCGCCGCCGCGCGGGCCGGCAGGGTCTCCGGGAGCAGGGCGAAGCAGCCCAGACTGACCAGGGCCACCAGGGTCAGATACGCCGCCACGCCCCACGGCGGGCCGGAGCCGCCCTCGGAGAGCGCGGTGGCCGCGAGGGGGGTCAGGGCGCCGCCGAGGACCCCCGCCAGGTTGTAGCCCACGGCCGCGCCCGTGCACCGGACCCGGGGCTCGTACAGCTCCGGCAGGTACGCGGAGACCACCGCGAACATGGTGATGAAGGCCAGCAGCGCGCCCAGGAAGCCGAGGAACATCAGCGCCGGCCGCGCGGTGTGCAGCAGCGCCACCATCGGGAACATCCAGAGCACGCAGCCCGCGCACCCGGCCAGGCAGAGCGTCCGGCGGCCCCAGCGGTCGGCGAGCAGCGCCGCGAAGGGGGTGGCCGCGCCCATCACCGCCACTGCCGCCATGACGCAGCCCAGCATCACCGGGCCGCTCAGGCCCAGCCGCCCGGTGCCGTAGGCCAGGGCCCAGGTGGAGACGGCGTAGAAGACGGCGTACCCGACGGCGAGGGCCCCCGCCGTCAGCAGCACCAGCCGCCAGTGGTCCCGGACCACCTCGGCCAGCGGGGCGCCCGCGCGCCGCCCGGACGCGGACAGCTCCTCGAACTGCGGGGTCTCCGCGAGCGAGGAGCGCAGCAGCAGCCCGCCCGCGGCGAGCAGCCCCGCGGCCCAGAACGGCACCCGCCAGCCCCAGGAGCGGAACTCCGCGTCGCTCAGTCCGGCCGTGAGCCCCAGCACCACCCCGTTCGCCAGGAGGAAGCCGACCGCCGGGCCGATCTGCGGGAAGCTCGCCCACAGCGCGCGCCGGTGCTCCGGCGCGTGCTCGGCGGTGAGCAGCACCGCCCCGCCCCACTCGCCGCCCAGGCCGAGCCCCTGGAGGAAGCGGAGCAGGAGCAGCAGCACGGGTGCGGCGATGCCGAGCGTCGCGTACGTGGGGAGGCAGCCGACCGCGACCGTGGCGCAGCCGGTCAGGAGCAGCGAGGCGAAGAGGACCGGGCGCCGGCCGTACCGGTCGCCGACGTGGCCGAAGAGGACCGAGCCGAGCGGCCGGGCCACGAAGCCGGCGGCGAAGGTGCCGAAGGCGGCCAGGGTTCCGGCGAGCGGGGAGAAGGTCGGGAAGAAGAGCGGCCCCAGGACGAGGGCGGCGGCGGTCCCGTAGACGTAGAAGTCGAAGAACTCGACGGCGGTGCCGACCAGGGAGGCGGCGGCGATCCGGCCCATCGAGGGACCGGTGGGAGGCGACGGAGAGTGACGGCGGTGCATGCCCCGCGATCTACCCGCCGGCCGCCCCCGCTACGGGGGCGTGCGGGAGCGCGCCGCTGGTGGGGCGCGCGCCCTCCGTCCGCCCCCGGGTCACCAGCCGCGCTCGCGCCACTCCGCGAGGTGGGGGCGCTCGTCACCGAGCGTCGTGTCCTTGCCGTGGCCCGGGTAGACCCAGGACTCGTCCGGGAGGGCCTCGAAGAGCTTGGTCTCCACGTCGTGGAGGAGGCTCGCGAAGGCCTCCGGGTCCTTGCGGGTGTTGCCCACGCCGCCGGGGAAGAGGCAGTCGCCGGTGAAGACGTGGGGGTGGCCGTGCGGGTCGTCGTAGACGAGGGCGATCGAGCCCGGGGTGTGGCCGACGAGCCGACGGGCGGTCAGCCCGACCCGGCCCACCCGGATCGTGTCGCCGTCCTCGACGGGCACGTCGGTCGCGACCGGAATGCCCTCCGCGTCGTACGCGCCCGCGTAGGTGCGCGCGCCGGTCGCGGCGACCACCTCGGCCAGCGCCTGCCAGTGGTCGCCGTGCCGGTGGGTGGTGACGACGGCGCCGACGCCGTCGTCACCGATCAGCGTGAGCAGGGTCTCCGCGTCGTTCGCCGCGTCGATCAGCAGCTGCTCGCCGGTGGCCCGGCAGCGCAGCAGGTACGCGTTGTTGTCCATCGGACCGACCGCGACCTTCGAGATCATCAGGTCCGCCAGCTCGTGCACGTCCGCAGGGCCGCCGACCCTCACCACTCCGCTGTACGTCATGCGCTCAGCCTATAGCGGGGGCAGGTCCGGGAGGCCGTCGCCGGAGAGGACGACGAGACGGGCGCCCTTGTCGCCCCGGCCGGACAGCCAGCCGAGCAGTTCGGGGCCGGTGCCCGCGAGGACGACGGGAGCGCCCTGGTCGCCGCCGGTCCGCCAGGTGGGGCCGGATCCGTCCTGCCCGAGGCCGAGGGTCACCGGGGGGACCTCCGGGCGCCCCGCCCAGCGGTCGGCCAGGAACTCGATCTCCCGCAGGACGAACTCCTCCGGCAGGTCCTCCAGGTCGTAGCCGGCGTCCAGGTCGACGTGGTGCAGGGCCACCTCCACCCAGCGGCGGAAGGGGACCCGGGCCGCGCTGTCGGTGACGCCGTTGCGCAGCTCGACGGTCCGGCCCCAGTCGGCGGGCCTCCCGCCCACGGCCCGCAGCCGGTCGGCGCTCTCGCGCACGTCGGCGAGCTGCACGTCGAGCGGACGGTACGCGTCGCGCTCGATGTCGGCCTCGCGGGTCGAGGCGTCCGGGTACATGGGACGTCCCTCGAGGACGTTCACCAGGGCGTCGGCGTTGCGGGCCAGGTGGGCGAGGACATGGCCGCGGGTCCAGCCGGGAAGCCGTGACGGCTCGGCCGTCGCGGCGTTGTCCCAGGAGGCGGCGGCTTCCAGGAGCCGATCGGTCGCCTCTTGTACGGAAACAAGGTCACGCTCGTGGTCGATCATGGCGTCGACCCTAGCGCCGGCCGGGCCGGACCACTCGTTCGGGTGAAGAGGTCTCCGGAAGACCGGAAATCGAATGTACGTGCTATACGCTCGATGGAAGCATCCGGCGTCCCCGGTTGTTGGTGTGTAGGCACATCCGCTCTCTCAAGAAAGGTGCGGACCGGCGTGGCCGACCGTCTCATCGTCCGTGGCGCTCGCGAGCACAACCTCAAGAACGTCTCCCTCGATCTCCCGCGTGACTCCCTCATCGTCTTCACCGGGCTCTCGGGGTCGGGCAAGTCCTCCCTCGCGTTCGACACGATCTTCGCCGAGGGGCAGCGCCGGTACGTCGAGTCGCTCTCCTCGTACGCCCGGCAGTTCCTCGGCCAGATGGACAAGCCGGACGTCGACTTCATCGAAGGTCTGTCGCCCGCCGTCTCCATCGACCAGAAGTCGACCTCGCGCAACCCGCGCTCGACGGTCGGCACCATCACGGAGGTCTACGACTACCTCCGCCTGCTCTTCGCGCGCATCGGCAAGCCGCACTGTCCCGAGTGCCACCGCCCCATCTCGCGCCAGTCGCCGCAGGCCATCGTCGACAGGGTCCTGGAGCTGCCCGAGGGCAGCCGCTTCCAGGTGCTCTCCCCGCTCGTGCGCGAGCGCAAGGGCGAGTTCGTCGACCTCTTCGCCGACCTCCAGACCAAGGGCTACAGCCGCGCCCGCGTCGACGGCGCGACCGTGCAGCTCAGCGAGCCGCCGACGCTGAAGAAGCAGGAGAAGCACACCATCGAGGTGGTCGTCGACCGCCTCACCGTCAAGGACAGCGCCAAGCGCCGGCTCACCGACTCCGTCGAGACCGCGCTCGGACTCTCCGGCGGCATGGTCGTGCTCGACTTCGTCGACCTCCCCGAGGACGACCCCGAGCGCGAGAAGATGTACTCGGAGCACCTCTACTGCCCGTACGACGACCTCTCCTTCGAGGAGCTGGAGCCGCGCTCCTTCTCCTTCAACTCGCCCTTCGGCGCCTGCCCGGACTGCACCGGCATCGGCACCCGCATGGAGGTCGACCCGGAGCTGATCGTCCCCGACGAGGACAAGTCCCTCGACGAGGGCGCCATCCACCCCTGGTCGCACGGTCACACCAAGGAGTACTTCGGCCGGCTCATCGGCGGGCTCTCCCAGGCCCTCGGCTTCCGCACGGACATCCCGTACGCGGGGCTGCCGCAGCGCGCCAAGAAGGCGCTGATGCACGGCCACAAGACCCAGGTCGAGGTCCGCTACCGGAACCGGTACGGGCGGGAGCGGGCGTACACCACCCCGGCCTTCGAGGGGGCCGTCTCCTTCGTCAAGCGGCGCCACACCGAGGCCGAGAGCGACTCCAGCCGCGAGCGCTTCGAGGGCTACATGCGCGAGGTGCCGTGTCCCACCTGCGAGGGCACCCGGCTGAAGCCGATCGTGCTCGCGGTCACGGTCATGGACAGGTCCATCGCCGAGGTCTCGGCGATGTCCATCAGCGACTGCGCCGAGTTCCTCTCGCGGCTCACCCTGAGCGCCCGGGACAAGCAGATCGCCGAGCGGGTCCTCAAGGAGGTCAACGAGCGGCTGCGCTTCCTCGTCGACGTCGGCCTCGACTACCTCTCGCTCAACCGGGCCGCCGGGACGCTCTCCGGCGGCGAGGCCCAGCGCATCCGGCTCGCGACCCAGATCGGCTCCGGCCTGGTCGGCGTGCTCTACGTGCTCGACGAGCCCTCCATCGGCCTCCACCAGCGCGACAACCACCGGCTGATCGAGACCCTGGTGCGGCTCCGGGACATGGGCAACACGCTCATCGTGGTCGAGCACGACGAGGACACCATCAAGGTGGCCGACTGGGTCGTGGACATCGGCCCCGGCGCCGGCGAGCACGGCGGCAAGGTCGTCCACTCCGGCTCCCTGAAGGAGCTCCTCGCCAACGAGGAGTCGATGACCGGGCAGTACCTGTCCGGCCGCAGGTCGATCACCACCCCGGACGTCCGCCGGCCGGTGGACCCCGAGCGCAGGCTCACCGTGCACGGGGCCCGCGAGAACAACCTGCGGGACATCGACGTCTCCTTCCCGCTCGGCGTCCTCACCGCCGTCACCGGCGTCTCCGGCTCCGGCAAGTCGACCCTGGTCAACGACATCCTCTACACCCACCTGGCGCGCGAGCTGAACGGCGCCAAGTCGGTGCCCGGACGGCACACGCGTGTGGACGGCGACGACCTCGTCGACAAGGTCGTGCACGTCGACCAGTCCCCGATCGGCCGGACCCCCCGGTCGAACCCGGCGACCTACACCGGCGTCTTCGACCACGTCCGCAAGCTCTTCGCCGAGACGATGGAGGCCAAGGTCCGGGGCTACCTGCCCGGCCGCTTCTCCTTCAACGTCAAGGGCGGCCGCTGCGAGAACTGCTCCGGCGACGGCACGATCAAGATCGAGATGAACTTCCTCCCGGACGTCTACGTCCCGTGCGAGGTCTGCCACGGCGACCGGTACAACCGGGAGACCCTGGAGGTCCACTACAAGGGCAAGTCCATCGCCGAAGTCCTGAACATGCCGATCGAGGAGGCCCTCGACTTCTTCGAGGCCGTCCCGACGATCTCGCGCCACCTGCGCACGCTCAACGAGGTCGGCCTCGGATACGTCCGGCTCGGGCAGTCCGCGCCGACGCTCTCCGGCGGCGAGGCCCAGCGCGTGAAGCTCGCCTCCGAGCTCCAGAAGCGCTCGACGGGCCGCACGGTCTACGTCCTGGACGAGCCGACCACCGGTCTGCACTTCGAGGACATCTCGAAGCTGATCAAGGTCCTCTCCGGACTGGTCGACAAGGGGAACTCGGTGATCGTCATCGAGCACAACCTCGACGTCATCAAGACCGCGGACTGGGTCGTCGACATGGGCCCGGAGGGCGGCAGCGGCGGCGGCCTGGTGGTCGCCGAGGGCACGCCGGAGGAGGTCGCCTCGGTCCCGGCGAGCCACACCGGCAAGTTCCTCCGCGAGGTCCTCGGCGCCGACCGGATCAGCGACGCGGCGATCCCGGCGGCGCGCGGCACGAAGAGGACGGCGGCGAAGAAGACGGCGACGGCGAAGAAGGCCGCCACCACGAAGGCCGCCCCGGCGAAGAAGACGGCCGCCGCGAAGACGGCCGCGACCAAGGCGACCGCGACCAAGGCCGCCGCCAAGAAGACGGCGACCCGGGCCCGCAAGGCCTGACCCGGCCCGCCACCCGGTAGGGGCCCCGCCCGGGCCCCTGCCGGACCGGCGCGCCCCCGCGCACGGACCTCCGCCCCATCGGCGGGGGCTCCGCGCCGGGGGCGCCGCCGCACCCACGGGTCGTCGCCGGGACCGGGGCTTCCGCCCGCGCGGCCCCGCCCGCACCCACGGCCCCCGCGACCCGTGCGCGGGGCGCGCCGGTATCGTCGGTTCGGTCACCGCTGGGGTGTCTCGTCCCCGATCTCACCGTGGAGCGCTCATGTCCGGCCAGTCCAGCCGTCGCACCGTACTGAAAGGCGCCGCCCTCGCCGGTGCCGCCGGACTGGGGGCCGCCGCCTGCTCCACCGAGTCCAAGCTCGGCCACGCCGAGGTCCCGACCCCGACCGCCCCGGTCCCCCTCGGCTCCCCGGACGAGGTCCCGGTCGGCGGCGCCAGGCTCTACCGCGAGCAGCGCCTCGTGGTCAGCTGTCCCGCCGCGGGTCAGTACAAGGCCTTCAGCGCCCAGTGCACCCACGCGGGCTGCGTCCTCGACAAGGTCGAGGAGAACGAGGGCAACTGCCCCTGCCACGGCAGCCGCTTCGACGTCACGACCGGCAAGGCGCTCCGGGGCCCGGCCACCGTCCCGCTCCCCGAGGTCCCGGTCCGCGTCGAGGGCGGCAGGCTCGTCGCCGGACCCGAGGCCTGACCGGACGGACGGTTCAGGACCAGTCCCAGTCGATCCCCAGGATCCCCGGGCGCACCCCCTGCTCCACCAGGTGCACCGTGCGGTGCCGGCCGCTCAGGGTCAGCTCCGCACGGCCGCCGCGCGACGCCCCCGCCGAGACCTGCGCGAACCTCCGGCACCGCACCGGAAGCGCCGCCTCGTCGAAGCGCACCTGGAGCACGTACTGCCCGCCCGCGAAGCTGAACCCGCGCACGTACTCCCCGCTCGCCCCCGCCGTGCCGTCCTCGAAGCCGTACGAGAAGAGGTACGTGTCCCCGGCGCGCAGACGCGCGTCGAAGAGCAGCTCCGCGACCAGCACCCCCGTCCCCGCGTGCCACCGCACCCGCCCGGTCCGGCAGTTCTCCACCGCCCGCACCACCACCCGCGACGGGTCGCAGCCCGGGTCCCCGTGGTGGATGGCCAGATAGCGGTCCACCCCGTCCCGGTGCGCCCGCACCACGTGCTGGGACTCGCGCCCCACCAGCTCCCGCCCGGCCCCGATCCGCACCCGCTCGTGGTGCCCCACCGTGTGCAGCCCCCCGTCCGTCGGGCACTCCATCTCCGCGAGCAGCTCCTCCACCGAGCCGGACGCCTCCACCAGCGAGCGGTACGAGCGGCCCGCCGGGCGCTCCACCTCGGACCGGGCGGCCGTGTCCTCCGACAACAGGCGCAGGAGCGAGTTGCCCGGCAGCTGGAGCACCTCCTCCAGGGCCCGGACGGCCTTCAGGGACTCCGGCCGCTGCGGGCGGCGGGCGCCCTGCTGCCAGTAGCTCAGACTCGTCACCCCGACCCTCACGCCCCGGTGCGCCAGATGGTGCTGGACCCGCTGGAGCGGCAGCCCGCGCACGGCGAGCGCGGTGCGCAGCGCCAGATGGAAGGGACCGGTGTGCAGCAGCTGCGCAAGATCGGCCTCGGTGTGGCTCACGAGGACTCCTCGGTGAACGTTCACGGTGGGGGAGCGGACCGTCGCACCGCCGGGGACGGGCGGGCAGGTGGGCCGAGGGCGTCCGTTCACACCCGGGTCGCACCGTTCACAGTCCGATGTCATCCCGCATTGAAGCGTGTTGACCCGGACCGGACAACGGCAGATGCTCCTGACCAGCGTCCGGACGCGCTCCTCCACACCCCCACCCCACCCGGGAGGAACGCGATGCGCAGAAGAAAGCTGAACCTCGCGGCACTCGCCGCAGCCGCCCTCTTCCTCGTCCCCACCACCCCGGCGTCCGCCGCGCCGGCCGGTGAGGACGCCTCCGCCCTCGCCGCCAAGCGTCTGAACATCACCATGCAGGCCCAGCAGAAGAGCAACTGGTGCTGGGCGGCGGCCGGCAACACCATCGCCACCTGGTTCGGCCGCACCTACAGCCAGAACCAGTTCTGCAACGCCGCCTTCAACCGCCAGCAGGGCTACGACTGCCCCAACAACCAGGCCACCCTCGGCAACGTCCAGACCGGTCTGAGCTGGGCCGGCGTCCGCCCCGGCTCGTACGTGACCGGCTGGCTGCGCTACCCCACCGTGCAGACCGAGATCAACGCCGACCGGCCGATCGAGACCCGGATCCAGTGGTCCAGCGGCGGCGGGCACATGCACGTGATCTACGGCTACGACGACGCGAGCAGCTGGGTCTACTGGGGCGACCCCTGGCCCTCCAGCGACCGCTACAACTGGGCCTCGCACGCCTGGTACGTCGACAACGACTCCTTCTCCTGGACCCACTCGCTCTACCGGATCGGGGCGTGACCACCGTGATCACCGCGACCACGGCACGCGCGCGTGCCACCGCCGCCGGCCTCCTGACCGCCGCCGCCCTCGTCGCCCTCGGCGCCCTCCCGGCGTCCGCCGCCGAGAGCCTGCCGTCCGCGCCCACCCCCGAGCGGGCCGCCGCCGCGCCGGGGACCCTGGAAACCCTGTCCCGGTTCTTCGCCCGGGACGGGAAGGGAGCCGGGGCGGCCGCCGCGCCCGCCGCCCGCACGGCGGGCACCCCGCGGATCGAGGGCGCCTCCGTCCCGGTCCGGATCCTCTCCCCGGACTTCGTCGCCGGGAAGGCCGGTGCCCCGGTCGCCCGCGTCGAGTTCCGCGCCAGCCGGGCCGTCGCCCCGGACGGGCGGAAGGCCTCCCTGTGGACGGTGCGGGGGGCCGACGGCTGGCAGGTGGTGAACATCGCCACCGGCGACGACGAGATCCGGTACGCGGAGCAGGGCGGGCGCCTGCTGCCCGGCGGCCTCGTCTTCCGCGAGCCCCAGATCGACGCCTGGTACGTCCAGAAGGGCGCGAAGGTGCTCCCGCTGGACGAGGACGCGGCGCGGGCCGTCGGGAAGAACGGGACGAGCCTCGCCGCGTACCGCGAGCGGGTCGCACGGGCGTACGGCGACAAGCTCCCCGGCTCCGCCTACGCGAAGAAGGGCGCGGCGGGCGGGTACGGGCCGCAGGAGGCCGCGGCCCCGGGAGCGGCGTCCCGCGCGGTTCCCGGACACCAGGCCGCCCCCGGACCCCGTACGGACGCCTCCGGGGAGACCGCCGCCGCCGTGGCCGGCGTCGGCGCCGCCCTGGGCCTCGCCCTGGCGGGCACGGCCGCGATACGCCGCCGCCGGGCGGCCGGGAGCGGCCCGGCGGCCTGACCCGGGCCCGCTCCGGGCCCGCCTCGGTCCCGGCCGGGGCGAGCCCCGTGCGGGCGGGTCCCCACCCCGTCCGCACGGGGCCGGACGCACCCGCGCGCCCGGCCGGAGTGTCGGTCCCCGCCAGTAGGGTGGGGACCATGGCAGACCCCTCCAGCTACCGCCCCAAGCCGGGTCAGATCCCCGACTCCCCGGGGGTCTACAAGTTCCGCGACGAGCACCGCCGGGTGATCTACGTGGGCAAGGCGAAGTCCCTGCGCCAGCGCCTCGCCAACTACTTCCAGCCGCTCACGAGCCTGCACCCGCGCACGGCCACCATGGTGACCACGGCCGCCTCCGTCGAGTGGACCGTGGTCTCCACCGAGGTCGAGGCGCTCCAGCTGGAGTACTCCTGGATCAAGGAGTTCGACCCCCGGTTCAACGTCAAGTACCGGGACGACAAGAGCTACCCGTACCTCGCCGTGACCATGAACGAGGAGTTCCCCCGCGTCCAGGTCATGCGCGGCCAGAAGAAGAAGGGCGTGCGCTACTTCGGGCCGTACGCGCACGCGTGGGCGATCCGCGAGACCGTCGACCTCATGCTGCGGGTCTTCCCCGTCCGCACCTGCTCGGCGGGCGTCTTCCGGAACGCCGCCTCGGCCGGCCGGCCCTGCCTCCTCGGCTACATCGGCAAGTGCTCGGCGCCCTGCGTCGGCCGGGTCACCCCCGAGGAGCACCGCGAACTCGCCGAGGATTTCAGCGACTTCATGGCCGGCCGCACCGGCACGTACATCCGCCGTCTGGAGAAGCGGATGACGATCGCGGCCGAGGACATGGAGTACGAGAGGGCCGCCCGGCTCCGCGACGACATCGGGGCCCTGCGCCGGGCCATGGAGAAGAACGCGGTCGTCCTCGCCGACGCCACCGACGCCGACCTGATCGCCCTCGCCGAGGACGAGCTGGAGGCCGCCGTCCAGATCTTCCACGTGCGCGGCGGACGCGTCCGCGGCCAGCGCGGCTGGGTCACCGACAAGGTCGAGGCCGTCGACACCGCCGGGCTCGTCGAGCACGCCCTCCAGCAGCTGTACGGCGAGGAGAGCGGCGAGGCGGTCCCCAAGGAGGTCCTGGTCCCCGCGCTCCCCGAGGACGCCGAGGCCGTCTCCGCCTGGCTCTCCGGCCGCCGCGGCTCCCTCGTCTCGCTGCGGGTGCCCCGGCGCGGCGACAAGAAGGACCTGATGGAGACCGTCGCGCGCAACGCCCAGCAGGCGCTCGTGCTCCACAAGACCAAGCGGGCCAGCGACCTCACCACCCGCTCCCGGGCCCTGGAGGAGATCGCCGAGGCCCTGGACCTGGACTCGGCGCCGCTGCGCATCGAGTGCTTCGACGTCTCGCACCTCCAGGGCGAGGACGTCGTCGCCTCCATGGTCGTCTTCGAGGACGGACTGCCCCGCAAGAGCGAGTACCGCCGCTTCCAGATCAAGGGCTTCGAGGGGCAGGACGACGTCCGCTCCATGCACGAGGTGATCGGCCGCCGCTTCAAGCGCTACCTCGCCGAGAAGGAGCGGACGGGGGAGTGGGTGGACGGCGAGGTCCCGGCCGAGGAGTCCGAGGACGACGGGCGGCCCAAGCGGTTCGCCTACCCGCCGCAGCTCGTCGTGGTCGACGGCGGACAGCCCCAGGTCGCCGCCGCGCGGCGCGCCCTCGACGAGCTCGGCATCGACGACATCGCGGTCTGCGGCCTCGCCAAGCGCCTGGAGGAGGTCTGGCTGCCCGGTGACGACGACCCCGTGGTGCTGCCCCGCTCCAG
This sequence comes from Streptomyces sp. NPDC092045, assembly GCF_044756005.1. Taxonomy (NCBI): domain Bacteria; kingdom Bacillati; phylum Actinomycetota; class Actinomycetes; order Kitasatosporales; family Streptomycetaceae; genus Streptomyces; species Streptomyces sp. NPDC092045. The sequence continues at coordinate 134,394 of NZ_JBIVSC010000011.1, read as the reverse complement.
CGAAGGCCTGTACCTTCTCCAGCGGGTGCGTGACACGGCTCACGACTTCGCCATCCGCTACCAGCGGTCCAAGCGGACGAAACGCATCAGGACCGGGCCCCTCGACGCCGTCCCCGGCCTCGGGGAGACCCGGAAGCAGACCCTGATCAAGCATTTCGGCTCGGTGAAGCGGCTCCGGCAGGCGACAATCGAGCAGATCTGCGAGGTCCCCGGCATGGGCCGGAAGACCGCGGAGGCGGTCGTCGCGGCCCTGGCCGGGGCGGCTCCCGGCGCCCCCGCCGTGAACACGGCGACGGGCGAGATCATGGAGGACGACACGGCTCCCGCACAGGCGGCTCCGGCCGCCCCCGCCGTGAACACGGCGACAGGGGAGATCATGGAGGACGACGCGGACGTCACGGCACGGCCGCGCGCGCACGGCACGACGAGCACCACCGAGAAGACGGAGCAGGACACGTGAGTACGGGCACCAAGGAGATCCCCGGCGACAGCGGCGCCGAGGCGGCCATTCCCGAGCTGGTGATCATCTCCGGCATGTCCGGGGCCGGCCGGTCCACCGCGGCGAAGTGTCTGGAGGACCTCGGCTGGTTCGTCGTGGACAACCTGCCGCCCGCGCTGATCCCCACCATGGTGGAGCTCGGCGCCCGCTCCCAGGGCAACGTCGCCCGGATCGCCGTCGTCGTGGACGTCCGCGGCCGGCAGTTCTTCGACAACCTGCGCGAGTCCCTCGCCGACCTGGACGCCAAGCGGGTCACCCGCCGGATCGTCTTCCTGGAGTCCTCCGACGAGGCCCTCGTCCGGCGCTTCGAGTCGGTCCGCAGGCCCCACCCGCTCCAGGGCGACGGCCGCATCACCGACGGCATCGCCGCCGAGCGCGACCTGCTGCGCGAGCTGCGCGGCGACGCCGACCTGGTGATCGACACCTCCAGCCTCAACGTCCACGAGCTGCGCGCCAAGATGGACGCCCAGTTCGCCGGCGACGAGGAGCCCGAGCTGCGGGCCACCGTGATGTCCTTCGGCTTCAAGTACGGCCTGCCCGTCGACGCCGACCTCGTCGTGGACATGCGCTTCCTGCCGAACCCGCACTGGGTCCCCGAGCTGCGCCCCTTCACCGGCCTCAACGAGGAGGTGTCGAACTACGTCTACAACCAGCCCGGCGCCAAGGAGTTCCTGGACCGCTACACCGAGCTCCTCCAGCTGATCGCCGCGGGCTACCGCCGCGAGGGCAAGCGGTACGTGACGATCGCCGTCGGCTGCACGGGCGGCAAGCACCGCTCGGTGGCCACCGCCGAGCGCCTGGCCGCCCGCCTCGCCTCCGAAGGGGTCGAGACCGTCGTCGTGCACCGGGACATGGGGCGAGAGTGAAGCCGTACCGTCGGCGTGCCTCCACCCTCACGGTGCGTCGCGCGCTCCGCAGACGCGGCGCCCAGCCCAAGGTCGTCGCGCTGGGCGGGGGCATGGGCCTCTCGGCCTCCCTCGCCGCTCTCCGCCGGATCACCGGCGACCTCACCGCCGTCGTCACCGTCGCCGACGACGGCGGCTCCAGCGGCCGGCTCCGGGAGGAACTGGGCGTGCTGCCCCCCGGCGACCTGCGCAAGGCGCTCGCCGCGCTCTGCGGCGACGACGACTGGGGCCAGACCTGGGCCCGGGTCATCCAGCACCGCTTCCACTCCAAGGGCGAGATCAACGGGCACGCCGTCGGCAACCTGCTGATCGTCGCCCTCTGGGAGCAGCTCGGCGACCCCGTGCAGGCCCTGGACCTGGTCGGCCTGCTGCTCGGCGCCCAGGGCCGGGTGCTGCCCATGTCCGCCGTGCCCCTGGAGCTCCAGGCCCTGGTCAAGGGCCACGACCCGGAGCGGCCGGACGACGTGGACACCGTGTGCGGCCAGGCGACCGTGGCGCTCACCCCCGGCGAGGTGCAGTCCGTGCACCTCGTGCCGAACGACCCGCCGGCCGTCCCCGAGGCGGTCGCCGCCGTCCTGGACGCCGACTGGGTCGTCCTGGGCCCGGGCTCCTGGTTCTCCTCGGTGATCCCGCACCTCCTGGTCCCCGACCTCCTCGACGCACTGGTCGTGAGCAAGGCCCGGAAGGTGCTCTCCCTGAACCTCGCGCCGCAGCCCGGAGAAACCGACGGCTTCTCCCCGCAGCGTCATTTGGAGGTTTTGGGCCGACACGCCCCTAAACTCGCCCTGGACGTGGTGCTGGCCGACGAGGCCGCCGTGCCCGACCGCGACTCCCTCGCCGACGCCGCCAAGCGGTTCGGCGCCGCGGTCGAGCTGGCGCCGGTGGCCCGGCCCGACGGCTCCGCGAAGCACGACCCGGAGCTGCTGGCCGCCGCGTACGACCGTATTTTTCGGATGCATGGAAGGATCGGCCCATGGCGATGACGGCAGCGGTGAAGGACGAGATCTCCCGGCTTCCCGTCACCCGGACCTGCTGCAGGAAGGCAGAGGTCTCGTCGATCCTGCGGTTCGCGGGCGGGCTGCACCTGGTGAGCGGCCGCATCGTGATCGAGGCGGAGCTCGACACCGCGATGGCGGCCCGCCGCCTCAAGCGGGACATCCTGGAGATCTTCGGACACAGCTCCGAACTGATCGTGATGGCCCCCGGCGGGCTGCGGCGCGGCTCGCGCTTCGTGGTGCGGGTGGTGGCCGGGGGCGACCAGCTCGCCCGCCAGACGGGTCTGGTGGACGGCCGGGGCCGCCCCATCCGGGGCCTCCCCCCGCAGGTGGTCTCCGGCGCGACCTGTGACGCGGAGGCCGCCTGGCGCGGGGCCTTCCTCGCGCACGGCTCGCTGACCGAGCCCGGCCGCTCCTCCTCCCTGGAGGTGACCTGCCCGGGCCCCGAGGCCGCCCTCGCCCTGGTCGGCGCGGCGCGGCGGCTCTCCATCGCGGCGAAGGCCCGCGAGGTGCGGGGCGTGGACCGGGTCGTCGTCCGTGACGGCGACGCGATCGGCGCCCTGCTGACCCGGCTCGGCGCGCACGAGTCGGTGCTGGCCTGGGAGGAGCGGCGGATGCGGCGCGAGGTCCGCGCCACCGCCAACCGCCTGGCCAACTTCGACGACGCCAACCTGCGCCGCTCGGCCCGCGCCGCGGTCGCCGCCGGGGCCCGGGTGCAGCGCGCCCTGGAGATCCTCGGCGAGGAGGTGCCCGAGCACCTCGCCGCCGCCGGCCGGCTCCGGATGGACCACAAGCAGGCCTCCCTGGAGGAGCTGGGCGCGCTCGCCGACCCGCCGCTGACCAAGGACGCGGTGGCCGGCCGGATCCGCCGGCTGCTCGCCATGGCCGACAAGCGGGCGCAGGACCTGGGCATCCCCGGGACCGAGTCCAACCTGACCGAGGAGCTGGACGACAGCCTGGTCGGCTGACGCCGGTCCTTTTCGGTCGACCCCTCACTGCCGGTGCGTTCCTGACGCACCGGCAGTTTCTTTTCCCGGTGTGCGCGACGCGCCGGGAGGCACCCTTGACGCTCCCCGGGGCGCCCATGAGTCTGTCGTCTGTCCATCCGCGAGACCCGTTGCACCAGTGGGACCCGTTCCACCAGTGGGACCCGTTGCACCGGTCGGACCCGTTCCATCCGCGAGACCTGCTCCACCCGCGAGATCTGTTCACCTTCGAGACGGACGACACCAAGGGGAGCCCATGAGACGCAGAGCGGGATCGATCCTCGCCGCGGCTTCACTGCTGATCGCCGGAGTGGCGGCCGCACCCGTCGCCGGAGCGCGGCCCGACGACCGGAACGCCGACGCCCTCTCCGTATGGCACGCCGAGGTCACCCGGGAGCAGGTTCCGCTCCTCCTCGAAGCCGGCGCCGACGCCCACGAGCTGACCGAGCGGGTGCCCGCGAAGGGCAGCGCCACGGTCGAGCTCTTCCTCACCGGCGCCCAGGCCGGACAGCTCCGCGGCCAAGGCGTCGAACTCGCCGAGCACGCCCTGTCGGACGGGGCCGAGAAGCGGGTCGCCGCCGCCGGCGACGGCGTCTTCCGCCCGTACGGCGGCCCCGGCGGCCTCAAGCAGGAGATCCTGGACACCGCCCGGACCCACCCCGGGCTCACCAAGGCCGTCTCGATCGGCAAGACCCTCAAGGGCCAGGACATCCTCGCCCTCAAGATCAGCAAGGGTGCCGGACGGAGCGAGGACGGCTCCAAGCCGGCCACGCTCTACATGTCCAACCAGCACGCGCGCGAGTGGATCACCCCCGAGATGACCCGGCGGCTGATGCACCACTACCTCGACGGCTACGGCAAGGACGAGCGGATCACCCGGATCGTCGACACCACCGAACTGTGGTTCGTGCTCTCCGCCAACCCGGACGGCTACGACCACACCCACGCCGACCCCGCCAACCGCCAGTGGCGCAAGAACCTCCGCGACAACGACGGCGACGGGCGGACCGGCCCCGGCGACGGCGTCGACCTCAACCGCAACTTCGCCTACAAGTGGGGCTACGACAACGAGGGCTCGTCCCCCGACCCGGCCGACGAGACCTTCCGCGGCGAGGGCCCCATGTCGGAGCCCGAGACCAGGGCGATCGACGCCTTCCAGAAGCGCATCGGCTTCGCGTACGGCATCAACTACCACTCCGCCGCCCAGCTCCTGCTGTACGGCGTCGGCTGGCAGGTCGCCACCGACACCCCCGACGACGTGGCCCTCAAGGCCCTCGCGGGCACCCCGGAGAACTCCGCCGTGCCCGGCTACCGGCCGCAGGTCTCCTCCGAGCTGTACACCACCAACGGCGAGGCCGACGGGCATGCCGCCAACGTCAACGGCACGCAGATGTTCACCCCGGAGATGTCCACCTGCGCCACCGCCTCCCGGGTCGACCCGAACGACGCCTGGAACCCGGCCGACTGCGCCTCCGTCTTCACCTTCCCGGACGACGAGAAGCTGATCCGGGCCGAGTTCGCCAAGAACGTGCCCTTCGCGCTCGCCGTCGCCGAGTCCTCCGCCCATCCGGACCGGCCCGTCTCCCCGGTCGGCACCGACGCCCCCGACTTCACGCCGAAGGCCTTCGCCACCTCCTACGCCCGCGGCGGGGAGCAGGAGGTCGCCGTCACCGCCCGCAGGTCGCTGCGCGGCAAGACGCTCGAATACCGGATCAACGGCGGCCGCGTCCACCGCGAGGAGCTCCGCGCCTGGAAGGGCGGCGAGACCTACGGCGGCGAGGACAACCTCTACTTCGACGAGTACCGCGCCGAGGTCGGGGGCGCCCGGCCCGGCGACTCCGTCGAGGTCCGCTTCACCGCCCGCACCCGCGAGGGCCGGGCCACCGCCTCCGCCCCCTTCACCTACCGGGTGGCCGAACGGGCGCGCGGCGACGTCCTCGTCCTCGCCGACGAGGGCGGCACCACCGCCGGACGGCACACCGCCGCCTACGTGAGGGCGCTCGCCGACGGCGGACGGAAGGCCGCCGTCTGGGACGTCGCCGTCCAGGGCGCCCCGGACGCCCTCGGCGTCCTCTCCCACTTCGACGCCGTCGTCTGGTACACCGGCGCCGAACGCCCCTCCGGGGCCGCGGAACTCGCCGTCCGCTCCTACCTCAACGAGGGCGGCAAGCTGGTCAACGCGGGCGAGAAGTCCGGCGGACTCACCCGGGTCGGCCCCGCCGAGACCAACGACTTCGCCCAGTACTACCTCGGCGCCTACCGCCGCGCCGGGCTCAAGGGCCCGTCCGCCTTCGCCGGCACGGGCGCCTTCGGAGGCGCGCGGGCGGCCCTCGGCGCCGCCGCCGGGAACCCGCTGGACGACGCGGGCGCGTACACCGTCACCTCCGACACCCTGAGGCCGAAGGACTTCCCGCAGTTCGCGAGCAGCGCCTCCGCCGGCGACTACCCGGGCGTCCGCACCCCCTTCGAACCCGCCGAGGGCACGACCTTCGCCGCGGTGAAGCACGCCGACGACACCTGGGCCCGGCTCGCCAGGACCGTCGACCTCACCGGCGTCCCGGCGGGCGCGAAGCCCCGCCTGGACTTCCAGGTCAGCCACGACACCGAGCCCGGCTACGACAACCTCGTCGTCGAGGCCCACACCGCCGGACAGGACGACTGGACCACCCTGCCCGACACCAACGGCGGCACCTCCGCCGAGCCCCCGGCCGACTGCGGCGAGGGCTACTACGTCCGCGGCCACCCCTTCCTCGCCCACTACCTCACCGTCGGCGAGGACGGCTGCGCCGCCACCGGGACCACCGGCTCCTGGAACGCCTTCACCGGCCCCTCCAACGGCTGGCGGCAGGCCTCCGTCGACCTGAGCGCCTGGGCGGGCAGGAAGGTCGAGCTCTCCCTCTCGTACGTCTCCGACCCCGGCACGGGCGAGACGGGCGCCTTCGTCGACGACGTCCGGCTCGTCACCGGGACCACCACCGAGGCCGAGGGCTTCGAGACCTCCCTCGGCGCCTGGTCCACGCCCGGCGCCCCGGCCGGCAGCCCCGGCAACGGCTCGGACTGGACGCGCTCCGGCGCGCTCTTCCACTCGTGGGCGGCGGTCACCACCCGGGACACCGTCCTCCTCGGCTTCGGCCTGGAGCACGTGCCCGGCACGGCGGAGCGGGCCCGGCTCCTGGGCCGCGCCCTCAAGGCCCTCCACCGCTGAGGGGAGCATCCCGTCCGTTTGACGGAGAGTAGTGGGGAAAAACGTCCCAAGGCGGCCCTTACCCGTCGGTAGGTGCGGGCCGCCGGCCGTTTTCCCTCACGTTCCGGGCTCGCACGGATGCGCTCGATGTCACTCCGGCGGCCATGGGGAGGTAGGGTCGTAAGCGGTCGGGGACATCCCAAAAACAAAAATCTCGCCGGCGTCGAACACACCGGCGTACCTAACGAGGAGATCGGTTCGTGACGATCCGCGTAGGCATCAACGGCTTTGGCCGCATCGGCCGGAACTACTTCCGCGCGCTCCTTGAGCAGGGTGCCGACATCGAGATCGTGGCTGTCAACGACCTGGGTGACACCGCGACCACGGCCCACCTGCTGAAGTACGACACCATCCTGGGACGCCTCAAGGCCGAGGTCACCCACACCGAGGACACCATCACCGTCGACGGCCACACCATCAAGGTGCTGTCCGAGCGCGACCCGGCCGACCTCCCCTGGGGCGAGCTCGGCGTCGACATCGTCATCGAGTCGACCGGCATCTTCACCAAGAAGGCCGACGCCGAGAAGCACCTCGCGGGCGGCGCCAAGAAGGTCCTCATCTCGGCTCCGGCCAAGGACGAGGACATCACCATCGTGATGGGCGTCAACCAGGACAAGTACGACCCCGCGCAGCACCACGTCATCTCGAACGCCTCCTGCACCACCAACTGCGTGGCGCCGATGGCGAAGGTCCTCGACGAGAACTTCGGCATCGTCAAGGGCCTGATGACCACGGTCCACGCGTACACCAACGACCAGCGGATCCTGGACTTCCCGCACAAGGACCTGCGCCGCGCCCGCGCCGCCGCGGAGAACATCATCCCGACCACGACCGGTGCCGCCAAGGCCACCGCCCTGGTCCTCCCGCAGCTCAAGGGCAAGCTCGACGGCATCGCCATGCGCGTCCCGGTCCCGACCGGCTCCGCCACCGACCTGGTCGTCACCCTGGACCGCGAGGTCACCAGGGACGAGGTCAATGCCGCGTTCAAGAAGGCCGCCGACGACGGCGACCTCAAGGGCTTCCTCTTCTACACCGAGGACCCGATCGTCTCCTCCGACATCGTGGGCGACCCGGCGTCCTGCACCTTCGACGCCTCCCTGACCATGGTCCAGGACGGCAACTCGGTCAAGATCCTCGGCTGGTACGACAACGAGTGGGGCTACTCCAACCGTCTCGTCGACCTCACCGTCTTCGTCGGCGGCCGGCTCTGACCTTCAGGGCGGGCTTTCGATGGTGAGCAGGGCTCGGGCAGCGCAACGCCGCGCTGCGCGAGCCCTGTTCGTGTGCTCCACCGCGTACCAAGGAGTCAGTTAACAGATGAAGACGATCGACGAGCTTCTCCACGAGGGCGTCGAAGGCAAGCGGGTGTTCGTCCGCGCCGACCTCAACGTGCCGCTCGACGGCACCACCATCACCGACGACGGACGCATCCGCGCCGTCGTCCCCACGGTCGAGGCGCTCGCCGGAGCCGGTGCCCGCGTCGTGGTCGCCTCGCACCTGGGCCGCCCCAAGGGTGCCCCGGACCCGGCGTTCTCGCTCGCCCCGGCCGCCGCCCGCCTCGGCGAACTGCTCGGCGCCGACGTGGCGTTCGCGACCGACACGGTCGGCGACTCCGCCACGGAGACCGTCGCGGGCCTGGAGAACGGCCGGGTCGCCGTCCTGGAGAACCTCCGCTTCAACGCGGGCGAGACCTCCAAGGACGACGCCGAGCGGGGCGCCTTCGCGGACCGCCTCGCCGCCCTCGCCGACCTCTACGTCGGCGACGGCTTCGGCGCCGTGCACCGCAAGCACGCCTCGGTCTACGACCTCCCGGCGCGCCTCCCGCACGCCGCGGGCTACCTCATCGCCACCGAGGTCGGCGTCCTGAAGAAGCTGACCGACGACGTGCGGCGGCCGTACGCGGTCGCCCTCGGCGGCGCCAAGGTCTCCGACAAGCTCGGCGTGATCGACCACCTCCTGGAGAAGGCCGACCGCATCCTCATCGGCGGCGGCATGGCGTACACCTTCCTCAAGGCCCAGGGCCACGAGGTCGGCACCTCGCTCCTCCAGGAGGACCAGATCCCGGCGGTCCAGGAGTACCTGGCACGGGCGAAGGAGCGCGGCGTGGAGTTCGTGCTCCCCGTCGACGTCCTGGTCGCGCCCGAGTTCCCGGACCTGAAGACCAAGGCCCCCGCGAACCCCACCACGGTCGCCGCGGACGCCATCCCGGCGGACGAGGAGGGCCTCGACATCGGCCCCGAGACCCGCAAGCTCTACGCCTCGAAGCTCGCCGACGCGGCCACCGTCTTCTGGAACGGGCCGATGGGCGTCTTCGAGCACCCCGACTACGCCGAGGGCACCAGGGCCGTCGCCCAGGCGCTCGTCGACTCCCCGGCCTTCACCGTGGTCGGCGGCGGCGACTCCGCCGCCGCGGTCCGCATCCTGGGCTTCGACGAGAACGCGTTCGGACACATCTCGACCGGCGGCGGCGCCTCCCTCGAATACCTCGAGGGCAAGACGCTTCCCGGCCTCGCCGCACTGGAGGACTGACCCCCTTATGACCACCCGCACCCCGCTGATGGCGGGCAACTGGAAGATGAACCTCAACCACCTCGAGGCCATCGCCCACGTCCAGAAGCTCGCCTTCGCCCTCACCGACAAGGACTACGACGCGGTCGAGGTCGCCGTCCTGGTCCCCTTCACCGACCTGCGGTCCGTCCAGACCCTGGTCGACGGCGACAAGCTCAAGATCAAGTACGGCGCCCAGGACATCTCGGCGCACGACTCCGGCGCCTACACCGGCGAGATCTCCGGCCTGATGCTGGCCAAGCTCAAGGCCGCCTTCGTGGCCGTCGGCCACTCCGAGCGCCGCCAGTACCACGCCGAGGACGACGAGGTCTGCAACGCCAAGGTGAAGGCCGCCTTCAAGCACGGCATCACCCCGATCCTCTGCGTCGGCGAGGGCCTCGACGTCCGCAAGGCCGGCCGGCAGGTCGAGCACACCCTCGCCCAGCTCGACGGCGGCCTCAAGGACGTCCCGGCCGAGCAGGCCGAGACCGTCGTGATCGCGTACGAGCCGGTGTGGGCCATCGGCACCGGCGAGGTCGCCACCCCCGAGGACGCCCAGGAGGTCTGCGGGGCGATCCGCGGCCGCCTCGCCGAGCTGTACTCCCAGGAGCTGGCCGACAAGGTCCGCATCCAGTACGGCGGCTCGGTGAAGTCCGGGAACGTCGCCGCGATCATGGCCCAGCCGGACGTCGACGGCGCCCTGGTGGGCGGCGCGGCACTGGACGCCGACGAGTTCGTCAAGATCGTCCGCTTCCGCGACCAGTGAGTATGCGGTAGCGGAGTTACGTCGTACCCTTGCGGGGGTCGGGCAGGCGCCCGGCCCCCGTCCGTATAAGTCCGAGGAAGTTGGTCCAGCCGTGGTTATGGGGTTCTCGATCGCCCTGATCGTCTTCAGCGCGCTGCTGATGCTGCTCGTGCTGATGCACAAGGGGAAGGGTGGCGGCCTCTCCGACATGTTCGGTGGCGGCATGCAGTCCTCCGTCGGCGGCTCCTCGGTCGCCGAGCGCAACCTGGACCGCATCACCATCGTGGTCGGTCTGCTCTGGTTCGCCTGCATTGTGGTGCTCGGTCTGCTGATGAAGTTGGACGGGTAACTCCAATCACTGGACGCGCGTTGGGCCTTACGTAGACTGGGGCATCTTCGAGCACCATCACGCAGGGAGTTACGACCGTGGCAAGTGGCAACGCGATTCGGGGAAGCCGGGTCGGAGCGGGGCCGATGGGCGAGGCCGAGCGGGGCGAGTCGGCGCCGCGCCTCCGCATCTCCTTCTGGTGCTCGAACGGGCACGAGACACAGCCGAGCTTTGCCAGCGACGCACAGGTCCCGGAGACCTGGGACTGCCCGCGCTGCGGCTTCCCGGCCGGACAGGACCGGGACAACCCGCCGGACCCGCCGCGCACGGAGCCGTACAAGACCCATCTCGCGTACGTGCGCGAGCGGCGCAGCGACGCGGACGGCGAGGCGATCCTCGCCGAGGCCCTCGCCAAGCTCCGCGGCGAGATCTGAGCACGGCGTGACGGTGTGACGAACGGGCCCGGCCCGCGAACTCGATTCGCGGGCCGGGCCCGTCCGCCGTCCCGTCCGCCGGGCCCGTCCGGCCGTTTTGTCCACCGGGCCCGTTCACCTGCCCGTCCGTGCCCGTCCCCCGTCCCGGACGCCGTTGTCAGTGGCACCCCCTACCGTCGGTCGGACGGGGAGGCGGCGGACCGAGGGGGCGGCATGGCGGCGACGGCGGCAGTGGGCGGCGGAGCAGCGCCCGCCTGGCGCGGCGGCTTCGGGCGCCTGTGGGCGGCCGCCGTGGTCTCCCGCTTCGGCGACTCCCTGCGCACCGCCGCGCTCCCGCTCCTCGCCGCCTCCCTCACCGACGACCCCCTGCTCATCGCCTCCGTCACCGCCTGCGGCTTCCTGCCCTGGCTGCTCTTCGGCCTCCTCGGCGGAGCCGTCGCCGACCGCGTCGACCAGCGGCGCGCCATGTGGGCCGTCGACCTCGCCCGCGCCGCGCTCATGGGCGGCTTCGCCGTCGCCGTCGCGCTCGGACAGGCCGGCATCGTCCTGCTGCTCGTCCTCGCCTTCGCCCTCACCACCCTGCAGACCCTCTTCGACAACGCCGCCACCGCCCTGCTCCCCGCCGTCGTCCCCACCGGAGCCCTGGCCGCGGCCAACGCGCGCCTGACGACCGGTCAGCAGTTCGCGGGAGGCCTGCTCGCCGCGCCCCTGGTGCCCGCCCTGCTCCTTGCCGGCCCCGCCGTGCCGTACGCGGCCGACGCCGCCACCTACGTCCTGGCCGCGCTCCTCATCGCCTCGCTGCGGACCGGGGCGCCGGAACGGCCGCCCCGCCCGGCCGGATCCACCCTCCGCGCCGAGACGGCCGAGGGGATCGCCGCCCTGCGCGCCGACCGGATCCTGCGGTGGCTCTGCGCCGCCACCACCCTCTGCAACGTCGGCATGGGCGCCCTCATCGCCACCCTCGTCGTCCACGTCACCGACGGCCTGCGCACCGGCCCCGGCGGATACGCGGCCACGATCACCGCCTACGCGGCCGGCGGCGTCGCGGGCGGGTTCCTCGCCCGCCGGATCGCCGAGCGGACCGGGCGGACCCGCGCGGTGCTCCTCGCCGGGACCGTCCAGACCGGCTGTCTGGTCCTGATGGGGACGGTGCCGCTCCTCGGGGCGTCCGTCGGGGCCATGGCGGTGTTCGGCTTCATGGGGACGGTGTGGAACGTCCAGCAGACCACCCTCGTGCAGGAGAGGTCCCCCGACGGCATGCTCGGCCGCATCGCCGCGGCCTTCCGCACCCTCGCCGTCGCGGGCACGCCCCTGGGCGCCCTCCTCGGCGGCGCGGCGGCCGCCGGCTGGGGGCCGCACGCGCCCGTCCTCGCCGCTGCGGCACTGTTCGCGCTCGCCGTCGCGTCACTGGCCCCCCTGATCAATTAGGTTGGAGGGGCAGCGGGGCAGAAACGCACGAAGAAGAAGAGGGCGATGTCCGAGATGACTGGCGAAGGACGTACGAGGCTCAACCGGCTGCCCGAGTGGGCGGCCCTCGGCAAGCACCGCGAGCAGCTGGGCGAACCCCATCTGCGCGAGTTGTTCGCCGCCGACCCGACGCGCGGCACCGACCTCACCCTGAGGGTCGGTGACCTCTACCTGGACTACTCCAAGCACCTCGTCACCGGCGAGACGCTGACGCTGCTGCGGGAACTGGCCGCCGCCACCGGCGTGGCCGAGCTGCGCGACGCCATGTTCCGCGGCGAGAAGATCAACACCACCGAGGACCGGGCGGTCCTCCACACCGCACTGCGCGCCCCCCGCGACGCCGTGATCGAGGTCGACGGGGAGAACGTCGTCCCCGGCGTCCACGCCGTCCTCGACCGGATGGGCGCCTTCGCCGACGAGGTCCGCGCGGGCGAGTGGACCGGCCACACCGGCAAGCCGGTCAAGAACGTCGTGAACATCGGCATCGGCGGCTCCGACCTCGGCCCCGCCATGGCTCATGAAGTCCTGCGCGCCTACACCCGGCGGGACCTGACGCTCCGTTTCGTCTCCAACGTCGACGGCGCCGACCTCCACGAGGCCGTCCACGACCTCGACCCCGCCGAGACGCTGTTCGTCGTGGCGTCGAAGACCTTCACCACCATCGAGACCATCACCAACGCCACCTCCGCCCGCGACTGGCTCCTCGCCGGCCTCGGCGCCGGCCAGGAGGCCGTGGCCAAGCACTTCGTCGCCCTCTCGACCAACGCCGAGAAGGTCGAGGAGTTCGGCATCGACACCACCAACATGTTCGAGTTCTGGGACTGGGTCGGCGGCCGCTACTCCTACGACTCCGCCATCGGCCTCTCCCTGATGATCGCCGTCGGCCCGGAGCGCTTCCGCGAGATGCTCGACGGCTTCCACCTCGTCGACGAGCACTTCCGCACCGCCCCGCCCGAGGAGAACGCGCCGCTCCTCCTCGGCCTCCTCGGCGTCTGGTACGGCAACTTCTTCGACGCCCAGTCGCACGCCGTCCTGCCGTACTCCCACTACCTGTCGAAGTTCACCGCCTACCTCCAGCAGCTCGACATGGAGTCCAACGGCAAGTCGGTGGACCGCGAGGGGAACCGGGTCGACTGGCAGACCGGGCCCGTGGTCTGGGGCACCCCCGGCACCAACGGCCAGCACGCGTACTACCAGCTGATCCACCAGGGCACCAAGCTGGTCCCGGCCGACTTCATCGGCTTCGCCCGGCCCGTCGACGACCTGGAGCCCGGCCTCGTCGCCCAGCACGACCTGCTCATGGCCAACTTCTTCGCCCAGACGCAGGCGCTGGCCTTCGGCAAGACGCCCGAGGAGGTACGGGCCGAGGGCGTCCCCGAGGAGCTCGTCCCGCACAAGACCTTCCGGGGCGACCACCCCACCACCACGATCCTCGCCGACGCGCTCACCCCGTCCGTCCTCGGACAGCTGATCGCGCTCTACGAGCACAAGGTCTTCGTCCAGGGCGCGATCTGGAACATCGACTCCTTCGACCAGTGGGGCGTCGAGCTCGGCAAGGTCCTCGCCAAGCGGATCGAACCGGTCCTGACGACCGGGGAGGGCACGGAGGAGCTCGACAGCTCCACCGCCGGCCTGGTCGCCGCCTACCGATCGCTGCGCGGACGGTAGAAGCGTGCGGGGGGAGAACGCGGTGCGGCTGAGGCCGCCCAGGAACGCCGTGGACGGGCGGGCCGCCACCTGGTGGCGGGTCCAGCTCCTGGCGACCACCGCCGCACCGGTGGCGGTCCTCGCCGTCCTCGGCGCGCTGATCGGGCCCGCCAGGTCCTGGCTGCTCGTCACGGCCGGCGCCGTGGCGGCCGTGGGCCTGGCCTGCACCGCGTTCCTCCCCGCCTGGTGGTTCCGGGTGCACCGCTGGGAGGTCACCGACGAGGCCGTCTACGTGCGCACCGGGGCCCTCTGGCAGGAGTGGCGGATCGCCCCGATGTCCCGGATCCAGACCGTCGACACCTCGCGCGGTCCCCTGGAGCAGTACTTCCGGCTCGCCACCGTCACCGTGACCACGGCCTCCTCCGAGGGCGCGATCCGGATCGCGGGGCTGGACCACGAACTGGCCGCCGACCTGGCCGAACGGCTGACCGCCGTCACCCAGGCCACACCCGGGGACGCCACGTGAACGAGCCGGCTCCCGAGGCACCGCAGGAGGAGCGGCGACGGCCCGGCGCGCCGGAAGGAGAACAACACCGTCCCGGCGCGCCGGAGGCGGAACGGCGGCGGCCCGGCGTACGGGCTGTGGAAGAGCCGCACCGTCCCGGCGTGCCGGAGGCGGAGTGGCGGCGGCTCGATCCGCGCACCCTGTTCGCCACCGCCGCCGTCCTGTGCGGGGTGGCCGGCGGCGCCGGGCTCCCCGTCGCCCTCGGCCTCGCCGGCTCCCGGCCCCTCTGGCAGGCCCTCGCCTGGGTCCTGGCCGGCGCCCTGCTCCTGGTCCTCGGCGGCACCGGCGCCGACTCCGTCCGCCTGCGCCGCACCCGCTACCGCGTCGGCCCGGAGCGGGTCGACCTCCACACCGGACTGCTCCACCTCAAGCGCCGGTCCCTGGCCCGCGAGCGCATCCGCAGCGTCGACCTCACCGCCAACCCCCTCCAGCGCGTCCTCGGCCTGGTCAAGGTCCGCATCGGGACCGGCGAGCACAGCGGCGGCGACGCCGCCCTCGCACTCGAACTGGTCGCCCGCGCCGAGGGCGAGCGGCTCCGCCGCGCCCTCCTCACCCGCGCCACCGGATCCGGCGACCCCCGCCACGACGGCGCCCTCGCCGCCCTCGACCCGCGCTGGATCCGCTACGCCCCCGTCTCCTTCGTCGCCCCCGCCCTCGGCGGCGCCGCCGCCGGAGCGGTCATGCAGGTCAGCGAGTGGTTCGGCGCCCAGGGCGAGGTCATCGACTGGATAGGGGAGCGCTTCGACTCCGTCGCGATCCCCTGGACGATCCTCTGGCTGGTGCTCGTCGCCCTCGCCGCCGGGGCCGTCGGCGCCCTCGGCCTCTGGATCGAGATGTGGTGGAACTACCGCCTTGAGCGCGAGCCCGGCGGCACCCTGCGCGTCACCCGGGGCCTCCTCACCGCCCGCTCGGTCTCCATCGAGGAGCGGCGGCTGCGCGGCGTCGAGCTCGTCGAACCGCTCGGCGTGCGCCTCTTCGGCGCGGCCCGCGTCGACGCCGTCGCCACCGGCCTCGCCGAGAAGGACGAGGACAAGCACGGCGACCTCAAGAACCTGGTGCCGGCCGTCCCCCGGCCGTTCGCCGACCGGGTCGCCGCCCAGGTCCTGCGCGAGCCCGAACCCCCCACCGGGGCGCCGCTCGCCGCCCACCCCCGGGCCGCCCGGAACCGGCGGATCCGCCGGGCCCTGTGGGGCGCCCTGACCCCCGCCGCGCTCCTCGCCGTCCTCGGCCTCCTGCTCACCCCGGTCCTGCTGTACGTGGCGGCCGGCTGGACCGTCGTCCTCACCCCGCTCGCCCTGCTCCTCGCCCTCGACGCCCACCGGAACCTCGGACACGGCGTCAGCGGGGCGTATCTGGTCACCCGTTCGGGTACGGTCCGGCGGGCCACGGTCGCCCTCCAGCGCTCCGGCGTCATCGGCTGGACCGTCAAGCAGTCGTACTTCCAGCGCCGCGCCGGTCTCCTCACCCTGGCCGCCACGACGGCGGCCGGATCGGGCGCGTACGAGATCCTCGACGTCGGCCGGGGACAGGGCCTGAGCTTCGCCGCCGAGGCCGTACCGGGCCTCCTCGCGCCCTTCCTGGAGCCCGCGGACGCCCCGGAGACGCCGGAGGCCCGGTCCACCGGGGGGTGAACCGGGCCTCCGTCCGACGCTGCCGGGAAGGATCAGGCCGTGGCCGGCGGACACAGGCTCCGCGGCAGCTCCGAGGCCGCCGCCGAGTCGAGCAGCCACAGCGTGCGCGCGCGTCCGCGGGCGCCGGCCGCCGGGGCCTGCACCTCGCCCGCGCCGGACAGCGCGATCGCCGCCGCCTTCGCCTTGTCCTCACCGGCCGCGAGCAGCCAGACCTCCTGGGCCGCCCGGATCGCCGGGAGCGTCAGCGAGATCCGGACCGGCGGCGGCTTCGGCGCGCCGCGCACCCCGACCACCGTCCGCTCGGTCTCGCGCACGGCGGGCAGCTCCGGGAAGAGCGAGGCCACGTGCGTGTCCGGGCCGACGCCCAGCATCAGCACGTCGAAGCCCGGCACGCCGCCTCGGCCGCCGGGACCGGCCGCGGCGGCCAGCTCCTCCGCGTAGGCTGCGGCGGCGGCCTCGACGTCGTCGCCGTACGGTCCGTCCGAGGCGGGCATGGCGTGCACCCGCGCGGGGTCCAGCGGCACCCGGTCGAGCAGCGCCTCGCGGGCCTGGGTGTCGTTCCGCTCCGGGTCCCCGTCGGGCAGGTAGCGCTCGTCGCCCCACCACAGGTCGAGCCGCGACCAGTCGACCGCGTCCCGCGCGGGCGCCGAACCGAGCGCCGCGAGCAGCCCGTTGCCGTTGCGTCCGCCGGTCAGCACCACCGAGGCGGAGCCCCGGGAGGCCTGGGCGTCCACGATCCGGGTGATCAGCCGGGCGGCGGCGGCCTGCGCCATCAGCTCCTTGTCGCGGTGGACGACGAGCTGCGGGGCGCTCACTTGGCCGCCTTCCTGGCCGGGGCCTTCTTCGCCGCGGGCTTGGCGGCGGGAGCGGCCTCCTCCTCGGCGGGGGAGGCGTCGGGAGCGGTCTCCGCGACGGCTTCGACCGCCGGGGCCCCGGCCTCCTCCTCGGGCTCGGGCGCGGTGACCGCCGCCCGCTCGTCGAGCCGCCCGACGCCGAACTTCAGCGCCGCCGCGTAGGTGTCGTCCGGGTCGAGCCGGCGCAGCTCCTCCGCGATCAGCTCGGCCGTGTCGCGGCGCTTGAGCGCCACCCCGCGGTCCGGCTGTCCCTCGATGGAGAGCGTGGCGAGCGACCCGTCCGGCCGGTCGAGCACGATCGGCCCGCAGTCGGTCTCCAGGCGTACGGAGGTGAGGCCGGGCCCCGCCGACTTCGAGCGCCGCACCGGCACCTTCAGCCGGTCCGCCACCCACATCGCGAGCAGTTCCACGCTCGGGTTGAACTCCTCGCCCTCCACCTCGGCGGCCGAGACCTCGCACACGACCTGGTCGAGCGCGGCGGCCAGCATCGAACGCCACGGGGTGATCCGGGTCCAGGACAGGTCCGTGTCGCCCGGGGTGTAGGTCTCCGCCCGCGCCGTCAGCTCCTCGATGGGCTGCGCGGAGGCGTACGTGTCGGTCACCCGGCGCTGGGCGAGCGCGCCCAGCGGGTCCTTCGCCGGGTCGGTCGGCGCGTCCACCGGCCACCAGACGACGACCGGGGCGTCGGGGAGCAGCAGCGGCAGCACCACCGACTGGGCGTGGTCGACGACCTCGCCGTACAGCCGGAGCACCACCGTTTCGCCGGCGCTGGCGTCGGCGCCGAGGCGGACCTCGGCGTCGAGCCGCGCCTTGGCGCGGTCCCGCGGCGAGCGCGAGACCCTCTTGATGACGACGAGGGTCCGCGAGGGGTGCTCGCGGGACGCCTCGTTGGCCGCCTTCAGCGCGTCGTAGGCGTTCTCCTCGTCGGTGACGATGACGAGGGTGAGCACCATGCCGACGGCCGGTGCGCCGATGGCCCGCCGCCCGAGCACCAGCGCCTTGTTGATCTTGGAGGACGTGGTGTCCGTCAGGTCGGTCTTCATGGCCGGCGCCAGCTCCTGCCGTCTCGTGCGAGCATCTCGTCCGCCTCGACCGGACCCCAGGTCCCGGACTGGTACTGCGCGGGCTTGCCGTGCTCGTCCCAGAACCTCTCGATCGGGTCGAGGATCTTCCAGGACAGCTCGACCTCCTCCACGCGCGGGAAGAGGTTCGAGTCGCCGAGCAGGACGTCGAGGATGAGCCGCTCGTACGCCTCCGGGCTGGACTCGGTGAAGGACTCGCCGTAGGCGAAGTCCATCGACACGTCCCGGATCTCCATCTGGGTGCCGGGCACCTTGGAGCCGAACCGCACCGTCACGCCCTCGTCCGGCTGCACCCGGATGACGATGGCGTTGCGGCCGAGCTCCTCGGTCGCGGTGTGGTCGAAGGGGGAGTGCGGGGCGCGCTGGAAGACGACCGCGATCTCGGTGACGCGGCGGCCCAGGCGCTTGCCGGTGCGCAGGTAGAAGGGGACGCCCGCCCAGCGGCGGTTGTCGATCTCCAGCTTGACGGCCGCGTAGGTGTCGGTCTTCGACCGCGGGTCGATGCCGTCCTCCTGGAGGTAGCCGACGGCCTTCTCGCCGCCCTGCCACCCGGCCGCGTACTGGCCGCGGACCGTGGAGGCGCCCAGGTCCTTGGGGACCTTCACCGCGCCGAGGACCTTGGTCTTCTCGGCGGCCAGCGCGTCGGCGTCGAAGGAGGCGGGCTCCTCCATCGCGGTCAGCGCGAGCAGCTGGAGCAGGTGGTTCTGGATGACGTCACGGGCGGCGCCGATGCCGTCGTAGTAGCCGGCGCGGCCGCCGATGCCGATGTCCTCGGCCATGGTGATCTGCACGTGGTCGACGTACGACCGGTTCCAGATCGGCTCGAAGAGGGTGTTGGCGAAGCGGAGCGCCAGGATGTTCTGGACGGTCTCCTTGCCGAGGTAGTGGTCGATCCGGAAGACCTCGTGCGGCGGGAAGACCTCGTGGACGACCTCGTTGAGCTCCTTGGCGGAGACCAGGTCGTGCCCGAAGGGCTTCTCGATGACCGCGCGGCGCCAGGACCCGTCCTTCTGGTCGGCGAGCCCGTGCTTCTTGAGCTGCTGGACGACCTTGGGGAAGAACTTCGGCGGGACCGACAGGTAGAAGGCGAAGTTGCCGCCGGTGCCCTGGGCCTTGTCGAGCTCCTCGACGGTGGTCTTCAGCTGCTCGAAGGCCTCGTCGTCGTCGAAGTCGCCCTGGACGAACCGCATGCCCTGGATGAGCTGCTGCCACACCTCCTCGCGGAAGGGGGTGCGCGCGTGCTGCTTGACGGCCTCGTAGACCTCCTGCGCGAAGTCCTCGTCCTGCCACTCGCGCCGGGCGAAGCCGACGAGCGAGAAGCCCGGCGGCAGCAGGCCGCGGTTGGCCAGGTCGTAGACGGCGGGCATCAGCTTCTTTCGGGACAAATCGCCCGTGACGCCGAAGATCACCAGACCCGACGGCCCCGCGATGCGCGGGAGCCGTCGGTCTGCGGCGTCACGGAGCGGGTTGGCTCCGTGTGCTGCGCTCAAGGTGTTACGCCTCCGAAGGTGCGAGGCGCTTCAGCTCCGCCTCGGTGGACTTGAGCAGGTCGTTCCAGGACGCCTCGAACTTCTCGACGCCCTCGTCCTCCAGGAGCTGGACGACCTCGTCGTAGCCGATGCCCAGCTTCGCGACGGCCTCCAGGACCGCGCGGGAGTCGTCGTACGTGCCCCGGATGGTGTCGCCGGTGACCTCGCCGTGGTCGGCGGTGGCCTCCAGGGTGGCCTCGGGCATGGTGTTGACCGTGCCGGGGGCGACCAGGTCCACCACGTACAGGGTGTCCTTGTACGCCGGGTCCTTCACGCCGGTCGAGGCCCAGAGCGGGCGCTGCTTGTTGGCGTGCGCCTTGTCGAGGGCCTCCCAGCGCTCGCCGGAGAAGACCTCCTCGTACGCCTCGTAGGCCAGACGGGCGTTGGCGAGGGCGGACTTGCCCTTGAGCGCCCTGGCCTCGTCGGTGCCGATGCCGTCCAGGCGCTTGTCGATCTCCGTGTCCACGCGGGAGACGAAGAAGGAGGCCACCGAGTGGATCGTGGAGAGGTCCAGGCCGCGCTCGCGGGCCTTCTCCAGACCCGCCAGGTAGGCGTCCATGACCAGGCGGTAGCGCTCCAGGGAGAAGATCAGCGTCACGTTGACGCTGATGCCGAGGCCGATGACCTCGGTGATCGCCGGCAGACCCGCCTCGGTGGCCGGGATCTTGATCAGCGCGTTGGGCCGGTCCACCAGCCAGGCGAGCTGCTTGGCCTCGGCGACCGTCGCCTTGGTGTCGTGCGCCAGGCGGGGGTCGACCTCGATGGAGACCCGGCCGTCCTGGCCGTCGGTCGCGTCGAAGACGGGACGCAGGATGTCGGCGGCGTCGCGGACGTCCGCCGTCGTGATCATCCGGATCGCCTCCTCGACCGTCACCCGGCGGGCGGCGAGGTCGGAGACCTGCTGGTCGTAGCCGTGGCCCTCGGAGATCGCCTTCTGGAAGATCGACGGGTTGGTGGTGACCCCGACCACGTGGTTCTGGTCGATCAGCTCCGCCAGGTTGCCGGAGGTGATCCGCTGGCGCGAGAGGTCGTCCAGCCAGATCGCGACGCCTTCGTCGGAGAGGCGCTTGAGTGCGTCTGTCATGAGAGTTGCATCTCCAATTAAGTCGTACGTATCGGGGTCAGCGCGCGGCGTCGGCGATCGATTCCCGCGCGGCGGCGACGACCGCCTCGGGCGTGAAGCCGAACTCGCGGAAGAGGACCTTCGCGTCCGCCGAGGCGCCGAAGTGCTCCAGGGAGACGATCCGGCCGGCGTCACCGACGTACTTGTGCCAGGTCAGGCCGATGCCGGCCTCGACCGCGACCCGGGCGCGGACCGACGGCGGCAGGACGGAGTCCTTGTACGCCCGGTCCTGCTCCTCGAACCACTCCACCGACGGCATCGACACCACCCGGGTGGGCGTGCCGGCGGCCTGGAGCCGCTCGCGGGCCTCGACGGCCAGGTGCACCTCGGAGCCGGTCGCGATCAGCACGACCTCCGCCTCGCCGCCCTCGGCGTCGAACAGCACGTAGCCGCCCTTGACCGTGTCCTCGTTCGGCGCGTACGTCGGCACGCCCTGGCGGGTGAGCGCCAGACCGTGCGGGGCGCCCTTGCCGTAGACCTTGGTGTGGCGCTGCATGATCTCGCGCCAGGCCAGGGCGGTCTCGTTGGCGTCGGCCGGACGGACCAGGTTCAGACCCGGGATCGCGCGCAGCGAGGCCAGGTGCTCCACCGGCTGGTGCGTCGGGCCGTCCTCGCCCAGACCGATCGAGTCGTGGGTCCAGACGTAGGTGACCGGCAGGTGCATCAGGGCCGAGAGGCGCACCGCGTTGCGCATGTAGTCGGAGAACACCAGGAAGGTGCCGCCGTAGATGCGCGTGTTGCCGTGCAGGGCGATGCCGTTCATCTCCGCGGCCATGGCGTGCTCGCGGATGCCGAAGTGGATCGTGCGGCCGTACGGGTCGGCCTCCGGCAGCGGGTTGCCCTCGGGCAGGAACGACGAGTCCTTGTCGATCGTCGTGTTGTTCGAGCCGGCCAGGTCGGCCGAGCCGCCCCACAGCTCCGGGACGACCGCGCCGAGCGCCTTGAGGACCTGGCCCGAGGCGGCACGGGTGGCGACGCTCTTGCCCGGCTCGAAGACCGGGAGCTTCTCCGCCCAGCCCGCGGGCAGCTCGTTGGCCTCGATGCGGTCGAACTCCGCCGCGCGCTCCGGGTTGGCCGCACGCCACTCCGAGAGCTGCTTCTCCCACTGCGCGCGCGCCTCGCGGCCGCGCTCGCCGAGGGCCCGGGTGTGCGCGATGACCTCGTCGGAGACCTCGAAGGTCTTCTCCGGGTCGAAGCCCAGGACGCGCTTGGTGGCCGCGACCTCGTCGTCGCCGAGCGCCGAGCCGTGGGCGGCCTCGGTGTTCTGCGCGTTCGGCGCGGGCCAGGCGATGATCGAGCGCATCGCGATGAACGACGGGCGCCCGGTCTCGGCCTCGGCGGCCCTGATCGCCGCGTACAGGCCGGCCGGGTCCAGGTCGCCGTTCTCCTGCGGCTCGACGCGCTGCACGTGCCAGCCGTACGCCTCGTACCGCTTCAGCGTGTCCTCGGAGACGGCCGTCTCGGTGTCGCCCTCGATCGAGATGTGGTTGTCGTCCCACAGCAGGATCAGGTTGCCGAGCTTCTGGTGGCCGGCCAGTGAGGACGCCTCGGCGGAGATGCCCTCCTGGAGGCAGCCGTCACCGGCGATCGCGTAGACGCGGTGGTCGAACGGCGAGGTGCCGGCCGGGGCCTCCGGGTCGAACAGGCCGCGCTCGAAGCGGGCGGCCATCGCCATGCCCACGGCGTTGGCGACGCCCTGGCCCAGCGGGCCGGTGGTGGTCTCGACGGCGGCGGTGTGGCCGTACTCCGGGTGGCCGGGGGTCTTCGAACCCCAGGTCCGGAAGGCCTTCAGGTCGTCCAGTTCGAGACCGAAGCCACCCAGGTAGAGCTGGGTGTAGAGGGTCAGGGACGAGTGGCCGGCGGAGAGGACGAACCGGTCGCGTCCGACCCACTCGGGGTCGGCCGGGTCGTGGCGCATCACCTTCTGGAAGAGGGTGTACGCGACGGGCGCCAGGCTCATCGCCGTACCGGGATGGCCGTTGCCGACCTTCTGTACGGCGTCCGCGGCCAGGATGCGGGCGGTGTCTACGGCCCGCTGGTCCAATTCGGTCCACTCGAGGTCTGTGGTGGTCGGCTTAGTGCTCACCCTGGGTCAGGGCTCCTCTCCACATGTCTGAAGCCGGTGACTGAGGGTGTACCGGCGGTGTCGAGCCTACCCCCGTCGGACGGCCCTCTTTTCGTGCTCATGCCCCTCAAATGAGCGCACATGGCAAGACTGCCGGTGGCCGTGGCACTTCGCCTCCCGAACCGCGTCCACCTCTTGGGACGTACCCCTCCAACACGACCCCACCCCCGCGAAGATCGGCGTCTGGGCAACGTCTAGAGTGGCGTGGTACGCGCAAGCTTCACCCCGCTTTCATTCGGGGAGCTTGCTGGGATTTCTCTGTCAGGGGTGTGCGTGACGGCCGTCGAGTCCCGACCCGCAGGGGTCGTCTTGACTCCCAGCCCGGGGGGCCATCGGCCGTTCGGGGCCCGCGTCAAGGCATTCGTGGCGCTGACCAAGCCGCGGATCATCGAGCTGCTGCTCATCACGACCGTCCCGGTGATGTTCCTCGCCGAGCAGGGCGTGCCGAACCTCTGGCTGGTGCTCGCCACCTGCTTCGGCGGCTACCTGTCGGCGGGCGGCGCGAACGCGCTGAACATGTACATCGACCGCGACATCGACGCCCTGATGGACCGGACATCGCAGCGTCCGCTGGTCACCGGCATGGTGTCGCCGCGCGAGGGCCTGGTCTTCGGCCTCGCCCTCGCGGTGGTCTCCACCCTCTGGTTCGGCCTGCTGGTCAACTGGCTCTCCGCCTGGCTCTCGCTCGGCGCGCTCCTCTTCTACGTGGTCGTCTACACGATGATCCTGAAGCGGCGGACCGCGCAGAACATCGTCTGGGGCGGCATCGCCGGCTGCATGCCCGTGCTCATCGGCTGGTCCTCGGTCACGAACTCGATGTCCTGGGCCGCCGTCGTCCTCTTCATGGTGATCTTCTTCTGGACGCCGCCGCACTACTGGCCGCTGTCGATGAAGGTCAAGGAGGACTACGCGCGCGTGGGCGTCCCCATGCTGCCGGTGATCGCCTCCAACAAGGTCGTCGCCAAGCAGATCGTGGCCTACAGCTGGGTCATGGTCGCCGTCTCGCTGCTGCTCACCCCGCTGGGTTACACGGGCTGGTTCTACACCGCCGTGGCCCTGGTCACCGGCGGCTGGTGGCTCTGGGAGGCCCACGGGCTCCTGAACCGCGCCAAGGACGGCGCGACGGGCGCCAAGCTCAAGGAGATGCGGCTCTTCCACTGGTCCATCACCTACGTCTCGCTGCTCTTCGTGGCGGTCGCGGTGGACCCCTTCCTCCGCTGACCTCCGTCAGAACCGCTCGGCCGACGGCCGGGCCGCGTGGGAAACACCACGCGGCCCGGCCGTCGCCGTTCGATCTACCCGTCGGTAGCATCCTTGCCATGGCAGACACGAAGGCAGACACGAAGAAGGACGAGCGCAGGGTCGCCCGGCTCGCCAAGCAGATCCAGGCCTTCTCCGAGGAGCACGGCGGCTCCGAGGGACACCTGGAGCACATCGGCCAGGCGGGCACCCGGATCGTCCTCGTCGGCGCGGACGGCCTCTGGGGCGACCTGGTCGCCCCCACGTACGCGCTCGCGGAGCGGGCCGCCGAGAAGGCCGGGCTGACGCTCCACGAGGAGTTCGACGGCGAGTTCGCCGCGAAGGTCGTCACCGGTCCGTACGAGTGGACCCGGATGGCGGGCATCCAGATCGGTGGCCCCTCCGACCGCTGAAGCGGCGCGGGGCGCACACGCGAAGGGCCCACCGGCTCGCGGGGAGCCGGTGGGCCCTTCTGTGTGTCCGTGCGTACGTACGGGAGCGGGCGGGGCCTCAGGCCTTCGCGAGCTCCGGGTCGGTCTGGGCCGGGATCGCCGGGGCGGCCGCCGGGCGCTCGCGCATGCTGAGGGCGAGCCGCAGGACCGCGATCCACATCAGCGAGGAGCCGAGCATGTGGGCGGCGACCAGGATCTCGGGGACCCCGGTGAAGTACTGGACGTAGCCGATGCCGCCCTGGGCGAGCAGCACGATCAGCAGGTCGCGGGCGCGGGCCCGGGTGTCGTCCGGGGCGTCCACCGCGCGCAGGACCAGCCACATCGCGACCGCGAGCGCGCAGACGACCCAGGCGGCGATCGCGTGCAGGTGCGCGGCGTTCGTCCAGTCCCACGGCATACGCGGCACGTCGCTGCTGTCGCCCGCGTGCTTGCCGGAGCCGGTCACCGTCGTGCCGAGCGCGATCAGCAGGCCCGAGGCGATCGTGATCGCCCAGGACAGCCTGCGGACCGGGCGCGGCACGCGCGGGCGGGGGGCGGTGTCGCCCTCGCCGGTCCGGTGCCAGGTGACGACGGCGACCGTGAGCAGCGCGTTCGCGGCGAGGAAGTGGCCGGCGACCGTCCACGGGTTGAGGCCCATCCACACCGTGATGCCGCCGAGGACGGCGTTGCTCAGCACGATCCAGAACTGGACCCAGGCGAGCCGGGTGAGACCGCGCCGCCGCGGCTTGACCGAGCGGACGGCGATGATGGCCCAGCCGACGGCCGCCGACAGGACGTACGTCAGCATCCGGTTGCCGAACTCGACGGCGCCGTGGAAGCCCTGCGCGGGCGTGGCGAAGAGGCTGTCGTCCGTGCACTTGGGCCAGGTGTCGCAGCCGAGACCGGAGCCGGTCAGCCGGACCGCGCCGCCGGTGACGATGATGAGCACGCTCATCACGACGGCGGAGAGCACGGCGCGCCGGAGCGTCCGGGGGGACGGGGTCCAGCGCCGGGCGATGGAGGCGAGGGGGTTCAGCACGGGCCTATCGTAGGACGGCGCTTGTGCGCGCTTTCACGAGGGGGGCGTATGTGGCCGAACGGAACCTCTCGGTTACTCCCAGCGGAAGAACCTCGCCGCCGCGCCGAGCCCCAGGACCGCCCAGACCGCCAGGACCAGCGCGTCGCCCCACGGCATCGCCGCCCCGCCCTGGAGGACGTCCCGCAGGCCGTCCGAGAGGGCCGAGATCGGCAGCAGGGCGAGCACGTCGCCCGCGGCGCCGAACTTCTCCAGCGGCACGATCACCCCGCCGCCCACCAGGAGCAGCAGGAAGACCAGGTTGGCGGCGGCCAGGGTCGCCTCGGCCCTCAGCGTGCCGGCCATCAGCAGGCCGAGGCCGGAGAAGGCGGCCGTGCCGAGCACCAGGAGCAGCAGGACGGAGAGCGGGTTCCCCCGCGGGGACCAGCCGAGCGCGAGCGCGATCGCCGTCAGGAGCGCGATCTGGAGGACCTCGGTGACCAGGACGGAGAGCGTCTTGGCGGTCATCAGGGCCCAGCGGGGGAGCGGTGAGGCCCCCAGGCGCTTGAGCACCCCGTACCGGCGCTCGAAGCCGGTCGCGATGGCCTGGCCGGTGAAGGCGGTGGACATCACGGCGAGCGCGAGGACGCCGGGCGCGAGGAAGTCGACGGGCTTCCCGGCCCCGGTGTCGACGACGTCGACGGTGGAGAACAGCACCAGGAGCAGCGAGGGGATGATCACCGTCAGGAGCAGCTGCTCGCCGTTGCGCAGCAGCATCCTGGTCTCCAGGGCGGTCTGCGCGGCGATCATCCGCCCGACGGGGGCGGCGCCGGGCCGGGGGGAGTGCGCGCCCGTGCCGGCGGACTCCGGGAGGCGGGTTCCCGTGCTCATGACCTCAGCTCCCTGCCCGTGGGCTCCAGGCCGTGCCGACCCGGGGGACGACCCCCGGCCCGCCGGAGGATCTCGTCGGTGGCCGGCTTCATGACCTCAGCTCCTTGCCCGTGAGCTCCAGAAAGACGTCTTCGAGGGTGTGGCGCTCGACCGAGATGCCGTCCGGCATCACGCCGTGCTGGGCGCACCAGCTGGTGACCGTGGCGAGGAGCTGCGGGTCGACGTCGCCGGTGATCCGGTAGGTGCCCGGGAGCGTCTCCGCCGCGGCCGTGCCGTCCGGCAGGGCCTTGAGCAGGGAGCCCAGGTCGAGCCCGGGGCGGCCGGTGAAGCGCAGGGTGTTCTCGGCGCCGCCGCGGCACAGCTCCTCGGGGCTGCCCTGGGCGGCGATCCGGCCGGCGTCGACGATGGCGACGTCGTCGGCCAGCTCCTCCGCCTCCTGCATGAAGTGCGTGGTCAGAACGGTGGTCACCCCGTCGGCGCGCAGCTCGCGGACCAGGTCCCAGGTGGCGCGGCGGGCCTGCGGGTCGAGCCCGGCGGTGGGCTCGTCGAGGAAGACCAGCTCGGGGCGGCCGACGACGGCCATGGCGAGCGCGAGGCGCTGCTGCTGGCCGCCGGAGAGGCGCCGGTAGGTCGTGCGGCCGCAGGAGTCGAGGCCGAGCCGCTCGATCAGGGCGTCCACGTCCAGCGGGTGGGCGTGCAGCTTCGCCATGTGGCGGAGCATCTCGTCGGCGCGGGCGCCGGAGTAGACGCCGCCGGACTGGAGCATGACGCCGATCCGGGGGCGCAGGGCGGCCGCGTCGGCGACCGGGTCGAGGCCGAGGACCCGGACGGTGCCGCCGTCGGGCCTGCGGTAGCCCTCGCAGGTCTCGATCGTGGTGGTCTTGCCGGCCCCGTTGGGGCCGAGGACCGCGGTGACGGTGCCGGCCCGCACGTCGAGGTCCAGGCCGTCGACGGCGGTCTTGTCTCCGTACCGTTTGACCAGGCCGCGGACCTGGACGACGGACTCACTCGCGGGCTTCCCGTGCATGCCGGGAAGTCTAGAGAGCGCCCGGGACTCCTTCGGGCGCGGGGCCGGAAGAGTGGTCGAATTCATCCTATGAATGATCGTTTTCCCAGCTCAGGTAAGCCTTACCTGAGTGACGCACGGCACCGTCCGCGCGTCGGGCCCGGCTTGTCACTCCCCGATTAATTACGCAACAATGGTGTTGTGAAAAACGTGGGAGCGGCTCCGGTGGAGGAACTCGCGACCCGGGAGCGTTCCACGCGCAACCGGGTCGCGCGGTCGATCCTGGACCACGGTCCGTCGACCGTCGCCGACCTGGCCGAACGGCTCCGCCTCACCCAGGCGGCCGTCCGCCGCCACCTCGACTCGCTGGTCGCGGAGAACGTCGTCGAGGCGCGCGAGAAGCGCGTCTACGGCAACCGCGGCCGCGGCCGCCCCGCGAAGGTCTTCGCGCTGACCGACTGCGGCCGGGACGCCTTCGACCAGTCGTACGACTCGCTCGCCGTCGAGGCGCTCCGCTGGATCGAGCGCAACGCCGGGGGCGAGGAGGCCGTCGCCGCCTTCGCCAGGGACCGGATCGAGAGCCAGGGCGGCGCGTACCGCGAGGCCGTCGAGGCGGCCGAACCCGCGCGGCGGACCGAGGCGCTCGCCAGGGCCCTCACGGCGGACGGGTACGCTGCCACTGCGCGGAACGCGCCGGTCGGCGAGCAGCTCTGCCAGCACCACTGCCCGGTCGCCCACGTCGCCGAGCAGTACCCACAGCTGTGCGAGGCGGAGACGGAGTTCTTCTCCCGCCTCCTGGGAACGCACGTCCAGCGCCTGGCCACCATCGCCCACGGTGACGGCGTCTGCACCACGTTCATCCCGCACGGCGCCCCACAGACCACCGAATCAGCATCCGCAAGCACGGCCGGGAGGAACCCCGCATGACCACCGAGATCAGCCACCCCGAGCTCGAGGGCCTGGGTCGGTACGAGTACGGCTGGGCCGACTCCGACGCCGCCGGCTCCGCCGCCAAGCGCGGACTGAACGAGGACGTCGTCCGCGACATCTCCTCGAAGAAGAACGAGCCCGAGTGGATGCTGAAGCTGCGTCTCAAGGGTCTGCGGCTCTTCGGCAAGAAGCCCATGCCGACCTGGGGCTCCGACCTCTCCGGCATCGACTTCGACAACATCAAGTACTTCGTGCGCTCCACCGAGAAGCAGGCCGCTTCCTGGGAGGAACTGCCCGAGGACATCAAGAACACGTACGACAAGCTCGGCATCCCGGAGGCGGAGAAGCAGCGCCTCGTCGCCGGCGTCGCCGCCCAGTACGAGTCCGAGGTCGTCTACCACCAGATCCGCGAGGACCTGGAGGAGCAGGGCGTCATCTTCGTCGACACCGACACCGCCCTGAAGGAGCACGAGGAGCTCTTCAAGGAGTACTTCGGCACCGTCATCCCGGTCGGCGACAACAAGTTCGCCTCCCTGAACACGGCCGTGTGGTCCGGCGGCTCCTTCATCTACGTGCCGAAGGGCGTGCACGTCGAGATCCCGCTCCAGGCCTACTTCCGCATCAACACGGAGAACATGGGCCAGTTCGAGCGGACGCTGATCATCGTCGACGAGGACGCCTACGTCCACTACGTCGAGGGCTGCACCGCCCCGATCTACTCCTCGGACTCGCTGCACAGCGCCGTGGTCGAGATCATCGTGAAGAAGGGCGGCCGCTGCCGCTACACGACCATCCAGAACTGGTCGAACAACGTCTACAACCTGGTGACCAAGCGCGCCGTCGCCTACGAGGGCGCCACCATGGAGTGGGTCGACGGCAACATCGGCTCCAAGGTCACCATGAAGTACCCGGCCGTCTACCTCATGGGCGAGCACGCCAAGGGCGAGACCCTGTCCATCGCCTTCGCGGGCGAGGGCCAGCACCAGGACGCCGGTGCCAAGATGGTCCACATGGCCCCGAACACCTCCTCGAACATCGTCTCCAAGTCGGTGGCGCGGGGCGGCGGCCGCACCTCCTACCGCGGTCTCATCGAGATCGGCGAGGGCGCCCCGGGCGCCAAGTCCAACGTGCTCTGCGACGCGCTGCTCGTCGACACCATCTCCCGCTCCGACACGTACCCCTACGTGGACGTGCGCGAGGACGACGTCTCCATGGGCCACGAGGCCACCGTCTCCAAGGTCTCCGAGGACCAGCTCTTCTACCTGATGAGCCGCGGCCTCACCGAGTTCGAGGCCATGGCGATGATCGTCCGCGGCTTCGTCGAGCCCATCGCCAAGGAGCTCCCGATGGAGTACGCCCTGGAGCTCAACCGGCTGATCGAGCTGCAGATGGAGGGCTCGGTCGGCTGACCGCCCCCCACCCGCAGCGACCGTTTCCCCGTACGCAGGAAGAGAGCAAGACGACAGCCATGGCTGAGGCTCAGTACATCCCGGCAGGTTCGACCACTGCCGGCTCGATCGCGGTGGCCGCCGAGTCCACCGTCGCCACGCGCATGAGCGCGCCCCCGTCCTTCGACGTCGCGGACTTCCCCGTCCCGCACGGCCGCGAGGAGGAGTGGCGGTTCACCCCGCTGGAGCGCCTGCGGGGTCTGCACGACGGCACCGCCGTCGCCACCGGCGAGGGCGTCAAGGTCGACATCGAGGCCCCCGAGGGCGTCACCGTGGAGACCGTCGGCCGCGACGACGAGCGCCTCGGCCGGGCCGGCAAGCCCGTCGACCGGGTCGCCGCCCAGGCGTACTCCTCGTTCGAGAAGGCCTCGGTCGTCACCGTCGCCAAGGACGCCGTCCTCACCGAGCCGATCCGCATCGCCGTGCACGGCCACGGCGGGACCGCCTTCGGCCACCAGGTGATCGAGCTCGGCGCCTTCGCCGAGGCCGTCGTGGTCATCGACCACACCGGCGACGCCGTCCTCGCCGCCAACGTGGAGTACGTCCTCGGCGACGGCGCGAAGCTCACCGTCGTCTCCGTCCAGGACTGGGACGAGAAGGCCGTCCACGTCGCCCAGCACAACGCGCTGGTCGGCCGCGACGCCTCCTTCAAGTCGGTCGTCGTCACCTTCGGCGGCGACGTCGTCCGCATCCACCCGCGCGTGGCGTACGCGGCCCCCGGCGGCGAGGCCGAGCTCTTCGGCCTGTACTTCACCGACGCGGGCCAGCACCAGGAGCACCGCCTCCTGGTCGACCACAACACCCCGCACTGCAAGTCCAACGTGGCCTACAAGGGCGCGCTGCAGGGCCAGGACGCGCACGCCGTCTGGATCGGCGACGTGCTCATCCAGGCCGCCGCCGAGGGCACCGACACCTACGAGCTGAACCGGAACCTGGTCCTCACGGACGGCGCCCGGGTCGACTCCGTGCCGAACCTGGAGATCGAGACCGGCGAGATCGCCGGCGCCGGTCACGCCTCGGCCACCGGCCGCTTCGACGACGAGCAGCTCTTCTACCTGATGTCCCGGGGCATCCCGGAGACCGAGGCCCGCCGCCTCGTCGTCCGCGGCTTCTTCGCCGAGCTGGTCCAGCAGATCGGCCTGCCCGACGTCCAGGAGCGCCTGCTCGCCAAGATCGAGGCGGAGCTGGAGGCCTCCGTCTGATGGCCTTCGTCCGAGTCTGCGCGCTGAGCGAGCTGGAGACCGACACCCCGAAGCGGGTCGAGGTCGACGGCACGCCGGTGTCGGTCGTGCACACCGAGGGCGAGGTGTTCGCGATCAACGACATCTGCTCGCACGCCAACGTCTCCCTCTCGGAGGGCGAGGTCGAGGACTGCGCCATCGAGTGCTGGCTGCACGGGTCGAGCTTCGACCTGCGCACCGGCAAGCCCTCCGGCCTTCCCGCGACGCGCCCCGTCCCCGTATACCCCGTAAAGATCGAAGGGGACGATGTGCTCGTCTCCGTCACCCAGGAGTCCTGAGTCACCCATGGCTACGCTTGAAATCCACGACCTGCACGTCTCCGTCGAGGCGGAGAACGGCCCCCGCGAGATCCTCAAGGGCGTCGACCTGACCATCAAGCAGGGCGAGACCCACGCCGTCATGGGCCCCAACGGCTCCGGCAAGTCGACCCTGGCGTACTCGCTGGCCGGCCACCCGAAGTACACGATCACCGGCGGCACCGTCACCCTCGACGGCGAGGACGTCCTGGAGATGTCGGTCGACGAGCGCGCCCGCGCCGGCGTCTTCCTGGCCATGCAGTACCCGGTCGAGGTCCCCGGCGTCTCGGTCTCCAACTTCCTGCGCACCTCCGCCACCGCCGTCCGCGGCGAGGCGCCCAAGCTGCGCACCTGGGTGAAGGAGGTCAAGTCCGCGATGGAGCAGCTCCAGATGGACCCGGCCTTCGCCGAGCGCAACGTCAACGAGGGCTTCTCCGGCGGTGAGAAGAAGCGCCACGAGATCCTCCAGCTGGAGCTCCTCAAGCCGAAGATCGCGATCCTCGACGAGACCGACTCCGGCCTCGACGTCGACGCCCTGCGCGTCGTCTCCGAGGGCGTCAACCGCGTCCGCGAGACCGGCGAGGTCGGCACCCTGCTGATCACCCACTACACGCGCATCCTGCGCTACATCAAGCCCGACTTCGTGCACGTGTTCGCGAACGGCCGCATCGCCGAGTCCGGCGGCGCCGAGCTCGCCGACCAGCTGGAGAACGAGGGCTACGACAAGTACGTGAAGGGTGGCGCGTCCGCGTGACTTCTGCCCATCAGGGGCTCTCCGGCCTCCTCGACACCGAGGCGATCCGCAAGGACTTCCCGCTCCTGGACCGCACGGTCCACGACGGCAAGAAGATCGTGTACCTCGACTCCGCGGCGACCTCGCAGAAGCCGCGCCAGGTCCTCGACGCGCTCAACACGTACTACGAGCGCCACAACGCCAACGTCCACCGCGGCGTCTACACGGTCGCCGAGGAGGCGACGGCGCTCTACGAAGGCGCCCGTGACAAGGTCGCGGCCTTCGTCAACGCGCCGAGCCGCGACGAGGTGATCTTCACCAAGAACGCCTCCGAGTCGCTCAACCTCGTGGCCAACATGCTGGGCTGGGCCGACGAGCCCTACCGCGTGGACCACGAGACCGAGATCGCCATCACGGAGATGGAGCACCACTCCAACATCGTGCCGTGGCAGCTGCTCTCGCAGCGCACGGGCGCGAAGCTGAAGTGGTTCGGCCTCACCGACGACGGGCGTCTCGACCTCTCGAACATCGAAGAGGTCATCACCGAGAAGACCAAGATCGTCTCCTTCACCCTGGTCTCGAACCTGCTCGGCACGTACAACCCGGTCGAGACGATCATCCGCCGGGCCCAGGAGGTCGGTGCGCTCGTCTGCATCGACGCCTCCCAGGCGGCCCCGCACATGGTCCTGGACGTGCAGGCGCTCCAGGCCGACTTCGTGGCCTTCACCGGCCACAAGATGTGCGGCCCGACCGGCATCGGCGTGCTGTGGGGACGGCAGGAGCTCCTGGAGGACCTGCCGCCCTTCCTCGGCGGCGGCGAGATGATCGAGACCGTCTCGATGCACTCTTCCACCTACGCGCCGGCCCCGCACAAGTTCGAGGCGGGCACGCCCCCGATCGCGCAGGCGGTCGGTCTCGGCGCGGCCGTGGACTACCTGTCCGCGATCGGCATGGAGAACATCGCGCGCCACGAGCACGCGATCACCGAGTACGCCGTCCGGCGCCTCCAGGAGGTTCCGGACCTGCGGATCATCGGCCCCACCACGGCCGAGGACCGCGGCGCGGCGATCTCCTTCACGCTCGGCGACATCCACCCGCACGACGTGGGCCAGGTCCTCGACGAGCAGGGCATCGCGGTCCGGGTCGGCCACCACTGCGCGCGGCCGGTCTGCCTCCGCTACGGAATTCCCGCGACCACGCGGGCGTCGTTCTATCTGTACTCCACCCCGGCCGAGGTCGACGCCCTGGTCGAGGGACTGGAGCACGTACGGAACTTCTTCGGCTAGGAGACGCTCGTGAAGCTGGATTCGATGTACCAGGACGTCATCCTGGACCACTACAAGCACCCGCACGGGCGCGGTCTCCGGGACGGCGACGCCGAGGTGCACCACGTCAACCCGACGTGCGGCGACGAGATCACGCTCCGCGTGAAGTACGACGGCTCGCGCGTCGAGGACGTGTCGTACGAGGGCCAGGGCTGTTCCATCAGCCAGGCCTCGGCCTCCGTCCTCAACGAGCTGCTCGTCGGCAAGGAGCTGGCCGAGGCGCGGAAGATCCAGGGCACCTTCCTGGAGCTGATGCAGTCCAAGGGCCGGATCGAGCCGGACGAGGCGATGGAGGAGGTCCTGGAGGACGCGGTCGCGTTCGCCGGGGTCTCCAAGTACCCCGCCCGCGTGAAGTGCGCCCTGCTCAGCTGGATGGCGTGGAAGGACGCGACCGCCCAGGCACTGGGGGACGACGACCAGAAGTCCGAGAGGAAGTCGGCATGACCGAGAACGCCGGGGCCACCATGAAGCCGGCCTCCGAGGAAGAAGTCCGCGAGGCGCTGTACGACGTCGTCGACCCCGAGCTGGGCATCGACGTCGTCAACCTGGGCCTGATCTACGGCATCCACATCGACGACTCCAACGTCGCGACGCTGGACATGACCCTGACGTCGGCGGCCTGCCCGCTGACCGACGTGATCGAGGACCAGGCGAAGTCCGCCACGGACGGCATCGTCAGCGAACTGAAGATCAACTGGGTCTGGATGCCGCCGTGGGGCCCGGACAAGATCACGGACGACGGGCGCGAGCAGCTCCGCGCGCTCGGCTTCAACGTCTGAGCGGTCCCGCTTCGCACGAACGGCCGTGCCCCCCTGACAGACTGGGGAGCATGGCCGTTCGCATGTACCACCTCGCCGTCGACTCCCACGACCCGTCCGCCCAGGCCCGCTTCTGGGCCTCGGTCCTGGACTGGAAGGTCCTCTACGAGGACGAGCACGAGGTCGTCGTCGGGGCCGACGAGCACAGCCTGCCCGGGATGTGCTTCCTGCCCGTGCCCGAGTCCAAGACGGTCAAGAACCGGCTGCACATCGACCTCGCGCCGGACGACCGGGACGCCGAGGTGGAGCGGATCCTCGCCCTCGGGGCCACCCGGACCGACGTCGGGCAGGGCGAGGACGCGACCTGGGTGACCCTCGCGGACCCCGAGGGCAACGAGTTCTGCGTGCTGCGGCCGAAGCGGTCGCTCACCGACTGAGCGGCGGGCCCGGATCCGGGCCCCGGTCCCGCTCCCGGCGGACCGTCAGGAGCCGTACGCCCGCTCCTCCGCCGTCCGGGCGAGCACCGTCGCCAGGTCCTCCGTGCGGATGCGCCGGTCGATGTAGAGCAGCCCGGACACCAGCGGCGGGAAGATCGCGGAGAACACCTGGGCGACGAGCGACCCGACGCCCATGACGATCGCCATCGGCACGATCAGGGCGGCGAACTCCCCGGCCGTCTCCGGCGCCGGACCGGTGGCGAGGGGCATGCTCACCAGCGTGCCGAGCAGTTGCTGGAAGATCGCGCTGACGAAGGCCGAGATCAGGCCGGCCACCAGCAGACCGCCGAAGGTCCGCCACCACGAGCCGGTGACCAGGCGCCAGGAGCGCCGCATGGACGCTGCGGCGCCCTGGCGCTCGATCACCGCCGCCGTCGGGGCGAGGGAGAACTTCACCCAGAGCCAGGCGGCGAGCGGGAGGACCAGCAGGAGGAGGGGGACGAACAGCAGCGACGCGGCCGGGCCGGCGTCGTTGGCGATCACCAGGGCCATCAGGCCGGCGGCCAGGACGGCGAGGAGCAGGAGGGGCGCCAGCATGGACAGCGCGGTCAGGAGGACCGTGCCGAGGACCGCGGGCATCCGCGCCCACGCGCGCCCCCACACGGTCCCGAACGCGACGCGGCCGCCCAGGACCGCCTCCTGGAGGACCACGGGCACCGCCGCCGACACCACGGCGCTCGCGACCAGCGCGCCGACCATCAGGACCAGCCAGACGCAGCCGAACGCGACCAGCATCGGCAGCAGGTCGTCCGGCGACGGTTCCTCGCCCCTCGGCATGTCGAGCGCGGCGGACACGTGGTCCGCGACGGCCAGGTAGCCGACGCCGACCGCCGCGGCGGTCAGCAGGAGGGCGAACCCGTAGGCGACGGCGGTGACGCCGACGAGCTGCTTCCAGTGGCGTCCGAAGGCGTTGAAGGCGCCCGTCAGGATCTCGCTGAGGGAGAGCGGTCGCAGGGGTATCACGCCGGGCTTCGGCGCCTGAGGCGGAGGGACGTGGCCGTAGCCGTAGGGCCCCGTGGGATAGGTCATGGGCGACACCGTATCGGTCGGGCCTCGCACACCCGTGCGGAATGGTGCGTACGCCCGTACACAGCGATGTGTACGCTCGTACGCATGGGTTACGGACTGCTGGCGGGCGCCATAGCGGCGGAGATCCTCGCCACCACCTCGATGAAGTACAGCGACGGCTTCAGCAAGCTCTGGCCCTCGCTCGTCACCGGCGTCGGCTACCTGATCGCCTTCGCGCTCCTGGCGCAGGCGCTCAAGACGCTCCAGGTCGGCACCGCGTACGCCATCTGGTCGGGCGTCGGCACCGCCGCCGTCGCCGCCATCGGCGTCCTCTTCCTCGGCGAGAGCCTCACCCTCGCCAAGATCGCCGGGATCGTCCTCATCGTCGCCGGGGTCGCCGTCCTCAACCTCGGCGGCGCCCACTGATGGCCCGGCCCCGCCGCCACGACCCCGACCGCCGCGAGCGGATCGTGGACGCCGCCCTCCGGGTCGTCGGACGCTCCGGCCTCGGCGGACTGAGCCACCGCACGGTGGCCGCCGAGGCGGACGTGCCGCTGGGCTCCACCACCTACCACTTCGCCTCCCTCGACGAACTCCTCGTCGCGGCCCTCCGCAAGGCCAACGAGAACTTCGGGTGCCGACTGCGCGAGCGGGCCGCCCGGGTGGGCCCGGACGCCGACCTCGCCGCCGTCCTCGCCCGCTTCCTGGGGGAGTGGCTGGGCGGCGAACGCACCGGCGTGGAGCTGGAGTACGAGCTCTACCTCACCGCCCTGCGCCGCCCCGCCCTGCGCCCGGTCGCCGCCGAGTGGACCGAGGCCGTCACCGCCGTCCTGGCCCCCCGCACCGATCCCGCCACCGCCCGCGCCCTGGTCGCCCTCGTCGACGGCGTCTGCCTCCAGGTCCTGCTCACCGACGGCGCGTACGACGAGGAGTACGCGCGCGCGATGCTGGGCCGGATCCTGGACCCCCGGGAGCCGGACGAAGCACCGGAACCCCCTCGTCACGGCTCGTCCGAACCGACGGCGCGCCGGACCGACACCTGAGACCGGTTGGCCCGGGCGGGGGCCCGCCGGTTAGGTTTTCCGTCATGACCACTGCTCCTCGCACCACCGGCGCCGTCGCCGCCGGCCTCGCCACCATCGCCGGCGACGGCACCGTCCTCGACACCTGGTTCCCCGCCCCCGAGCTGACCGACGCGCCCGGCCCCGCCGGCACCGAGCGGCTCGACCCCGACGCGGCCGTCAACGCCCTCGGCGAGGGCGCCGCCAAGGCCCTCGGCGTGGACGCCCGCCGGGGCGTCGAGGTGGTCGCCGTCCGCACCGTCATCGCCTCGCTCGACGAGAAGCCGCTCGACGCCCACGACGCGTACCTGCGCCTGCACCTGCTCAGCCACCGCCTGGTCAAGCCGCACGGCCAGAGCCTGGACGGCGTCTTCGGCCTCCTCGCCAACGTCGCCTGGACCTCGCTCGGCCCGGTCGCCGTCGACGACGTCGAGAAGGTCCGGCTCAACGCCCGCGCCGAGGGCCTGCACCTCCAGGTGACCTCGATCGACAAGTTCCCCCGCATGACCGACTACGTCGCGCCCGCCGGGGTCCGGATCGCCGACGCCGACCGCGTCCGCCTCGGCGCCCACCTCGCCGCCGGCACCACCGTCATGCACGAGGGCTTCGTCAACTTCAACGCCGGCACCCTCGGCACCTCGATGGTCGAGGGCCGCATCTCCGCCGGCGTCGTCGTCGGCGACGGCTCCGACATCGGCGGCGGCGCCTCCACCATGGGCACCCTCTCCGGCGGCGGCAACGTCGTCATCTCCATCGGCGAGCGCTGCCTGATCGGCGCCGAGGCGGGCGTCGGCATCGCGCTCGGCGACGAGTGCGTCGTCGAGGCCGGCCTGTACGTCACGGCCGGCACCCGGGTGACGATGCCCGACGGCGAGATCGTGAAGGCCCGCGACCTCTCCGGCGCCTCGAACATCCTCTTCCGCCGCAACTCGGTCACCGGCGCCGTCGAGGCCCGCCCGAACAACGCGGTCTGGGGCGGCCTCAACGAGGTCCTGCACAGCCACAACTGAGAACCCGTGAGCGACTGACCGCCCCCGCCCCGTCGTCAGACGGCCGGCAGGGCGGTCAGCCGCTTTCCGTGCAGGGCCGCGAGGCGCTTGCCCGAGGCGGCCACGTACCACTTGTCGACCGCGCCCGTGCCGTCGTTGTACGTCCAGCGCAGCTTCCCGTTCCGGGCGTCGAAGGCGAGGATCCCGCCCTGGGGGTCGAGCTCCGTCGCCGCGTAGAGGTTCCCGTTCGCCGTGACGAACTGCCAGGGGTACGCGACCTCCAGGAGCTCCTCGTTGCGCCAGCGCTCCCGGCCCGTCGCCGGGTCCACCGCCCGCAGCACGTGCGCGGAGTCGGAGACGTAGAGCACCCCGTCCAGCACCGCCGGGCTGTGGAAGCGGGTGTACGACGTGTCGCCGGCCAGCGACCAGCGCTCCGCGCCGTCGGCCAGGGCGAAGGCGCGCAGCCGCCCGCCGTCGGCGACGACCACCAGGTCCCCGTGGACGGCGATCCGCTCGCTGTTGGAGCGGCCGATCTTCTTCGTCCACACCTGCCGGCCCGTGGCGGTGTCGCGGACCGTCACGTTCTCCCGGAAGTCCGTGTAGACCAGGTGGCGGCCGGAGACGGCGGCGGTGATGCCGAACTCCTGGGTGCCCCGGTCGCGCCGCTCCTGCCAGACCACCCGGCCGGAGGCGATGTCCAGGGCCGCGATCACGTTGTCCCCGACCCGGTGGTCCGCCTCCAGGATTCCGGCGAGGACGTAGACCCGCCGCTCGTCGACGGCGATCGTGCGGGGCTGCGCGTACTTCTTCCCGCCGAGCCTGCTGCGCCAGGTCTCCTCGCCGGTGGCCGGGTCGAGGCCGACCACGTCCCCGTCGTACCGGGCGCTCGCCAGGTACAGGGTGCCGTCGGCGAGCAGCAGCTTCGCGCCCGGCACGGCGACCTTCTCGCGGGACCAGAGCCGCTCGCCGGTGGTGAGGGAGCGGCCCGTCAGAGGATCGCCGGAGACCACGACCACGTCCCCCGCGACGGCGAGCGCGTCCATCGCGCCGAGCGCCCCGAGCGCGGCGCCGTCCTGCCACAGCGGACGCGGGGCGGTGCCGGGCGGAGGCGTGGCGAAGGCGTCGCCGGGAGCGGTCGACGGGGCCGTCCCGTTC
Organism: Streptomyces sp. NPDC092045; assembly: GCF_044756005.1. Lineage (NCBI taxonomy): Bacteria > Bacillati > Actinomycetota > Actinomycetes > Kitasatosporales > Streptomycetaceae > Streptomyces > Streptomyces sp. NPDC092045. The sequence continues at coordinate 95,665 of NZ_JBIVSC010000011.1, read as the reverse complement.
TTCCCGGGCCCGGTCGCGTCGGCGGCGGGCTCCTCCGCCGGGCCGCAGCCCCACGCGCCCGCGCCGAGCGCCGCCAGGCCGAGACCGGTCCCGGCCAGCCGCACCAGGCGTCTGCGGGACGGCCCGCGCTCCCCGCCGGCCGTCGTCCCGGCCGCGCCTCCCCCACGTATCGGCATGCGTCCGCTCCCGTTCCTCGTCCTGTCGTGCCACGGCCGGGCAGCCGTCCGGCGCCCGGAGCGGGCCCAGGCTAACCGGGGGTCCACGCGCCGCCCCGGGGCGGTACGGAACGGGGACGGGGCCGTGAAACTCCGGACGGAGCCGTGAACGTCCCGTCACACGGCAACCGATCCGGTGACGCTGCGTTATCAGGGCGGGGCGGAGCGTCCCGTACGCAGACGAGGCGAGGAGCCGACATGAGGACGAGGCACACGGCCACCGGGGTGTTCGCGGCGGTGGCGGTCCTGCTGTCCGCCGGAACGGCGGCGGCGGACGAGACGCACCTCCACTCGCACAACGGCCCGAACGTCTCCCTGATCTCCACCGGCCAGATCGACGACCCGCTGGAGGACGTCCTGGAGCACGCCGCGATCCTCGGCCACACCTACAGCGGGGACTCCGCCTGATCCGCTCCCAGGAGCGCCGCGTGGAGCGCGCGCAGCCCGTCGGCCGCCTCCCGGTCGGCGGGCAGCAGCGGTTCCCGCACCGGGCCGCCGAGGAGGGCCTTGGCGGTCACCGTGCCCGGCAGGCCCGAGGCCATCATCCGCTCGGCGAGCGGCAGCAGCCGGGCGTTGAGCCGGGCCGCCCCGGCGGTGTCGCCCGCGTCGAAGGCGTCGAGGACCGCGCGCAGCTGGCGGGGCGCCACGTTCGCCACCGTGCTGACGTAGCCGGCGCCGCCCACCGCGTACAGCGGCAGGTTCAGCTCCTCGCAGCCCGAGTAGTACGCGAGCCCGGTCTCCGCGATCAGCCGGGCCGAGCCGAGCAGGTCGTACGCGCAGTCCTTGACCGCCGCGATCCGCGGGTGCGCGGCGAGCCGCCGCATCGTGGCGGGCTCGACGCGGGTGCCGGTGCGGCCGGGGATGTCGTAGACCATCACCGGCAGGCCGGTCGCGTCCGCCACCTTCAGGAAGTGCGCCTCGACGGCCGCCTGCGGGGGGCGGCTGTAGTACGGGGTGACGACGAGCAGCCCGTCCGCCCCCGCCTCCTCGGCCGCGCGGGCCAGCCCGGCGGTGTGCGCGGTGTCGGCGCTGCCGACGCCCGCGAGGACCGAGGGGCCGGGGCCGACGGCCTCCCGGACGGCGCGGACCAGCGCGTTCTTCTCGGCGTCGGTGGTGGTCGGGGACTCGCCGGTAGTCCCGTTGAGGACGAGGCCGTCGCAGCCCTCCGCCACGAGCCGGACGGCGAGGGCGCCCGCCGCGTCGAGGTCGAGCGCGCCGTCGGGGGCGAACGGGGTGATCATCGCGCAGAGCGCGCGGCCGAAAGGCGGTGCGGTGGTCATGCCGGAAGTCTGGGCGGGGCGGACGCTGAAGGTCCACTTAGATCTTCTTGGCCGGAAAGGTAAGGGCCGCTGAAGGGTGTGCGCCCGTGCCCGGCACCGAGCGGGTCGCCCCGCACCGCCGCGCGCCGCCCCGGCGCAACCGGTCCGGACGCGCCGGCCCGGGGCCGTCCCGGTCGTCGGGCCGGAGCCCGGTGGCGCACGCCCGCGCCGGGTCTCGCGGCGCGGGCGTGCGGGGGCCTGCCGGGCGCCTACGGGCGGAAGCGCAGGACCTGCGGGTCGTGGTCGCTGTTCTGGTCGGCGAACTCCGCGTTGATGTGGACGCTGTCGTACGCGAAGCGGTGGATCCCGGGGCTGGTCAGGATCTGGTCGAGGACCTGGCTGTTGCCCTGGTACACGTACGAGTAGCGCTCGCCGCGCGGCAGCGACCTCACCGCCGGGTACAGCGCGCCGCCGGCCGTCAGCGCCTGCGTGGTGCCGGAGAACTCGAAGTCGTTGATGTCGCCGACCACCAGCACGTCGGCCTGCTTCTCGACCGCGAGGAGCTGCTTCACGAAGCCGTTGACGGCCTGGGCCTGGAGCAGGCGCTTGGCCTCGGAAGAACGGTTCGGCGGCTGGTGGTGGGAGACGATCGACTCGTCCCCGCCCTTCGAGCCGAAGTGGTTGGCGATGACGAAGACCGTGCGGCCCCGGAAGACGAACTCGCCCGCCAGCGGCTTGCGGCTGTCCGCCCAGGCCGCGTTCGCCGGGTCGATCCGGCCGGGGGAGACGGTCAGCGCCGCGTGCCCCTTGCGGCCGGTGACACCGGTCGCGGTGGTGGCATCGCCGCCCGGGCGGTCGGTGAAGGAGACCCGCGCCGGGTTGAAGAGGAAGACCTGACGGATGTTGCCGCCGGGCTCGCCGCCGTCCTTGTTGTTCTCCGGGTCGACCGAGCGCCAGTCGTACGCCGGGCCGCCGGCGGCCACGATCGCGTCGGTGAACTTCTTCACCGTCTGGGCGGCGCTCACCGTGCCGTCGTTCTTGGCGCCGTTGTCGTCCTGGATCTCCTCCAGGGCGACGACGTCGGGCGAGGCGAGGTTCTCCACGACCGCCTTGGCGAGCGCGTCGAACTTCTCCTGCGGGTCGGTCGGGTCGAGGTTCTCGACGTTGTACGTCGCCACGGCCAGCTCGTTCCCGTGCTGGCGGTCCGTGGTCTCGCGCTCCAGGCCCCGGTCCACGACCGTGCCGAGGGTGCGGGCGGTCAGGGTGTAGCCGCCGTACTGGTTGAAGTCGAGCGGGCCCTCGGTGGCGCCGGCGAGCACGTCGCCCACGTTCGCCTTCGGGAACGGCTGCTGGGCGGTCGGGACCAGCGACTGGACCTGGAGGCGGCCGGTGTTCTGGTCCTCGTACGAGCCGTAGACCGTGCCGCCGCGCCGGTTGGCGTTCTCCCACGGCTTCACCGTGACCCACAGCTCGGAGTACGGGTCGGTGGCGCCGACCACCCGCGAGGTGCCGATCCGGACGTTGGTGCCCTCCAGGGACTCGTAGTAGTCCAGGGCGTACTTCCGGGGGTTCAGGGTCAGGCCGTTGATCGAGCCGTCCGCGGCCGGGTCGCCCGCCGGGGCGTACGCGCCGGGGACGGACCAGGACGAGATCGTCACCGGGGCCGGCACCGGGTTGCCCTGCGAGACGACGGTGACGACGGGCTTGGAGAGCTGCGTCAGCGACTGGTTGCCGGAGGCGAGGCCGCCGGGGACGTACTCGGTGACCGTGCCGTTCACGCTCACCGCGTCGCCGACCGCGACGGTCGGGACGGAGCCGGTGAAGACGAAGAGGCCCTCGCTGGTGGCGGGGTTCGCGTCGGGGGTGGGGTCCTGGATCCAGAAGCCGCGCGAGCCGTAGGTGCGGACGCCGGTCACGACGCCCGTGACACCGGTGACCTGCTGCCCGACCAGGGGCGAGACGCGGGTCGTGCCCTGGATGTCGTGGATGCGGACGCCGGCGCCGTCCTCGGCGGACGCGCTCGCCGAACCGGCGAGCAGGCCGGCGGCCAGGGCGGCGGACACGACGGCGGCGACGGCCGCGCTTCTCGGTATGGAGGAAGACATCGGGGACTCCGAGGGTGCTGGGAGGAACGGCAGATGGATCTACGCGCGTCAATCTCTTGGCAGGGCACCCCACTTGTCAAGGGTCGACGGGTGTACGAAGGCTGACGGATCCGTGAACCGGCGGACGCCCTCCCGGATGCGTCTACGCTGGGACGGTTCTCCGAGACCACTCTCCGAGCCCCTTCCACCCGCTCACCCCGCACGCGCCGAGGAGCCCCCCAGATGTCAGCGGACCACCCCACCCTTCCCCCCGTTCGGCTGCGTGCGGACGCGGAGCTGGCGCGGGACGCCCTGGCCGCCCCCCTCCTCGCCGACGCGGCCCGGCTCGCCCGCTGGGCCGGCCCCGACACCCGGGTCGACGCGGGCGGCGAACTCGTCGACGAGCAGCTCCCGGCGGCGGCCGGGGTCCTGGGCCTCCCGGCGGGCGAAGAGGGCGAGTTCCGGGCGGGCGACGCCTGGCGGCTCGCGGTCGACACCGGCCTCGTGGAGATCGAGGACGGCGAGGCGGCCGGGGAGGCCGGGGAGGAGGACGTCCCCGGGCGGGCCGCGCCCGGCGAGAACCTGGCGCTCCTCACCGGCGGTGCGCCCCGGGACGTCCTCGCGCTCTGGTTGGACGGCTTCGACACCGTCTTCGCGGACGCCGTCGCCCCCGTCCTCGACGACCTCGACGAACTCCTCGGCGAGGACGGCGAGATCGACGTCGACGCCCTCGACTGGGACCCCGAGGCCGAGGCCGAGTTCCTGGAGGGCGTGCTCGGCAACCTCTACCTGCTGACCGTCAGCGAGGGCGGGGCCGGCGAGGGCCCGGTGCCGCTGCCCGCGCTCGCCGCGTCGATGGTCGTCCCCGACGACATGGGCGAGCCCACCGACGACGTCCTGGAGCAGGTCTCCGACGCGATGATGCGGCTGGACGAGCAGTTCCGGATGCTGGAGCCGATCGGGCTCGTGGAGTACCAGCCCCTGGACGAGGCCCTGATGGTCGAGGAGGGCGAGGAGCCCGCCGTCTCCGTCGACGACGAGGACGTCACCCGCTACGGCATGGTCCGGCTCACCCCGCTCGGCCTCTACGGCGTCCGGGCCCGGATGCTGGAGGCCGGCGTCGACGCGCCCGCCGTCGGCGACCTGGCCGGCAAGGGCGCCGACGCCCTCCTCGACGGGATCGCCGGCTACCCGGAGCCCGCGGCCCGCGAGGAGACCGCCGTCTGGCTGGCCGGCCGCGACGCCCTCGGCGCGGCCCGCGAACTGCTGCACGCCGCCCGGGGCTCCGACGCGGGCTCCCCGCTCCGCCGCCTCCACTGCCAGCAGACCCTCTCCCTGGTCGGGCCGGAGGCGGAGCCCGCCGTCCGGGAGGTCCTGGACGACGCCGAGCTCGGCGGCCTGGCCCGGGTCTGGCTCGCGGAGCGCGGCGCGGCGGACGTGCCCGCGCCGCCGGAGTCGATGATCTTCTGGCTGGCGATCGACACGATCGCGGCCCAGCTCGACGCGGACGGTGACCTGGAGGAGCTCCAGGAGCTGATCGAGGGCCTCACCGGGCGCCACGGCGGCTTCTTCGAGGCGGCCTGGCGGGTGGCGCACCCGGCGACGGCGGAGGTCCTGGAGGCGATGGGCCGGCTGCACCGCGACAAGGGCGCGGCGAAGGAGGCCCGCAAGGCCGCCTTCAAGGCGCGGTCGCAGGGCGGCGCCTGAGGGGCGCGGCTGCTGACGCGTACGGCTTGCGCGCGTACGCCTCTCGCGCGTACGGCTCCTGACGTCTACGCCTGCCGCGCGTACGGCTTCTGTGCGTACGGCTCCTGACGTCTACGCCTCCCGTGCGTACGCCTCCCGTGCGTACGGCTGCGTACGGCTCCTGTCGGTACGGCGGGAGGAGGTGCCGCCGGGTGTCCGGTGACCCCGGGCGCCCGGCGGTGTTCCGGTGGCGTTCAGGCGGTGTTCGCGGAGGCGCGGGAAGGTGGCCGCGAGATCCGGCCACCACAGGGAGACCCCGCCACCATGCCGCTCAACCGCAGAGAGTTCACCCAGCAGTCCGCCGTCGCCGGTGCGGGGCTCGCCCTCACCGGTGTCGTCGGAGCTCTCGCCACCGCCCCCGAGGCGCTCGCGTCCGACGAGCCGCAGGCGTACGGAGCCGGGCACGGGCACGGTCATGACCACGGGCACGGGCACGGCCACGCGCTCGGGTACGGGCCGCTGGTCGCCGACCCGGAGGGGATGCTCGCCCTGCCCGCCGGGTTCTCCTACCGCGTCGTCACCCACAGCGGCGTGACCCGTCTGGAGTCCGGCGAGTTCACGCCCTCCCACCACGACGGCACCGCCGCCTTCGCGGGCCCGCGCGGCACCACGTACCTGGTCAACAACCACGAGCTCAAGGGCCCCCGCTCCAAGTGGACCCACCCCGTCCCGCTCGCCGAGGGCCTCGTCTACGACCCGGCCGCGGCCGGCGGCTGCACCGTCGTCGAGGTGCACCGCGACGGCACGGTGGCCGAGTGGGTCGGCATCGCCGGCACCTCCACCAACTGCGCGGGCGGCCGCACCGACTGGGGCACCTGGCTGACCGGCGAGGAGAACGCCGACCTCGCCGGGGTCAACGGCATGACCAGGGACCACGGATACGTCTTCGAGGTCGACCCGCACGACCGCCGGGCCAACCGGAACCCGAAGCCGGTCAAGGCCTTCGGGCGCTACGAGCACGAGGCCGTCGTCGTCGACCCCCGGCAGGGCCACGCCTACCTCACCGAGGACGCGTCCGGCCCCAACGGGCTGCTCTTCCGCTGGGTGCCGCCGAAGGGCTTCCGGCACGGGCGCGGCAGGCTCCGCGCCCTCGCCGACGACGCCGGCGTGCTCCAGGCCTTCAAGTGCGTCGACTCCGGCGGCCGTTTCGTCGACGACCTCTCCCGCGCCACCCGGATCGGCACCGTCTACGGCGTGGACTGGGTCGACGTCCCCGACCGCGACGCCCGCACCACCCCCGTCCGCAAGCAGTTCGCGGCCGGGCAGGTCACCCGGGCCCGCAAGCTGGAGGGCATGTGGTGGGCGGACGGCGGCGCCTACGTCGTCTCCTCCTACGCGCGCGACGAGAGCCCGGGCGCCGCGCACGACGGCCAGGTCTGGTTCTACGACCCGAAGCGCCGCACCCTCACCCTCAAGGTGCTGCTCGGCGTGAACGCGAACCCCGACGCGGACGGCGCCTACGACGGCCCCGACAACATCACCGTCTCGCCGTACGGCGGGCTCGTCATCGCCGAGGACGGCGAAGGGGTCCAGCACCTCTTCGGCGCCACCGACTCCGGCCGCACGTACCCGATCGCCCGCAACGACCTCAACGGCAGCGAGTTCACCGGCGTCGTCTTCTCGCCCGACGGCGACACGCTGTTCGCCAACATCCAGGACCCGGGCATCATGGTCGCGATCACCGGCCCCTGGCGCCGCCAGCCCCGCCGCTGAGACGGGACGGGGGGCTCCCGGGGAATCCCCGGGAGCCCCCCCCGTCGGGCCGGTCGTTCAGAGCGCCTGGGCGGCCGGCTTCACCATGCCCCGGACGGTCCGCGACTTCACGAACTCGCCCATCGCCGTCATCTCCCACTCGCCGGAGAACTGCCGGATCAGCTTGGCCATCATCACGCCGGTCTGCGGCTCGGCGGTGGTCAGGTCGAAGCGGACCAGCTCCTCGCCCGTCGCCGCGTCGAGCAGCCGGCAGTAGGCCTTGGCGACCTCGGTGAACTTCTGGCCGGAGAAGGAGTTGACCGTGAAGACGAGGCCGGAGACCTCGGCGGGCAGCCGGCCCAGGTCGACGGTGATCACCTCGTCGTCGCCCGCGCCCTCGCCGGTGAGGTTGTCGCCGGAGTGCTTGACCGAGCCGTTGAGGATGGTCAGCTTGCCGAAGTAGCAGCTGTCCAGGTGGTTGCGCTGGGGTCCGTACGCGATGACGGACGCGTCCAGGTCGATGTCCTTGCCCCGGTAGGCGGGCTCCCAGCCGAGGCCCATCTTGACCTGGGAGAGCAGCGGACGGCCGCCCTTGACCAGGGACACCGTCTGGTTCTTCTGGAGGCTGACCCGGCCCTTGTCGAGGTTGATCTTGCCGGCGCCGGGAGCGGGGGCGGCGGGGGCGGCCGGGGGAGCGGGAGGGGCGGGGGGCGCGACCCGGGGGTCCGCCGGGGCGACGGGCGGGGCCGGGGGCGCGGCCTGTGCGGCGGGGGCCGGGGGCGCGGCCGGCTCGTCGTCCACCGAGACGCCGAAGTCGGTCGCGATGCCGGCGAGCCCGTTCGCGTAGCCCTGGCCGACGGCGCGGGCCTTCCACGCGCCGTTGCGCAGGTAGATCTCGACGACCACGAGCGCCGTCTCCGTAGCGAGCCGCGGCGGCGTGAAGGTGGCGAGCACGCCGCCGCCGTCCGCGTCGCGGATCGTCGCCGTGGGCTCGACGCCCTGGAAGGTCTGGCCCGCGGCGTCCGGGCTCGCCGTGACGACGATCCTCTCGACGCCGGCCGGCAGGGCACCGGTGTCGACCAGGATCGCGTCGGGCGCGGTCCCGCCGCCGGAGCGGTAGGTGACACCGGGTCCGGCCGGCTGGTTGTAGAAGATGAAGTCGTCGTCCGAGCGCACCTTGCCGTTGGCGCCGAGCAGCAGGCCCGAGACGTCGAGTCGCACCGGGGCGGCGACGTCCACCGCCACGCGCGTGGCGGTGAGAGGGATGTTCGAGCCGGGGGTCATAGCGGTCATGCCAGGGCTAACGATCCGGGCCCCTTTGCCGTTCCCTTACCTTCGCCCGGTTCGGCCACCCCGGTTACGCGGGTGGTTCGCGGCCTGCCGCTCGTTGCCGAAGCGGTACGCGCCCGTCCAGCGGGCCATGACGAGCTGGGCGTCGCCCGACTCCACCTCCGCCAGGAACTTCTCGGCGCGCCCGCCGCGCAGCACGCCCGCGGCGCGCCCCCGGTGGGTGAGGACGACGGAGCCGTCGCGCCGCTGCTCGTACGTGAATCCATGAGGTCGTGGCATGACGGGCATCCTGCCGTTCCCGGTCAGATCCGTCATATGAATATTCTTTCGCCCCATGGGTGCTGTGGGGGCCGGGGGAACGGCGGCGGACGCGGTCGGGGCGGCGGGGCGGGGCGGGGGCGCGGTGCGGGAGAGGCCGGCGGGCGGGGGCTCGTTCCGTACGGGGGACGTGGACGAGGCGCGCGAGGAGCTCGACGCCCGGTACTACACGAGCCGCATGGAACTCGTCGAACGCCGGTCGCGGCCCTTCGCGGCGCGCTTCGACACCGTCGTCCTCGGGCCGCTGGTCATCGGCGACCTGAGCTGCGGGGCCGACGTCCGGATGAGCTTCGGGGAGCTGGGCGCCTACCACCTGAACGCCCCGCTGACCGGCACGATGGAGCTGCGCCAGGGCGGTGGCCCGCCGCTCGTCGCGACGGTCGCCGGGGCGCTGCTGCTCGATCCGGCGGGGGACACCTTCCTGGACCGCTGGAGCGGCGACTGCCGGACCCTGGCCGTGAAGATCGGGGCGGCGGCGCTGCGCGAGCGCCTCGAACGGCTGACGGGCCGGCCGCCGCGCGGCCCGCTCGTCTTCGCGCCGCACCTGGACATCACGCGCGGCCCCGGCCTGAGCTGGGTGCGCTTCGCCCGCCAGGTGGCGTACGGGGCACTGGCCGGGGAGGGCCTCGCCCGGCACGAACTGGTGGCCGGCCCCCTCCAGGAGGCACTGCTCAACGGGCTGCTCCTGGCCGCCGAGCACCCCTGGCGCGAGGCGCTCGACCACCCGGGGGAGGCCCGGCGCCCGGCGCCGGTCAAACGGGCGATGGACGCGGTGCGCGAACGCCCCGAGCACCCCTTCACCACGACCGAACTCGCCGCCCTGGCCCGGGTGAGCGTGCGCCGCCTCCAGGAGTCCTTCCGGGAGTACGTGGGGATGTCCCCGATGGCGTACGTGCGGGAGGTCCGGCTCGACCGGGTCCGCGAGGAGCTGCGGGCGGCCGCGCCGGACGAGGCGAGCGTGAGCGAGGTGGCCTGGCGCTGGGGCTTCGGCCACCAGGGCCGCTTCGCGGCGCGCTACCGCGAGAAGTACGGCGAGTCCCCGTCCCGGACGCTGCGGTCGGAGGGCTGACGGGAGCGGTGCGGGCCGCTCGACCCGGTGCCCTCCGGCCCCGGCGGCGGTATCGGGCCAAAGCCGCGGCCGGGGCCCGGTGTTCGTCGCCGTGGCCCGGGGCCGGACCGCCGGGGGCGCGCGCTCCGGCCGGGCCGTGCTTCCGCCGCTCCGATCCGTCGCGCATTCCGGACAGGCTCCGCGTTCCGCGGCTCGCGACGATCTTCGGCCGGGCCTACGGTGAGCGGGTCCGGCCCGCCCACGCGGACGGTCACCCGGACCCGGCCGGCTCCCCCGTATCAGTCCGGCCGGGTCCTGCGTGCTCCCGCGCGGTGTTTCCGCCCGCCGTGTCCCGCACCCCGCGCCCCCGTCCCCCGGCGCCCCGCCGCTCCTCCCGGCGGCGGCGCCACGCCAGGACGAAGCCGGTGCCGGCGACGAGGGCGGGGAGGGCGGCGAGCGCCGTCAGGGAGGACAGCCAGTCGGGGGTGAGGAGGGCCGTGCCGCCGCTCCGGTACTGGCAGGTCGCCTGCGGCGGGAAGAAGGAGTACTCCAGCGTCCTGGGCGGCAGGCTTCCCCAGCCCCCGCCCGCCGAACAGGCCGACGACGGACCGGCGAGCAGCTCCCAGCCGGCCAGCGCGTACAGCAGGAGGAAGAGGGAACCGGTCGCGAGGAAGGCGGCGCCCGTGCGGCTCACCTGCTCGGCCCTGCTCCTCGGCTCCACCAGCGGGTCGCCGGGGCGCGGCTCGAACCAGTCCGCCACCAGCGCCGCGAACAGGCAGACGACCAGGACCGCCAGGGCGGCCCAGAGGAGCGCCTCCGGGAGCCACGAACTCCCGAGGGAGGACACCTCGCCCCGCTCGAACTCGCAGACGGTGGCCGGGGGGAACGCCTGGTTCCGGGTCCGCAGCAGCCGGCCGGGCCCCTGGACCATGCCGTGGGCGCACCGCTCGTCGTACTCCAGCATGGCGAACAGGGCGAGCCCCGAGCCGATCACCACCGCGCCGAGCGAGATCCCCACCCCGGCCCACAGGCCGCCCGTCCGATAACCGCCGTGCGTACGCGTGTCTGGCATCCGCGCACCCTAGCGAATCCCCGCCCCCCCCCGCCCTCACCAGGCCAGGTCCTCCAGCGCGTCCAGGTCCGGCACCGCCGCCTCCACCGGCTCGGGCCCGCCCGCGCCCGCCCGCAGCTCGGCCCAGATCGTCTTGCCGCGCCGCCCGTACCGCGTGCCCCAGCGCTCCGCGTACTGCGCGACCAGATAGAGCCCGCGCCCGCCCTCGTCCGTCGCCGCCGCGTGCCGCAGGTGCGGCGAGGTGCTGCTGCCGTCCGAGACCTCGCAGATCAGCGTCCGGTCGTGGAGCAGCCGCACGCGCACCGGGTCCGCGCCGTACCGCACCGCGTTCGTGATCAGCTCGCTGAGGATCAGCTCCGCCGAGAACGCGAGCCCGTCGAGCCCCCACTCCGACAGCTTCACCGCCGCCGCGTTCCGCACCGGCGACACCGCCGACGGATCCCGCGCCACCTCCCACTCGGCGATCCGCTCCCGGTCGAGCAGCCGGGTCCGCGCCACCAGCAGCGCGATGTCGTCGCGCGGGGAGGGCGGGAGGAGCGCCGTCAGGACGTCCGCGCAGGTCTGCTCCGGGGTCCGGTCGGGACGGGCGAGCGTGGACCGCAGCAGCCCGAGCCCCGTGTCGAAGTCCCGCCCGTGGTCCTCCAGGAGGCCGTCGGTGAAGAGCACCAGCTTGCTCCCCTCCGGCAGCCGCAGCTCCGTCGACGCGAACGGCGCCTCGCCCAGACCGAGCCCGAGCGGCAGCCCCGGCGACAGCTCGGGGAACTCCACCCGCCCGTCGGGGGCCACCAGCGCGGGCCCCGGATGGCCCGCGCTCGCCACCGTGCACAGCCCGGACGCCGGATCGTAGATCGCGTACAGGCAGGTCGCGCCGGTGATCCCCTCGTCGCGCCGCCGCCCCTCCCCGTCCACCCCCTCCGACTCCCGGGAGTCGATCCGGCCCGTCAGCTCGTCGAGGTGGCCGAGGAGCTCGTCCGGCGGCACGTCCAGGGTCGAGAAGTTGTGCACCGCCGTCCGCAGCCGCCCCATGGCCGCCGCCGCGTGCAGCCCGTGCCCCACCACGTCCCCCACCACGAGCGCCACCCGCGCCCCCGGCAGCGGGATCACGTCGAACCAGTCGCCGCCCACCCCCGCCTTCGCCGGGAGGTAGCGGTACGAGACCTCCACCGCGCTCTGCTCCGGCAGCACCCGGGGCAGCAGGCTCCGCTGGAGCGACACCGCCATCGCGTGCTCCCGGGTGAACCGGCGCGCGTTGTCGATCGCGACCGCCGCCCGCGCCGCCAGCTCCTCCGCGAACGACAGGTCCTCCTCCCCGAACGGCTCCTGCGTGTCCGCCCGCCAGAAGTTCGCCATCCCGAGGACCACCCCGCGGGCCAGCAGCGGCACCGTGAGCAGCGAGTGCATCCCGTACGCGAGGGCCTGCGCCGCCCCCTCCGGGTCCTGCGCCCGCCAGCCCTCCGCCGCCGCGAGCTCCGGCTGCACCACCGCGTGCCCCGAGGACAGCGCCATGGCCATCGGGGTGCTGGGCACGTCGAAGCGGACGGTGTCCCCGACCGGCTGGAGCGGCCGGTCCCCCCGCACCCCGCTCAGCGCCGTCCGCCGCATCTCCGCCGTCGCCGCCGCCGTCGCCACGATCTCGGACGGCTCCTCCCCGCGCAGCACCGGCTCCAGGAGCTCCACCGTGGCGAAGTCCGCGAACCGCGGCACCGCCACCTCCGCCAGCTCCTCCGCCGTCCGCACGACCTCCAGGGTCGTCCCGATCCTGACCCCCGCCTCGTACAGCAGCTGGAGCCGGCCCCGGGCCAGCGCCGCCCGGCCGGACAGCGCCGCCAGTTCGGTGGTGTCCCGCATCGTCATCACGCAGCCGGACTCGGAGCCGTGCGGCAGCGTGGGCCGCACGCTCACCGCGAGCAGCCGGTCGCCCGCCCGGTGCACCTCGTCGGTCGCCGCCTCCCCCGACTCCAGGAGCTCGACCGTGCGCGGGTCGAGGCCCAGCTCCGAGACGTGCCGCCGCTCGGCCTCCGGCCCGAGGCCGAGCAGCCGGCGCGCCTCGTCGTTGGCGAGCAGCAGCCGGTGGTCGGAGTCGATGATCAGGACGCCCTCCCGGACGGCGTGCAGCACCGCCTCGTGGTGCTCCTTCATCCGGGTCATCTCGGCCGGCCCGAGCCCGTGCGTCTGCCGCCGCAGCCGCCGGCTCACCAGGGCCGCCCCGCCCACCGCCACCAGGAGCGCGCCGCCCGCCGCCCCGGCGAGCAGCGGCAGCCGGTCCCGGACGGAGTGCGCGATGTTCTCCACCTCGATGCCGCTGGTCACCAGGCCGACGATCCTGCCCCGGTCGTTCACCACGGGGACCACGGCCCGCACCGCGTCGTTCGGCGCGCCCTGGAAGATCTCCGTGTACGACTCGCCGTCCACCGCCGCCCGGGAGAGGTCGCCGACCGCCCGGCGGCCGATCAGGTCCGGCTGCGAGTCGGTGTACCGCATCCCGTCCGGACCCAGGATCGCGATGAAGTCGAGCCGCGTGGCCCGCCGGATCGCCTCCGCCTCGTCCTGGAGCCGCGCCGTCGGATCGGGCGAGGCCAGTGCCGCGTCGATGCCCGGGGCGTTCGCGAGGGCCTCCGCCACCGCGAGCGAACGGGCCCGGGCGTCCCGCTCGGTGTCCCGCCGCTCCTGGTGGAACGTGACGAACGCCGCCGCCACGATCACCAGGAGCGCGATCAGCGCCTCCAGGGCGAAGACCTGCCCGGCGACACTCCGCAGACCGGTCTCGCGCCGCCTCCCCCTCTCCCGCCGGGCCCGCTTCCGCCCCCGGCCGGCGCCGGGCCCCGGGTCCTCCCGCCGCCCGCGCGCGGTCATCCCGTGCTCCGGGCGATCAGGAGCGCCACGTCGTCCGGCGCGCCCGGCCGGCGCAGCGCCCGCAGCAGCAGGTCGCAGGTCTCCTCCAGGGGCCCGCGCGCCTCGTCCAGCAGGCCCACGAGGAGCGCGAGCCGCTCGTCGATCGCCTCGTCGCGGGTCTCGATCAGACCGTCCGTGTAGAGCACCAGGCGGTCACCGGGCCGGAACGGCACCCGGGCCGTCCGGAAGGTGCCGCCGCCCACCCCCAGCGGCACGCCGGTCGAGAGCCGCACCAGCTCGGCCGGACCGTCCACCGGGACCCGCACGGGCGGCAGGTGGCCCGCGTTCGCGATCCGGCACCGCTCCCTGGCCGGGTCGTGCACGGCGAAGAGGCAGGTCGCGATGTAGTGCTCCAGGCCCTCCGTGATCCGGTCCAGGTGCCGCAGGACCTGCGCCGGGGACAGGTCGAGGTCCGCGAACGCGCAGGTCGCCGTCCGCAGCCGGCCCATCGTCGCCGCCGCGTCGATCCCGCTGCCCATCACGTCCCCGACGACCAGCGCCGTCTTGTCGTCGGGCAGCGGGATCACGTCGTACCAGTCCCCGCCGACCTCGCTCGACGCCTGCGCCGGCTGGTAGCGGGCCGCGACCTCCAGGCCCGCCCGGGCCGGCGGCGCCCCCGGCAGCAGACTGCGCTGGAGCGTCACCGCCGAGTTCCGCACGCTCTGGTACCAGCGCGCGTTGTCGATGCTCACCGCCGCCCGGGCCGCCAGCTCCGTCGCGAGCAGCACGTCGTCCCCGTCGAACGGCAGCGCGTTGCGGTCCCGCTTCATGTCGAGCGCGCCGAGCACCTCGCCGCGCGCGATCAGCGGCACCGCCAGGTACGAGTGGACCCCGGCCCTGGCCAGCATCTCCGCCGCCTCCGGGCTCCGCGCGATCCGCGACAGGTCACCGGGGCCGACCCGTTCCACCAGGACCGGCAGCCCCGTGTGCACGCACCGGGTGACCAGCCGGTCCGCCCCGTACATCGCGACCGACCCCGGCGGGTCGGCGGCCGGCAGCGCCTCCGTCGGCCCCGCCGCCTTCACCGCGAGCGCCCGGAACAGCGCGGGCCCCTCGTCCGGCGCGCCCGGCCTGCGCAGCGACAGGACGGAGTCCAGGACGTCGACGGCGGCGACGTCCGCGAGGGCCGGCACCACGACCGAGGCCAGCTCGTCGGCGGTCCGCTCCACCTCCAGGGTGGTGCCGACCCGGGCCGAGGCCTCCGCGATGAGCGCGAGCCGCCGCCGGGACCGGTCCGCCTCCGCGTCCGCGCGGTGCCGCTCGGTCACGTCGATCACCGACGCCGCCACGCCCAGGACCCGGCCCTCGCCCCCCTCCAGGCGGTAGAAGGACACCGACCAGACGTGGTCGCGGTCCGGGTCGGCCGGGGTGCGGCCCACCGTCGGGTGGTCGAGCAGCGGCTCGCCCGTCGCCAGGACCGTCCGCAGCGCCTCCTCCACCCCCGGCGCGTCGATCCCCGGCAGCATGTCGGAGATCCGCCGCCCGGTGTGCAGCGCGGCGGGGATGCCGTTGATCCGCTCCAGGGCCGGGTTCACCAGGACGAAGCGCAGCGCGGTGTCGAAGACGGCGAGGCCGATCGGGGACTGGGAGACCAGCCGGTCGGAGAGGGCCAGCTCGGCCTCGACCCGCTCGACGACGGAGCGGTCGGCGGCGATCCCCAGGGCGTAGAGCCCGCCCAGGTCGTCGGTGAGCCGCATGTTGCGGAACTCCACCTGCCGGGATGAGCCGTCCTTGTGCCGTACGGGGAAGGTGCCCGACCAGGTCGTGCCGGCGGCGAGCACCTCGCCGAAGAGGCGCATCGCCTCCTCCCGGTGGTCCTCGCCGACGATCAGCCGGGCCACGTACTCGCCGAGGGCCTCCTCGGCGCGGAAGCCGAAGAGGCTCTCGGCCTGCGGGCTCCACAGCACGATCCGGCCGCGCGCGTCCACCACGATGGCCGCGACCCCGAGCACGTCGAGCAGCCCCTTGCCGTCCAGGGGCACCCCGACCCGCCCCGCCGTCCCAGGGAAGGAACCGGCCGTCACCCTGCCTCCTCCCGCCGCGCCCGCGCTTTTCCTCCATGCTCCCCGCCCGGAGGCCGCGCCGCACCTAGGGCGTGTGTCGAAAGTAGCGCCGTCTGCCCGGAGGGCAGGCCCGGCGGTGTCCGGTGCGTGCGATCGCAAGGCGGAGGGTCGCCCCGATACTGGTTGTATCGGGGTGATCCCGACAACGCCGCGAGCGTGCGTGCCGGGCGCCGCCGGGCAGGCGGGACTTTCGACACACGCCCTAGGGGGCGTCCGAGCCCTTCCTCGTCTCGTACCGCAGCGCCGCTCCGGTCACGAGCGCGCCGACGCCCTCCCACAGGCCCACGCCCAGGAAGCCGGCCGGGGCGCGGCCGGTGAGGACGGCCAGGGTGAAGACCGCGCAGGTGAGGAGGCGGAAGGGGACCGTCCAGCGGAAGAAGGCCTTCCAGTCGGCGAGCGAGGCCAGGACGTAGTAGACGCCCATGTTGAGCGCGGCCATCGAGGAGGCCGTCAGGAAGACCAGGGTGTGGTCGCCGTCCGCGCGCCCGCCGTCGGGCACCGGCTCGAAGCCCATGACCGCGAGCAGGGCGTCCGGGACGACCAGGCCCACCACGCCGAGCGCGGCGGCGAGCACGCCGAAGACCGCCATGGTCCAGCCGGACAGGGAACGGGGCAGACGCACGGCGGTCCTCCGCGAGGTGGGAGCAGGGGTACGGATCGAATGTGTGCTCGGATGTGAGCGCGCCCCTGCATATCGCGTGACGGGGCCCGACGGCCAATCGGGCCCCGCCCCGCGTCACTTCGGCCCCGCCCCGCGTCACTTCGGCCCCGCCCCGCGTCGCTTCGGCCCCGCCGCTGCCACCGCCCCGCCGCTGCCACCGCCCCGCCGTCACGTCATCGGCGCCGTCACGTCACCGCCCCCGTCCTCCGCCGCTCACCTCAGCGCCGCCGCCATCATCTTCTGCGCCACCGGCGCCGCCAGGCCGTTGCCGCTGACCTCGGAGCGGGCCGCGCCCGAGTCCTCGATCATCACCGCGACGGCGACCTGCTTCCCGGTCGAGGGGTCCTTCGCGTACGAGGTGAACCAGGCGTACGGCGTCCCGCTGTTGTTCTCGCCGTGCTGCGCGGTGCCGGTCTTGCCGCCGACCTCCGCCCCGGCGACCGCCGCGTTCGTGCCGGTGCCCCGTTCCACCACGGTCACCATCGCGCTCCGCAGCTGCGCGGCCGTCGCGGACGAGACGATCCGCCGGGTGTCCCCGTCCTCGAACGAGGCCAGCGCGTCGCCGTCGGAGTCGACGACCTCCGACACCATGTGCGGGGCCGCGAGGAGCCCGTCGTTGGCGATCGCCGCCGACACCATGGCCATCTGGAGCGGGGTGGCCGTCACGTCGAACTGGCCGATGCCGCTGAGCGCCGTCTGCGCCGGGTCCATCTTCGACGGGTACACGCTCGCGTGCGCCCGGACCGGCACGTCGAGCTCGGAGTCGTTGAAGCCGAACCTCTCCGCCACGGCCCGCACCTTGTCCTGCCCCAGGTCGGCGGCCATCTTGCCGAAGACGTTGTTGCAGGAGTACCGCAGCGCGGTGCGGATCGTCGCGTTCTCACAGGGCGCCGAGGCGTTCTCGTTCCGCAGCACGGTCCGGGTGTGCGGCAGCGTGTACGGGTCGGGGCTCTCCGTCGCCGTGTCCACCGAGCGGTAGAGGCCGTCCTCCAGGGCCGCCGCCGCGACGACCAGCTTGAAGGTGGAGCCCGGCGGCAGCGGCTGCCGCAGCGCCCGGTTGACCAGCGGCTTGTCCGCGTCGCCGGTCAGTTCCCGCCAGGCGGCCCCGTCGTTCGTCCCGGAGATCCTCGACGGGTCGTAGGACGGCGTGGAGGCCAGGGCGAGGATCCGGCCGCTGACCGGGTCGACGGCGACGGCCGCGCCCTTCTTGCTCCCGAGCGCCCGGTGGGCGGCCTTCTGCACGGCGGGGTCGATCGTGGTGAGGACCGTGCCCGGCTCCTGCCTCTCGCGGGTCACCGCGTCCAGCGGGTTCTTCAGCCGGTCGTCGGTGCCGTCGAGGACGCCGGCGTAGATGCCCTCCAGCTGGGTGGCGCCGTACGCCTGCGAGCCGTAGCCGGTGACGGCCGCGTACAGCTCGCCGTCCGTGTAGGTCCGCCGGTACTCCAGGTCCGAACCCTCCGTCCTCTCCGAGCCGGTGACCGGTGAGCCGGCCACGACGATGTTCCCGAGCGGCTGCGCGTACTGCGCGATCGTCTTCCGCCGGTTCTTCTGGTCGTCCGCGAGCGCCCGGGCCTCGTACGCCTGCACCCACGTGGCCCGGCCCAGGAGGGCGAGCACGAGGAGCAGCACGAAGACCGAGGTGTGCCTGATCGTCTTGTTCATCGCACTTGTCGGGACGAACGGAGCGGTGGCGGACGTTCCGGTCGCGTCCCGTTTCTCAGCGAACCTTCATGTCCGGATTCGTTCGATCGGCTGTGTGATCGTGCGGAGGCCCCCGGGGGAGGGGCCGCGAGCACGTGGAGAACCACGGGGAACGGGGAGGGGCCGGGAGTGGGCGGGGAACGGGGCGGGTCGTCGGTGCCGGACGAGGTGTGGGAGGAGTTCCTCCGGACCTCGGCCGACGGGACGGGCGACGCGCCGAAGGAGCCGTCCGCGCGGGCCCGCGGGACCGCGGCCCGGCGGCCCGCGGCGGGCGCGCCCCGGCCGACGGCGGCGGTCGGTACCGGAGCGGGGCGGTGTGCGGTCGGTACCGGGGCGGGGCGGCGTGCGGCCGATGTCATCATGCCCCCGCGCTCCCGCGCGGGCCCCGTACGCCCCCTCCTCCCGCCCGGCGAACCGCCTCCGCCGCACGGGGGAGACGGCCTCCTCCGGCACGGGGACCGCACCCCGTACGCGAGGGGGTCCCGCCCGCGTCAGGCGCTCCTCAGGACCACCAGGCTCCGCGTCGCCCTGGTCATCGCGACGTACCGGTCCACCGCCCCCGCGACGCCCTCGCCGAACGCCTCCGGGTCGACGAGGACGACCAGGTCGAACTCCAGGCCCTTCGCGAGGGACGGGGTCAGGGAGCGGACGCGGGGCCGCTCGCGGAACGAGGGGTCGCCGATGACGCAGGCCGTCCCCTCCGCGTGCTCCGCGAGCCAGGCGTCCAGGACCGCGTCCCGGTCCCCGGCCGGCCCGTACGCGACGGGCACGCCGCCGCGGCGGACGGACACCGGCACGTTGGCGTCCGGGAGCGCGGCCCTGACGACCGGCTCCGCCTCCGCCATGATCTCCTCGGGCGTCCGGTAGTTGACGCTCAGGGAGGCCACCTCGATCCGGTCGATCCCGACCCGCTCCAGACGCTCCCGCCACGACTCGGTGAAGCCCTGCCGGGCCTGGGCGCGGTCGCCGACGATCGTGAGGCTCCGGGACGGGCAGCGCGCGAGCAGCATCCGCCACTCCGCGTCGGTCAGCTCCTGCGCCTCGTCCACGACGACGTGCGCGAAGGGACCGGCCAGCGGGTCCGGCGCGGCGGCGGGCAGCGCGCCCTCGTCGATCAGGCTGTCCTGGAGGTCCCGCCCGCGCAGCATCCCCATCGCGCCCTCGCTCTCGTCGATCACCACGTTCTCCAGCAGGCTCGCGGTGACCTCGGCCCGGCGGGCGCGCTCGGCGGCGACGGCGGCCTCCCGCCGGCGCCCGAGCCGCGTCGCCTCCGGGTCGCCGAGCCGCCGGCGGGCCGCGTCCAGGAGCGGCAGGTCGGACACCGTCCACGCGTGCGCGTCCGCGTCCGTCCGCCGCAGCCGCCGCACCTCGTCCGGGCCGAGCCAGGGCGCGCACAGGCGCAGGTAGGCGGGGACCGTCCACAGGTCCCCGACCAGGTCGGCCGCCTCGATCAGCGGCCACGCGCCGTGGAGCGCGGCCGTCAGCTCCCGGTCCCCGCGCAGCGACGCCCGGAACTCCTCCTCCGGGACGTCGGCGCCGAGCCCGTCCCGCAGGATCTCGGCCAGCTCCTCCCGGATCTGCTCGCGCGCCTCGTTGTGCGGGGTCCCCGCCTCCGGAGCCCCGAACGCCCGCGCCCAGTCGCGGGCGGTCAGCCGGACCTCGCCCCACGGGGTCGTGACCGTCGTCGCCTCCGCCGGGGGCGTCTCGTAGAACCGGACGGCCGTCTCGATCGCCCCCACCATGTCCGCCGAGGACTTCAGGGCGGCCGCCTCCGGATCCTCCTCGGCCACCGCTCCCGCCCCCTCCGCGACGAGGTCCCGCAGCGTGCAGGTCCGCACCCCCTCCTCGCCGAGACCGGGCAGGACGTCGGAGACGTAGTCCAGATACGGCTGGTGCGGCCCGACGAACAGCACGCCGCCCCCGCGGCGGCCGAGGCGCGGGTCCGCGTACAGGAGGTAGGCGGCGCGGTGCAGGGCGACCACGGTCTTGCCGGTGCCCGGGCCGCCGTCCACGACGAGCGCGCCCCGGGAGCCGGCCCGGACGACGGCGTCCTGGTCGGCCTGGAGGGTGGCGAGCACGTCGCGCATCCGGGGCGAGCGGCTGCCGCCCAGGCTCGCGACGAACGCCGACTGGTCGTCGAGCGCCGCGTGCCCCTCCAGGCCCTCGGCGGTGAACACCTCGTCCCAGTAGTCGCCGATCCGGCCGCCGGTCCAGCGGTACCGGCGGCGGCTGGCGAGCCCCATCGGGTTGCCGTGGGTCGCCCCGAAGAACGGCTCGGCGGCCGGGGAGCGCCAGTCGATCAGCAGGCGGCGGCCGGTGTCGTCGGTGAGCCCGAGCCGCCCGACGTACACCGGCTCGGAACCGTCCGCGCCGACGACCCGGCCCAGGCAGAGGTCGAGGCCGAAGCGGCGCAGGGTCCGCAGGCGCGCGGTCAGCCGGTGGATCTCGGAGTCCCGCTCCATCGCCTCGCGCCCGATGCCGCCGGGCGCCCTCCGCAGGGCGTCGAGCCGCCCGGACAGTTCGGCGACGGACCGCTCCAGGCTCTCCGCGACGGCGGCGAAGTGCCGCTCGTCGGCGGCGATCAGCGCCGGGTCGGCCTTGGCGGAGAGCCGGTCGGGCAGGTCGAACGCGCCGGTCGCGGCGGTGGCGCGGAGAGGGGCGGACGAAGAGGTGGGCACGTGGTGGATCTCCCGTTTCGCGGCTTCCGACCCGGAACCTCTCCGGGCAGATCGGCGATTCTGCGCCACGGAGGGGGCCTTGCCGCAAGCCCCCCTGTGCGCTATACGTTGAGAGTGGCGAGGGGTGGGTCGTCCCCCGCCGGGGTGGATCGTCCCCCGGAAGAAGCCACCCCCTCGCGCCCGGCGGCGACTGCCCCGTGCTCCGCCTCACACCGGGGCCGCGGCAGGAATGGAGAGGCCGGTGGGAGCGTTCCCCGCACGGAACACCCCATGTCGGACCCTTCGTCACACCCCCGGAGAGAACCCATGCGCGTCGAGATCTGGAGCGACATCGCCTGCCCCTGGTGCTACATCGGAAAGGCACGCTTCGAGAAGGGGCTCGCGGCCTTCGCGCACCGCGACGACGTCGAGGTGGTGCACCGCTCCTTCGAGCTCGACCCCGGCCGCCCCAAGGGCGACACGGCCCCCGTCCTGGAGATGCTGGCGAAGAAGTACGGCCGCACCCTCGACGAGGCCCGGGCCATGGAGGCGCACGTCGCCTCCAACGCGCACTCCGAGGGGCTCGGCTACCGCACCGAGGGCCGCGACCACGGCAACACCTTCGACGTCCACCGGCTGCTCCACCTCGCCAAGGCGCGCGGACGGCAGGGCGAACTCCTGGACCTGGCCTACCGGGCCAACTTCGCCGAGGAGCGCTCCGTCTTCGACACCGGGACCCTGGTGGCGCTCGGCGTGGAGGCCGGTCTCGACGAGGCCGAGGTCCGCGCCGTCCTCGCCGACGGGACCGCCTACGCCGACGACGTGCGCGAGGACGAGCGCGAGGCCGCCGAACTGGGCGCCGACGGCGTGCCGTTCTTCGTCCTCGACCGCCGCTACGGCCTCTCCGGCGGCCAGCCCGCCGAGGTCTTCACCCAGGCCCTCGAACAGGCCTGGCAGGGCCGCGCCCTCCAGCCGCTCGGCGCCGACGCGGAGGCCTGCGGCCCGGACGGCTGCGAGGTCCCCGGGGCCTGAGCCGGTCCCGCCCCGGCCCGGATTCCGGCTCCCGCCGTCCCGGGTCGGGCCCCCTCACCCGCTCCGACCTGCGACGATAAGCCGCGCTTGGACGTTCCCCCGGGTGGGGCCGCGATTGACGGACGATCACCGGGGATCCAGGGTGGGGCCATGGATTCCCTCGACCAGCCGCTCGGCGGCGCCGAGTTCGCGCCCAAGAAGACCTACCTCAACACCTCCACCTGCGGGCTGATGCCCCGCCGCACGGTCGAGGCCGTCACGCTCCTCGCGCGGGAGACCGCCGACGGGCGCCCCGGCGGGTCCGGGAGCTTCGAGATCGTCGACGAGGCCCGGGCGGCCTTCGCCCGGCTCACCGGGGTCGCCCCCGAGCGCGTCGCCGTCGGCAGCTCGGTCGCCGTGCACTGCGGGATGATCGCCCAGTCGCTGCCCGCCGGGTCCGAGGTCCTCCTCCCCGAGGGCGACTTCTCCTCCGTCATCACCCCCTTCACGATCCGCGGCGACCTCAAGGTCCGCTTCGCCCCGCTCGAACGGCTCGCCGCCTCCGTGCGCCCGGAGACCGACCTCGTCGCCCTCTCCGTCGTGCAGTCGTCGGACGGCCGGACGGCCGACCTCGCGGCGGTGCGGGAGGCCGCGGCCGCCCACGGCGCCCGCACCCTCCTGGACGCCACCCAGGCGGCGGGCTGGCTGCCGCTGCGCGCGGGGGAGTGGGACTACACGGTCGCGGGCGGCTACAAGTACCTGCTCTGCCCGCGCGGGGCGTCCTTCCTCACCGTCACCGAGGAGGCGCAGGACTCGCTCGTCGCCATCCACGCCAACTGGGTCACCGGCGAGGAGCGCTGGGCCAACAGCTACGGACCGGTCCGCGAACTCGCCCGCTCCGCGCGCCGGTTCGACGAGCCGATGGCCTTCCTCTCGTACCACGGGGCGGCCCGCTCGCTCGCCCTCCTCGAAGAGGTCGGCATCGAGCGGATCGAGGCCCACGACAAGGGGCTCGCGGCCCGCTTCCGCGCCGGGCTCCGCTCCCTCGGGCACGAGCCGGTCGCGGACGACTCGACGGTCGTCGCCGTCCCGGGGCTCGGGGACCGCGCGGACGCCCTGGAGAGGGCCGGCGTCCTGCTCTCGGCCCGCGCGGGCAACCTGCGGGCCTCCTTCCACCTGTACAACACGGCGGCGGACGTGGACCGGGCCCTGGACGTCCTGGCGGGCTGAGGCGCGAGGGGGCCGCCCCTCAGCAGACCGTCGCCCCCGGCGGGCAGTCGCCCGCCTCCCCCGTCTCCTCGCGCAGGTTCTCCGCGACGAGGTCGAGCAGCCGGGCCAGTTCCGCCCCGTCCGCCGGGGAGAGGCCGTCGAGCGAGAGCGACTCCAGGTCCCGCCAGACGTCCTCGACGCCGGTGCGCAGGGCCTGGCCCTTCCCCGTCGCCTCGACCAGGACCGCGCGCCGGTCCGCCGGGTCCGGGCCCCGGCGGACGTGGCCGGACTGCTCCAGCCGCTGGAGCATCTTCGTCACCGTCGACGGGTCCAGGCCCAGGGACTGGATCAGCTCCGACTGCCGGACCGGACCGCAGTCCCACAGGCGCATCATCATCAGCTCCTGGCCCGGGTAGAGCCCGAGCTCGCGCAGCCGCCGCCCCATGGCGATCCGGTGCATCCGCGCGACCCGCGCCAGGGAGTGGCCGACGGGCCCGCAGCGCGTGGCGGCGAGCGGCGGCTCGGTACAGACGGGGTCGGTTCCTGACACGGGGGCTCCTCGAGACGTCGTCACGCAAAGATTACCTTGGTCGGCCAATGAATGGGTTACAGTGGCGTCCGAACCAGATATTTGGCCGACCACACAAGCCGGATACTTGGTCGACCACATACCTTGTGCGAAGGGATCGCCATGACCACCGCCTTCGATCCGATCGACCTCGCCGGCACCCGGCTCGCCAACCGCATAGCCATGGCCCCCATGACCCGCAGCCGGGCCGAGGGACTGAGCCGCACCCCCACCCCGCTCGTCGCGGAGTACTACGCCCAGCGCGCCTCCACCGGCCTCATCATCACCGAAGGCATCCAGCCCGCGCCCGTCGGCCAGGGCTACCCCGACACCCCCGGCCTGTACACCGCCGAGCAGATCGCCGCCTGGCGCGAGGTCACCGACGCCGTCCACGAGAAGGGCGGCCGGATCTTCGCCCAGCTCATGCACGCCGGCCGGATCAGCCACCCCGAGGTCCTCGGCGGCGACCTCCACCCCGTCGGCCCCTCCGCCGTCGCCCCGGCCGGAAAGCTCTACGCCGGCAGCGGCCTCATCGAGTTCGTCGCCCCGCGCGAGCTGACCGCCGACGAGGTCCGGGAGACGATCGCGGGCTTCGCCGCCGCCGCCCGCAACGCCGTCGAGGCCGGTTTCGACGGCGTCGAGATCCACGGCGCCAACGGCTACCTGGTCCAGCAGTTCCTCGCCACCGGCTCCAACCGTCGCACCGACGAGTGGGGCGGCCCGGTCGAGAACCGCATTCGCTTTGCCGTCGAGGTCGTCCGGGCGGTCGCCGCCGAGATCGGCCCCGGGCGCACCGGCCTGCGGATCTCCCCGGCCAACACCTACAACGACATCGAGGAGACCGACACCGACGCGATCTACCCGGCCCTCGTCGCCGCGATCGACCCGATCGGCATCGCCTACCTGCACGTCACGGAGCCCGCGCCCGAGGTCCGCGAGCTGACCCTCGCCCTGCGCAAGGCGTTCTCCGGCACCTTCGTCCTCAACCCGGCCACCGAGGGCCCCACCGGCCCCGACGCCCTCGCCCTGATCGAGGACGGCACCGCCGACCTCGTCGCCTACGGCGCCCTCTTCATCGCCAACCCCGACCTGCCCGCCCGCCTGAGGGCCGGCGGCCCCTACAACACCCCGGATCCCGCCACCTTCTTCGGCGGCGACCACCGCGGCTACACGGACTACCCGGCGCTGTAACCGTCCGGGCGCACGACGCGAAGGGGCGGGACCCCGGTGCCGGGTTCCCGCCCCTCCCAGCCCGTACGGGCTACTTCCAGGCCGCCGTCACCGCACGGCGCGCGCCCTCCAGGTCCACCGCGCGGCCCGTCTCGCCGAGCGCCGCGCCCAGCGCGGCGAGCGAGGACTGCACGGCGCCCGGAGTCGCGTCCACCCCGTAGTGGTTGACCCGGATCATCTCCCCGGACAGCGCCCCGCCGCCCGCGATCAGCGGCAGCGACGGATCGGCCGCGAGCGCCTTCGCCACCAGCCCGGCGGCGTTCACGCCCTCCGGCGCGCGCAGCGTCGTCGCCACCGGGGCCGCGTCCCCCGCCTCGTACACGTACGGCTCCAGACCGCCGCCGAGCGCGAGCGCGCCCGCGCGGGTCGCCGCCGCCGCAGAGGCGTGCCGCGCCATCAGCGCGTCCAGGCCCTCCGCCTCGATCCGCTCCACACAGGCCTCCAGGGCCAGCATCTCCAGCTGCGCGGGCGCGTGCAGCAGCGCCTTCCGGCCCCCGTCGATCCAGCGCTCCTTCCAGTCCAGGAGCGAGAGGTACGAGCGGCGCGGCGCGGCCGGGTTGGCGGCGAACCGCTCCCAGGCCCGCGCGCTCACCGACACCGCGGACACGCCCGCCGGACCGCCCATCGCCTTCTGCGCGCCGATGATGCACATGTCCACGCCCCAGGCGTCCGGCAGCACCGGCTCCGCGCCGATCGACGCCACCGCGTCCAGGTAGAACAGCGCGCCGTGGGCCCGCACGACCTCGCCGATCTCCGCGACCGGGTTGGTGTTGCCGGTGGCCGCCTCCGCGTGCACCAGGGACACGAAGTCGATCTCCGGGTGCTCGGCGAGCGCCCGCTCCACCTGCTCCGCCGTCACCGCCGTGTGGAAGGGCACCTCCAGGTCGACCACGGTCGCGCCGCAGTCCCGCAGCCAGTTCCCGAAGGTCTGCCCGTACGGGCCGGTGACGACGTTCAGCGCGGTCGAACCGGCCCGCGCCCCGCTCCGGATGCACCCTTCGAGCGGCAGCAGCGCCTCGCCCTGGGTGATCACCACGTCCTGCTCCGTGGAGAGCAGCGCGGCCACCCGCCGCTCGATCGACGCGAAGTGCGCGGCGGTCAGCGGGGCCAGGTCCAGGAGCGGGTGCGTCACGGTCACGGTGGTGCCTTCTTCGGTTCGGTCCGGCCGGATTCCGGCGGTACGGAGGGAGCTCCGGATCAGGGTACCCAGCGGCCCCGGCCGCCCCGGGCCGACGGCGGCCGGGCCCGTCCTCGTACAGTGCGGTCATGAGCGATCGCGCGGTGCTGCACGTGAAGGGGCGGGTGCTGGTCGGCCCCGAGGACGTCCGGGACGAACTGTGGTGCGTCGGCGGGCGGATCACCTTCGACCGGCCCGCCGCCGAGGCGGTGACCGTCGAGGGCTGGGTCCTGCCCGGACTCGTCGACGCCCACTGCCACGTCGGCCTCGACCGGCACGGGCCCGTCGACGCGGAGACCGCGGAGAAGCAGGCCCTCACGGACCGGGACGCCGGGACCCTGCTGATCCGGGACGCCGGCTCGCCCTCCGACACGCGCTGGATCGACGACCGCGAGGACCTGCCGAAGATCATCCGCGCGGGGCGGCACATCGCCCGCACCCGCCGCTACATCCGCAACTACGCCCACGAGATCGAGCCCGCCGACCTCGTCGCGTACGTCGGCCGGGAGGCCCGCCGGGGCGACGGCTGGGTCAAGCTCGTCGGCGACTGGATCGACCGCGAGGTCGGCGACCTCACCGCGTGCTGGCCGCGCGCCGAGGTGGAGGCGGCCATCGCGGAGGCCCACCGGCTCGGCGCCCGGGTCACCGCCCACTGCTTCGCCGAGGACTCGCTCCGCGACCTCGTCGAGGCCGGCATCGACTGCGTCGAGCACGCCACCGGGCTCACCGAGGACACCATCCCGCTCTTCGCCGAGCGGGGCGTCGCCATCGTCCCGACCCTGGTGAACATCGCGACCTTCCCGCACCTCGCGGACGGCGGCCAGGAGAAGTTCCCCCGTTGGTCGGCCCACATGCGACGGCTGCACGAGCGGCGGTACGACACGGTCCGCGCCGCCCACGACGCGGGCGTCCCGGTCTTCGTCGGCACCGACGCGGGCGGCTCCCTCGCCCACGGCCTGGTCGCGGAGGAGGTCGAGGAGCTGACCCGGGCCGGCATCCCGCCGGTCGAGGCCCTCTCGGCCACCGCCTGGGGGGCCAGGGCCTGGCTGGGCCGCCCCGCCCTGGAGGAGGGCGCCCCCGCCGACCTCGTCGTCTACGGCGAGGACCCGCGCGCGGACGTCCGCGTCCTGGCGGCGCCGCGGCGGATCGTCGTCGACGGGCGGATCGTGGGCTGACCGCCCGGCCGCCCGGCCGCCCGACCGCCTGACCGGCCGACCCCCTGACCCCCTGACCCCCCTGACCCCGCTGACCGCCCGACCGCCCGACCGGCCCTGGGAACGGCGGGCGGGCCGGTCGGCGGCCCCGAGGTCAGCGGGGTCAGCTGGGTCAGTGGGGTCAGTGAGGTCAGCGGGTCAGGAACGCCAGCCGGGCCCGCTTCTCCGGGAGGAAGACCTCCGGCAGGTTCACCTCCGGCAGCACGACCTCCGGGCCCAGCTCGAAACCGATCCGCACCATGCGGGCGACGGCCTTCTCGTTGTCGGCGTCGGGCTCGACCACGACCCGCGTGTGGTCCTTCAGCGTGAACGCGATCAGCGCGGTGACGACCTTGCCGGTGAAGCCCGGCTCCGGGGACGCGTTCGGCGCGATGAGGAAGTGCACGCCGATGTCCCCGGGCAGCACCTCGTAGCACTCGCTCACCCGGTCGGCCCCGGGGTCGTACGTCTGGAGCAGGGCGACGGGCTCGTCGTCCCTGCTGACCAGGAAGCCGTGGTGGGTGGTGAGCGAGTCCAGGTGCGCGTAGACGTCCCGGACCTGCTCGACGGTGGTCCCGGTCATGCCCCAGAAGCGGGCCCGCTCCGCGTTGACCCAGCCGTGCAGGAGCGGGGCGTCCCGGTCCGGGTCGACGGGCCTGACGGTGACGGTGCCGAAGCCCTCGACGGTCTGGACGTGAACGGCGGTGGTCATTCCTGCTCCTCGGTGAGGTACTGCCAGTCGGTGGTGACGGGGGCGAGCTCGCCCCGCAGCCACAGGGGAAGCTGGTCCTGGTGGTGGGGGTCGCCGGGCACGCCGGACGCGCCGAACGGGACGACCCACCCGCTGCGTTCGCGGTCGGCCAGGTCCCAGACGCAGCGGGCGGCGGAGGCGCGCGCGCTGCGGTCGGTCCAGCCGGGCACGCTGGACGTGGAGAGCACGCAGTCGTGGTCCCCGGCGAGCCCCGGCCACCGCGCGTCGTCGGGGTCGGGCAGCGCCTGCCAGGGCGCGAGCCGGTGGGTGGTGCCCCAGGCGGCCGGCGGCTCCCCGGCCGCGACCTCCTCCAGGGCCTCGCGCACGATCCGGTCGACGTCCCCGGCGGGCACCGGCCCGGCCGTGAGCAGGGTCTCCAGGGCGAAGGCCACCCGCGGCCCGAGGGCCAGCCAGGGCCGGAACACCTCGGGGTACGGGGCGGGTTCGCGCAGCGCCGCGAAGGCCTCGTGCCCGGCGAGGCGGCGGACGACCGCCCCCCGGACGGCCGCGTACAGACCGGCGCCGGTGCTCTCCGCGTCCATCCGCCGGTCCCAGGCGAGCAGCCGCTCCCGCACGGCCGAGGCGGCGGGGGAGAGGCCCTCTCCGGCGCGGCCGGCCGCCGCGAGGAGCGGGGCGGCCGAGGGGTTGTCGGTGTCCCGGTGGACGGCGGTGGTGGTCTCCGGGGTCCAGTCGGCCGAGGCGCCGAGCAGCGCGTCGATCCGGTCCGCCCGGTGCGGCGGGGCGAACTCGACGCCCAGCGGCGCGGCCAGGCCCCGGGCGTTGGCCATCACGGCGTGGCCCCGGACCTCGGCGCGGGGCAGCGGGGCGGGCGCGTCCGCCCAGACGTGCGCCGGATCCCAGGCGGGCACGGTGCGCAGGGAGTTGGCCCGGTCCCGTACGGGGACGTGGCCGGCGACCCGGTGCAGCAGCCCGCCCCGGGTGTCGGCCGCCTGGACCACGTTCACCGGCTCGACCCAGCCGTCGAGCGCCGCGTCCACGTCCGCGACGGTCCGGGCGCGCAGCAGCGCGGGCAGCGCCTCGAAACCGAGCCGCCCGGTGACCCGGGGCGGGTGGCGCAGGGCGAGGACCTCCCAGCCGCCGTCCCCGCCGGGCCGGACGCCCTCGGGGGCGCCGCCGACCGGACCCTCCTCCAGGACCCCGTCCGCCGGACCGTCCGCCGGCGCGCCCGCCGCCGGACTGTCGCCCGCCGTCCGGGCGTCCGCGGGGGCGTCGTCCACGGGGGCCCCGGCCCGCGGGCCGCCGGCGGTCCCGGTCTCCGGGGCTCCGCCGGTCCGGCCGCCTTCCGGCCCTCCGGCCTCCGGTTCCTCGTCCAGGCCGACGATCACCGGCCCCCGGTCCGTCTCGATCACCTCGATCACGACCGGCTCCCCGCCCGCGACCCCGATCGTCTCGGTGTGGGCCGTCGCCGGGCGCCAGCCCTCGGGGCCGAGGGCCTCCACGCCTCCGTCGGGCCGCCGCCGCAGCCGCTCCCGGTACACGTCCTGGTAGTCCGCCATCGCGTTGGTGATCGCCCAGGCCACCGGCCCGGTGTGGCCGAAGTGCGCGAGGCCGGGGACGCCCGGCACGGCGAGGCCCACCACGTCGTACGCGGGGCAGGCGAGCCGGATCTGCTGGTAGACGCCCGGCGCCTCGATGAACCGGTGCGGGTCGCCGGCCACCAGGGCCGCCCCGCTCGCGGTCCGCTCGCCCGCGACGACCCAGCCGTTGGAGCCCGCGGTGCCGGGCCCGTCCGTCGCGAACAGCTCCGTCCACTCCTCGCCGAGCCGCCGCGCCACCTCCTCCCGCCACAGCTTGGTGGGGAAGCCCGCGAAGAGGACGTGGGTCGAGAGCCAGACGGCGAGCGGCGTCCACGGCTCCCAGCGGCCGGGCGCGAGACCGGTCTCCGCGAACTCGGGCGCGCGCCGCGCGCCCTCCGCCAGACCGTCGTTGACCCCGTCCGCGTACGCGGACACCCACGCGGCCGTCGGTGCGTCCGTGCGCTCCAGGCGGGCGAAGCAGAGGCGGGCGGTGTCCGCGAGCCGGACCCGCCGGGCGAAGACGTCCCAGCCGAGTTCGGCGGCGCCGAGGAACGCGGCCGTGGTCCCCCCGGCCCGGTGCCGCTCCACCTCCAGCTGCCAGGCGCGGTCACGGGCGGTGACCCGCCCCTGGGCGAAGGCGAGTTCGTCCGGGTCCCCGGCCCGCAGATGCGGGACGCCCCAGGCGTCCCGGTAGACCTCGATGCTCACGGAGAAACTCTCCCGTCCCTGCTTTTCCATAAAATCTTAGGTTAGGCTGACCTAAATAAATCTACAGTAATCAAAGGGGAGGGGATCACGGTGGGTCACGGCTGGCAGGGCGCCGTTCTCAAGCTGATGCGCGGCAAGGACTTCACGTTCACCGTGACGGGCGCCGAGCAGGTCACCGAGGACTACCGGCGGGTGCACTTCACGGACGGCGGCCTCCTCGCCGCCGCCGGCGTCCACCCGACGATGTGGGTCCGCGTCTGGTTCGACAACGGCGGCAAGCCGCACCAGCGCGCCTACACCCTCGTCGACCCGGACGCGGAGGCCGGCACCTTCAGCCTGGAGTTCGCCCTCCACGAGGGCGTCGCGAGCCGCTGGGCCCAGGACTGCGCCCCGGGCGACACCGTGGAGGCCACCCTCCAGGGGACCGGCTTCGAGGCCCCCGACCCGCTGCCGGGCCGGCTCCTCGTGG
Source organism: Streptomyces sp. NPDC092045 (assembly GCF_044756005.1). NCBI lineage: Bacteria > Bacillati > Actinomycetota > Actinomycetes > Kitasatosporales > Streptomycetaceae > Streptomyces > Streptomyces sp. NPDC092045. The sequence continues at coordinate 65,113 of NZ_JBIVSC010000011.1, read as the reverse complement.
TCGGCGACGCGGCCTCCCTGCCCGCGATCAACTCGCTGCTCGACGCCTTCCCGGAGCTCCCGGCCACCGTCTGGTTCGAGACCCGGCACGCCTCCGACGAGGGCCTGCCGTTCCGCGTCGACGCCGAGCGGCACGACCTGCGCCGGGTGCCGCGCGAGGAGGGCGGCGCCGGACTCGTCGCCCGCGTGAAGGCCGAGCTGCCCGCGCTCGCCGACTCCTCCTCGTACGTCTGGATCGCCTGCGACACCTCCACCACCCGCACCCTCGGCGGGTACGCGCGCAAGGAGCTCGCGCTGCCCAAGGAGCGCGTCCACGCCCTCGGGTACTGGCGCGACAGCTGAGCGCGCCGGGTTGACGATCCGTTACCCGGAGGCGGAACCGGTCGTTCACACCCCTGCTCGCCCCCCGCTCGCCGTTCCCGCCCGCGCCCGCGGTCGTCCTCGCGTGCGAGACACGCGGGGCGAGCGGGAACGGTTGTGGCGGGAAGAATCGAAAATGAACGCGGAAACCCCCCTTTGGGGTGAACTGGCGCCAGGTGACCGCCGGTTCACTCTCCGTGCGTAAAGATTCCGGTGTCCCAAGTCGCCGGGACCGCGCCGAGCCACCGTCCCCGTGGCGAGCGGCCGGCGACGCCATGTCTCCTGTGGGGGTTCCACCACCTTGAACAGCAATACCTTCCGCATGCCCGTACGCCGTTCCGCGGCCGCCGCGACCGTCGCCGCCCTGGCCGTCGGCCCCGTGCTCCTCGCGGCCCCCGCGGCGCACGCCACGGGCGGCGAAGGACGCGCCACCGCCGTCGTCCTGCGGACCGGCCTCGACGTCTCCCTCCTCGGCAAGACCGTGAACGTGCCGGTCCGCGCCTCCCTCAACGAGGTCGAGGCGCCGGAGAGCGAGAAAGAGACCACGCTCTCCGTGAAGGTGCGGGGGGCCGAGGACGGCGAGCCGGTCGACATCCTCAAGGCCGACGTCGCCACCTCCGAGGCCACGGTGGACGAGGAGAGGGCCGAGGGGCACGTGAACCTCGTCAAGGCGCGCGTGCACGTCCCCGGCCTCCCGCTGCTCTCCCTGATCGAGGTCGAGAAGGTCACCTCCAAGGCGCTGTGCGCGGTGGGCGAGCGGCCGGTCGCCGAGTCCGACGTCCTCGGCCACGTGACCGTCCTCGGCAAGAGGACCACCCTCTCCGCGGGCGGCCGGACCCGGGTCGGCGTGCCGAAGGTCGGCGAGGTCGTCCTGGACCTCTCCCGCACCACCACGACCTCCCGCACCGCCGCGGCGACCGCCCTCGAACTCAGGGTGAAGGTCAACCCGCTGGACCTGGGCGTCGCGAAGGTCGACGGCACGGTGACCCTCGCCGAGGCGACCTGCGAGACGCCCAGGGGCACGAAGCCCACCGAGAAGCCGACGGCGAAGCCCACCGAGCGGCCCTCCGAGCGGCCCCGGCCCTCCGCCGAGCCCGGCGACGACGGCGGCATCAGCACCAACAACGGCGGCAGCACCCCCACCCAGAACCTCGCCGAGACCGGCGGCGGCTCCACCACCCCGTACATCGCGGCCGGGGCGCTCGCCCTCGTCGTGGCGGGCGGCGGCGCGCTCGCGCTGACCCGTTCGCGCGCCCGCTCGCGCGGCTGACGGCCCGAGGGGGAGCGTCGGGGGGCGCGGGGGAAGCAGGACGGCGGGGCCCGGGGAGGGCGGCGGTGACCACATCGCCCTCCCCGGGCCCCGGCCCGTTCCCGGGCACGGACGGCGGAGGCCTCCTCGGCCGCCCCTCAGCCGCCCATCAACAGCGCCTGGTCGAGCGCCTGGAGGAAGCGGTTCGTCGTCGCCCGGTCCCGGACCGCGAGCCGCAGCCAGTTCCGGTCGAGTCCCGGGAACGTGTCGCCCCGGCGGGCCGCGAAGCCCAGCGACCGCAGCCGCTCCCGCACCGCGTCCGCCCCGTCGATCCGGACGAGCACGAAGGGGCCCTCGGCCGCCGGCACCGTCCGCACCTCGTCGAACTCCGCCAGACCGGCCAGCAGGTGCGCCCGCTCCGTCCCGATCCGGTACGCCGCGTGCTCGGCCTCCGCGAGCGCCGCCCGCGCCATGCAGGCCTCCGCCGCCACCAGGGCGGGCGTCGACACCGGCCACAGCGGCTGCGCCCGTTCGAGCTCCGCGATCGTTTCGGGCGCGGCGAGCACGTACCCGATCCGCAGCCCCGCCAGTCCCCAGGTCTTGGTGAGGCTCCGCAGCACCACGAGCCCCGGCACGTCCGTCCGCCCGGCCAGCGACTCCCGCTCGCCCGGCACCGCGTCCATGAAGGCCTCGTCCACCACCAGGGTCCGCCCGGGGCGGGCCAGCGCGGCGACCGAGGCGGCCGGGTGCAGCACGGAGGTCGGGTTGGTGGGGTTCCCGATCACCACCAGGTCCGCGTCCTCCGGGACCGCCGCCGGATCCAGCCGGAAGCCGTCCTCCTCGCGCAGCAGCACCCGGTCCACCTCGTGCCCGGCGTCGCGCAGCGCCGCCTCCGGCTCGGTGAACTGCGGGTGCACCACCACCGGCCGCCGCGCCGGCAGCGCCCGCGCGAGCAGCACGAAGGCCTCCGCCGCACCGGCCGTGAGCAGCACCCGGTCGGCGGGCAGGTCGTGCCGCTCGGCGACCGCGGCCCGCGCGACCCGGCCGTCGGGGTAGGCGGCGAGACCGGTCAGGGAGTCGGCGATGCGTCTGCGCAGCCAGTCCGGAGGCGTGTCCGTCCGGACGTTGACCGCGAGGTCGATGAGTTTCTCGTCCCTGACCTCGGCGTCACCGTGGTGGCGAAGGTCGTGGGCGTCGGTATGCGTGTGCATGTCCATGGCCGCCGTCGTGTGGGGGGTGGGGATGGTGGGGGGTGAGCCAGGCTCGCCAGCGATGTACCCGTGTGACGGGGGCAACAACCGTACGGCCGGGGCGTCTTCGTGCGATCGAACCGGGACGGAAGCGGCGAGAGCGCACGTTACGCGCCGGGTTCTGCGCTTCGGCACGAGCAGCACGGCCCGCGCCCGCGCCACGGGCTCCGCCGCCCCGTCGGCCACGGTCACGTCCGCGCCCGCGGCCGTGCCGACCCTCTCTCCCGCGTCCCCGTCCGCTCCCGTACCTGCCTCCGCGTCCCCGTCCGTCCCCGTACCGGCCCCCGCTCCCGCGCCCCCGTCCGTCCCCGTACCGCCCGGCGTCCCCGCACCCCCGTCCGCCGCCAGCAGCGCCGCCGCCTCCGCCACCGAGGCCGTGCCCGTCGCGGCCAGGGGCAGGGCCGACGGGTGCGGCACGGAGACGGCCGCCAACTCCTCGGCGGCGAACCCCCGCACCGGCACGCCGAGGAGCGCCGCGGCCCCCGCGATCCCCGGCTCCGCCGCCCGCGCGCCGAGCGTGGCGAGGGTCCGGACGGCCGCGCGCGGCAGCCCCGCCTCCCGCAGGACCGCGTCCACGAGGGCCAGCACCTCGTCCGCCGGGACGCCCGACCGGGCGCCCACACCGAGGTGCGCGGACGCCTTCCCATCCGATAGCAAAGCCCCATGGCTGTGGTCGTCGCGCTCGGCGCGTTCCTCATGACGCTCTTCGGAGGATGGGTCGCCGGACGCGTCACCGACCGGCGTCACCTCGTCCTCGGACTCGCCGGCGGGCTCATGCTCGGCGTCGTCGGACTCGACCTCCTGCCCGAGGCCCTGGAGGCCGCCGGGCACGAGGTCTTCGGCGTCCCGGAGGCCCTGCTGCTCTTCGTCGGCGGCTTCCTCCTCGCCCACGCCGTCGAGCGCCTGCTCGCCGTGCGCCGGGCCGCGCACGGCGTCGCGGCCGGCGAGCGGGTCCCCCAGGTCGGCATGACGGCCGCCGCCGCGATGGTCGGCCACAGCCTCATGGACGGCATCGCCCTCGGCGCCGCCTTCCAGGTAGGCGGCGGCATGGGCGCCACCGTCGCCCTCGCCGTCATCACCCACGACTTCGCCGACGGCTTCAACACGTACACGATCACGAGCCTCTACGGGAACGCGCGCCGCAAGGCCCTCGCGATGCTCGTCGCGGACGCCGTCGCCCCGGTCCTCGGCGCCGCCTCCACTCTGCTGTTCACCCTTCCGGAGGAACTTCTCGGCGGTTATCTCGGCTTCTTCGGGGGCGCCCTGCTCTACCTCGCCGCCGCCGAGATCCTGCCCGAGGCCCACCACGACCACCCCGCCCGCTCCACCCTGCTGTGCACGGTGGCGGGCGTCGGCTTCATCTGGCTCGTGGTGGGAGCCTCCGGCGGCTGACCTCACGAAACAGGACCGCCCGAGACCGGACCGCCCGAGACCGGACCGCCCGCGACGGAACCGCTCGAAACCGGACTGCCCGAGACCGGACCGCCCGCGACGGAACCGCTCGAAACGGGACCGCCCGAGACCGGACCGCCCGCGACGGAACCGTCCGCCGCCCGGCCGCCCGCGCTCCAGTCGGCGGCGGCCGCCGCGAACCGCGCCGCCGCCTCGGGCGCGCCCGCCCAGTGCGTGTGCACGTAACTGGCGTGCACCCCTCCCCGCACGAAGCCCTCCACGCGCCGCTCCGGCTGCCGCAGCCCCCACGCGGCCCGCTCCCCGGCGCCCGGCTCGATCACGGTGCGGTGGAACTCGTGCCCCCGCATCCGCGCCCCGGCCGGCGCGAGGACGCTGTCGCCGACGGCCACCGCGTCCCGGTACCCCAGCGTCAGCCGCTCCGACATGCGCGCGTCGGCGTCGAGCACCCCGCACATGGGCGTGCCGTCGAGCGACCGCGCCAGGTAGAGCAGCCCGGCGCACTCGGCCGCGACCGGCGCGCCCGAGGCGGCGAGGTCCGCCACGGCCTTCCGCAGCGGCTCGTTGGCGGACAGCTCGCCCCCGTACATCTCGGGGAAGCCGCCGCCGATCACGAGCCCGGAGGTCCCCTCGGGCAGGGCCTCGTCCCGCAGCGGGTCGAAGGTGACGACCTCCGCCCCGGCGGCGGTCAGCAGCTCGGTGTGCTCGGCGTACGAGAAGGTGAACGCGGCCCCGCCGGCCACCGCGATCCGGGGCCGGCCCGCGACCGCGCGCCCCACGACCGCCGGCGACCACGCCTCCGCGGACAGCTCCGGAGCCGACCGCGCGAGCGCGAGCAGCGCCTCCATGTCGCATCCGGCCAGGACCTGTTCGGCCTGCGCCGCCACCGCCTCCACGGCGGCGGCCTGCCGCTCGGCCACCGGCACGAGCCCCAGGTGCCGCGACGGCGTCGCCACGGCGGGCGCCCGCCGCAGCACCCCGAGGACCGGCACCCCGGACTCCCCGAGCGCCTCCCGCAGCAGGTGCTCGTGCCGGTCGGTCGCGACCTTGTTGAGGATCACGCCCCCGATCCGCACCTCCGGGTCCCAGGACGCGAACCCGTGCACGAGCGCCGCCACCGAACGCGACTGCGACGACGCGTCCACGACCAGCACCACGGGCGCCTTCAGGAGCTTCGACACCTGCGCGGTGGACGCCAGCTCGCCCTGGTCGGCGGCGCCGTCGTACAGCCCCATGACCCCCTCGACCACGGCCAGGTCGCAGCCGCGCGACCCGTGCAGGAAGAGCGGCGCCACCAGGCCCGTGCCGCACATGTACGCGTCGAGGTTGCGCCCCGGGCGGCCCGTCGCGAGCGCGTGGTAGCCGGGGTCGATGTAGTCGGGGCCGACCTTGTGCGGGGAGACGGCCAGGCCGCGGCCCGCGAACGCGGCCATCAGGCCGGTCGCGACCGTGGTCTTGCCCGCGCCCGAGGAGGGCGCGGCGATGACGAGACGTGCTACCACTCGATGCCCCGCTGGCCCTTCTGACCGGCGTCCATCGGGTGCTTGACCTTGGACATGTCGGTGACGAGGTCCGCGAAGTCCACCAGCTCCGGGGGCGCGTTGCGGCCGGTGATGACGACGTGCTGCTGACCGGGACGGTCGCGCAGCACCTCCACGACCTCGTTCACGTCGATCCAGCCCCAGTGGAGCAGGTAGGCGAACTCGTCGAGGACGTAGAACTTGTACCTCTCCTCCGCGAGGTCCCGCTTGACCTGCTCCCAGCCCTCGCGGGCCTTGTCCTCGTGCGACTGCTCGCCCTCGGCGACCTCGCGCTGGATCCAGGACCAGCCCTCGCCCATCTTGTTCCAGGTGACCGTGCCGCCCTTGCCGGTCTCGCCGAGCGCCTTGAGGGCGTTCTCCTCGCCGACCTTCCACTTGGCGGACTTCACGAACTGGAACACCCCGATCGGCCAGCCCTGGTTCCAGGCGCGCAGCGCCATGCCGAAGGCGGCGGTCGACTTCCCCTTGCCGACGCCCGTGTGCACCATCACCAGCGCGCGGTTGCGGCGCTGACGGGTGGTCAGACCGTCGTCGGGAACGACGGTCGGCTGTCCCTGCGGCATTAAGCGGCCCTCCTGGCTGTCTGTGCTGCGTGTCCGGTCTGTCCTGCCTGTACGTCCCTGACGAGCCCGGCGATCGAGTCGGCGCGCAGCTCGTCCAGCGTCACCGCCGTGCCCCCGAGTTCGCGCGCGAGCTGCCCGGCCAGGCCGAGCCGCACCGGCCCCGTCTCGCAGTCCACGACGACCGACGCCGTGCCCTCGGCGGCGTGCAGCCGCGCCGCGCGGGCGGCGAGCGCCACCGGGTCGCCGGCCGCCCGCCCCCCGGTCGCCCGCCCGTCCGTCACGACGACGAGCAGGGGGCGGCGCGAGGGGTCCCGCAGCCGCTCGACCCGCAGCACGTCGTGGGCCTTGAGCAGCCCGGCCGACAGGGGCGTGCGCCCGCCCGTCGGAAGCTGTTCGAGCCGTGCGGCGGCCGCGTCCACGGACGAGGTCGGCGGCAGCGCCACCTCGGCGTCCCGGCCCCGGAAGGTGACCAGGCCGACCTTGTCGCGCCGCTGGTAGGCGTCGAGGAGCAGCGAGAGCACCGCGCCCTTGACCGCGCTCATCCGCTGCCGGGCGGCCATCGAGCCCGAGGCGTCGACCGCGAAGAGCACGAGGTTGCCCTCGCGGCCCTCCCGGGTCGCCTGCCGCAGGTCGTCGCGCCGGACCACGAGCCCCGGTCCGGTCCGCCCGCGCGCCCTCTGGTGCGGGGCGGCGGCCTGCACGGTCGCCGCCAGGTGCAGCTTGGTCAGCGTGCCCCGGGGCCGGGTGGAGCCGGTCGTACGGCCGTGCTCGGTGCGGGCCCGGGAGCGGCGCCCGGCCGCGCCCTCGCCGAGACCGGGCACGCTGAGCACCTTCGTACGGAAGGGCTCGGCGGCCTTGACGGCGGCCCGCTCGCCGGAACCGGCCCCGGCCTTCCGTGGAGCGGGAGCCGGCTCGGGCTCGGGCGCTTCCTCCGGCGCCGGTACGTCCTCGGGCGCGGGCCCGTCGCCCTGCGGCGGGATCCCGCCGCCGTCCGGACCGGCCCCGCCGTCGCCCGGCCCTCCGTCCCCCGGACCGCCGTCGCCCGGGCCGTCCGGCTCCGGGTCGGGGTCCTCGTCCGGGCCGGACTCCGGCTCCTCGCCCTTGAACCGCTCCAGGGTCTCGTCGAGCTTGTCCTCGTCGAGTCCGGGCGCGTCGAAGGGCGAGCGCCGGCGGCGGTGGGGGAGGGCCAGGAGCGCGGCCTGCCGCACGTCCTCGGAGGTCACCCCGGTCCGTCCGGCCCAGGCGGCGAGCGCGGTGGCGGTGCGGGCCATGACGATGTCGGCCCGCATGCCGTCCACCTCGAACGCGGCGCAGGTCGCGGCGATCTGGAGCAGCACGGCGTCCCCGAGGACCACCTGCGGAAGGAGGGCGCGCGCGGCGGCGATCCGTCCGCGCAGCGCGCTCTCCTCGCCGGTCCAGCGCGCGGCGAACGCGGCCGGGTCGTCCTCGAAGGCGAGCCGCCGCCGCACGACCTCCACCCGCTGCTCGGGCTCGCGGGAGGCGGCGACCTCCACGGTGAGCCCGAACCGGTCGAGGAGCTGCGGCCGCAGCTCGCCCTCCTCGGGGTTCATGGTCCCGACGAGCAGGAACCGCGCGGCGTGCCGCACGGAGACGCCCTCGCGCTCCACGTAGGAGGAGCCCATGGCGGCGGCGTCGAGGAGGTGGTCGATCAGATGGTCGCTCAGGAGGTTGACCTCGTCGACGTAGAGGATGCCCCGGTGGGCGTCGGCGAGCAGGCCCGGCTCGAAGGCCTTCACGCCCTCCGCGAGCGCCTTCTCGATGTCGAGCGAGCCGACGAGCCGGTCCTCGGAGGCGCCGACGGGCAGTTCGACCATCCGCGCGGGCCGCTCGGCCCCCGGACCCGCCTCGTGCGGCCCGTCCGGGCAGCCCGGGTCGGGCGAGGCCGGGTCGCAGCTGAACCGGCAGCCCGCGACCACCGGCACGGCCGGCAGCAGCTCGGCGAGCGCGCGCACGGCGGTGGACTTGGCGGTGCCCTTCTCGCCCCGGACGAGCACACCGCCCACGGCCGGGCTGACGGCGTTCAGGAGCAGCGCGAGCCGCAGGTCGTCCATGCCGACGACGGCGGTGAACGGGTACCGGGTGCTCATCGGGTGGTCTCTCCTTCGAATCGCTGGTGTTCGGACGACGGCGCGCGGCCGTCGGCGGCGGGCCCGTTCACGGCGCCCCGGGCGGCACGAACGGCAGCCCCGCCGGGGCGCCCTCCTCGATCAGCCGCAGCAGCGCGTCCGTGTCCGCGTGCTCCTCGATCAGGTCGCCGAGCCGGTCGAGCTGCTCCTCGCGCAGGGCGCCGAACGACGTGTCCGGGGCCGGGACGAACCGGCGTCCGGCCGCCGCCGCGACCTCCCGCAGGAACGCCCGCCGGAAGCCGTCGCTCTCCAGCGAGCCGTGCCAGTGGGTGCCCCACACGGAGCCGACCCGGCACCCGTCCAGGAAGGGCTCCCCCCCTCGTACGTCCGCGACGCCGTGGTGGATCTCGTACCCCTCGACCCGCTCGCCGAGCGCCTCGCCGACCGGCCGGGCCAGGATCTTCCCGACCCCGAACCGCACCCGTACGGGAAGGAGTCCGAGCCCGTCGACCACACCGGCCTTCGACTCGACCTCGTCCTCGATCCGCTCGCCCAGGGCCTGGAAGCCGCCGCAGATGCCGAGCACCGGGCGGCCCTCGGCCACGCGTCGGGCCAGGGCGTCCGCGAGGCCGCGCTCCCGCAGCCAGGCGAGCGCCTTCACCGTGCCGCGCGTGCCCGGCACGACCACCAGGTCCGCGTCGACCAGCTCCTCGGGCCGGTCCACGAACCGGACGACCACGCCCGGCTCGGCCGCCAGCGCGTCCACGTCCGTGAAGTTGGACATCAGGGGGACGGCGCAGACGGCGACCCGCAGCACGTCCGCGCCGAGCGGCGGCGCCACGACCGACTCCCGGACGGTGCCCCGCAGGGAGACCCGCAGGCCGTCCTCCTCGTCGATGCCGAGCCCGTGCGCGTACGGCAGGACGCCGAAGGTCCGGCGCCCCGTCAGGCCGTACAGCATGTCGAGCCCGGGTTCGAGCAGGCCCACGTCGCCCCGGAACTTGTTCACCAGGTACCCGGCGACGAGCGACTGGTCCTCGGGCGACAGCAGCGCCGTCGTGCCGAAGAACTGGGCGAAGACCCCGCCCCGGTCGATGTCCCCGACCACCACCACGGGCAGCTTCGCGGCCCGCGCCACGCCCATGTTCACGATGTCGGTGCGCCGCAGGTTGATCTCGGCCGGGCTGCCCGCGCCCTCGCAGATCACCGCGTCGTGCGTGCTCCGCAGCTCCTCCAGGCACGCCATGACCGGCTCGAACAGCTCCTTCCGCCGGCCCCCGTGCAGCGCCTTCCCGGGGGACGACCCCCCGGACCCCCCGAAGAACCCCTTGGCGCTCATCTCGCCCACCGGCTTGCCCATCAGGACGACCTGGCTGGAGCGGTCGCCGCCCGGCTTGAGCAGCACCGGGTTCATCAGCGCGGTCGGCTCGACCCGGGCGGCCTGCGCCTGCATGGCCTGGGCCCGGCCTATCTCGGCGCCCCCGCGCGTGACGAAGGAGTTGAGGGACATGTTCTGCCCCTTGAACGGCGCCACCCTCAGGCCCTTGCGGACCAGCCACCGGCAGATCCCGGCCGTCACGACGCTCTTGCCCGCGTCGGACGTGGTCCCGGCGACCAGCAGGCCCCCGCCCCTCCCGCCCCTCATGCGCTCCTCCGCTTCCCGCGCTTCACCGCGCCGGCGATCAGACGGCCGCCCACGCAGGCGGCCAGGGTCAGTGCGGTCACCCGGCGCGAGAGCGCCACCGCCCGTTCGATGTCCGCCACCTCGACGGCCCGCCCCTCCCCGTTCAGGACCGGCCGGTGCTCGACGCGCCCGCCGTACGAGAGGGTGCCCCCGAGCCGTACGCCCAACGCGCCCGCGAAGGAGGCCTCGACCGGGCCCGCGTTGGGGCTCGGGTGCTTCGGCGCGTCCGCCCGCCAGGCCCGCACGGCTCCGCGCGGGTTCCCGCCGGCGGCGGTGGCGAGCACGGCCGTCAGGCGCGCGCCCGGCCAGCCGGCCAGGTCGTCGAGGCGGGCCGAGGCCCAGCCGAAGCGGCGGTACCGGGCGGACCTGTGGCCGACCATCGCGTCCAGGGTGTTGACCGCCCGGAAGCCGACCAGCCCCGGCACGCCCGCGACCGCGCCCCAGAACAGGGCGCCGACCACGGCGTCCGAGGTGTTCTCGGCGACCGACTCGACGACCGCGCGGGCCATCGCGGGACCGTCCAGGGACTGCGGGTCGCGCCCGCACAGGTGGGGCAGCCGTTCGCGGGCCACCTCCAGGTCCCCGGCGGCCAGCGCCCCGCCGATCGCGCGGGCCTCCCGGCCCAGGGTCGTCCCGCCGACGACGGCCCACACGGAGGCGGCGGTCAGCGCGGCGGCGGCGGCCGGCCGGTCCCGCACGGCCCGGGCGGCGAGGGCGCCGAGGGCGGCGGTGGAACCGGCGCAGACGGCGGTGTGCAGGGCGCCCCAGCCGCGGTGGTCGTGGTGGAGGCGCCGCTCGACGGCGGCGGCGGCCCGGCCGAACGCGGCGACGGGGTGGCCCCGGCGGGGGTCGCCGAGGAGCAGGTCGACGGCGAGGCCCGCGGCCGCTCCGTACGCGAAGACACCGGTGGCTCTGCTGCGGCCGGGCATGGCGCTATGTCCTCACTCAGGGTCCGCGCCCTGGATCGACGTGACCGGCGGCGAGAGTTCCTGACTCCCGGACCCTCGGATCCGGTCACAGTGGCGGGACCGCGCCGGATTCGCACCGGACTTCCTCTGCTGCCGCCGTAATGGCCTCGGCAGTCCACCACGCCCCGAGAACGGGCGTCAACCCAGCCTTGACCTGCGGCGGCGCACTGTGCGGAGCACCACAGGAAAGGGGCCGGGGGGGGGGGGCCCCCCCCGGGGGGCGGCCCCCCCCCCGGGGGGGGGGGCCCCCCCCCCCCCACCCCCCACCACCGGACCCCCCCCCCCCCCCCCCCCCCTCGGGCAGACCCCTTGGACCCGCGAGGCCCGGCCCGCCCCCCCCCCCGCCGCCCCCCGCCCCCCGCCCCCCCCCCCCCCCCGCCCGGGGGGCCGGCCCCCCCCCCCCCCCCCCCCCCCCCCCCCCCGGCCGGTGGAGCGGGGACCGTCAGACGACGATCAGGTAGATGCCGTACGCCACGGCGGCCAGGCACAGCCCGAAGCAGGCGTAGGCGCCGGTGCGGGCCAGGGCGGCGGAGCCTCCCCGGGCCGCGGCCCCCTCCTGCTTGGTGAGGCCGACGATGCCGAGGCTGAAGAGGCCCACCAGGGCGACGGTGGCCACGAGGCTGACGCCGAAGACGGAGCCGAGGGCTGCCCAGTCGATCTTCATGTGGTTCTTTCCTTAGACCTTCGCGGCCGGGGCCGGGGGAGCGGTCGGGTCGGTGGGGGCCGGGGCGAGGATGGTCGCCTTGAGGTCCTCGTCGGTGACGGCGGCCACGGAGCCGGCCGGCGGCGGGGTGACGGCCGCGATGGCGGTGGTCACCACGCCCGCGGGCTCGGCGCCGGGGGCGTCGAGGTCGTCGGCCGTGACGTTGTGGTGGTCGACCGGCTTGCGGCGGGAGAGCGCCCAGATGACGGCCGAGCCGGTCACGAGGAGGACCGCGACGGCGGCGATGCCCCAGGGGCCCTGCTTGGTGAGGAACTCGGCGCCGGCGCCGACCAGGCCCGCGGCGGGCAGGGTCAGGCCCCAGGCGACGAACATCCGGGTCGCGGTCGACCAGCGGACGACGCCGCCCTTGCGGCCGAGGCCGGCGCCCATCACGGCACCCGAGCAGGACTGGGTGGTGGAGAGGGAGAAGCCGAGGTGCGAGGAGGCCAGGATGACCGTCGCGGCACTGGTCTGGGCGGCGAAGCCCTGCTGCGGCTGGAGGTCGGTGAGGCCCTTGCCCATGGTGCGGATGATGCGCCAGCCGCCCAGGTAGGTGCCGAGCGCGATGGCGACGCCGGCCGAGACGACGACCCAGAGGGGCGGGTTCGAGCCGGGGGCGACGACGCCCTGGGTGACCAGGGCGAGGGTGATGATGCCCATCGTCTTCTGGGCGTCGTTGGTGCCGTGGGCGAGGGAGACGAGACCGGCGGAGGCGATCTGACCGGCCCGGTAGCCCTTGGCCGTGGCCTTCGCCCCGGGGTCGGCCTTGATCCTGTACGTCAGCTTGGTCGCGAACATCGCGGCGAGGCCCGCGACGAGCGGCGCGGCGACGGCCGGGATGAGGACCTTGGTGACGATGGTGGAGCCGTTCACGGCCGACCAGCCGGCCGACATGACCGCGGCGCCGATGAGGCCGCCGAAGAGCGCGTGGGAGGAGCTGGACGGGAGTCCGAGCAGCCAGGTCAGCAGGTTCCACAGGATGGCGCCGACCAGCGCGGCGAAGATCACCTCCGTGCGGATGCCCTCTTCGTTGATGATCCCGCCGGAGATCGTCTTGGCGACCTCCACGGACAGGAACGCGCCGACGAGGTTGAGCACGGCGGACATGGCCACCGCCGTCTTGGGCTTGAGCGCACCGGTCGAGATGGTCGTGGCCATCGCGTTGGCGGTGTCGTGGAAACCGTTCGTGAAATCGAACACGAGAGCTGTCACGACCACAATGGCGAGCAGCAGCGTGATGTGTTCCATTTACCCAGGCAATCGTTCGACGTCAGTGGCTGGTCGAACGTAAGCAACCTGGGTGAACGGAAGATGAACTGGGTCGGGCGGCGTGGTGTCCCTAACCGGTGTCAAGAGATTCCGCTTGGCCCTCCGGAGGGGTCCGCGGGAGGTGCCGTCCACGATGCGGTCACCCCGTGACCCCGGGTAATCCGGGCCCGCGCAGGGCCTCGGCGGCTCGCCCCGGTTCCTCCCCCGCCGCCCCGTTCCGTTCCCCGGACCGGACCACCCGACCGGGGGACCCCGCCGAGGAGAGCCGCGTCACTCTCCCGGGGCGGGTCCCCGGGCCCCGGAACACACCCCTCCGGACCTTCCGGTGGCACCCCGGTCCCGTCCTGCGGACACTGGGGGCGTGCGCCCGGCTACAGCGACGGCAGCGGCCGTCACCACCCTGTTCGGTGCCGGCGCGGCCGCGGTCGCGGCCGGCCGGTACGCCAGCGACCTCGCCCTCAAGGCGTCGTCCGTACGCCCCCTGCCCGGCGATCCGAGACTGACCGTGCACGCCACGGGCCCCGACCGGATCACCCTCACCCGCAGCCTCGCCTCGCTGCGCCCCGGCACGTACGGCATGGAGGGCCACGGACTGCACGCCGTCCTCGGCCCCGTCCTCGACCGGGCCCCGCACACCGCCGACACCGTCGTCCGGCGCCTGGAACGGGTCGAGCTCGGCGCCCCCGGGCCCGGCGCCCGCGTCCGGCTCACTCCCGGGCTCCACCGGGGCACGCCCGCGAGCGCCCTCGGGCTCGACCACGAGGACGTGGAGATCCCCGGCGAGCTCGGCCCCCTGCCCGCCTGGCTCGTGCCCGCGCCGCGCACCACCTGGGTGATCGCCCTGCACGGCCTCGGCACCACCCGCGAGCACCCGCTCAACGTCGTCCCCTTCTACCACCGGCACCGGATCCCGGTCCTCGTCCCCGCCTACCGGGGCGACGAGGGCGCGCCGCCCTCCCCGGACGGCCTCGCCCACCTCGGCGACTCCGAGTGGCGCGACGTCGACGCCGCCCTCCGCTACGCCGTCCGCCGCGGCGCCCGGAAGGTCGTCCTGCACGGCTGGGGCCCCGGGGCGTCGATGGCCCTGCGCGCCGCCGCCGCGTCGGGGGTGCGCGACCGGATCGGCGGCCTCGTCCTCGACTCCCCGGTCCTGGACTGGGAGGTCACCCTCCGCAACCTGGCGTCGGCCCGGCACGTCCCCGGGCTCCTGATGCCGCTCGCCGTCCGCGCGGCCCGGGGCAGGACCGGCCCGCACGGCGACCTCCTCCAGCTCGCCTCGGCCCCCGGCGCCCTGCGCGCCCCGGTCCTCCTCTTCCACGGCCCCGAGGACGCGATCGCCCCCTGGGAGCCCTCCGCCGAACTCGCCGCCCGCCGCCCCGACCTGGTCAGCCTCCGGACCGTCCGGGACGCCCCGCACGCGGCGATGTGGAACCCGGACCCGGTCCGCTACGAGGAGTCCCTGCGCCGCTTCCTCGTCCCACTGCTCTGAGCCGCCCTGCCCGGGGCCACCCCCACCACCGGCCCGGGACTTCCCCGGCACCGGCCCGAGGCGTCCCCGCCCGGCGCCGCGACGCGAGGGCTTCCCCGGCGCCGGCCGGGGCTTCCCGGAGCTGTGCACAGGCCTCTCCCGCACCGGCCCGGGGCGCCCCCGCCCGGCGCCGCGGCCCGGGGGCTTCCCCGGCGCCGGCCCATGGCTTCCCCGGCACCCGCCCGGCGCCCTCCCCGCACCGCCCGCAAGCGCTCGGCCGGGGGTCTCCGCACCGACTTCCCGAAGCCTTCGCGAGGCCTCCGTACGGTCTTCGCGGGCCCTTCGCGGAGCCCGTCGCGACGGCGCGCCCGGTTCCGATTGGGCTTTCGGGCCGTCAGCGGGAAGACTGCTCCCGTGACGTCTCGAAAGCCCGATGAACCATTGGCGCGCAACTCCAGACTCCGACTCGTCCGCCCACGGTCGCTGGCCACCGCCCGACGGGCCGTGACGACCCGGCGCACCCGGCCGGCGCCGCGGCCGCCCGAGGGCACTCCGCCCCGCGCGGAACTCGCCCGCCAGGCCCGGCACGTCCTCGCCGACGCCGTGCGGATCGCCCGCTGGGCCGCCGTCGAGGGCGGCGCCCGGACGGCCCCCCGCACCGGCCCCGGCGCCGTCCCTCCGCAGGAACGGGCCGCCGCCGCGCTCGACCTGACGCCCGGCCAGGTCCGGGCCGGCTGGGACCGCGCCCGGCTCGCCGGACTCGTCGAGCTCCACGGCGACACCGCCCGCCCCGGCTGGCGGCTGCACGCCTGGGACCGTGACGACTCCGCCGTGCTCCGCGGCTGGGTCGCCCTCTTCGACGCCTGGTCCCTGGTGCACCCGGCCCCCGAGGGCGTCGCCCCGAGCGCCGTCGCCGAGGTCGTCGAGGCCCTTCCGCAGGTGCTCTCGCTGCTCCAGCTCTCCCAGGGCCCGGTTTCCGTCCCGGCCCTCCTCGACCTCCTCGGCCAGCGGGTCGAGGAGCTCCGCGGGGAGCGCTGCGAGGTCCCCGCGCCCGACCAGGCCCCGGAAGCCGCCGACCGGACCCCGGAACCCTCCGACCGGACCCCGGAAGCCCCGGAGGCGGCCGCCGAGGGCGGCGTCGACGGGCTCCCCGCCCTCCTCGACTGGGCCCTGGAGGGCCTGGCCGCCGTCGGCGCGCTCACCCTGGACTCCGGCGCCGACGAGCGCCACGCCACCCTGACCCCGCTCGGCAACTGGGCCGTGTGGGTCAAGCTGGAGCAGATCTGCGTCGCCGCGCAGAGCCCCGCGGGCAACATCGAGCAGTCCGCCGGGGACATGCTCCGCGGCTGCGCCCGGCTCACCCCCGGCCCGGCCCGCGACGAGTACCGCGCCTGGCTCGCGGCCCGCACCCTCTCCAGCGCCGTGGCCGAACTCCTCGCCGTCGCCCGGGGCGAGGACGCCCTGCTGCGCGGCCTCGCCTTCGAGGCGCTCCGGGTCGTCGGCGCCCCCGCCGAGGCCGAGGTCCGGGCCACCGTCGCCGAGCCCTCGCTCCGCCCGTACGCGCTGCTCTGGCTCGCCGAGTACGAGGGCGCCGACCCGGACGACGCCCAGGAGGTGCTGACCCGGGAGGAGGCCACCTGGCTCTGGGTGGACACCGCCGCGGCCGTCGCCGACCACGGCGAGAGCGCGCTGCTCGTCCGCCACCTCGACTCCGCCGTGCAGGGCACCGTCCCCGCGCTCCTCGACGAGATCAGGGCCGTCGGCCACCCCCGTACCGTCCAGGTCCTGGTCGCCCTGGCCGCCGCCCACCCGGACCCGGCCCTGGCCAAGGCGGTCCGCAGGGCCGCCTTCCAGGTGCACACCGGGGGAGCGTGACGCGCGGCGCCACGGGCGCACGGCCCCCGGCGCCCGGCTACTCCGCCGGGCCGGGGGCGTGCGTCCCGAAGCTCCAGACGTCGCCCTCGGCATCCCGGGCCAGGTGGTCCCGGGCGCCGTGCTCCTGGTCCGCGGGCGGCGCCGGGACCTCCACCCCGTGGACGACCGCGCGCGCGTGGTGCTCGTCCACGTCGTCCACGCGCACGAAGACGCCCGCGGGGCCGGCGCCCGCCATCGCCCGGTCGAACGCGCTCCCGGTGCCCTTGCCGCCGAGCATCACGACGCCGTTCCCGAAGGACGGCTCGGCGTGCGCGACGCGCCCGTCCTCGCCCTCGTACACCCCGGCCGCGGTGAAGCCGAGGCCCTCCGTGAGGAGCTCGATCGCCGCCTTCGCGTCCTCGTACGACAGCGTCGGACGGATGGGGGGCGACCCGGTCACCCCGGTCACGTCCTCTCGGATCGGCCGCGTGTGATCCAGGTCTCAGCCTCGCAGCCGCCACCGACAACTCAGCGGAAGGTGTCGCACCGGGCCATGTCACCGGTCCTGTAGCCCTCGTGGAACCACTGCTGCCGCTGCGCCGCCGAGCCGTGGGTCCAGCTCTCCGGCGTGACCCGGCCCTGGAACTTCTCCTGGATCCGGTCGTCGCCCACCGCGGCCGCCGCGTCCAGGCCGTCCTGGACGTCCTGGTCGGTGAGCTTCGTCAGTAGCGGCCGGCCGGTCTTCTCGTCGGGCGTGGTCGTCGCGTGCCGCGCCCACACGCCCGCGTAGCAGTCGGCCTGGAGCTCGACCCGCACCGCGTTGGAGTCCGCGCCGGTCCGGCCGTCCTGGGCGCGGCCCAGGGTCCCCATCAGGTTCTGGACGTGGTGGCCGTACTCGTGCGCCACCACGTACGCCTGGGCGAAGGGCCCCCCGCTCGCCCCGAACTTGGTGCGCAGCTCCTCGAAGAAGCCCAGGTCCAGATAGACCTGCCGGTCGCCGGGGCAGTAGAACGGCCCCACCGCCGAGGTCGCCGTGCCGCACGCGGTCCCGACCCGCTGGGTGAAGAGCTCGGTGGGGGCGGTGCGATAGGTCCCGCCCCGGCGCCCGTACTCGCTCCGCCAGTAGTCCTGCACGCTGTTGACGACGGCGACGATCCGGCAGTCGTCGCGCGTGTTGGCGTCCGAGCCCTTCTTGCAGACCTGGTCCACCCGCGCCGCCGGGGACGAGGTCGCGGCCGGCTGGTCGCCGCCGTCCGAGAGCCCCAGCTGGTCGGGGCCCACCCCGAAGAACAGCCCCAGGACCAGCGCGACGAGACCGATGATCCCGCCGCCGATGGTCGCCCCGCCGCCCGGGATCCGGCCGCCCCGGGAGTCGTTGACCTCCGAAGTGTCCAGATCGGCGTTGTCGTCGAACTGCACGGTCCACCATCCTCCGCTGTCCGCCGGGCAGTGACCGCCGCCCTGCGCCGAGTATCGGACGCCCGTGTACCCGGCGCTTCTTTTGCGAAGCGCCGGTGGGAGCGGCGGACGGAGGCGGTCCGCCGGGAGCGGCGGGCGGAGGGGAGGCCCGGACGGAGGCTGTCCGCGCCCCGTATGGCCGAAAACCATTTGCAGGGGCCCGTTAGACTGGCCGTATGGCCATTCTCCCCGTGCATTAGCGGCGTCGAAGCCCTCCACCCCGTCCTTCCGCCGTATCCCCACCGCCCTGGAGTCTGTCCGTGATCACCGCTTCCGGCATCGAGCTGCGCGCCGGCGCCCGCGTCCTCATCGAGTCCGCTTCCTTCCGCGTCGCCAAGGGCGACCGCATCGGCCTGGTCGGCCGCAACGGAGCGGGCAAGACCACCCTCACCAAGTGCCTGGCCGGCGAGGGCCAGCCCGCCGGCGGCACCATCGCCCGCTCCGGCGAGGTCGGCTACCTCCCGCAGGACCCGCGCACCGGCGACCTCGACGTCCTGGCCCGCGACCGCATCCTCTCCGCCCGGGGCCTGGACACCCTCCTCAAGAAGATGCGGGCGAACGAGGAGCGCATCGCCACCGGCAGCGGCGCCACCCGCGACAAGGCCCTGCGCCAGTACGAGCGCCAGGAGACCGAGTTCCTCACCAAGGGCGGTTACGCGGCCGAGGCCGAGGCCTCCACCATCGCCGCCGCCCTCGGCCTGCCCGACCGGGTCATGGGCCAGCCGCTGCACACCCTCTCCGGCGGTCAGCGCCGCCGCGTCGAGCTCGCCCGGATCCTCTTCTCGGACGCCGACACGCTCCTCCTCGACGAGCCCACCAACCACCTCGACGCCGACTCGATCATCTGGCTGCGCGACTACCTGAAGACCTACCGCGGCGGCTTCATCGTGATCTCCCACGACGTCGACCTGGTCGAGACCGTGGTCAACAAGGTCTTCTACCTGGACGCCAACCGCTCCGTGATCGACGTCTACAACATGGGCTGGAAGCTCTACCAGCAGCAGCGCGAGGCCGACGAGAAGCGCCGCAAGCGCGAGCGCCAGAACGCCGAGAAGAAGGCCGCCGCGCTCAACTCGCAGGCCGACAAGATGCGCGCCAAGGCCACCAAGACCGTCGCCGCGCAGAACATGGCCAAGCGCGCCGAGCGGCTGCTCTCCGGCCTGGAGGCGGTGCGCGCCTCCGACAAGGTCGCCAAGCTGCGCTTCCCCGAGCCCGCGCCCTGCGGCAGGACCCCGCTGACGGCCGAGGGCCTCTCCAAGTCGTACGGCTCCCTGGAGATCTTCACCGACGTGAGCCTCGCCATCGACAAGGGCTCGCGCGTCGTCATCCTGGGCCTCAACGGCGCCGGCAAGACGACCCTGCTGCGCCTGCTCGGCGGGGTCGAGCAGCCCGACACCGGCGAGGTCACCCCGGGCCACGGCCTGAAGCTCGGCTACTACGCCCAGGAGCACGAGACGCTCGACCCGGACCGGACCGTCCTGGAGAACATGCGCTCGGCCGCGCCCGACCTCGACCTCGTCGACGTGCGCAAGACGCTGGGCTCGTTCCTCTTCTCCGGCGACGACGTCGACAAGCCGGCCGGGGTGCTCTCCGGCGGTGAGAAGACCCGGCTCGCCCTGGCGACCCTGGTCGTCTCCTCGGCGAACGTGCTGCTCCTCGACGAGCCCACCAACAACCTGGACCCGGCCAGCCGCGAGGAGATCCTCGGCGCGCTGCGCACGTACAAGGGCGCCGTCGTCCTCGTCACCCACGACGAGGGGGCCGTGCAGGCGCTCGACCCGGAGCGGATCATCCTGCTCCCGGACGGCGTCGAGGACCTGTGGGGCGCGGACTACGCGGACCTGGTGGCCCTGGCCTGACCCGCCGGGGCCCGCGGACCCCGGCGGAAGCCCCCGGGAACCCCTCCCGGCCCCGAAACGATCACTCGGGGCTGGATCATTCGGCTCATGGGTGATCCTTCATCTGAGTGAGGGCGTCTCGTACCCGTCGGCGCGGTGCCCTGCTGAATCCTTCCGGCGGACCCGCGCCGCACGTCTGTCCGCGACCCCCCGCTGACCTGGTGCTTCCCGTTCCGTCCGGTACGGGGACGCCTTCCCCCAAGACCGGAATCAGACGTTCCGGTCGTGGCGAAGCGGTACTCGTCCACCAACGAAGCGGCACGGACCTTGTCGAATGGGTGGCCAGGACGGACGGGAGGGGTGATCATGAGAAGTCCAGAGCGCACTTCCCATGAGGAGGCACGGGTGGCCGAGACTCTGAAGAAGGGCAGCCGGGTGACCGGCGCCGCGCGCGACAAGCTCGCGGCAGACCTGAAGAAGAAGTACGACTCCGGTGCGAGCATCCGGGCGCTGGCCGAGGAAACCGGCCGCTCCTACGGATTCGTCCACCGGATGCTCAGCGAGTCCGGAGTCACGCTGCGCGGACGCGGCGGGGCGACCCGGGGCAAGAAGGCGGCCTCGGCCTGACACGGGGGCGGCCCGACCGGGCCACCGGGTCTCCCGGTGGCCACCCGGTCGGCCCCACGGCCGACCGGGTGGTTACTGTGCAGTCACTTAGCATTTGATGCAGTGCTGCACCGGAACCGGAGGCGCCCCATGACCACGTTCGACGACTCTGAGCTCGTATTCGACAAGGACGGTGTACGGCTCACCGTCGAGGACGCCGTTGCCACGGTGACCTTGACCAATCCGGCGAAGCGCAACGCCCAGTCTCCCGCTCTGTGGCGGGCGTTGACGGAAGCCGGGCGGTCGTTGCCGGGCAGCGTGCGGGTCGTGGTCCTGCGCGGCGAGGGCAAGTCCTTCTCCGCCGGACTCGACCGGCAGGCGTTCACGCCCGAGGGCTTCGACGGCGAGCCCTCCTTCCTCGACATGGCGCGGGGGTCCGACGAGGACCTCGACGCCGTCATCGCCGAGTACCAGGAGGCGTTCACCTGGTGGCGCCGTGGCGACCTCGTGTCGATCGCGGCCGTCCAGGGGCACGCCATCGGCGCGGGCTTCCAGCTCGCCCTCGCCTGCGACCTGCGGGTCGTCGCCGAGGACGTGCAGTTCGCCATGCGCGAGACCAGCCTGGGTCTCGTCCCCGACCTCACCGGAACGCACCCCCTCGTCTCCCTCGTGGGCTACGCCCGCGCCCTGGAGATCTGCGTCACCGGACGCTTCGTGCACGCCGAGGAGGCCGAGCGCACCGGCCTCGCCAACCTCGCCGTGCCCGCCGACCAGCTCGACGCGGCCGTACGGGACCTCGCCGCCGCCCTGCTCGCGGCGCCCCGCGACGCCGTCAACGAGACCAAGGCGCTCCTCCAGGGCGTCTCCGGCCGCTCCTACGAGGAGCAGCGCGTCGCCGAGCGCGCCGCCCAGGGCCGCCGCCTGCGCGACCTCGCGGGCCTCGGCGACTGACCCCGGACGGCCCTCCGGCGCCGCAGGGTCCCCTCAGCGCAGCTCCGACACCAGCACCGTGACCGCGGTCGCCCCACCGGCGGCCGCGGTCGCGGCGCTCCGGGCGGCACGGGCCACGTCCAGCGGACGCCGGCCGGCCGTCACGGCCAGCTCGACCCGCAGCGCGTCGCCGCTCCGGCGCACGGGCGGCCCCAGCGCGTCCGTCACCCCGGCCACCCCCTCGACCCGCAGCACCGCCAGGGCCACCGGATCGTCCGTCGCCGGGGAGGACCGCCCCGGCGGGGGAGCGTCCGGCCCCTCCTCCGGCGCCGCGTCGAGCAGCTCCGTCACCCGCAGGTCCGCGGCCGTCACCGAAAGCCCGACGTCGTCCGCCGCCGCCCGGAGCAGGGCCGCCCGCAACTCCTCGGACACCTCCGGCAGCGGCCGGCCCGCCACCGCCCCGAACTCCGCCGCGATCCGCAGCGGGCCCGGCGGCAGAGCGCCCGGCGGCGCCGGAAACGGCTCCGGGCCCGGCTCCCCGTCCGGATCGGGCCCGACCCGGATCAGGCCCGGCACCACTCCCCGCACTCCCGCGGCGGCCCCGTCGAGGACCTGCCGCGCCGCCCGTTCCGCGATCCAGGCGCCGTCCTCCGCCGTGCCCAGGGGCAGCAGTCTGCCCGGGGCCAGGCGGTTCCGGACCGCCGCCGTCCAACCCTCAGCCGTCGTCATTCCCCCAGACTGCCGCATCGGCGGAGCGGAACGGGGCAACCGGCCTTAATGTGAGCGAGGAACCCCGAAATATCCCAGAAGGGGCGAAACCTGATGACGGACACCACCCACACCGGAGACTCCGGCACGGACGAGGCGCGCCGCGCCTCCGTGACCAAGCGGGGCGGCGGCGCCGCGGCCACCCGCGGCAAGACGACCATCGCCGACGGCGTGGTCGAGAAGATCGCCGGACTCGCCGCACGTGACGTCGACGGCGTCCACGACATGGGCAGCGGCCTCTCCCGCACCTTCGGCGCCGTGCGCGACCGGGTCCCCGGGGGCAGCGGCAAGTCGAACGTCACCCGCGGGGTGAAAGCCGAGGTCGGCGAGGTGCAGACCGCCCTCGACCTGGAGATCGTCGTCGAGTACGGCTATCCGATCTCCGACGTCGCGGGCAACGTCCGGGAGAACGTCGTCAACGCCGTGGAGCGGATGACCGGTCTCGAGGTCGTCGAGGTCAACATCGCGGTCAGCGACGTGAAGCTGCCCGACGACGAGGACGACGACGACGGCGACGACGACCAGCGCCGCCTCCAGTAAGCGCCCGTCGATCCCCGCACAGACCGGACGACCGGCGGACAGGGCCAGGAAAGGGACTCGGAATGAACATGGCGGTGGTCGGCCTGTTGGCCGGCATGGCTCTCGGATTCGCCGGATACTTCGGCGGCTTCGGAGCGTTCGTACTGGTCGCGGCCCTCGGGGCGGTCGGCTTCGTGGTCGGCCGCTTCGCCGACGGCGACCTCGAACCCGGCGACCTGTTCCGGGGACGCGAGCGCGGCGACCGGCGGCGGTGACGGGGGGTGGCGACGGACCTTGCAGCGGCCCCGGCGGCGGACGCGGCACACGACCCGGTGCGTGACCGGGGAGCGACCGACATCGCCGACCGGGTCGTCGCGAAGATCGCCGCCCAGGCGGCCCGGGAGGCGCTCGGACGCGTCCCGGAGGGAGGCTCGAAACCCCACGCCTCGGTCGTCGTCCACCGGGACGCCGCCCGGGTCGCGGTGAGCCTCGAACTCGACTACCCCTCCGACGTCGGCCGCCAGTGCCGCGCCGTCCGGAGCCGGGTCCGCAGCCGGGTGGAACACCTCGTGGGCCTGGAAGTCCACGAGGTGACCGTCGACGTGGAACGGCTCCACTCCGCCCTCACCCGAGACGACACGCCGAGGGGCCGCCTCTCATGACCACCACCCCGGCACCGGCCGCCTCCCCCGCACCGGAGGAGGAGAAGGAGAAGCCCGACACCACCCCCGCGGCCCCCGCCCGCCGCTTCTGGGCGGCGCGCCGCGTTCCCGCGGCCCTGCTCGCCGCCGTCGTCCTCGGCGGCGCCGGGCTGCTCCTCTACGACGTGGCGGCCGTACGGGCCGACCACTCCGCCATGGCCTGGCGGAAGGAGGCGGCCGACGGCCTCGCGACCCGGCCCCTCGACTCCACCTGGGTCATGGCCGGCGCGTCCCTCGCGGCGCTCCTCGGCCTCTGGCTCCTGTTCCTGGCCCTCACCCCCGGGCTGCGCTCCGTCCTCCCCATGCGCCGGGACCACCCCGACGTACGGGCCGGACTCGACCGCAAGGCCGCGGCCCTCATCCTGCGGGACCGCGCCATGGAGGTCTCCGGGGTGCAGTCCGCGAAGGTGCGCGTCCGCCGCTCCAGGGCGGCCGTGCGGGCGGTCTCGCACTTCCGGGACCTCGACGAGGTCCGCGCCGACCTGGAGCGGGCCGTCGCCACCGGCGTCGACGAACTCGCCCTCGCCCGCCCGCCCGCGCCGAAGGTACGGGTGGCCCGGCCGCCCCGGAAGGGGTGACCGGGCCGATGACGTCCCGCGCGAAGACCCCGAAACCCGGCGGGGAGGCCTCCCGCCCGCGGGCCCTCCGCGAGAAGGCACCCCGCACGGCGGCACCCCGCACCGGGGCGCCGCACGCGAAGACATCCCGTACGAAGACCCCGGCGCCCCGGGAAGGAGCCCGCAGGTGACCGTCGTCCTCCGCCGCGTCAACCGCGTCCTGCTCGGCCTGGCCGGGCTCGTCCTCGTCGTCCTCGGCGGCTCCGTCCTCGCCGCCGCGGCCGGCCTCTCCGTACCGTCCTGGTGGCCCTGGTCGGGCCCCTCCGACGTCCTGCTCACCACCGCCGACCGGCAGCGCTGGCGGGACGAGGGCTGGTGGTGGCCGGTGGTCATCGCCGTCCTCGGCGTGATCGTCCTGCTCGCCCTGTGGTGGCTGATCGCCCAGTTCCGGCGGGCCCGGCTCGCCGAGGTCGCCGTCGACAGCGGCGACGGCGACGAGGCGGTCCTGCGCGGCCGGGCCCTGGAGGGCGTCCTGGAGGCCGACGCCGCCTCCCAGGACGGCGTGGAACGGGCCCGGGTCTCCCTCACCGGCCGCCGCACCGCCCCCCGCGCCCGCGTGAAGCTCCGGCTGGAGCCGTACGCGGCCCCGGCCGACGCCCTCGCCACCCTCGGCTCCCAGGCCCTCGCCAACGCCCGCGCCTCGACCGGCCTGCCCGCGCTGCCCGCCGAGGCGCGGCTGCGCGCGGCGAAGCACCGCGCCCGCCGGGTCACCTGACGGGGACGGCGCTCCCCCGGGAGGGCGGCTCAGAAACCGCCGCGGGCCCCGCCGTCCACCGGCAGCATCAGACCGGTCAGGTACGAGGCGGCCGGCGACAGCAGGAAGGCCGCCGTCCGCCCGAACTCCTCCGGCGTGCCGTACCGGCGCAGCGGGATCGTCGCCTCGTTCGCCGCGCGGGCCGCGTCCGCGTCCCCGGAGAGCGCGTCCAGGGAGCGCACCCGGTCCGTGTCGATCCGGCTCGGCAGGAGCCCGATCACCCGCACCCCGCGCGGCCCCAGGTCGTTGGCCAGGGACTTGGCGAAGCCCGCCAGCCCCGGGCGCAGCCCGTTGGAGAGGGTCAGGCCGGCGATCGGCTCGTGGACCGAACCGGACAGGACGAAGCCGATCACCCCGCCCTCGCCCAGCGTCTCGGCCGCCGCGCGGGCCAGCCGCACCGCCCCCAGGAAGACGGTGTCGAAGGCGGCGGCCCACTCCTCGTCGGTGTTGTCCGCCGCGAAGCCGGGCGCCGGGCCGCCGACGCTGATCAGGATGCCGTCGAAGCCGCCGAACCGGGACCGCGCCTCCGCGATCAGCCGGGCCGGGGTCCCCGGGTCGGTGTTGTCGGCCGCGATCCCGGCCGCGCCCGGCCCCAGCGCCTCCACGGCCTCGGCGACCGTCCTCTCCTCGCGCCCGGTCACCAGCACCTTGGCGCCCTCCGCGAGCAGCGCCTCGGCCGAGGCCCGGCCCAGCCCCCGCGTCGCGCCGGTCACCACGTACACACGGTCCTTCAGTCCAAGATCCATGGCCCTATCCTGCCGGGTCGGGATCGTCCGCTGCCAGCGCGAACGCCGTGCCCACCAGACCGATGTGGCTGAAGGCCTGCGGGAAGTTGCCGAGCTGGCGGCCGGTCGCCGGGTCGTACTCCTCCGCCAGCAGCCCCACGTCGTTGCCGAGCGCGACGAGCCGCTCGAAGAGCACCCGGGCCTCCTGGGGCCGCCCGGTCGTCCGCAGGGCGTCCGCCAGCCAGAACGAGCAGACCAGGAAGGTCCCCTCCTGCCCCGGCAGGCCGTCCACCGCCGTCGAGTCGGCGCTGTAGCGGCGCACGTAGCCGTCGTGCATCAGCTCCGCCATGACCGCGTCCACCGTGCCCACCACCCGGGGGTCCTCCGGCGGCAGGAAGCCCACCTGCGGGATGAGCAGGGTGGCGGCGTCCAGCTCCCGCGAGCCGTAGGACTGGGTGAAGGTGTTCCGCACGGGGTCGTACGCCTTGTCGCAGACCTGCGCGTGGATGTCGTCCCGCATGGCCCGCCACCGGGCCGCGTCCCCCGGCAGCGACGGATCGGCCTCCAGGGTGCGCACGGCCCGGTCGGCCGCCACCCAGGCCATCACCTTCGAGTGGGTGAAGTGGCGGCGCGGCCCGCGCACCTCCCACAGCCCCTCGTCCGGCTCCCGCCAGACCGCCTCCAGGAAGCCCAGCAGGCTCAGCTGGAGGTTCCAGGCGTGCCGCTCCGCCGGGATCCCGGCCTCCCGCGCCCGGTTGAGCGAGTCCATGACCTCGCCGTACACGTCGAGCTGGAACTGGTCCACGGCCGCGTTCCCGGTCCGCACCGGCGCCGAGTCGGCGTACCCCCGCAGCCACGGCAGGGTCGTCTCCGGCAGCCGCCGCTCCCCGGCCGGGCCGTACATGATCTGGAGGTCGGCCGGGTCGCCCGCGACCGAGCGCAGCAGCCAGTCCCGCCAGGCGGCGGCCTCCTCCACGTACCCGGCGGCGAGCAGCGCCCCGAGGGTCAGGGAGGAGTCGCGCAGCCAGCACGAGCGGTAGTCCCAGTTCCGCACGCCGCCGACCTCCTCCGGCAGGGAGGTGGTCGGGGCGGCGACGATCCCGCCGGTGGGGGCGTACGTGAGCGCCTTCAGGGTGATCAGGGAGCGCAGCACCGCCTCCCGGTGGGGCCCCCGGTAGGTGCAGCGGGCCGCCCACTCCCGCCAGTCCGCGAGCGACTGCTCCAGGGCCTCGAAGGGGTCGATCAGGTCCGGGCGCGGCTCGTGCGAGGGGTGCCAGGTCAGCACGAAGGCCACCTTCTCGCCGGCGGCGACGGTGAACGAGGAGCAGGTCGAGAACTGCTGGCCCCAGGTCTTCACGTGCGGCTCGCTGCGCAGCCAGACCGCGTCCGGACCGGCGACCGCCACCCGGTGCCCGTCCGACCTGCGCATCCAGGGCACGATCGAGCCGTAGTCGAAGCGCAGCCGCAGGACGGCGCTCATCTCGACGCTGCCGCTGACCCCCTCGACGATCCGCATCACGTCGGGGTAGGCGTCCCGCTGCGGCATGAAGTCGACGACCTTGACGGTGCCGGTGCGGGTCTCCCAGTAGGTCTCCAGGACGAGGGAGTCCTCGGCGTAGCGGCGGGAGGTGCAGGTCGTGGCGCCCTTGGGGGCGATCCGCCAGTGTCCGTTCTCCTCGTCGCCGAGGACGGCGGCGAAGCAGGCGGCCGAGTCGAACCGGGGCAGACACAGCCAGTCGACCGATCCGTCGCGGCCGACGAGCGCGGCGGTCTGGAGATCGCCGATGAGGGCGTAGTCGTCGATGTGTTGCGTCACGCTCGGGCTTTTCCCGGAAGCGGCGGCGGTCAATCAGCGCGACGGTGTGGCCGGGGTCTCCGCGGTGTCCGGTTCCGGCGCCCCGGCGGCCCCGGAGGCGGCGGCCTCCCGGTCGCGCTTCTCCCGGCGCACCAGGATCACCCAGCCGACGGGCACGCCGGCCGCGAAGAGCCACCACTGCACGGCGTACGCCATGTGGGCGCCGATCGAGTCGTGGTCGGGCTCGGGGATCCGCTCGGGGGAGTCGACGGCGGGGGCGGTCTGCTCGACGTAGCCGCCGAGGACCTCGCGGCCGATGAGCTCGGCCTGCTGCCGGCTGTCGATCAGCATGACCTGGCGGTCGGGCAGGCCCTTGAGGTCCTTGATGCCGCTGGCGTCGGTCGTCTCGTCCGCCTTGAGGCGCCCGGAGATCGTGACCTCGCCCTTCGGGACGGGCGGCACCTGGGGGTAGGAGTGCTGGTCGGCGGCGGCCGGCACCCAGCCCCGGTTGACGATCAGGACCTTCCCGTCCCGCAGGACCAGCGGGGTCAGGACGTGCACGCCGATCCGGTCGTCGGAGGAGGTGCGGCGGCGGACGACCACCTCGTGGGCGGTGTCGAAGGTGCCGGTGGCGGTGACCGGCCGCCAGTAGTCGGTCCGCGGGACGGTGTGGCCGGGGGAGGTGAGCTCCTCGACGGGCACCGGCCGCGCGCTGATGCTGTCCTCGATCAGGGCGTTCTGGGCGACCCGGCGCTCGTGCCGGTGGAACTGCCAGAAGCCCAGCTCGATCATCGTCGGGACGAGGACGAGGGCGATCAGGGTGAGGATCACCCACTGCCGGGACAACAGGAAGCGGTACACCCCATGACCGTACAGCGGGGGTCACGGGGTGCGCGCAGGGGGGTTCGGCGGGTTCGGGAACCGCCGTCCGGAATCGTTTCTTCGGTCCGGATGCTCACACCTTGTCGACGATGCCCACCTTCCCCTCCGCGCGGGCGCAGTGGCCGCCGCAGTACCAGCTGCCCTCCACCTCGACGCCCTGGCCGATGATCTGGACCCGGCAGTGCTCGCAGATGGGCGCCATGCGGTGGATGGCGCAGGCGAAGCAGTCGAAGACGTGCACCGCGCCCTGCGCGTGCACCTCGAAGGACATGCCGTAGTCGTTTCCGCAGACCTCACAACGTGCCATGCGCCACAGGGTGGGGCTCCCCGCGGGCGCGCGCCGACCGGCGCGCCCGGAGGCCCCGGGGACGTCACCCGTCTGCCGGGGCCACGTCCCGCAGGAGCTGGGTGTAGGCGGCCTCGTCGACGACGGGCGTGCCGAAGGTCCGGGCCCTGAGGGTCTTGGAGGTGGCGGAGTCCGGGTCGTTGGTGACGAGCAGGCTCGTCAGCCGGGAGACGCTGCCGGCGACGTGGAGACCGGCCTCGACGGTGCGGTCCTCCAGGAGCTCCCGGTCGACGGAGGTGTCCCCGGAGAACGCCACCCGCATCCCCTGCCTGAGCGGCTTGTCGGTCTCGTACCGGCCGGGATTGGGATACGGGCAGGCCGGCCGCTTCCGCGAGGGCCGCCAGCTGTTCGCCCGGTGGGCCGGGTACGGCGAGGAGGCCGCGGGCGCGGCCGGGGACGCGGTCCACTCGGTCAGCGGCCGGCACTCCAGGAGCGGCAGCCGCACGCCCCGCTCGGCCGCCGCGTGCAGGCTCGGCCGGAACGCCTCGGCGAGCACCCGCGCGTCGTCCAGCGCGTTGTGCGCCTGCCGCTGCTCGACGCCGAAGTGCGCGGCGAGCGACTCCAGCTTGTGGTTGGGCAGCGGCAGCGACAGCTGCTTGGAGAGCGCGATCGTGCACAGGCGCTGCCGCACGGGCGCGGCGGACTCCGCGCGCGCGTACTCCCGGGCGATCATCTGCCAGTCGAAGATCGCGTTGTGCGCGACGAGCACCCGTCCGTCGAGCCGGGCCGCGAACTCCGCCGCGATCTCCGGGAAGAGCGGCGCGCCCTCCAGGGCGTCGCTGGTCAGCCCGTGGATCCACACCGGCCCGGGGTCGCGCTCGGGGTTGACGAGGGTGTACCAGTGGTCCTCGACGTTCCCCTGGGCGTCCAGCCGGTAGACGGCGGCGGACACGATCCGGTCGTCGCGGGCGAGGCCGGTGGTCTCCACGTCGACGACCGCGTACCCCTGCGGGTAGGCGGTCGGCCACGCTGCTGCGGTCGTGCGGTCGTCGAGCATGGTCATTGAGGATACGGGCCGCGGCCGACAATCCCCTCCCCGGTGCTCCCGGCGGACCGGTCCCCGCCCGGCCGGGCGGGTCGTTCCGGGGGCGGCGCCCCGCCGGGTGCGACCCTCCTCACGTGACCGAACCCCCCGCCCCTCCCGCGTCCGCCGCGCCCGCCGCGCACGACGAGGCCCACGGCGGCCTCGGCTCCCGCCTCAACTGGCTCCGGGCCGCGGTCCTCGGCGCCAACGACGGCGTGGTCTCCACGGCGGGCCTCGTCGTCGGCGTCGCCGGGGCCACCGGGTCCGGGTCCGCGCTGCTCACGGCCGGCCTCTCCGGGCTCCTCGCCGGCTCGATGTCGATGGCGGCGGGGGAGTACGTCTCGGTCTCCACCCAGCGCGACTCGGAGAAGGCCGCGCTCGCCCAGGAGCGGCGCGAACTGCGCGAGCGGCCGGCGGCCGAACTGGACGAGCTCGCCGCCCTCCTGGCCGCCCGCGGCCTCTCCCCGGACGTCGCCCGGGAGGCCGCCGAACAGCTCACCGCCCGCGACGCCCTGCGCGCCCACGCGCGCGTGGAGCTGGGCATCGACCCGGACGCCCTCACCAACCCCTGGCACGCGGCCGGCGCCAGCTTCCTCGCCTTCACGGCCGGGGCCCTGCTCCCGCTCCTCGCGATCGTCCTGCCGCCGCCCCCGGCCCGCCTCTGGGTCACCGTCCTCTCGGTCCTCGCGGCCCTCGCCCTCACCGGCTGGTCCAGCGCCCGCCTCGGCGCCGCCCCACCGACCCGCGCGGTCCTCCGCAACGTGGCGGGCGGCGCCCTGGCGATGGCGGTGACGTACGGGGCGGGGTCGTTGCTGGGGGCGGCGGGGGTGTGAGGGGGACGGGACGGGGTCGGGAGACGCGCCTGGTCCGTCCGGGCTCGGAGACCGCGGCGGCGCCCCCGTCCGGCGGCGGCCGTCTTGTCGGAAGGCGCCGAAGCCCGCTGACGCCCCGTCTCGCATACTTGTCGGTAACGACGTCTAGCCGCGCCCCGCCCCCCGCCCCTACCGTCGACGGCATGCCGAACCCGCCCGACGTCGTGCTCTGGTCCATACCGGCGTTCGTCCTGCTCACCGTCCTGGAGATGGTCGGCCACCGGCTCCACCCCGACGAGGACGCCGCCGGGTACGAGGCCAAGGACGCCGCCACCAGCGTCGGCATGGGCCTGGGGAGCCTGGCCTTCGACGCGCTGTGGAAGATCCCCGTGGTGGCGCTCTACACCGCCGTGTACGAGCTGACCCCGCTCCGCGTGCCCGTCCTCTGGTGGACGGTCCCGCTGATGCTGCTCGTCCAGGACTTCCTCTACTACTGGCAGCACCGCGGGCACCACGTGATCCGCCTCCTCTGGGCCTGCCACGTCGTCCACCACAGCAGCCGCAGGTTCAACCTCACCACCGCCCTGCGCCAGCCGTGGACCGGCGCGACCTCCTGGCCGTTCTACCTGCCGATGATCGCCCTCGGCGTGCACCCGGCGGCCCTCGCCCTCTGCTCCTCGGTCAACCTCGTCTACCAGTTCTGGATCCACACCGAGCGCGTCGGCAGGCTGCCGCGCCCCTTCGAGCACCTCTTCAACACCCCCTCGCACCACCGCGTCCACCACGCCTCCCAGGGCGGCTACCTGGACCGGAACTTCGGCGGGGTCCTCATCGTCTGGGACCGGGCGTTCGGCTCCTGGGCCGGCGAGACCGAGCGGCCCGTCTACGGCCTCACCAAGAACATCGAGACGTACAACCCGCTCCGGGTCGCCACCCACGAGTACGCCGCCATCGCCCGCGACCTGCGGGCCGCGCGTGGCTGGCGCGAGCGGGCCGGCCGGCTCTTCCGCGGCCCCGGCTGGCAGCCCGCACCACCCCCGGAGCGAAAGCCCGTCCCCACCGCGCCCGTCCTCGCCACGCCCGTCCCCACCACGCCCGTCCCCACCGCGGCCGGTCCCGCCACGGCCGTCCCCGGCACCGCCGTCCCCGCGGCAGTCGGTCCCGCCGTCCCCGGCCCCGTCGCGGCCGCCCCCGCCGCGGAGTCCGCCGCGTGAGCGCGTCCACGGCCCCGCCCGCCGCGCCGCCCGCCGTGCGCGCGACCCCCGTCTCCCGCGCGCTGCTCGCCGCCTTCGGGCTCGCGGCCGCCGTCGACCTGGTCTCCCTGCTCGCCGGGGCCGAGCCCGGCCACCAGATCGCCAAGCCGCTCCTGATGCCCCTGCTCGCCGCGTACGCCGCCACCCGGAAGGCCCCGAAGCTCCTGGTCGCCGCGCTCCTGTCCGGCTGGGCCGGCGACGTCCTCCTGCTCTCCGACGCCGACGGGGCCTTCCTCGCGGGCATGGGCTCCTTCGCCGTCGGACACGTCTGCTACCTGGCGCTCTTCGGCCGACGCCGCGCCTCCCCGGCGCTCGGCGCCCTGTACGCGGCGGCCCTCGCCGGAACCGTCGCGCTCCTCTGGTCCGACCTGCCCGCCGAGCTGCGGATCCCGGTCGCCGGATACTCGCTGCTGCTCACCGCCATGGCCCACCGGGCGAGCTCCCTCGGGCTCCTCGCCGGCCTCGGCGGCGCGCTCTTCCTGCTCTCCGACACCCTCATCGCCACCGGCGTCGCCGCGTGGCCCCGGCCGCCGGCTCCCGACTTCTGGGTCATGCTGACCTACCTCGCGGCGCAGTACCTCCTGACGACCGGAGCGCTCCGCTCCCCGGGCGAGGGACGAGACACCCCCTAGAGCCACACCGCCCCGTCCGCCCCCGGCAGCCCCGGCGGCCGTGACCAGCCCGTCGGGCCGCCCTCGTACGCGACCGGCGACCGGGCGTGCCGCAGCCGTCCGAGCGGGCCGTCCGACTCCGTGAGGTACCGCTCGGGTCCGTACGCGGGCAGGGCGTGCGTCAGCCAGTGGCCCGTCTGCGCGAGGGCGACGCGGACCAGCCGGGTGCCGCCGTCCCGGTCCTGCTCGGTCAGCGACCGCAGGACCGCCGCCGCGAGCAGATAGCCGGTGCCGTGGTCCAGGGCCTGCGCGGGCAGCGCGCCCGGCTCCTCCGCCGAGCCCTCCAGGACGGCGATCCCGGTCGCCGCCTGCACCAGCGAGTCGAAGCCGCGCCGCCCGCCCCACGGCCCGTAGTCGCCCCAGGCCGAGATCCGGGCCGTGACGAGCCCCGGCCGGTGCAGGCCGAAGCGGTCGAGCGCGCCCGGCCGGTAGCCGGTCACCAGCACGTCGGCCGCGTCGAGGAGTTCGTCGAAGGCGCGCCGGTCCGAGGGCCGGTCCAGGTCGAGGGCGGCCGTCCGCTTCCCGACGTTCGTGTCCGCGTGCTGGTCGGGCAGCTCCGGGTTGCCCGGCGGGTCGATCCGCAGCACGTCCGCGCCCAGCAGCGCGAGGGTCCGGGTCGCCACGGGCCCCGCGAGCACCCGGGTCAGGTCCAGGACCCGAGGCGGCCCCGAACGCCGCCGGGGCGGGGCGTCGTCGAGCCGCTCCCGGGTCAGCGGCGGACGGGCCGCCACCTCCCGGCCCTGCGGGTGCGCCGCCCACTCCCCGGGCGTCCGCAGGGCGACGGCCAGGCCCCCGGCCCCGTACACCGCCGCCTCGACCCCGGCGGCCGTCCGCTCCCCGATCGCCGCCGCCACGGCCTCCGCCGTCGCGTCCTCCGACGACCCGGAGGGCACGCCGAGGGCGGCCAGCAGCGCCGCCCGGTGGTGCGGATAGTTGGCGTGGGTGCGGACCCGCCCGTCCGCCGCCCGCCAGAACCGGGAGAGCGGCGCGAAGTTCACCGGCGCCCGCCCGTCGACCCGCAGGTGCCGCTCGCTGGTGAAGGCGGTGGCCACGGCCCCGTCGTCCACCCGCACCGGCCCCGGGAGCCCCGCCCGCTCGACCGCCGCGAGCCCCGCCACCGCGACCGTCGCCCGCGCCAGGTCCATCACCGGCAGCCGGGCCGGCAGCAGTCCCGAGGGCCCCGTGAACACCGCCCGGCCGACCAGGGCGGGATCACCGCCGAGGGCCGCCCACAGGGACTCCGTACCGCCGCGCACCGTGTCGTCGTCCATGGACCGCACTATGGCCCACCCGGCCCCGGTCCGCCGGACGGGCCCCGTGGCACCGGCCCACGCGAAGGGGCCCCGGTGCGGCGTACCGCACCGGGGCCCCGACGTCCGGTGGTGGTTACCAGCGGACCGCGTCGAGCGCGTCGACGATCCCGGCCCCGTAGAAGCCGTTCTTGTTCTTCCCGCCCTCGCAGACGGCGTCGACCTTGCCGTCGGCGTCGATGTCGTACGGGTTGGTGCAGGCGTGCCTGTCGGCCTGCGCGTACAGCAGGGCCTTGAGCGCCGCCGGGCTCGCGGTCGGGTGCTTCGACTTGATGAGCGCCAGGACGCCCGCCGCGTGCGGCGACGCCATCGACGTGCCGCCCTTGTAGTTGTAGCCGCCGTTGACCGTGGTCGACAGGATCAGGCCGTTCACCGCCGGGGCGTCCGGCGTCTGGTACGCGGTGCGGTCACCACCGGGCGCCGCGATGTCGATCACGCCGAGGCCGTAGTTGGAGTACGAGGCCTTCAGGCCCTTGGCGCCGGTCGCGGAGACCGTGACGACGCCCGGGAGCATCGCCGGGTAGTCCAGGCACTTCTTCGGGTCGATGGTCCGGCCGCCCGGCGTGGAGTCGTTCGGGCTGCTGTCGTCGACGATCGAGTCGGCCGCCAGGTCGAACGCGGAGTTGCCGGCCGCCGCCACGTTGACCGTGCCCTTGCGCTCCGCGTAGCGGGTGGCGCGGGTGACGGCCTCGATCAGGGCCTTCTGGTCCGCGTCGTCCTTGCACGCGAACATCCACGGGTCGGTGTAGTAGCTGTTGTTCGTGATGTCGACGCCGTGCTCGGCCGCCCACACGAAGCCGCAGACCACGGCCTCCGTGTAGAAGAAGCCGTCCGGGGTGGACACCTTGATGCCGGCGACCTTCACGCCCGGGGCGACACCGGTGATGCCGATGCCGTTCTTGGCGGCGGCGATCGTGCCGGCGACGTGCGTGCCGTGGTCGCTCTCGCCCGGGTTCGGACGCCACGATCCCGCGGTGGTGTCCGGCTTGCCGGAGACGCAGTTGGCGGAGGCCTTGGCGTTGAAGTTCGGCGCCAGGTCCGGGTGGGTGTCGTCCACGCCGGTGTCGATGACGCCGACGGTCACGCGCTTGCTGCCGAGCGTCCGCTTGTGGGCCTTGTCGGCCTTGATGGCCGGGAGGTCCCACTGCAGGGGCTCCAGGGCGTCCTGGTCGTCCGTGGCGCGGGCCGCGGCGGCCTTGGCCTCGGCCGCGGACAGCGCCTGCGTGCCGCCGCCGACGGACTTGTCGCCCTGCACGGAGAGCGGGGCGGTCCGGGTCGCGCCGGCCGACACCACGCCGCGCGCCTTGCGGATCTTCTGCGCGAAGTCCGGGTTCTGCGAGTGGACGACTATCACGCCTATCTGGTCGTACGCGACGACGACCGTGCCGCCGGCGGCGGATATCGCCTTCTTGACCGACTTGGCGGCCGAACGGCCCCCGTCGACGTTCACGACGTACGACAGCTGCGGCCCGTCCGACGCCACGGCGGCGACCGGGGCGTCACTCAGCTCCGCGGCGGAGGCGCCGGAGGGAAGGAAGCCGAGCGAGGCCGTGAGCGCGAGGCCGACCGGCAGGGCGAGAGCTCGGCCGCGCCTCGATCCCAGATGAGCCATGGGTTCTCCACATCATCCGTATGTACTGCTCGCGCGCGGGTTTACGCGCGGACAGGTGCATGACGAGTGAAGCTATCGCTGATCTTCCTGTCCCATCAATGAGTTGAGAAGACTTCATGAAGATCTGCCCGAGAAATTCCTCGGGGTGAACCGCGTCGCTTCCTCCTCCGTGCCGTTGTGCAGGGGAGGGCTCCACCCGGAGCCCCGGCTCCCGCACCCCCGGTGAGGCCCCCTTTGACCCAGCCGTCCGCCCCCGCGTCACGAGGAGAGTCCGTGGCTACCGAAGCACCGCCGCCAGCCCGAAACGGCACGGAGACCGATCGGGGTCCCGCGTCACCCACCACGGAGCAGTTCGTCGAGGTGCAGCAGGGCGAGGAGTTCGGCGAACTGCGCCGCACCTACCGCTCGTTCGCCTTCCCGCTCACCCTCGCCTTCATCGCCTGGTACCTGCTGTACGTGCTGCTCTCCAACTACGCGGGCGGCTTCATGGGGACCAAGGTCTTCGGCAACATCAACGTGGCGCTGGTCCTGGGCCTCGGCCAGTTCCTCACCACCTTCCTCATCGCCTGGCTCTACTCGCGGCACGCGGCGAACCGGCTCGACCCGAAGGCCGAGGCCATCAAGTCCCGTATGGAGGGCGACGCATGAGCACCCCCGTCCTGCTCGCGGCGGGCAACGCCACCAGCGAGCACCGGCCCCTGATCATCGCGCTGTTCGGCGCCTTCGTGATCGCCACCCTCTTCATCACCGTGTGGGCCGGCCGGCAGACCCGCAGCGCCGCCGACTTCTACGCCGGCGGACGCCAGTTCACCGGCTTCCAGAACGGCCTGGCGATCTCCGGCGACTACATGTCCGCCGCGTCCTTCCTCGGCATCGCCGGCGCCATCGCCCTCTTCGGCTACGACGGCTTCCTCTACTCGATCGGCTTCCTCGTCGCCTGGCTCGTCGCCCTGCTCCTGGTCGCCGAACCCCTGCGCAACTCCGGCCGCTTCACCATGGGCGACGTCCTCGCCTACCGGATGCGCCAGCGCCCGGTCCGCACCGCCGCCGGCACCTCCACCATCGTCGTCTCGATCTTCTACCTGCTCGCGCAGATGGCCGGCGCGGGCGTCCTCGTCTCGCTGCTCCTCGGCATCACCAGCGACGGCGGCAAGATCGCGATCGTCGCCCTCGTCGGCGTCCTGATGATCGTGTACGTGACCATCGGCGGCATGAAGGGCACCACCTGGGTGCAGATGGTCAAGGCCGTCCTGCTCATCGCGGGCACGCTCCTGATCACCTTCCTCATCCTGTGGAAGTTCCACTTCAACCTGTCCGAGCTGCTCGGCGCGGCCGCCACCAACAGCGGCAAGGGCCAGGCCTTCCTGGAGCCCGGCCTCAAGTACGGCGCCACCGCCACCTCGAAGCTGGACTTCCTCTCGCTCGGCATCGCGCTCGTCCTCGGCACGGCCGGCCTGCCCCACATCCTGATCCGCTTCTACACGGTCCCGACCGCCAAGGCCGCCCGGAAGTCGGTCAACTGGGCCATCGGCATCATCGGCGCCTTCTACCTGATGACGATCGTCCTCGGCTTCGGCGCCGCCGCCCTGCTCAAGAACAGCGACATCGTCGCCTCCAACAAGGCCGGCAACACCGCCGCCCCGCTCGCGGCCCTGGAGATCGGCGGCGGAGCCGGCTCCACCGGCGGCGCGATCCTCCTCGCCGTCATCTCCGCCGTCGCCTTCGCGACCATCCTCGCCGTCGTCGCCGGCCTGACCCTGGCCTCCTCGTCGTCCTTCGCGCACGACATCTACGCCAACGTCATCCGGCGCGGACAGGCCACCGAGAAGGAGGAGATGCGGGCCGCCCGCTGGGCGACCGTCCTCATCGGCGTGGTCTCCATCGCGCTCGGCGCCCTCGCCCGCGACCTCAACGTCGCCGGCCTGGTCGCGCTCGCCTTCGCGGTCGCCGCCTCCGCCAACCTGCCGACGATCCTGTACTCGCTCTTCTGGAAGCGGTTCACCACGCGGGGCGCCCTGTGGTCGATCTACGGCGGCCTGGTCTCCGCCGTCGTCCTGGTGCTGTTCTCGCCGGTCGTCTCCGGCAAGCCCACCTCGATGTTCAAGAACGTCGACTTCTACTGGTTCCCGCTGGAGAACCCCGGACTCGTCTCCATCCCGCTCGGCTTCCTGCTCGGCTGGCTCGGCTCGATCCTCTCCAAGGAGGAGCCGGACAAGGGCAAGTACGCGGAACTGGAGGTCAAGTCCCTCACCGGTGTCGGAGCGCACTGATCCGCATACGTTCCGCCACGCACGGACGGCCGCGTCGTAGGGTTCTACGACGCGGCCGCGCCGCTCCTCGTGACAATCTGCCCTGCTCGATGTCGCACCGCTCGCGTAGGCTCGGAACAAGGCGATCGAAACGAACCGATCCACAGACGGGGAGGGGGCCCACCGTGCTCATCGACACCTTCGGCCGGGTCGCCACCGACCTGCGCGTCTCGCTCACGGACCGGTGCAACCTGCGCTGCACCTACTGCATGCCGGAAGAGGGCCTCCAGTGGCTCGCCAAGCCGGACCTCCTCACGGACGACGAGATCGTCCGGCTCATCCGCATCGCCGTCACCGACCTCGGCGTCACCGAGGTCCGCTTCACCGGCGGCGAGCCCCTGCTCCGTCCCGGCCTCGTCGGGATCGTCGAGCGCTGCGCGGCCCTGGAGCCCCGCCCCCGGATGTCCCTCACCACCAACGGCATCGGGCTCAAGCGCACCGCGACCGCCCTGAAGGCCGCGGGCCTCGACCGGGTCAACGTCTCCCTCGACACCCTGCGCCCCGACGTCTTCAAGACCCTCACCCGCCGCGACCGGCACCGGGACGTCCTCGACGGCATGGCCGCCGCCCGCGACGCCGGCCTCGTCCCGGTCAAGGTCAACGCCGTCCTGATGCCGGGGCTCAACGACGACGAGGCCCCCGACCTGCTCGCCTGGGCGATCGAGGAGGGGTACGAGCTCCGCTTCATCGAGCAGATGCCGCTCGACGCCCAGCACGGCTGGAAGCGCGACGGCATGATCACCGCGGGGGACATCCTGGAGTCCCTGCGCACCCGCTTCGCGCTGACCCCGGAGGGCGCCGACGAGCGCGGCTCCGCCCCGGCCGAGCGCTGGGTCGTCGACGGCGGACCGCACACGGTCGGCGTCATCGCCTCCGTCACCCGCCCGTTCTGCCGGGCCTGCGACCGCACCCGGCTCACCGCCGACGGACAGGTACGCACCTGCCTCTTCGCCACCGAGGAGACCGACCTGCGGGCCGCGCTCCGCTCGGACGCGGGGGACGCCGAGGTCGCGGAGCTCTGGAAGAAGGCGATGTGGGGCAAGAAGGCCGGCTCCGGCCTCGACGACCCGAGCTTCCTCCAGCCCGACCGCCCGATGTCGGCGATCGGCGGCTGAACCCCCGCCGCGAGCCCCGGGGCCCGGTCCGCCGGACACGCGCTAGGGCGTGTCCCCGGGCGCCTCGGACTCCCGGTCGGCCAGCGGCACGACGTCCTTGAGGAAACCCCGTACGCCCAGGAACCGGGAGAGGTGCTCGCGGTGCTCCTCGCACGCGAGCCAGGTCTTGCGCCGCTCCGGCGCGTGCAGCTTGGGGTTGTTCCACGCGAGGACCCAGACGGCGTCGGCGCGGCACCCCTTCGCGGAACAGATCGGCTTCTCTTCGCTCACCGGACCAATGATCATCCGGCCATTGTCCGGCAAGGGCGATGCCGAGCAGCCACGGGGGGAGCTGCCCGGCACCGGTCCGTCGCTCCGACGGGGGATGCGGAGCGCGTAGGCAGTATGTCACGGCGCATGGGGTGTGGTGCACTGGAACTTCATGATTGATCTGAGCTTTTCTTGAGGTTTCCGGCCACGCTCGGTGATCAGTTCCGGCCGTGCGGGCGGTCCGCCTCCGGGCCCGCCCCGGCCTCGTCCGCGACCCCTCCCGATCCTTCCGCGCCGAGCGCGGGCCGCACCGGAGCCGGTACGAACGTGGAGGGAAGGGACGGGGCCGACTCGCGTCCCGCGTTGGCGATCACCACGGCGACGTACGGCAGCAGGATGCCCAGGGCGAGCGCCACGACCGCCACGTGCCGCTCGACGTTCCACAGCACCGCGGCGGCGATCACGGAGAGCGTCCGGACCGTCATCGAGATGACGTACCTCCGCTGCCGCCCCCGGACGTCGTCGGCGAGCCCCTGCCGGGCCCCCGTGATCCGGAAGACCTCGGTTCCGCCACGCTTCGGCATCACCGCTCACCACCCGCCGGTCGCGCCGGACCCACCCCGGTCCGGACCTCGTTCCACCGTACGCCCGTCCTCCGGCGCGTACGAGACCGGGGCACGTATGGCCCTGTCCGACATGCGTGGTATGTCGTGAAAGCCGAGACTGGGCCCACATGCGTACAAGGAGGCGACGATGAGTTGGTTGTGGGCGATTATCGTGGGACTCGTCCTCGGTCTGATCGCGAAGGCGATCCTGCCGGGCAAGCAGCAGATCCCACTCTGGCTGACCGTGGTGTTCGGCATGCTCGGCAGTGTCCTCGGCAACGCGGTCGCGACCTGGATCGGCGTCAACGACACCAAGGGCATCGACTGGATCCGCCATCTGCTCCAGCTGATCGGCGCGGTCGCCGTCGTCGGCGTGGGCGACATGGTCTGGGCCTCGATCAAGGGCAACAGACAGCGGACCTGACGGCGGGACGCACGCCGGGAGGCCCGGTACGGCACCTCACTCAGGTGCCGTACCGGGCCTCCGGTCGTGTCGTGCGGGCGGACCCGTCAGGCGCCGGCGAACTCGATCGCCGCCAGGTTCTTCTTGCCGCGCCGCAGCACCAGCCAGCGCCCGTGCAGCAGGTCGTCCGCCGACACCTCGGCGTCCTCGGCGGTGACCTTCGCGTTGTTCACGTAGGCCCCGCCCTCCTTCACCGTGCGCCGCGCCGCCGACTTGCTCGCCACCAGACCGACCTCGGCGAACAGGTCCACGACCTGGCCCAGCTCCGACACGCGCGCGTGCGGCAGCTCCGACAGGGCCGCGGCCAGCGTCGCCCCGTCCAGCTCGGCCAGGTCGCCCTGGCCGAACAGCGCCCTGGAGGCGCCGATGACGGCCGCGCACTGCTCGGCGCCGTGCACCAGCGTGGTCAGCTCCTCCGCCAGCGCCCGCTGGGCCGCCCGGGCCTGCGGCCGCTCGGCGGTCTGCGCCTCCAGCTCCTCCAGCTCCTCGCGGGACCTGAAGGAGAGGATCCGCATGTAGGCGGAGATGTCCCGGTCGTCCACGTTCAGCCAGAACTGGTAGAACGCGTACGGCGTGGTCGTCTCCGGGTCCAGCCAGACGGCCCCGCTCTCGGTCTTGCCGAACTTGGTGCCGTCCGCCTTGACCATCAGCGGGGTCGCGAGCGCGTGGGCCTCGGCCCCCGGCTCCAGGCGGTGGATCAGGTCGAGCCCGGCCACCAGGTTGCCCCACTGGTCCGAGCCGCCCTGCTGGAGCGTGCAGCCGTGGCGGCGGTACAGCTCCAGGAAGTCCATGCCCTGGAGGAGCTGGTAGCTGAACTCGGTGTAGCTGATGCCCTGCTCGGACTCCAGGCGCCGGGCCACGGAGTCCTTGGTCAGCATCTTGTTGACCCGGAAGTGCTTGCCGATGTCCCGCAGGAACTCGATCGCCGAGAGGCCGGCGGTCCAGTCCAGGTTGTTCACCATGACCGCCGCGTTCTCCCCCTCGAAGGAGAGGAACGGCTCGATCTGCGAACGCAGCCGGTTCACCCAGTTCGCGACCGTCTCGGGGTCGTTCAGGGTGCGCTCGGCCGTCGGCCGCGGGTCGCCGATCTGCCCGGTGGCCCCGCCCACCAGCGCCAGCGGCCGGTGCCCGGCCCGCTGGAGCCGGCGCATGGTGAGGACCTGGACCAGGTGGCCGACGTGGAGACTGGCCGCGGTCGGGTCGAAACCGCAATAGAACGTGACGGGACCGTCCGCGAGAGCCTTGCGCAGTGCGTCCTCATCGGTGGACTGGGCGAAGAGCCCGCGCCACTTCAGCTCGTCGACGATGTCCGTCACGGTCGTCCGTCTCCTCGGTCGAATGGGGTGGATGTCGTGGCCCAGTCTAGGTGGGTCAGACCCCCTTGCTGACCGAGCTCATGTTGAAGTCCGGCACCCGCAGGGCGGGCATCGCGGCCCGGGTGAACCAGTCGCTCCACTCGCGCGGCAGCGTCTTCTCGGTACGGCCCGCCTCCGAGGCCCGCGACAGCAGGTCCACCGGCGACTCGTTGAACCGGAAGTTGTTCACCTCGCCGACCACCTCGCCGTTCTCGACGAGGTAGACGCCGTCCCGGGTGAGCCCGGTGAGCAGCAGCGTCGCCGGGTCGACCTCGCGGATGTACCAGAGGCAGGTCAGCAGCAGACCGCGCTCGGTGGAGGACACCATCTCCTCCAGGGAACGCTCCCCGCCGCCGTCCAGGATCAGGTTCCCCGCTCCGGGGGCCACGGGCAACCGAGTAAGCGCCGCCGAGTGCCGGGTGGTGACCAGCCGCTCCAGCCGTCCCTCCCGCACCCAGTCGATCGGCCCCACCGGCAGACCGTTGTCGAAGACGGACGAGTCGTCGCCGGAGGAGTGCGCGATCACGAACGGCGCGGACTCCAGACCCGGCTCGTTCGGGTCGCTGCGCAGCGTCAGCGGCAGCCGCGAGAGCGTCTCGCCGAGCCGGGTGCCGCCGCCGGGCTTGGAGAAGACCGTACGGCCCTCCACCGCGTCCCGGGCCGCCGCGTTCCACTGCTGGTAGATCAGCAGGTCGGCCACGGCGGTCGGCGGCAGCAGCGTCTCGTACCGCCCGGCGGGCAGCTCGATCCGCCGCTCCGCCCAGCCCAGCCGGACCGCCAGATCGGCGTCGAGCGCCGCCGGGTCGACGTCCTTGAAGTCCCGCGTCGCGCGCCCGGCCCAGGCGGAGCGCGAGCGGTCGGGGGACTTGGCGTTCAGCTCCAGGGTCCCGTTGGGCTGGTCGTGCCGGAGCCGCAGCCCCGTCGACGTGCCCAGGTAGGTGGAGGTCAGCTCGTGGTTGGCGAAACCGTACAGCTCGCGGCCGCCGGCCCTGGCCCGGGCGAAGGCCTCGCCGAGGGCGGGCGCGAAGTCCCCGAAGACGGCGGAGGAGGTCTCGGCCGGGGCGTCCGTGAAGTCGGGGGAGGCGGGCACGCCCTCCACCAGCGGCTGCGCGTCCTCGGCGGGCCCGGCGGACCGGGCGGCGGCCTCGGCGGCCCGCACCAGCGGCTCCAGGTCGTCCACGGTCACGGCGGACCGGGAGACGACGCCGGAGGCGGTGCCCCGCGCGCCGTCGACGGTCGCGATCACCGTGAGCGTGCGGCCCCGGGTCACGCCGTTCGTCGTGAGCGTGTTCCCGGCCCAGCGCAGGTTGGCCGAGGACTCCTCGTCCGCGATGACCACGCACCCGTCGGCCCGGGACAGCTCCAGGGCCCGCTCGACGATCTCGTACGGCTTGCTGACGCGGCTCATCGACCGGCCTCCTGCGTCGTGTTCAGAATGTTGACGCCCCGGAAGAGGGCGGAGGGGCAGCCGTGCGAGACGGCGGCGACCTGGCCCGGCTGGGCCTTGCCGCAGTTGAAGGCGCCGCCGAGGACGTACGTCTGCGGGCCGCCGACCTGCTCCATCGAGCCCCAGAAGTCCGTGGTCGTCGCCTGGTACGCGACGTCCCGCAGCTGCCCGGCGAGCCGCCCGTTCTCGATGCGGAAGAAGCGCTGCCCGGTGAACTGGAAGTTGTACCGCTGCATGTCGATCGACCAGGACCGGTCGCCGACCACGTAGATGCCCCGCTCCACGCCCCCGATCAGGTCCTCCGTCGACAGGCCGCCCGGGTCCGGCCGGAGCGAGACGTTCGCCATCCGCTGCACCGGCACGTGCGCGGGGGAGTCCGCGAAGGCGCAGCCGTTCGACCGGCCGAGGCCGGTGAGCTTCGCGATCCGCCGGTCCAGCTGGTAGCCGACCAGCGTGCCGTCCTTCACCAGGTCCCAGGACTGCGCCTCGACGCCCTCGTCGTCGTAGCCGACGGTCGCGAGCCCGTGCTCGGCGGTCCGGTCGCCCGTCACGTTCATGACCGAGGAGCCGTACGCCAGCTTGTTCAGCTGGTCGAAGGTGGCGAAGGAGGTGCCCGCGTAGGCCGCCTCGTAGCCCAGGGCCCGGTCCAGCTCGGTGGCGTGCCCGATCGACTCGTGGATGGTCAGCCACAGGTTCGACGG
The DNA here is from genome assembly GCF_044756005.1 of Streptomyces sp. NPDC092045. Taxonomy (NCBI): domain Bacteria; kingdom Bacillati; phylum Actinomycetota; class Actinomycetes; order Kitasatosporales; family Streptomycetaceae; genus Streptomyces; species Streptomyces sp. NPDC092045. The sequence goes on along the minus strand of NZ_JBIVSC010000011.1, from coordinate 21,843 downwards.
GTCCACGACCAGGTCGTACCGCCCCGCCTCGACGCTCGGCGCCCGCATCTTCTCGGCGAGCAGCGCCGGGATCTCGTCCAGCTCCTTGTCCCAGTCCCAGCCCGTGCCGGTCAGGTACTCCCAGCCGCGCCCGGCCGGCGGCGCGATCGTCCGCATCGAGTCGAACTCGCCGGTCGTCCCGTCCACGGCCACCGCCGTGAGCTGCGGGTGCAGCCGCACCCGCTGCTGGGTGGTCACGGTGCCGGCCGTGTCCGCGTAGAACTTGTTCTCGTGGACGGTGAGCAGCGAGGCGTCCACGTGCGCCACGCCGTCCGCCCGCAGCAGCCGCGCGCTCCAGTCGGCGAGCAGGGCGCTCTTCTCCTCGGAGGGCACGGAGAAGGGGTCGATCTCGTACGAGGAGATCCACACCCTGTCCTCGTGCACCGGCTCCGCCGCCAGCTCCACGCGCTCCTCGGAGCCGGCCGCCGCGATGACCCGCGCCGACAGCTTGGCCATGGCGACCGCCTGCGAGGCGACCCTGGCCGCCCCGTCCATGGTCAGGTCCACTCCGGAGGCGAACCCCCAGGCCCCGCCGTGCACCACCCGCACCGCGTAGCCGAGGTCCGTGGTGTCGGAGGATCCGGACGGTTTGGCGTCGCGCAGCCGCCACGCGGCGCTGCGCACCCGCTCCAGGCGGAAGTCGGCGTGCTCGGCGCCCAGCGCGCGCGCTCGGGCGAGCGCCGCGTCGGCGAGCGCCCGGAGGGGCAGCGCGACGAACGAAGGGTCGATCTGATGGACCACGAGCGGCCTCGCTCTCGGTGATCGGAAGGGTGGGAGACGGTCTCGGAAGACGGTCGTGGAACTGCCCCGGAAGTCAATCACGGGAGGGGCGGCCGGGGCTGCGCATTGCCGTGCGCCCTCGGCGGAACCGCACCCAACCGGCCACCGCCCGCCGGGCATTGGGGCAACGGCACAAGGCGCGCCGGTCTCCGGCGGTCGCTCCGGACGCCCGCCGGGGCACGCTTCCCGGCCCCGGACCACCCCTGCCGGGCCCGGCCGCGGGCCGCCGGGCGGCCACCTCCCGGCACCGCCGGGCTGTAGGGACCCGACAGTGCGGCCCGTACGCCACTGTCGGAGGTCGATTCCTCATGTCGGGAGCGATGCAGATAGGTTTTCGGCTACCAGACCGCTATCGAAAGGGTGATCCGTTGAGCCGCTCGGTTCTCGTCACCGGAGGAAACCGGGGCATCGGCCTCGCCATCGCCCGCACGTTCGCCGAGGCCGGCGACAAGGTCGCGTTCACGTACCGCTCCGGCGAGCCGCCGGCCGAGCTGGCCGAGCTGGGCTGCCTGGCCGTGAAGTGCGACATCACCGACGGCGAGCAGGTGGAGCGGGCGTACAAGGAGATCGAGGAGAAGCACGGCCCGGTGGAGGTCCTCGTGGCCAACGCCGGCGTGACGAAGGACCAGCTCCTCATGCGCATGTCCGAGGAGGACTTCACCTCCGTCGTCGACACCAACCTCACCGGCACCTTCCGGGTCGTCAAGCGGGCCAACCGCGGGATGCTGCGGGCCAAGAAGGGCCGCGTCGTCCTGATCTCGTCGGTCGTCGGCCTGCTCGGCTCCGCGGGCCAGGCCAACTACGCCGCCTCCAAGGCCGGTCTGGTCGGCTTCGCCCGCTCCCTCGCCCGCGAGCTGGGTTCCCGCAACATCACCTTCAACGTCGTCGCGCCCGGCTTCGTCGACACCGACATGACCGCGGTGCTCACCGACGAGCAGCGCGCGGGCATCGTGTCCCAGGTGCCGCTGGGCCGCTACGCCCAGCCCGGGGAGATCGCCGCCGCGGTGCGGTTCCTCGCCTCCGACGACGCCGCGTACATCACTGGAGCCGTCATCCCGGTTGACGGCGGATTGGGCATGGGTCACTGATCACCATGAGTGGAATCCTCGAGGGCAAGCGCATCCTCATCACCGGTGTGCTGATGGAGTCCTCCATCGCCTTCCACGCCGCGAAGCTGGCCCAGGAGCAGGGCGCGGAGATCATCCTCACCGCCTGGCCCCGGCCGACGCTGACCGAGCGCATCGCCAAGAAGCTCCCCCGGCCCGAGAACGTCAAGGTCCTGGAGCTCGACGTCTCCAACGACGAGCACCTCGCGCGCCTGGAGGGCCAGGTCCGCGAGCACCTCGGCGACCGCCTCGACGGCGTCGTGCACTCGATCGGCTTCGCCCCGCAGGACGCGCTCGGCGGCAACTTCCTCAACACGCCGTTCGAGTCCGTCGCCACCGCCATGCACGTCTCGGCCTTCTCCCTGAAGTCCCTGACGACGGCGCTGCTGCCGCTGATGACCGAGGGCGGGTCCGTCGTCGGCCTCACCTTCGACGCGAAGTTCGCCTGGCCGCAGTACGACTGGATGGGCCCGGCCAAGGCCGCCCTGGAGGCCACCAGCCGCTACATGGCCCGTGACCTGGGCAAGCAGAACATCCGCTGCAACCTGATCTCGGCGGGCCCGCTCGGCTCGATGGCCGCCAAGTCCATCCCGGGCTTCGGCGAGCTGGCCTCCGTCTGGGACAGCCGCTCCCCGCTGGAGTGGGAGCTCACCGACCCGGAGCCGGCCGGCCGCGGCATCGTCGCGCTGCTCTCCGACTGGTTCCCGAAGACGACGGGCGAGATCATCCACGTCGACGGCGGCCTGCACGCGATCGGCGCCTGACGCCTTCCGCGCGGTCTTCCGTACTCTTCCGTACGGGCAGAAGGGCCGTGCGCCCGTCCCCCAGGGGCGGTGCGCACGGCCCTTCTCCGTCTCCCGGCCGTCCGGCTCCCGAACGCGGAAATCGAACAGTCGACTCGAAAAGTAGCCCGAACGACCCCAGACTGGTGCGGAGCGCGAAGATCCGCCGCTGACGGGGAGGAGGTACGGGCATGCGTGCGACACGCCGTGGAACCGGGGCACTCGTCTCGGTCGCCGTCCTGCTGACCGGGGTCGCCCTCGCCGCCGAGGTGCGCGCGGCGCCCGCCCCGGCCGGGAGGCCCGCCGCGGCGCCCGCGACCGGGGAGCCGGAGGACTTCGGCGCCTCCTGCCGCACCGACGTCGAGGGCTCCCGCGTCACCGCCCACTGCCAGAACCCGTACCCGCGCACCGACCGGGTCCGCCTCCACGTCGAGTGCGAGGAGTGGTGGGACGTCGACACCGACAGCGCCCCCGTGGACGTCGGCCCCGCCGACTACGCCCGGCTCACCGGCCGCTGCTGGAAGGAGGTCCGGTCCGCCTGGATCACCCACCGGCCGGCGGACCCGGAACCCGCTGCGCCGGGCTCCTCAGGCCCCTGATCGGGCCCCTGGGCCCGGTGCGGGACCCGGAGCGTCCGCCGCCGGACCCGGCACCGGGTTCCGCAGGCACGTGAAGGGGTAGCCGGCCGCCTCCGCGCCCGCCCGCTCCGCGTCGCCGTCCCGGATCGCGTCCACCAGGCGCGCGTGGTCCATGTGGTTCTCCGGCCGCAGCTCCCGCCCCACGTCGTCCCGCAGCCACTGCCGCAGCAGATCGCCCAGGTCCGCGTAGAGCTCCGTGAGGACCTCGTTGCCCGAGGCGGCGACGACCGCGTGGTGGAAGGCCGCGTCGGCCGTCACGAACCGCTCCGCGTCCCCCGTCCCCCACGCCTCCTCGCGCCGCACGAGCAGGGCGTCGAGCTGCTTCAGGTCCCGCTCCGTGCGCCGCTCCGCCGCGAACCGCGCGGCGGCGGACTCCAGGGTCGAGCGCAGCTCGGCGACGTGCCGGGGGTCGGAGCCCGCGAAGCGCCGGTGCATGACGCCCGCCAGCTCGCTGGTGGCGGCCACGTACGTCCCGGAGCCCTGCCGGATGTCGAGCAGTCCGTTGTGCGCGAGCGCGCGGACCGCCTCGCGCACCGTGTTGCGGGCCACGCCCAGCTGCTCGACCAGCTCGGGCTCGGTCGGGATGCGCGAGCCCACCGGCCACTCGCCGGAGGTGATCTGGTTCCGCAGCTCGGCGATCACCTGGTCGGAGAGACCTGCGCGCCGGGGATGGCCGAGGGCCATGGGGACACCTTCCCGTTCGTTCGAGATTGGACAACCAATCATCCCATGATTCTATGATGGCTCCATGCCTGACGAGCCGAAGACCCTCGACCCCGCCGCACGACCGGCCGCCACCGCCGGGGATTCTCCCGCACCCGACCGCGACCGCCCCGCCGGTACGGCGCCCCCGGCCGGTCCGGCCGCCCAGGCCGCCCCGGTCCACCGCCGGTTCCTCGTCCCGGTCACCCTCGGACTCGTCCTGGCCGCGCTCAACCTGCGTCCCGCCATCACCAGCCTCGGCGCCCTCCTCGAAGAGGTCAGCGAGGGCCTCCACATGAGCGGCAGCGTCGCGGGCGTCCTCACCTCCGTGCCACCGCTCTGCTTCGCGGTCTTCGGCATCACCGCCCCGCGCCTCGCCCGCCGCTTCGGCCCCGCCGCCGTCGTCTGCGCGGGCATGGCCGCGATCCTCGCGGGGCTCGTCCTGCGGCCCCTCGCCGGCGGCACCGCCGCCTTCCTCGCCGCCAGCGCCCTCGCCCTCATGGGCATCGCCGTCAGCAACGTCCTGATGCCCGTCATCGTCAAGCGGTACTTCCCCGACCGCGTCGGCACCATGACCGGCCTCTACTCCATGGCGCTCGCCCTCGGCACCTCCGTCGCCGCCGCCGCGACCGTCCCGATGACCGACGCCCTCGGCGGGGACTGGCGCCTCGGCCTCGGCGTCTGGGCGATCCTCGCCGCCCTCGCCGTCCTGCCCTGGCTCCCGCTCCTGCGCGACCGCGACGGCGTCTCCCGCATGGATACCGGCTCTTCCCGTACGGACGCCGGTCCTTCCGGCACGGATACCGGCTCTTCCCGTACGGAGACCGGTTCATCCCGCACCGCCTCCCGCGCCTCCCGCACGGAGGCGAAGGCCCCGGCCGCCGCGCCGCGCGTCGCCCGCAGCCGCACCGCCTGGGCCCTCGGCGTCTTCTTCGGCCTCCAGGCCACCGGCGCCTACATCACCATGGGCTGGATGCCGCAGATCTTCCGCGACGCCGGCGTCCCCGCCTCCACCGCGGGCGTGCTCCTCGCCGTCACCATGGTCATGGGCGTCCCGCTCGCCTTCGTCATCCCCCGGCTCGCCACCCGCATGAAGCACCAGGGCCCGATCGTCGTCGCCCTCGCCCTGTGCGGCCTCGGCGGCTACACCGGCCTCTTCCTCGCCCCGGCCGCCGGCGCCTGGCTCTGGGCGGTGCTGCTCGGCGTCTCCAACTGCGCCTTCCCGCTCGCCCTCACCATGATCGGCCTGCGCTCGCGCACCGGCGCCGGCGTCGTCCGGCTCTCCGCCTTCGCCCAGAGCGTCGGCTACCTCATCTCGATCCCCGGCCCCCTCCTCGTCGGCGTGCTCTACCAGCACAGCGGCGGCTGGGGACTGCCCATCGCGCTCATGGGAGGCCTGATGGTGCCCCAGATGATCGTCGGGATCCTGGCGGGCAGGGACCGGACGGTCGAGGACGAGTGCTGAGGTGCGAGACTGTCCCTATGCCAGTCCTCGAACCCAATCCCCCGAACGGCCAGAAGAAGCTGCTCGCCGTCTTCGGCGCGATGATCGCCATCACCGTCGTCATCGGAGTCATCGCCTCGATCGCCGCCCCCTGATCCTCCGGGTCCTCCTCCGGCCCTCCGGACCGGGGGACAGCCCCCGCATCCCCTAGGGGGCGGGTCTCAGGGTCGAGTGGGTGGATCACCGGATGGGCCGCCGCCCCCGCGCTCCGTACGGTGGAGGACGACGGCGAAAGCGGAGACCCACCCACGGAGGCGGCCATGTCGGTCCGTACGCGCAGCGGCACCGGAGCCACGGCGGCCGGTGTCGACACCCGGCTGCCCTGGTGGGTCCTCGCCCTCCCGGTGGCCGCCTTCACCGCCCTCCTGCTGCTCATGACCGGGCCGGGAGAGGCCCGCGCGACCGGGGGAGACCCGGCGGTCGGACGGTTCCTGGAGCAGGTCCGGCAAACGCTGCCTCTCTGAGTCGGAGAGGCCCGTTTCGTGCGAAGCTGTGGACCATGAGCGTCGATACACCCCGCAGGATCGTGCTGCTCCGGCACGCGAAGGCAGACTGGCCCCAGGTGTCCGACCACGAGCGGCCCCTCGCCGAACGAGGCCGCTCGGACGCCCCCGTCGCGGGCCGCAGGCTCGCCGAGACCGGCATCGGCTTCGACCTGGCCCTCTGCTCGACCGCCGTCAGAACCCGGGAGACCTGGAAGCTCGCCGTGCAGGAACTGCCGGAGCGCCCCAGGACCGTGTACGAGGACCGGCTCTACGAGGCCTCGCTCGGCGAGCTCATCGCCCTGCTCAACGACGTCCCGGACGAGGTCTCCGACCTCCTGGTCATCGGGCACAACCCCGGCATGCACGCCCTCGCCGACGCCCTCGCGGGCCGGGCCGAGGGCGACACCGCGGCCCGTATGAACCGCAGCGGCTTCCCGACCTCCGCCTTCGCCGTCCTCACCTTCGACGGCTCCTGGAAGACGGTCGAGCACGGCGTCGGCACCCTGGTCGACTTCTGGACCCCGCACGACTGACGGGAGACCGCCCGCGTACGCGCCGGTTCCCGCATCCGTCCGCGTACGGCCGGTTCCTGCCCCGCCCGCGTACGCGCCGGTTCCCGCACCCCGTCCGCGTACGCGCGAGATCCCGCACCCCGTCCGCGTACGCGGCTCCGCAGACAAGGCTCCCCGTACGCGCGAGGGCCCGGCCGTCCCCAGGACGACCGGGCCCTCCTCGTCGTGGCCCTCCGGCGGCGGCTCAGTGCAGCAGCTCCTCGCCGCCGTCCGCGACCTCGACCTCCTCGCGCGTGATCCCGAGCAGATAGAGCACGGTGTCCAGGAACGGCACGTTCACCGCCGTGTCGGCAGCCCTGCGCACCACCGGCTTGGCGTTGAACGCCACCCCGAGCCCGGCCGCGTTCAGCATGTCCAGGTCGTTGGCCCCGTCGCCGATCGCCACGGTCTGCGCCAGCGGCACCCCCGCCTCCGCGGCGAACCGGCGCAGCAGCCGCGCCTTGCCCGCCCGGTCCACGATCTCCCCGGTGACCCGCCCGGTGAGCTTCCCGTCCACGATCTCCAGGGTGTTGGCCGAGGCGAAGTCCAGCCCCAGGCGCTCCTTCAGGTCGTCGGTGACCTGCGTGAACCCGCCGGAGACCACGCCCACCTGGTAGCCGAGCCGCTTGAGCGTGCGGATCAGGGTCCGCGCCCCGGGCGTCAGCCGCACCTCGGCGCGCACCTTGTCCACCACCGACGCGTCGAGCCCGGCGAGCAGCGCCACCCGCGCGTGCAGGGACTGCTCGAAGTCCAGCTCGCCGCGCATCGCGGCCTCCGTCACCTCGGCGACCTTGTCCTCGCAGCCCGCGTGCGCCGCGAAGAGCTCGATCACCTCGTCCTGGATCAGGGTCGAGTCGACGTCCATGACGACGAGCCGCTGGGCGCGCCGGTGCAGCCCGGCGGAGACCACGGCCACGTCGACGCCGATGCCGTGCGCCTCGACGGCGAGGGCGGTCCGCAGCGCCTCGGTCCCGCAGCCCGAGACCGCGAACTCGACCGCCGTCACCGGGTACTTCGCGAGGCGGAAGACGCGGTCGATGTTGCCGCCGGTCTCCGCGATCCTGGCCGCTATGGCCGCCGTCTGCTCCGCCGTGAGCGGGTTGCCGAGCACGGTGACGTGCGAGCGCCCCTCGCCCCGGGGGCGGTTGTCGCCCGTGCCGGAGATGATCTCGGCCTGGAGCCTCAGCGACTCGGCCCAGCTGTGCACGGTCGCCCGGAGCTCGCCCTGCGAGGCGACGGTCGGCTCGGTGACGAGCGCGCACAGGACGAGGCGGCCGCGCGAGACGACCTGCTCGATGTCCACGACGTCGACGGAGTAGGCGGCGAGGGTGTCGAAGAGTCCCGCGGTGATCCCGGGACGGTCCTTCCCGAAGATCTTGACGAGAAGGGTGGGAACGTCCGAGGGGGGAACGTCTGAGATCTGCGATGCGCTCATGGTGGTTCCCACCGTATCGGGGACCGCGCGCCCTCCGGCCCCCCGTCCCGCGTGGCGGACACCCCTGCGCCCGGGCGGCCCTCCGGAGTCCCGGCCGCGCCCCGACTTTCGGAGAGGGGACCGGGCCTGAAATAGTTCCCCCCGGATGTTCGCCATCCCTGGACTCCCAGCGACGGGGGTACATCGGGGGACAAGTAGTGGGGCGTGGAGTGCCAGAACTCGTACTGGAATTGAATGGAAGGACCTGGACCCTCGATCCGTCCAGGTCGTACACCGTGGGCCGGGACCCGCAGGGTGACCTGGTCATCGACGACGCCAGGGTCTCGTGGCGCCACGCCACGATCAGCTGGAACGGCCGGAGCTGGGTCATCGAGGACCACGGCTCCACGAACGGCACGTTCGTCCGGGGGCAGCGGATCCACCAGATGGAGATCGGCCCCGGCTCGGCCGTCCACCTGGGCAACGCGACCGACGGCCCGCGGCTGGATCTCGCCGCCGGGGCCCAGGCCGGACAGCAGCCCCAGCAGCAGCCGGCGCAGCACCGGCCGCCGGTGGCCCAGGCCGTCCCGGCCCACCAGGCCGCGGAGCAGGCCGAGTGGATCACGCACCAGGCGCCGCCGCAGCACCAGGCCCCGCAGCAGCAGCCCCACCAGGCCCCGCAGCAGGCCGGCTGGCAGCAGCAGCCCGCGCAGCCGCAGGTCCCGCACCAGCAGGGGCCCGGACCCGGTGGTCCCGGCGTCGCCGCGGGGGCGTCGTCGGCCTACTCCGACCGCAGCCCCACCACGTTCCACGAGCTGTCGCTCGGCCGCGTCATGCGCATCGGCCGCGCCCTGGAGAACGAGCTCGTCGTCTCCGACCTCCAGGTCTCGCGGAACCACGCCGAGTTCCACGCGACGCCCGACGGGCGCTTCGAGATCCGCGACCTCGGCTCGCACAACGGCACGTACGTCAACGGCCAGCCGATCGCCAAGGGCGGCACCGCCCTCCTCGGCCCGCAGGACATCGTCGGCGTCGGCCACTCGACCTTCCGCATCGTCGGCGGCCAGCTGGAAGAGTTCGTCGACACCGGCTCGGTCTCCTTCTCGGCCCGCCACCTCACGGTCACGGTCGACGGCGGCAAGCAGATCCTCAAGGACGTCACCTTCGGCGTCCCGGAGAAGTCGCTGATCGGCGTCATCGGCCCGTCCGGCTCCGGCAAGTCCACGCTCCTCAAGGCGCTCACCGGCTACCGCCCGGCCAACGAGGGCGACGTCCTCTACGACAACCGGAGCCTCTACAAGCAGTTCGCCGAGCTGCGCCAGCGCATCGGCCTGGTCCCGCAGGACGACATCCTGCACAAGGAGCTGACCGTCCAGAAGGCGCTGCGCTACGCGGCCAAGCTCCGCTTCCCCGGCGACACCGCGACCGCCGAGCGCGAGGCCCGCATCGACGAGGTGCTGCGCGAGCTCAAGCTCGACATCCACAAGGAGAAGAAGGTCACCTCCCTCTCCGGTGGCCAGCGCAAGCGCGTCTCCGTCGCCCTGGAGCTCCTCACCAAGCCCTCGCTGATCTTCCTGGACGAGCCGACCTCCGGCCTCGACCCGGGCATGGACCGCGACGTCATGCAGCTGCTCCGCGGCCTCGCGGACGACGGCCGCACGGTCCTCGTCGTCACCCACTCGGTGGCCGAGCTGGGCCTGTGCGACAAGCTCCTCGTGATGGCGCCCGGCGGCTCGGTGGCGTACTTCGGCCCGCCGGAGGAGGCGCTGAACTTCTTCGGCTACTCCACCTGGGCCGACGTCTTCTCCGCCTTCGAGAACTACCGCGACTACGACTGGGCGGGCCGCTGGAAGGGCTCGCAGCACTACCAGATGTACGCCGCGGACATCGACGCCGTCGCCGCCCAGCCCGTCCAGGTGCCGCAGCGGGCGATGTCCCGTCCGCCGAAGCCGCAGGGCTGGGGCTCCCAGCTGTGGACGCTGATCCGCCGCTACGTCTCGGTGATCGCGTCCGACAAGGGCTTCCTGGGCCTGATGGTCATCCTGCCGGCCGTCCTCGGCGCGGTCTCGGTCGTCATCCCGGCCGACTTCGGCCTCGGCTCGCCGACCCCGCCGTCCCGCTTCAACGGCGACGCCGGCACGATCATGCTGATCCTCGCGGTCGGCATGTGCTTCAGCGGCGCCGCCAACTCGGTCCGCGAACTGATCAAGGAACGGGTCATCTACGAGCGGGAGCGCGCCACCGGCCTCTCCCGCTCCGCGTACCTGATGTCCAAGGTCATCGTCCTCGGCCTGATCACGGCCTTCCAGGGCGTCATCATCTGCGGCATCGGCTTCTCCACCCGGGCGCTCCCCGAGGAGGGCCTCTTCATGCCGCCGGCCGTCGAGCTGTGCGTCCAGGTCATCGCCCTGGGCCTCACCTCGATGATGTTCGGCCTGGTCATCTCCGCGCTCGTGAAGACCGCCGAGAAGACCATGCCGCTCCTGGTGATGTTCGCGATCGTCCAGGTCGTCTTCACCGGCATCCTGTTCCAGGTGTACGGCTCGCCCGGCCTGGAGCAGTTCGCCTGGCTGATGCCGTCGCGCTGGGGCATCGCCGGCGCCGGCACCACGCTCGACCTGGCCCGGCTCATGCCGCCGTGGGACCCGAAGAACCCCACGGACACCGACCCGCTGTGGGAGCACACGGCCGGTCAGTGGGGCATGGACCTCGGCGTCCAGCTCCTGATGGCGACCGTCTTCTGCGTCGTCGTGGCGCGGCTGCTGCGCCGCCACGAGCCCGAGGTCATGCGGAAGTGACCGGCTGACCACACGCCACGAGGGCGGCACTCCACGGGGGTGCCGCCCTTCGGCGTACCGGCGCTCGGTCAGTACGCGCTGTTGACGTTGTCCATCGAGCCGTAGCGGTCGGCGGCGTAGTTGCAGGCCGCGACGATGTTGGCGACCGGGTCGTACAGGTCGAACTTGGTGCCCTTGACGTGGTAGCGCTCGAAGGTCGGCTGGATGACCTGGAGCAGACCCTTCGAGGGGATGCCGTTGATGGCGTTGATGTCCCAGTTGTTGATGGCGCGGGGGTTGCCGCTGGACTCCCGGATGATGTTGCGGTGGATGCCCGAGTAGGTGCCCGGGATGTCGTGCTTGTCCATGATGAACAGCGCCTCGCGGATCCAGCCGTCGAGGTTGTTCGCGAAGACCGGGGTGCGGGTGACCGAGCGGTTGGCGGCGGCCTTCTCGGCGGCGCGCTTCGCCGCGGCGGCCTTCGCCTTGGCGGCGGCCTTGGCCTTCGCGGCGGCCTGGGCCCGGGCGACGGACTTGGCCTTCGCGGCCTTGGCCTCGGCGGCGGCCTTCGCCTGCGCGGCGAGGTTCGCCTTCGCCTTGGCCTCCTGCTGGGCCTTCAGGCCGAGGGTGGTCTGCTGCTCGTTCAGGCTGGCGGCCAGGGCCTTGGCCTGGGTGCTGTTCGCGTCGTAGGACCACGCGACCTTCTGAGTACCGGTGGAGAGAGCCTGGGGCTCGGTCTCGGTGGAACCGTTACCGGGAACCAGGGAGAGCGTGAGAGCCGCGGCGCCCAGAGCGGCGACGCCGGCGATCGTGGCCTTGTGGGTCTTCTTCAGACCACGACGACTGTGGCCAGGGGTGTTCGCAGACATGCAGGACTACCTCTTCGAATCGCTGGGGGTCGCTCCGGCCGGGGGCGGCACACGCCTCACTCGGCGGCGACGGATGCAATTCTTAGCGGCCGCAAAATCCGCTGGCAAAGGTGTGACGTACGAAGCCGGATAGTGGACCCGGGGGTCGGAGGTGCCCTGCGAGACGTCCCCTGTGCCCGTTTTTCTCCGTCCTTATCCGTCCTTAACGGTCCCACTAAGGAGCTTCGTAAGTGACGTGGGTCCTATGCGGCGCCTCACACGGGGGACACGCCGAAGTCACCGCGCGTTGCGGCAGCAATGCACATGGTGAGCCGTCTCCTCCGGAAGGAGGAGGAAGACGCCCCCGCACTCGTCCCACGGGCAGAGCGGCCCCTCACCACCACGGCGGAGACGGGCCGGGGGCGCGCCGGGGGCAGGGGCGGGGCCTGCCGGGGGCGTGTCGGGGAAGGGGCGGGGGCACTCCGACCTAGGTCCCGGGACCGGCCCCGGCCTCGTCCCCGGACGGATACGGACGGTCACACCCCGCCGGTACGGTGAACGCATGAGCCATCGACCCAGCTCCGGCCTCGCCGCCGTGAGCACCGCGCTCCTGGCGATGAGCCGCCACCTGGAGGTCCGCGACGTCCTCAAGACGATCGTGGCCTCGGCCCGCGAGCTCCTCGACGCCGAGTACGCGGCCCTGGGCGTGCCCGACGACCACGGCGGCTTCGCCCAGTTCGTGGTCGACGGCGTCAGCGACGAGCAGTGGCGGGCGATCGGCCCGCTGCCCCGCCAGCACGGCATCCTCGCCTCGATGCTCCACAAGGCCGAGCCCGAGCGGCTCGCCGACGTCCGCAAGGACCCCCGCTTCGGGGGCTGGCCCGAGGCCCACCCCGAGATGTCCGACTTCATCGGCCTGCCCGTCAGGGACGGCGACGAGATCCTCGGCGCCCTCTTCCTCGCGAACAAGCGCTGCCCCAAGGAGGACGGCCGCTGCGGCTTCACCGCCGACGACGAGGCCCTGCTCTCGATCCTCGCCCAGCACGCCGCCATCGCCCTCACCAACGCGCGCCTGTACGAGCGCAGCCGCGAGCTCACCATCGCCGAGGAGCGCTCCCGCCTCGCCCACGAGCTGCACGACGCCGTCAGCCAGAAGCTGTTCTCGCTCCGGCTGACCGCCCAGGCCGCCGCCGCCCTCGTCGACCGCGACCCGGTCCGCGCCAAGGGCGAGCTCCAGCAGGTCGCCGCGCTCGCCGCCGAGGCCGCCGACGAGCTGCGCGCCGCCGTCGTCGAGCTGCGCCCCGCCGCCCTCGACGAGGACGGCCTCGTCCACACCCTCCGCACCCAGATCCAGGTCCTGGACCGCGCCCACTCCGCCCGGGTCACCTTCGAGAGCCCGGGCACCCGCGCCCTGCCGGCCTCCCAGGAGGAGGCCGTCCTCCGGGTCGCCCAGGAGGCCCTGCACAACGCCCTGCGGCACGCGGACGCGAAGCTGGTCCGGGTCTCGCTCACCCGCAGCGGCCGGGGCGCCCGGCTCACCGTCGCCGACGACGGCAAGGGCTTCGACCCGCGTACGGTCCGCAGCGCCGGACGCCACCTCGGCCTGGTCTCCATGCGGGACCGGGCGGGCGGCGTCGGCGGACGGCTCACCGTGACCTCGGCCCCGGGCGAGGGCACCACGATCGAGATGGAGGTTCCCGGTGGCTGACAAGCCGATCCGCGTCCTACTGGTCGACGACCACCAGGTCGTCCGCCGAGGCCTGCGCACCTTCCTCGAGGTGCAGGACGACATAGAGGTCGTGGGGGAGGCCTCCGACGGCGCCGAGGGCGCCGCCCGCGCCGAGGAGCTCCGCCCCGACGTGGTCCTCATGGACGTGAAGATGCCCGGTACGGACGGGATCGAGGCCCTGAAGCGGCTCCGCGAGCTCGCCAACCCCGCCAGGGTCCTGATCGTCACCAGCTTCACCGAGCGGCGCACGGTCGTCCCTGCGCTCCGCGCCGGCGCCTCCGGGTACGTCTACAAGGACATCGATCCCGACGCCCTGGCCGGCGCGATCCGCTCCGTCCACGCCGGGCACGTCCTGCTCCAGCCCGAGGTCGCCGGCGCGCTCCTCTCCCAGGAGGACTCCCACGGCGGCACGGGCCGGGGACCGTCCCTCACGGACCGGGAGCGCGAGGTCCTCGGCCTGATCGCGGACGGGCGCTCCAACCGCGAGATCGCCCGCGCCCTGGTCCTCTCCGAGAAGACGGTCAAGACGCACGTCTCGAACATCCTGATGAAGCTGGACCTCGCGGACCGCACCCAGGCGGCCCTCTGGGCGGTCCGCCACGGCCTCAGCCGCTGACGCGCCCCCGCCGCGCGCCGGGCGCACGACCGTTCACCTCTTCATACCGTCGTGTGTACGTCCCCCGTTCGGCGCAACCTCCCGGGAGGCGGGGCGTTCTCCATGGCGTGCTGCGGCGGACCGCTCGCAGCGACGACCAGGAGGAATCACCAAGTGAACAAGCTCAAGAAGGCCGCTGCCCTCACCATGGTCGCCGGTGGCATCGTCGCCGCCGGCACGGGCGTCGCCTCCGCCGACGCGGGGGCCGAGGGCGCGGCCGTCCACTCCCCGGGCGTCGCCTCCGGCAACCTGGTGCAGGTCCCGGTCCACGTTCCCCTGAACGTCTCCGGCAACACGGTCAACGTGATCGGCCTGCTGAACCCGGCCTTCGGCAACGGCGCCGTCAACGCCTGACCCCCCCCGAAAGCCCCGGCCCCGGACGATCCCCCCCCGGCGGCCGGGGCCTTCGCCGTTCCCCACGGCTCCCCACGACGACGAAGGACGGCACGGACAGGGAGGACGGCACGGGTGCGGAGGACGACACCGCCGCAGAGGAGCGCACGGACCCGACGGGCACGACGGAGACGCCGGCGACCTCAGAACCCCCGGTCCCGCTCCCGCTCCTCCACGTACGCGTTGTACGCGGCGACCTGCGCCCGCCGCGCCACCCGTTCCACCGGCCGCAGGGCCTCCCCCCGCGCCGCCATCTCCGACGCGCTCACCGCGCCCCCGTGACCGTGGTCGTACGCCAGGTCCACAAGGAGGCCGATCCGCTGCGCCAGCTCCAGGACCCGCACCGCGCGCGGCGGATAGCCCGGGGCCAGGACCTCGCGCCCCGCCTCCGACCGCGCCCGGTACGCCTCCCGCGCCGCGTCCGCCGCCGGGCCCGAGGCCGCCACGTCGAGCCGGGTCAGCACCGCCGTCGCGTCCCGCAGCGCCTCCGCCAGCTCCCGCTCCGCCTCGCCGAGCGACGGCACGTCCGCCGGCGGCGCCTCCCGCACCGCGAGGCAGCGCCACACCACCGCCACGTGCACGTCCCCCGCGGGGCCCGCCTCCGAGACCTCCGGCACGAGGCCGTACGGCGCCCCGAAGCCCACCACCGCCTCCTCCGCCTCCAACGCGCGCGCGTTGAAGTCCGGCGGCCCGCTCAGCCCCAGCGGATGCCCCGGCGCCGGCAGCGCCACCCGCCACCCGGTCACCCCGAGCCGCCGCAGCCGCCCCAGGGCCAGCGTCAGCCCCACCGGACCCGCCTCACCCGGCAGCCCCTCCACGCGGTGCACCGCGTCCTCCCCGACAATGGCAAGGGCCGCCTCGTCCGGCGACACCGTCCCGGCCAGCAGGGCATTGCCCCAGGCGGCCAGACGTCCTGAGCGTGGTTCCGAAAGCATCCCCCCAGACTAAGGACTCGGGGGAAACAGCAGGGCCTGTCCGGCCCGCTCCGGCGATAACGTAGGTTTTCCCCTGGACGCCGCGCCCGCCGGCGCAAGGCGACGACACTCGACCGCAAGGGGAGACAACGCGCTCATGAGCGATGTACTGGAGCTGGTGGACGTATCCGTGGTCCGCGACGGACGGGCTCTGGTGGACGACGTCTCCTGGTCGGTCAAGGAGGGCGAACGCTGGGTCATCCTCGGCCCCAACGGCGCCGGCAAGACCACCCTCCTGAACGTCGCCTCCAGCTACCTCTTCCCCACCAGGGGCAGCGCCCGCATCCTGGGCGAGCAGCTCGGCGGCGTCGGCACCGACGTCTTCGAACTCCGCCCCCGCATCGGCATGGCCGGCATCGCGATGGCGGAGAAGCTCCCCAAGCGCCAGACCGTCCTGCAGACCGTCCTCACCGCCGCGTACGGCATGACCGCCACCTGGAACGAGGACTACGACCCGGTCGACGAGGACCGCGCCAAGGCCTTCCTCGACCGGCTCGGCATGAACGACTACCTGGACCGCAGGTTCGGGACGCTCTCCGAGGGCGAGCGCAAGCGCACCCTGATCGCCCGCGCGATGATGACCGACCCCGAGCTCCTCCTCCTCGACGAGCCCGCCGCCGGCCTCGACCTCGGCGGCCGCGAGGACCTGGTCCGCCGCCTCGGCCGCCTCGCCCGCGACCCGTACGCCCCCTCCATGATCATGGTCACCCACCACGTCGAGGAGATCGCCCCCGGCTTCACCCACGTCCTGATGATCCGTCAGGGCAAGGTGCTCGCCGCCGGCCCCGTCGAGACCGAGCTCACCTCCCGCAACCTCTCCCTCTGCTTCGGCCTCCCGCTCGTCGTCGAGCGCCTGGAGGACCGCTGGACCGCCCGCGGCCTGCCGCTGAAGTGACCGGCCGGGCGCCGTGACCGCACGGCACCGCGCCCTGTCCCCGAACACCCCGCCGCCCTACCATGGGCGTGTGGACATCGACGCGTGGGTGTGGTGGCTGATCGTCGCGGTGGGGCTCGGCATTCCCCTGGTCCTCACCGCGATGCCGGAGTTCGGCATGTTCTCCGTGGGAGCGGTCGCGGGAGCGGTGACCGCCGCGCTCGGCTTCGGCATCGTTCCCCAAGTACTCGTCTTCGTCGCCGTCTCCGTGGCGCTCATCGCGGTGGTGCGCCCCCTCGCCGCCCGTCATCGCGGCGACGGGCCCGGTCTCTCCAGCGGCGTCGACGCCCTGAAGGGTCGTCAGGCCGTCGTCCTGGAACGGATCGACGGCGCCGGCGGGGGCCGCATCAAACTCGCCGGAGAGATCTGGTCCGCCCGCGCGCTCGACGCCGGACTGACCTTCGAACCGGGCGAACAGGTCGACGTCGTCGAGATCGACGGCGCCACCGCCGTGGTCATGTGACCGAACCCCGCCCATGACGTTCCGGCGTCTGCGAGACTCGATCATCGAAAGCAAACCGGCAGTCAACCGGCAGCGAAGGGCACGGGGAACACGATGTCAGCAGTCATCATCGTCCTGATCATTCTGGTGGTGCTCGTCTTCATCGCCCTGATCAAGACGATCCAGGTCATCCCGCAGGCGAGTGCGGCGATCGTGGAGCGCTTCGGCCGCTACACCCGCACGCTCAACGCCGGACTGAACATCGTCGTCCCGTTCATCGACTCGATCCGCAACCGGATCGACCTGCGCGAACAGGTCGTCCCCTTCCCGCCGCAGCCCGTGATCACCCAGGACAACCTGGTCGTGAACATCGACACGGTCATCTACTACCAGGTCACCGACGCCCGGGCCGCCACCTACGAGGTCGCCAGCTACATCCAGGCCATCGAGCAGCTCACCGTCACCACCCTCCGCAACATCATCGGCGGCATGGACCTGGAGCGGACCCTCACCTCCCGCGAGGAGATCAACGCGGCCCTGCGCGGCGTCCTCGACGAGGCCACCGGCAAGTGGGGCATCCGCGTCAACCGCGTCGAGCTCAAGGCGATCGAGCCCCCGACCTCCATCCAGGACTCGATGGAGAAGCAGATGCGCGCCGAGCGCGACAAGCGCGCCGCCATCCTCACCGCCGAGGGCACCCGCCAGTCCGCGATCCTCACCGCCGAGGGCGAGAAGCAGTCACAGATCCTCCGCGCCGAGGGCGAGGCCAAGGCCGCCGCGCTGCGGGCCGAGGGCGAGGCCCAGGCCGTCCGCACGGTCTTCGAGGCCATCCACGCCGGCGACCCCGACCAGAAGCTCCTCTCCTACCAGTACCTCCAGATGCTCCCGAAGATCGCCGAGGGCGACGCCAACAAGCTCTGGATCGTGCCCAGCGAGATCGGCGACGCCCTGAAGGGCCTCTCCGGCGCCTTCGGCAACGTCGGCTCCGGCGCCCCGGGCTTCAACACCAAGACGGGCGCGCCCGAAAGGCGAGACGAACCGTCGGTTGACTGACGCGTACACGTACTTCTCGTGCATGATCGGTGCGAGCCCCTCGACCCCGACGACCTCGGAGCGGGGAGGCGACTCACCGACCTCGTAAGGAGAGGGCGTTGTCCATCTGGGAAGCCCTGGCGGTCTTCGCCGCCGGCATCGGCGCCGGCACCATCAACACGATCGTGGGATCGGGAACGCTGATCACGTTCCCGGTCCTCCTCGCGACCGGACTGCCACCGATCACCGCCAACGTCTCCAATGCCCTCGGCCTCGTCCCCGGCTCCGTCAGCGGCGCCATCGGCTACCGCCGCGAACTCAAGGGCCAGAAGAAGCGCGTCCTCCGCCTCGGCGCCGCCGCCCTCGTCGGCGGCCTCGTCGGCGCGATCCTGCTCCTCGCCCTGCCGTCCGACGCCTTCGACGCGATCGTCCCCGTCCTCATCGGACTCGCCCTCGTCCTGGTCCTCCTCCAGCCCCGCATCGCGGCGGCCGTGAAGCGCCGGCGCGAACAGACCGGATCCGAGGCGCACCCCGACGGCGGCCCCGCCCTGCTCGTCGGCCTCCTCCTCGCCAGCGTGTACGGCGGGTACTTCGGCGCCGCCCAGGGCGTCCTCTACCTCTCCCTCATGGGCCTGCTGCTCCACGACGACCTCCAGCGCGTCAACGCCGTCAAGAACATCCTCGGAGCCCTCGTCAACGGCGTCGCCGCCGTCTTCTTCCTCTTCGTCGCGGAGTTCGACTGGACGGCCGTCCTGCTCATCGCCGTCGGCTCCACGATCGGCGGCCAGCTCGGCGCCAAGGTCGGACGCCGGCTCTCACCCGCCGTCCTGCGCGGGGTGATCATCGCCGTCGGCGTCGTCGCCATCCTCCAGCTCACCCTCAAGTGACACGAGAGGGCCCGCCCCCCACCGGGAGACGGGCCCTCGCATACCGATCGCATCCGCGGGTACGCGGACTACGCGGCCGAGTTCGCCAGCCACTCCGGCAGCGCGGACCGCTCGCTCGCCCGCAGCGCGAGCAGCATCGCGTCGGCCGGGGTCGGCTCGAACGGCTGGTGCAGCAGCGGCATCCCCGCCTGCTCCGGCGTCCGGTCGGCCTTGCGGTGGTTGTCCTCGGCACAGGACGCCACCGTGTTCAGCCAGGTGTCCTTGCCCCCCTGGGCCCGCGGCACGACGTGGTCGACCGTCGTCGCCCGTTTCCCGCAGTACGCGCACCGGTGCTGGTCCCGGACCAGCACCCCCCGTCTCGACCACGGGGCCTGTCTTCGGAAGGGCACCCGGACGTACCGGCAGAGTCTGATCACCCGGGGCACCGGCAGATCGACGGCGGCACCGCGCACCCGCAGCTCGGGGTGGGCCTGCTCGACGACGGCCTTGGCCTGCAGCACGAGCACCACCGCACGGTTCAGAGTGACCGTCGAAAGCGGCTCGAAGCTCGCGTTGAGTACCAGCGTGTCCCGCATGTCGCCCACCTCCCGTATGCCTGCCCGGCCCCCCGTACGGGACTTCGGGCTTGGATCAACGATGGCCGGGCCGGCCGGGTCGGACAACGCAATTTCTCGCGAAACAAAAGGTGCCCGCTTCTGATCTCTCCAAGACCAGAAGCGGGCAAACAACAAACGAACGATCAGCCTGCCGCGGGAGCCGCGTACTCACCGACCAGCTGCGCACGGCCCAGCGTGTGGAACCGCAGGTTGAACCCGACCGCCGCCGGCGAGGCGTCGGAATCCGGACCGAGCTTCTCGCTGTCCACCGCGTACACCGTGAAGACGTAGCGGTGCGCGGGATCCCCGGCCGGGGGAGCGGCCCCGCCGAACTCCTTCGCGCCGTAGTCGTTCCGGACCTGCACGGCACCGGCCGGCAGCCCCTCGAACGCACCCGACCCGGCACCGGCCGGCAGCTCCGTCACCGACGCCGGGATGTCGAACACCACCCAGTGCCAGAACCCGCTGCCCGTCGGGGCGTCCGGGTCGAAGCAGGTGACGGCGAAGCTCTTGGTCTCCGCCGGGAACCCCTCCCAGCGCAACTGCGGCGAGGTGTTCCCCTCCGCCTGGACCTGAGCGTCCTTAAGGACCCCGCCCGGCGCGACGTCGTCGCTCACCACGGTGAACGCCGGCACCGGCGGATGGAAGTCGTGGGGGAGCGGCGCCCTCTTGCCCTCGGACACGTAGAAACCCTCCGTATCGCCCGTCGCCGCCCCGGCGGCCTGCCGCGGCGGCCTTGCGGTCCCGAGCCTAGAGCCAGTTGCGACGGCCGCCGACCTCGGCGAGCCACTGGTTCAGGTAAGCCGCCCAATCGGTGGCGTGGAAGTCGTGCAGCCCCACCTTGAAGGCGCGGAAGGAGTCGCTGCCCTCGGTGAACAGGCCCGGCTTCTTGTCCATCTCCAGGACGACGTCCATCTCGCGCTCGTCGGCGACGAAGCTGACCTCGACCTGGTTCAGACCGCGGTACTGCTGCGGCGCGAAGAACTCGATCTCCTGGTAGAAGGGCAGCTTCTGCCGCGTCCCGCGGATGTGCCCCCGCTCCATGTCCGCGCTCTTGAAGCGGAAGCCGAGCTGGAGGAAGGCGTCCAGGATCGCCTGCTGCGCAGGCAGCGGGTGCACGTTGACCGGGTCCAGGTCACCGGAGTCCACGGCGCGCGCGATCTCCAGCTCCGTGGTCACACCGATGTGCATGCCGCGCAGCTGCTGCCCGGACACGGCGGTGATCGGCGTCTCCCACGGGATCTCCAGGCCGAACGGCACCACGTGCACCGCGCCGGCCTGCACCTGGAAGGCCCCGCCGAGGCGCACCTTCACGAACTCGATGTCCTGCTTGTGCTCCTGGTCGCCGCCCTCGACCTCGACGCGCGCCTGGAGTCCGACGGACAGCCCCTCGATCTGCTGGTCGACGCTTCCGCCCTGGATCCGCACCTCGCCCTGGACGACCCCGCCCGGGACCACGTTCTCCTCGGTGAGCACCGTCTCCACGGTGGCCCCACCGGCACCCAGGCTCGCGAGCAGCTTCTTGAATCCCATGGCCTTCACTCCTTCTAGTCCTGACCCCTACATACGCGCGACGACGGTAACCGGTTCCGCGCCGGTCCCCCACTACGCTCGGACGCCATGAACGAGACCCCCGACCGTACGCCGCTCCCGAGGTCCTTCTTCGACCGTCCCGTCCTGGAGGTGGCCCCGGACCTCCTCGGACGCACCCTGGTCCGCACCACGGAGGAAGGACGCATCGAGCTGCGCCTCACGGAGGTGGAGGCGTACGCCGGCGCGATCGACCCGGGCTCGCACGCCTTCCGTGGGCAGACGGCACGCAACGCCGTCATGTTCGGCCCGCCCGGACACGCGTACGTGTACTTCACCTACGGCATGTGGCACTGCCTGAACCTGGTGTGCGGCCCCGTGGGCAGCGCGAGCGGGGTCCTGCTGCGCGCGGGCGAGATCGTGAGCGGCGCCGAGCAGGCCCGCCCCCGCCGCCGCTCGGCCCGCAAGGACGACGAGCTGGCCAAGGGCCCGGCACGCCTGGCCACCGCCCTCGACGTGGCGCTCTCCCTGAACGGCGAGGACGCCTGCGCCGACCCGGACGCCCCGCTCGCCGTCCTCACCGGCACCCCGCCGGCCCCGGACCTCGTCCGCAGCGGCCCCCGCACGGGCGTCGGCGGCGAGGGGGCGCCGCACCCCTGGCGCTTCTGGATCGACGGGGACCCGACGGTGAGCCCGTACCGCCCGCACACCCCGCGCAAGAGGCGCCTTGACTCGGGTCGGCGAAGTGCGTAATGTGGCCCGAGCCGCTGGATCAGGGCCTGCTTGTTCAAGCACCCCCTTGGCGGCCATCCACTACTCAAGAAGACTCCCCGGCGGGGGCTTATTTCGGCATGCCGAAATTCGTTTCGAATGACTCGATTATGAGTCGCCGGGGAAATCCGCTAAAGTGGTGACCACGCCGGAAGGGCCCGGAGCGAAAGCGAATGGGGCCGGAAAGCACCGGGGAAATCGGATCGGAAAGATCTGATAGAGTCGGAAACGCAAGACCGAAGGGAAAAGCCCGGAGGAAAGCCCGAGAGGGTGA
>NZ_JBIVSC010000010.1:0-179188 GCF_044756005.1 Streptomyces sp. NPDC092045 | reverse complement strand
AGATATGCGCCGACCTCCACCTCGGCCTGCTCCAACTCGCCTGCAGCATCATCTGCTTGCGACGCCTTCGAACCTCATTCTGAAACGATCAGTAACAAGCTCGTGCACGGTAAGCGGTGAGACGTCGAGGGCTTCGGTGGGACCGGTGCTCACCTCTGTCGTCGGGGGACCAGGTCTGCGGTCTGCTGCTGGGACAGCAGGCCGGCGACGGCCTGGACGCTGTCGCTGATGTGCTCACGGCGGCCGAGGTGGCGGACCAGTGCCCGCCGGTTCTTCAGGTGGGCGATGCCGTGCTCGACCCGGATGCGGCGCGAGGAATGCGCCTTGCGCTGTCGCTCGTGCCTTTCCTCGTACTGGTCCGGGGCGTTCTTCTTGAACTTCCGGTGCGGGGGTGTCACCACACGTCCGCTGGTCTGGGCTGCGAGACCTTGGGAGCCGGCATCGGTGAGGATTTCGACCGCTGGACCGTCGACCAGGAGCTTGACCAGGTCCAACTGGCGGGCGTGGGTGATGTCCGCGCAGCTTCCGGGCCTGGTCGGGCTGCAGAACAGCATCCGCCCGTTCTGGTCGGTGAGGGCCATGGTCTTGACGGCGTTCTGCTTGTTCTTGCCGGAGATGAACACGTCGCGGTCCTTGCGTCCGGCGGCTGGCTGTCGGACCCGGATCCCGGTGCCGTGGATGATGCCGGTCTGGCCACTGGCGCCGAGATGGTCGACGACCTCGGCCAGGGTTCGCAGCCGGACGCCGGGACTTACGGTGCACCCCCGCTCGGCGAGCAGGGGCTGCACCTCGCCGACGGCTCGGGTGATGGTGGAGCGGTCCACTTCGAACCAGCAGGCCAGCACATCGTGAGTGGCCGCGTGACGGAGACGGACAAGGGTGGCCAGGAGTCGGTCGACGAAGACCATGCGGTGTTTCGCGCCGGCGCCGACTGGACTCGCCCTCACCGGCATCCTCACCGCCCTCACGTACGGGTGGCTCCTCGCCTCCTCCAACGGCCACGACTTCGCCTACTGGCTATTCCTCACCCTGATCGTCGCCACCAACCTCGGCGCCTTCTGCGTGATCCCTTACGTCCTCGTCCTCGGCACCGTCCGGCGTCGCTGCCCCTCCGAGCCGTAGCCACACAGGCCCGGCCTACGGCTCCCGATTCCGCGTACCCCACCGACCGGCGAACCCCTCCAGGGCGCGGCGCTGCCGTTCCTCGCGGGCGATCTGCTGTGCGAGGACGCCGCGGTCGATGTACGGGTCGACGGCGGCGAGGACCAGGCGCTGGAGTTCGTCCAGCTCCAGCGCCTCCACTTCCCACTGGACCGGGTGCTCGATGTCGAAGCCGTAGCGGCGGGCGAAGGCCGGCCACCGCGGGGCGCCGCGCTTGCCCTCGGTCGCCGGGAGGCCGTACGCGCGCATCTGCTCGCAGGTGAGCAGCACCCGGGTCACCGAGTCCCAGCAGCCCGTCCTCTGCACCCAGTCGCGCTCGATGTCCTCGCCCGAGCAGTCGAAAACACCGACCACGAGTAGCCGGGCTCCGCGGTGCTCCCGGTTGACGCGGTCGCGGACGGCGTCGGCGTAGGACTGGGAGCTGAAGCCACGGACCACGAGCACGGGGATGCCCGCGAACTCAAGCCAGCCGGTCAGCTACTGCCGCAGGGTGTCCTTCTCCGCCACGGCGTACAGAGCGTGCTCCTGGCCCGCCGTGCGGTCCAGGCGGAACCAGGCGGGCATCTCCCGCACGAAGGCGTTCGCGCTCGGTCAGGCCGGCGGGACGTGGACTTCGCGGACGGTGTCGATCAGGTCGGGAAAGCGGCCCTCGCGGCGGGCCTGGGCCAGCTGCGCGGACAACCGGTGGTACATCGGCGGCGTATGCGGCAGCACGCCCTCGGCCACGAGCCGGTACATCACCTGTCGCAACGTGACCTTCAGCGCGAGTACCCGTCCACGATCTGCCGCGCCCGGTCCACGACAAGGGGCCACCGGATCCGTTCACGAGCCATACCGGTACATGTACCCCTCCGCGCGGCCGCCGGCCCCCGGGATACGGATAGACCTCTCCCCTCGGCTATCGCGAGGTAAGAGGTGTCGTTCTCCGAAAGGGGCTTGCCCACGGGCTCTGACCTGCACGAATGGAAGATCACCAAATTCGGGGGGTCCCACTCACGGTCACACCTGCGGTCCCCCGCCTAGTACGCCTGTGCAGACAACCCTCCAGCCACCCTTCGGTGCAACCCCCTGCGGAGGAACAGCAGGGAGGGCAGGTTCGGTCTCGGGTGTGCTACCTGCACCTGACCAGAAGGGCATCCAGGGCCGGGGTCGGCCTCGGGGGAAGGCTTTCCGGCGGGCCCCGCGTATGCGTGCGCGAAGGAAGCGAGCCGGGCCGTAGCCACCCAGCCTCACGCCGGAGGCCGGTACCGCCAAGTGACACACGCCCGTCCCAAGGCCCTGGCCCCGGCAGGACCCGGGAAAGGCAGGCGGGACGAACGCGACCGCCGCTGCGCCCCTTCCCTGGGGCGAGGCAATCCCGGCCTCAGCAGGTAGTCATCTTTCGTGCCGACGCCGCGCGGGCTCGCTTCCCATCCCCAGCCACCGGCTACCTCTAGATTCGAAGGAGATCATCTCCTACGCATGGATGAGTGCTTGGTGGACACGCTGCCCAAGCACGACCTCACGTTCCGCACGACGGGTATCGACCAAGGAGTCCTGAATGAACAGCGAAATGTGGACCTACGTTCCGACCGCCGGTCACGGCCCCGACACCGACCTCACCGGGTACAAGGTCGAAGCCGCCGACGGGCACATCGGCAAGGTCGACAAGCACTCCGACGAGGTCGCCAACCAGTACATCGTCGTCGACACCGGCGTATGGATCTTCGGCAAGGAAGTCCTGCTGCCCGCCAGCACCGTGACGGCCATCGACAACGAGGAGCGGCGGATCCTGGTCTCGCTCACCAAGGAGCAGATCAAGAACGCCCCGGAATTCGACAAGGAGAAGCACCTGGGCGACCCCGCCTACCGCGACCAGCTCGGCGGCTACTACGGCTCGGGCCACTGAACCCGCTCAAGAGCCACACTGACTCTGCAGGATGACGACATGGGGCAGTGTCCAGGCACACGCGCTGCACCGATGACTCGGCGGCACCGCTGCCACAGTCGATGTGCACCCCTAGCAGGGGATCAGCGGGAGGGCTTCCAGGCTTCCGGACCGGCGCCTCGCCACCCCACGAAGCCGGGATCGGTGAGGTCCACGTCCTCGGCGTTCTCCAGCCCGGCGGCCGTCAGGAACACCCTGATGTCGGCCGGGCGGTGCGCAACCCCGATGGCCACGCAGTCGTAGCGCACCCGGCGCCAGCCCTGCTCGTCGGGCGGGTAGACGATCAGCTTCGCGGGCATGCGCCCAACCTGTTTCCGTCGCACCCCACTGGCACCTGGCCGCGCGCGAACGGGTGAGGTAGCAGAGCGCGACTACCAGGGAAAATCCCCACCGGTGGCTTCGGCCCCGGAGTACGTTCGGACGTACGGGGTGTGGCCCTGGCCACCAGGGCCGCGACAGAGGCCGCACCCCGACAGCTTCCCGCTGGGCGCGCCTGGCGGCCTGCGCCGGGTTGCGCTCCTCGTGCGGGTGGAACTGAGGCCGTCGGCGAACCGCCTCACGCTCACCGCCGTCGCAGCGGTCATGAAGCCGATCGACGAGTAGCACATCGCGGAGCCCGGCCTGGTGGTCCTGGACATCGCCTGCGGGGACGAGGACACCGTCCGGGCCGTCATAGCCATGCTGGAAGAGCGCTGGGCCACATCGGGGGTAGGCCCGGTGCGGCGGGATCCCGGCGAGCCCGATGTCCGAGCCCGGATCTACGCCGACGTCCTGCGCCCGGGCCGGAAGCCCCATAGCCACAGGCCCTGGGCAAGCCTCCACCCAGAGGGCTTGCCCAGGGTCGCCTTGGGCTTGCCCAGGGTGCTCAGACTTGTCCGGTGGCCGGCTCCCACAGCGGGTGGGCAAGCCCGGTGCCGTCGCAGTGGAAGCACCGGCCACCCCCGGGCGTACTGCGGGCCGCGATGGTGTCGACGGCCTGGCGCAGGAGCCGGGTGAGGCCGTCGACGTGAGCCGGGTGCAGGGCGGGTTCGTGGCGCTTGCCCACTATGACCTCCAGGGCGACCCCAGGCCCGGCGTAGCCCAGTTCCGCGGTGACGCCGTGGGTGAGAGTGCTGATGAGGTCGTGGAGGTGGCCCATCGTCTCCATCCCGGACAGCTCCACCCGCGCGGTGAACAGGACGTTGTCCGGCTCGGTGAGAGCCAGCAGCGCCTCCGGCCGTTCGAACGGCACGAGGCGGCCGACCGGATCGCGGTGTGCGGCGTGAAGGCGCGCCAGGGCCAGCCACATGTCGCCCGCATCGCTCTGCCCGAGCACCGCCGGGATCTCTTGCTTGTTTCGTCTCATGGCTCCGGTGTACGACCGGGAAGGAGGCGTCGGCCGGCTCCGGGCCGCCGCGTCCCAGACGATGACGCCACGACCTCAGGAGCCGTCCCGCCACGCGATCCGAACGCTGGGCAAGCCCTCCGAACCGAGGGCTTGCCCAGCAGAAGCCCTGACCGGTCGGCAGGACGGGCGTGACCGATCCGCGTCGAACCACCGGAACCGTGACGCCCCCTGCCTGGGCCCCGGACCTGTACGGGGCCGGTCAGACGCCGACAGGCCACATCTCGGCAAGACGTTCCTCCAGCTCGCGAACGAACCCCCGGAGCCTGGCCGTACCCCCGTACATGTCTCCGGCCCCCAGGCGGCCAGTCTCAACGTCGTAGTACACGTGCGCCTGGCCGTGGCTGCGCCCGGACCGGGACCGGATCCCCAGTTCCGCGAAGAAGCCGTTGATGGAGACGACCTTGATGTCGGATCGGCCCGCAGCGACTTCGCGCACGATCGCGGCGAACTCCGCTTCCGGGCTCCGCTCCGGCTCCGGCGCCCCGTCGGTGGCGATCGGTTGCCCGCCACTGTGCCTGGCGAGCAGAGCGAACGCGCTTATGGCGAGGGCCCCCAAGGCGAGCTTCTTGGCGACGTTCGTAGCGCGCCGCCAGGCGGTCGGGGTGTCCTCACCGTCCTCGGGGGTGTGAGGCTGATCGGTCATGGTCGAGGCCGCCTTCCGGTGCTGGAGAGCCGTCAGACTAGCGGCCGCCGGTGCCGGAGCGGAGGCACATGTAAGAGATCCTCAGGATGGCCGAAGGATCATCCGGTCGGCGGGCCGACCGTGACTGGTCCGTCTCCCGCGATCGGTCAACCAGCACGTCAGCGCCCTGACCGGTCCATACAGTTCCCGGCCTGGGCAGTGACCGGTCATCGGTCACACGGCATCGGTCAGCCGCGCCCTGGCCGTGAAGGCCGGTGGTGGCCGTGGCCGATGCCGCCCTGCCGGCCAGCCCTGGCCGAGGTGGGCAAGGCGGTGTTCAGGATGGCTTGCCCAGGCTCCCCTTGGGCTTGCCCAGCGCCGGTCAGCGGCCGGCCGGCTCGGGGTAGCGGGAGCGGCGCCGGTGTGGGTCGTCGATGCCGATCTCGCACCAGGGCTCGCCGCGCTGGAGCCGGGGCAGGGTGTTGGCCCACACCGCGATGGTGATGCCGCGGACGGCGGCAGTGAGCGCCTGGAGGCGAGTCTCGAGGAGGTGTTCGGCCTTCCCCGCCAGGACGACGTGCAGCCGTGGGAAGGTGGTGGAGCGGGTGTAGCGGTGGCGCTGCCAGAACGGGTACGTCCCGCCGATGGTGCCGCGGGCTCCCTCCCAGACGCGGTGCCCGGCGTAGCGCTCGTAGTCCCAGACCTCCTTGGCGAGGCGGGCCCGGCTCATCGATCCGTTGTCGAGTTCGAAGAGGCGGACCTCGCTGGTCTTCGTGGGCACGGCGAGGACGGCGTCGGTGTTGAAGGACAGGCCGGTCTGCTTGATGGCGTGGTTGACCTCCACCTGCCAGTCGGTCAGGTACTCCCGGCGACCGCGCAGGACGGTGTCGGTGTAGGCGAGGATCATGTCGGTCACCGCGAGCCCGTGCGGGCCGAACCCGGCGCGAACGGCCTTCGCTCCGGTGCCGGCCTTCGGTCGTGCCGGTAGTTCGTTACCGTCGGTCAGAGCTTTCTGCCCTGCCGGGGTGAGGTTCCAGATCTTGTGCTTGCCGTCCTTGCCGTTCGTCTCCGCCAGCCCACGGCTCTCCAGTTCCACCATCGCCCTGCGCACGTACGACCGGCCGTCCGACTCCTCCGCCGTGATCATTTGGGCCATCTGCCGGACCGTGGCTATCCGTACACACCCCAGCATCCGCAGAGCATCGGCCCGTACCTTCCCTGCTGTGGGAGTGGACTTCTTCGCCTTCGCTGCTGTCTCAGGGTTGGGGAGAGAAGTGTCGGCGTGCCGGGCAGCCCCCTGACGGGCGGTGTGAGCTGCGGTGATGGGCACGACGTTGGAATCGTTCACGGCACTGGACGCGGCACCGGCTTCCGGACCGTCTGCGGGGTTCTCAGCACCCCTTGACCAGGTCGTGCCTCGCTCCGGCTCGGGCTGCCGGGCGCTGCTGGCGTACGTCATCGTTCAGGCTCCTCACACGGGTGGCGCGGAACTCCGGGCAGAGTTCCGCATTCACCTGCTACAGGTGCCGCCGAAGCCGATCGTGTGACGCCCGTTATCGAGCCGTGATCATTCGGTGGGTGCGGTGTAGAGCGTTCGGTGACAGTGGACCTGGACCGATTGCCATCGAAGTTGAACTGCTAGCCGGTTCGTGACAGGGAAGGCTGATCACGCTGGTCAGGGTGGCTGCGGTTACTCATCCGAGACCGAGTACGGTCATCCGGTCTTGTCCTTTGAGTAGAGCGGGCCGGTTCGTGAACCTGGGCGTGATCGGGCAGGCGGCTGGGCTGTTCGCCGTCACCAACATCGACGACATCCTGATCCTGGCGCTGTTCTTTGCCCAGGGCGCGGGGCACCGCGGTTCCACGCGCCGCATCGTGCTCGGCCAGTACCTGGGGTTCGCCGCGATCCTCGCAGTGGCGGTGGCCGCCGCGTTCGGCGCCACCTTCCTGCCCAAGTCGGCCATCCCCTACCTCGGTCTGCTGCCGCTCGCCCTCGGCCTCAAAGCCGCCTGGCAGGCGTGGAAGGACCACCGCGACGGCGGCGAGAACAACGAAGCCGAGACCAAGGAGGGCGGGCCAGGCTCGCTGGAGGTCGCCGCGGTGACCTTCGCCAATGGTGGCGACAACATCGGCGTCTACGTCCCTGTGTTCGCGACTGCGGGCGTCGGCGGGATGAGCGTCTACGCCGTGGTCTTCCTCGTACTGGTCGCTGTCTGGTGCTTCGCGGGCAAGTTCTTCGCTACCCGCCCGGTCATCGCCAAGGCCCTCGCCCGCTGGGGCCACGTCCTGTTGCCCGTCGTCCTGATCACCATCGGTCTGCTCATCCTCATTGAGGGCGGAGCCTTCGGACTCTGAGCCAGCAGCGGCCTTTCCCCGGCCGTCGCTCAGCGTGCAGGGACGGAGATCTCTCCCCCGGCGAAGTGGGCGGTATGTCACACCTGGCGGGCCGCGTCAAGGAGAAACGCACCGCCGTCCGAACCAGGACAAGGAGGTGGGACCGTCGGTGCGCGAACTCTGTCCACAGGACCGCTCCTCGAGTCTCGGGACCTGGGGCCGTCGCGATCCGCGCGGTGGCCCGTACGTGAGGAGCCGTCATGCCCGACACCACTGCGCCGCTCACCCCGATGACCCCGCACGCGGCGATCAGCGCGTTCAGCTACCTCTGCGCCGTCCGGGCCCAGTATGACGAGGCCGCCCGCGAGTTCGCCGGCGCCGAGCCGCGGATGGCCGAGCTGCTCGTCGACGCAGTCGAGCGGATCGTCGTCCCCGTCACCGCCCTGCCCGGCCCGGAGGCCGGCGAACCGACCATGGAGATCTTCGCCTTGGAAGCTCTCGGGCAGGTCCTGGTGGCCACCTTGCGAACCTGGGCGCAGGCCGGGCCGGAGCCCGCGGAGGGCATCGCCTGCGCCGTCATCGACTTCGTCCTGCAGTTCCTCACCGACGACCACGAGGACGTCGCCGATGTCCTGCGCCAGCTGGAGGCGGTGGGAGTGGGCCAGGCTCTCGATGCCCATCCCGCACCTGCCGAAGCCCACCCGGTGGGTGCGCGCCTCTCCATCGTGTAGTTCGCGGCGGGGAGTGCGACGGTGCGCACCGCACCCATCGGGTGGCCTCCATCCGATGGGCGCACCGCACCGCACCAGGTGTGCTTCCGCGTTGGCGGGGCCCTATCACACACCCCCTTGACCAGGCTCTGATCGGCGGCCGCAACCGGCTGTGTCAAGGAGAAACGTGCCCCTGGAGAACGTGGTCAAGGGGTGCAGCCGCACCCGGTCAAGGGGGTCGGTGGAACCTGGTCAAGGGGTGGTGCGGAGGGTGGACAAGGGGGTAGGCCGAACCTGGACAAGGGGTGGCGGGGCAAGGGTGCGGATGGTGCGCACCCGGTGCGGTGCGGGACATCGTGGTGCGCCCGAGAGTGGAGTCCACCGTCAATTAGGTGCACACTGCGGTGTGGACTCCACCGCGTGCTCCACCGCGTGGGTGGAGTCCATCGAGTGGAGTCCACCGTGAGGGTGGCGCCCACTGGGTGGAGGCCACTGGGTGGAGCCCACCCGATGGAATCCACTCGGTGTCGACTTCGGGGCGGTCCACTCGGTGGATGGTGCTCGGCCTCGTCACCACAGCCAGGCGTTCGAGTGCCGCATCCGGGACAGGGCGCGGGCGTCGCGGCGGGCGGCGGCACTGCCGATGCGGTTCTGCCGGGGCCGGGGCCAGCGCGCCTGGGCGCCGTAGAACCGTCGGACTCCCGCCGCCTTGAGCCGCTTGCGCTGCTTGGCCAGCTCCGCCTTCTTCGCCTTGATGGACTTCGGCTTTCGGGGCCGCTTCCAGATCAGCTGCCAGTCCGTCGGCGGTGCGTACGCCTCGGCGCGCTTCTGGGCGGCCTCCTTCAGCCGGGCGGCAACGGCTTTGATCTTGGGGTCCACGGGCGGCGTGGTGGTCATGCGATTCCTCCGGTGGGTGGTGTCCGGCCCTGTGCGGGCTGGACAGGCTGCTGGGCGCTCGGCGGCAAAGCCGCCACGGACTTGGAAGAGGGGTGAGGGGCGGCGGCTCGTTCCCGGACCCCGGCCTGAAGCCGGGCGGCCATCTCGGCCATCTCGGCGGCTGCGGCTTCCAGCGTCCGACGGGTCAGCTCCACCGCGGCGACGTCCGTCGTCGGCTCCAGATCCCGGCCGGCCCTCCGCCCGGGGCGGGGGCTCAGGGTGGTCGGCACGGCGACGGTGTGTGGCCGGGGCCGGGAGTTCAGGCGGTCCGCGCGGCGGGCGGCGTGGACCCGGGCGGTCAGTGCGCCGGCAGCGAGACGGGCCCGCTGGTACGGGGTGGCGGACCGGTTGCGGGTCAGGGGGCGGAGCACGGCCTGGTCCTCGGTGTCGCGGGGGTAGAGGGCGTGGAGGTCGGCGGTCATCATCCGGCCTCGGCCGACTGGGCGGGTGTAGGCGTCGATGGCCGTCTGGACAATCTGTTCGTCTAGGCCGCGCTGGCGGGGTCGGCCGCGCAGGGCGTAGGAGAGGTGGCGGCGGGCTTCGGCGAGGAGGTGGCGGTGTGCGAACGCGCCGCGCATCACGTACACCACGGCGATGGTCTCGGCGGCGGCCAGGGCGACGTCGACGAGCGGGCGCACCCGCGCCCAGATCGCTGCTGGCGCTGCTTGGGCGTGCTCCGCCAGCCGTGCGACGACGTCGGCTCCGTAGGCTCGGGCCGCCGATTCCCGCCAGGTATCACGCAGCTCCGACAGCGCCCGCAGTTGGGTGCGCTTCGGTGAGCGGGTCTGGTCGGCGGCCTGGCAGGCGAGCGCGTAGGCGGCCCGCTCCCCCGGCGGGTGCCCCTGCCGCTCCTCGTACTTGGCCGTCAGGAGCGGGAGGGCGTCGGCGATCTGCTGGCGGCGGGTGGACTGCCAGCCGATCAGCCGCCGGTCGATCCCGGCGATCTCCATGACCGGGCGGCGGCCGGGCGTCACCTCGCGCGGCTCCCACGCCCACCCGAGCCTGGCGGAGACCTCCTCCATGAGGAGCAGGGTGTAGAGGGCATCGGCCGCGACGATGTGCTTCATCAGGGCGTCGGCTGTCTGGTTGCCCCATGTCCCGTCCGGCCGCCGGGCCCGGATCGACACGACGGCGTGGTCGTGGAGCAAGGGACGAGAATCGGTGGCGCGGGACTCGTAGTGCCGGAACACCGCGACGATCAGCCCGTCGCGAACCCGGGCGCGCTTCTTGCCGCCGCTCTTCCAGCGGATCTCCGCGACCGCGTCCTCGAGCCAGGCCAGTGTCTTGTCCCGGGCGATGTCCTGGCACAGCTCCAGTACCCGGCGGGTCTCGTCGTCCATGAGCCCCCACGCGATGTGCACCGTCGGCGGCGCCCGGAAGACCAGGTCCATCCCCAGCCAGGCCGTCCGCTCCTTCGCGCTTTCAGTCTCGGG
The DNA here is from genome assembly GCF_044756005.1 of Streptomyces sp. NPDC092045. Taxonomy (NCBI): domain Bacteria; kingdom Bacillati; phylum Actinomycetota; class Actinomycetes; order Kitasatosporales; family Streptomycetaceae; genus Streptomyces; species Streptomyces sp. NPDC092045. The sequence continues at coordinate 168,678 of NZ_JBIVSC010000010.1, read as the reverse complement.
GGAATAGTTGTGCTCGATGGGCCTGCCCAGCACGGTCGCCCGCCGGGCGCGGTCCGGGCTCTCCCCCTGCGCCAGGAGCTCGCGCTCGATCCGGTCGGCGTCCGGGTGCCGGCCCTCCCCCAGGAGCAGCTCGGCCTGCCGCTCGCTCACCACGTCCCCGGCCGTCAGGCCGAGCACGGTCAGGCCGCGGCCCTTCCACACGCCGGGCGGGACACCGGCCTCGTCCTGGGCGGCGCGCAGCGACGTGGCCGCCCGGCGGTGGCCGTCACCGACCATCACGCCACGGAACAGGTAGCGCACCCCGGCCCCCGGGCGAACTGGCGACATGCTGATCATCAGCCCATGAAACCCCGCCGCTGACCTGCGCAGAAGTGTGATCCGGGGTCGGTCCCGCCGGGCGGGAAGGCATCACCGGATCTTCACAGCAGCGCCCGCCAGACGGGCCGCCGCATGAGCACGCGACAGTAAGCCACCGGTGTGTGCACAGTCCGCCGCATGAATACGAACCTGCTCCACGGAGACCTCTGCCCGCTGTGCCGCCGTCCTCTCAGGCCGCGTCCGACCACCGTCGTCCGCTCGGCCGGCGTGCCGTACCCCACCCGGACCGTCTACCTGCCGCACTGCGACAGCTGCACCAGCGACCCGTTCAACTCGCAGAAGTGGTACGACGCGATGAACGCCCGCGACGAGAGCTGACCCGGACCGTGCGAATGCTGCGCCACGACCTCATCAACACCACCCAGCACGAACAGCCACCACCGCCCCCGGCCGACCGGCCGGGGGCTTCGTGCGTCCTGGAGGAGTTCGCCGTGCCCACCTACGAGACCCTGCCGCGCTTTACCGCCGACCTTCACCGCCTCACCCCGGAACAACGCCGCAAGTTCCGTCAGACCGTGGCGGCCTTCGTCGAGGACCTGCGCACCGGAGGACGCTTCCGCGCCAGCCTGCGTGACAAGCGCGTCTAGCACCCTCTGGCATCCCCCTCGGTATCTACGGACTGACCTGGTATATGGGCGCTGGCCCTATAGGACGAGCAACCGGTAGTAGGGGTCGGAGCAAGACTCTGGCGCTGAGTGCCAGGAGAGCTCAGGTGTCCGGGGCCAGTTTCCGGTTGGTGCCGGACCGGCCGATGTCCAGGTCGAGGAGCGAAGTAAGGGCTGTGCCGCTGTTCCAGAAGCCGAGCAGGTCGACGTCGACGAGGACCAGGCCGTGGCGGGCGGCGAAGGCCCGGGCCTGCTTGGTGAACTTGCACGAGGCGACGAAGAGCGGAACATCTGCTCCGTGTTCGCTGCGTGCGGTGCCGTTGAACTTCTGCAGGTCCGGGCTGCCGACGGTGCGGTGCTTGGCGTAGCGCTTGCACTGCACGACGAGTTTCCGGCCGTCCGGCAGCCGGCCGATCACGTCGGCGCCCAGGTCGTTCGCCGCCCCCACACGGCGTACATCTGTGCAACCGTCCCGGCGGCACAGTTCCGCGACGTACTCCTCGAACTGCAACGGGTCCAGCACCCAGACCGCCTCCATCGACCGTACGGCCTGGATCCTCGCCTGCTCTGCCAACCGTGCCTTCTCCGCCTCGGCCTCGCGACGCCCACCCCGCACCAGGAAGCCGATCAAGCCTCCCGTACTCAAGACGGCTAACACCAGCAGCACCATGACCGTTCCCATGCCTCACTCCCCTCCTGCATCACCTCAGCCAGCTACAGCTCCCCACCCACAGCGCGCTCTACGCACAGCACCACGTCGCGCCAGCACGGACCTGCCACCAGTTTTACGGCCGTAAAACACACGGGGCCCCGCCCGCAGTCAGCGAGACGAAGCCACGAAGCAGTACGGATACCCAGACTCCGGGAACAGCTAGGAGGCATTCGAGGGCCACGGTCAGCTGCTCTTCGTTCATCTCGCCGATGACGAGTGCAGCGACCCAGCACCTATCGCGTGACCCACGCATCTGCCCGGCGACCGCACCGACCGTCGGCGTCTCGAGTAGTCCGTATCGGCCGGTGTGGGTTGCTCTTACGGCCGGAAGCCGGGCAGAGGTAGCGATCGAGCAGGTTGTGGATGTCCAGGGCTCTGGTCATCGTTCCCGTGCCCGGCGCAGCGCGGATGGCATGAAGCTGCGCGGCCAGCGCTTCTGCGCTGCGCCCGTGTATGTACGCGTTCGGCTCCAGGCTGTCCGGCTCTGCTCCTACGATGAACACTTCGGCAACACGGCCGGTGCCCCGGTGCCGGCGCGAGCTGTTCGTCCTGTAGGGGTGGGCTGGGATGTCTCAAGCGTGGTGGCGGGTGACCGCAGGATTGTGCGCCATGGTGATGCTGGGTCTCATCGCGGTGGCGGTGTTCGTGGACCTGGATACCGGTGACCGGGTGGCCAGCATCATCGGTGCAGCCGCAGGCCTGGCGGGACTGACCCTCGCCCTCCGGCAGGGAACAACCCCCGCACCCTCGTCACCCACCGCACCGCCGGTGAGCGGGCCGCGGTCGGTGCGGGCAGGAGATTCGATCGGCCGGGCGGTCACCGGAGACGGCCACACCCTCACTCACCCCTCCCCCGCTATCCCTCCCGGCAGCGCTCCGGCGCCCGGTGGTGCGGGTGGCGCGGTGCCGGGGGTGCCTGGTGAGCGGGGAGTCGAGGCCGGGGGTTCGATCGGCGAAGCCATCACCGGCGACGCACCCAAGCAGGACGGGCAGCAGAACCAGCCGTGAGTCCCCTGTGGCCCAAGCGGGCGAAGAAAAACAACACCGAGAACCCTGGCTCCGAAGCGCCAAAGGAAATCTCCGACGATGTGCCGGCATCGGCACCACCGGCAGCGACTGTTCCGCCGCAGACAACAGCCGATATAGGGGAACGCGCGCTGGACGTGAGAGGTAATCTTGGGCTGGGGATCAGCGGAGATCACATCTCCGTGCAAGACGTGACGATCAATATGGGTGCGCCGGGACCGTCGGAGCGGATGGTGTCGTTCCCGGTTGTGGTGGGCACTGTGCCGGCGGCGGCAAGCCGGTATCAGGCACGGTCCCAGAGCGGGCTGCTGCGCACAGCACTGGAGGACGGCGAAACAGTCGTCCTCACCGGCACCTTTGTGCAGGGCACCGACAATCACGACGGCACCGGCCAGGACGAGGGCGGGTCGGGTGATGCGCGGTGGGTGTTGTCAGGGTTGGGCGGGGTCGGCAAGACCCAGATCGCCGCCCATCACGCGCGTACCCAGATAGCCGACGGGCGGGTGGATGTGGTCGTGTGGGCCACGGCCACCGACCGCTCCGGCATCCTGTCCGCCTACGCCCAAGCCGCCCGCGCCCTCGGTCTCACTCCTGCGGGCGCTGGTGAGGACGATGCGCAAAGTGCAGCCGTCTTCCTGGCCTGGCTCCAGCCTCGCCCGGTCGCGGCGGGGACGCGGGCGGTGCGGTGGCTGATCGTGCTGGACAACATCACCGACCCCAACCACCTGACCGGCCTGTGGCCCCCCACCTCACCCCTCGGGCAGACCCTGGCGACCACCCGGCGCCGCGACGCCGCCCTGCGGGACCGCGGCACTCAGATCGCCGTCGATGTCTTCACTTCTGCCGAAGCCCTGGCCTTCCTCACCCGACGCCTGGCCGACTACGACCACACCGAACCCGAAGACGACCTGCGCACCCTGGCTCACGCTCTGGGGTATCTGCCGCTCGCTCTCGCCCAGGCTGCCGCCTACCTCGCCGACACCGGCCACACCGCGGCCGCCTACCAGCGGATGCTGACCGAACGCACCGCACGCCTGGCCGAACTCACCCCCGACGCCCTACCCGACGACCAAGAACTGCCCGTCGCGGCTGTCTGGGAGCTCAGCGTCCAATATGCCGACACCCTCCCACCGGCCGGCCTGGCCCGCCCCCTGCTGGCCCTGCTGTCGGTTCTGTCTCCCGACGGCATTCCCACAGTACTGACCACCACTGAAGCAGCCCGTGTCTACCTCAGTCGAAATGCCATAGATGCAGCTCCTGCTACCAAGGCTGCGAAGGACAGGGAACAGGTTAAGGATCGGCAGGTCATGCGGGCTCTCAGCGTGCTGCACCGCCTCAGCCTCATCGATCGCACCCCTGACGCCATCCGCGTCCACGCGCTGGTCCAGCACACCACCCGCGACACCCTCACTGACGAGCAACAGACCACCGCCGCACTAGTTGCAGCTGATGCGCTCCTCGATGCTTGGCCCAAGCGCCTCGACCATGAGGCTCTGCCCCTGCTCATCGCCAACGTCAGCGCGCTACACGCCGCTGGCCCACCCAAAGAAGACGGCGGACTTCACGCCGTCCTCTTCACGGCAGGGCAAACCCTCGGAGAAACCGGGCAGGTCACCGCAGCACACACCTACTTTGATCAGCTATATATCACTGCTCATGACCTCTTGGGACCCGATCATTCTGACACCTTCGCCGTCCGTAACAACCTCGCCGCCTGGCGGGGAGAAACAGGAGACACACAAGGCGCCGCCGACGCTAACGCCGAACTTCTCGATGACCAGCTGCGCATCCTGGGGCCCGACAATCCCCACACCCTCACCACCCGAGGCAATCTCGCCGCCTGTCGCGGGGAAGCAGGAGACCCGCAAGGCGCCGCCGACGCCTACACCGAACTCCTCGATGACCAGCTGCGCATCCTGGGGCCCGACCACCCCCACACCCTGGCCAGTCGAGGCAACCTCGCCCGCTGGCGCGGGAAAGCAGGAGACGCACAAGGCGCCGCCGACACCTACACCGAACTCCTCGATGACCAGCTCCGGATCCTGGGGCCCGACCACCCCCACACCCTCACCAGCCGAAGCAACCTCGCCCACTGGCGCGGGAAAGCAGGAGATACACAAGGCGCCGTCGACGCTAACGCCGAACTTCTCGATGACTGTTTACGCATCCTGGGGCCTGACAATCCCAACACCCTCAGCACCCGGGGCAACCTCGCCCGCTGGCACGGGGAGGCAGGAGACCCGCAAGGCGCCGCCGACGCCTACACCGAACTCCTCGAAGACATGCTGCGCATCCTGGGGCCCGACCACCCCCACACCCTCACCACCCGAGGCGACCTCGCCCACTGGCGCGGGAAAGCAGGAGACGCACAAGGCGCCGCCGACGCCACCGCCGAACTCCTCGATGACCAGCTCCGGATCCTGGGGCCCGACCACCCCCACACCCTCACCACCCGAGGCAACCTCGCCCACTGGCGCGGGAAAGCAGGAGACGCACAAGGCGCCGCCGACGCCACCGCCGAACTCCTCGATGACCAGCTGCGGATCCTGGGGCCCGACCACCCCCACACCCTCACCACCCGAGGCAACCTCGCCCACTGGCGAGTAGAAGCAGGAGACGCACAAAGCGCCGTCGACGGCTACACCGAACTCCTCGAAGACATGCTGCGCATCCTGGGGCCCGACCACTCTGACACTCTCATGGCCCGCAACAACCTCGCCTCCTGCCGCGGCAGAGCCGGAGACGCACAAGGCGCATCCGACGCCTACGCCGAACTCCTCACCGACTACCTGCGCATCCTCGGCCCCGACCACCCCAACACCCTCGTGGCCGACAACAACCTCGTCCACTGGAGCAAGAAACAGGTCGGCCGAATTGCTCTTGAGGGTCGGTCGGAAGGGATGTAATGCAAGAGGGGCCAGCCCGTAGGTTGGCCCCTCTTGCATGGTGAGTTATTAGAGCTGCTTGAGTCGTCGGGATGTCTCTTCAAAGATGGTGGCGAGCTGGAGGCGTCCCGGGCATCCATCCGTAGCCGCAGGCGCTCATACGTATAGAAGCCCCTGCTCGTCACTCTGGAGAGCAGGAGCTTCTGGCTGAGCTATGCGTCTCGGAGGCCGGCAGTGACCTCTTCGAGGATGTCTGCGAGCGAGGCGCGGTCCTGTGGGGAGAGGTCTCCTCGCATGTCGGCGATGACGGCCTCTACGCCTCGGCTGCGTCGGAAGTAGCGCAGGATGAACGCGCTCCGTTGTGCCGGGTCCAGATGGGCGAATGCGGCGTCCATGAGGGCGGAGCCGTCATGCCAGAGCGCTTCGGTACCTGCTGGCGCCTGCGGGAGCGTGGTGATCCGAGGTTCTGGAACGAGGCGGGTGGGTTCGCTGATGCCGGGGGACGTTACTGCCGTCGCTCCCCCGCCGTTCAGCGCGGCTTCCGATACAGGGCTCAAAACCGGGTTTTGAACCGGCGAGGTCACCGGAGCGGCCGTGCGCTTGCGTGTGGCCTTCGGCGCATGGGCCTTGCTCAGCTCCTCGGCAGCGATGGCCTTCTGCTGTTCCGGGTCCTGGATCCGGGCGATCTTCTCGGCTGTCTTGACCTTGAGCTGTTTAGTGTCGACAGCTTCTTGAAGCTCGGGCGGCAGGTTGAGCAAGGCAAGGCGGTTGGAGACGTACATCTGGGACTTGCCGATGCGCTCCGCGACCTTCTCTTGAGATCCGTGTCGTTCGATCATCCGCTGCAGGAACTCGGCCTCCTTGTAGGGAGGGATGTTCTTGCGGTGGATGTTCTCGATGACAACGGCTTCGTCGAGTTTGTCGTCGTCTTCGTTGCCGAGGCGGTCACGAACGCGGATCTCGAGCTTCGTCCAGCCGAGCTGCTTGGCTGCGTGGAAGCGCCGGTTGCCGAGGATGATGACCCACTGGGCGTCGCCGAGCTTGGAGCCATGCTCGGGCTTGACACGGAGGAAGGCCTCGCGGGACATGGCGACGGCGGGCTGGAGTTGTCCGACGGACTGCATCGACTCTTTGAGTTCCCGGAAGTCAGGGTCGTCGTCGGAGTAGTCGGCGTCGGTGCGGGGGTTCTCCGGGTTGCCGACGAGCATGTGCATGTAAGCGGTGGTCGGCGGCGTCTCCGGCTTGGCCGGCTCGTCGGCGGAGGCTCGCTTGCTGCCGGGCTTGCCCGGTCCGTCGAGGAGGTCGGCCCAGGGCTTCTTCGTCGCCATCAGCGGGAGCCCTTCTTGCCGGCGCCGAGCTCGAGGGCGAGCTGGTAGAAGTCCTCGCGGGCTTCCATCGCGACCCGGTTCTTCTTGTACTGGGTGACGACGGTGCCTTCGAGTGCTGCCCGAGTGTGGACCTTGTAGTGGCGGACGACGGTGTTGGCCAGGTTCCAGCCTTGGGCGCGGACGAAGTCCTTGGTCTGGTCGAGGTCGGCTTCGCCGTCTCGGGGGTCCCAGTTGTTGATGACGACGAGGTAGGGGATGCCGAGTGGCTTGACCACTTCCTCGATGGTGTCGCGGGTCGGCATGAACCCGAGCGGCTCGGGTTCGACGGGGACGATGATGTCGTCGGCGTTGGCCAGGACGGCGCGCATGGCGTCGGCGGCGGTGCTCTTGCCGAACGGGTCGCCGGCCTCTTCCTTCTCGTCCTCGGGAAGGTCCATCCATCCAGGGGTGTCGATGAAGGCGTGCTTGATCTTGCGGGACTTCTTCAGGGCGGAGAACAGCTCCAGGTCGTCCTTGGAGTTGATCTGCTCGAAGGAGAAGGGGAGCTCCTGGCCGACTCGCTCTGACCACCAGGTGGTCGAGCCCTGGGGGTCGGCGGAGACGGCTGCTACGTAGTGGGGGTCGCCTTCGGGGGCTGCGCCCAGAACGTGAGCGGTGATAGCCGCGGTGTTGACGGTGAGAGTCGACTTTCCGACTCCACCCTTGCGGTTGATGAGCGCGGTGATCCGTGCCATGGGTGGTACTCCTGATGCTCCGTATGCTTCCCAGCCGGACTGGCTGGTACTAGCGGACCGGGACAGGATGCCACGTATCGCCCCGTGTGTAGGTACTGCGACGGGCTTTCAAAACCGGGTTTTGGTGTTCCCACCTACGGCCGGCTCACTTCCGCTGCTGTCCTTCGCCTTCAAAACCCGGTTTTGAGCTGCTCGCTGTAGGTCTCGGGGGAGGGGCAGCTCCTCAGAAACTATGGCGGCTGCTTGTGCCTCGCTGGAGCTGCTTCGTGCTCAGGCTCTTCAAAACCGGGTTTTGACGGGAGTGCCAGGGGAGGGTCGCCCGCGAATGCAAGAAGGCCCGGGGATCTCCACGAGCTCGCGGAGATCCCCGGGCCTGAGCAGCAGACAACGATCCGTCGACCTCATGGCAGACATACGAGGAGCGAAGGCGCCAGGATGCTGACGGGACCCGCACCAGCCAGCCCCGCTCGCGGCAACAGGTGCTGTCATGCCTGACACACGTCGGACAATGGCGGTGATGTCAGGGGGTCGACGGCAGGACTGTGGCGAGGATGTCGGCGTGGTCGAACGCGAGCCGCTCGGGCAGGTCGGTCAGGGGCCACCAGCGGGCGTCGCAGGCGTCGTCTCCGGCGATGGCCTGGGTGTCGGCGGGAACGGTGGCGAGGTAGGTGACGGTGACGTACCGGCCGCGCGGGTCGCGGTCGGGCTGGTCCCAGACGCCGACCAGGCCCAGGTCGTCCTCGGCGACGCGGATGCCGGTCTCCTCCTCCAGCTCGCGAACAGCGGCTTGGCGGGAGGATTCTCCGTCGTCGACGTGACCTCCGGGCAGCGCCCAGTGGTTCTCGAAGGGCGGCCAGCCGCGCTTGATGAGCAGGACGCGGCCGTCGTCGGTTACAGCGATGACGTCGGCGGTGTAGCGGATGACGGCGTGGTTCTCATTGGTGTCGCTCATGGTGATCAGCCCTTCCAGTCCGGGTTGGGGGTGGATCGGGTGCCGGTCTCGTAGGTGTGGATCAGGTCGGTGATCGCGTCCGAGTGCTCGGCGAGGCCGACCCAGGCGCCGGCCTCGGTGAACACGGGCACGGTGTCGATCTCAGGGTCGAGGACGACGAGGTAGGGGCCGTAGCGGTCGAGGGCCGTCTCGGCCAGGTCCATGGCGGGCGCGGGGGACAGGAGGCCCAGGGCGTCGACATCGAGGCGCGGTCCGCCTTCGTCACCGGGGCCGGGCAGGGCGAGGTGACCGCCGATGCGCAGCAGGTCCCCGGGCCTCATGAGGGTGAGCAGCTCGTGGGCGAGGTGCGGGTCGGCTGTGCGGCAAGCCCAGACCGTCTCGTCGGTGACATCGTCCGTCGGTGAGGAGACCACCCGGAAGCGGACGATCAGGCCGCCATCGTCGGGGACCGGGAGGTCGTCGAGGTAGCCGTCGAGGACCAGGGGTATCGCGGTCATCAGCGTGCCTTCCGGGTCGGGAGGTTCTGGCGCGGGCAGCGCTGGGCGGCGAGGAGGGTCTCGCGGTTGCGGCGCTGCTGCTCGGGGGTGAGAGGCCGCGTGCGGGGACCGTCGCGGTGCCACAACGGGGAGGCCGGCGGCTCGGGGTAGGCCAGGGTGCGGTCGGTGTCGCTCATGAGTGCCTCCAGGGGAGGGAGTCAGGCGTGGTCGTTGCCCTTGCCGCTCTTGGGCAAGTCGGAGATGAACTGGGCCTCTCCGGCGTGCTCCGCGTTCCAGTTCTCCGCGCAGGTGTTGTGCACGGGTTCGCCGTCGTGGGAGCGCAGCGGAGTCGTCCTCTGGCACAGCACGTACCGTTCGGGCCGGGCGTAATGCCGTGCGTCGCGCCAGTCCAGGAGGCGGACCGGCGCGGTGGGCGGCCCGGTCGGTGCGGGAGCCGGGCGGCGGGTACTCATGGCCGGAAGCGGGGGAGCTGGGTGAAGACGCGCTCCAGGAGCTGCGGTGTCGGGCGCCAGGGGCCGAGCTGTCCGGTCGCGGGGACCGGCAGGGCGAGCTCTTGGACGTCGGTGAGCTCGAGGTGCCACATGCCGGGGAGCGACCACGGCGTACACGGCTCGGATCCGTCGGGGTCCTGGTGCAGGGCGGTGATGCGGGCGACGCCGAGGACGGCGCCGGTCACCAGATCACGTCCGCGCACCGCGTGGGCGACAAGCGGGTCCCGTCGTGCGCGCCGGTCGATCTGCCCGCCGGCGTGCAGCAGGACCCAGCCCGGCCGCCAGACAGGCCGGGGTCGGTTCTCGATCGTCTTGTGCCCGGCGAGGATGGCGGCCGTCCAGGGCTGCTTGATGGTGATGCCCCGGATCCAGTCGCCTGCGGGAAGGGTGTCGGTGCTCACGCGGCCTTCCCCCACACGGCCGTGCCCGGGCGCCCAGCGCGGCGGCCGTTGAGGGACGGGACGGTGGCATGCGCTGCGGTGGCCAGGACCGCGCGTCCGGTGTGCTTGCCGTCGTACAGCGCCGCGTCGGCGGCCCGCTGAAGCATGCTCAGGTCACGGGAGCCGACTACGACCGGGGTCGCGGCGCCGACCGAGGCGGCGACGTCGACAGTGCGTCCGTCGTCCAGGGTGACCGAGGTGTGCAGCATCCGGACCAGCTGCGCGAGGCGCTGCTCGCGACGGTCGGCGGGCAGTTGGAGGACTACGGCGAACTCGTCGCCCCCGAGTCGGCCGACCGCAGCGCGCGGGCCCGCCCAGGCGGTGAGGCGGGCCGCGATCGACGCGAGGACGGTGTCGCCCGCCGCGTGCCCGAGGCCGTCGTTGATCTCCTTGAACCGGTCGGCGTCGACCATGACCACGGTCGTGTCATCGCCGTGGCGGGCCAGGAGCCGGCGGGCGCGGGCGGTGTAGGCGTCGCGGCGCATCAGGCCGGTCAGCGGGTCCTTCCGCGTGGCGGCGAGCTGCTTGTGCAGCGCGACGGCGTGGAGCGCCCAACCGGTGAGCGGCAGGGCGGCGGTGGTGATCAGGAGGGTGCGCGGGCCGAACCGGCCTGTGGTGTGCAGGACGGAGTCCATACTGAGAATCTCCCTCTCGTCTCGTACGGGTTGGGTGGGCCCGGGACAGCCGTCGAAGCCGGTCAAGCAGAGCGGCTGTCCCGGGGCAGAGCTACATCTCGAAGGGCGTGGAGTTGAGCCAGCTGTACGGGCTCCTCCAGGGGCCGGCCGTCGCAGCGGGCCAGTCGAGCTCCCAGCCGGGCCGGTATCCGCAAGCCGACCATCCATCCGGGCTTCCGTGGGGAATCTCGCGTCCGGCCTCCGCAGCGGCACGGGCCGCGTCGTAGACCTTGTGCGCGGCCTGCACGGCGGCGGCGCGGCTGCTCGCCCAGCCGGTGAAGACGTGCACCCCGCGCAGGGTGGGCGTCTCGGTGCTCCGTATGGGGACGTCGACCTCGTAGTACGGGGGCTGGGTCATGACATCCATCTCCTCTCGTGATCGCGGTGGGTGAGGGGCCACCGCGACCGCCCCGGCCCCGGCGGTGGGCCGGGGTCGGGGCGGCACGGAGGTCCGTCAGCCGTGGATCGCTGCGAGGTCCTGCGCCTCGATGTCCGGGTCGTCCTCGTCGCCCTGGTCGTCGTCGTTGTTCGGGCCGTGGACGGTGCAGACAATGTCGTCGCGGTGGTCCAGGTCGCCGGTGAGCGCGCGGTGCAGGCAGGTGACGCTGTAGGCCGGCGTCCAGGCGGTGGCGCTGCACTCGGGGTCGAACGAGCACGGCACGGCGATGTCGAACCCGATGTCGCCCTCGCCGTCGACGTCCAGGCGCAGCGCGAGGGTCAGGGACTGCTGGCCGAGGCGGACCTCGCCGACACGGTCACCGCCGGCGATGTCGGAGCCGTCCTTCCACCGCCACATCGGCAGGATCTCCTCACCGAAGAACCGGCGTACGAGGAGCAGGTGGCCCAGGCCGTCGCCGCCGTCCAGGCCGAGGTCGGCCTGGCGGGCCGCGCTCAGGTGCCGCAGGTACGGCTCCAGCCGGTTCAGGTCGTGGGCGAAGAGGACCTGGGTGAAGCCCTCCCGGGCGAGGCTCTGGTGGGAGAAGGCCATCGCCTCGTGCTGTCGCCGGACGACGTCGTCGGGCACGCGCCGGTTGGCCGGGCGCGGCTGCTGCCGCTGGAGGCACAGCGACAGCGGCGTGGAGACGACGACCGCGACTGTCGGCACGCCGTACTTCTTCGCCGTCATCACCAGCTCGACTCTGATGGCCTCCTCCACGTTCGTCGCGTCCACGACCGTGTTCAGGCGGCGGGCCATCCGGCGTTCCAGGATGACCTTGAGGACGTCGGCGACGTCGTCGGTGGCAGCCTGGTTGCCCGGGTCGTCGCTGACGGTGCCCCTCAGAGCGTCGAGGGAGAGGACCTGGGAGGCCGGCCAGGTGCGGGCCAGGGTCGACTTGCCGGCGCCGCTTGCGCCGATCAGTACGACGAGCGCGTTCTCCGGAAGCTGCGGCTGGGTCTGGCTCACGTGTCATCTCCTTGCGGTTCAAGGGCGCGGGCGGCCCAGGTCATGCGCTGCCCGGCGTTGTCGGTGATCAGGGCGGCGGCCTCGTACAGAGAGCGGGAGGCGACGCCGTCGCGGTAGGGCTCGAATTGCTCCGCCCGGCGGGCGGCGGTGCTGACGAGCTGGGCGAGCGTGGGGAAGAGGCCGCCGGGGACGTCGATGTCCTTCTGGAGCTCGCGCAGGATCGCGGCGAGCTCGGGGGCGTCGAGGTCGCCGGCGCTCAGGTCGTCCTGGATCTGCTGGAGGGCGAGCTGGGCGATCCCGATCGAGGCGCGGACGCGGTCAAGGCGGGTGCGGCTCACCGGCGGCCGCCGGGGCGGGTGGTGAGCCAGGTGGTGACGGCGGCGGCGCCGATGCCTATGGCGCGGTGGAGTGCCGCGTCCAGCTCCATCCACGCGCTGCCCGGCCCGGTGAGCTCCTTGGTGACCGCGCCTTCGTCGTCGAGGCGGACCGCCTGGCAGTGCTCGATGTAGCCGGTCTTCTTGGTCTTCTTCGCGAGCCACAGCAGTACGGCTCCGCGGTCGATCGCGGCGTGCGTTCCGGCGTTGATGGCCGCGCCGGCGAGCAGCGCGGTCGGGGTGACGCGGTAGCCGAACGCGCGGGTGATCGCGATGGTCGCCCCGAGCTGCACGGCCGTGTACGACGCGACGTGGCAGGCCACCGCGCGCCTGCCGAGCGTGCTGGTGGTCATGGTCGGGCGGGTGGAGTCCGCCGTGGCGGGGGAGCCGTCGGCGTGGACCAGGTCCTTGCCGTACAGCCGCTTCCGCGAAGCCGTCTTCGACCCCTGGACCCAGTGGTCACATGCGGGATGCAGCTCGCCGAAGGTGGCCAGCAGGGTGCCGAAGAGGGCGAGGCGCTCGGTGGTGAGGTGTCGGGGCATGCTGGAGGTCTCCTGATCTCGGATCTGGGTGAGGGAGCGGGTGGCTGGCCCTTTGCCGATGCGCGGCCGCCCGAGGTCCGACCCGGCCGCACCGGCCGGGGTCGGGTCGCTTCAGAACGGGGGCTCGTCCGGCTAGGCCGGGACGGGCAGGAGCCGGATGCGCCAGGTGGGCCGGTTCGCCCACTAGCCGCACGCCTCCATCTCCGGGTTCACGCCGTCGACCCACCAGCCGCCGTAGCCCCGGCAGTCGGGGCAGGAGCGGCGGGGCAGAGGTGTCAGCTCGATGCGGTGCCGGTGGACGTGCAGCCGCCGATGCCCGGTCCTGGGCGCGAGGGCGACGGCCCCGGCCGCGGCTTCCGGAAAGGCGGCGAGCAGCAGGGCGGCGCGCAGACGGCGGCCGGTCACGTCAGCGGGATCGCGCGGCAGGTGGTGGCGTGGGTGCTGGCCGCCTCCCGGCTCCGCCAGAGTCAGTCTGCCTGCGGGCAGTCGGAGCTGTCCTTGCAGTCGCGGCACGTCCAGCGGTTGTCCTTGGTGTGCTCGCCGCCGCCGGTGACGTCGACGGCGGCACCGGCGAGGTTGCTGTAGCAGATCTGGAGGTACCTCGGGCGCTCGGGCTCGGTGAAGGCGGAGACGCGCAGAGTGGAGGTGCTCATGAACGGTGGTCCTCTCGGATCAGGCGGCCGGCAGGTGCTTGGCCGGGGGAGCGATGTAGGAGGTGGGGTCGGCGGGCGTTCCGTCGGAGCACTCCAGGTAGGAGCCCAGGGAGCGCAGAGGTGTTGGCGGAGTGCACTTGTTCCGTAGCTGCGGTATTCCAGTGCCAAGGCGTCACGGAAGCCGCTTGCCATCGCTTGTCCTCGGGGTAGCCAGCTGTGACTGAGTGGGGTAGTTGGTCGCGCGGAGTTGTGCCGGGCAAGCACCCTTCGGGTACGGCTGGAGTCCGTCGCTAGGCTCCGGGCCCATGACCAGTGATTTGGGGTTCACCTGCACGTGCTGCGGGGCCCGCCACCCTGAGCTGCCGATGAACTACACGGCCGAGGCCCCTGCCGTGTGGGATCCGGCCTTCGCCGATGCCGAGGACTGCTTGCTCTCTACGGACCAGTGCGTGGTCCGCGGGCAGCACTATTTCGTCAAGGGGCTGATCGAGATACCGGTCATCGGCAGTGCCGAGGTGTTCTCCTGGGGCGTCTGGGTCTCGCTCAGCCGAGAGAGCTTCTCCCGAGCCTCGGATCTGTGGGACAGACCCGGCCGCGAAACGGAGAAGCCCTACTTCGGCTGGCTCACCACCGATCTTCCGGTGTACCCGGCGACGACGCTCAGTTTGAAAACGCGCGTCCATACCCGCCCGGTCGGCGAGCGCCCTTTCGTCGAGCTGGAACCCACTGACCATCCCCTCGCCGTCGAGCAGCGCACGGGGATCAGCCCGGAGCGCGTGCGGGAGATTGCATCGGCCGTGCTCCACGCCGGTAACGGTGAGCCGCGGTAATGGCCGATCAGCCCGTATGGCCCGTCCCGGTCGCACCTGCCGGCCTGAGCCGCAGGGCCCAGCGGTTCATCGAGACGGAAGGCATCGGCGTTCGCCAACAGGACATCCGGCGACACCACGACGCGTGGATCGAGCACGGGATCCCCGCGGCGGAGATCGAACGGGCCACTGCTTTCCAGGACCGCTGGGGCGGCCTCGCCCTGCCGCCAGCCCCTTTCTACGAGGGTGGTCCGCGCATCCTGGACGCTGACTGCCCCGAAGAGACGCCCGCAGAAGGCTGGTCATTCCCGGCAGGAGACTGCCGGGTGTCCATGGCCTACAGCTTCATGATCGGCCCCGACGGTGCGTTCGGCATCGACGCCTACCGCTGGACGCCCCTGCATGCCAGCACTGACGGATGGGTGGAATCCCTGGCGCTCGCCGCTCATGCCCGCCGCTGGGCCACGACCTTCACAAGGGTCACGCGCAATGCCGTCGACGCACTGGATCTCGGCGAATTCGAGCCGGTCCCCGAAGTGCAGGGTGTGACGGACTCTTGGTGGCGGGGCAAGGACTCCCTCATCGCCGTGTACCGGGGTGAGGCCGTGGGCCTTGGCGCCCCGCAATGCCTCGAAGCCCACATCTACGGGGGTCTCGACGAGTGGGGCCTCCATGGCGGCTGACTCGCGGGCCTTGGAACTGGGTTTACCTCTGCTCAGGTAACAGCAGGGCAAGGGAGGGGGCTGGCTCTGTTCTGCGGTGACAAGGCAAGATCGACTGTGTGATACGCAATCCGCACGACGATGCCGAGTTGCTGACCTTGGTTCGCCGCTATGTCACGCCCGAGCGGCGCTACCTGAAGCTCGGCGGCGGCTTGCTGCACATGCAAAGTCCTGAGTGCGACCGATTCATGCGAGATCTCCGTGAGGACGCAGGACTCATCACCGCCGATGAGATCGCCAAGCTGCTCGAAGGCGGCTGGCGAGAGCGGAGAACTGCGGCTTGGCTCATAGCTGTCTCCCGCCGGACCGAGTTCCGTGAGCGCCTCGGGGAACTCCTGCTGGCCAGCGAGGTCTGCTGCGCCGGGCTGGCATACAGCGTGGCCCTGGCCAGTTTCGGAACGGCACGCGACGCCGATCTGCTCGCCGCCTACCTAGATCGCTACCTCCGTCGTCCTGACCTCGGATACGACCAGACTGTCGTCATGGGCGCTCTCCAGTTCATCGACCTGAACCTCGGAGGTGGTCAAGCCGACCGCTTCCGGCAACCGGGGGGCCTGTGGCAGCAGTGGCTCCAGGATGCACCGCACATGCAGGGCGACTCGGACCCCACACCCTCCTCCTTGAGCCTCATTCGTCGGCTCTGCGCGTTCATCGATGAATGCGCCGAGGCGCGATGACCGGCCCCTTCTCCCGATGGTCTCTCTGGGCTGTGATCGCCGTCCGGGGGAGCGGTCAGATTTGTGTGCGGGACGCGAGGTAGTCGAGCCGGTCGCGTCCGGCGTACCTGGTCTGGCGGGTGGCGTCGCTGACGCTGGCGCCGGTGAAGACGGACGCCGGTAGATCTGTGGCGAGCGCAATACGAGCGTCGTTGCGGCCTGTACCGCGGGCTCGTCACCGGTCCCGGATGGGCACCGGATCTCAGGCCCATGTCCCGCGGCTGACGGCGGGTGGCCAAACCCTCGGAGAACGCACTGCGGTCGTACTCCTCACGGGAAGCTGCGCCACACGGCACCCGGACGCCGGGACCATCCTTAACATTCCCAGACTCGGCATCCGGCTCGGCGCCCAAGTGCCCGCCGAAATCGGTGACGACCGACAGCGGTTCACCGACGCCCGCGGTCCGAAGGCATACACCAGCGCGTCCCCCGTCGTACGGGCTTCCGGCAAGATGCCGGGCATCACCCGACGCGGGTAAAGAACGACCGTCTCAACCACGCCGGCTACCTCTGGGTGTTCTCCGTGATCGCTTTCTCACCCGGCGCCAAGGCCCACTACCGGCGGCGACGCGACAGTCATGCAGACCGGCACGCCGCCGCCCAGCGCAACCTCTTCAACCGCATGATCGGTCAGCTCTACCACTGCCTCCAGCAGGACCAGCAATATGACGAGGAGCTGGCCTTCCCAGCCTCACCTACCGAGATGAGCACAGCGGCCGCCTAGCCAGAGGCCGCATGCTGGTCCGGGGACCGCACCCAGGGAGCGAAGCGCTGCTCCGGGCCGGCATCCTCGCGCCAGTACCGCAGGACGGATTCTTGGACAACATCGAACCGCTCGGATGCGATCAGGCACGAGACCTGCTCCTGCCCGCCCGCGTCGGCCTCGAAGGCGACCACGACGGGCGGCCTTTCGCCGACCTGACGCGTGACTTTGAGGACCTCGTCCGCGGTCGGTGCACGGAAGATCGGATCGTGAAACACCGCCGGGCAGCAGACGAAGAACGGATCGCCGAAGACCAGTTCCAGGCCATGGTGGTAAGCCAGGTCGTAGCCGGCAGCAAGCCTCAGCTGTCCGCCGTCCCAGGCGACCACGTCCCAGTCCCACCAGTTCCCTTCAGGGAGCTGGATCGCAGCATGAGCTCCTTCGATGTCCACCCGGCGTCCCCCTTACTCGTTCGAACAGATCGACAGGCTACACAGCGGCTATACCCAGGCGACTTGACGAGTTAAGACCCTGAGGTGTCTGTCCGGTCCTCGCGCACCCCGGGGGCGGGCGAGAGCCAGGCGGAGTGACCGGGTCAGCGGTTGGGGAAGCGGATCACCGTCGGGGGCGGGGTGTCGTCGCCGGGCGAGGTGGGTGCGGGCAGCGTGGCGTGCAGGTGGAGCTCGGGGCGGAACTCCGGGCTGAACACCGCCGCGGCCGGGGCCGCCTGATGGTTGTGGATGACGGGGCGGAACGTGAGGCCGCGCAGGGCGAGAATGCTCGCGAGCGCCCAGACGACGGTGGCGAGGGCGGCGGCCAGGATCCGCCCGCCGGCCGGGGAGACGGCCCACACGACCCAGATGCTCCCGGCACCCCACAAGGTCCAGACGATGCGGGCGCCGCTGATGCGCAGGAACCCTCCGATCAAGCCGATCAGGCCGATGGCCTGCCACAGGGTGTAGACGGTGGCGCCGGACAAGGCGGGCAGGTAAGCGGCCTGGGCGTCGAGGAAGGCCTTGATGGGCTCAGTGAGGGTGGTCCAGATGCCGCTGGTGTCGTGCTCCAGGTCCACGTTCGGACGCGGCACGCTGCCGGTGACCGCGTCGACGAGGGCGCCCAGCACGCCGGCGGCCGCGCCGATCAGCATCACCACCACCACGGCCGCGACCAGCAGGGCAAAGGCCTTGATCCAGTGGGCGAGGCCGTGCCAGTCGGCCTTCGGGGCACGGCGGATGTCCTCCCACATGGTGTGCAGGACACCGTCCTTCTCCCAGGCACGGTTCCACCAGACGTTGGCGGCATCCAGCCGCTCCCGCGCGGCGCTCTTCTTCGGAGACGGCTTCGAGGTCGGCAGTTCGGGGGTGTGGTTCGGTCCGTTCGACGACATGGCCGAAGTACTCCTTCGTGGGGTGATCGGGGGTGGCGCTGGGGCCGGGCGGCCTGTCCCGCTCTCGTCCTGCCGGCCGCCGAAGGGGCGGGGGGGGAGCCGGGCGGAACGACCGGAGTCAGCGGCTGGTGATGCGGCCGAAGAAGCCGCGGGCGGTCTGCTCGGTGTGCTGCATGTTCTGGGTGACCGGGCCGGTGTAGTGGTGCTCGGTGTGGGTGACGGTGACGCGGGCGTGCTGGACGGCGCTGCCGATCGCGGTGGCCAGGGCGGCGAGCACGGCGAGCGGCAGGGTGACCATCAGCACGGAGGTGAGGGTGACGGCGGCCAGACCCTGAAGGGCCAGCCAGACGCCGCAGCCCGCGCCGGTGATCCCGGCGCCGATCCCGATGGAGGCGACCGCGGTGCCGGCCGCCCAGGCCGGGACGATGCGGGTCTCGGGCTGGAGCACCGGCGGCGTGGACCCGAAGGTCGGGAGCGGGGTGTCGTCCCGGAACGACGTCGAGGCCGGGGCCGGCTGCGGCTGGTCGTGGAACGCGGTGCGCAGGATCTGCTCGGCCTCGGCGGCGGCCTCGGCATCAGACATCGAACGGTCGGAGGCGGGGCGGAAGTCCATGGTGGTGTCCAATCGGGGATGGCGTGGGCCCGGCCGCGCAGCACGCGGCCGGGCCCACAGGAGGAGAGTGGGGTCAGGGGACGAGGGTCTTGATGGCTTCGAGGGCCTGGCGGGCGGAGACGACTTCCTCGCGGCGCTTGTGGCCGGGCTTGCCGCCGCCGGGCTTACTCCCGCCCCCGCCGCGGCGGCGGGGACCGTCGCCGTCACCGTCGTCGTCGGGAACGGGGTGGAACTCGCCCGGACGCTCGGGCTCGTTCCAGTCGAACCACAGGCCGCGCTTGTCCAGCTCGCTGATCTCGTGGTCGGTGAGGTGGACGACCTCGTCGGGGAAGATGCTTTTGAGGTCGGTGTCGAAGTCGGCGTACAGGCTGCGCATGAGGACGGCGCGGCCGTTGTCCAGGACGATGACGGCGACGCCGCCGGTGGAGACGCCGTTTTCGGGGTCGGCCTCGCCGCGCATGGCCCGCTCGATCACCGAGCCCTCCTGCTGGGAGTAGCGGGTGGGGATCGTGGGCACATCGTGGGCGTTTTCCATGGTTCCCTCGACGGCCTTGCGGGTCGAGGAGGGGTTGCCCATGTTGAACACGACGGCCCTGCTGTTCTGGCGCAGGTTGGCCTTCATGCCGGAGGAGAACCCGTCGTGCGCGAACGGGCTCTGGCCTGCAGGGTTGAAGCCGATGCCGTACTTCAGGCCGGTGACGGTGAGGTCGTCGGCGATGGTCTGGATGAAGTCGCCGTACTCCTCGTCCTTGGTGCAGGTCATGAACTCGTCCCCAAAGACGTTGAGCTGCCGGTAGGGGCAGCGCGGGTCGCCGGGCTTGTAGTCGTGGGGCTGTCCGTCGTGTGACCAGGGCATCTCCGCCCGGATGTCACACAGGGCCCTGGCCGCGCGCAGCGAGCGGGCCATCCACAGGGCGTTGGAGCCCTGCCGGTCGATGTACCGGCCCAGGGTGCTCGTCTTCTCGTCCTTGCGGACGGTGCCCAGCCACACCACCTGGCCGGCCAGTGACATGGCCGCCATGTCGATCGCGAAGAACTGTGTCTTGCCCGAACGCGAGACGCCCAGGATCAGGCCGTGGCGCGCCGCGTTCTTGTCGCTCTGGTAAATCATGTTCCGCACCGGCTGGCCGGTGGTGGTGTACCCGCAGACGTACATGCCCTTGGCGTCGGGGGTGAGCAGTTCGCGGGTGGCGGGGAACATCTGGCTGAGCGGCGGGGTGTCGAAGATGCTGATCAGGAACTCGTGGCCGTCGATGATGACGAACTGGCAGGAGTCGTCGGCCGGGATGCCCAGGCCGCGGGCGACCTTGGCGAGGTCGATCTGCGGGATCTCGGTCTCGTCGAGCATCCGGCCCCGGTAGAAGGTCACCCCGCGCTCCTCGTCCCGGATACGAGCGACGAGCTCGGTGCCGGGGGCGCCGCCCTTGGGCCCGGCAACCTTGTCGGCCCACCGCTCCTCCAGGGTGGGGGTCTTGGTGCGGCGGGCGGTGGCGTCGGGGGTGATGTGGGCCTGCAGCCATCCCGGCCCGCCCTGCCGGCCGTCCTTCTGCTGCTCCACCGGCGCCAGCGTGACCTCCTGCTCGAACACTGCGAACGCGGCCGCGACATCGGCGGCCGAGAGCGAGCGGATCGGGCGGCCGGCCTCCTTGGAGCGCAGCAGGATCGTCAGGTCCCGCTGCGTGTCCGGGTGGGGGATCGCCTTGACCAGCAGCGTGCCGCCCGGCAGGCCGGCCCGCTCCCACAGCTCGCGGGCACTGCGGGTGTAGAGCGTGGCGCCGTCCTCGGGGTGCAGCGGCTCCTTCACCGGTGTGGTCGGGGCGGGCAGGGCCGCGACCAGGGCGGGCGCGGCCGGGGCGGCAGGGAGCTTGGTGACTGCGGCGGGCCGGTGACCGCGCCGTCCGGTACGGGACAGCGGGGCGAGTACGCCGCAGAGCAGGGCCCAGCCGGCGGCGAGCAGGACGTCGGTCTGCGCGGGTCCGTAGCCGGGCGTCCAGACTGCCGCCAGGTCCACTCCGGCGGCCAGGGCGAAGGGGAGGGAGCGGATGATGCGCTGTCCGGAGCCGGGCACGCGGCTGGTGGCGGCGTGGATCATGTTCCCGGCACCGACGACGCCCGGCAGAAGGAGGGCGATGTTCGCCAGGCCGTCGGGAGACAGGTTCGGGGCCAGGGCCAGGGCGGGGGCGGCCAGGGTGTAGGCGAGGCGTTCGAGCGCCACACTGCGCGGCAGAAACATCAGGCTCTCCAGAGGGAAGAGGGTCAGGGGCCGGGCCGCGGCGGCGGTCCGGCCCCTGACCAGGACAGGGAGGGTGGGGCAGGGGGTTAGTCGGCGAGGAAGCCGGGCTTGGGGGTCTTCTCCCGGCGGCCCGAGCGGACCTCGTCGAGCCGTCCGTAGAGGCGGGCGTGGGCGCGCTGGACCACCTGGGAGTGCGACGCACCCTCGGCGGCGTCCTCGATCAGGTGCCGGAGCTGGGCGGCCGTGCCGCCCAGCGCGGTGGCAACCACGTAGGTCAAGTCCACGAACCGCGGGTCCAGCTCGGCGTTCTCGATGGCTTTGGCGACGTCCTCGGCCCGCGTGGCGTTGGACTGCATGCCGCGCCGCAGGTCCTCCAGCTCGACGGCCTTGTCCTCCAGCGCCTTCGTCAGCTTCTTCAGCTTGGCCTGGACGTCCTTGTAGCTGTTGTCGTCGCTCTTAATCTCGGTGCCGCTCATCGGGGCGGTCTCTTCCTTCTCGGTGTGCTGGGCGGGTCAGTTGTGGTGGGCGGCGGCCGAGGCGTGGACCAGGCCCGCCTCCCGCTTGGCGTCCATGTCCTGGCCGTAGACGCGGGCGACGCCGGCGGCGGCCTGTACGGCCGCCTCGGCGGCGTCCGCGCACTCCTGGGCACACCGCGTGGCCTGGGCAGTCATCCGCTGAAGCGCCTCGGACAGCGCGCTGATCTGCGCGACGATCCGCTTGTCGACGTTGTGGTCGTCCGCCAGGTCCTCAGCGATCTCCAGGAGCGCCTTGGCCGTGGCCAGGAGACGCTTGACCAGGTCTTCGGCCGTCTCCTTGTCGCCGAGCGCGGCCAGGGCGATGTTCGTCATCTCGACCAGGTACTGGTCGAAGGTGATGTCCGTCTGGTGCTTCGCGGCCAGCTGCGAACCGGCCGGGGTCGTGCTCATCGGCGGGGCCTCCTTGGGGGTGGTGTCGGGTGGGGCGGACTGCGCCGGGATTCCCGCCCCCCGGCCGCCGGCGGCCGGGGTAGCGGTGTCGTCCCAGACGGGCGTCGAGGGCTCGGGCGGGCGGGAGTGCCCCGGAACGAGGAACCCCACGATCTGGGCGTCGGTGAGGTCCGCCAGCGGATCGGTCTTGTTCACCGGCGTCTCACCGGGGGCGTGGGGCCTGTCCCCCTCGGCCGGCTCGCTCACCTTGACGGGCTTGACGGCCCCGGCGGCTGGCGTACCGGGGCCGGGAGCAGCCGTATCCGCCTTGGTCGCGGGCTTCCCGGACCCCGCCTTGGGCGGGTCCGGGTAGTGCAGGTCCCAGGGCTCGACGCTCTCCTCGTCCATCTCCCGAGAGCCGGAAGGCTTCGTGGAGGCGGCCGCCGGACCTGTTGCGGAGGGGGACTTCGGGACCTTCTTCCCGGACGGAATGTAGGTCTCCCAGACCCAGGGCTCTTTGGGGAACTTACAGACCTGGTTGTAGATCTGCGCGATCTCCGGTTCGCCAACGGGCGTTTCGGCTCCGCCGGGCTTGTGGGGCTCGGCGTCGTCGGGCTCGATGATGTGAGCCTCGACGATGTCGTCCTCCGCCTTCGGCCGGATCGGAGGACGAGCACGCTCACCCTCGGCCTCCATCCACAGCGGGGGCCGCGGTCCCTCCTCGGGAAGCTTGTTCTTGGTGAGCCGGTCTTTGATCCGGCCGCCGAACGACCGCTTCCCTGCAGGCCGGTCATGCGCGCTGTCGCTTGCCGTTTCGGAGCCGTCAGAGGGCTTCTCCTCAACGATCTCGGCCTCTTCCGGCTCCGTGCCCGCAGGCTCCCCTGCCGGGGGCACTGAAGGGCTTTCAGGGCCCTTGGCGGCGGTCGTGGACTCCTCAGACCCGGCAGGCTTCCCGGTCTCGCCGTCGGCGCCGCCGGGCTCCTTCTCCGGGCCCTTGGGGGCCTTGGCCGTGCCGGGCTCCGCCGCCTTCTCGGCGCCGTCCTTCTCCGGCTCCTCGGCGGCCTTGGGCTCCTCCACCTTCTTGGCATCGTCCTTCTTGACATCCCCGGTCTTCTCCTTGGCCGTCTCAGCCTTGGTCTTCTCCTCACCGGTCTTGCCGTCCTTGGCGGCGTGGGCGTCCTCGGCGGCTTTGCGGCGCTCGTCGAACCGCCGCTGCGCCTCGTCCCCGACCGCCTTGCCCAGCGTCGTACGCCCGACCGCGGCGGCCCTCTTCTCCTCCCGCCGCACCTTGCGCTTCTCGCGCCGGGCCCGGCGGGCGGCGCCGCGGTCGGCCCGGTCCTTCCTCTCCTCCTCCTGGCGAGCCTCGCGATCGGCCCACTTCTTGTCCCGGGCCCGCTGCCGGTCGGCGCGCGCCTGGTCGCGGTCCTTGGTGCGGTCCCTCAGGCCGGCGCTCTGTTCGGCTGCCCGGCGCTGGTCCCGGGCCTTGTTCCGCTCGGCCCGCCGCTCGACGCGGGCCGACTGCCGGGCAGGGATACGTTCCTGCCGGGGTGACGCGCCGCTGGAGCTCCTGGCGCCGTCCCGGCCGTCACCGGCTCCGCCCCGGCCGCCACCAGCAGGGGACTGCTCCTTAGCCCGCTGGCGTTCCTGGCGGAGCTGGTCCTTGTGGCGGCGCTTGTCCTCGTTCGCCTTCGCGGCCGCGGCCTGCCGGTCCGCCTGCGCCCGCGCCTTGTGCTCGCGGGCCTTGTCGTCCACCCTTCCCGCCGACGGCGAGTGTGCGGCGGAGGACTTGCTGTCCTTGCGACCGCCCTTATCTGTGCCCGCCCCAGCGCCGCCCCGCCCGCCGCCCGGCCCGGCGGGGTTCCTGCCGCCTCCGGCCGGACCGCCGCCCACACCGCCACCGCGCCCGCCGCCCGCCCCGCCCCGGCCACCGCCGGAGCCGGAGGCGCCGGAGCCAGCCTTCAGTGCTGCCGCGTCACCCTTTCCCAGGGCGGTCTTCTTGTCGGCCGCCGCCTGGATACCGGCCTGGCGCAGCTTGTTGTGCGCCTCCAGCAGAGCGATTTCGCGGTCGCTTTCCGCTTTCAGGCGGGCGACTTTCGCCTCGATGACCGCTTCCCGGTAGGGACCCTCGGCCTCAAGGCCGGCATGACCCCGGGCGATCCGATATTCGAGCCAATCGCCGACTATTTCCATAAAGCTGCGGGGCGGCTCGTATTCGTATTCGCCTTCCTCTTCCGCCTCGCCGTATTCCTCTTCGACCGGGGAATGGGCAGGGGTGGATTCGGCGCGCAGCACACTTTCCGGGGAAATGGGTTCCCGGACGGGCGGCAGTTCGATGGTCCGCTCCATGGCGCTTTCCGGAGGGGCTTCACGGGCCGGGGGGATGAGGCGGTCGATATCGGCGAGCGGTACGGGCCGGTCGGTGACATCGCTTCCCGGGGGAAAGGGGATGAGCCGGCCGGGGCCGTCGCCGGGACCGTCGGAGGTGCTGGACACCGGGTGGGGCTCCTTCCTTGACAAGGTCGGGGTGCCTCGCGTACACGCGTGCACGCGGGCGGGCGTGCCAGCGGGCGGGCGTGCGGGCGTTGGGGGGCAAGCCGAAGGGGGCCGGCCGTGATAGCCGGCCCCCTTCGGGCCTCGCGGGTGGTGCTACTGCGGGGTGTGCCTCTCGTAGACGGCGAGCAGGTCGTTGGCCAGCAGCCGCAGCGCCTGGACGTCGCCGCGCCGGTGGGCCTTGGCACCCTGCGTCTTCAGCAGCATCATCAGGAAGTGGAAAGCACCAAGGTCTTCGCCGTAGCGGCGAATGTATTCGTCCCGCTGCTCCAGCAGATATGTGCGGGAGTTCTGCGCTTTCACTTCGTGCCGGGTCAGCGGGCGGTTTGCGCTACTCACGCCGATTCACGTCCTCGCAGGTCGTGAATGTTGGACACGGGGGCAGCGTAGCCGCTTTCCGGCTTGCTGCGAAGTCCGGGCGGGGTGGCGGGCATGGGCGGGATCTGCTGCGGGTTCTTCTTCCGCTGCTTTTCCAGCGCCTTTTCCTTCCGGTCTTTTACCGTGTTCGCGCAGTTCTCGTCGAACGCGCGGCGGCTGTAGGCGGCGGATTCGAGGTCGGCGGCAAGGTTCTTGGCGTCCTTCAAAACCTTCCGCAGCGCCTTTTCCACCGGCCTCGCGCGGCCTTTGGCGTGCCAGAAACGGTCGCCTTCCAGGTGAGTGCCGCGCAGGTGGACGCTGGTCTCGTCCGTCAGCGTGGCCAGGTGGCGCTCGGTGTCGCGCACCACCCGCTGGATATCGGCGAGGTAGCGGGCGGTGGCGGCCGCGTTGGCGGCCACGTCCTGGAGCGGGTTGGGGGCGCTGTGCCCGGGCGGCCGGCCCTGCGGGGCCGCGTCGGGGCGGTGCTCGGGGTTCACGGTTCGTCCTCCAAAGGGGAGTTGAGCTGGTGTAATCGGGGCGGACTGCTTCCGGCAGTCGCAAGGAGGGCCAGCCCGAATGCCGCGGGCTGGCCCTCCTTGGTGTGTGCCGGACGATGGGTCAGGGGCGGTAGCCGTTGGCAAGCAGCTCGGCCGCCTCCTGGCGGTACTCAGAGGCCGTGCCGGGCGAGGTGACCGCTAGCTCGTGCTGGATTTCGGCGAGCGGCAGCCGGTCGGCGTCGCCGCCGACGGCGAGGATCATTCGGGCGACCTTGCGGACCGCCCGCTCGCGCGGCTTGAGCTTCGCGGCGTCCTCGGCTTCGACCGCACGCCGCTCGATTTCGGCGGCGGCCCGCCGCGTTTCGGCAGCGGCCTTCTCGGCTTCGGCGGCCTCCTTCCGGGAGCGCGCGATGTCGGCGAGAGCGGCCGCCTGGCGGCGGTCCTCCTCCGCCTTCTTGCGGTCGGCTTCGGCAGCGGCCCGCCGCGTTTCGGCGGCGGCCTTCTCCGTTTCGGCAGCACGCCGGTCCGCTTCGGCAGCGGCCTGGCGGGCTTCGGCGACGGCCTGGGTCTCGATGGCCTGAGCCTCCGCCGCGGCGACCCGGTCGGCCTCCGCCGCTTCCTTCCGCTTCTGCGCCGCCTGGCGCTCCAGCTCAGCCGCGTCCAGGTCGGCGGCGGCCACTGCCTTGCGTGCCTGGGCGATCCGCTCGGTCTCGATCGCGCCGGCCTCGGCCGCCGCGACCTTGTCCGCCTCGGCCGCCGCCCTGCGCTGCTCGGCAGCCTGGCGCTCGAGCTCGGCCTTCGCCAGGTCCGCGGCGGCCGCCGCCTTGCGCTCCTCGGCGGCCTGGCGCTCCGCCTCGGCCTCGCGGGCGCGGGCCTCGGCGACCACGGCGTTGTCGAGGGCCTTCTGCTCCAGCTCGGCGGCCCGCTCTGCGGCACTGACCTGAGCTCGGGCGTGCGCGCGGGCCTGGCCGGTCTGGCCGTCGACCTCCGCCTGGACCAGCTCCACCTTGCCCTTGGCGCGCAGCTTCTCGGCCGCGGACTCCGCCTTGGCGACCTCGCTGCGCGTCTCCGCGGCCAGGCGGCGGCGCTCCGCGTCCTCCTCACGCCCCTGAGCTGCCTGCTCCTGCTCGTCGGGCATGGCCAGGGCCTGGGCGACGGTGTAGCCGTAGGGCGCCATCTTCATCGGCAGCAGCTCGTCCTCGGTGGCCTGGGAGATGTCGCCCCCGTACTTGCGCTTGAGCCACTGCTCGTAGGCGATGAGCTCCTGGTCCCGGCGGATCATCTCCGGGTAGGAGGTGACGCCCCACAGCCGCATCCGGCGGAAGATCCGAGACGTCGCCACCGGGGCGAGGACCCACCGCAGCCACGGGATCGAGTCCCGTTCGGCCTGGTCAGGCCGGACAACACGGTCGATCGCATCGCGGCCGAGCTCCACCACCGTGATGAACAGGACCGGGACGACGCCGTGGGCGCCGGCCGCGACGTAGTCCATCAGCGCCCAGGCCCGGTCCCGGGGAGCGCCGGACGCGGCGTTGAGGACGACCGTGACGGCCGTCAGCAGCCACACCGGGTAGCGGATCCAGGTGATGGGGCGCTTGAGCCAGGCCATCAGCAAGTCGACAGCGATCATCACCATGATGCCGACATCGACGCCGACCGCGAACATCTGGCCCTTGCCCAGCGAGCCGAAGCGGAGCCGCTCGAAGGCGAAGATCGCAACGTGCTCGAAGCTGAGGTACAGGCCGATGCCCGCGAGGACGAGCGCGGCGATCACGATCGCCCCGGCCGCCCACTTCTGGGTACCGGTCAGCTTCCCCGGGGAGGGCTTCGCTCCGGTTCCGCTTTCCGTCTCCGAAACGACGTCGGCCGTCTCCGAAACGACGTCGGCCGTCCGCGAAACCGGCGTAGACGTTCCCGAAACGGCGGCCGGCGAAGCCGTGTAGGGGTCGGGTTCAGCCGCGGTTCGCGGCCAGTCGGTGATCGTCATGAGGGCCTCCGAGAGGGGTCGTTCAAGGTGCGTACGAAACGGCGGGGGCTGCTCCCGAAACGCGGCGAGGCGTTCCCGAAACAGCGGTCAATGCGGTCGGCTGATCACGAAGCTGGCACCGGCTCTACCCGCTCCGCGCACGCGAAAGGGCTGGCGGTCCGCGGGGCGGGCGGCCGTGCTCGCGAAACGTCGCGGGGCGGGCTCGAAACTAGGTGCGGCTCCCGCCGGGCGGGCGCGAAGTCAGCCCATGGGGAGCTGCGCGCCGCGGCGGCGGAGGCCGGCGGTGTCGGTCTTCGGCGTCGAGGTGGGGCGGCGGGCCCGGTCCACCCGGGCGGCGGCGTCGCGGTGCCCGAACTCGTGGAGGATCTCCTGGGAGTCGTAGTCGGCGGCGGTCCAGCCGTCGCGGCGGATGGTGCGCATGCTGCTACCTCCTGGGTGAAGGACATCGGCCCGAGCCGATGCCCGGCTGCGTGGTGTGCGACAAGGCCGGCAGCCCGTCAGGCGGGCGAGGTCACGCGGCGTCGGCAAAGCGCGGGGCGCTGTCTTCGGTGCCGGCCTCCACGGCGTCCGTGCTCTGGGCACGGGCCGTGCGGCGGCGCAGGGCGCGGCGCTCGTCCTCGGACAGCCCGCCCCACACCCCGTACTCCTCGCCGCGCTCCAAGGCGTCGTTGCCGCACTGGATCAACTGCGGACACAAGGCGCACAGGCGCTTGGCCTCGGCGATCTGCAGGAGCGCGGGCCCGGTGTTGCCGTTGGGGAAGAACAGGTCCGGGTCGGCCGTGCTCTCGCAGGCCGGGCGGGTGTCGGCGGGCGCCGCCTTCGTCGAGGTGGGCGCGTAGTGGCGGGTGGGTACGATGAACTTCATCAGGGGCCTCCAGATCAGGTCCTGTGCAAGAAGCAGCCCCGGGGTGGCGTCCCCGGGGCTGTTGCTGTGTCGACGGCCGTACCGGCCGGAGCGAGGTGGTTTCCCGGCGCTCTCCACCGGACCCGCCCGAAGGGGCGCGGGACCGATGGGCAATGCCGGGTGGCACTACAGGGTGTTGAGGTAGGCCTCCTGCAGCCTTGAGAAGGACTCGTACAACTGCCCTCCCTCCCAGCAGTCCGGGTCGGGTGTGGTGCGGGCGCAGGAGGTACAGGTGGCGGCGTGTGCGCGGTAGGCGGTGTCGGCGGCCATGTACCGGCGGTACAGGTCACCGGGACGCCCGGTCATTTCTCGCAAAACTGGCACTGCTCGGTCTGTGACCAGCAGCCACACGTGCCGCACTGCCACATGTGACGCAGTACTGCGGTGAGCCTGATCAGGCGCGCGGTCATGCCGCCCACCCCCATGCCGACCCGGTGCCGGTCAGGGCCGGGACGGGGGTGAGCGAGGTGGCGCACCGGCACCGCCAGAACCCGCAGATCCCGCAGGAGTCCTCAGTGACCCGCGCCGGGCCGGTCAGTTCCACGAGGTCGTGGGGCCGGTGCAGATCCTCGGGCTCGTAGCCCTGGGCCTCGTCCTCGTCGTGGATGTCCTCGCCGACCCAGGCCCGGACGGGCCTGCCGGTCCGGGCGACGGACCGCTGGTCACAGCGGCAGGTCTCGAACGTGCCCTTACAGCGAGGGCAGTTGCCGGTGATTCGCGGGAGGGTGTGTGGGATGCTGATGGGGTTCAACGGGGCCTCCTACCGGGTCCTTCGATCGGCCCGCGGGTGCATCCGGGGGCCGATCTGTTTTTCGGGTGACTGCCGGACGAGCAGCCGCGGCCCCGGCCGCCCCCTCTACTACGGGGCGGCCGGGGCCGTGGTCGTTCGTCCCGGTGTGAGTCAGAACTGGGTGCGCATCCAGTTCGGGAAGCGGCCGGCGCACCGACCGCAGTGGGTCCGATGGAGGACCTGGCGCCATCCGGCAGCGGCTGCGCGGACGAAGTTCAGCTCGGTGGTCCCGCAGTTCGCGCACTCGGGCTGCACAGGAGCCTCTTCCGCAGGACGGCCGGTATGGGCGTGCCTGCCCAGCTCGGCCTGCCGCCGGTCGTATGCCTCCACGTCCTGCGGCTCCTGGGGAAGGCTCGGGCCATCAGCCGGACGGTCACCGCGCGGCAGCACCTTCCGCGTGGCATCCGCGTCGCTGACCCTCACCTGAACCGCCGCCCACTCGGAGGCCCGCTTCACCGGGGCCGCCGCGGCGTACTGGCGGTCGAAGCGCCGACGCTCCCGGGCGAAGAACTCGCGGACGGCCTGGCGCTTGGGCTCCTGGCGGAGCAGCCGGAGGAAGGTGACGGCCAGGCGCTCACCGTCGGGGCAGGGCAGCAGCTGCCCGTCTCGGTTCTTGACCTCGCCCTTGCAGGCCAGGCACTGCTGCTCGTGCTGACGGAACACCCGACGGACCTGCTCCGCGCTGAGCGGGGCGGGCTTGACCTGGCTGGCGGCCGGGGCCGGCTTCACCTTCGGCTTCGGCAACACCTTGGTGGCGCGCCGGGAGGCGAGGGTCGGGGTCACCTCAATCAGCTCGGTCAGCTGAGTGCGCCAGGCGTCGGCCGCGACGTCGATGGTGACCTGGCGGTTACTTCCGGCCGTACAGCGGCGCGGCTCGGCAGTCTTGGCGCGGCCGGTGTGGTGGGGCACCAGCTTCGGCGTGCCCAGCACGCCGGTGATCGGGACCCAGGTGGAGCAGTCGGGGCAGACCAGGTGCTCCTTGCCAGGGGTCAGGTCGATCTCGTTGACCTTCAGCTTGGAGGCGATAACCGGCGGGCGGTGGTTGACGTTCGAGGTGCGGGTCTTGCGGCGGCGCTTGCTGGCCTGCGGCGCCACGGGCGTCGTGATCACGGGGACTCCTCATGGTCGGAGGGACGGGGCGCGTCGCGGTGCTCTCTCCGCCCGTCAGGCCGCACGGGTCGATCCCGGCGTCCTGATGGACGGACAGCGCATCTGCGCTGCGACGTGCAACGCGGGAGCCACACCAGCCAGGGGACTGGTCCGGGGGATTTGGTGGAGCTATCAACCCCGGCCCTCCCCGTAAGGGGAAGGGGCTTCCTGCGGTCTTGCCGTATTGCGGTCCTACGTCTCCGCTGTTGACGCCTCACAGGCAACCAACTGTATCGACGTGGATAACCTAATCAGTACACATACTACCGTGTCAACCAGGTTGGGTAGGCTATCTATTCGAGTGAGGTGGCTCTACGATGTGGCTCATGACGGACGAAGCCATGCAGCCCTACGAACGCATCGCGCAGGACGTGCGCGAACAGGTTCGACTCGGGCAGCTCAAGCCCAGCGACAAACTGCCGAGCACCCGGGAGTTGGCGAGCAAGTACGCCGTCGCGGCCGGCACGGTGCAACGCGCCTTCGCCGAGCTTCGACGGGATGGAGTCATCTACTCCCACACGGGTCGCGGGAGTTTCGTTCGCGAGAACGCCTTGGACGCGCTTGCTGACCCGACCGCGCAGGCCATCAGACGCCTCGAGGAACAGGTCGCCGATCTGATTGCGCGACTCGAACGCGTCGAGCAGAACCAGGGCAGCAGGTCGGCAGAGTCCTGAGCTCGCCTCACTGCCTCGTTCTCCTGTAGCGGCAAGCACGGCTTCCCCGTTCGTCATCGGCATTCACTTCGACGGAGATCAGCTTCGGGGTCGCGGGCGTCTCGGCGAGATGTCCCGGCGTGGAAGGGGTGTAGCAATAGCGTCGCAACAGGGCTCTTCCTGCCTGGCAACAAACCGTCATAGGGGTGTGTAGTGATCGCAGTTGAGCAGTGGACAGGCGAGGAGGCACTGCTGTTGCGATCGGTAATGCGCGCGTCGGTGCGGGGGTTCGCCGATCATCTCGGCATCAGCCCACGGACGGTCTCGCACTGGCAGAAGAACAGGACCAGCGTGTGCCGTCCGCAGATGGCGCAGATCCTCGATACGGCGCTGAACCAGTGCACCCCCGAGGAGCAGGAGGCGTTCCGCCTGCGCCTGGCAGACCTTCACGGCACTGCCGTCACGGCTGCGGGCGGCGATACTCCGCAGCCGACGCCTTGTACCGTCGTCTCCCATAAGTTCCTGCCGGCCTACATGGGCGAGCAGATCGCCACCCTGCACGCCGTCGGCGCTCCCGCGCCGCCTGGCCCGGGGGGCTTAGAGCGACGGACGCTTCCGGCCGGACACCGCTCGGCCCAGTCGTCGGCGGTCCACGTCTACAGGTGCGGCGTCGCCGTCGTGCACCTGGAAGAGCATCACCGCGTCGAATCGCTGACCGACCTGGCAGTGTGGCGATACCGGACCTATCTGCAGGAACCCGAGTGGGCGGGCAAGCAGATCACGCAGCTCATGAGGCTCCACGCTGCCGAGGGAACACCCACTCACGAAGTGCCCCCACCGCAGTACGTGCTGTCGGTCTACGAACTCCGCGAGAACTCCTGGGCGGGCGCTGGTCTGGACACCGCGCTGCAGCTCCTGGCCACACCCTCTGTCCTGGTCAACCGCCAGGACCCAGAGAACGTCGTCCCCCTGGGGCCGGACGTCGAGGCCACCAAGTTCCGCGAGGGCTGGTCTCACGCCGACGCTGTCCCCTTCGGAGGCGGCGTCTCGCAAGGTGTCGCCGGCTGGTCCGGGGTCTCCTACCACCCTCAGCTGGATGAGCGCGCCCTCACGACGAGCCAGATCGTCGCACTGGAGCTAGACGTCCAGGCGTTGTGGGCTCTCTCCTCCCACGTCCTGCACACCGTCGAGGACGGCCAGGACCCAGTGATGCCGCCCGAGTACGGCTGGCGGTTTCTGCGGAGTGCCTACTACCGGCTCACAACCGCGCGCCCCACCGAAACGGCACAGCACCGTGTGATGCGCGAAGCGATCTTGACCACGAGCGAACTCCCCGATCGGCTCCGCGCCGCTCAGGACGCCCTCCGAGACAGCACCCCTTGATGGCCATGGGAAAGGTGGACGGGTTGGACCCGCGATCGACAGCGCTGCTGGTTATCGACGTGCAGCAGGGCTTCGTCAACCAGCACAGCCGCGACGTCGTCCCGACGGTCGTACGGCTGGTGAACGGCTGGCGAGCAGCCGGCGCTCCGGTGGTCTTCACCCGGTTCCACAACGCCCCGGGCTCGCCGTACGAAACGATTTCCGGTTGGAAGCGGCTGCGCACCGCGGAGGAGCAGGCGTTCGTGGAGGAGTTGCTGCCCTTCATCGACGCCTCGGCCCTAATCATCGACAAGGGCCAAGCGTCGGTCTTCACGCCCGAGGGATCACAGCTCATCCGGGACGCCGGCTGGAGTGACCTGGTGCTGTGTGGCATCGACACCGACGCCTGCGTGTACGACTCGGCCACCGCTGCCTACCAACGGGGCTACCGGCCCTGGGTCATCACCGACGCCTGCGCCTCCAGCGGCGGCTCCCAGTACCACGAGGCCGCTCTGCTGCTCGCGGCACGGAACCTTGGCTCCGATCAGCTCATTACCAGCGAAGTCGCTCTATCTCGTATCAGCGAAACTGGGGGGATCCAGTGAGCACACTTTCGTTCGACGCCGACGTCCTGGTCGTCGGGGCCGGCCCCGCTGGCGTGGCGGCCGCCCTCATGGCCACCAGCCTCAACATGAAGGTCCTCGTCGTGGAGGCCGACAGCATCGGCGGCAAGCTCCAGACCATCGGCGCGCTGGAGAACGTCTCCGGCAACTGGACGACCGGCCCACAGCTGGCCGAGGCCCTGGCCGCGGATCTGTCCCGCCTCGAGCAAGCCGGTCGGTGCTCGCTGGTCCGATCCCGCGCGGTGGGGGTCAAGGGGCACTCCGACCGCGCGGAAGTCCTCCTCACGGACGGCCAGGTACTCACCGCGCAGGCAGTCGTGGTCGGCACGGGCGTGTCCGCGCTGACGCCCGCCGACACCGACTGGATCAGCACCGCCCCTTCGCTGTCCATGGCTCCGCTGTGGCGTGCGAAGTCCGAGCAGGTCGGGCCCCGGACGTACGTTCTTGGGGGTGACAGGCCACTAGGCACCTGGCTGCGGGCTCACCCTCAGTCCACTGCCACACTCCATGTCCTCGCCCCGGCAACGGACGACTACAAGTTGGCGGAGGTGTCAGGAGACGAACGAGTTCGGGTAGTTCCGGTTTCTCACGTCTCCGTTTCGCAGGCCCGTCACGGCACCGACTTCATCGTGGACGTCGAGAACCGCGGCGGAGAGCGCAGCACCTACGTCGCAACGGCAGTACTGAGCAATCTCGGAAATCGGCCGGCGGCTCTCGAAGGGCTCGCGGTGGACGAGGGCGGATACTGCCCACCCGAAATGCAGCACCCTCGGATCTTCACCGCCGGGGACCTGCGGTCCGGTCGGTTCCAGCGGATTACCACGGCGCAGGGCTCAGGTGCTGAAGCGGCCTTGGCCTACTACTACTCCACCGCGCTTGAGCGGGTGTGACGTGGCTACGGACCGGGTCTATCTGATCGGCTCTCCCGAATCTCCACTCGTGAAGATCAGGTGGTCCGACAACCCCGAGCGGCGTCTTCGACACCTCCAGACCGGCTCACCTGTACCTCTCCAGTTGCTCGCGCTGTTCGAGAGCGGCGCCGTCATGGAGACCGCGCTTCACCGCCAATTCGCCGACAAGCGTCGTCACGGCGAGTGGTTTGACCTGGGGTCGGACCCAGTGGCGGTCGTGAGTCCGTTCGTGAAGGTCGCGCAGGTGGAGGAAGACGAGCGCACAGGACGCCGCCAGCCGGTGCACGACGTCGCTACGTCAGGTCCGCTAACACCAGAGGTCATCGCCTGGTTTCCCGATGATCCGCCCAGCGCGTACGAGCGAGTGGAGCAGGAGTGCCCGACCTGGAAGGCAGCTGGACGGTGCCTGTGCGACAGCTGACCTTCCCGCAGCCGGGCCGGACTTCGACCCAGACACCTCGGTTCGCGGTGGCCGCTTCTCCCACACGGAGATCAAATCGTGTATCTTTCATGGTTACGACGATCGTGGAAGGTTTGGCTATGTCCGACTCGGACCACTCACAGCGGGTCGACGCCCTGCTGAACGGCCTGCCTGAGGTGCTGCCGCCTCCGCATGTGCGCTCGAAGCTACGCCTCGCGGCCGGCCTCACCCAGCAGGACGTCGCGGACGCCGTAGGCGTGAAGAGGGTCGCAGTCACCCGTTGGGAGTTGGGCCAGACCAGCCCTCGGCGCCCGCACCGCGAGAACTACCTGCGCCTCCTCAAGGGCCTCGCAGAACGCTTCCCCGAGGCCGCAAAAGCGGATGAGGGCAAGCCGACGCCAACCTCGGATTCAAGGGGGTCGGGGTGACGTAGCCGCCACCGGCCGCGCGGCCACCTTGCGGACTGACAATCCGCTTCGGCCAGCGCGGCCCTTCGCACCGACTGGGCATGACACCTCAGTTCGGCTGCTCAGTCCCGGTTGACGCCGGTCCTGAGCTTCGGCTCATCGAGCCAGTTCACCTAGCAAAACCCCGCCTTCGACAAGCGGGTCGGCCCCTTCGACAAGGGCCACCAGCAGTACCCCGACCGCGGACAACGGTCGGTGCCCTACCTGCAAGACCCGGCCGCTGACAACGGCCACGTCCCGCTGATCCGCAGGGCCCCGTTAGGGGTCCTACGGATCACCAAGATCAAGAGGAGAGGAGAAATCTCCCCCCATCCGATCCAGGCCCGCCCGCTTCTCACGAAGAGGGCGGTCCCTGACACATCCATAAGGAAGGTCCGTCCAGCCCCGAGGGGTTCTGGTCCGTCCAGCCATATGGAAGGCAGGTCGTTCTCATAGTGCCTGAAGTGGTGTCCCCCTGTCAGCTTGGCCTTGTCCGTTTCACCCCGGTTCAGGCGCGGCGGTCGTCCCGTGTGATGGAATCGACGTACGGTTTCTCCCCTCTTTTCCGGTTCAGACAGGAAGAGGGACTTCCGGTAGGAAGCTATAAGAGCGGGGCCTTCGAGGCGGTCTCGTCGACCCCGACCGTGGCGTCGGCCGTCCGACTCGTGCACCCGCTCGTCGACGTCGTTCGCAACTCTGTCGACGGGAGCGTCCTGGAGGGCGGCGTCCCGTGTGACGGGACGCGATCCGAGGTTTCTGCCCGCCGTGCGGGAGGACTGGGGTCAATCGGGGCTCGGCGGACTTTGCCCACAGGCCGACTCATGCAGGCTCGGCAAGTGGATGAAGAATCGCGCGTTCTGCCTGCTCAGGAAGGTGTCCGCTTTGGCGTGTACACCGGCTCGGTGACGAAGATGACCTCGGTCCTCGCGGTGTCCGCCGCTCGTGTCCCAGTGGTGGGTCGATGAGCGCCGTGGCGGTACGGGCCGCTGCGTTCGCGCGCCCCCGTACGGAGCTGTTCGTCCCGGCCGGGCCGGTCCCGGAGCGGGCTGCTGGCCATCCGCTGTCGCTCGGGCGGGATGCTCGCGCCCGTCTGGGTGGCGCGGTGCGCACGCTGCTGGATCTGGACGGTTTGGACGGTGCGACGGACGCGGTGCGTCTGGCGGTACTGGTGCTGGCGTCGCGGACGCCGTCGGAGACCGGTGTGGTGAGGATCCATACCTCGGAGTTGGGCCGGTGGCTCGGGCTTTCGGCGTCGTACACGGCCTCCGACGTGGTGCCGGGGCTGCGCAGCTCGGGCGTGGTGTCGGTGGAGACCGAGAAGGGCGAGTACCGCGAGGACATCGGCCTGGAGTGCAAGGTGCTACCTCTATGGGCGGCGCAGGACGTCATCGGGCACCCGCTGAATCTGGCGAAGAAGGAGTACGCGACGCTGCAGCGGCTGTTCGAGGCCGTGATGGCGCCGGGCTGGAAGCACAAGGACGGCCGGGTCACTCCGGCCGGGCTGATCGGTACGCGTACCGGTCGGGGCGCGGCGACGGACCGTCTGGCGCTGCTGATGCTGGTGCTGGAGGCGCGGAAGTCCGGGCGGGTGCGACAGTGCGGCGGCACGGTGGACACCAAGCGCGGCCGCGCGGCGGCGACGGTGGCCCGGCTGCTGGGCTGCTCGGCGTCGGCGGGGGAGCGGGTGCTGGAGCGCCTGGAGGACCAGGAGCTGGTGCTGCGGGTACGTCTGAAGACGGCGTCGAAGATGGCGCACCGGACGCGGCTGATGGTGCCGGCGGTCGCCGCCGCGCACGGCCGCACGGTCGACGACGACGTCCAAGAGGACCGTACGGAGGCTCTGAAGCCCGAGTTTTCAGACCCCGACGTTGCGGCAGAGCCTAGTGAGGCGCCCGCCCTGGCAACGGAGCACCAGGTCAGCGGGGTGGCGGTGACGGATGGGGCGGATGTTTCAGAGCCCGATGTTGCGGCAGCCCTTCACACTGACCACCCTCACCTGGTTACTCCCGTCGCTTTCCCGCAGCTCTCTGGTGGCTTTTCCGGCGAAGGCCGTGGGCGTCAGGGCCGTCAGCCGGACCGCGCGTTCGTGCGCGAGGACCAGGCCGTCGACGGCAAGAGCGCCGTTGCCGAGTCCGGGAGCCCGGTAGCTGGGGTCGACCCGCTTCGCGGTGAAAAGCCCATCAAGTCACCGGTCGACGGGCAGGAGCAGGCAGGTGGCGTCGCCACTGGTGCTGATGCCCGGCCGACGCACGTGGGTGCGCGGAAGACGCAGCAGCAGGGGCGGTCGGAGCTTCCAGGTGATCTTGATCTGCGGGTGGCTCTGGCGCCGGTGTCCTGGCTGTGGCAGGGGCTGAACCGCTGGCAGCAGGACCACGTCGTGAAGGCCGCGAAGGCAGAGCTCGCCCAGCTGCGCCAGGTGCTGGAGTGGGCGGGGCGGGCCCCGTCGGTGCTGGCCTCCCGGCTGACGTCCCGGCTCGAGCAGACCGGCGGCGAGGCCCTGATTGCCCGCCCGTACGGGTGGATCACCCACCGCGGGCTGGTGCGCCGGCCGTCGTGCTCGGACGTGCGGTGCGATGACGGCGTCCGGCTCGACACCGGCGCCGACTGCGACAACTGCGCCAACATCCTGCACTCGCGCCGGGCGTGGCGGGTGTGGATCGCGGCCGAGGTCGACCAGGAGCTGCCCGGCCTGGATCAGGATGCGCGGTACCGGGAGATTGAGGCCCGGATGCGCCGTCACGCCGAGGCCGAGGCCGCCGACTTCGTGGCCCGTCAGGCCGAGGCCCGGGAGCAGGCGGAGCGGCGTGCGGCGGCCCGTGCCGAGGCCGAGGCGCAGACGGCGGTCGAGCGGGAGCGGGCGGCGGCCGAGGCGGTGGCGAGGCAGGCCGTGGCGTGCGAGGACTGCGGCCGGGCACGTTCGGCCGGGCTGTGCGAGGCGTGCGACCACCGGTGCCAGACCGAGGCCCTGATCGGCGAGGCCGGTCTCCTCGCCGCGACCTGGTCGGCCGACCCGAGCGACCAGGTCGCTGTCGCGGCCGTCGCCGCCGAGGTCCGTACGGCCATCGAGGACGCCATCGCCGCCTCGTGGGCCCAGTTCCAGCAGATCACCGACCCGGCCGCCCTGGAAGCAGCCGGCCCGGACGCCGTCGAGGATGCCGTCGCGCACAACGCCATGCTGACCGCCGAGAGCGCGGCCGCGGAGTACCGGCACGAGGCCCTGGTGATGCTCGGCCGCAGCGAGGAGGCCCAGGCCGAGGCCCGCAAGGCGTACGCGACCGAGCTCAGTAAGCCGTGGTTCCGGGCCGTACCCGACAGCGACGACGCCCAGCGCGCCGCGACCGAGGCCGCCGCAACCGCGCAGACCCGTACCGCCGAGCACCTGCTCGCCGCGCGGCTGGAGCAGCTGCACACCCTCGCCCGGCCCGAGTCGATCCGGCCCGCTCCGTGGACCCAGCGCCTGCCCGAGCTCGCCGCCCGCCCGCTGGACGGCGAGGCCCTGGAGGTGACCGCGTGAACGCCGTCCCGGAGCTGTCCGGCGTCGACCTCGCCCGCCAGGCCCTGCTCGCCGCCCGGGAGGCGGCGAAGAAGAACGGCGCCCAGACGAAGAAGCCGAAGCGTCGCACCGGCACGGCTCTGCGGCGGGACGGCCGCCAGCCGCTCGGGCTGGGTGCGGTAATCGGCATGATAATGACCGAGCGGGGCCCGGTCGCACCGGGCCGCCGGCGACAGCGTCCTGGCCCAGTGGGACACCGTCCTCACCACGGCCGTACCCGAACTCGCCAGACACGTCCGAGCCGTCGTGTTCGACGAGGAGTCCGACCGCCTGGACCTCATCCTTGACGCGGACGCGTACGCCACGCAGGCCCGCTGGTGCGCGCCGAAGCTGCTCGCGGCCGTGAATAGCATGGTGCCTGAGGCGAACGTCCAGACGGTCAACGTCCTGATCTCCGCCGCCCACACCGCCACTACGGCGACTGCGTTCCCGGCGACTCTGCACCACGTCCGGTCGCACCAACGGGGCCGGTGAAGACGAGGGGGTCCGCGTCGTCCTCCGGCCGACGCGGACGCCGATGACATCGTGGACATCACCTGGGGACAACCCCCGCAGGCGCGGGGACGACGGGTCTCCACCCAGGTTGCTGTTGCGTGACCGGGGACAACCCCCGCAGGCGCGAGGACGACGCCAGGTGGGAGACCATCGCCGCGTGCACGTCCGGACAACCCCCGCAGGCGCGGGGACGACGCGTTCCTCAGGATCGGCGGGACTGGGTCGGGGGACAACCCCTGCGGGCGCAGGGACGACCCCAGGGCGGTCTTGAACAGGGGCAGGACCGCGGGACAACCCCCGTAGGCGCGGGGACGACCTGCGCGGTGGCGAGCCGCAGGGTCATGGGGGCGGACAACCCCCGCAGGCGCGGGGACGACGGCGACTCGGTCATCGGCACCATCCCGACAACCGGACAACCCCCGCAGGCGCGGGGACGACTGGTCGAGGGCGTGAAGGTAGGCGGTGCCGGGCGGACAACCCCCGCAGGCGCGGGGACGACTAGGCCGCCGACTACATCCACCCCGACCGCGAGGGACAACCCCCGCAGGCGCGGGGACGACCTCGGCCCTCTTCGGTCCGGGGGTGTGGCCCCGGGACAACCCCCGCAGGCGCGGGGACGACGAGATCGGCAACCGTCAGGCCCTGGTCGCGGTCGGACAACCCCCGCAGGCGCGGGGACGACTGGTCCCGGCCTGGGTGGACGACGTGCCGTCCGGGACAACCCCCGCAGGCGCGGGGACGACCATCGCCCTGTACAGCAGCGGGACGCCCCGCTTGGGACAACCCCCGCAGGCGCGGGGACGACCAGGTCGGCCGCCCAGTCCCCGGTTGGCCCCGGGGACAACCCCCGCAGGCGCGGGGACGACGATCGGCAGATCCCGCAGGGTCTCCGCATGCCGGGACAACCCCCGCAGGCGCGGGGACGACTAGAGGCGTACAACACCGGGAGAACCGAGGACGTGGACAACCCCCGCAGGCGCGGGGACGACCGCTAGTCAGTGACGAACTCATACCCACACACCGGACAACCCCCGCAGGCGCGGGGACGACATCGGGGGTGAGGTCCGGCATGTCCTCCTTGCCGGGACAACCCCCGCAGGCGCGGGGACGACGCTTCGTGACCTGCGGTGATGCTAGCAACGGCTACGGTTTTCCTTTACATACATTTCGCCTCGGCGGCTGGTCCGAGGGCGTTATCAGCGCCAAGGCCCGGAGCGCCTTGGAGAGGCGGGCTTGGTGACAACCCCCGTGGATGCGGGGACGAGGGCTGATCCAGGACGTATCCGGGCCGACGCGGCAAGCAACCCCCGCAGACGCGAGGACGACTGCCTAGTGTGCAGCGCGTACGACCCGGACGTCGAGTAATCCCCGCCAGACGCGGGGATGACCGTCCGGCGAGAACCAGGCCGCGCACCATGGGAGAAACCCCCGTAGGCGCGGGGACGGGGCGCCGATGATGGCGAGGGCCAGGGCGAGGCCGGGACAACCCCCGCGGGCGCGGGGATGGATCCGAGATCCGCCGCAAGTGCGTCGATCTGCTGCGCTGCTCCCCGCGCACGCGGGAATGGACCCACCCCCTCCACCTTCGGGCGAAAGGGGCATTTCGCCATGCCCGGTGTGGGTCAGCTCTCGCCGAGGGTCGACCGGAGCCAGTCCAGCGGGTCGTGCGACAGGAGTTCCTCCGCCAGCCGCTGGCCGGTCGCCGTGGTCAGCCGCCGCATGCTGTTGTCGATCCATCGCTGGGCGCTCTGGTAGCCCTGGGCCCGGTACTCCAGGCCCTGAAGCATGCACTCCAGCTTGTCGGCGTCCCGGGCACAGATGGCCTCGGGCGATCCCTTGTCCTCGTACTCACCGACCAGCTCGCGCACTGCCGATGCGAGGACCTCGGGCATCCCGGCTGTCTGGTCGGCCGTCACCTTTCTCGGGTCCGCGCTGCCTGAGTACTTCTTGCCCAGGTGGTTGACGTCCCCCGTGCGCGTCTCCTGGGTGTCGTGCCATACCGCAAGCAGGGCCGCACGCGCCGGGTCCGCCCCTTCGAGTCTGGCGATCACCGACGCGATGAGCGAGGTACGCCAGGAGTGCTCAGCGACGCTTTCGGGGTCCCGGACGCCGGCCATCCACCACCCGGTGCGGCGGGACGCCTTCAGCGTGCCCGCCTCATACAGGAAGTGAGCCACTGCGGACAGGTCGTCTGCCACCGTCCGTCTCCTCTCACGCCTCGGCGAGGCGGATCGCGTACCGAATACCTTCGAGCTCACGACGTGCACGCCGCGACAGCTCTCGGCTATCCAACATCACGGGGAGCCGCTGACGCAGGACGGTGCCCGCTTCGGTCGATGCCCGCAGCAGCGCGGGCCGGACGGCCAGGAGCGCCCAGAGGCTATGGACGTTCAGATCGAAGAACCCGTGGTCCGGGGTGAGCCCGCGCACCAGGTGGTCGAGCAGCTTGGGACCGCCCCAGGCACCGGGCGGTGTGGAGGTGATGAAGTCGTCCGAGAGCTGGGGGTGCGGCGTCTCGCCGATCCAGTAAGCCCAGTACGCGAGGTTCGCGGCCTCGCCGGCGTCATCCCCGTCGAGGGTCGTGTCGATGAAGTGGTCCATCCTGTCGCGGTCGCCCTGGCGGGCGGCGACGGCGGCCACGGACCGGGCGGTGAGCCAGCGGGTGAGCCAGTCGGCGGGCCGTGCGTCGCCCTGGTGAGCGGCCAGCCAGCCCGTGGTGTCTGGTGCGTCGTCGTACCCGGCAAGATAGAGGGCCTGTCGGCGGAGGAGGAAGAGCCCGGGGGCCCGGGCTTGGTCGACCGTCTCGCGCATCCGGGAGAAGAACCGGGTCCGGTCGCCCGGGGTGAGCTCCGGGCCGTCGGATACGGGTCCTCGACGGGCGCGGCGCGGCGCGGGCAGGTTGCGCAGAGGGGTGGGGGCCATGCCGTTCAGTGGCCAGGTGAGCATCTCCACCAGGTCGCGCTGCATGACCCATGCGCCGAGCGGGTGCGCTTCATGGGGCATGTCGTCGTCGAGGGCTCCGGTGAGCAGTACGTCGGCTTCTAAGGCGCGTTCGAGGGCGAGGAGGAGAGCAGGTGGGGCGCCGAGCCTCATGAGCCGGTGGCGGTGGACCAGCATCTGTCCGACGGGCACGGAGGTAAGCGTGCGGCGTCCGGACTCCCACCCCGCGATCGTGTCAGCCGATACGCGAACCTCCTCGGCGATCGACTCCTGGCTGTGGCCCAGCTGCTCGCGGATTATCCGGAAGGTGTAGCCGGAGATGGCCCCGCCCCGTGTCCGGGACGTCCTTCCCTGACTGCCGGTCAGGGTTTCCTGCTGCTGCCTGGCCATGGCGTCCCCTCTGCCTACCGACAGTGTCTGCCTACCCGTACCAGTGGTCACTTCAGGCGGCGCCCTGTTGCTCCTACATTCACAAGCACAGCAGATCGGGCAACCCCAGCGTAGTAGGAAGGGCGCCACTGTGAATACAGTCCAGTCCCCACACACGTCCGAGGCGCCACTCGGTACGGGCACAGTCACCGCAGCTGAGGTAGATCTCGGCACGGCCCTCCTCCTCCAGGCCGCCACGGCCATCGAGGAGCACGTCGAATCGATGTCCCTCAGCCTCATCCACCAGGCACTCGCCATACGGCAGAACCCCGACGTCCAGGAGCTCGCGCACCTTACCGACGCGCTTCTGACGCACTGCGCGAGCCTCGCCGCCAGCGTGGAAGCCATCCCCGTGGAGAAGCGCCCGGTGTGCGGCGATGGCGCCCTCCGAGACTGGGCACAGCTCCAGGCCGACGGCCCCGGCAACGGGCCCCTCGGCCCCTGGTCACACGCCCGGCAGCTCGCGTTCGTCGTCCGCAGCTTGCTCCAGGCGCTCGAAGACCACCGCGCGGCAATCGTGGCCCGGGCCCCGTACATCGGCCGGCCGAACCTGCCGCCGCTGGCACCGAGCTTGCGATGAAGGAGTGGCAGCGGCAGACGCTCTACTGCCTGGCCGTCTTTGGGCTGCTCGCTGTCATCGTCTACGGCACCACCCGCTGAACTCCCGCCCTGCCCCGCGCAAGGCGGCCCCCGTCCCTCGTTCGAGTGAGGACGGGTGTTCCACGCACCACACACCACGGCATAGGCGCCACGGTGATGACATCCCACCAAGGAGATTCACATGCCGCTTACGCCACCGCCATGCCCCAAGTGCCCCGACAAGCCGATGTTGTGGAAGGACGTCACTCGCATGCGTTCAGACGTCCCGGACTCATGGAGCTGGTACTGCACCGGCTGCCAGGGGAG
Source organism: Streptomyces sp. NPDC092045 (assembly GCF_044756005.1). Taxonomy (NCBI): domain Bacteria; kingdom Bacillati; phylum Actinomycetota; class Actinomycetes; order Kitasatosporales; family Streptomycetaceae; genus Streptomyces; species Streptomyces sp. NPDC092045. Next base: position 125,921 of record NZ_JBIVSC010000010.1, on the reverse strand, counting down.
CTGGAGGCCCACCGCGAAGCATGTGGAGGAGTACCCCTATGGGACACCAGCAAGATCAGCGGATCCCGTGCGGACGGCAGATCCCCGCACCACTACCAGGTAATCCCGGCAACACCCAGACATGCTCGGGTCAAAAGAGCGTCATCTACGAGTACGACGACAACGGCGTCTGCATCCGCCAGACCGCATGGCCGTGCAACGCGTGCGGCAACAGCTGACCAGCCCACCCGAGCTGCTCCCCGCACACGCGGGGATGGACCCTTCAACGCCAACCAGTGGAAGATGATCGTCAACTGCTCCCCGCGGGCGCGGGGACGACGAGCACGAACAGGACGACCGGGCGCTGAGCGTGGGGCAACCCCCGCAGGCGCGAGGACGACGCGGAGCCCCTGCATGAGGGACTGAACACCCTCGGGACAACCCCCGCGGGCGCGGGGACGATGTGGCCCGGTCCAGTACACCGCTGACCGGGAGCGGACAACCCCCGCAGGCGCGGGGACGACGGGACGGATACGGGGCATCGGGTCCTCCTACCGGGACAACCCCCTCAGGCGCGGGGACGATGGCACACGTCAGGACGGAAGTCGTGACCTGCGGGGTCAATCCCCGCAGGCGCGGGGACGACGTGATGCTCCTGTCGTACGGGAGCGGCTTCACGGGACAACCCCCGCAGGCGCAGGGACGACGGCCAGGCTGGCATACGACTCCATGTCGAGCACGGAGCAACCCCCACGGGCGCGGGGACGACCATGCCCGAGGCCGCCCACGAGCAGCACTTCAGGAGCAAACCCTGCGAGTGTGGGGACAACTCCGGGGCGACGCGACCAGCGCTCTTGTCGCTCGAGCAACCCCCGCGAGCACGGGGACGACCGTGCCGTGCTCGATGGTGTCGGGCGGCAGCGGACAACGCCCGCGGGCGCGGGGACGACGGCTCCAGCGGGCAGCCGGCCTTCACCCACTCGGAGCAACCCTCGCGGGCGTGGGGACGACCCCTCAGGGCGTGATCCCTGCACGAGGCGCTCGGAGCAACCCCCGCGGGCGCAGGAATGACGTACCGGATCAAGAATTTCGACCTCAGGCCGTCGAGCAACCCCCGCGGGCGCGGGGACGACGTACGGGTCTCGGCTTCCTTGTCCCGGTCGCTCGGACAACCCCCGCGGGCGCGGGGACGACGGCTGGCTCACCTGCGCCGTCTCCGCCGGTCCGGGACAACCCCCGCGGGCGCGGGGACGACTTACGCAAGGCGAGATATCGAAAGACTCGTAAAGGACAACCCCCGCGGGCGCGGGGACGACGTGCGGATCTGCGCGGCGTCGGACAGGGCCCGCGGACAACCCCCGCGGGCGCGGGGACGACTGTCCAGCAGATCGGGGCAGGCCCAACGCTGCGGGACAACCCCCGCGGGCGCGGGGACGACGCGACGACGGAGCGTTTCGGGTCGCCGTTCTTCGGACAACCCCCGCGGGCGCGGGGACGACGCCTTGGTCAGGTACTCGATCAGGGCCTCGTCGGGACAACCCCCGCGGGCGCGGGGACGACGCGCTCGGGCGGCTGTGCTGGTGGCACACCCGCGGACAACCCCCGCGGGCGCGGGGACGACGTGCGCGGGTCGGCGACGGCGCGCCGGAGGAGCGGACAACCCCCGCGGGCGCGGGGACGACTTCCGTGCGCACCGGCACCACGTACACCCGGCACGGACAACCCCCGCGGGCGCGGGGACGACCCGTCACGGTCGACGGCGCCCCCGCCGGAACCGGGACAACCCCCGCGGGCGCGGGGACGACCAGGCCGCGTTGTAGAACTCGGTGCCCATGCGCGGACAACCCCCGCGGGCGCGGGGACGACGTGGTCGGTGCGGTTGTGGGGCAGGGGGTGGGCGGACAACCCCCGCGGGCGCGGGGACGACGCAGCCAGGACAGGCTCGACGCCGTCAGGGAGGGGACAACCCCCGCGGGCGCGGGGACGACGTTCCGGGCCCGAGGTCGGCTATGCCACAGATCGGACAACCCCCGCGGGCGCGGGGACGACACTTCTTGAGCTGCGGTGATGCTAGCAGCGGCTACGGTTTTCCTTTACATGCATTTCGCTCCGGCGGCCAGCTTGGAAGCATTGTCAGTGCTAGAGCCTAGGGTGTCAGGACTTTGGCACTGGGGGTAGCAATGGCAGACCATGGGAGTTCGGTCGTCGCGTTGATGAAGGCGATGGGGCTGTCGCCGGAGGCCGTGGAGCGGGTGTCGCGGTTGTGGGGCAAGTCGGCGGCGAGGAACGGTGGTCGGACGCATCTGCTGTTGGGGCATCTGCTGGATACAGCGGCCGTGGCCGGAGTGGTGTGGGACCGGTACTTGTCGGCGGGGTTTCGGCGGCGACTGGACGAGGTCAGTGGTGCCCGGGGTCGAATGTGGTTTATGTGGATATGCGGCATTCACGACTGTGGGAAGGCTTGTCCAGCATTTCAGGCGATGGACGCAGCAGAGGCCGCGCCGGTATTAGCGGCAGGTCTGAAATGGGGGCGGCTGCCGACGAATCGGCGGAAGATGTGGCGTCACGATGTTGCCGGGGCCGCGTTGTTGAAGCCGCGGCTGGTCGCCGCATGGGGGAGTGAGGAGGCTGCTGGGTGGGTGTGGCCGCTGGTGGCCGGGCACCATGGGACGTTTCCGTCGGTCTCTGACATTGACCCACCGCACCGGGAGGTCCAGGGCCGGGGAGTCGCCTGGGAGGAGGCGCAGCGTGCGGTGGTGGATGTGTTCACCCGCGCGGTCGGCTTCGACGACTTGGCGGACGTGCGGCCGGTGGGTGCCTTGCGGAAGGCGGAGCAGCTTGCGCTGTCGGGGCTGATCGTGATGGCGGACTGGATTGCGAGCGACGGCCGCCAGTTCACGGGCCTGGCGGACGCGGAGTTGGTTTCGTTCGAGGGAGCTCAGGTTCGTGCGGAGGCGGCGTGGGAGCGGCTGGGGCTGCGGGGTGGCTGGCGGAGCCTGCCGCTGCCGCGGGGGCGGTTGGATCCGCTGACCGGGCGGCTGGGTGTGACGCCGCGGGCGTCGCAGCGGGAGTTGCTGGAGCGGGCATGGTCGATGCCGGTGCCGGGGCTCATGCTCGTCGAGGCTCCGATGGGGGAGGGCAAGACGAAGGCGGCGCTTGCGGCCGCCGAAGTATTGGCGGCGCGGTTCGGTCTCGAGGGTGTGTTCGTGGCGATGCCGTCTCAGGCGACCAGTGATCCGATGTATGAGCAGGTGCTGCAGTGGGTGCGCACCTTCGATCCGGAGCTCGAGTCTCAGGTGGCGCTTTTGCATGGGCGTCGGCGTTTCAATGCTTGGTGGCGGGCTATTTGGGAGGGCAAGCCGCGGCCCGACGGTGAGGCGTGCGGCTGTGACGGTGCCGGGGTGGCGTCCGCGGGAGACGACTTCGGTGCTATTGGTGAGGACGCCGAGTACGGCATGCCGCCGGTGGAACCGGCGCTCGCGGGCAGTACGGGCGTGGGGGCGGATGGCCCGACGCATTGGTTTCTCGGTAATAAGCGGGGGCTGCTCACCGCGTTCGCGGTGGGTACGGTGGATCATTTGCTGTATGCGGCGACCCGCACGCGGCACGTCATGCTCCGGTTCGCGGGGCTGGTGGGGAAGGTCGTGGTCGTTGATGAGGTGCATGCCGCAGATGTGTACATGCGGCAGTTTCTCGTCGAGGCGCTTCGGTGGCTTGGACAGGTCGGAGTTCCGGTAGTACTGCTGTCGGCGACGCTGCCGCCCGCGCAGCGGCAGCTGTTCGTGGACGCTTATCTGTCGGGTGTCCTGGGGAAGGCGGATGTGCACCAGCCGGTCCCTGAGCCGGCTGGGTATCCGTGTGTGACGGTCGCGTACGGTGTGGAAGGCCGGTCGGTTGCCGAGTCCTCGCGTGAGGTGGTGCCGCCGTGGCGTGAGTCGGTGGCTGTGGAACTCGCCTGGCTGCCCGATACCGGGGCTGCCGGTGTGCGGGTGTCCGAAGCGGTGCGGGTGTCCGTGGCCGACGGTGGGGTTGCGCTGGTGGTGGTCAATGAGGTTGCCCGGGCGCAGGCGGTCTATGACGAGCTGCGGAGCGGCGGGTTTGACGGCGAGTTGCATCTGCTGCATGCCCGGCTGTGCGCCGCGCACCGTGGGGGCCGGACCGAGGAGTGCCTGCGTCTGATGGGGCCGGAGGCTGGGAAGGATCGGCCCCATCACATGGTGGTGATCGCCACGCAGCTTGCGGAGCAGTCCTTCGACGTGGACGCCGACGTGCTGATCACCGATCTGGCTCCCACCGACCTGCTTTTGCAGCGGATCGGCAGGTTGCATCGCCATGGTGGCACCCGCCGGCCGGATGCCCACCGGGAGCCGCGGGTGCTGGTCACCGGGGTGGCTAGTGCGCGGGACGGGAGTCCGCAGTTTTTGAGGGCTTCGGAGGCGATCTACGGCCGGTGGTCGTTGCTGCGAGCGGCGGCTCTCGTCATGGAAGCCGCCGGTCCTTTGCCGGCTCCGGATGGTGGAGAGCCGTTGCGGGCGGAGCGGGAGGGTGTGGGGTGGAGTATTCCGGCCGATGTGCCGGGTCTGGTGGCGCGGGCCTACGGGAGTGAGGCGGTCTGCCCGGAAGACTGGTCCGAGGCCGAGGCTCGGGAGGAATGGCAGGTCAAGGAACTGAAGCGGGCGGGGAGGGCTGAGGGTTTTCTCCTGTGCCGTCAGCGGGAGTGGGCTTTCCCCACGCTTGAAGGTCTTCACTATGCGGGCAGCCGGGCTGCTACAGAGGAGCAGCTCGACGCCGTTGTCCGGGACGGTGATCCCGCCGTCGAGGCGGTGATCGTCCGCCGGGTGTCAGGCGGTTATCGGGCTTATGACGGTGCCTGGCTCGGAGTGCACGGTGAGGTGGACGACGACGAGGTGACGGACCGGCTGCTGGGCGGCATTGTTCGCCTGCCGTCCAGGCTCGCGACCGCCGCCCGGGCCGAGCTGCGTCCGCTTCCGGGGTGGGTGGATCGGCCGTGGCTGCAGTACCAGTTGGCGCTGGTGCTGGAGGAGGACGGTACGCGGCTGCTGGGGAAGGACCGGGTGGCGTATGACGACGTTCTCGGTCTGGTTGTCGAGCGTCAGTGAGTGGCGGTGCGTGTGGAGCCTCCCCGTGGTTCCGTTACCCCCGCTTGTGCGGGGACCACGTGAAGCACCGAACGGGAACACCCCCGGCTTTGCGGGGAAACGGGAAGCGCTCCACACGCCACACCAAGCAGAGCCTATCGAACCTTTGGCCATGGCTTGTGGATGGCTGAATGTCGCCGTGGGGGGATTATCCAACTAGCTTGTAAGCAGCGAACGTTGTGTGCAAGCGTGGGAAGTGGCAAGGCGATGCGAGCCTGGGGAGAACCGCATCGAGCCGCCGTCCCTGTGTCCAGGAGGACATGGGTTGCATCATGGAGGGGGAAGCCGCCATGGACGTCGATGGAGACCTGGTCCACGGCGCGGCGCTGACCGCGGTCGGCTTGGACGGTGCCACGAAGCCCGTCGGTCTGTTGAACATCTTGACCCAAGCGCACAGCATCCGGCGTCTTGAGCTTCCGGTGCACACGATGCTGCCGGTGGTAATCCGCCAGCTGTTGCTGCCGGTTATGTTCGACGCCCTGGGTGTGCCGCGGAGCCGGCAGGAGTGGGGTGAGCGGTTCGGGCGCGGGAAGTTCTCCGGCCAGGAGCTGGAACGGCTCACGCACTATCTGGGGCCCGAGCGCTACGGGGACCGTTTCCGGCTGTTCGCTGTCGAGCGTCCGTTCGCACAGGTCGCTGACCTGAAGGCGTTGAACGGGGAGACGAAATCGGCCGCGCAGCTGGTGCCGTCGGTGGCGTCGGGCAACAATGTGCCGCTGTTCAGCGCTCTGAGCGAGGCCGATGAGCTGTTGCTGACGCCCGGGGAGGCCCTGCTCTGGTTGCTGCACGTGCACTGCTGGGACACGGCATCGATCAAGACCGGTGCCGAAGGCGACCCGCAGGCGAAGAACGGCAAGACGACCGGCAACCCCGTCGGGCCGCTCGGTCAGCTCGGCATCGTCGTCCCCGTCGGCGAGACGCTTTACGAGACGCTGCTGCTGAACACACCGGTGCTGCCCGACGGTCTGGCGGCCGGCGACCGCCCGCAGTGGGCGTGGGACGAGCGTCCGGCAGGCTTCGGCTGCAAGTCGCCGACCTCCCCGGCATGGTCGGAGCGCCCGGCGAGTGGCCTGCTGGACCTGCTGACCTTCCAGGCCCGCCGGGTCCGGCTGTTCACCTGTGAGACAGAGCAAGGCCTACGGGTGAACAGGGTGATCGTGTCCGCCGGCGACCGGCTGGCCCGGACGCCCGATTACGACCCGCACACCGCCTGGCATCACACGGCCAAGCCGAAGAAGGACCAGCCCCACCGGCGACCTCGCCGGCATGTTTCCGGCCGGGCGGCCTGGCAGGGACTGAGCAGCCTGCTGGCAATGGCCCTGCCGAAGGAGGGCGACGGCCCATACACGTCACAGTTGCTGCGCCAGATCGGCGACCTGCAGTCCGACCAGGTACTTGCCGGACGGTATCCGTTCGGCGTGGAAATCTCGGGCCTGGAGTACGGCAACCAGTCCGCTGTAGTGGAAAACGCCATCGGTGACGACCTGCCCCTTCCCGTGAACGCTCTGCTCGCCCAGGACAAGTGGTTGCGCGAGGCGCTGCTGGAGTGCGTGGACCAGGCCGACCTGGTCGCCCGGGCTCTCGACGGCCTGAACAACGACATGCGGCGCGCCTCGGGCGGCGATCCGCTGCCCCGGGACAAGGGCAGCCGGCCCTCCGCGCAGTTCCTGCACTCCCTCGACCGGACAATGCGCCGCCTGCTCGTCGGGATGCGGACCATCCGTGCGGATGACGACGAGCTTCTGGAGCGCGCCCAGCTGGCGTGGGAGCAGACCGTGTGGATCGCCGCAGGCAGGGAGGTCGACATTCTGCTCGCCGCTACCCCGCCGCGCGCCATCGTGGGCCGCACGGTCAAGAACGGCGACAAGGAATTCGTGTACCGCAGCGGCAAGGCCATCGGCGTCTTCCGGAAGAAACTGGCAGAGATCCTGGAGCGTGCCGCCGAGGAACGTGACACGGCGGCGCAGGAGGTGGCCGCGGCATGACGACTCTCGACAGGTCACGGGCAGCACGCGGCACGGCGGGCCGTGCACGGCCGTTCTTCTGGGAAGAGGCTACCGAGGAGTGGCATGCGGCACGGAGTGAGGGGCGGAGCGCGGAGTTTCCGGAGTATGTGACGCGCAAACTCAGGGCTGTGCGGGAAGGCGTCGGCCGTGAGGCCGGCACCGTCGCGTCGATGCGGACGATCCACCGGGTCTTCCTTCCGGACGGTGAGCCGGAGCGTCTTCCTGATTCCTACCTTGCCGAGCACTACACGCTCACCCTGTTCGGTCTGCACCAGCATGCCGCGTCCAGCCCGGTCCACCAGGCAGGCGTCGGGCTGGGGACCACGTGCCTGCGGCTGCAGCAAAGCCAGGCACTGACCGGGCCCTCGGTGCAACGGCGGCTGATCGCGGCGGCCACCGCGCAGGATCTGCACGAACTGGCGCAGCACCTGCAGCGGCTTGTGCCGCTTCTGCGGCAGGCGGACATCGGTGTGGATTACACGCGTCTGTTCCATGAGATGGCCCAGTGGGACGGGTCGGGGCGCAACCGAGTGCTGCGGGCCTGGGGCCTGCAGTACACCGACCCGGGCGAGGAGGAAGGCGACCGCGCTAAAGAGGCGCCGGCGCCGTACTGGGCGACATTCGTCCCCGGCAGCCGGGATGCCGGCGCCGAGCTGGCCGCGCTGCGCTCCGGTGCCGGGCGGGAGGCGGGGACGGTCGCCGCGATGTGGCCGTTTTATCGCACCCGCATGGCGTCAGAGTGGCGTGACCGGGGTTCCCTCACCTGGGACCTGGCAGCCGAGCACACGGCCCTCACCCTGTTTGCCCGGCACCAGCAGACGCACGCACACCGGATGCACCTTCCGGGAGCTAGCCCTGGCACGGCTGTCGGCCTGCTCGCGCGGAAAGCTGCCGGCGGCGGCGAGGGAAAGAGCGCGACCGCATCGCTGGAAAAGCGCTTCGGGGCCCTGCTGACCTCCGGCGACGCCGAAGAACTCGCCGCGCATCTGCGATCCCTCGTCCCGCTGCTGAACCGAGCGAGCATCGAGCTTGACTACGACCTGCTCCGCTCCGCTCTGCGGGTCTGGGACGATCCCCGTCGGCCGCACGCCGCCGGCAGACTTCGGCAACGGTGGGACCACGACTTCCACCGCGCCGCGACTTCCTGACACCACCGCTTAAAAGCAGTTCCGCCTGCCTCGCCGGCGCGAGGCAGGGCCGCCGGCGTCCGGATTCTCCGGACGCCGGCCACACGGCCTCATGCCACCCACCCGTTTCCGCATCCGCATTGTTCGCGCGCCCTTCTTCGCGGCGCCCCCTGCCCCCAAGGAGTCATGCCATGAGCCGCAAGCATCTGTTCGTCGAGGTCCACATTCTGCAGAGCCTTCCCCCGTCCAACGTCAACCGGGACGACTCCGGGACCCCGAAGCAGGCCATCTACGGCGGGGCCCGCCGGGCCCGCGTTTCCTCGCAGGCATGGAAGCGGGCGACCCGAACCGAGTACGCCCGGCAAGTACCTGAAGCCGACCGGGCCACCCGCACCAAGCGGATCGCTACCCTGCTCGCCCAGCGGCTCGTCCAGCCCGCCGACCAGGGCGGCGCCGGCCTCACCCAGGAGCAGGCCGATCGCTTGGCCGCCGCTCTGCTCGAGCCCCTGGGCATCACCAAGTCCGCCAAGAAGGACGACCAGTCCGCCTACCTGCTGTTCTTCGGCAAGAAGCAACTCGACGCTTTGGTAAAGCTCCTCGGCGGCCGCGCCGCCGAGCTGTCCGCCCTGACCGATGAAGAGCTGAAGAACGAAGTCAAGAAGCTGGCCGTCGTCCAGACACTGTCCACCGGCCACCCCGCGGAGGTCGCCCTCTTCGGCCGCATGGTCGCCGACCTGCCCACGCTGAACGTGGACGCCTCCGTCCAAGTCGCACACGCCCTGTCCACCCATGCCGTACGCACCGAATTCGACTACTACACCGCGGTCGATGACGAGAACACCGAGGACCACGGTGCCGGGATGATCGGCACCGTCGAATTCAACTCCTCCACGCTGTACCGCTACGCCGTCCTCGGCGTGCACCAGCTCCGTGACAACCTCTCCGACGCCGACGAGACCCGCGAAACAGCGGTCCGCTTCATCGACGCGTTCGCCCGCTCCATGCCGACCGGCCACCAAAACTCTTTCGCCCACCGCACCCTGCCCCACCTGGTGCTGCTAACGGTTCGCACCGACCAGCCGGTGAACCTCGTCTCCGCCTACGAGGAGCCCGTCACCGGTGTCACCGGCCTGGCCGGCGAATCCATGGTGCGGCTCGCCGACGAGCTTCGGGCCGTCGGTGACACCTGGGGCAACAAGCCGCTGCGGACCCTGGCCACCTATGCCGCCGAAGGCGACAAGGTCACCGAGGTGTTCGGCTCCTCCCTGCCTTTCCCCGCCCTCCTCGACTCGGTCAACACCTTGGTCGGCGAGTGGCTCGACGGCGAAATCGCCCCCTCCGAAGCCTCGGAGGCCAGCGCGTGACAACCGCCACGGACCACTGCGTCCTGGTGCTGCGGCTGGCCGCCCCCCTGCAGTCCTGGGGCGGCCCCTCCCGCTACAACCGGCGCGAAACCCGCCCCCAGCCTACAAAGTCCGGGGTCCTCGGCCTTCTGGCTGCCGCCGAAGGACGCGACCGTGAGGCGTCCCTCACCGACCTGGTCGGCCTGCAACTCGGCGTCCGGGTCGATCAACCCGGCACCTTGCTGCGCGACTACCACACCTACAGCGACTACCGAGGAATCCCGCTGCTCTCGGCCAAGACCAACGCCAAGGGACAGCAAACCCGCACCAGCCCGCCCAAGTACACCGGCGTCACCCAGCGCTTCTACCTCCAGGACGCCGTCTTCGTCGCCGCCCTGCACGGACCCAAGCCGTTGCTCGAGAGCCTGGAGAAGGCCGTACGAAACCCCGTGTACCCCCTCTCCCTCGGCCGCCGCTCCTGCCCGCCGGTCGGCCCCGTCAGCCTCGGTCTGCATTCCGACACGGAGCTGGAGGACGCGCTGAAGAACGTGCCATGGCAGGCAGGCAGCCACCGGCGCGCCCAGACCAAAGGCGCCACCGTGTCCTTGGAGGCCACCGTCGACGACCCGGCCGGCGACCAGCTCGCCATCGACGTCCCCGACACCTTCGACCTGAAGACCGGAACCCGCTTCGGCCGCCGCGCCGTACGCCACTTCTGGGTAACCCTGCCCACCGGCCGCGCCCAGCCGGATACCACCTCACCGGACACCGGCACCGCCGGACAGTCCGACCACGACCCGTTCGCTCTCCTGGGCTGGTGACCTACATGCCCTACCTGTCAAAGATCGCACTGAACCCGCGCCGTTGCACGGCCGTGTCTCTACTGGCCAGCCCACACCGTCTGCACGCCGCCATTCTCGCCGGACTGGCTGTACAACCCGTCACCGAGCGGGTGCTGTGGCGGCTGGAGAACAACACTCCCCACCGGGCCGAAGTCCTCGTCCTCACCGAGAGCCGCCCTTCCTGGGCGCACCTTGTCGACGACGCCGGCTGGCCCGGAGCCGACGGAGGCACCCCGCTCATCGCCGACTACACACCACTGCTCGAGCGCATCGCCCGCGGCCGGGAGTTCGGCTTCCGCCTCACCGCCAACCCCGTCCAGAGCGTCCCCCGACCTACCCGGCCGAGTGAGGAACAAGCGGCCCGCCTTAAGGAAGAAGCCGACCACGGCAGCCGACACCGCGGATTCCGCGTAGCCCATCGCACCGTGGAACAGCAGCTCAAATGGCTGCTCAGTCGAAGCGAACGCCACGGCTTCACCATCCCCGACGCGACAAGCACGCCTCCCGCACCCGGCCTGCAGGAAGGCGGTGGTCAACCAGAAGCCTCGGCATCGTCGGCAGGGCCGGCGGTCGCCATCATCAGCCGTGACATCCTGCGCTTCACCAAGCACAACGCCGGTCCCCGTATCACCCTGTCCACCGCCACCTTTGAAGGACGCCTGCGCGTCACCGATCCAGACGCGCTGCGCTCCGCCCTCCTCGGTGGCATCGGACCCGCCAAGGGCTATGGACAGGGCCTCCTCACGCTGGCACCACTGCGCCCCGTGGAAAAGGCCGACCATGGCTGATCCGTGGTGGCGGACCGGGCCACAGGACGTCCACCGGCTCGAGGACCGCATCAGCAGCCTCTACGCCGAACGCTGCCACATCGACCGGGATGACAACGCCATCGTCCTGGTCAACAAGGCACGCACCGTCCACGTCCCGGCCGCCTGGCTCGCCGTCCTCCTCATCGGCCCTGGTAGCCGCATCACTCACCCTGCCGTCACCCTGCTCGCCGACTCCGGCACCGCCGTGTGCTGGGTCGGCGAGCAGGGCGTGCGCCTCTACGCCACCGGCACCAGCACAGCCAGAGGGTCACAGCTTCAGTTACGGCAGGCATGGCTGGTCACCCGTCCCAAGGAACGCGTCGCTGTAGCTCGCCGTATGTACGACATGCGATTCCCCGGCGAGGACACCACCGGCCTGACCCTCCAACAACTGAGAGGCAGAGAAGGCACCCGCATCCGCCGCCTCTACTCCCAGCACGCGCAGCGCACCGGCGTCCCCTGGACGAAACGCAACTACAAGCCCGGCGACGCCTTCGCCGCCGGCGACGACGTCAACCGCCTCCTGTCCGCCGCCAACTCTGCCCTCTACGGCATCTGTCACGCTGCAATTACCGGGCTTGGCGCCAGTCCCGCCCTCGGCTTCGTCCACACCGGCAACGCTCTCTCGTTCGCACTGGATATCGCCGACCTCTACAAGGCCGAGTTCACCATCCCACTCGCCTTCGACCTCGCAGCCCAAGGCCTGACCACGGAACGCGACGCACGCACCGCCCTGCGGGACGCCATCGTCCGAGGCAAACTCCTGCCCCGCATCGTCGACGACATCAAACGGCTCCTCGTCCCCGAAGAAACCGACCTCGTTGACGAGGACCTCGGCGCTCTCTGGGACGACGGCGACACTGTTGTCAGCAGCGGCCGCAACTGGAGTGCCACAGACCACCTTGACATCATCCCAGAGGCCCCCGAGCCCTCGGAGCGGCCCGACCCGGACGACACCACCTCAGGAAAGCCAGCCTCATGAGCACCGGCACCACTGTGATCGTCCTCATCGCAGCCCCGCCCGGGCTCCGCGGCCACCTCACCCGGTGGTTCGTCGAAGTCGCCGTCGGCATCTTCGTCGGCAACCCCAACCCGCGCATCCGTGACTGCCTCTGGGCCACCCTCACCGACCGCATCCACGACGGACAAGCCGTCATGATCGAACCCGCGACAACCGAACAGGGCTGGACCACCCGCACCACTGGCCGCGACCGCTGGACTCCCGTCGACTTCGACGGCCTCACCCTCATCGCCCGCCCACGCCAAGGCGGACAGGCGTGGCGCCCCCAAACCACGTAAAGCAAAACAGCATGATCGCGTGACAACACCACAGGTCACCAAGTGTCGTCCCCGCGCCCACGGGGGTTGTCCGACCTCCGGCAGCACCACGAAGTTCCGCCGGTTGTCGTCCCCGCGCCCACGGGGGTTGTCCACCGACGGACGAGGAGGTGGCGGCGTACGTGGCGGTCGTCCCCGCGCCCACGGGGGTTGTCCCAGGCGGCCCGCGTGCCGGCCGAGCTGACATCCCGTCGTCCCCGCGCCCACGGGGGTTGTCCGCACACCAACCGCCGCCCGGCACTGCTGCTCAGGTCGTCCCCGCGCCCGCGGGGGTTGTCCGTACGCGGCATCAGCAGCGCTCGCACAGGTCGAGTCGTCCCCGCGCCCGCGGGGGTTGTCCTCGGTCATACCACTTAGCCACGGTTTCACTTCTCGTCGTCCCCGCGCCCGCGGGGGTTGTCCGAAGGAGTCCTCCTTCCGTACGTCGTCCGGCGGGTCGTCCCCGCGCCCGCGGGGGTTGTCCGGAGACTCTCGCGGCCTGCGAGGAAGGCGTGGGGTCGTCCCCGCGCCCGCGGGGGTTGTCCGCTCGGCCGGGCCCTGACCCAACTCGGCTACGAGTCGTCCCCGCGCCCGCGGGGGTTGTCCGCCGCTCCCCGCCCCGGCCACTCCGGTCTCCCGGTCGTCCCCGCGCCCGCGGGGGTTGTCCGAGGCGGGCCCGTTTGCATCCCCGCCCCGAGAGGTCGTCCCCGCGCCCGCGGGGGTTGTCCCCGCATCTTCGTCAGTGCGATGCGGGCAAGGGCGTCGTCCCCGCGCCCGCGGGGGTTGTCCTCGCGGCGAGCTCTCCGGCCTCGGCGTACCGGCGTCGTCCCCGCGCCCGCGGGGGTTGTCCGAAGGTCCGCCTTTACATGCCGAACGGCAAGGTCGTCGTCCCCGCGCCCGCGGGGGTTGTCCCTCCCGGGCGAACTTCATCGCCCTCGGCTTGTCGTCGTCCCCGCGCCCGCGGGGGTTGTCCCCTGGCCATCGCGATCTTTATGTGCGTGGTCGTGTCGTCCCCGCGCCCGCGGGGGTTGTCCCCCGGCGTACTCGCCTCTCAGGCACGGCCAGACGTCGTCCCCGCGCCCGCGGGGGTTGTCCGTGCGTGTGCTCCGGACCGATCGCGCCCTCCGAGTCGTCCCCGCGCCCGCGGGGGTTGTCCGATCGCCAATATGGGACTCGGGCGCGCCCGCGTGTCGTCCCCGCGCCCGCGGGGGTTGTCCGGGGATCAAGGCCACGTGGGACAAGGTCGCGTCGTCGTCCCCGCGCCCGCGGGGGTTGTCCGTGCGGTGTCTTCATCTGTGAAGTGGAAGTCGAGTCGTCCCCGCGCCCGCGGGGGTTGTCCCACGATGTCGCCGCTGTTCAAACTGACGTTGGGGTCGTCCCCGCGCCCGCGGGGGTTGTCCGACGTCCTTGATGGCGGCCAGGACGCCGGTGGCATCGTCCCCGCGCCCGCGGGGGTTGTCCCCGTCTTGGACGCCACACCCAACCGCCTGGCGAGTCGTCCCCGCGCCCGCGGGGGTTGTCCTCCCTGGCGGCCACCACCCCCACTCTCCTGACAGTCGTCCCCGCGCCCGCGGGGGTTGTCCGCACGCCATCCACGACGCCGCGCCGTCCCTCGTGTCGTCCCCGCGCCCGCGGGGGTTGTCCCAGCGCGCTCGACGAGGCCGAGGCCGCACGGGAGTCGTCCCCGCGCCCGCGGGGGTTGTCCTCCGGAGGAGCTGCTGTCGCGGTCGCACCACAGGTCGTCCCCGCGCCCGCGGGGGTTGTCCGATCACCAGCACGTCCGGGTGGCGGGCGAGCAGGTCGTCCCCGTGCCCGCGGGGGTTGTCCGCTCCTGATCGTCGTCGACGAGGCCGGCGGTATGTCGTCCCCGCGCCCGCGGGGGTTGTCCGACCCGCATGAGGACGGCGCGTCCTCCCTGGAGGTCGTCCCCGCGCCCGCGGGGGTTGTCCGCGCACAGCTTCGCGCCGTCCGCGTCCCGGGGGGTCGTCCCCGCGCCCGCGGGGGTTGTCCTCCGTGCCCGACGCGGTCGTCGTCCGCCGCACGGTCGTCCCCGCGCCCGCGGGGGTTGTCCCCGGCTGGTGCCGCTCTTCCAGCCGCGCGAGTAGTCGTCCCCGCGCCCGCGGGGGTTGTCCCCGGCCCACCCTGCCCGCCTGGTGCGGCCAGTGGTCGTCCCCGCGCCCGCGGGGGTTGTCCCCACACGCCGAGGAGAACCCCATGACCGACACCGTCGTCCCCGCGCCCGCGGGGGTTGTCCACTGGCTACGTTCGTCTACGTGACGGACGAGAAGTCGTCCTCGCGCCTGCGGGGGGTCGTCCCCAAGAGTGGGTGAAGGAACGCCAGGCCCTGGTGTCGTCCCCGCGCATGCGGGGATGGTCCCGACAACGGGCTGCATCTCTTCGGCCCACGCCTTGAACGCGAGTAACCACTGCGGACATGGGGGCGACTCTGGGAGTGCGACCAGCCGGCGCTGCTGGTGGCTTCGAGGACGGCGATGTCCCCGAGGAGGTCGAGCCAGCCAACGAGCAGATCGGACGCACCCGGGCAACGAGCCGGGCTGAGAACGGTCACTGCCGATCCCCAGCCCGAGTCGCGCAATTTCGGGCAACCTTCCTGCGCCCGGTCTGCTCGTCGACCATGCTGGGACCCCACTCGACGAGGACGGAGCCACCATGACACTCAGGTTCATCGGCACCACCAGCGAGCACGGCAACTGTCCCACCCTGTACGAGGTCATCGAGACCGGCGACCTCGTCGTCCAGGGCGACGAGATCGACACCGAACAGCGGGCCCAGCTCCGCGACCTCGGCGTTGCCGAGACCGCCGTCGTCATCCCCCGCGAGCTCCTCACCCGCTTCACCCCCAAGGAGTAACCGTGCCCCCGCTGGTCCCCTTCGAGGAGATCACCCACCTGTTCGCCGAGTTCCAGCACAGCGCGTTCCGGCTGGAGACCCGCCGCGGTTACGCCACCGACCGGGACGGCGCCCGCTTCCAGGCGTTCATGCGAGGTACCCTTCCGGCCACGGAGCCGGATCATCCGTGGAACGTGAATGTGCGCGAGAAGGCCCGGCGGGGCGCGCGGTTTTCCCGGGTCCGGATCATCGACGAGCCGCCTACGGACGGGCAGCGGTTCCTCATGGCGACCGCCGCCGGGAACACCGCGGCCGGCGAGGACATCCGCGTCCTGCACCGGGCTACGGCCGAGCGCCTCGGGGTCGACCTCCCTCACGACTTCTGGCTCTTCGACTCCCGCGTCCTCGTACGGATGCACATCGACGACACGGACATCACCGTCGGCGTCGAGCTCGTCGAGGACCAGGCGCAGGTCCTCGCCGCGTGCCAGGTCCGCGATACAGCCCAAGCCGCCGCCATCCCTACAGCCGAGGCATGGGCGGCGGTACGGTCCACGGCGTGACCGACCCCGACAGCAGCCGGGAAGCCCTTGGCGCGCGGCTCCGTGAGCTCCGTGCCGAGACCGGCCTGTCCGGCAAAGGGTTCGCCGCACGGCTCGGCTGGCAGGAGTCGAAGGTCTCCCGGCTCCAGTCCGGTAAGCAGAAGCCGAGCGCGGAGGACCTCGCCGAGTGGGCCGTGGCCGCCGGGCGGCCCGATCTCCTTGACGAGCTTCTCGCTCGTCTGCGAGGAGTGGAGTCACAGCCCGCGCACTGGCGTCGCCAGCTCGCTGCCGGCCATGCCCCCGTCCAGGACCGGTACGTCGTCGAGTACCGGCGCGCGGCTACGGCCCGCGGCTACGAGACCAGCGTCATCCCGGGCCTCTTCCAGACCGCGGACTATGCTCGCCACCTCCTCACCCAGAACGCCGCGCTGATGCGTTCGCCCCGGGACACCGAGGCCGCCGTGCAGTCCCGCATGCGCCGCCAAGGGGTGCTGTATGAGCCCGAGCGCCTGTTCCGCGTCCTGATCTGGGAGGCCGCCCTCTACGCCCAGGTGGGCACTGTCGACACGATGACCGGGCAGCTCGACCGGCTCGTCGGCCTCATCGGCATGTCGACCGTCGACCTCGGCATCGTGCCCCTCCGGGCGCCCATGCCGCTCACCCCGAAGCACGGGTTCTGGATCTTCGACGAACAGCGGGTCGTCGTCGAGACCATCAATACCGAGCTCCAGTACAACGGCGGGGACGATCTCGCCCTCTACGCCCGGGTCTGGGATCAGCTCTCCGAGCACGCCGCCCGCCGGCTCCAGGCGCAGCACCTCATCGGCCGTGTCCGCGCCGCGATTGCGCGGGCCTGAGCGACTCCGCAAAACCCCGGGCCAGGCCTGTGCAATCTGGTGCAATCATCCGGCGCACATAAAATTTTGCGACCTACGGTCAGCCCATGGTGACTTCAATCCCCAGCTCATGCGCCTGCAACTGGTGTCCGCATCCCGGGGCCGACTGCTGCATCCGCGTACACCCGTCCCCCCAGGGCGGCTTGCACGTCTACGCCCACCGGGTCTGCGCAGCGGTCCGGGGAGTGAAGTGGCTGTATCGGCTCCTCCCGGGGCCGGCTCATTGACCGCCGCGACGACGAGGGGCCGGGTGGTCCGGCCGGACTGCGAGTACGACGAGCACACGTGGTGCAAGACGAACGGGGTCTACGTCAACCGCACCGGCCGTGTCCCGGCCGACGCTCCCGACGCCACCGAGGTCTTCCCGCCAGAGCGCTGTGACTGCCCTTGCCACAAGGAGGTTCGATGAAGTGTCAGGCCTGCGGATGTCCGATCACCAGCGAGGCCCGCGAGGTAACCTCGGACTCGGACTCCGCTGCTCGACCGACGCTGTACATGCACCGGAGCCGTACGGACTGCGAGGCCGCCCAACGACAGGCCCGCTGATCTCCTGCTCGCGCAAGCAGGATCAGGCCGTCCCGGTCGGTTCCCGTCCCTCCGCCGCCGACCGGGCCTCACCCTCCCACGCTGAGGTCGACGAGGAGCACCCCTTCGCGTGGGTGGGGAACCGTTTGGATACCTCATGGGTGAACTGTGCGCTCCGTCTGAAGGCAGGTGGAGCGGAGTGCCGCTGTCACGGTGGGGTTCGCGGCGCCTTCGGCGAGTTCGATGCGGTCATGTCCGATAGCTGCTGCGAGGCTTTGGCAGCTGCGGGCCAGGGTGGCGGCTGCATCTGGTCCGGCGTGGGGTTCGAGGCTGGCCTGCTGGATGGTGAGTGCGCCGTTGTGGCGTGCGAAGTCGGCGCGGCCGATCAGGCGGCCGTCCGCGAGGAGGGGGCACACGTAGTAGCCGTGCGTGCGCCGGGCGGCTGGTTTGTATGCCTCGAAGACGTGGGTGAAGTCGAAGAGGCGTTGGACGCGGGGTCGGTGCCAGATGAGGTTGTCGAACGGGTTGAGGAAGACCGGTTCCGGATGCGGCTTGGCGGGCCGGGTGAGTGCGCAGGGGTCGGCCCAGGCAGGTCCCCAGTCTTCGACCTGCACGGTGGTGAGCGGTGTGGTGGGCAGGAGGCGTGCTGCGAGCGAGGTGGGGATGCGTAGATAGTCGGCGAGGTCCTTTGTGGTGCCTACCCCGAGTACGGCTCCGGCGTGGGTGAGGAGCTGGGTGAGACATTCGTCGTCGGATGCCTGGTCGGTCAGGTAGGGGGATGGGATGCAGCGGTCGGGGAGGTCGAAGAGGCGCTGTCCGTGTGTGCGCTGGGTGGAGGTCAGTTCTCCGGACCAGACGAGTAGTTCTACTGCGGTTTTGACCGGGTTCCAGTTCCAGCCGGTGCCCGTTGTGTCGGCGGATGTGCGTAAGTGGCGCAGGGGGAGTGGTCCGTCGAGGGTGATGCGGTCTATGAGTGCGGTCCGGGTGCGCTGGTCGGGGTAGTGGGGGTGGCAGCGGCTCGCGCGGCGGCGGAAGGCCCACAGGGGCCAGTCGGCGAGCGGGACGAGCGCGAGGGCGTGGGCGGGGTAGTCGAATGCGATCGGTGGGCCGTTGCTGTTGAGAGCGCTGTCGATGGCTTTGGTGGTGGTGCCGGGGATCCGGGTGGTGAGGGTGAGGTGGTGGGCTGGGGCGAGGACGTTGATGCTGTCGATTTGGACGATGCGCAGGTGGGCGAGGGCCGTGGCCGTGTCGGGAAAGCCGCCTGCGGGCAGGGCTGCGGCAACGGCGATGGACCGGGCCTCGGCCAGGGACAGTTCCAGCCTGGGTGGCGGCGCTGGAGCGTTCATCGGTGTGGCTCTGACACGGCTGCTGTGCTGGTTTCGGGCTGGGTGGCTTCGTCGGATCGCGGCTCGGGAAGGCTGGGTGTTCTAGCTGGGGGCAGGCCGGTGTCCATCGGGGTCGCCGTGTGGGGGTGGTCCGGTGGTGGGGGAGTGCGGCGGCCGGGGGCCAGGATTGTGCTTCCGGCTCCGGCGGCGGCGCAGCAGGTGAGGGTGAGCAGGGCCAGGTCCCATCTGTGGTGTTCGGCGAGGGTGCCGATGGCGATGGCCATGATGCCGTTGGTGATGTCGGTGGAGGCGCCGACCCAGGTGTTCGCCTCGACGCGGGTGTCGTCGCTGGCGGTGGCGTCGATGAGGAGGAAGGCGTTGATGAACAGCGGGGTGACGAACAGGCCGGCCAGGAGCAGCAGGGTGGCAAGGAGCCAGAGGGGGCGTGCGAGGAAGAGTGCGGTGCAGGGGAGGGTGAAGCCGAGGGTGAGGAGCCGGTACTTGCGCCACAGGCTGGTCTTCCAGTCGATGGTGGCGTAGAGGAGTCCGCCGATGACGCCTCCGGTGCTGGTGGCGGCGAGGAGAGGGCCGAGCCAGGCGGTGGTGCCCTGGTGCTGGGCGTAGGCGGGGATGAGGATGCCGGTGCCGCCGAAGATGCAGCCCATGACGAGCAGTGGTAGCAGGATCGCCGGTATCCCCGGTGTGGTGAGTGGGCCGAGCCATGTTCGCCCGGGTGGGCGGACTGTGTCTGTTGGCGGGGGAGTGGCGGTGGGCAGGGTGGTGCCGAGCTGGTGGCGGCGGGCTGCCGTGAGGTAGAGGGCGGTGACCGCGATGAAGCAGATCGCTGTCATCTCGTAGGCGTGGCGGGGACCCAGCACGGCGATCGTGGCGCCGGCGGTCAGCGGTGCCAGGACGAAGCCGGCCTCCTCGAGCATCGAGTCGGCGCTGTGGACCGCTTTCAGCTGGGCGTCGTCGCTGGCGAGGCGGCGCCAGGAGGACCGCAGGGCGGCGTTCAGGGGTGGGCTGGTCAGGGTGGCGGCGATAACCAGGGGCAGTGTCGTCCACCACGGCCAGAGGAACTCGACGCTGCAGGCGACCAGTCCCAGGAACACAGCGGTCGTCGCGCTCATCAGCGTGAGCATGCGATGGGCGCCGTATCGGTCGAGGAGGCGGCCGCGGAGCGGGGCGCAGAAGGCGAGGACGAAGGTGTAACCGCCGCCCACCAGGGCGGCGCGCGCGTAGCCGTGGGACTGGGCGAGGGCCAGGAGCAGGGTGATCGGCAGGACGGCGGCGGTGGTCCGTGCGAGGAACGCGAGCGCGAGGAGGCCCCGGATGGGAGGGCGGGCCAGTAGCTGGAGCGTGCCCGCGGAGCTCTTGCGGGGGCTGGATGTGTCGGAGGTGGTCACCGCTGTGCCTCCGGCTCGGCCATGATTCTCTGCTTCTCGGCCGCTGGTGGGGTCTCGGGGAAAGGATCAGCGTTGTGAGCGCCGGCTGTGTCGGCTTCGGCGGCCTCTGTTCGGGTAGCGGTGCGCAGGGAGTCAGGGTGCAGGAGCACAATGCGGGCGACGTTCTGTCCGCGGTGGAGGGTGACGGGGTGTTCCGGCTGGACGGCGATGCTCATCCCGCCGCGCGCTGCCATGGCGTTGACGGCCTTGGCGGAGATCACGCCGAGCGGCACCCGTAGCCCGTCTGGTGCCCGGTCCGGGAGCGGCATGACCATGAGGAACGTCCCGGTGGGGATGGTGGCTGCCCAACCGAGGCGCCACTCGACGGTGCCCTGCCCGTTGGGCACGAACATGCCCTCCCACCCTCCGCCGGGGCCTCGGTGGTCGCCGAGATGGAGCCAGTCTGCGTCTCTCACGGCGATCCAGTGCTTGTCTCGCTGCCACATGCCCGCGCCGCCCAGGCGCCGCCCTGTGTGATGGGGGTCCTCACCGTCAGGGACAGCGAAGCCGATGTCGTCGAGCGGTCTCATCGTGATCGTCAGCGGGGACCGTACGTTCCAGCCGATTTCCTGGCCAAGGAGCCAGGGCGGGCAGTCGGCGGGCAGACGCGGGATACGCAGGTAGCGGAACGACGCCTCGTAGGTGTCGCGCTCGGCCCGGGCCTGCGCGCGGTCGATGCGCGGCTTTTCGGGCAGGAGCGCCCAGGGCTGGAGCGGGCGGAAAGCGACCTCGGCCATGCGCTCTGCTCTCTGTCGAAGGGGCCGGCGCCCCCGGCCTTGTTCTCAGGTAAGGGAACGGGGCCGGGGGCTTTAGATACCGCGTGGCCCGGTGGTGGCTCCGGGCGGCTGGGCCGGGGCCCGGGACGGGGTGGCACTTCCGCCTCGAACCCCGTTGAGGGGGTAGTTTCCTGCTTGCTCGGACACCGGCCAGATCCCCGGACCGGCTGCCTTGCCGGTCGGCTGGCCGGGACGGTGGGGCCGGACGGCTGGTGTCCGGCCCCACCTGCCTGCCCCTGTGGTCAGGCCGGGGCGTCGGTGCGGTCCAGGCGCCGCAGGCGCTCGTCCTCGGGGAGGGTGTCGAGGTCGAACATGACCACGGAGCAGGGGCCGTAGCCGACGGAGATCTCCTCGTAGGAGAAGACGCCCTCGTCGCGGTCCAGGGGCGCGGAGGTGAGGTCGACCATGGTCAGGCTGTTGGGTGCGAACTGGGGGTGGGCGGCGGACATCATGCCGGCGCGGGAGAAGTTGGTGATGTAGGCGGTCTTGTCGCCGTGGTCGATGACCAGGCCGCGGGGACCGGAGCCGGTGGGGATGTGCCGGGTGACACGGAGGGTGTCGACGTCGATGACGGCGATGGTGGAGGAGTTCTCGACGGTGACCAGGGCGTACTGGCCGTCGGGGGTGAACGCGACGCCACGGCCGCCGGTGGAGGCGACGTCGATGTGCTGGGCGGTGTCGGTGGCCACGTCGATGACGGTCACGTAGGGGGCCTGGGTGTTGGCGACGAACACGCGGCGGCCGGAGGGGTCGATGCCGAGGCTGTAGGGATGGGCCTCGCGGTCGACGGGGATCTGCGCGATCTCGGTGACCTGCTCCGGGTGGCCGTCGGCGAGCGGGCTGATGTCGAGCTTGCTGATGTAGCCGTCGCCCCAGACGCAGACGTAGGCGATGGTGCCGTCCTGGCTGATGCCCATGTGGCGGGGGTCGCGGCCGGTGGGGATCTGATGGACTTCCACGTTGAGGTCGAGGTCCACGACGGAGACGGTGTTGGAGCCGGAGTTGGAGACCAGGAGGTACTTGTCACCGGGCAGGAGGCCTTGGCCGCGGGGTCCGTGACCGACCTCGATGCGGCGGACCTCGGTCAGCGCGACGGCGTCGATCTCGGAGACCGTGTTCTGGCTGGTGTTGCAGACGAATCCGCGCCCGCCCTTGGTGAACTTCACGCCTCCGCGGGGTGCGTTGCCGATGGGGATCTGGGCGATGGTGCGGTGCTCGCCCGACCCGGTCTTGGCGACGACAGAGACGACCCCGTCGTCGGTGTCGGTGGAGAAGAACTGGATATTGCGCATGGCGGTGATCCCTTTTCTTCTGTGCGGGACGGCAGGCCGGAGTCGGATTTAATTCCGGCCGGGATGGCCGACTGATGGAAATGTGCGGTCAGCCGAGGATGTAGTTCAGGTTCCAGGCGACGGACATCCGCGGAGTGGCGTCCTGGAAAGGCGGTACGGCGTGCTTGAGCCAGCCGGGAAATATCAGGAGCTCGCCCGGCGTGCAGGCAAGGCGGACACGGTGGCTCTCCCCGGCCAGTGAGATCCCCGGGTCGTAGTAGTCGGCATTCGGCCGGGGATCGAGCAGGTCGATCTCGCACGTGCCGGGTGCGGCCACGTAGTAGACCGCCGACAGAGCGGTATTGGGGTGGAAGTGCGGCTCATGCCGGTCACCGGACCGGTAGAGAGAGGCCCAGCTGCGGGTCACACCCACCGACACTGCCCGCACATCGCCTGCGGCCTGTTCCGCCTCGCGCTCCAGCGAACGGCCGAACGCCTCGGCGAGCGGCATACCGGTGAGGGACTCGGTAAACTTCCCTGCCACCGCGCACACCCAGCGGCTGAGTCGGACCGCGTCAGGGCCGCCCCACCGGGTGAACTCCCCGGAGGTCTCCAGCTTGTAGCCGAAGTCCTTCACTCCCGCTCCGGCGCGTTCGGACAGTACCTTCGACAGGCGGTCGCCGATTTCGCCGGCGAATGGGCAGGGTGTGCGGGCGACCGGCGTCGCGAACAGTTGCAGGACGGTCGCCCGGGTCGCAGTTCCCGTTCCGGGCCCCGCATTCTGGAATTTCTCGGAAACAGGCATGAAACAGAGAACCCCCCGCGAAAATTCAGCGGCTTTCACCGGCCCGAAGAGAGAGCGGTGCTATTGAGCGGTCACCAGTCTGTGCCCGCTTCCGTGGAAGCCGCAAGCTTTTCGATCCTGCTCGAAAAGGGCGCACAGTCGTTTCCGTGCGCCACCCCGCACCAGCAGTCCCGCTGAAATGGCGAGAGCGCGCCGATACTGCCCTCTGCGAAGGTAAAACCGTGCCCCACCCGTGACTCGAGCACCTCTGGACGGCGCAGACCACTTGCCGTCAGGGGGCGCGTACTCACTTCGGGCCGCTGCGAGGCCGCGTCCCGCACGGGACTCCGTGCGCCCCCAGCAGATCCTGTCCGAGCGGAGTCAGAGCATGATGAACGCTCACTCCGTCCCGCTCTGTAGTGATCAGCGCCGAAGCCCGCAGGACCCCTGTGTGATGCGAGACCGTCGCCGCGGACACCGACAGCTGCCGCACCAGCTCATTGGTCGTCGCCGCTTCCACAGCAGCGATCCGCATCAGAATGCGGGCCCGCGTAGCCCCCAGAAGCGCGGCCAGCGCCCCGCCCCGGGCAGGCTTCGGGCGTCCCTCCCCGAGGGAATGTCGCGGTGAAGGCATATGAGTACTGCTTTCCGAGTCGTCGTGCAGGCCGTCGCTCCGTCCTGGCGGAGCCGGGATGCGAAGACGGGAGCGGTCAGCCAGGGGCGGGAAGGGCGGCGCGTCGGCTTCGGCGAGCGCGACGGAACTTGGGCCCGCGCCCACGGGTATCTCCTCGAACTGAGGGGTGCCGTCCGTGTTGGACAGGTCCACGCCGTCCAGGTGCACCACGGCCAGCGACCGCTGGCCGGCGAGTGCGCAGTACACGGTGGCATCGACGGGGTCGACTGTGACGCCCCGAGGCCTGGAGCCCAGCGTGATGAGCCGGGTCACCGTCTCGTCCAGCAGGTCCACTACCGCGAGCGCACCCGCACGTTCCAGCGTCACCAGCGCGTATCCGCCCTCGCCCGTCAGCGCGACACCGGCCGGCGCCGCATCCCTGACCGGGATCGGAACCCAGCTCTTCACCCGCCCGCCTGCCACATCCACGACAGGCAGAACATCAAGCCGGGCGCAGGCGACCACCGCCTGGCCATCACACACCGCCACCGCCCGCGGCTGCGCGTACGCGGCGCCGACCTCAACCCGGGCCACGACCGCCGGGCACCGGCCCACGCCGAGACCGGACAGATCCACAACGGCCACGGAGCCCGCACCGCGCTCGCACACCACCGCCCAAAGACCGTCAGGCGACACCGCAATCGCCCCCGGCTCGCGCCCCACCGCCGTCCGGGCCACCTCCCGCGCCTCGGCGGTGTCGACGACGGAGACACTGTCGGAACCCGCGTTCGCCACCAGCAGGTACGGCGTGCCCGGCACCAGAGCCAAACACCGAGGCGCCCACCCCACCCGCACCGGGCTCACCGCTGCACCATCCAGGCCCAGAACGAGAACCTTGTCGGAGACGGACACCGCGAGGTAGAGCAGCCCGTCAGCACACTGCACCGCCGCCAAAGGTCCCCGGCCCGTGCGGACAACCCGCGTCGGCCCGTAGGCCGACGGCCCGGTTTTCAGGATGAAAGACGCCTGCCCGGCAGCGGTATCCGCCGAGCACAGCAGCACGGCCACAAGCCAGCCTCCTTGCCTGCGAGCGCAGCCAACCGGACCGAGCCGGCCCACAACGCCGTACACCTGTCGTACTGTCAGCAGCACAGAGATGAATGCATAAGACCGTCAACTGTCCGTAATCGCAACGGCATGCGACTGAATGAGCCACGTAGAGGAAAAACGGCTCATCTGGTATAGGCTGCCGCCCCCGCAGCCCAACGAGAGAACACACTGTGACCGACCAGAGCGCACCGGCATCCGGCACCCTCCACCACGTCGAGATCTGGGTCCCCGACCTCAACCGCGCCGTCAGCGACTGGCAATGGCTCCTCGAAGACCTCGGCTACACCCTCTACCAGCAATGGGCCAACGGCCGCAGCTGGAAACTCGGCACCACCTACCTCGTCTTCGAACAGTCCCCCGCACTTACCGCAGAACGCCACGACCGGTGCGCCCCCGGCCTCAACCATCTCGCGTTCCACATCGACACCGCCGATCACGTCGACCTCCTCACCGCCAAGGCCCGCGAGAACGGCTGGACGCTCCTCTTCCCCGACCGCCACCCCCACGCCGGCGGCGCCCATCAGCACGCCGCCTACCTCGAATCGCGTGACGGCTTCGAGATCGAGCTCATCGCTCCGACACCGTAACGGTCGGCTCTGACCAGCACAGTCCTGCAGGCCACCTGCGGCCCACGGTCCTGTGTCAAGTCTGGGAGTGAGTCGCTGGGATCGCTGGCAGCCCCCGCCGATATGGTGTGCGCGGGTTAAGTACTCCAGCAGCGGATCGTGTTCTGAGCTGCGTTTTCGTTAGTGGCAGCGGCGGGCGACGGCCTGGTGGTGTCTTCTCCAGGCCGACCACTTCAGTGCGTGGGTGAAGGGGTCACGGTCGGCTCGTGGGCGGGGCAGGAGAGCGTCCAGGAGCCGCCGGATATCTGCCACCGTGAGCGGGACGAGGACTGATCCGTTTCTGCAGCCCCTTTTGCGACCTCGGCGCCGGCCCGGGCGGCGAGTGCCGTCAGAACCGCGTGGGCGAGCATGGCCAGGGTGATGTGCCGATACCAGCCCGGATAGCGGCGGACCTCGTACTCGTCCAGGCCGCCGGGTCCGCTACACGCTCGCCGCCCGCCTGATCAACGAGCTCGTCGAAGCCGCCGACGAGAAGCAGCTCACCAAGACGATCGCCCGCTACGGCCGCGCTGACCTCTCCTCTGCATCGATGAGCTGGGCTATCTCGAACTGGACTGCCGCGGCGCGGAGATGCTGTTTCAGGTTCTGACGGAGAGGGAGGAGAAGAACAGTGTTGCGATCGCCTCGAACGAGTCGTTCGGAGGCTGGACCAAGACCTTCACCGACCCCCGCCTCTGCGCGGCGATCGTCGACCGGCTCACCTTCAACGGCACCATCATCGAGACCGGTACCGAGTCCTACCGCCTCGCCCAGACCAGGGCCAAACAGCAGCGAGGCTGACGAAAATCATCCGGAGATCGCCGGGGTTCCTGGCAGGCTGGGGGGCATGGCACCCCTCGACGATCAAGAACTGAGCACCGCGATCCAGAATGCCGAGTCGCCGGTCTGGTCCGTTCGCGGGGTGGCTGGGCGGCAGCTCGCGGGTTCGGGCAAGATCGAGGAAGTGGCGGACGTCATCCACCGTCTTCTCCTGGACGCCCAGGACACCTGGGTCATCCAGGAAACGGCCGAGGCATTGCTCGAACGCAAAGACACCATCGGCCTGCGCTATGTCCTGCTGGCTTACAGCCAGGCGGGCACCGACGACACCGTGGACCATCTCGGTGCCGCCTTGGACTGCAACCCCGAATGGATGACGCCCCAAGGCACGAACCGGCTAATCAAGCAGTACCGAGAGCTGGCAACGGACCCAGACGCCGGGGCCCGCAACGAAGCCCAACAGATCCTGGCGGAGCTACGGCCGCGCGAGGAATGGGCGCGCTACTCAGAGGTCGACTCCTGATTCTCGGTTGATCAGGGTCGACTGGGGCCACTCGAAACCGGGACCCGGGGCCGCCTCAAGCCGGAACACTGACTCTCTGCACGACCACATGGGGCTATCTGGAACCGGAAAAGTGGGGCCAGTTCGGACCGTTACTGACCTTGAAGTCGTCTTGTCGTAGGGGCTGACGGTTGCTGATCGTCGCGGTATGCCGGATGTATGAGGTATCCGCAGGGTGGGGGTCTGACCGCGGAGAGACAAGCGTTCCGTGAGCGGGTCCGGATGGAAGCAGTCGGGATGTTCGCCGAGGGGCGGGGCAGCACGGAGATCGCGAAGGAGTTACGGGTCAGCGTCCGGTCCGTCCAGCGATGGCGGCGGTCCTGGCTGGAGGCCGGCTGGGACGCGGTTCGTTCCCGTGGCCCGGCGTCGCGTCCGAAGCTGAGTGATGTGCTGTTCGCCGCGCTCGAGGAGGAGTTGGCCAAAGGCCCGGTCGCTCACGGCTGGCCGGATCAGCGGTGGACGCTCGCGCGGATCAAGACGCTGATCGGCCGACGGTTCCACAAGAGCATGACGTTGTCGGGCATCTCCCAGATGCTGCGCAGGCACGGCTGGAGCCATCAGGTTCCTGCCCGTCGGGCGGTCGAGCGTGACGAGGCGGCGGTGGCCGGCTGGGTGAAGGAGGTGTGGCCGCACCTGGAACCACCGTGGCGGCGCTCGGGGCCTGGCTCGTCTTCGAAGACGAGGCCGGATTCTCGATGACGCCGCCGACCTCGCGCACCTGGGGCAAACGCGGGTCCACCCCGGTCATCCGAGTCCGGGGCCGGTCCCAGCGGCGCTTCTCCATCGCAGCCCTGTGCTGCTACAAATCCGGGATGCGATCCCGCCTGATCTACCGGCCCAAACGGCACACCGATCACAAGAACGGCGGCCGCAAAAGCTTCGCCTGGACCGAGTACCGCGACCTCCTCATCGCAGCCCACCAGCAGCTCGGAGGGCCGATCGTCCTCGTCTGGGACAATTTGAACGTCCATAAGGACCGGCGAATGCGCGAGTTCATCGACACCCACGACTGGGTCGTGGCCTACCACCTGCCGCCCTACGCACCTGCCCTCAACCCAGTTGAGGGCATCTGGTCAGTGCTCCGCCGGACCAGCCAGGCCAACACCGCCTTCGCCGACCCCGACGACCTCATCCGCCGACTACGACTCGGTCTCCGCCAGATCCAGTACCGAAGCGATGTCATCGACGGCTGCCTCGCCGCGACCGGCCTCACACTCACGACATCACGCCTACAACCTCAGTAATGCCACCCTGAGGCGTACCGAGAACTCGTCGTACTTGGTCTCGTCCTTGATCACCGTGCTCACGACCGTCGCTGTCACATCACGGAGACAGTCTTCGGCCACGCCCGCGGAAGCGGGACACAGAGAGGCAGCCGCATACGCCCGTTCGTCGTCGATCAGCTCCGGCACCACGCCCAGGAGGACCGCTCCCGCCAGCGGGGTCGTCGCGAACCCCAAAAGAGCCGCGCACAAACCTCAGGTCCGGTGCCAGAGCGTGCGCCGACGTACGGAAACCGAAGCCCTGGGCAGGGCGAGGCGCGGTGGACCGTCAAGCATGCGGTGCCCCCTCCAGAGCCGCTCGTACCTGCACGGCCACCGTGAAGACGACGACGGCCACCGAAGCCCCGAGTCCGGTGGGGAGCGGGACCGCCACCTCCCGGCCCGTCACCGGCCGCAGGAGCTCTACAGCGCCGAGGACGACGACGGAACCCGCGCAACCGGCGAACACACCCGCAACCCAGTCCCGGCTCCGCCAGAATCAGCGCGTGAGCACCGTCATCACCGCGAAGGCGACCGCGGGTGACGACCGGCCGACGAAGGACAGCAGTGCCCCACCCGGTCCGTACACCATCCAACACCCCGCGAGCACCCACTCCGCCTCACGCCACGCGACCCTTCGGCGAACCGACATCGTCCCGGCCCCCTTCCGTCGTCCCTCCGGCCGCGCCGGAAGCCGGCGACCGCGTCTCACCACGCCGTCTCGTCCCACATACAAAAGGGAGCCAGAAGACGAGGAGGTAGAGCATCGGGCCGGCGGCACGGCAGAAGCCGATCACCCAGGGCTCCGGCAGTCCGGCCAAGCCGTACACACCGCTGCTCCCCGTGCCGATCCCCAGGAGAACGAAACCCACCGTCCAGCAGCGCACCGCCCACCGCGGGCCACGAACCACCCACGCGGGAGCCCGATCGGGACGACGCCACCACTCTCCGGCAAGCCACGCCATCAGCGGCCCGAAGAGCAGCAGAGCGACATCGCCGAACACGTCCCACAGCCGGTCCACGTTCCCCTCCTTTGGTCGCGCCTGGCTCCGAGACGCATGCCACGGGCCCCTTGTCGCCTTGCCCGACCCCCGGGAAGAGACCCGACACCCCCAGCGGTGAAGCCGCAGCAGGCGTGAATGCCGCGAGTCGGTGAACGAGGAGGCACGAGACCGTCCTGGGCCTTTGCGGCCTCGCCTCGGTACAGGACCGAGCCTGCCATCCCACACCGAGGAATATATTGCCGGGTTCCGGCAACA
Organism: Streptomyces sp. NPDC092045; assembly: GCF_044756005.1. Classification (NCBI taxonomy): domain Bacteria; kingdom Bacillati; phylum Actinomycetota; class Actinomycetes; order Kitasatosporales; family Streptomycetaceae; genus Streptomyces; species Streptomyces sp. NPDC092045. The sequence goes on along the minus strand of NZ_JBIVSC010000010.1, from coordinate 96,734 downwards.
TCGACGCACGCAGACAGACAGCGCGGTCCCTGATGCGGCCCTCCGCAGCCTTACTAGAGTCGGCCTTCACGCCGGAGTCCGCTGTGCCGGCACCGACCCGACACAGCTGGCCACACGGACGAGCTGTGCCCGCACCCCAGGAGTCGTCCCCCATGACATGGCAGTGGATCGGCCTCACGTTCTTCTCCCTCACGGTGCTGCCGACGGGCCTGGCCATGGCCACGAACCGAGTCCCCGAGCGGCTGCGCCACCGACTGGCTCCTGTACGACCGCGTGGCTGTGCCCTCCTGCTGATCTACGCCACCGTGCACTTCAACGCGCTGCCCCGCATAACCGACGCCTCACCCGACATCGCGCTCGCCTGCACGGCAGGTGGCGGTGTACTGGCCGTCGCCGGGTGCCTGACTCTGGGTCTCACCACCCGTACGCGTCAGCGCCGCCCGGTCGTGGCCCCGCGCGAAGGCTCCTGACTCCATGCCCGCAACATCACCTCGGGCCGGCCGCGCGCGACGGGAGGCCCTCTCGCTCACCGCCTGGTGGGCCGTGCTCACCCTGGCCTTCTGGCTCCTGGGACACGCGATGAGCCACCCGACCGGCCTGGCGCCGAGTGCCGCAGCCTCCGCCCTCCTCACCGCCATCGGCGAAGCCGGCGACTGGACCAGACGACGCTGGAAAGCCCGGCGTCACCCTTCGAAAGAGGGCCCCACCTCCACCGGACCCTGACCGGAACCGTGCCAAACCTGCCAGTAGGAACGGTGAACAGCGGTCACCAGAGGCTTCGACGAGTCAACCGCCGCGAGGCCGCCCATAACCGTTCCCGCAGGTCAGAGGGCGCGTGCCCGCCTGAGTGCCGGATGATTCCCAAGCTCGTGATCTCTTGAGTATGGTGCGCGGCATGTCTAGTGGACCTCCTGTCTGTCCCGAGTGTGCTCAGCCGATGAAGTCGGGCGGCTTTGTGCTCATGCAGCGGCAGGAGGACGGCAAGCGGACATGCCGCGCTCCGTGGCGGTGCCCAGGCCGGCAGCTTTGGTGGCATTGGGCCGATCAACCGGACGCACCCATGGAGCTATGTCCCTTCCCACAGGTGCTTGGCAAGTGAGAGCAGCCAACCACGCGCAGGTGGACACTATCCCGAGGCACTGAGCCCTTTCCCTGTCCTTGGTAACGGTAGCGCCGTCGAGTACGCGACCGCCCTCGGGGCGTGACCACTACCCCACATATGTCCGTCAGAGCAGAACAAGCTCAGTCCCTGGTCCGCGCGTCGGCAAGTGCGGGGGGCGCGTCATTAGCCTATGAGTATGTCGGGACGTGTCGTTGCAGGTCGTATGAGCGATCTGATCACTGTGCAGGCTGCGGATGCTCTGTGGGCCGGCCTCACCGCCAGCAGCGCTGTACCGCCGGCCTCCATAGTGCATGTCAGTCCGCCCTCCAGTGTTCGGGTGGGCTATGTCCTGCTCGGCAGCCATGTGGTGATGACGGTGAGGGCAGGTGACGGCCGGTGGAGCGTTTCGGAGAGCGACGTGCGCCAGGCCGCGGCAGAGCTGTGCGCGGTGCAGGTAGACCTTGATGATCTGGTCCGTGTCGGTCCCTTCGGCGGTGTGCCGAAGCAAGAACACAGTGCAGGGATGTTGCTGGGATGGCGCCGACGCATCGCCCGTGAACTGCAGGGACGGGACCGGTCTGAGCCGGCGGTGCGAGACGAGAGTGGCCGGGCGGTTCATCTGGCGGCTATCGACTGGCAGCGAATACTCGTAGAACAGGACTGCGACCGGACAGGGCGCACGTGGTGGCTGCCACGTGCCGTGGTCAAGCTGCTGGATGCGGCAGAGCATGCCGAAAGACGATGGCTGCAGACCGCACGAACCGGCCAGGAGACCACAGAACCCATCGAACCGGCCTCCTCACTCAGGCAGACTCCCGCCACTGGTAGTCGGCAAGTAAGAAGGCCCGATCGACCGGTCAGTTCCCTGCGCCCCTATAACGAGGAACTGAGGGGCCTGCTGTATTCAGTGCTCAGCAGGAAACCCGACATCCCTCGCAAAGTGGCTGGATGGGCATGCGCCGTCTGCCGCACGGCACCCGCCACCGTCCTGGACCACTGCCACGAGCACGGCTACGTCCGCGCACCCCTGTGCCAGTCCTGCAACACCCAAGAACGCCCCGACCATCTCTACCCCAACGACATCCGAGTCACCGACCGTTACACACGCCTGTTCACCACCCACGCCACCGAATGGCTGAGCCACTGGCACCGCTGCCCCGGCTGCCGCACCCGCACCACCCTGCCCCTGCCCCACCTCGCCGCGTGGACCGCCCATATCGCCTGCCGCCCCCTGCGCCCCACCCACCGCGACACCCACAGCTCCCGCGGACGCAAACCATGCGGCACCCTCCGCGTAGCCTGGACCGGCAGCCACCACACCCCACACACCTGCCGGCTCACCGTCACCGTCGACTTCTGCCCCTCCGGCGAACACCGGGACCTGGCACACCTCCCCTACCGCCAAGCCGCCGAACAATTCCGCATCTGGCTAGCGGAGACTGCACCTACCGTGGCCGCCGCGGCCGGCCCCGACCGCGTGGACGACCTCCCCACCCAATTCCGACCCGTCATCCCAGACACCAGCGGCGAAGATCTGGGACTGTTCTGACCACACAACGCCAACGCCCTCCCCACCTGAGTGAAGATGATCCTTGTGCGCCTGCCGTGTTCGAGGCGTGGCTCCGTTGCTCCGTGCGATCTGCTTTCAGCAGGGGGCTGCACCCTTTAACGTTCAGGGATGGGTACTCACGTGAGTGCTTCGTACGTGGCGATTGCTGGTTTCTCCGGGGCAACCGCCCGTACTCTTCCTGCCGGCCTTGGACACGGGAAGCGTGATGAGCACAGCGGCTGACTACAGCAACGTCGATCCGGAACGGGCCTTGAAGTACGCCGTCCAGCACATCAGAGGTGACCGCGCCCAGATCATCGAAGGAATCATCGAGCCCGTGTCTCCTACCTGGGACCACGAAGCGGCAGCGGAAACCATCCGCGACCAGATCCGGCTCCGCGCGCGACAGCTGGGGTGTCTCACCGGATCGGGCAATCTTGATCTGCCCGGCTCCTCCAACTGGTTCGTTCCCGACATTGCGGTCGTCCCGGCAGCCCAGGCCAAGGGGGCTGCTGCTCTCCTGCCCGAGGACACTCTTCTCATCGTCGAGGTGACCTCGGAGTCCAACGGAGATACCGATCGCGTCGTCAAGCGCAGGCGCTACGCCGAGTACAACGCTCCGCTCTACCTCGTCATCGACCGCCAGGAGCGAAGCGTCACGCTGTTCTCCGAGCCCGGGAAGCTCGGCTACACCCGCGTCGACGGTCCGCACCCCTTTGGCACGCCCATCACACTTCCAGAGCCCTTCGGCCTCGATCTGGACACCACCGAACTGAACTGATCCGGCGACGACAGGACTGCGCCCGTGCACCGATCCGGACCAGGCGCTCGACCGTTGAGATCTTCGGCTGGGTACGAGCGTGGAGGTCCTGGAGGGATGCGCAGGGTTGCGTGATAGTGCTCTGGGGGCGTCTGCGACTGCTGCTACCGGTTGTCCGCGCTGCTTGCCGCAGCAGCGGCAAGCGTCCTGGGCGGCGCCCACTCACAGCGACCGAGGCCGCCACTGCCCGGCCGACTACAGCCAGCGATGCCGAGACCAGGACTACCTCCAACGCCAGCAGAACCCCGCTCAACCCCTCGCTGGCCACAGCCTCCCCACGGGCCTGATATGCGGCTTCTGCCGCACCCCCATGCAGCCGACCTCAGCAGCCCGACGCTGGTGCTCGCATGCCTGCCGACAGGCCGCCTACCGAGCACGGAAACTCGGTGAGCTCCCGGCGACAGCTCTCGCCCGTCAGAACCGAGCGAACTGAGGCACTAGCGCCCGGTTTGACGAAGAAGCCTGCGCTTCGCTGGACCCGCTCAGTGAGTTGCGGACCAATCGGCACTGACCTGATCCGCTACGGAGAAGCCGGTTTCGCAGTCCGGGCACGTCGCATGGCCGAAGACGTAGGTCATCGCGCTGGCGACGTCTTGGTGCCCGTCGACGAGGGCGATGTCGCGGAGCCGGCGGCCGAAGGCATCCATGGCCGCGGGGCTGGCGGGATACAGGGGCGTGGTCTCGACGTCATCCTCCGACAGCGCGTAGTCACCGCTCGTGGAGAAGAATCCGCGCTCGCCGATGACGATGAACAGGGCGGCTTCGCAGCCAGGGCAGGAGACTCGTACTCCTCGTTCACGAGGCCCCAGGCGAGGTCTTCACCCCAGCCCACGACGCCTTCGAAGCTCAGCATGGACTCCAGGAGATAGGCGTACTCGTTCCGATCGGACGATGCCCGGAGGTGTTCGTTCGCCACTACCAGCAGGGGCTCGATCTCCGCAGCGTGCTGGGCGCGGACGTCGCCGGCCCCGTGCGGCTGGTCAGAGCCCGCCAAGATCGCACCCACCAGGTTCAAGGCGCTCACCGCCTGCTCCCGGTCATCGCGGCCGGCTACGTCGGCCAGCCATGGCAAGGCCGCGAAGCTGGCCGAGTAGACACTGCCTTGATGACAGAGCGCCGACCACAGATTGCTCCAGTACTCGGGGATCGGTTCCGAAGCGATCTGATCCAGCAGCACCGGTATGTCTTCCGCCGAGCCGTAGGCATGGCTGAGTTGCGCCCAATCCGTCATGCCGGAATCCAAGCAGGTCAGTCCCATCCGCCGTGACTCCGGCCCTCGGGCAGGGAAAGCTCCTGACCTGCGCGGTTAAGGTTCGATGTCCCGAAACCGGTAGCCATCACGCTTCGATGGCAAACGAGCAAGATCCGATGGGAGAGGACACCTACGGACTTCACAAAGCGGATATAAATGGGCATATTTTGAGGCCGCGTGACACTTCTCGGGAAGGGGCGTGACAACCGATGTCACGCCCACGGCCCTGTGCCAGCGGACGGGGGATACGGAGGCGGACCGGGTTTGAGCAACTGCCACCTGGCCAGGTGAGTATGTGTACTCACGCGCCGGGCTCGGCATGATCGGAGACTGGGCGCATGACCCGAACCCGCCGCTCCACCAGCACGTTTGCCCGCTCCTCGCGCCGACCGCGACTCACCCCGGCCCTCACGGTCCTTGCGGTGCTGGTACTCGGCGCCTGCGGCACAGCGAAGGCCACCGGCAACAACGAGCCGGCCTCGACCGCGGTGGCCACGGCAGCCGCGCCCGCGAAGCCCATGGAAAGCCTGTCCTCTCCGTCCCTCGCCGAGATACAGGAGTACATCGCACAGACCTGCCCAGCTCCGGGGACCCCCCTGGAGGGGCCGCCGAACCCGCAGCCGGCTCCTCCCGGTGAAGAGGCTCCAGCCGGCATGGTCGAGCCGGTGATGCCCACGTCGGGACCGGAGGTGGAGCTGAACGCGCGCGACTGGTGCGCGAGCAACCACCACGAGCAGCGCATCTACGTGGCCGTCCAAGAGCTGACGGAGCCCACCCCGGCCAAGGTCAGGGCGGCCCTGAACGGCCTCGGCTACCCCGACGAGCGCATCCACGACCTCAAGCAGTCCGGTGTGACCACGCAGTTCTTCCTCGACCTGCGCGAGAACGGCGGACGGCTCTGCCTGGAGGGTTCGGTGGGGGGCGAGGAGCCCGTCGTGGACAAGTGCGTGGCCCCCGCGACCGGCCCGTTCACGGTCGGGAGGACGCAGCACTGACCAGCCCCGTACCGACCCGAGGTCCGTGATCTGTTCGTCGACCGGTCGTCCGCGCCGCCTACACGATCCCTCCGGCGCTGTACGGCCGTCTTGCTCGGGGGAGCCTGCCTCCCCGGCTGAGCTCGCTTCGCGTGCGGCACCACCCTCGGGTGCGGGTCGGTGACAGCCACAACAGTTCTGAGTCTCGGGTGGCATCAGTGGCCGGACCGTAGTGGCTGTTCAACCTCCCTGGCAATCGATCCATGTTCAGTGCCAGAGGACAAAAGCCAACCGGCCAGGACTGCATCCGGCACCTGACCATCGCCCTGCCCCGACCTACGCCGCCCGCTCCTTCGACGCCCAGGACGCCGGCGCCAACGAGCACGAGCTCCAGCAGATCGCCACCGAAGCACTCAAGGACGTCTACTTCCAGAACGGCGGCCGTCGCGCCTGCTCTCTGGACAAGGTGCGCTTCACGGACATCGAGCACCTCGAGTCCGAGCTGTAGCGGCCATACCGCGAGCGGCGTGCAGATCTACTGAGGCTTTGTCCTACGTGGTGAGACGGGCGAGTCGCTTGTAGTGACGCAGGGCTGCGGCGTGGAGCGCGCTGGGTGGTGTGAGGGCAGCCACAAGCCCGGGAGTCGGCGCTACGCCGATGCTGCTCCCGGGCCCATGCCGTGATCGCCGAGTGGACGCGGATGTGGCAGGGTGCCACTCACCGTGCCCCGGGGCGGCGGTCTACCAGAACCACCACTGCTGGTAGGGATTGTTGTTCGTCGGCTGGTTCAGTTCCTTCAGATACACATTGCCTTTGGCGTCCGAATCCAGGTTCAACGAGACACCGTAGGGCCGGAAGTTGTACTGCTGCTGGGAGCCGGTCGCAGTCGACCAGGCGCGATTGTCGGAGTACCAGCCTGCGGTTCTGACGCTGGTTCCGTTGTGCTCGAGAAAGAGCAGGGTCTGCACGTTTCGCAGGTAGTACTTGCCGGCTATCGTCTCGCCTACCCACTGCTGGTAGGGATTGTTGTGGTCGCCGGCGCACGGGCTTGTGTAGACATCGCCAGAGTAGTTGGAGTCGAGACAGCGCCCGGTGGCGACGTTCTTGATCTGGGTCCCGACGGCCATGGTGCCCACCTCGGCAGCGCCGGCGCTGCCCGTCATGCCGGCCAGCACCATGACACCCGCTCCCAGGGCTGCTGTCAGCCCTGAAAGAACACCTCGCTTACTCATACAGAAGCCTCTCATTAATTCACTGAAGATTTGCTTTCTCGCCGATTTTTTTACAACCGCGTGCTGGTTCGGTCTTTTACCAGTACCACCACATCTGGTAGGGGTTGTCGTTCTTCGGCTTGTTCATTTCCTTCAGGTACACATTGCCTTTGGCATCCGAATCCAGGTTCAGCGGGCTATTGCCCCAAGGCCGGAAGTTATACCGCTGGATCTCACTGACAGCTATGGCATGCCAACCTCTATAGACAGAGTCAGATCCGACAGTTCTGACACCAGTATTCCCCGACCCGTAGTGCCCAAGGTAAAGCCCGGTTTGCACGTTCTTCAGGTAGTACGTTGCGCCGCTCCACTCGCCTATCCACTGCTGGTAGGGATTGTTGTGGTCGCCGGCGCACGGGCTTGTGTAGACATTGCCATAGTAGTTGGAGTCGAGACAGCGGCCGGTGGCGACGTTCTTGATCTGGGTCCCGACGGCCATGGTGCCCACCTCGGCAGCGCCGGCGCTGCCCGTCATGCCGGCCAGCACCATGACACCCGCTCCCAGGGCTGCTGTCAGCCCTGAAAGAACACCTCGCTTACTCATACAGAAACCTTCCCCGAGTTCACTAAAGATTTGTTTTCTCGCCGATTCACCATAGGCCTCCCGACCGTGAGATCGAGACGAGCGATCCGAAGAACAGGCGGATCGCCTCCAGTGCTGCAGCGCATGACTCTTGAAGTATGAACACCAAGAGCTAACGTTATGCTGCTGGTTGACTAACGCTTCGCTACTAAGCCGTAATACGCTTCATGTTGCTGCTTCCGCTTCTCACCCCGCCGCTGGAAATGCATGGCTGTCCACATCGCCCGCAAGGACATCGGGTCATCAAAATGGCGTAGACGCCGCAGGCGGGTCATCGAGCAGGCTGTGTTCTGGCTGACCGGCTACCACCGGCTACCACCGGCTCAACCAACGCTACGAAAGCCGCCCGCGTAACTGCCTGGCCTTCCTCTACCTCGCCGCAGCCCTCTGCGCGCCGCCCGGACACCGTGAACCGAAGGCACGGGAAGACACCCGGCCGGTACTGGGGGGCAAGGCGGCTGCGAACAGTTCGACGTGCCGGAGCTCAACCTCGCCCGGTACATCAAGGACGGCAACCTCAGCGACACTGACACCGGTGAGAACGAACGCGAGCTCGAGCAGATCGTCGTCGAAGCGCTCAAGGACGTCTACTTCCAGGACGGCGGCCGCCGCGCCGACTCTCTGGACGAGGTGCGCTTCACGGACATCGAGTACCTCGAGTTCGAACTGTAGTCCGGCTCCTCGCCCAAAAGGCCGAACCACATCAATGTGCCAAGGCGCGATAGTTGTCACGAAGGCGGCCAGACACGACGTCCCGGGTGTGACTGAGCACTGCAGTCGGCCCGTAAGTGTTCTGGCTGCGGGCCGGGTTCGCGCTGGGAGGACGCCGCAGCGGGGCGCCCTCCGGGCTGCCAGCCAGGTGCGATGAAATGGCCGCGTGACCGTACATGATGTGGCCCGAGCGCTGCCCGGTATAGAGGAACTGCGCACCCATTGCCGAGGGCTCGCGATACTGGACGCCGTACTCAGCCCGGAATGAGACGCGCGGTTCTACTCCTACAACGCCAGCGGCTGATCGCTGCCACAGCCGCGCCCCACGGGGATGAATCCTCAAACAGGAGGGCGCCAACGTAGCCGTCCAGTAGCCGCCGCCCCGAAGCCGGCGAAAGCCCGCAATGGTCGACCCGGCGGCTCAACGCGCGGCCACGGCAGACTGCCCCGCACCACCCGCCGGTTGCATCGACTGGCGCTCCCTGCCGGGGAGCGCCACGGGCAGCCCGGGGTCAGCCGCCACCCGAGTTGGCCGAGACCGAACCACCTGATGTCCAGCGGGAGCTGGACTGCGGCCGTTCGCGCGTGCTGCGCTCGATGCGCAGCAACACCACAACCCCAGCCGGGCCGAGCAGAGCCTTCAAGGCGTCGGCGAGCCGCCGCGGGTCGCCGACGAACGGGAGCTCGATCCGCTCCCGGGCGCCCCCCAGGACGAGTTCCAGCGCGAACGTGGAGACGGCCGGCTTGTAGTCCCCCTGGTAAGGCTCCACCACCTTGTGCGTCAGCCACACCTCGCGCAGGGTCGCAACGGGCAGCCAGGCGTCCGGCCCGGCGGCCCGGACCAACCGCAGGGACGCGGGCACCCCGGCTGGCGCGAACTCCACCCGCAGGATGTCCCGGGCCCGGGAAAACGCCAGCACCGGCCAGCCGATCAGGTACTCCAACCCGACGATCACCCCCACCACCACGAACACGGTCGACGCCCGTGCCCCGGCCAGCGCCATCCAGAGGGCGACAACCAGGGTCGGCACACCCAGGGCGAGCGGAACGAACAACGCCGGCCCCACCGACATCAGCGCGTTCCACACCCGACCGGTCGGCCCCGCGCGCAGGACCAGATCCGTCGAGCCGGGGCCTTGCCTCAACAAGGGATCGGTGGCCATATCTCCAGCGTAGGACCGGTCCGCAAGAGCGCCTCGACCACATCCGGCCGATGGATAAGGCACTGCTTCTGACAACCCGTAGCCCTCAGTCAACGGGCACGGCTAGGTACGCGGCCACCGGTATCGTCCCGCTCGACCCCACGGCGTGGCAGCGCCCGGACTACGGGGTATGCCGCTCCAGGTAGATGGAGGTGAACACGGCGACTTTGGCGCGCAGGGCCCAGGGGTCGAAGGGCTTGCTGATGTAGTCGACGGCACCGGCGGAGTAGCCGCGTGCGGAGTGCGCGGAGTCCACGCCCATGGCGGTCAGGAAGATGATGGGGACGTCACGGGTTCTCGGGCGGCGTTTGATGTGTGCGCAGGTCTCGTAGCCGTCCATCTCCGGCATCTGCACGTCCATGATGATGACGGCGAAGTCGTCGTGGTCGAGCAGGGCTTTCAGGGCTTCCCGGCCGGAAGAGACGGTGACGAGTTCCTGGTCAAGCGTCGCCAGGACCGCGGTCATGGCGAGCAGGTTATCGGGCTGATCGTCGACGACGAGAATCTTGGGCATGCTCTGCGGAGCGGCGGGCAGCGCCGCCGTTGCGGCCTGTTCGACGGCGTCCAGTTGCCGTTCGAGGAGATCGCAGCGGCCTTCCGCCGCCGCGCGCTGAGCCTGCGCTTCCTGCAGGGCTGCGCCGAGTCGCTCGACCTCTCTTTGGAGCTCGTTGCGCTCCTGAATGAGCCCGGAGACCTCCGGGTGCGCTGCCGCAAGCTCATCGGCACGCTTGCGTTCGGTGACACGGTCGAGCTCGAGCTGGTTGAGCCGGGTTTCTAGGTCGGCGATGCGTTCTGTCCGGTCCAGCAGCGCATCCCCCAGCACATCCCCGCGGACGCTAGAGCGCCGGGAGACGCGGTCGGCGTCGGCCAGCTGCTGCTCCAGGATCTCCACCGCATGTTTGGGGGAGGAGGAGGCGTCCACGGCCGAGCCGTACAGGCCGCGTACGAACTCGATGGCCTCGGTGGTGACCGCGGTGCCACGGTGCTCGGCAACATCCGCGAAGAGGTCACTGATCACCTGCCAGGGAGGTAACCGGGTGCCGTTCAGGTAACGCGAGACCGTCCCCGGGTCCAGCCGGCGCCGGGCCGCGTACCGCCGCACCGACACCTTCAGCCCCTCGAACAGCTCACGCAGCGCCTCGGCGAGCGCCCTCGAGGCATCGTTGAGATCCTCCCCCAGAGGCCGTAGCTCACCCATTGCTCTTCTCCCGGGCCGTACTCACCGGTGCGGGGCAGGAAGGCTGAGCCGACCTGTCCTCACAAGAGATCAAGCTGTTGAAGAAGGGCACAGCCAGTCCCGCAGCAGCAAAGCCCGCGAGCAGACTCCGCGCGGTGCCCTCCCCGGCCAGGGCAGTCAGCCCGCCTGCCACCGCGCCCGCAAGCACAGCGAGCAGAAACACCAGAGTCGATCTCAGCGACAGCAGAGGACGCTCCACCGTGCTCTCCATTCTCCCAACCCGCTTGTGTCGGGCAGGTGTTGTCACCCGTTCGGCCGCTTGCCGAAGGGAGAAACTAGAATGGACGACCCCAGCAGTGTTGCGATCCACGATCCGGAAATGAGGCAGCACGCGGGCCGTGTTGCGCAGGGGGCTGCTGCGGGTACGGCGCGGTCCTGGCCGGTCAGAGGCCTGGAGGCTCGGAGGGCCGTCACAGTGTTGCTCTGCAACGCCGACGGGCCTCGGCAACGATGCGCCGAGTACTGCCGAAGCGCTCATACCCATTCGGCGTTCTGTGTGTTTGCTGGCGCGCCTGCCATGAAGAGCGTTGGTGCGGATCGGTGTAGGCGAGGCTGTGCCGGTCGCGATGGTGTGGGCGTGGGCCGGGGTCTATGCCGGGTTGCGGGGCGATGTTCCGGCTGCCACGAACGCGCCTGCGAGAGCAAGGGTGGCCAGGAGGGCGAAGAGGTGGGGGGTGCCGCCCAGGGGTGGTGCGAGGAGGGCGGCGGCGAAGGGGGCGGATGCGGTCATGGCGGGGGCGCTGAGGATGCCGGAGAGGCTTCCGTAGTGGGTGGTTCCCCAGCGGTCGGTGACGGCGGTGGTCTGGAGCAGGGTGAGGTTGCCGCGGACCGCGCCTGCCGCGACTGAGACCGCGATCAGCACAGGGTAGGGGCCGGAGGCGACGGCGAAGGCGGCACTGGTCACGGCGCCCAGGGTGAGGAGGGTGACGGTGCGGGAGGCGGGGGTGGTGTGGCGGGCGAGGGGGGCGTAGAGGATGCGGCCGAGGGTCTGGCCGGCGCCGCCCAGACCCAGGACCCAGGCGGCCTGGCTGGTGGTGTAGCCGCGGTCGGTGACGAGGGGGACGAGGGTGACGACGGCCGCGTACATCGCAAACGCCGACAAGGTGAAGGCGAGTGCGAGCAGCAGGAAGGGCCGGCTGCGGATGATCGCGCGCGGGGCGTCGTGGGTGTGGGCCAGTGCGGGTGGTGCCGGTGGCCAGAGGGCCCGCAGGGCCAGGGCATGGGCCGGAATCGTGATCACGGCCAGGATCACGGCGAGGACGAGGTAGGTGGCGCGCCACGTCAGCTGGCTTGCGAGGGCGGCGGTGAGGGGGGCGAAGACGGTGGAGGCCAGGCCGCCGGCGAGGGTGACGATCGTGAGCGCGCGGACGTGGTCGGGGGCCCACCAGCGGGTCAGAGCGGCAAACGCGGGCTGGTAGAAGGTGGCGGACATGGACAGTCCGGCCAGGATCCAGCCGGCGAAGAACACCGGCAGGTTCGGCACCGTCGCCACGATCACCATGCTCACGGTGCCGCGATGGAGCCTGCGGTCATGACGGTGCGCGGTCCGCGCTGGTCGATGATCCGGCCGACGCGGATGCCGGCGAGACCGGAGACGACCAGGGCGAGGGAGAAGGCAGCCATGGTGCTGGCTGCGGGCCAGCCGGTGGTGGCGGTGATCTGGGGGTTCAGGACGGGGAAGGCGTAGTAGACGATGCCCCAGCTGGTGATCTGGGTGGCGCACAGGGCGGGCAGCACGGCGCGGGGCCGCGACCGGACCCCCGTCCCGGTCACAGCCCCGCTGGTCGCGGTGCTCAGTTCGGTCACGAGCAGCAGGAAGGCGCCGGAGCCGTGGTCTCGAGCGGGATGAGGGCCGGCGCCGGGGCGCAGCAGCCGCCGCCGTCGGTAGTGGTCTCGTCGCTCTGGGGCTGGTCGAACAGGCCCGCACCGCCGCAGACTCCGGTCTCCGGCAGGACCAGTTCGACGCGCTCGGCTGCCTCGTGGTCGCCGGCGATGTCGGCGACGACCGAGCGGACCTGCTCGTATCCGGTGAGGGCGAGGAAAGTCGGGGCGCGGCCGTAGGACTTCATGCCGACCAGGTAGATGCCCTGCTCGGGGTGGGAGAGCTCCTTGACGCCGTGCGGGTAGACCGTGCCGCAGGAGTGCTGGTTGGGGTCGATCAGCGGGGCGAGGTCGACGGGTGCCTGGAGGCGCTCGTCCAGGCCGAGGCGGAGCTCGTCGAGGAAGGTCAGGTCGGGGCGGAGACCGGTGAGGACGATGACCTCGTCGACCGGGTCGAGGCGCCGGCCGTCCTCCGCCACCAGGACGAGCTGGTTACCTTCGCGTTCGATGGCTTCGGTGCGGAAGCCGGTGACGGCATCCGCGTGGCCCTCATCCACGGCGGCCTTGGCGGCAAGTCCCAGGGCGCCGCGGGCGGGCAGCTGATCGGCGCTCCCGCCGCCGAAGGTGGAGCCGGAGATACCCCGGCGCAAGATCCACACCGCCTTCGTCCCCGCACCGCCCTCGGCCTTGGCCAGGTCGGCGAGGAAGGCGAGCGCGGTGAAGGCAGAGGCGCCCGAGCCGATGACGGCGGTGCGCTTGCCGGCGTAGCGGGCGCGGGCGGCGGGGTCGGTGAGGTCGGGGACGCGGTAGGTGATGCGGTCGGCGGCGGCCTTCTCGCCGAGGGCCGGCAGGCCGGAGGCGCCGGCCGGGCTCGGGGTGGCCCAGGTACCGGAGGCGTCGATCACCGCGCGGGCGAAGAGCCGCTCCTCGCGGCCGTCGGCGTGGGTGACGTGGACGGTGAAGGGCTGGGTGGCGCGGTCGGCGTCGACGATCCGGTCCCGGCCGGCGCGGGAGACGCCGGTGACCCGGGCCCCGAACCGCACACGCTCACCAAGGGTGTCGGCGAGCGGCCGCAGGTACTGCTCGGCCCAGTCGCCACCGGTGGGGTAGGTCTTCGCGTCGGGCTTGGTCCAGCCGGTGGGGGCCAGGAGCTTCTCGGCGGCCGGGTCGGTCAGCTCGCTCCAGGTGGAGAACAGCCGCACGTGTGCCCACTCGCGTACCGCCGCGCCCGCCTGCGCTCCGGTTTCCAGGACCAGGGGTTCGATGCCGCGGCCGGTGAGGTGGGCGGCGGCGGCCAGGCCGGCCGGGCCGGCCCCGATGACCACAACGGGCAGCTGCTCGGTGGTGGTGGCGTTCATGACGAGTCCCCTTGTGTTTCGACATGTGTCGATCTCTTGCGCCGCCAGCATGACACCTGTATCGATAGGTGTCAACATAGACATTCGTCGAACCTGGGTGGTTGTTCATGAAGCACGCCGACGTCGCCGTCATCCGAGGCGGTCAGTCCGGCCTCGCCGCCGCGCACAGCCTTCTGCGCGAAGGACTCAAGCCGGTGATCCTGGAGGCCTCGGACCAGACGGCCGGGTCCTGGACCCGGTACTACGACAGCCTCACCCTCTTCTCACCCGCTCGCTACAGCGCGCTGCCGGGGTTGCCCTTCGGTGGCGAGGCGGGCCGTTACCCGCACCGGGACGAGGTGGTGGCTTACCTGCTGCGGTATGCCGAACGCCTGGACGCCGACATCCGCACCCGCAGCAGGGTCACGTCTGTCCGTACGGCCGGGGACGGCTTCACGCTGGACCTCGAAGGCGAACAGCGGCTGGGGGCTCGGGCAGTGATCACGGCCACCGGGGGCTTCGGTCGCCCGAACCGGCCCGCCCTGCCCGGACTCGACACCTTCACCGGCACGCTGCTGCACGTCTCGCAGTACCGAACCCCGGGCCTGTTCGCCGGGCAACGGGTCGTAGTCGTCGGCGCGGGGAACTCAGCCGTGCAAGTTGCCACCGAGCTGGGCCGGGTGGCGCGTGTAACTCTGGCGAGCCGGGCGCCGGTGCGCTGGTTCCCGCAGCGCCCGCTGGGGCGGGACCTGCACTTCTGGCTGAGCGTCACGGGCCTGGACACGGCACCGCTGGGCCGCTTCCAGCAGCGGCCGGCCACAATGGCGGTCATCGACGACGGCCGCTACCGCGCCGCCCTCGCCGCCGGCCGGCCGGAGCGGCGCCCGATGTTCACCCGTATCGACGGACTCGTCGTCACGTGGGCCGACGGCACGGTGGAGGAAGTGGACGCCATCATCCTGGCCACCGGCTATCGGCCCGACCTCGACTGCCTTGCCCCACTGCTCGGAGCCCTCGACGGTACAGGCAGGCCCCGGCACCGGGACGGCTCCTCCCTTGCCCATCCCCGCCTGGCGCACGTCGGGCTGGAATGGCAGCGCAGCCTATCGTCGGCGTCCCTGCGCGGCGTCGGCCGCGATGCACGGCGGGTGGCCCGCAGGATCGCCCGGGAACTGCGCAGCCGGTAACCCTGGGGACTTGCTTCGACATGTGTCAACATAGACGTATGTCGAATGTGAAGGCGTTGCCGCTCCTCGAGCCCGCCGTCGAACCGTGCTGCCCGCCTCTGAACGAGCGGCCCCTGACCGCCGAGGAGGCCGAGCCGGCGGCGAAGATGTTCAAGGCACTGGGCGACCCTGTCCGGCTGCGCCTGTTCTCCGCCGTCGCCTCGCACGAGGGCGGAGAAGCCTGCGTGTGCGACATCTCTGACGTCGGTGTCTCCCAGCCCACTGTCTCCCACCACCTGAAGAAGCTCAAGGAAGCCGGGCTGCTCACCTCCGAGCGGCGCGGCACCTGGGTCTACTACCGCGTCGAACCGGCCGTCCTGGCCGCCATGGGCGCCCTGCTCACCAAGGCCTCCGGCGCATGACCGCCTCCCTGTCCACCCTCGTCATCCCGCTGACCGCCGACCACGCCGATCAGGTCATCGCGATCTACCAGGCCGGCATCGACGAAGGCAACGCCACCTTCGAGACCACCGCCCCCACCTGGGAGCAGTTCGACGCGGGCAAGCTGCCCGAGCACCGCTTCGCCGCCGTCGACGAGGCCGGACGCCTCCTGGGCTGGGTCGCCGCCTCACGCGTATCGGAGCGAAGCGCATACGCCGGCGTCATCGAGCACTCGGTGTACGTCCATCCCGGTGCCCGCGGCCAGGGCGTCGCCTCCGCCCTACTGAAGGCGCTGGTCGCTTCTACAGAGGCGGCGGGAATTTGGACGATCCAGGCCGGGATCTTTCCCGAGAACACCGCCAGCCTCGCCGTCCATGAACGGGCCGGCTTTCGGGTCATCGGCACTCGAGAGCGCATTGGCCGCCACCATGGCGTATGGCGGAACGTCATGTTCGTCGAGCGGCGCAGCCCTGCCGTCTCCTGACCACCATGCCGGGCGGGTTCCACTGTCAGTGGATGTGTGGATGATGGCGTGATGACTCTCGACATCGACTGGGCACGTGGTGAGCTCGCCCGTTTCCTGGAACTGACCGAGCTGTACCGGCCGCCTGACCCGCCCGGCGTGATGCTCTTCGGCAGCAGCCTGTCCAACAGGGGATCACAGAGCGACATCATCGCGAGCGCCCACGTGGTGGAGAAGATCCTCGACCGGGTACTGCCGCGCTGGAAGACCGAGGTTCCCTCCGACCGCAACGAGGAGGTCAACCGCTGGTGCCAGCACCGGGAGGCCGCCCAGCGGGCCGAAGCGGCACTCCAGCGGGATGCGGAGATCCGTGAACGTCTGGGGGACAACGCTCCTCAGCTCAGTGCCGCGACCATGCACCCGTGGGTCTGGCAGGGCGCGCGGGCACTGTGGCAGAGCGGTCACTTCCGCGAGGCCGTCACCGCTGCGGCGAGAAAGGTCAACGCCGAGACGCAGAACAAGGTGCAGCGGCGAGACCTCAGCGAGACGAAGCTTTTCCAGAACGCCTTCTCGCTGACTCCGCCCAAGGAGGGCGAGCACCGTCTTCGCCTGATGAAGGATGACGGCGGAGACACCTTCCGCAGCATCCATCGCGGTGCCATGGCCTTCGCCGAAGGTTGTTACGCGGGCATCCGCAATCCCAACAGCCACGAGGACGGCCTGCCGGAGCTGCCCGAGCACGAGGCGCTGGAACAACTCGCGGCGTTGAGTGTCCTGGCCCGCTGGGTGGACAAGGCCGAACTGTCACAGGCGAATTGAGAACTAGTTCCGGCCGGTAACGTGATCAGCTTTCCGGCTGGGGGACCGGTGTCGGCGCCGCGCCGTAAGCTATAGGGACGGCGCGGGGCCGACAACAAATAGGGAGTCCCCTCATGAATTGCCCCCCTGTCCCCGCCGCGCGGTTCATCGCCCGCGTGCTCCCCGACCCGTACGAGACTCTGCTCGGCGGAGTGGACCCCGAAGCCCTCCACGACCTCCTGGCCGCCGTCTTCGCCGACTTCTGCTGCCCGCCGGCCGGTCACACCGTGTCCTGGCAGGACTGCTACGACGCGGCCCAGATACGGCCCCTGCCGCACAAGGCCAGCTTCCTCCTGGACGCGCGCGGCATCCCGCTGCCGGTGCCTGCCCATGTGTGCGGTGAGGCCGCCGACCGGGCCCGCAAAGCCCAGGCAGCCGCGATCCGCATCCACCGGACAGCTGCCGGTATGCCGCTGGACAACCAGAGCTGAGAAAGAGGGCCGGCCGCGCCCGAGGACACGGCCAGCCCCCTCTATGCTCCTCAGCCCCACAGGGAAAGTGTCATTTACTTATGCCCGGCGCCAACGCCCGCTTCGCAGTGACCATAATCGGCAGATCCGTTGCTGGCGGGCTGCTGCTCGGAGTGGTCCCGGACGTAGTGCTGATTCCCGCCTTGGCCGTGATCCTGCTCGTCTCTGCCGTCAAGGTCGCCCGGTACCACTGACCGCCGTGGCCACTCCTGCGGTCAGCGCAGGAGATCGGTGACGGCCCGGACGGCGTCGCGGGCGGGGCGGCCGACGCCGATGAGGGTGGCGGAGGCAGGGCCGGTCCAGTCGCCATAACCAAGGAGGTGCAGGCGCGGTTCGCCGATGGCCTGGGTGCCGGTGGTGGGGATGTGGCCGCGGGGGCCGCGCAGGCCCAGCGGGGCGAGGTGGGAGAGGGCGGGGCGGAAGCCGGTGCACCAGATGACCGCGTCGGCATCCGTCGTGGTGCCGTCGGGCCACTGCACGCCGGTCGTTGTGAGGCGGGTGAACATCGGCTGGGCCTTGAGCAGGCCTGCGTCGCGGGCCGCGCGGACGGGCGGGACGGCGACGATGTCGCCCAGCGAGGCGACGCCGCCGGTATCGGTGCGGCCTTCGTCCAGGGCGCGGCGGCGGGCGGTGGCGTGGTCGAACAGGGCGCGGCCGTCGATGTCGTCGGCGAGGTAGCGCGGTTCGCGCAGGGTGACCCAGGTCAGTTCGGTGCTGTGCGCGAGGTCGGCGGCGATCTGGGCGCCGGAGTTCCCGCCACCGACCACGATCACCTTCTGCCCAGTGAAGCCCTCGGGCCGCCGGTATTCCATGGTGTGCAGCTGGGCGCCCTGGAACTCTGTGCGTCCGGGAACGGCGGGGACGAAGGGGCGGGACCAGGTACCGGTGGCGCTGATGACCGCGCGGGCCCGCCATGTCCCGGTGTCGGTCTCCACGCGCAGGAGTTCACCGTCGCGGTGGACGCCGCTCACTCGTACGGGGCGGTGGAGGGGAAGGTCGTAGCGCTGCTCGTAGTCGGTGAGGTAGTCGACGACGTGGGCTGCGCCGGGGTAGGTCTGGCCCGGCTGCGGTGGCATGAGGCGGCCGGGCAGGGAGGAGTAGGCGGCGGGGGAGAAGAGGTGGAGGGAGTCCCAGGTGTGCTGCCACGCTCCGCCCGGGGCAGCGTCGGCGTCGAGGATGACGAAGTCGAGCCCGGCGCGGCGCAGGTAGTAGCCGGCGGCGAGACCGGCCTGTCCGCCGCCGATAACGACCACGTCGGCGGTGCGGTGCTGGGTCATAGCCAGCTTTCCCTTCTCGACGGCGGTGCCCCGCCCCGCACGGCGGGGCGGGGCACCTGGCGGGTGACGCGGAACGCGTGCCTACCGCTGGGCGGGGGTGAACTTCTTGCGCCAGGCCAGCGAGACGTAGACCAGGGCGACGAGGACGGGGACCTCGATGAGGGGGCCGACAACGCCGGAGAGGGCCTGTCCGGAGGTGACGCCGAAGGTGGCGATGGCGACCGCGATGGCGAGCTCGAAGTTGTTGCCCGCCGCGGTGAACGCGAGGGTGGCGGTGCGGTCGTAGTGCAGGCCGATGGCCTTGCCGAGCGCGAAGGTGCCGAACCACATGAGGGCGAAGTAAACCAGCAGCGGCAGTGCGATCCGGGCGACGTCGAGCGGCTGGGAGGTGATGGTCTTGCCCTGCAGGGCGAAGAGGATGACGATCGTGAACAGCAGGCCATAGAGGGCCCAGGGGCCGATCTTCGGCAGGAACTTGGTCTCGTAGGTCTCGCGTCCCAGCTTCTTCTCGCCGATGCGGCGGGTGAGGAAGCCGGCGAGGAGGGGGACGCCGAGGAAGATGACGACGTTGAGGGCGATCTTCCACATGGAGATGTCCAGCGTCTCGCCTTCGCCCAGGCCGAGCCAGCCGGGCAGCAGGTCGAGGTAGAACCAGCCCAGCAGGCCGAAGGCGATGACCTGGAAGACGCTGTTGAGGGCGACCAGAACGGCGGCGGCTTCGCGGTCGCCGCAGGCCAGGTCGTTCCAGATGATGACCATGGCGATGCAGCGGGCGAGGCCGACGATGATCAGGCCGGTGCGGTATTCGGGCAGGTCCGGCAGGAAGATCCAGGCGAG
Source organism: Streptomyces sp. NPDC092045 (assembly GCF_044756005.1). Lineage (NCBI taxonomy): Bacteria > Bacillati > Actinomycetota > Actinomycetes > Kitasatosporales > Streptomycetaceae > Streptomyces > Streptomyces sp. NPDC092045. Next base: position 77,363 of record NZ_JBIVSC010000010.1, on the reverse strand, counting down.
CGCGAACATCACCGCCGGTCCCAGCACCCAGTTGATGACCAGGGAGGAGACCATGAGTTTCTTGTCGCCGGTCACCGCCTCCAGCCGGTCGTAGCGGACCTTGGCCAGCACCGGGTACATCATGATCAGCAGGCTGGCGGCGATGGGCAGGGAGATGCCGCCGATCTCGACCTTCGCCAGCGCGTCGTTCAGGCCGGGGATCAGGCGGCCCAGACCCAGGCCGAGGGCCATCGCCAGCAGGATCCAGACGGCGAGGAAGCGGTCGAGCGTCGACAGCTTCGCGACCACGGATGCCTCCGGGGCGGCGGTCGGGGGGGCGGTGGGGCTCAACAGGACCTCTTGGAGTCGGCGTGGGTGCGGGCGGTGTCGGCGAGTGCGGCGAACTGGCCGGCGAGTGCGTCGAGGACGTCGGGCTTCAGTCGGTAGTACGTGAACCGGCCGCACGGCTCGGTCTCCACCACGCCGGCCTCCCGCAGCACCTTGAGATGGTTGGAGAGGTTGGTCTGTCTGGCTCCGGTCTCCTCGACCAGGTGCGTGGTGCACAGGGTCTCGTGGGCGAGCAGGGTCACGATCTGGAGCCGCAGGGGGTCGGCGAGGACCTTCAACAGCTCAGTGTCGACTGACGTCAGCATGGACTGATACTGTCACATCAGTGAGGGGTGATGCCAGTCCGGGCTGATGCCCGTCTGTCACGAAAGAAGAACCGATGTCCGAGTCCCCCCTGGCCTCCGTGCTGTTCGTCTGCGTCCACAACGCCGGGCGCTCCCAGATGGCCGCCGGATTCCTGCGCCACCTCGCGGGCAGCCGCGTGGAGGTCCGCTCCGCCGGCTCCCTGCCCGGCGACCAGGTCAACCCGGCCGCCGTGGCCGCCATGGCCGAGCTCGGCATCGACATCTCCGACCAGCAGCCCAAGGTCCTAACTGTCGAGGCCGCGCAGGCGTCGGACTACATCATCACCATGGGCTGCGGCGACGCCTGCCCCTACTTCCCCGGCAAGACCTACCTCGACTGGGTTCTTGAAGACCCCGCCGGCCAGGGAGTCGACGCCGTCCGACCCATCCGCGACGAGATCAAGACGCTCATCGAGGGCCTCATCGCCGAGATCGACTCCAAGAACGCCGAGAAGCAGAAGAAGTGACTTACGAGCTGGTGCGTGATAGCGGGTGAGGTGTCGTGCCTGGTCGGTGGCATGATCTGCCTGTGGCGATCATGGTCAATCGGGCAGTGTTGTCGCATCGGCTGTTCACAGGGCTCTCTTCGCGTCATCTCGCTTGTCTGATCGAAGAGCTGGCGGTGCCGTGGCAGGCCGGAGCCGAGGGGCGTCGTCATGCCGCGCGAGGTGGAGCCAGGAAACGGGCCGCGGGAGCCGGCGCCCGCCACCGGTTGGTCTTCGTCGACCGGCCGGCGGCCACGCTGATCCACCTGCGGCACGATCTGCCGCACTCAGTCCTTGCCCTGCTGTTCGGTGTCGACCGTTCCACCGTCACCCGGGCCGTCGGCGAGATACACGGACTCCTGGCCGAACGCGGATGCGCAGTCCCCGACCGTCCTGATATCCGGCTTCGAACCCTGGCAGATGTCTTCGCCTACGCTCAGGCCGAGGGTGTCGAGCTGCGCCCGGACGCCACCGAGGTCCAGGTCCGCAGGCCCACCGCCGGCCGCGGCGGACGGCGGGCATTGGTGTCGGGCAAGAAGAAACAGAACACGATGAAAGCCACCGTCATCGCCGACCGGCACGGTCACACCCTGTGGGCCGGCAACCCGCGCCCGGGACGCATGCACGATACGACCGCCATCCGCGGCGAAGGTATCGATGAGCCGTTCCGCCACTTCCCCGAAGTCCACGTCCTGCTCGACAAGGACTACCCGGGACCGCGGCGTGATCACCCCGGCCAGGCGATCACACCACCGCGGAAAGTGAACAAGATCTGCCCGCCCGAGATCCACGCAGCACAAGAACAGGCCCGCCACCACCACTCCTCCCGACGCATACCGGCGGAACACGCTCTTGCCGATCACAAGCGCCGGAAGCAGCCGACCCGCTGGACCCACCGGCGAGATGCCCTGTCCGATACCTACCGGGCCATCGCCGGCCTCGTCTCCGACCGCAACACCATCACCTGACAAGACCATCAGCTCAGGAGCGTGCATCTCACCCGCAATCACGCACCAGCTCGTTAGTGATCTGAGTCAGAGATTCGTCGGCAGTAGGCGGCGACTTTGTCGAGGATCTCGTCGGCGGTCTTCGTCCAGACGAACGGTCTGGGGTGCTCGTTCCAGTTGGCGAGCCAGGCCCGGATGTCGCGTTCGAGGGCCTGGACGGAGCGGTGGACGCCGCGCTTGAGCTTCTTCTGCGTGAGTTCGGCGAACCACCGCTCGACCAGGTTCAGCCAGGACGCGCTGGTCGGCGTGAAGTGCAGGAGGAACCGCGGATGGGCCAGCAGCCACTTCTTGATGTCGGGCGTCTTGTGCGTCGCGTAGTTGTCCAGGATCAGATGAAGCTTGAACCGCTCCGGGATCGGTGGAGGCTCTATGCGTTGACTCCAGCCGCCGGTTGGGGCTGGTGTTGAGCGTAGTGGTTGGTCTCGTGCTCGTGGGGCGGGATGTCGCCGATCGCTGTGTGCAGGCGCTGGTTGTTGAACCAGTCGACCCATTCCGCGGTGGCGAGTTCAACGTCGGCCAGGCCGTGCCAGGGCCTGCGCGGCTTGATCAACTCCGTCTTGTAGAGGCCGATCTGGGATTCCATGAGCGCGTTGTCCAAGGCGTCGCCGACGGTGCCGATCGAGGCGTCGACGCCGGCCTCGATTAGGTGCGCGGTGAACGCGAAAGACGTGTACTGACTGCCCGCGTCCGAATGATGAACCAGCCCCGGACCGACGGGAGTTCCGGCGCGATCGCGACGCCACAAGGCCATGTCGAGTGCGTCGAGGACGAGCTTGGCCCGCTTGCTGGTGGCGGCGGACCAGCCCACGATCGCCCGGGAGAACACGTCCACGACGAACGCGACGTAGACGATCCCCGACCAGGTGGCGACATAGGTGAAGTCAGCCACCCACCGCTCGTTCGGCCTGGACGCGGTGAAGTCGCGTTGCGGCAGGTCAGCGGACCGCTCATGGCCATCGTCCCGGACGGTGGTGCGGATCTTCTTCCCGCGCCGGGCGCCTTCGAGGCCGAGGTCGCGCATCAGCCGGGCGACGGTGCAGCGGGCCACCGGTATGCCCTCGCGGTGCAGCTGACGCCAGACCTTCCGGACCCCGTAGACGCCGAAATTGTCGGCGTGGACGCGGATGATCCGCGTCTTCAGCTCCCTGTCGCGGATCGACCGGTCGCTGGGGGTGCGGTTCCTGGCGGCGTAGTAGGTGCTCGTCGCGATCTTCAGTCCGTGGCTGGTCAGGACTCGGCAGATCGGCTCGACCCCTAACACCTGGCGGTGTGCGTCGATGAACGCTACGAGCGCTTCGACGGCCGGTCGAGCTCGGCCGCGAAGAAAGCCGAGGCCGCCTTGAGGATCTCGTTCGCCCGTCGCAGTTCGGCGTTCTCGGCCCGCAGCCGCTTGATCTCCGCGGCCTCTTCCGACGTGACTCCGGGCCGCTGGCCTGCGTCGACCTCGGTCTTGCGGACCCAGGTCCTCACCGTCTCGGCGGCACCGATCCCCAGCTTGGCCGCGACCGCCTTCATCGCGGCCCACTCGGTGGGGTAGTTCGGGCGGATCTCCGCAACCATGCGCACCGCGCGCTCGCGAAGCTCGGGAGGGTAAGGGGACGGACGTGCCATGACTCGATCCTCTCAGGGAATCGAGCCTCCATCAGACCCGGAGCGGTTCACTCGCCCAAGGGCTCCGCCCCATGTCCCGGGGCATCACATGGTTCGACACCCTGAGCCCGGAGGAACAGTCCAGGGTCCTGCTGTTCCTGTGTCACCACTGTGTTCAGGCACGCGCCGTTGCCGAAGACGGGCCGGAGAGCATTCGCCGTGCTGGACTGCGCCTGACGCACACGCCGGCAGTACTGATCACGCGTGGTCGGATCGACGAGCAGCTGGGGAAGATCGCTTCTCTCAAGCCCCTCGACGAGCGCCGGAAGGCGTTCCGGTTGCTGATTGCGGTACTTGCTATCACCGACGAACGACGTCGCGAGCGGTACTGCTCGAACGGTTGCGCTCATTGGTGGCACAGGTTGTCTTCCACGGGCTGACCTCCTCCGCCTGGCGTCAGGCCTGGCTGGGGTCGCGCGTCAGACGCATACGGCGCCTGCCTGGCTGGCAGTGCTGAGCATCTTGTTGTCCGCGGACAACAAGATGCCGATGGCCTCTCCCTCGCGTAGCTGTTTCGACAGGATGCACTGGCGTTGCTGAGGGGCTGCACAGCTCAGCTACGGGTCTCTTCAGAGGATCTGTGGATGTAATCCGCGTGTGGTGGCTGACTCTGCCCCCGGACGCTACTAAGGTAGCGCCATGACCGCTCCCTACAGCCCTGATGATCGGGAAAAGGTAGTTGCCAAGCTGCCGACCGACCTGCGACGCGAACTCAAGGTACGCGCCGCGGAATTGAGTGAAGACATCCAGGACGCCGTGACCGCCGGCGTGACCTCCTGGATCAAGCTGAAGAGCCACCCCGCCGTCGACACCAGCGGCGGATCCTCCTTCTCGACGTACCTCCCTGCCGGTTTGTACGAGAAGCTGAAGTCCGCCAGTTCGTCGCGAGGCATCTCCTACAACCAGGGCGTGGCCCAGTCGATCCGCCACTGGCTGGACACCCACCCCTCCTCTCGTCGTTCGGCGCCCAGCACCACAGGAGCGCGACGGCTCGTCTTCGGCAACCAGAAGGGCGGTGTGGGCAAGACTTCCGTGTCCGCCGGTGTCGCCCAGGCCCTGGCCGAGATGGGCTTGAAGGTCCTCTTGGTCGACTTCGACCCGCAGGGCCACCTGACCAAGCAGCTCGGCTACCCGATGCTGGGGATCGACGCCCCCAGTCTCGCCAAGCACATGCTCGGTGACACCGAAGGCGACCTGCGGGAGCTCTTCGTCCCGATAAAGGGCGGCGACTTCGAGGAGCAGCTGTGGCTGCTCCCGTCCTGCAAGGACGCCTTCCTCCTGGACGCGAAGCTGGCCACTACTCGCGCCGTGCGTATCAAGGAGATCGCGCTGGAGCGGGTCCTGACCGAAGTCGAGGAGGAGTTCGACTTCATCCTCATCGACTGCCCCCCGAGCCTCGGATACACCATGGACACGGCCTTGTACTACGGCCGGACCCGTGAGGGCGAAGAGGCCGGCCACTCCGGACTTGTGGTCCCGGTCCAGGCCGAGGACACCTCCGGCGATGCCTACGACATGCTCGCCGATCAGGTGGACGACCTCTGCGAGGACCTGAAGGTGGAGATCAACATCCTCGGGTTCGTCGTCAACCTCTACGACGCACGCAACGGGTTCATTGCCACCTCTTCCCTGGAGTCCTGGCAGAACATGGACGAACCCGTCCTCGGTGTCGTGCCGGAGCTGAAGGAGCAGCGCGAGGCGGTGCGCCGTAAGGAACCTCTGCTCGCCTACGAGCCCAACTGCGAGCAGGCCCAGGTCATGCGCAAGATCGCAAGGAGGATCAAGGGATGAGCATCGCCGACAAGGTCGGGCAGAGCTCTTCGTTCGGTCGCTCCCGGCGCAGTGACCGCGGGCGGGCCAAAGCGATCACCGAAGGTGCGATTCCCTCTTACGAGCTGGTGCGGCTCGACCTTGCCAAGGTCTCTCCCACCCCGTTGAACCCGCGCCGGAACTTCGGCACGAAGGAGGAGATGACCCGGTTCGGCGAAGAGCTGCGCCAGGTGCAGCTCGCCGCCTGTGTCGCTGTGAGCCGCGCCGCCTACCTGAAGTTGTGGCCCTCGCACGAGGACCTGATCGGCGACGGCTGCGAACACGTACTGATCAACGGGGAGCGCCGTTACCGTAGCGCCCTGCATGTGGGTGTCGAGCAGCTCGACTTCGTTGTCCGTGATGATCTGGCCTCCTCGAGGGAGGAGTTCGTCGACCATCTGCTCGCGGAGAACCTCGAGCGCGAGGACTTCGACGTGATCGAGCGCGCCCGCGGTGTCCAGCAGCTGGTCGACGTGTGCGCGGAGGGCGAAGGCGAGCGAGGGGCCCGCAGCCGGGCTGCGGAGAGGCTGGGCAAGGACCGTTCCTGGGTGACCAACCAGCTGGCTCTGCTGACGCTGCCTGCTCCTCTCCAGGAGCAGCTCAGCTCGGGAGCAGTGTCCGAACGCGACGGTCGCTTCCTGGCACGGCATCTCAGCAAGAACCCCGGTCTGGACACGGCGGCTCTGCTGGAGCATCTCGCGTCTGTCAAGGAAGCGGCGAGTCAGCAGCGCGAGACCCAGCAGCGACTGATCGATGCCGGCCGACAGGTCCTGCAGCAAAGCAGCGCTGACAGCTTGTTGTCCGCGGACAACAAGCCTTCCCCCGCCGCTCCCGCCCCGGCCGGTGCAAAGCCGCACGGGACGTCCGATGACGCGTTGTTGTCCGCGGACAACAACATTCCCCTTCCTCCGGTTCTCCCCGCTGCGCCGGTGGAGAGCCGAACTGCTGCCGGAGGTTCGTTGTCCGCGGACAACAACCTCTCTCCCACCGTCCTCCCTCCTGCGGGCGCAGATGAGGACGAGAGGAGCAACGATGCTTTGTTGTCCGCGGACAACGAAGAAGCAGCGCTGTCCGCCCCGGAAGAAGCGAGCCGCAGGCGTGCAGATGGCGTCCAGCCGGAGCCTTCTGTGCCTTCGCAAGCTACGGGTCAGAACATTGCCGAACCTCGCGACGTCACTGCGGTCAAAGACAAGAATGCGGCCCTGGCCGCGCTCAAACGGCACACGCGAGACGCAGCCGAATTTGCCGCGCGCCTGCAGAGCATTGCTGCGCTCCACCGTGAGGCTGCCGAGGCGGATCGCGAGGTGGCGGACAAGCTGCTCGCCGCTCTTCGTGAGCAGATCCAGAAGGCCTTGGCTCAGTTCCCTGCTGATGTGACGGGACGCTGAGGACGGGCCGCCGCAGAGCCGTCGAACCGTCTTTGCCGGTTGTTGTCCGCGGACAACAACCGGCCTGCGGCTGATGAGTCCTTTCCACAGAGCACCAGGAACTCCTGGTCTCTTCGAGCGCAAAGGGCATCCCTGCCAGCTGGGGTCGAGCCGGTCAGTAAAGGCCGCCCCTGCCGTCGGGGCGTCTGTTGAACTTCCTGCCCGCTTCACCCGGTGATCAAGAGTGCTGACGAACCATGGCGCACTTCGTCGGACTGGTTGCCCGGGTGGCTGATCGTGAGAGTGTGAACGAACTTGCTGCAGATACAGGAGAGGCGGGCATGACGATACGCACCTCACCGATCCTGCTGACCCGCACGCACAGGATCCTGATCGGGGTCATCATCGCGGGCGCCGTGGTGATCGCCGGCATCGGATTCGCGGGGTCCTACACCGCTGTTCGCGAGCTTGCGGAGCAGAAGGGGTTCGGTAATTTCTCGTACTTCTTCCCTATCGGTGTCGATGCAGGAATCTGCGTACTCCTCGCCCTGGATCTGCTGCTGACCTGGTTGCGGATTCCCTTCCCGCTGCTGCGGCAGACCGCGTGGCTGCTGACCGCGGCGACGATCGCTTTCAACGGTGCGGCCTCCTGGCCCGACCCGCTCGGCGTCGGCATGCACAGTGTCATCCCCGTTCTCTTCGTCGTCACGGTCGAAGCAGCCCGGCATGCGGTGGGCCGTATCGCGGACATCACCGCCGACAAGCACATGGAGGGCGTGCGCCTGACTCGCTGGCTGCTCTCCCCCGTGCCGACGTTCTTGCTGTGGCGGCGTATGAAGCTGTGGGAGATCCGCTCCTACGAGCAGGCCGTGACGCTCGAGCAGCACCGGCTCATCTACGAGTCCCAGCTGCGGTCCCAGTACGGGCGGCGCTGGCGGCGCAAGGCGCCGGTTGAAGAGATCATGCCGCTGCGTCTGGCCCGCTACGGCGTGCCCCTCGCCGAGACCGCCGGGCACGTTCTGGAGGGAGCCGGCGTCGACCTGAGCACCACAGTGTCCGTGGTCCGTGCCGATGAGCCGACGGCATTCGACGATCACCAGCGGGCCCTGGAAGCCGGTGCGGGCCAGACGGCCAGGAGCAAAGAGGAGGACACAGCCGAAGGTCTGCCGACCGTGCTGGTGTCCTTGCTGAAGGAGGAGACGGCGGCCGGCCAGAGAGGCGCGGAGCAGGACTTCGAGCCGTCTGCTCCTGTGCCGGCTCCGGCGACCGACGTCTCGGTCTCGGCCGAGGCCAACGCGCGCCACCCGTTCTTCCAGCCGGCCAAGTCGCAGCCCGCCGTCGCTCCCGTCGTGGTCGACGAGCCGACCACGACGGTCGACGAAAGCGCCGGGAATGACGAAGCCGACAGCAGCCCGCACCCATTCTTCGAGCCGGCCGCGCCCCGGACCGTCGTCACAGAGCCAGCTCCTGACGCCGACGAGCCGCACGTGCGCGAGCCGGCCGGGGCGCCGACCGCCACTGTGATCGAGGAGAGTCGGGCCGGCGGGGGAGTGCCGGAGCAGATCTCTCTCGACCTCCCTTCCGCGCGGCCGGCGGAACCGGCAGGGGACTCGATGCTGTGGGAGGCCACGGTGGCCGATACCGGAGAGGCCACCGCGCGGCTGCCCGAGCAGCAGACTGCAGAGCTGGCGCTGGAGCCGGTGGAGCAACAGATTGTGATGGTCAGCGAGTGGCTCGTCGAGGCTGAGGAGAGGGGGGAGAAGCTCTCGGGCGCCGAGGTCGGCCGCCGCCTTGGCCTGTCTCCTCGGACCGGTCAGCGGCGTCTGGACAAGGCCGCCGAGTACCTGGCGGAGCAGCGCCGGCAGCAGGGGCGTGCGCACCTGCGGTCGGTGAAGAGCTGACCAATTCCGCATCCGACAGTGGCCGATGACCGATCGGGGTCATCGGCCACTGTCATGCCCAAGGGTCTGCAGGAGCTCGTCGGCATGTGGCCGATGCTCCTTCATGGCCGGTCCGCAGGATATGTGGCCGATGGCTGGTCGCCTTCTCATCGGCCATCGGCCATCGGCCATGGCCGATCTCTCGGTCATCGGCCACGCGGTGCAGTGACCGATCTGCCCCTGCCGAGTCCCGCTCGACCCGCCTGAGGAGGCCAGCGTGTCAACAATTGCACGGTTCGGACGGGGCAGGCTTGCCCGATTGGCTACCGCAGGCTTGCCCGGCACCCGGGCAGGCTTGCCCACGGTTGCACGGCCCGGATAGGACAGGCTCGCCCCGCACGCAGGTGGGCTTGCCTGATCGGCTACGGAAGGCTTGTCCAGCAGATGGGCAAGCCTTCCGGCAAGCCTGGGTGAGGAGAGTTCACGGCACGAGATCCGAAAGGAGACGTGCCGTGCTCGATGTACAGCACCCCGCCCACATAGCCGGCGAGATCTTTCTCCGCCTGGATGCGGAGTAGTCGGCGCTGTACTCCGACCCCGCTGCCCGAGTTGCTGGTGGCCGAGTGGCCGAGTGGCTGGTGGCCGACCGGCTGGCCGATGGCGTCGGGGCCGTGACCGACTGGCCGATGGCCGATGGCCGATCGGCCGGCTCATGCCACCAAGACAGTGACCGATCAGATGGTGGCCGATGGCGTGGCGTAAGGAACTGGAGGTACTGGTGCCCGCGGCCGCGGTCCGGGCCGGATCGGTCTGCACCCTGCTGCCCGCCGCAGCAGCGGGCAGCAGGGCAGATGCAGAGCACGGCTTCATCGGATGATCGGTGGGGCGCCGGTGGCGGCAAGAGACATCGACCAGAGCCGGTCGGCCTCATTGGGATCGATGGCGTAGGCGCGGACGCCGCCGTCATCCATGGGGGTGCCGGGGGCGGAGACGCGTGCGATGTCGCAGTCCTCCAGGTAGAGGCCGCCGCGGTTGTCGAGGAGTGGGGAGGTGGCGGCCAGGAGGCCGGTGGCGGCGCCCTGAGAGGGCGTCTTGAAGCCCTCGCCGATGACATTGCCGTGCTCGTCCACCCAGCCGCGGTCGATCTGTTCCTTCAAGGCCATCTCGCGCTGGAGGCCGGTGATGATTTTGCCGGGGTGGAGGGCGAAGGCCCGGACGCCGTCGCCTTGTCCCATAGCGTCCAGGTGTACGGCAAACAGGGCGTTGGCGGTCTTGGTCTGGCCGTAGGCCAGCCACTTGTCGTAGCCGGTACGAAAGTGCGGGTCGTGCCAGCGGATGCCGCTCAGGGTGTGTCCGGCGGAGCTGTTGACGACGACACGTGCGCCGTCCGCGGCGGCCAGGAGGGGATAGAGCTCGCAGGCGAGGGTGAAGTGCCCGAAGTGGTTGGCGGTGAGCTGGCCTTCCCAGCCGGGCCCGATGCGCCGCTCCGGGGTGGCCATGACGCCGGCGATGGCCATCAGGACATCGATCCGGTCGAGTTGGTCGCTCAGGTGCGCGGCAGCTGAGCGGACACTGGCGAGGTCGGTCAGGTCCATGGGGATGACCTCGCAGTTCTTCACCCCTCGCAGAGCGGCACGGGCAGCGTCGGGGCGGCGGGCGGGAACGATGACCCTGGCTCTGACGGCCGTCAGCGCCAGTGTGGTGGCCAGGCCGAGCCCGGAATAGCCCCCTGTCACCACGGCCGTTCTTCCGGAGAGATCGAGGCCGGCCATGACGTCCTCGGCGGTGGTGGAGGCAGAGAAGGGCGAGCCGAGCGGTTGCTGATCGGTGATGGTCATGCTGCGGACGCTACGATCTAGAGCGAGGTCTAGATCAAGCCGAGGGACGAGCCAGATGGCGACCAGCAAGGATGCCGCGCAGTCATTGAGCATCGGCGAAGTGGCCGAACGCACCGGGCTGAGTGTGCACGCGCTGCGCTTCTACGAGCGCGAGGGCCTGCTCATCGGGCCCGTCCAGCGCACATCGGGCGGCCGACGGCGCTACACCTCCGTTGACGTCGAATGGCTGCTGATCTGTGTCAAACTCCGCGAATCCGGCATGCCGCTCGCCGACCTCAAGCACTTCGCCGAACTGGTACGCCACGGACCGGGCAACGAAGCGGAACGCCTGCACCTGCTCGACACCCATCGCCAGCGCGTCGACGCACAGATCCAGGCGTTGGAGGAGTGCCGATCCGTCATCACCTGGAAGGTCGCCGTCTACACCGAGCACCTCGCCCGCGGCGCAGCCGACGGACTGTGGGACCCAACCACCTGAAGCGACCTTCTCAGGTACGGTGCGCCGGCCATGCAGCGACGAGCCCCGGCGCACCCTGGCCGCACGGATATGCCCGGCCAGGAGCGTCAACAACGTCATGACCCGCAACATCCATCGATCAGAAACGGCTCGGGTTCTCATCGACACGAGAGGGCTTCACCAAGGTCGCCTGATCCGCCTCGATGGTCCTGGCCGCCTGGGCTGCTTCCCGGAAGGTGACGACCGCCTCGCCGTTCTCCCGCGCCCATGCGGTGAGCATCCTGATGGGCTCCTCCAGGGTTCGCCCGAGATCGGTCAGGGCGTACTCCACGCGCGGCGGCGCCTCGGCGTACGCGTGCCGCTCGACGAGCCCATTGGCCTGGAGCCGGCGCAACGTCTGGGTCAGTACCTTGCGCGAAATGCCACCACTCAGCTCGACCAGCTCGCCATGACGCAACGGACCGTCGGTCAGCGCGAAGAGCGTGACCATGGACCACTTACTGGCGATGATCTCCATGGCCAGGAGAGCGGGACAGTCGACGAGGAAGGCAACTCCGGGCCGCAGGCTCATACCCCGAAGGTTACCTAGAGGTACCTGATGGCCGCCTATCGTCGTCGAGGTGCGCACGCCCCCTTACTCGCATCTCACACGATTGAGGTTTCTCAGGCATGTTCGTCTCCCTTGCCGTCGTCACCGTGTTCATGTCGGCGCTTCTCCTGGTATCGGCCGGGGCCAAGTCTCTGCGCACGCGGCACATCACCGAGCAGATGTCCACCCTCGGAGTGCCGCAGAGCATGATGGCTTTCCTGATCGGCGCTCAGATAGCGGGCGCGACCGGTGTGATCGCCGGACTCTGGTGGGGACCCGTCGGAATCGCCGCCGCGATCGGCCTGACGCTCTATTTCGCCGGGGCGGTCGCCTTCCACCTGCGCGTCGGTGACCGCAAGGGTGCGTCTCCGGCAGTGGTCCTCACCATGGCCTCCGTCGCCATGATCGTGCTGCGTGCCGTCACCCTCTGACAGCGGACAGCCGGTCTGACGCCGGCCTTGATCGCATCGAGTGAGGTCGGTCTCCGATGAGGACAGCCACCGCTGATCATCGTAAGTTGTGTTGGAAAACGAAGATCAGCCGGTGGCCGTAGGCCACAGCCGTATCGATCAGAAACTCATGAGGTTCTCGTCCAGGACGCAACGGACGTGCGGGCCGCCGAAGCAGCCGCGGACAATATGTGGCTAACGCTGGCATTCGCGGAAGAAGCGACGGGGCCCGGTGGCGAGTTCAATCTGACCACGGGCCCGGTGCTGCCCGGGCAGGCTGTGCTTGAGGTCGGCGCCTGCCAACTCGTCGGGATTCAGCTCGAGCGAGTACGAGGGCAGGGAAGTACAGCTCGATGTCGTCGAGGCGGGCGAAGAGCCGGTTGTGGACCTCCCTGGAGCGATGAGCGGGGTGCCCGTCGACCACGAGGTGGACCTTACGGCCGAAGTGGCCAGCGAGCCGCTGAAGCAGGCAGCACATCACCTCGGCGGTGAAGTGCCCGGTGAAGAGCATGAAGTGCATCCGGACCTTGGTGCTGATCACCGACATCGCGTTGACCGAGAACTGGTTTCCGCTCCTACGCACCACGGGCGCCCTGCCCTTCTCGCCCCAGGTGCTGCCGATCACCTGGTCGGAGCGGATGCCGACCTGGTCGGCGAAGATGACCTCACCGCCGTCATTCCTCACCTTCGCCGGATCGCCGGCCAGGTCTCCTCATGCCGACGACGCACCGCCCGCGGGTCCTGCTCAACGGCACGCTTCTCCGGCCGTTGGAAGGACAGACCCACCGCTTCAGGTACTCGCCCACTCCCGATTCGGTCAGCCGCACCCGGTACAGCTAGGCCAGGTCGATACCTACCGGACGGAAGTCCCGTCCCCACTGAAACGACCCTGGCAACCATGTCCCGCTCCTGACCAGCAAGGTTGCCGGTCGCGCCCGCGTCTGCCTCCACGTCGACGCCTTCTCCGCCAGGCCCAGGAAGAACCATTCCCCCGTCGCCGGCGCGTGGGAATGCTACAAAAGCAGACAGCCCAGCACTGATCTGAACCAGTTCCGGGAGCCCTTGATGAGCGTCATACCTCCACGCCCCGCACCACCGAGCAGGGCCTTCCTCGTCTCCCGCGCCCTGATCCGCGAGGATCAGCTCACCGCTGCCGAACGCTCCGCGCGCGACAGCGTGCCCTCTCCGAGATCGCCCCGAGAGACCGCACGCGACAGCATCGCCCAGCTCGGCACAGTACTGGCAAAAGCAGGATGGCGGATCGAGACAAGCACCCACCCGGCACGCGTCAGACTCGAGGCCTTCCACTCCTGCGGCGCCGTCGTCATGATCACCTCAGATGTCCGAAGCGCCGCGAACGGCAAAGCCCGGGTCTACTACCTACGCCCACCCGGCCTCGGTCCGTGGAGACGACTGCGTACGTGCGATGTGGAGCATCTCGCCCAGCACATCAGCCTGCCGACCGGCGCACCCGAACACATCCTCGGCAGGCACGAGAGTAAATGTCACTGCAAGAAGATGCGGTACCCCACGCAAGCCCGCGCTGCGGCCGTCCTGCAAGAAGTGGGTGCCATCCGGGCGACGCAAGACAGCACCCGCGCACCCGAGGCCCGCTACTACCGCTGCGAAGCCGACGACCGGGTCTGGCATCTCACCAGTAAAACCACCGGTTACACCCGTGCCACACCTTTGGCCGGCGCCTTTCCACGCCCACAGCCCGGCGCCCACCGAGACGTCCAGGTCACACCGGTCAACCCGACCTGAGACCAGCCGGCTATCGCCCTTCTGTAACGCCCTCAGGGATGCCGACGGGGCCCGTGCGGCATGGCGCACACGGCCCCCCAGCACGAGAAGGCTCACGTGACCGCACCCCACATCACCGAACCCGGTGCGGACAACAGCCCTACCGGCACAGCCACTCCGGGCACGGTTTCACCGATCTCGCTGCGCTCGCGTCTCGCTCGTCCATGGAGAGGGTGGCGCCGGCGCCTGCAAGCATGGGACGACAAGGCCATAGCCGATCTTCGCGAAGCCCGGACGACCTGGGCATGGACCACTGCTCCATCCCCGTCAGTCGCCGTAGGAGAGACCTCGACCACGGCGATCGCGATAGAGCGCTCTGCCACACCACCGCGACCTGCCAAGACGCGCGCACTCGCGCTCCGACCAAGCGCAGAGGCACCGCTTTTTGCGGATGAACCCTTTTCAGGGTGCCGGCAACCGTTGCCGCAGGTCCGCAGAAGTTGTGCCGGAGCCCGAGAGCGGGTTCCGGCTCAACTTCTGCGGTGCCGGCCGGAAGCCAGGGCGTCGGCGAGCTGCGCCACCGGATCGCCGGTGATGCGGTGTGTGGAGCGTCCGGCCGGCCAGGTCGAGATTCCGTCGTCCGCCCATCGCGGAACGACGTGGAAGTGCAGATGGGGCACCGACTGCTCCGATCCCGGACCACTGGCACTGAGGATGTTCACGCCCGAGGCGTTCAAGGCGATCCGCGCAGCTTCGGCCACGCGCTGAACCAGCGCCGTCGTCGCGGCGAGGACCTCGGGCGGGGTCTCGAACACGTCCGTGTAATGCAGTGTCGGAACCACCAGAGTGTGACCCGGTGCCAGCGGGTTCAGCGGAGCGAAGGCACAGGCAACCGAGCCACGATCCACCCAACTCGCAGTTCCTTCACGGATGAGCCCGCAGAAGATGCAATCCATGCGACCGACCCTGCCAGACCGGGGATCCCACTCGCCGACAAGCTCGAGGCCCGGCAGAGAAGGCCCACGACTTCTCAGGGCCTGTCTCCTCGATCGTGGCACGTTCGTCGCCTGGGAGAGCCGGAAGGAGAGCTGGCCAGCGCAGCATCACTGCTCGGTCCCATAGTTCCGGGGCAAGGCGTTGCCCGCGTGGTGGCTTTCACCCGCGGGCAGATCACCCAGCCATCGTTGAGCCTCGCGCGTCTGGCCGATGCAGCAAAGCCCCGCAGCCGTATAGATGCCGTAGATGACGGGCCCCGCTCCACCACCTGTTCCGGCGAACGAAGCGGCCGGCAGGGCTCGTCGGACCTGGTAGGCGAAGCGGTTGCGGCGTTCCTGCCAGTGGGCGAGTGCGGAGGCATCTGCTGTCAGGCCGTGCAGTGCCTCCTGACACGCGAGGTAGAGGTCTTCGATTCGCTGTCTTCAAGGCCGTACCTCTGGCGCCCCAGGCTTCGGGGGCTTTTGCCGGCGCCGTCCACTGCGTCGAGAGGAGCAGTGGTCATGCCGGGGGAACGTCCTTGAAGGTGTGGCGCGGTGCCAGGCGTAGTACGGCTCGCGGCTGGGCGTCCACCAGGTCACGGTCCGGCCGACAAGCCTGTCCTGGATGTAGGCCTTGACCTCGGGCACCTCCGTGGCAAGGGGGCTGACCTGAATCGCACCGTCGATGGCGACGCCGACGTAGCCGTGCTCGTACACGGCGTCGCATCCGAGGGTGCAGGCGAGCATGGCGACGTTGACCAGGTCGCGTTTTTCGTCGTCACTGCACATCGGGCGCTTCTTGATGTGCGCGGCGATCAGGAAGGAGCCGGACTGCGCCCGGCCGCACAGGGCGCACTGGCCCTGCCCTTCCTGCAGGAGACGTCTTTTCAGCGCAGCCTGCTCCCCGCGTTGGGCGCGCCGGGCCGTGCGCTCCAGTGCCCCGTCGAAGGCCGCAACGGCGGCCTCCTCCTCGGCTGTGTCGACCGGTTCGAGTGCCGCTACGGCAGCGTCGAGGGTCAGCAGGGTCTGGAGGGTGTCGCTCTCCTCCTCGCCAAGAACGGAGATGCCCATGATGTTGCGGTTGGAATTCCGGTCGAGCAGGGAGCGGATCTCGGTGATGGGGATGTCGAAGCCGCGGGTGCCGGAGAGGGCATACATGTACTCCCAGGTGCTGCCGGCCGCCGGATCGGTGCCCCACAGTCGGGTCGCCAGGTCCTTGTTGTGCTACATCAGGGCGATGGTGCCGCCGAAGTAGACGCGCTTGTCGCCGCTGAAGAACACCCAGTCTCCTGGGCGCATCTTCTTGATCCGGGAGAGGTTGACGTTCTTCTTCCCCGGCACGACGCCCCACATCTGGGCCTGGCCGTCGGGAAAGAGCTGCTTGAGCTGGTCGATGGTCGATGCGTCGAGGATGTCGGCGTGGTCGTCGAGGACCACGGGGTGGACGATGGTGTCCTGGTAGTGCTGCTCGACGTCCTTCTCCGACCGGCGGGCCGGCTGCATCACGATCCGCATGACGTGGATCATCCCCCCAACTGTGCGTACTTGTCGGCCTTCCCCCTCGCCAGATGCACCGGGTACTTGCAGCAGTTCTTCTCGATCTTCTCAGAGGTCCTTTCGCATGAGAACGCACATCGTCTCGTAACGGCGGATCGACCCGTCGGGCCCTTCTGCGTCCCAGGCATCCGGTTCACGGCCGTATGCGACATAGCCCAAGCGCTCGTACAGGGCGCGCGCCCGGGGGTTGTTCTCCTCCACCGCAAGTTCGGCCCTGCGCAGCCCGTGGTGGCGGATCCGCTGTTCCGCGGCGCGGACGAGCAGCGTTCCCAAACCGCAGGACTGTAGGGGTGGCAGCACGGCAAGCTGCCATAGCGTTCCCGCTTCCTTACTGATCGTTTCAGAATGAGTTCGGTGTGAGGGCTTGGCGGTTGGGTCTGGTGGCGGCAGAGTGGTGTGGGTGTCGGATGATCTTGTGCCTGATGACCTGTGGGAACGCATCGCTCCACTGCTGCCGCCCCGTCCGCCGAGGCGTCATCGCTACCCCGGACGTCTGCCGGTGGACGATCGGGCGGCTCTGCGGGGCATCGTTTACGTGCTGCGCAAGAACGTGAGCTGGAGGGATGTTCCCGCGGAGCGAACCGGCTGCAGTGGGGTGACGGCCTGGCGGCGGCTGCGGGACTGGACCGAGGCCGGTGTCTGGCCCCGCCTGCATGAAGTCCTCTTGGCCGAGCTGCGCAAGGCAGGGCTGCTGGACATGAACGACGCCGCGATCGACGGCTCGCACGTCCGGGCCTTGAAAGGGGGCTCACACCGGACCTTCGCCGGTCGACCGCGCGCGGCCGGGCAGCAAGCACCACCTGATCGTCGACCGGCACGGAACATCTCTCGCCGTGTCGCTGACCGGCGGAAACCGGCACGATGTCACCCAGCTGACACCACTGCTGGACGCGATCCCCCGCATCCGAGGACTTCGCGGGAGACCGAGACACCGGCCGGGCCGGCTGTTCGCCGACCGCGGCTACGACTACGACAAGTACCGGCGCGTCCTGCGGGCTCGCGGTATCACCCCGAAGATCGCCCGCCGAGGTGTCCCGCACGGCTCGGGGCTGGGCAAGACGCGCTGGGTGGTGGAGCGGACCTTCGCCTGGCTGCACCAGTTCAAACGACTGCGGATCCGCTACGAGATACGCGCAGATCTCCACCTCGGCCTGCTTCAACTCGCCTGCAGCATCATCTGCTTGCGACGCCTACGAACCTCATTCTGAAACGATCAGTTAGAGACCTGGTAGTCGATGCCGCCGATCGCCACCGGCAGATCTGCCGGAGTGCATACCGCCAGGTAGTCCACCTCTCCCGACGCAGCTCGTGCCAGCTCTCGCTCTACGTGGCGCAGGTGGGTGGCCGAGCCGGACCAGGCGCACGCCGGCAAGTCACGGGGCAGTAGATCACGCACGGTGACAGACAGGGAGACGGTGGCATCGGTGGAGTCGTCTTTGGTGGTCATGGTCTGAGCATGTGACCGCATCCATGCGCACGACAACGGATTTCTACGGCTTGAGAGCTGTCCCGTACCTGATGGCCAGGAGTTGATGGTTCGTGCGCGGGCTCGTGTGCAGGTCGAGGTTCACCTGCCGCCCGACTTGATCCATGGCCATTTCACGACGCAGACCACGACAGGGGCGACGAGCATGGCCAGCAGCCACAGGCCCACGCTCGCTGGGGAGTAGATGTAGTAGCGCCAATGCTCCGGCAGGAGCGACGGCGCGAGGAGGAGCAAGATCAGCGTGGCCCATGTGGCCAGTACGGCGGCTGCCATACGCGCGGTCATCCCTGTTCGCCCCCAGCGGTGCTCATCTTTATGGACCGGATGACAGAGCGGCCGGGATGATCTTGGTGTGGCTGGTGTGATCACGGCGTCGGAGTCGTCCGTTCTTGTGGACGAAGCCGGGCAGGTGTCACGCGGTCAGGGTGGTGTGGCCGAGGATCTGGCGGGCGCGTCCGGTACCCAGGCCGAGACGTTTGAGGGCTTGGGTCTTGCTGAGGCCGAGGTGGGTGAGGAAGGTCAGCTCGTGGTGGAGGAGGTCGGGGTTCCAGGGAGACTGGTGGGAGGGATTGCGGATACCGCTGGGTAAGGCGGCGGGATCATCGATGGTTTCGTTGTCCCAGGCCAAAGGTGGCGCCCAGCCTTTGACCTGAGCGCGCTGGCGGGCGGTGGGGGAGGGGCCTGGCTGGTGGGAGAGCTCTTCCCAGGCAGCCAGAATCGCCCCGCGCAAGGCAGGTGTGCTGCGCGGGCGGCCAGCGAAGGCGGTGAGTGTCTTGGTGCTGATGCCGCCTGCCGCACCGATGTTCTTCAAGGTCCAGCCAGCCGTGCACAGGGCGCGTAGGCGTCGTAGCAGTCCGGTGTCGGTGATCTGAGTGCGACGTGGGCAAGCGGGCGCGGGGAGGTCTTTGAGAGCGAGGATCCGCTGGGCTATGACGGTGTGGATGCCGCGTCGGGGGTTGCGGGTGTGGTCCAGGAGGGCACAGGACAGGGTACTGGGTCTGACGCCCGCGGTGTGGGCGATGAAAGCACGGCTGGCACGGTCGTAGCGCAGTTGCAGGGCATGCAGGTGGTCGATGACCTGTTGCAAGTCGGTGGTGTCGCTGCGGCGTGCGAGGGCGGTGCTCAGGAGCAGGTCCGGGTCCAGAATGAGGAGCTGTTGGGCGGCTGCCTGCTGGATACGTCGGGGGCGGCCGGCTGCGACATCGTGCAGTGCGGCGGCCAGGGTGCTGGGCGACATGCCGGCCGCTCGTGCGACAGAGGCCTGAGACAGAGCGGGGTATGTGGCCAGCAGCGCTTGTACGTGGCGTATGGCAGGGGCGGCGTCGGTGGATTGGCCGCCGTATCCCCGCTCGCGGCATGGCAGGTCGGCTGCCTTCACCGACAACAGGCGTTGGGCGATGGCCGGGTGGAGGGTACGGCTTTGGTGCTGGTCGTGACGGGTGTCGTCCAGTAGGGATTTGAGGGTGGAGGAGGCCACGCCGGCGTGGCGGGCGATCGCGGCCACTGGTAGGTGCGGGCGCTGGGTGATCAGGTGCCGCACGTGCTCGATGACGGGGGCGGCGGCTGTGCGGTCGGCTCGCATACGGGGTTTCCGGAAGAGTCGGGCAGGACGATCAGGCGTATGTGTGGCTTGAACTCTACGAGTCGGCAGGACATGTGAGGAAGTGCGGCCGGTCCTTTGATGGCCGCTGTAACGGCAGCGGAGTTCTTGTTGGGGGAGGAAGAGTGAGGCCGTCGGGGTGGCCGTGTGCGTGTGCCGGAGTGTCGAATCACCTCCAAAAATCGAACAGGCGTAGCATTAATGTGTGAGTGGGAACCCATCTCCTGATGGGAAGCCGAAGGATCCGTACGGCTTTCCGGTCGATCTGAAGGACCTCCAGGCCCGACTGCACCGGGCGCATGCCGCCTACCGGGTGCTGCTCGAGAGCCTGCCGTGGCCGATGCCGTTGCCCGGCTGGGGCGGTTCGGAGCATTCGCACACCAAGGAAGTCCTCCCTGGGCGAGAGAACAACCCGGGCTGGACCCCGGAGCAGGCCGCAGAAGAGAAGCGGCTGTGGGATCTGGTGCGGAAGCTGTCGATCGCGGTCGCCATGCATCCGTACTGGAGCAGGCCGAAGCGCGGCGCCAAACTGGTCGAGATCCGGATGGCGTTGAAGCATCACCCTGACGTCATGGCCCTGATCGACGGCCTCGCTGAGACGGCCTGAGACAAGACGGAGGGAGCAAAACGGCCGGCCATCCGCGCTCGGGGGTCACGGATGGCCGGCCGTTGGGCTCCCGTCCTGTCGGATGCCGTACCCGGACCGTACGTCACGGCGGTCCGTGGGGGGCTGCGGTGAGGGTGCGTTATGGGCCGGGCGGGTGTCCTGGCCAGGCATCTGGCGCAGCGGCATCCGTGCGACCGGGCCGAAAGCCGCTAATTTCTGCGACGTTCAGTGCCTCGTCGCCAGTGCCCAGCGCTGGCCGCTGAAGCTGCTGCGGGGCCGCTCGACGGTGAACACCTGGAACACCCGCCGCGGTGCCGTGCTGTCCTGGATGGGTTGGTGCTCCGCGCGTGGGCACGAGGGCCCGACGGTCCTGACCTGGGTGAAGCAACTGGCCGGGCCGGACTCCGAGACCCCGGCCCGCTCGAAGATAGCCGTCGACCGGCTGGTCGCCCGACGCGAGGTCCACCTGGGGGAGAGGACCTTGTGACGGATGCTCTACGAGAGCTCGGGGCGCGCGGAGGAGATCTAGGGCGTGAACATCGAGGACCTGGACTTGGCCGACGCCGCTGCCCGGTGGAGGCGAAGGACGCCCGGACCAAGGCCCGCCGCCGGGGCCAGGCCAGCGAGGGCTACGTGCTGGAGACGGTGTACTGGGACGCGGGCGCCGCCCGGCCCTGTCCCGCCTGCTTAAGGACCGCACCCCCGAGGCGGTGTTCGTCACCTACTGCCGCCCCGGGGCCCGGGAAGGTCGTCAGCCCGCGCGATGTGTGCCCGGCTGCCGTACGGGCAGGCCCGTGCCCTGTTGGACGAGCACACGGCCGTACGCGGACCTGGAACGGGCTGGGATCTGCATGAGTACCGTCACTCCTCCCTGACTCACCTCAGGGAACAGGGCGCATCGTTGCTGATGCTGATGGCGAAGTCGAGGCACAAGAAGCCAGAGAACGTTCACCGCTACTTCAAGCCGTCTCCGGAAGCGATCGTCGAGCTCACCAGCCTGCTCGCTCCCGGCGGCAGCCATCGCTGACTGAAGGAGGCGGCCACGCCTGGGATGGGGGCGGTGGTAAGGAAGGCGCGGCGGAGCAACGGGCTTCCGGGGAGGGTCTTGCGGCGGTCGGGCCGGCGGAACCCTAAGCCCGCCAACGTGAGCCCGCTGACCTGCTTCAGGGCCATCCGGATTTTGGCTTGCGGCTATGTTGTCTCGCCTGGGCGCCACTTGCGGATCGTCACCTCCGAGGTGGTCTCCGGGGTCAGAATCGTGCCCACCCCTGCATTCTGCTTCGCAGTGATCCAGTAGGGCCATAGCGGACAGAGGAACTGCTTGTTACAAGGCGTCTTCTCCATGGTCAGGTGCGGGTTGTGGGGCTAGGGCTGGTCTCCCGCCTCCTGCCGTGGTGCAGCGCCCCAGAGGCCTCTGCAAGCACCTGAAGAGCATTGGACGGCCCTCTATCAACTGCAACTACAGGACTGCCGCCTGTCCTCAAGTGCTCACCCCCTCCGCAAGCTCCGGGGGCTCCGCGCTTGACCGGTCGGGCCCTGAGGGCCCTCCCTGGACAGTTGCCCTTGAACGAGGGGTTGCTCAAACCGGGCAGTTACGCGAGTTGCGTAGGTCCTCTGTCATGGTCAGCCCATTTGAAGCGACGGCGGACGACTGATCTATGTGTTGGCCCTGGGAGGGTGTCACCCGGAGGTTGCGGTTGTTCTGGTGCCGGATGAGGGGGTTCTCTGCATCTTTCCTTCCGAGTAGGCGGCTTCTACTGATTCTCCGTGGTTCTTAAGCTGTGCCTCTTTAGAAGAGCGCCGGAAGCTTGCAAGCCTCTGACCTGGGCTTTTCTGAAGTTGATCATGAAATAACGCTACATTTTAGGTTTGAAGTTGTTAACGCCGCCAGCACATTGAACCCGGAAAGTAAGGCACTGCCTAACTTTCAGTTATGCCTTTGATCGCCAGGGGATCGCGCAGGTCAGAACGTTTTCCACAGGCTCATGTCACACCTCCTTCCACTGGCGAGATGTCGCACTGACTCGCTACAGGAAGTACGGCACAGCCGTACTTCCGAAGCCGCAGCGCACAGAAAGTACGGCGCAGCCGCACTTCTGATGCGAAGACGCGCACCGGCGCGCGGGCGCACCAAAAGTACGGCTCTCCCTCACTTTTGGGATAGAGTCGGAAACGCCTGAGTAGCAAGGAGGATTCAGTGACAGCTGAACCGCCGTCGCGCAACCCGCGTCGGCCCCGCACGGTACGACCCACCACCGCCTCGACCGACGTCGTCGGAAACCAACTCCTCGGCATGCTCGGTGAGCAGCTCGGTCAGACCCTCCAGCGAGCCGCCGACCCGGTCGTCGGCAAGCGCAAGGTGACCAGAGTTTCGGTCGAGTACGGCGATGAACCCAGCACAGTCCACGACATGGCCGGCCCGCTCGGCTATAGCCTCGCCAGCAACTGGTTCACCCAGCGACTGGCCCAGCTACTCATCGCCAACGAGATCACCCGAAGCCAGCTCTGCGTCTTCCTCTACGTAGCCGGAGGGCAAAAACGCAACACAGGCGTTGCCGAGTACACCCAGCAGGAGATCACCGAAGGTCTCAACAAGCTGATCGCCGCAGACCCCAACGCCCGGAAGATCTCACGGCCTACTGTGAACCGAGCCATCCGGCGTCTGGGCGAGATCGGCTGGGTCGAACAGGTCGGGAACGGCCGCACCCGTCTCAACGTCCGTCTCTGGTTCCATGGCGGCAGCGTCTTCCAGCACGAAGTCCTCGCCGACATGGAGAAGGACATCCCTGCGGACGGGAACAAGGCCAACCGCTTCCCCTACCAGATCGGCCCCGAGCTCATCCACCAGCACCCGGAGCAGCTCGACCTCGGCCTCGCCATCGAGCAGACCGAAACCCCCGCGCGGCGCAGACGGCGCACGGGATGACCCTCATACAACGACCCGAATCGGAGGACGAAGCCGATGGCGCTTCCCGTGATGTCACCGCTTGTCTCTGAGCGCATCTGGGCCCTGCCCATCAACGCGCCGTCGGTCAAGTTCCTTCAGTACCTGGTCTTCCGCAGCGCGAACGGCGGCGCTTTGCCGAGCCAGCGAGACATGGCCCGCGAGTACAAAGTCTCGCCGACCACCGTCAGCACTCTGCTCGGCCCTCTCTTCGAGCTCAATCTCGTCCTGCGCCACCAGGCGGAGGAGCGAGGGGGCAACAAGTACCGTCTGCACCCCTTGGCGGCCAAGTACGACAGCATCGATGCGATGCATGAGGCCTTCCAGCAGGCTGTGGAGGACATGAAGAACGGAGACCTTGCCGTTCTCAACCTTCCCGAGTACCAAAGTGCCCCGCCTGCTGAAGGACGGCCGGCACTCCGGATCGCCTGACACAAGCAGAGGCCCCCACCACTGGTGGGGGCCTCTGTGCCTGAGTAACAAGTTGTGCCATCACTATACCGGCTCCCCGGGTGTCTGCCGAAGTCCGATCCGGCCAATGGAGTGACCCGCCCCTCGAAACGCCCTCCCACCAGCAATAATGTGCCTACGGTGGATATCATCCGGCCCACACCCGCCCCAGCCTGATGTGGATACGAAACCCGGAAGGCGTCGGCAAGGAGCCTTTTCCAACCTCACGTCTGTGCTGGTCAAGGGCGTGCCGGTGAGTAACCATGTCAGCCGGTGACAGGTCTGTGACCAGCAGATCCACAGTCGGTCGCCGTGCGACGAACGCTCCGCCAGGCATGGTCGGCGGACCTGACAGCCAGGTTGGAAAAGGCTTAATGACAAGCCTAGAGTTTGTCCCGTAACCGCTGGTCAGGAGTGAGATGATCTTGCCGTGGCTGGTGTGATCACGGCGTCGGAACCCTCCTGGATAGGCCCGTTCACCGGGCTGAACCCGCGGCAGTTCAACAGACTGATCGCCGCGCTGCGGCGTGAGGGGGGCCGATCCGGTCCGCAAGGGCAGGCCATGGTCGCTGCCGTTGGAGGACCGGGTACCGCCGGCGGCCGCGTACTGGCGCACCAACCCTCACCCTGCGCCAGCTCGCCCCGCTGTTCGGCGTCTCGAAGTCGGCGGCCGACCAGAACGTCGCCCACCTCGGACCAGCTCTCGCCCTCCAGTCCCGGCGACGGTTCCGCAAGAACACCGTGCTCATCGTCGACGGCACCCTGGTTCCCACCCGCGACCGGACCGTGGCCGCCTCCAGCGAGAACTACCGCCACTCCACCGATCACCAGGTCGTCACCGACGCCGACACCCGCCTGCTCGTCGCCGTCGGCCGGCCACTGCCCGGCAGTCGTTGTGGTTGCCGGGCAGCGGCCGGCAACCACAACGACTGCCGGGCCTGGCAGGACTCCGGCACCAAGACCGCGGTCGGCACCGCCCCCACGGTGATCGCCGACGGCGGCTACCGGGGCACCGGCCTGACCATCCCGCACTACCACCGGCACAAGGACGAGGAACTGCCGACCTGGAAGGAGGACCACAACACCTCCCACCGCAAGGTGCGGGCCCGCGTCGAGCACACCTTCGCCCGCATGAAGAGCTGGAAGGTCCTCCGCGACTGCCGCCTCAAGGGCGACGGCGTCCACCACGCCATGCTCGGCATCACCCGCCTCCACAACCTCACCCTCACCGGATAACAGGCAAACAAGCAGGCCAACCTGCACGCCACAGACCATTTACGGGACAACCTCTAGGACGGGCTCGCAGCCGGGGCTGAAGACTAGACCTGTTCCCATCTTCAGTCCCGTACACAAAGACGCAGGTCAAAGGCTTGTCTTCCTGTTTCACGGGACTGACGGGACTCTGGTTGGTAGTTATGCCTCGCAGTTGCGTGTCCACGTGCACGCGCGCAAGTAAGAAGCCTGCTCGGCTCATATATGGAAGGTAGGGTCCCGTCAGTCCCGTAGACGTACAGGACGAGGCGCTGACCTGCGGTTTTCTTTAGCGGGACTGAAAGTGGCGAGACCCGCAGCGGGACTGAACGCTTGCTGCGGGCACCGCATGGAGACGTTCGGCAAGTAGTAGGGGAGCGCCCCCCGGCAGGCCTGCCCATGCCGTAAGTTCAGTCCCGTCAGTCCCGTCAGCCCCCTGCCGGAGCTCAGTGACTGCCTGCCGGACATGCATTGCCTCGCTCTGATGAAACCGACAAAAAGGTGAAGTAAGGCCAGCCCTCTGCTTGCGCCCCCGCCGGTCGTTCTTCCCCTGCATAGACCCTTTCTCGGGACTGACGGGACTGAACTTTCCGACACGGCGAAGGTGCGCCGCGACCGGGGAAGGAACTGCGCTAGGCTCTGCCCAGCTAAGTGAAAACTTTGGTCCCGTCAGTCCCGTTGCAAGCCTCACTCAAGGTACGGGCCCCTGGCAGGAAGAAAAAAACGCTTACCCCAGCAAGGACAGTTCAGTGCCGAGTCAGTCTGTGACCAGCTCGCCTTCCCCAACGGGGCTTGGCACGTCACACGCTGTCGCACGCTGGTGCGCCCAACAGGGCTGGCCTGTCCATCCGCTGGCTCCGGGACACAAGACCCCGGCCGCGAACTGCCCCGCGTGCAAGACGGATCGCCATCGCCCCTCAGAGTGCCCTTGCATCCTGGCAGGAGGCTGGTGCCACGGCTTTCACGCGGCAACCACGCTCCCCGAGCAGGTCGACGCCTGGTGGGCACAGCAACCCCGTTCCGGGGTCGGTGTGTCATGCGGCCCCGCCAACCTGGTGGTTATCGACGTAGACGCCCACGCAGCCGAGGTTCCTGACCGAAGCCGTCTGCTGCCGGGCATCCCGATCGCGCCGAGCGTGAACCTGGACGGTCTTGCCACAGGTTTCGACACACTGGCGCTCCTGGCCGCCCTGCGCCGGCAGCCGAGCCCCGCGCAGGACGAGCAGACCCTTCGGGTTCGCACCCCTTCCGGGGGCCTCCATGTCTGGTATCTGAACCCGTGCCCTGCCAGCCACTACCGGTCCTCGACCGGGTCGAGCCCGAAGACTGCCCTGGCCTGGCAGGTAGACGTGCGTGCTCACGGCGGTTACATCGTGGCGCCCGGTACGAAAACCGCTGCCGGTGTCTACACCCGTGTGGGACAGGCCCGTCATCCGGCGTTCCTGCCCGACTGGCTGGCCGCCGAACTGAACCGGACCGGGCACCTCCCTGAGGAGCAGGCGACCACAAGTAACACCCCGCCTCCGAAGACTCGCGCGCGGCGGGCTCCCAAGGCAGCGCATCGCGTCCTGCAGCCCCTGCTCGACGAGGTCGCCGCCTGCGCGGCCGTGTCCTGCGGAGCGAGTTTCACCGAGAAGCTCAACCGAGCGGCCTTCACTGCCGGCGGACTCGTACAGACCGGCCACCTCGTCATGGACGAGATCCGCGAGCTGTTGTGTGAGACAGCCCGACAGGCCCGTCCACATCAAGAAAGCCGCAACAACAGCATCATCGACTCCGCCCTGTCCGCCGGCGCCCAGCGCCCGTTCCACCTCAAAGGACGTTCATGAACAGCGCCGAGGAGATCCGCTTCGACGCCGTTGCCGCGGCCGGGCAGATCGAGGCAAGCATGCAGCAGGCGCTGGAGCTGGACCTGCCACGTCCGCACGTGGTGCCCTCCGCCCACAAGACAGTTCAGATCAGGGAGCCGAAGGCCGCTCCTTCCGGCGTTCTGCCCCGGGAGTTGACCGACCGGGCGAACGCCCGACTTTTCGCCGACCTCTACCAGGACCAGTTCCGGCACGTAGAGGGAAATGGCTGGTACAGCTGGGAGCAGTACCGCTGGCAGCGGACCAACGGCGAGAAAAGAGCTCTGTGGGCCGCGGGGGACATGGCCGAGCAGATGCCACGTACAGACCCCTCGGGCACCTTCAACGATCGGGACCTGGCAACCCACAGGCGCCGCACGCAGTCCACCGCGGGCATGACGGCACTCCTGAAGCAGGCCCAGGCCTCACCGCTCCTCAGCCTTGACCCGAATGCTCTGGACGGCGACATCTACGCGCTGTGCACACCGAGCGGAGTGGTTGACCTCAAGACAGGTGAGCTGCGCAAACCGGATCCACTGACCGACATGCACTCCAGGGCGACGATGGTCGGTCCCGAGGAGATGCCCATCCCCAGGTGGTCCAGTTTCCTCCAGGACACCTTCGGGGACGACGCACGGGGCCTGGAGATCACCCGCTTCCTCCACCTGCTTCTGGGCTACTCCATTACCGGGGACGTCGGCGGCCAGGTCCTGCCTTTCCTGTTCGGTTCCGGTGCCAACGGCAAGTCGGTACTGCTCGACGTCATGACCCAGGTCATGGGGGACTACGCCAACGCCGCCCCACCGGGGTTCCTGATGGAGAAGGGCAAGTTCAGCGAGCACTCCACCGAGCTGACGGAACTGCACGGCCGGCGCATCGTCGTCTGCAGCGAGCTGAAGCCCACCGACAAGTTCAACGAGGCACGCGTCAAGCTGCTCACCGGCGGTGACCAGATCACCGCGCGCCGGATGCGGCAGGACTTCTTCACGTTCTCCCCGACCCACAAGCTGTGGCTGCTGGGAAACCACAGGCCAGAAGTGGGAACCGGTGGCTACGCCTTCTGGCGCCGCATGCGCCTGATCCCTTTCGAGCGGAAAGTCCCCAACGAGCGAAAGATCGACAACCTGGCCGCCGAACTCGTCGAGAGCGAGGGCCCCGGCATCCTCCACTGGCTCATCGCCGGCGCCCGGCAGTACCTGACCACCCGCGACCCCCTCACCGGCCCCGACGCCGTCCGCCTGGCCACGGCGGCCTACGAGACCACCGAAGACCACATCGGGCGCTTCCTCAACGAGCGGTGCACCAGAGAGACAGGCGGCCGGCCCAATCCTGACCTCCGCGTCGAGCAGAAACTGCTCTTCGAGGCATACAGCGAATGGTGCTCCGAAGAGGCGATCCGCCCCTCCACCCCGCGAGCCTTCGCAAGCCGCATCCGACAAGAACTCGGTCTGGCATCACCCGCCGAGATGATCAAGAACAACACCAAGAAGCTGTACCCCGGCCTGGCTCTCCTCACCGAGGACGACAACGCAGCCAGATGACGCCCCTCTGCATCCTGGGACCAGAAACCGGACAGAACCTAAGATGAACGCCACGACTCAGACGACATGCATATGCAGCGCCACAGGACGAGCGGTTTGAACACCACCCACGCAGGCCGAGGACCGGCCGACGACAATCAGGAGGAGCTGCAGCCATGAGCTCGATGCTGCGGGACAGCCAGCTCACCGAAGAAGTCGAGGTCGTCTGGCTTGAAGACGTCGACAGGCTCGACTACGTGCGCCAGTCGCTGGACAGGGTGAACAGCCGCACCGGCAAGCCCCGCTACGAACGCGACGGCCGCCTCGTCGGATACACCAACCTCGCCAAGAACGCCGCACGCGACCCCGACAGCGGACTGTGGCCACGCCGCACCTTCTTCCTCCTCCCGCACGACCGGGACAGCGAACCTTCAGGGGACTACGCAGTAGGAGCACCAGGAGAAGCGATCGATCCGCGGACGATCGCCCCCGGCAGCGCCGGATCCAAGACACTGCGGTCCCAGAAGGGCAACGCTGCCGACATAGTGACCGCAGCGTCCTAACCTGCTTGTCAACCGACATGTCCTACCGCCCGGACCCCGGAGCCGGAAACCCTGAATCTGAGTCCCGTCAGTCCCGTGCTGGAGAGGCATGGGTCACTGAGCTGGGGTTTCTCCCACGGGACTGAGCTAAGTCCAACAGGGAGGGAGGGGGACTGACCTCTGAGAAGTCCTGAAAACAGAAACCCTGAATCTGAGTCCCGTCAGTCCCGTGCCTTCGAGGCGTGGATCTACCAAGTCGTAGTTCAGGCCTCGGCCCCCTCCTCAGGAGGAACGCAAGCACCCGAGTGTCCGTCTGTCCCGTCGCCGACTGGGGCAAGCGTGCTCACTGCGGGAAGTGGTGGGACAGTTCCGCAGTGAGCACCGTTGCTGCGGGGGAGAGCCAGCGCCGGCGGTGACGGGCCAACTGGACCGCGACGTCAGGAAACCGCGGCCCGGGCACCTGCACCAGACGGCCCGCTGCGAGCGCGTCTGCGATGTTGGTGCGGGCCAGCAGGCTGAGGCCGAGGCCTGCGGCGACGCAGGACCGGGCGACCTCCAGACTGCCAAAGCGCGTGATCCGGGGCTGAGCGCCTCCAGCCGCGGTGAGCAGCCGGTCGACGAAGCGATCACTGTACGAGCAGCCCTGTTCGTGCAGGAAGTAGTCCTGGCGAGCCAGCTCCGCCCAGTCAGCGGGCGCACCGGCGGCGCCGCGGGCGAGGGGATGCTCGGGAGAACAAACGAGCACCAGCGGCTCATGGGCCAGCGGCGTACATGAGATGTCACAGAAAGCCGCTTCATCCTCCAGGAGAAGTGCCAAGTCCACCTCGCCGGTGCGAAGCGCGGCGATTGCGGTCGCGGTGCCCATCGTGCGCAGGTCCACCTCGATTCCCGGGTGACTGCGCCGCAGCGCGGCGATGACTCCCGGCAACCGCGCGGACACCAGCGTCTCGCCTGCCGCGACTGTCACGCGCCCGGTCACCCGACCGTCCGCGCCGCCTACCGAGGCAGCAACCGCCCGCAGCCGGGACTCGGCCTCCAGCATCGTCTCGGCCTGTGCCAGCACCTCGCACCCGGCACTGGTGAGTACGACTCCGCGCGGCAACCTGTCGAACAGTCGCAGGTCCAGCTCTTTCTCCAATGCCTTCACCTGGGCGGTGACGGTGGACTGTGCCAGGTGCAGTCGCTCCGCGGCGGCGGTCAGGTTCCCGGTCCGGGCAACGGCGGTGAAGGTGCGCAGCAGTCGAGTGTCCATGCCGTCGACCCTAAGCAATCCCATCGGTCAAAGCGATGAATCAGATCAAAAACCATCGTTTGTAACGATGCCTATGCGGTGCCACAGTAAAAGCCATGAACCCGAGGACACACCCCGAAATCCTGCGCTACACCGCCTTCACCACCGAGCCCGCCGGCGGTAATCCAGCCGGTGTCGTCATGGACGCGGCCGCGCTGGACGAGACCGCCATGCTCACCATCGCTGCCGAAGTCGGCTACTCGGAAACCGCGTTCGTCACGGCCGCCGACAACACGGCACGCCGGTTCCGACTTCGCTACTTCAGCCCGCTCGCCGAGGTCGCCTTCTGCGGTCACGCCACCGTCGCCACCGCGGTGGCCCTGGCCGAACGGATCGGTACCGGTCCGCTCGTCTTCGACACACCGGTCGGCGAGATCGCCCTGGACACCTCCGCCGACTTCGAAGGACCCGTGACGGCGACGCTCACCAGCGTCCCCACTCGCTCCCGGCCGGCGACCACCGAAGAACTCGACGCCTCCCTCGCAGCTCTGCGCTGGTCCCGGCAAGACCTCGACCCCGCGCTGCCGCCCCACGTCGCCTTCGGAGGGAACGAGCACCTGATCCTGGCCTCGGCCACCCGCGAGCGTCTGGCGGCCCTCGATTACGACTTCGACGCCCTGGCCGAGGTCATGCACCGTCACGGCTGGACCACGCTCCAACTGGTCTGGCGCGAAAACCCCGAACTCTTCCACGCCCGCGACCCCTTCCCGGTCGGCGGCGTCATCGAGGACCCGGCCACCGGTGCTGCCGCTGCCGCCCTCGGCGGCTACCTGCGCACCCTTCACGCCCTCCCGCCCACCGGAACCTTCACCATCCACCAGGGAGAGGACCTCGGCCGGCCCAGCCTGCTCCGAGTCGAGGCCTCCACCAGCCACCCGCGCGTACGGGTGAGCGGGCATGCGGTGGCGATCGAGGGCGCGAGCACGAGGGCGGGCGCAGGAGGAGCCTGAGCGCACCGAGGACGCCGCACGTGACGCTCGCTCACACCGAACGGATCAGAGTTCCAGCTCTCTTTCGCCCGTTTGGGACAGGACGAAAGGAGACCGCCGACCCTGCGGTACCTCACGCCGGGGACATGCGCACGACATACACACACACCCGAGACGACTCCCGCCAACCGTCCCCTTCCACCTTCCAAAGGGATTGGTCAGCGCTGAGGCACGGCGATGCCGGCGGCACGCAGCTCCGCCTCGACCAGGGCATTCAGCCGGGCTATGGACGGCACCCGGTCCTCCATGTGGTGGTTGACCATCCCGTAGCGAGTGGCGGTGTCGGATCGGCCCTCGAACCCGGACGGCATCGACAGCAGTTCGCGCCGGGTCAGCAGTTTCCCGGCCAGTTCACGGGCCACTTCCTCGATCCGCGGATCGGCCGGATCCCAGCTCCTCACCTCCCAGCCGAGCCTGGTCAGCTCGACGGTCTCGGGATCGGCGAGCGATTGTTCGAGCCAGGTCATGAAGCCGTCGAAGATCTCCGGGACCAGAGCTCGGGTCAGTACGAGGGCCTCTCGCTGACCGGTCACATAGGCGGAGTCGAAGCCGAGTCCAGCCAGTGTTTCCAAGATCGCACAGGCCCGGTCGGGCAGCAGGGCGCGATCACCGTGGTCAAGGCGGTGCAGCCGGTCCCGGCGCGCGGTCAGCTCCTCGATCCGGGAAGTGAGTGCGCGGTGAACCTCCTCCAGGGTCGCGGCGAAGGTCTCCGAGTCGGCCTCAAGGAGATCACCGACCTCAGCCAGCGGTACCCCGGCTGAGGCCAGGGTGCGCACCTGGAGCAGACGGAACAGTTCGTCCGAGCGGTAGCGGCGGTAGCCGGAAGCGTCGCGTTCCGGCTCGGCGACCAGACCAAGCCGGTGATAGTGCCGCACGGTCTTGATCGTGACGCCGACATACGCCGCCGCCTGACCGATCGTGAGCCCGAACCCGTCCGCCGCCACCCTGACGCTCCTCCGTGTCGCTGATCGTCGCGGGGGCGAGGATAACGCGCCCGAAGCCGCCCTTGACCTTGACCCTGGGGCAAGGATGCAGCCTCTTGCCACGGCCCTTCTCAGGGCCACCCGGCCACCGGTGAGCGGCCGCGGGAAACGAGACCGTCAACAGGAGACACCCCATGGCGACGAACGACAGCGGCTTCACCGAGGCGGGACTGCGCCGACTGCGCAAGGTGCTGGAAAGGCACGTGGAGTCCGGAAAGATCCCGGGTCTGGTCGCCCTCATCGGTCGCAGCGGACGGACGCACGTCGAGGCGATCGGGACGATGCGGCACGACGGCGGCCCGCCGATGCGCCGGGACACCATCTTCCGGATGGCATCCGCATCCAAGCCCGTCACCACGGCGGCGGCGATGGTCCTGCTCGACGAGTGCCGACTGCGACTGGACGACCCCGTGGACCCATGGCTGCCCGAACTCGCCGACCGACAGGTGCTCAGGCGGCCCGACGGCCCGCTGGACGACACCACTCCGGCGCGGCGGCCGATCACCGTACGGGACCTGCTGACCTCCACCTTCGGGCTCGGCACCGATTTCGAGTCGATGGCCTCACCGATCAGGGCCGCGACCTTCGAACGCCTCGACTACAGCGTGGCTTCCGGCCCGGCGCCCCACCAGGACGAGTGGATGCGCCGCCTGGGCGAACTCCCCCTGCAGTACCAACCAGGTGTGCGCTGGCAGTACGACCTGAGCAACGAGGTGACCGGCGTGCTCGTCTCCCGGGCCGCCGGACAGCCACTGGAAGCGTTCTTGCGTGAACGGATTCTCGATCCGCTGGGGATGAAGGACACCGGCTTCCACGTGCCCGCCGACCGAATCGACCGCCTGCCGCCCCTGTACGGGCCCGATCCGCAGACGGGCGATTTCACCATCTGGGACCAGGTGGCAGGGGGCATGTTCAGCTCTCCTCCCGTGTTCCAGGGCGCGGGCGGCGGACTGGTCTCCACCGTCGACGACTACCACGCCTACTTCCGCATGCTGCTGAACCACGGGGTCCACGACGGCGAGCGCATCCTGTCCCGGGCCGCCGTCGAGTTGATGACCACCAACCGCCTCTCCCTGGGGCAGATGGCCGCCCGGGCGGCCATGTTCGACGGCGTCGCCCACCTGTCGTCCGGCCAGGGCGCGGCCGGCGGCTGGGGGTTTGGCATGTCGGTGGACACGGGCCGCGACAACTACGCGCCCGTCGGCCGGTTCGGCTGGTTCGGCGGCACCGGCACCACCGCCTACGCGGACCCGACCCATCAGCTCACTGGCGTCCTGCTCACCCAGGTCGGACTGTCCACCCCGGACTCGCCGCGGGCCATGGCCGACTTCTGGACCACGCTCTACCAGGCCCTCGACTGACGAAGCCCATGGAGCCCGGGGGCTTCATGAGATCGTTCGCCCATGAGTACACCGCCTGACGGATTGCCCCTCTACCGGGTCTTGACCGGCCCGGACGATCCCGCGTTCTGCCACCGTGTGAGCGAGGCGCTGGAGCTTGGATACGAGCTGTACGAAGGTCCTGCTGTCACTTTCAACGGTAAGAACGTCATCGTCGCCCAGGCGCTGATCTGGCCGACGCGGTCATAGCAACAAGACGGCGAGCTCCCTCAAAATGTCCACTTAGAAGCCATCTCATTTGGGCTGTTCGATAGTCTGGCGTTGTGGGGATCATTGAGCGTCTTGTGCCGGATGAGTTGTGGGAGCTGTTCGAGCGGGTGGTGCCGCCTGCTCCGTCTCGGCCGCAGGGTGGCGGTCGCCGTCGGTACGGAGACCGTGAGGTGTTGGCCGCGATCATCTTCGTGGCCACGTCAGGGTGTACATGGCGGCAGCTGCCTCCGTCGTTCGGGCCTTCGGGACCGACGGCTCACCGCCGGTTCACCGAGTGGAGCAAAGCACGGGTGTGGGCCAAGCTGCACCGTCTTGTCCTGGACGAACTGGGCAGGCGGGGCGAGCTGGACTGGTCCCGCTGCGCGATCGACTCGGTGAACATGCGGGCCCTGAAAGGGGGGAGCTGACAGGTCCGAATCCTGTCGACCGGGGCAAGAAGGGCTCGAAGATCCACTTGATCACGGAGCGTACGGGTCTGCCCCTCTCGATCGGGATCTCCGGCGCGAACCTCCACGACAGCCAGGCCCTCGAGCCCCTCGTCCGCGGTATCCCGCCGATCCGATCCCGCCGCGGCCCGCGACGGCGGCGCCCCGCCAAACTCCACGCGGACAAGGGCTACGACTACGACCACCTGCGGCGATGGCTGCGCCGACGTGGGATCACCCACCGGATCGCCCGCAAGGGCATCGAGTCGTCCAAGCGGCTGGGCCGACACCGCTGGACCATCGAACGCACCATGTCCTGGCTCGCCGGCTGCCGCCGACTCCATCGACGCTACGAGCGCAAAGCCAGTCACTTCCTGGCCTTCACCGCCATCGCCTGCACCCTCATCTGCTACCGCCGCCTAGCCAAATGAGACGACCTCTTAGGCTATTTCCTCACTAAATCATGGCAATGATGAGGAAGTCCTGATCCAGTTGATCGGTCACAAGGAAAACCTCGTAACTTCTCAGCGCCAACGCATCCTTCACAGGAGTACCTCGTTGGCCCGGAGGAAGGAGGCCGAGTGGTCCGGGACATGAAGGTGCTGTCAGCGATGATCCGCAGCCGGTACCGCGAAGGCGCAAGTATTGCGGTAGTCGCGCGGGAGCTAAGGGTGTCAAAGTCCACCGTGCGGCGTCATGTGCCGGCACAGGAGCGACGGGATGCGGCCGCCGCCGCACGGCAGCGGCACCGCAACCGGGCGGAGACACCGTACGAGAAGGCGCTGCGGGCCCAGGTCGTGCGCCTCTACGGTTCGGGGATGCCGCAGCAGCGGGTGGCGGCCACACTGGGTATCTCGGTCGAGGCGGTGGTAGCCCGGCTGGAGCCGTCCCAGCGCCGTTCCCGGCAGCAAGCAACCCGGCTCGCCGTCGAGCAGCAGGGCGAACTCCTGCCACAGGACGAAGTCATCGCCCGGTATGTGCAGGGTGCCACCATGACCGAGCTCGGCCGACTCTATGGGGTGCACCCCTCCACGATCCGGCGCAGGATCCCCGAGGACCTGCTCCGCTCCCGCAGCCGCACCCCGCAGTCCCAGCCCCGGTCCCGGCGGGTACTTGTCGACGAAGAGGTCCGCCGCCGGTATGCGGCGGGGGAGAGCACCTACGCCCTCGCCCGCGAGTTCGGCGTCTCCCCCCACACCATCCAGGCGAGGATCCCCGACGCCGACTGGCGTGCCCACTCGGCCGGAGAAGCTCCCATCCCCCCGCCTCGTCCTGTACAGCCGAGGAGGGGCGGCGCCCGGATGGTGCTGACGCTGTCGGACGAGGAGATCCTCACCCGCTACCGGGCCGGGCAGTCCGCGACCGCGATCGGCCGCGCGGCGGGCGTGGACTGCCGCACCATCCTGCGCCGCATCCCCGAAACCGAACGCCGCGGCCACCTCCAGGCCCAACGGCTGAACCGGCCAGCCCCCGACGTCGACGCGGACACGATCCGCGCGCTGCGCGCCCGCGGCCTGACCTGGGAGGCGATCGGCACCGAGGTCGGGCTGTCGGCGAAGACCGCTCGCGCCCGCGCATGAAGACAGGAGCCCGTGCCCCGGCTTGGCACGCCATACCCTGCACGGCTCACACGTGCCCCGTACCGGGATCACCCGGTACGGGGCACGACGTGCTCCCGCCTCCGGCCTATGGTGCGGGGTTGTAGTGGACGACGGTGGTCTCGCAGGCCTCGGCGTACACCTTCAACGCCTCGCTCTCGGTCTGGTCGACCGTGAGGTTCCAGCGCAGTTTGGTGGCGGTCCATTCGCCGATGTAGCGGCAGTGGGCGTCGGGCAGGGGCGGCATCCAGGTGGCCGGGTCCTGGTCGGCCTTGGAGCGGTTGGTGCGGGCGGTGACGGCGACGAGGGAGGCGGTGGCGCCCTGGTCGTTGGCGTAGGCCTCGCGGCGCTTGGGGTCCCAGGCGCTCGCGCCGGAGTCCCAGGCTTCGGCGAGGGGGACCATGTGGTCGATGTCGAGCTTGCCTGCCTCGTTCACTTCGACCGCGTCATAGTAGGAGACCCACTTTCCGCCGGTCAGTTTGCAGCCGGCTCCGATGGCCGGTTCCTGGACGGCTTCGGCGAGAAGGACTTCGTTGCGGGTGTTGCAGCCGTCGGCCGCGTCCAGGCCGGTGTTCCAGTGCCTGAAGGAGTCGCGGGTGTAGCCGGTGCGGTCCTCCTCGGCGACGGGCAGCTGGCCGACGGCGTCCTCCAGCGGCAGCACCTCCGGAACAGACGCCCCCGCTGTGGCCATAGGCTCGGCGGCGGCAGGGGAGGGGAGGGTGAGGGGGGTCAGGGCGAGGCAGAACGCGGCAGCGCCGCGCAGCAGGTTGGTGATCACGCCCGTAGACATAGCGGACCCAGACCCACGGACACACCGGGGCCGGAGAGCTCATCGACCGCGCGAGGCGCCGGGGTGCGCTGGAGAAACGCTCCGTCTCGGCGTGCGCGGGTTCACCCGCAAGGACGAGACCTGTACGGCACCGCTCTACCACAACCGGTCCGGGCGGCCGACCGAGGTAGGTCCGGAGTGTGCGGCAGACCGTTTCGCCTTCAGTGGGTGACGATCACGACATTGAGTTGTCTTGGGCCGTGTACGCCTTCGACACGGTTGAGTTCGATGTCGCTGGTGGCGGAGGGGCCGGAGATCCAGGTCTGGGGGCGGGTGGGGTTGAGGCGTGGCAGGGCTTGGGGGATGGAGGCGACGACTTGATCATCGGCTTGTATGACACAGATGTGCAGGTCGGGGATGAGAGTGAGGGCGCGACGGCCCTGGCCGGGGCCGCCGTCGAGGATGATCGTGCCGGTTTCGGCGACGGCCAGGGTGCAGCCGGTGATCACAGCACTGATGGTGTCGAGTCTATGCGGGATGAGGGGGGTGTCCGCATCGTCGTGGTGTTGCTCGGCTGTTGTTGCTGACAGCCATGTAGCGGGTAGTCCGGGTGGAACGGCGACGGTGCGGGCGTTGTGCCGATCCAGGAGTTCTGCCACCAGAGCGGGAAGTTCTTTTTCGGTGATGCGATGCACGGTCGCGCGGTAGTCGACAAGGTTCTCGTGGAGAAGGTTCAGGACCGCGTCGCGATCATCTGGGGTGTGGGTGGGGAGGTAGTCACGTGCCGCCGCTGTGACGGGTGGCGTGTCGGAGAGAGCCTGACGGATGCGGCCCAGGACACGTTCGCGTGAGTTCATGTTCACGTGCGGTTCTTCTTCCACCAGTCGCGGAACGGTTCGGCGGGCATCTCGGGCAGGTCGCGGCTTTCGGTCCACTGGCGGGCGCCGGGGCCGGGCAGCTTCTTCGGATGCAGAGCACGGGTCTTCGACACGGCGCGTTCCCCCATGGCGAGGGCGCTCGGGTGGTTGAGCACCCATCCGGCCGCCTTGATGGCGATCTTCTCCAGGCGGTGTCCCGGCCCGCCTTGCTCGGCGACCTTCTCACGGAGGTGGACGAGGACCTCGGGGATGTCGATGGCGACCGGGCAGACGTCGTAGCAGGCGCCGCAAAGAGAGGAGGCGTAGGGGAGGGAGGCGTCGACCTCGCTCGCCGTGCCGCGCAGCTGGGGGGTGAGGATCGCGCCGATCGGGCCGGGGTAGACGGAGCCGTAGGCGTGCCCGCCCGCCCGTTCATAGACGGGGCAGACATTGAGGCAGGCAGAACAGCGGATGCAGCGCAGGGCCTGGCGCCCGACCCTGTCGGCGAGGGTATCGGTCCTGCCGTTGTCCAGGAGCACGAGGTGGAAGGTGTGGGGACCGTCGCTGTCGGTGGTGCCGGTCCACATGCTCGTATAGGGGTTCATGCGCTCGGCTGTCGAGGAGCGGGGGAGAGTCTGGAGGAAGACCTCCAGGTCCCGCCAGGTCGGCACGACCTTCTCGATGCCGACGACGGAGATCAGGGTTTCGGGGAGGGTGAGGCACATGCGGCCGTTGCCCTCGGACTCCACGACGACGAGGGTGCCGGTCTCGGCGACCATGAAGTTCGCCCCGGAGATGCCGACCTTGGCGCGCAGGAACTTCTCCCGCAGGTGCAGCCGGGCCGCTTCCGCGAGCTCGGCGGGGGAGTCGGACAGCCCCTCCGGCGCCGGGCGTCCCCAACGCCCCATGGTGTCGCGGAAGATGTCGCGGATCTCGCTGCGGTTGCGGTGAATGGCGGGGACGAG
The DNA here is from genome assembly GCF_044756005.1 of Streptomyces sp. NPDC092045. Lineage (NCBI taxonomy): Bacteria > Bacillati > Actinomycetota > Actinomycetes > Kitasatosporales > Streptomycetaceae > Streptomyces > Streptomyces sp. NPDC092045. Next base: position 39,153 of record NZ_JBIVSC010000010.1, on the reverse strand, counting down.
GATGTGGGAGGGCCGGTCTTCGCCCAGCTGCACGATCAGCTCGGCGAGATCGGTCTCGTAGGCGGCGATGCCCTCCGCCTCCAGGGCCTCGTTGAGGCCGATCTCCTGCGTGGCCATCGACTTGACCTTGACGACCTCACTCTCGCCGGTGGCCTTCACCAGGCCGGCGACGATCCGGTTGGCCTCGGCCGCGTCCGCCGCCCAGTGCACGGTGCCGCCGGCGGCGGTGACCGCTTCTTCCAGCTGGATCAGATAGTGATCGAGTCTGCCGAGGGTGAGGTCCTTGATCTGTTTCCCGGCTTCGCGCAGCTCTGACCAGTCCTCCAGCTCCGACACAGCCACTGCCCGCTTGTCGCGGATGGTGTGGGTGGCGTGGCGCAGGTTCGCGCGCAGTGTGGTGTCATGTACGGCCTTGTGCGCGGCCTTGGGGAAGGCCGGCATGCCGATGAAGGTTCCGCTCATGCGAAGGGCTCCTCTTGCGTGCTCGCGAGGATTTCGGCGAGGTGCAGGGCGCGCTGCGGGGCGTTTTGGCGGCGCAGCATCCCGCCGAGGTGCATCAGGCAGGAGTTGTCGGCTCCGCACAGGACACCGGCGCCGGTGGACAGGGAGTTGTGGATTTTGTCGGCGCCCATGGCGGCCGATACGTCGGGGTTTTTCACGGCGAAGGTGCCGCCGAAGCCGCAGCACTCCTGCGCGCCCGGCAGCTCTATCAGCTCCAGGCCCTTGACCGCCTCCAGGAGGCGCCGCGGGCGATCGCCCAGACCGAGCATGCGCAGGCCGTGGCAGGAGGGGTGGTAGGTGACGGTGTGGGGGAAGTACGCGCCGACGTCCGTCACGCCGAGGACATCGACGAGGAACTCCGTCAGTTCGTACGTCCTTGGAACAAGAAAGTCGGATGCGTCCGTGAGGGTGTCTCCGCGTCCTTCTGCTTGGGCCTTCTTGGCGATCCGAGGGTAGTTGTCGCGGATCATGGCGACGCAGGAGCCCGAGGGGGTGACGATGTGGTCGTAGTCCTTGAAAGTCCGGGCCATGCGGCGCACCAGTGGTTCTGTTTCCTGCCGGTATCCGGTGTTGAACTGGGGCTGCCCGCAACACGTCTGGCCGGCGGGGAAGTCGACTTCCACGCCGAGTCGTTCAAGGATCTTGACGGTGGCGATGGCTGTGGAGGGATAGAGCGCGTCGTTGACGCAGGTGGCGAAGAGAGCGACACGCATCAAAGGTTCCTCGGGGCGGGGGAGAGGCGGGCGGCTGCCGTGTCCCAGGCGGCGGTGTCACCTCGGGGAGCGTAGTGCCGCAGGTGCTGGGTGGAGGCGATCAGACGGCGCATGTCGGTGAGGTCTTCGACCAGGCCGGCGGCGCGGGCCTGGACGAGGATGTTGCCCAGTGCGGTGGCCTCGGTGGGGCCGGCGATGACGGGCAGTCCGGTGGCGTCGGCGGTGAGCTGGCAGAGCAGGTCATTGCGTGAGCCGCCGCCGACGAGGTGAATACGGCTGATGCCGCGGCCGGAGAGTTCGGCGGCCTGCCGCAGGGTGCGCCGGTGGGCCAGTGCCAGGCTTTCCAGGATGCAGCGCACCACCGCGCCCTGGCTGCCGGGGACACGCTGCTTGGTGCGGGCGCAGTACTCCCGGATGCGGGCCGGCATGTCGCCGGGGGCGAGGAACTCCGGCGCGTCCGGGTCGACGAGCGAAGCGAAGGCCTTGGCGCGGGCCGCGTCGGCGAGGAGCGTGGGGATGTGCGTGGGAAGGTTCTCCTTCTCCCAGGTGCGCCGGCACTCCTCCAGCAGCCACATGCCCATGATGTTGCGCAGGTAGCGGACCGTGCCGTCGATGCCGCGCTCGTTGGTGAAGTTCGCCGCCCTGGACTCCTCGCTCAGAACGGGGGCATCGAGTTCGAGTCCGGCCAGCGACCAGGTGCCGCAGGAGATGTACGCGAAGCCGGGCTTGGTTGCGGGCACTGCGACGACTGCGGACGCGGTGTCGTGCGAGGCAACCGTCGTCACCGGGGTACGCGGGTCGAGGCCGGTGAACGCTGCGACGTGAGGAAGCAGGGTGCCGGCCGGGTCACCAGGGGCACGCAACGGCGGGAAGAGCCCGGAATCGAGGGAGAGCCGACTCAGGATGTTGTTGGACCAGGTGCCGGTGCGGGCATCGAAGAGACCAGTGGTGGAGGCATTAGTCTCCTCGGCGCCGATCGAGCCGGTCAGCCAGTGGACCAGCAGGTCCGGAACGAGGAGCAGGGTGCGGGCGGCATCGCGCTGAGCGGTGTTCGCGCTGGCGGCGAGCTGGAAGACGGTGTTGAACGGCAAGTGCTGCAGTCCCGTGAGGGAGTACAGCTCTTTGGCGCCGATCCTGGCCCAGACATCGGCGGCGGCACCGTCGGTCCGGTCGTCGCGGTAGTGGAACGGATGGCCGAGCAGGGCCCCGTCTGCGTCGAGAAGTCCGTAGTCCACAGCCCAGGTGTCGACGCCGACGGACGCGACGCCACCCGAGCGGGCGGCTTCACGCAGTCCGTCGAGGATGCCCTGGAAGAGGGACAGGACGTCCCAGCGCAGGCCGTCCGGCAGCCGCACGGGTGTGTTGGGGAAGCGGTGGACCTCGGTGAGGTCGAGGTTGTCCCGGCCCACGCGGCCGACGATCACCCGTCCGCTGGTGGCGCCGAGGTCGACCGCGGCGAACGCGGACGCGAAGGCGGAGGAAGGGGGAGTGGTGGTCACGTGGATACCTTTGCGGTGCGAGTGGCGCGCCGGGGGCGGGCAGGAGGAAGGCGGACCGGCGGCGCCTGGCGGGCACGGTGTCAGGGCCGGTTCCCGTACGGCTTCGTGCCGCCGGTCCGCGGGTGCACCTGGGGCGGGTGCGTCAGTCACCCGCCCCAGGTGCGGTCAGGGGCCTTCAGCGCAGGAAGGCGGCGGAGACGCCGGCGTCGACGGGGATGTGCAGGCCGGTGGTGTGGGTGAGGTCGCCGCCGGTGAGGGCGAAGACCGCATTCGCCACATGCTCGGGGAGCACCTCGCGCTTGAGGAGGGTGCGCTGGGCGTAGAACTCGCCGAGCTTTTCCTCTTCGATGCCGTAGGTGGCGGCCCGCTGGGCGCCCCAGCCGGCGGCGAAGATGCCGGACCCGCGGACCACGCCGTCGGGGTTGACGCCGTTGACGCGGATGCCGTGCTCGCCGAGTTCGGCGGCGAGGAGGCGGACCTGGTGGGCCTGGTCTGCCTTGGTGGCGGAGTAGGCGATGTTATTCGGTCCGGCGAAGACGGCGTTCTTGGAGGCGATGTAGACGATGTCGCCGCCGAGCTTCTGGTCGATCATCACCCGGGCGGCCTCGCGGGAGACGAGGAAGGAGCCGCGGGCCATGATGTCGTGCTGGAGGTCCCAGTCGCGGGCAGTGGTCTCCAGCAGCGGCTTGGAGATCGAGATGCCGGCATTGTTGACGACGAGGTCGACCCCGCCGAAGGCGAGGACGGCCTGGCGGAACGCGGCAGCGATCTGCTCCTCGTCCGTCACGTCCACCGTCACCGCGACGGCCTTGTCCGGACCGCCCAGCTCCTCCGCGACGGCCTCGGCGTTCCCGCCGTTCAGGTCGGCGACGACCACGCAGGCGCCCTCGGCAGCCAGCCGGTGGGCGATCGCCTTTCCGATGCCGGAGCCCGCGCCGGTCACCAGGGCGACGCGGGTGGCGAGCGGCTTCGGCTTCGGCAGCCGTCGCAGCTTGGCCTCTTCCAGTTCCCAGTACTCGATGCGGAACTTCTCCGCTTCCTCGATGGGGGAGTAGGAGGAGACCGCCTCGGCGCCGCGCATCACGTTGATCGCATTGACGTAGAACTCACCGGCGACGCGGGCCGTCTGCTTGTCCTTGCCGAAGGAGAACATCCCGACCCCGGGCACGAGCACGATCGCCGGATCGGCGCCCCGCATCGGCGGCGAGTCCGGCAGCGCGTGCCGGTGGTAGTAGGCGGCGTACTCCTCGCGGTAGGCGGCGTGCAGCTCCCGCAGCCTGGCCACCGTCTCGTCGAGGGGCGCGGTGGGCGGCAGATCCAGGACGAGCGGCCGGACCTTGGTGCGCAGGAAATGGTCGGGACATGAGGTGCCCAGAGCGGCCAGGCGCGGGTGCTGGTCGTGGGCGAGGAAGTCCAGGACGACGTCGGAGTCGTTGAAGTGGCCGATCTGCGGGCGATCCTGCGAAGCCAGGGACCGGATGACGGGGGCGAGCACGGCGGCCCGCTCCCGCCGCTCGCTGCCCTCCAGCGCCGCGTACCCCTGCAGCGGCGCGCCGAACGGCTGCTCCTTGCCCCGGTCGGCCAGGAAGGTCTCCGCGGTGCGGATCATCCACAGGGCATTGGCCTCGCATTCCTCGGCGCTCACGCCCCAGCTGGTGATGCCGTGCCCGCCGAGGACCACACCGATGGCCTCGGGGTGGGCTTTCTTGATCGCGGCGATGTCCAGGCCGAGCTGGAAGCCGGGACGGCGCCACGGTACCCAGGCCACCTTCCCGCCGTAGCACTCCGCAGTCAGTTTCTCCCCGTCGGCGGCACACGCCAGCGCGATGCCCGAGTCCGGGTGGAGGTGGTCCACGTGCGCGGCGTCCACCAGTCCGTGCATGGCGGTGTCGATGGAGGGGGCCGCGCCGCCCTTGCCGTGCAGGCAGTAGTCGAAGGCGGCGACCATCTCGTCCTCGCGCTCCACCCCCGGGTACACCTTCTTAAGGGCCCGCAGCCGGTCGAGACGCAGGATGGCGAGCCCGTCCTCGGTCAGGGTGCCCAGGTCACCGCCGGACCCCTTCACCCACATCAGCTCGGTGTCCGAGCCGGTGACGGGATCGGTGACGACGCCCTTGGCCGAGGCGTTGCCGCCGGCGTAGTTGGTGTTGCGAGGGTCGGAGCCCAGCCGGCGCGCGCGGTCGATGAGCGCGGCGACTTCGGGATGCGTGGCCATGGCAGATCGGTCCTTCAGGTGCGAAGCGTGCAAAGGAGGAAGTGAGGGGCGCCTGCTCGGCGCGAGAGCCGTTCGGATCCGGCGTGCGGCTGGGTGGGGCAGCGCGCTCAAGCGCCCCAGCCGGCCTGCTCGCCGCCGACGCGCTCGGCAGCGATCTGCTCCTGCCACCCGCAGGCCGCGTACGCGGCGACCGGGTCGGGGTGCAGGCCCTGCTCCTGGCGGACTTCCCGCAGCAGGGGGCGGACGTCGGTGTTGTAGGCGTCCATGATCACCGCATTGGCGGCAAGGACATTGCCGGCGGCCTGGGCGGCGGCGAGCGCGTCACGGTCGACGAGGAGGGCCTTGGCGGTGGCTTCCTGGACGTTCATCACCGAGCGGATGACGGCAGGGATCTTCGCCTCGATGTTGTGGCACTGGTCGAGCATGAAGGCCACGTTGGCGGCGGCGTCCAGACCGCCGTTCTTGGCCACCTCGTGCATGATGCGGAAGAGCTGGAAGGGGTCGGAGGAGCCGACCATGAGGTCGTCGTCGGCGTAGAAGCGGGAGTTGAAGTCGAAGCCGCCGAGCTTTTTCTCCCGCAGGAGGAAGGCGACGATGAACTCGATGTTGGTGCCCGGCGCGTGGTGCCCGGTGTCCACGACGACCTGGGCCTTGGGCCCGAGCCTGAGGCAGTGGGCGTAGGAGGTTCCCCAGTCCGGCACGTCGGTCGTGTAGAAGGCCGGCTCGAAGAACTTGTACTCCAGCAGGATCCGCTGCTCCTCTCCGAGCCGTTCGTACACCTCGGAGAGGGACTCGGCGAGCCGGTCCTGACGGGCGACGATGTCGTCCTGACCGGGGTAGTTGGTCCCGTCGGCAAACCACAGCTTCAGATCCCTCGACCCGGTGGCGTCCATGATGTCGACGCATTCCAGGAGATGGTCGACGGCCTTGCGCCGGACCTTCACATCGGGGTGGCAGACGCTGCCGAGCCGGTACTCGTCGTCCTGGAAGGTGTTGGAGTTGATGGCGCCCAGTTCCAGACCGCGGTCCTTCGCGTAGGCGGCCAGGGCAGCGTAGTCCTCGACCCGGTCCCACGGGATGTGCAGGGACACCTTCGGCGCGGCACCGGTGAACTCATGGACCTTCGCCGCGTCGTCGAGCTTCTCCCACGCAGTCCTTGGGACGCCGGGCTGGGCGAACACCTTGAAGCGGGTGCCGGAGTTCCCGTAACCCCAGGAGGGAGTCTCGATGCTCTGGGTCTTCAGCGCGGCCTTCACGGCGTCGCGTACGACAGTCATTGGGCAACCTCGGAACCTGGGCCGCGCTGTCCGCGTCAGCCTTGAATCGTTTCACTGCTACGGAAACACGCTTCAAGTAAGCCGGTCAAGACGGCAGGGAAAAGTAAATGAAACGATTCATTCACGTCGATGGTGCGGCGGGCTACGATGGTGATCACGTACAACCGAGGTGAATGGACGGACAGCAGTGGCGGGCATCAAGGAGGTGGCACAGCAGGCAGGGGTCTCCGTCGGCACGGTCTCCAACGTCCTGAACAGACCCGAACGAGTCTCCACCGAGATCCAGGCCCGCGTGCACGCCGCGATCGCCTCCCTCGGCTACGTCCGAAGCGAATCGGCACGGCAGCTGCGTGCCGGGCAGAGCCGCATGCTCGGGCTGCTTGTGATGGACACCGGCAACCCCTTCTTCGCCTCCCTCGCACGCGGCACCGAGGAAGTGGCAGCCCGGGCCGGCCTGGGCGTCATGGTGTGCAACAGCGCAGAAAGCGCCACAGCCGAACAGTCATATCTGTCGCTGTTCGCCGAGCAACGTCTCCGCGGTGTCCTGCTCGCTCCCGTCGCCGCCGAGGGCAAGCCGTGGCAAGCGCTACGACGGCCGAACATCCCCTTCGTGGTCGTCGACCGCGCGGTCGACACACAGGAAGCCTGCTCGGTGGCCGCCGACGACATCCTCGGCGGGACGCTCGCCGGCAGGCACCTGCTCGAGGCCGGCCACCGTCGCATCGCCTACGTCCACGGCCCCGACCGGCTCCAGCAGGTACAAGACCGGCGCGCCGGACTGCTTCGAGCGGTCCGGGAAGCGGGTCTGGAGGCCGACGCGGTCATCGACATCCCGGCCGAAAGACTGGATGTCCGCGCCGGCCGCGACGCGGGGGCACGGATCATGGGCCTTTCCCCCAGACCGACCGCCGTCTTCTGTGCAAATGATCTGCTGGCCCTGGGTGTGATGCAGACAGCCTTCGACGCCCGGATCCGTATCCCCGACGACCTCGCGGTCGTGGGCTACGACGACATCGAGTTCGCCGAAGCCAGCCTCATCCCCCTGACTTCCGTACGCCATCCAGCCGGCGAGATCGGCCGCCTCGCGGCCGATCTCCTGCTCAAAGAGATCGAACTTCCGGAGCCGGGGCACGACCACCAGCACACCGGCATCGTCCTCCAGCCGGAACTCGTAGTACGCCGGTCCAGCGCACCTCGCACTTGAAGCCCTGCGCCCGCGCGCCGTGCGACCGAGGGGCGGGCGGATGTCCTCGTAGTTGGCAAGTCGCCTTCCCGCGCCGATCCGGGCGGCACAGGGAGGCGACCTGTCGGCTACGAGGGGCATGCCTAGCCCGGTGCGGGCTTCGGCAGGCCCGACAGCAGGCTGGTCCAGTCGTTCACCGTCTCAGTGCTGCTGAGGCGGTGCCGTCGTCCGCCGCACGCCCAGGGCTGCCAGGACGGCGCCGGCCATGCACAGTGCGCCGGCGGCAACGGCAGCTGTGTGCACACCGTTCATGAACGCGTTGTGGCTGCCTTCGATGATTGCGGCCTTGAGCTGTGCAGGTGTATCGATCCCGATAGGTGCTACGCCCATGGCCACCGCGTCCTTCGCCTCCGCAAGTCCTGTGGCAGCGGGTGCGGGAAGGCCTGCCGAGGTGAGTTCACCGGTGAGAGTGGCGCCGACACGACTGGAGATGAGGGAGATCAGGACAGAGGTGCCAAGAGCACCGCCGACCTGGAGGGCCGTGGCCTGCAGGCCACCGGCCACGCCCGCGTCCTTCACCGGAGCGTTGCCCACGATGGCGTCGGAGGACGAGGCCATCACCATGCCGACACCGAGCCCCAGCGCGATGAACGGCGGCCACATCAACGTGTAGGAGGATCCGGCACTCCAGCCGAGCAGGGTGAAGCACGCGGCTCCCTGGAGAACCATGCCCAGGGGCATGGTGAAACGGGGGCCGAACCTGTCCGTGAGGGCGGCGCCCAGAGGCGAGGCGACGACGGAGGCCAGACTGAGGGGAAGGGTGCGAACGCCCGCTTCGACCGGAGTGAAACCGCGCACGTTCTGCAGGTAGATCATGACGAAGAAGATCACGCCGAGCAGAACGAAGAAGTTCAAAGCGGTGATGACGCTGCCGATGGTCAGTGCCGGGTTGCGGAACAGGCGCATCGGGAGGAGCGGGGAGGCGACCCGGGTCTCCCACCATCCGAACAGTGCGAGGAGCAGGAGCCCGGCGCCGATGGCGCCGAGCGTACCGCTGGAGGTCCAGCCCCATGTCTCTCCCTTCACCACGCCGAAAACGAGCGCGAGCAGGCCTGCGGCGAGCAGTGCGACTCCGAGGACGTCGAACCTCTCATGTGCCGCGCGTTCGTTCCTGCTCTGCGGGAGGACCGCCGCGCTGAAGGCGAGGGCGACGACCCCGATCGGAGCGTTGATGTAGAAGACGGACTCCCAGCTGACGTGCTGGACGAGGAAACCGCCGACGATGGGCCCGAGGGCGGTGGAGACCGAGGAGACCATGGCCCAGATGCCGACGGCCATGCCGAACTTCTTCGGCGGGAAGACGGCGCGGAGCAGACCGAGGGTGTTGGGCATGAGCAGGGCGCCGAAGAAACCCTGGACGGCGCGGAAAGCGATGACGCCCTCGATGGATCCTGCCAGTCCGATGGCGACCGAGGCGAGGGTGAAGCCGGCGACGCCGATCAGGTAGAAGGTGCGGCGCCCGAACCGGTCGCCGAGCTTGCCGCCGAGGATGAGGGCTGCCGCGAGGGCGAGGAGGTAGGAGTTCGTGACCCATTGCAGGTCAGAAGTGGAGGCGTGGAGGTCGCGGCCTATCTCGGGGTTGGCGATGGAGACGACGGAGCCGTCGAGGCCGACCATGAAGAGCCCGAAGGCGACTGCGGCCAGAGTCAGCCACGCGTTGGACCGTCGGCCGCCGGTTTCTGCGGCGGGCGGGGAATGGGTCGGTTCTGCCAGGGTGCCGGCGGGAGCCATGGTGGTTCGTTCTTTCGTCATGGAGCGCAGGCCGGTACCGCACCGCGACGTGGGCGGTGCCGGCCTGCGGCAGAAAGGAAGAAGGGCGGAAACGCCCGCATCACGGACACCACGGGGATGCCGCGGCGCCGCAATGATCAGTGAGCGGAGTGCAGGCGCTCTTCAAGCGCCTGCAGGGACCCGAGGGCAGATCCGAGAGCGTCGAGCTCGCCGTCGGTCATCGTCCGCAGGACCTGCGCGGTGCGGACTCCCATGAGCTGCTTGACCTCGCCGATTCGCTGCCGTGCCTGCGCCGTGAGGTGCAGGTGGGCGATCCGCTTGTCGGCGCGGTCCTGTCGGCGTTCCAGAAGTCCCTGCTCGGTGAGCTGGGTGACCAACGCGCTGACGTTGTTGGGCTTCATGAGCAAGGCGCCGGCCGCGGCGCGCACGGTGGTCCCGTCGTGGCCTTCGACGTAGCGCAGCAGAGCCAGCTGGGCGTCGGTGGGCTTGGCGTGGGGATAGTGCTGATCCACATAGCGCTCGAGAGCCCGGGCGAGCGCAGGCAGGCGCTCCGCAAGGCCGAGGGCCATGCGGTCGATGTCCTGTCCGGACGCGCTGTGCGGGGGCATGACATCAATTTAGATATGGCTGGATACCTATGTCAAGGTACCTATTCTGTGACGCCGAGACTCGGCACTGCGACAGTCCATGATCCCGACGACCACGAAACGACCCCCCGCGCGGACGCTTCGCCAGCACGGAACTCCTCGGGCCAGCGCTCCACGAGCACGTCCTCTTTCCAGGGAGGCGCCGTGCGAGTGAGCAGCGTCATTCGTGAGAGCCGGACAGTCGCTGCGCGAGCTGGGTGAGAACGCCGATCACTCCGGCTCGCTGTTCTTCGGAGAAGACGGCGAGCAGGTCTTCGTTGATCTTTTCGGCGGATGAGGCGAGCGAGGCGTGCAGAATCCTGCCCTCTGCTGTCAGCGCCAGAAGAGTTCGTCTGCGATCGGCCTCGTCACGCGTCCGGCTGATGTAATTCTGCTCGGTCAACCGCCGCACAATGTGATGCGTCGTCGACCTGTCCAAAGACGTCAGCCGAGCCACCGTACGCTGGTCGATCCCTCCGCTCCGTCTCAGCGCGTTGAGCACGGCGAACTGCTGAGACGTCACGGTCTCGGAGACGAACCTGCTCCACAAAGAGGTATGCACCTGCTCGGCCCGCCGGATCAGATGGCCGGCGTAGCGGTCCAGATCGAGAGCTTCGTCCATCGTGGCCTCCTGCTCGGACGGCTGTGCGGGGCGGCCCCGGACAGGCGTCTGCCGTCCGGGACCGCCCCGCACAGGGGGCGGGTTCAGCCGCGGCGGTGGCCGGGCCGGGACGCGTACGGCGTGGCCCGGGAGCCGTCCACTCCTACTTCGAGCCTGCCGATCTTCTCGATCTCGACGACGACGCGGTCACCGTCGCTGAGCGGGCCGACGCCGGCCGGTGTACCTGTCGCGATCACGTCGCCGGGGTACAGGGTCATCACCGAGGAGGCGTAGGCGACCAGCTCCCGAACCCCGAAGATGAGGTAGGACGTGTTGGTGCTCTGCCGGGTTTCGCCGGCCACATCGCAGCGCAGATCGAGCCGGTCGGGATCGGTGATCTCGTCGGCGGTGACCACCCACGGGCCGATCGGGGTGAAGGTGTCGAAGGACTTGCGGGTGGAGCGGTCCTCGCCGGAGCGCACGGTGATGTCCAGCAGGCAGGTGTAGCCGAAGACGTGGTCGAGGGCCTCATCGGCGCTGACCTGTGAGGCGGTGCGGCCGATGACGACGGCCAGCTCGCCCTCCTGGTCGGTGCGGACGTCGGAGTAGGGCAGGACGATGTCCTGGTACGGGCCGATCACGGAGGAGTTGGCCTTCAAGAAGACGCCCAGGTCGGCGATGGAGGTGGGGTAGTCCATCTCCGCCTTGTGGTCGAGGTAGTTGACCGGAGCGCCGATGATCTTGCCCGGGCGGGGCAGTGGAGCTTTCAGCGTCGCCTCCGCCAGCGGAACCCGGCGCCCGCGCGCCGGATCGAGCACTAGGCCGGTGCCGTCGGACGCCGCCTCGATGTACTGCTGCAGTACGCCGGCCGGGCTGGCGGAGACAGCGGTGACCTGGTCGGTTACGTCGGTGAGGGTGTCGCCGTCGACGATGCCGAGGCGTCCCTTGTCGAACAGGGCCAGACGCATCATGGCCTCCTTGAGGGTGTCGAAGAGGTGGGAGGGGTGATCAGGCGCCGGGGTCGGCGTTCTCGCTGCGGTACAGGCCCAGGGAGCGCATCACGGGTTCGTCGCTGTAGGAGAACAGGACCGCGTCGGCGGACTTCGAGGTGTTCAGGTGCCGGTAGGAGGCCCAGCCCGGTATGGCGAAGGTGTCGTTCTCGGCCCAGTCCAGGCGCTTGCCGTCGACGATGGTGGCGCCTTCGCCGCGGACGACGCTGAAGATGGTGGAGGCGGTGTGGCGGCGGCCCGCGCCTTCGAAGCCGGGACGCAGCCGCTGGACGCGGCAGCCGATGGTGGGCATGACGGGGCCGCCGGTCCAGGGGTTGGTGTACTCCAGGACGATGCCGTCGACGTTGCTGCCCTCGGCGGTGTCGGCGATGGCCTCCAGAGCTCGGCTGGTTTCCTGCCAGGTGTAGCGGGTGACGGGGGAGTTCGGCCCGGCCGGTGTGATCCAGGCGGGGGTCAGGCGGCCATGGAGGAACTGACGGCTGCCGGCGTCGTCGGGACGGGTCACGGGCTGCAGACGCTGCGGGTACTTCTCGTAGAAACCCGCCTCCAGCGCGTTGACGAGGGGGTAGTCCAGGGCATCGAGCCAGATCATCGGCGCGTCGCCCTCGTGGGTGTGATCGTGCCAGTGCCAGCCGGGGGTGAGCAGCAGGTCGCCGGGTGCCATGAAGACGCGTTCGCCGTTGACGGTGGTCCAGGCGCCGTCGCCTTCCAGGATGAACCGGAAGGCGTTGGAGGTGTGCCGGTGGGCCTGGGCGGTCTCGCCGGGCAGGATGATCTGCAGCCCGGCGTACAGGGTGGTGACCGTGGCAGGCGGATCGGTCAGTCCGGGGTTGACGAGCATCAGGACGCGTCGTTCGGCCTCTTCCAGCGACAAGGTCTGGGAGAAGTGCAGCAGGTGCGGACGCAGCTTTGTCCAGCTCCACCGGTAGGGCACGGCCCTGCTGCGGGGCTGGGCGGGGAACAGGTTGCCGTAGAACCGCCACAGCGGTGCGGCACCGAGCTCGTCGAGGGCCTTGTAGGCCGGGTCGTCGGTCATGATGTCTCCTCGCGATGGTCGTTCACGCGGTGGTCGCGGGCTGCAGGTCGCCGGCGGGGGTCCACACCCAGGCGACGTCGTCGAAGTCCTGCGGGGTGCGGTCGGACAGGAGCTGGTTGCGCAGGAAGGCGCCCATCCCTTCCATGTGGCAGATCTCGCCGAACCGCCGCGCGTTGGTCTGGATCTCCGCGGCCCGTCCGGTCCGTACGGCGGCGTAGGCGGCGAACGCTTCCTGCGGGCGGCCGTGCTCACGCAGTGCCCGGCCCAGCGCTACGGCGTCTTCCAGTGCCTGGCAGGCGCCCTGGGCCAGGTACTGCAGCATCGGGTGGGCGGCGTCGCCCAGCAGCACGATGCGGCCGTGGACCCAGTCGGTGATCGGAAGCCGGTCGAACAGCGGCCAGCGCCGGTCCCGTGCGACCAGCGGCAGCGCGTCGCGCACGGTGTCACAGGCGCCGGCGAACCGCTCCTCCAGCTCGGCCTCGGTGCCCCAGTCGTCGGAGCCCGGGTCGTAGTGGTCGCTTTCGAAGACGGCGACCTGGTTGTAGAGCTCGCCGCGCCGTACGGGGTACTGCACGAGATGCATACGGGGACCGGCCCAGACGATGACCGACTCCGTCGTGGCGTGCTGCGCCATCGACCCGGTCATGCTGCCGACGGGCAGGGCGCCGCGGTAGGCGACGTACTTCGAGCAGACGGGGGCGCCGTCGTTGACGAGGATCTGCCGCAGCCGGGAGTGCAGGCCGTCGGCGGCCACCACCGCGTCCGCCGCGAGTCGTTCGGGCGTCTCGGCGAAGTGCAGGCGCACCTCTGCCGGCGTCTGCACCGCGTCGGTCACGGTCCGCCCGGTGTGCAGGGTGATCGATGAGTGTTCCTGACAGGCCGCCAGCAGGGCGCCGTGGAGGTCGGTGCGGTGGGTGACAAGGTAGGGGTGCTTGAAGCGGCTGCGGTAGGCGTCACTGCGCAGGTCAAGAGCGGTGACCTGCCTGCCGGTGAGCGCGTCCATCATGACGAGCTGCGGCGGGGCGACGGCGGAGCGCTGCACGGCGTCCAGGACGCCGAGTTCTTCCAGCGCCAGGGAGGCGTTCGGGGCCAGCTGGAGGCCGGCTCCGATCTCGCCGAATTGGGCGGCGCGTTCCACCACGCTCACGCGGTGGCCGGAGCGGGCGGCGGCGAGGGCGGCGGCCAGGCCGCCGATGCCGCCGCCGACGACGGCGATGTGCAAGGGCGAGGTCGTCACGGTCAGGTGCCTCCTTGAAGAGCTGGTCGGTCCGCTTCCCGGCGCCGTGGGTCTTGTGCGCCGGGATCGTTGGTGTACGGACCATCGGGGCAGGGGTGGGGGTGGCCCTGGAAACGGGCCTGCGCGGACTCTTGGGGCGGAGAAAGAAGGGTCAGCAGGCGGCTGTGGTGCTGTCGACGCGGACGCGGGCGCCGGTGAGGGCGTGGATGTCTTCGACGGTGACGCCGGGAGCGGCTTCGACCAGGCATAGGCCACGGTCGGTGACGTCGAGGACGCCGAGATCGGTGATGATCCGGTCGACGCACGCCTGACCGGTGAGCGGCAGGGTGCACTCCTCGACGATCTTCGGGGTGCCATCCTTCGCGGTGTGTTCCATCAGCACGATGACCCTGCGCGCACCGTGGACGAGGTCCATGGCGCCGCCCATGCCCTTGACCATCTTGCCGGGGATCATCCAGTTGGCCAGATCGCCGGTGGCCGAGACCTGCATGGCTCCCAGGACGGCGGTGTCGATGTGACCGCCGCGGATCATCCCGAACGACAGGGCGGAGTCGAAGAACGACGCTCCAGGCAGCACGGTCACGGTCTCCTTGCCCGCGTTGATCAGGTCGGGGTCGACCTCATCCTCGAAGGGGTAGGGGCCGGTGCCGAGGATGCCGTTCTCGGAGTGCAGCACCACATGCACGCCTGCCGGCACATAGGCGGGGATCAGCGTCGGCAGGCCGATACCGAGGTTCACATAGGAGCCGTCGGCCAGTTCGGCGGCGGCCCGGGCGGCCATCTGGTTGCGGTTCCAGGCCATCAGGCACGCACCGTCCTCTTCTCGATCTGCTTGTCGGCCGCCTGGGCGGGAGTGAGGGGCAGGACGCGCTGGACAAAGACGCCGGGCAGATGCACTTGGTCGGGATCAAGAACACCGGGTTCGACGAGCTCCTCGACCTCGGCGATCGTGACGCGGCCGGCCATGGCGGCCAGCGGGTTGAAGTTGGCGGCGGCGCGGCGGAAGACGAGGTTGCCGTGCCGGTCGCCCCGCCAGGCCCGAACGAGCGCGAAGTCGGTGGTGATGCCGTGCTCCAGCACATGGGGACGACCGTCGTAGAGACGGATTTCCTTGGCGGGGGAAGGAAGGACGACGCTCCCGTCGGGTGCGTAACGCCAGGGCAGCCCGCCGTCGGCGACCTGGGTGCCGACCCCGGCCGGGGTGTAGAAGGCGGGGATGCCGCAGCCGCCGGCCCGCAGCCGCTCGGCCAGGGTGCCCTGCGGGACGAGTTCGAACTCCAGCTCGCCGCTCAGGTACTGCCGGGCGAACTCCTTGTTCTCACCGACATACGAGCCGGTGACCCGGCTGATGCGTCCGGCGCCCAGCAGGATCCCCAGCCCCCGGTCATCCACGCCGCAGTTGTTGGAGACGACCTGAAGGGCAGAGGCGCCCTGGGCGTGCAGGGCACGGATCAGGGTTTCGGGGATGCCATTGAGCCCGAAGCCGCCGACGGCGAGCGATGCACCGTCGGGGATGTCGCTAACGGCATCCGCAGCTTTCCGGATGACCTTGTCCACGATTCCCGGTGTCCTTTCAGGTGAGGGGGCCCGGCAGCACGGCGGACCAGCCGCCGTCGACGACGAGGTGGGCGCCGCAGATGTAGGACGCTTCCTCGCAGGCGAGGAAGACCGCCGCCTGGGCGATGTCCTGGGGAGTACCGAGCCGGCCGAGGGGGATGTGCCGGGCGGCGTCGCGCAGAGGATGGGTATCCGCGAGCAGGTTGTCGCGTGAGCCCTCCGTGTCGATCAGCCCCGGGCTGATGCAGTTGGCACGGATGCCGTGCGCGGCGCCCTCCGCGGCGAGCTGACGGGTCAGGGCGATCACTCCTCCCTTTGCGGCGGAGTGAGCGGTGCGCTGGTTGGACCGCGAGGCCCTGATCCCGGCTGTCGAGCCGATGGTGATGATGCATCCGCCACTGCGGATCAGATGGGGCCATGCTGCGCGGGCGGTGAGCCACACCGAGTCCAGCTCTGAGCGCACAGTGATGCTGTAATCGTCATAGGACTGCTCGGCCACGGACCCGAACCGCACCGACCCGGCATTGGTGACGACGATGTCGATGCCGCCGAACGCCTCGGTCGCTTCTGCCACCCATGCCTCGACGGATTCGGGCCGGGTGACGTCCAGAGGGCCCGGAGTAAGGGCGGTGCCGCCCTCACGGCCGATCTGCCGCTGCGTCTGAACGGCCTCGTCGTGCAGGAGGTCGCCACCGACGACCAGGGCACCTTCGGCAGCGAACCGGAGAGCTGTGGCTTTACCCAGGCCGCGGGCGGTGCCCGAGACAAGGGCGACCTTTCCCTCCAGCCGCCTCACCGGCCTGTCCCCCCGAGCAGGGCGTCGGACACCGACTTCACTCCGCCGTGCGAGGTGAGGCCGCCGTCGACCGGGATCTCCGCGCCGGTGATGAACGACGATTCCGCGCAGAGCAGGAACACCACCAGAGGCGTCACCTCCTCCACCGTGCCCACACGGCCCAGAGGTGTCTCACGAATGTTCGACTCCCTAAAAGCGGGTGCGGCCGAGGCCGTCATCTCGGTCTCGATGAATCCGGGATGGATGGTGTTCACCCGGATCCCCCGCGGCCCGAGCTCCATGGCGGCGGTCTTCGACAGTCCGCGCAGCGCCCACTTGCTCGTGGTGTAGGCCACCGGATAGTGGGCGGTTAGCGCGGCCGAGGAGCCGACGTTGACGATGGAGGAGCCCGGAGGCATCAACGGGGCCAGGTGCTGCATGCCCAGGAGCGGACCGTTCACATTGACCGCGTGGACGCAGCTCATGTCCTTGGCGGTGACCTCCCCGAGCCGGGCCCGCCAGGCGATGCCGGCGTTGTTGACCAGACCGTGCACGGCCCCGTAGGTATTGCGCAGGAAGTCGGCCAGGTCCGCCCAGTCGTCGGCCAGGGTGACATCGAGCCGACGGATGCCCTCCTTGCCGTTCACGTCCGTGGCGATGACTGTCGCCCCTTCCTGCTGCAAGGCCTTCACCTCGGCGGCGCCCTGGCCACGACCAGCGCCCGTGACGACGACGACCTTTCCCGCCAGGCGCCCGCCGCTCACGGCCGCTCCCGGTTGCGGCGCCTGCCCTTGGGCAGGGCGACCGGCTCGGTGCCGGGAACCACGCGGGTGGTGAGCGACCCGATGGCCTGCACAGTCAGGGTGACGGTGTCGCCGGGCTTGAGAGGCGGCGGAACCTGCTGCCCGGAGCGGCCCCACAGCTCGGCGAGACAGCCGCCGTTGCCGCAGGTGCCCGAGCCCAGGACGTCGCCGGCCACGATCCGGGTGCCGCGTGAGGCGTAGGCGGTCATCTCCTCGAACGTCCAGCTCATGTTGGACAGCAGGTCGCTGCCGACCTTCTCGCCGTTTACCTCAGCGCTCAGGGCCAGCCGAAGGAAGCCATCGGCGTCGCGGTAGGGCTCCAGCTCATCGGCTGTGACCAGGTAGGGGCCCAGGGTGGTGGCGGTATCCTTGCCCTTGCACGGTCCGAGACCCACCTGCATTTCGGCGGACTGCAGATCCCGCGCGGACCAGTCGTTGAACACGGTGTAGCCGACGATGTGGTTCCGCGCCTGCTCCGGGGTCAGGTCCCGGCCCTCACGGCCGATGACGGCCGCCACCTCCAGCTCGAAGTCGAGCACAGACGAGCCCGGCGGCATGGGAACGTCATCATAGGGCCCGAAGACCGCGTGAGGGTTGGTGAAGTAGTAGGTGGGTGCCTCGTACCACTGGGCAGGCACTCCGGATTCGCCGCTGACGGAGCGGCGCACGCCCTCGACGTGCTCCTCGAAGGTGACGAAGTCCCTTACCGAGGAGGGCTGGAGCGGGGAGAGCAGCCGGACCTCGGAGACGTGCGATCCGGGCGGCACGTCCAGGGCCGCGGCGCCGGCGGCCAGGAGGCCCGGCAGGCCATCGGTGTCGCGGATCAGGTCCGTGAGCGAGGTGACCCCGGGCAGGGGGAACAGTGTGCCGTCGTCCTCGACGACGGCGACACGGTTTCGGTGCCGGTGGGTGTAGGCGGCGAAGCGCATGGTGCGGCTCCCAGGTGGAGAAATCGAGGCGGCACGGAACCGGGCCGTCCGGGACGGAGAGAAGGCCTGTTACCGGCCTTCTTCGGACGGCCTGGTCCCGTGGACCGGGGCCGGGAACACGGCGGTGGCAGTCAGGGCAAGACATGGTCCGCCGTGTCCCCGGGGATCGTGCGGCCGGGGCTAGACCGGCGGGGCGAGGAAGCAGCCGCGGTCGGGGTCGTTGAACGACTCCTTGGCGACGAGCTCGTTCATCGCATTAGCGGTGCCCCACTGGTCGGTGACCTCGGGCTGGGAGAAGTCGTAGACATGGGGGTGCCAGGTGTCCTCGTCGAGGTTCTCCAGCTCGGTGGTGTACTCGACGGTGTTGCCGTGCGGGTCGAGGAAGTAGGTGAAGGTGTTGTCCCCGGCCATGTGCCGGCCCGGCCCCCAGATCTTCGTGTGACCGGCCCGCAGGACCCGGCCCGAGCCGCGCATGTACTCGTCGATGCCGCGCATCTCGAAGGAGATGTGGTGCAGGGAGGTGTGCGGGCCCTTCGCCAGCGCCATGGAGTGGTGCTGGGAGCTGATCCGCATGAAGTGCATGACCTCACCCATGTGGGGCGAGCTGAGCGTGTCGGACAGCCGAAAGCCGAGGTGCTGCTCGTACCAGGCGCGGGTGCGCTCCAGGTCGGGGGAGTTGAGGACGACGTGCGACAGCTTGACCGGGATCGCCTCCTTCTCCTCGATCTTGCGGTGCCGGCGGACCTCGACGTCGGCGGAGACTTCGATGGTGCGGCCGTCGACGTCGAAGAACCGGAAGCCGTAGCCGCCGCCGGGGGTGTCGACGGTGCCGGGCTGTGAGATCAGCTGCACGCCGCCGGCCAGGAGTTGCTCGGCGAGGGTGTCCACGTCGGCCGCCGTGGCGGCGCCGTAGGAGACCAGGTCGAGGCGCTTCTCGTCGGCCTTGCGCAGCCGGACCACGTACTGCTCGGGGCTGCCTTCGGCGGCGAGGAAGGAGATGCCGGAGTCCTCCGCGACCTTGGTCAGCCCCCACACCCCGGCGTAGAAGTCGAGCTGCTTGTCGTAGTCGGGCACGGCGAGGTCGACATGCCGCAGATGGGTGAGCAGGCGGTTGTTCGTCATGGGATGCCTCCTCAGGCAGGGGAGAGGTTGAGCAGGGCGGCGGCGTTGGCGCCGCGGACGGCGTGGAAGTCGGCCTCGGACAGGCCGGCCGCGCGCAGCGCGCCGACAGGGTCGTCGGATCCCATGTCGAAGGGGAAGTCCGAGCCCAGCAGCACCCGGTCCGCCCCGGCCGCGTCCACCAGCGTCCGCAGCACGGCTGGGTCGTGCACAAGCGAGTCGAAGTACAGGCGCCGCAGGTAACTGCTGGGCAGCTCGGCGCAGCCGGCCGACGCGTCGGTCCGGGCCCGCCAGGCGTGGTCGCTGCGCCCGATGTGGGTCGGCAGATAGCCGCCTCCGTGAGCCGCGACGATCTTCAGTCCGGGGTGGCGGTCGAGGACGCCGGAGAAGATCAGGTGCGAGAGGGCGACGGCGTTCTCGGTGGGCTGGCCCACGGTGTTGGACAGATACCAGCGGTCCAGGCGCTCGTCGAGGGTGCAGCCGAACGGGTGCAGGAACACCACCGCCCCGGTCTCCTCGGCACGCGTCCACAGCGGCTCGTAGGACGGATCGGACAGCTCCCGGCCGGGGGCATGGCTGGAGATCTCCACGCCGGCCAGTCCCTGCTCCAGCGCATGGTCCAGTGCGGGCATGACCAGTTCGGGATGCTGCAGCGGAACCAGGCCCAGGCCCCTGAGCCGGTCGGGCGCGGCCGCACAGTGTGCGGCGGTCGCCTCGTTGGCCAGCCGGTAGACCTTCTCGGCCGTGTCGGCGTCCGCCCAGTAGTGGTAGTGCGACGGCGAGGGGCTGACGAGCTGCACGTCGACGCCCTGGGCGTCCATCCGGGCGAGCCGGACGGCGGGATCGGTCAGGGCCGGGATGCGGTCGCGGACCATAGGACCGCTGACCGCGAGCGCGTCGGGACCATTGCGGCGGGCGTCGAGCGCCTTGGCTTCGGCATGCCCGGCAAGCCCCGTGACGAGCGCCTCGATCTGCGGCACAAGGACGTGCGCGTGGACGTCCACGATCGGCGCGGTCACGGCAGCTCCCTGAGCATGGTCATGGTGCGGGCCATCAGCCCGGGAACATCGGCGTCGCGGACGCCGTCGAGCTGCCACTGGCCGATCTGGACCGAGCCCTCCACGACCGGACGGACCCGTGCGATCCGCCGCTCGTAGTAGGCCTGCAGCAGTTCGTCGTCCCAGACGTCCGTAGCAGTGAGCATCTGGGCCAGGACCCAGGAGTCCTCCAGGGACAGCGCCGCGCCCTGCGCCATCGTGGGCGGACAGCAGTGCGCTGCATCCCCCACCAGCACGACCCGGCCGCGATGCCAGGATCCTTCGACGAGCAGCCGGTCGAACCACGTGTAGTTGACCTTCGACGGGTCGGTGATCGTGGCGGTGATCTCCGGCCACGCCCCGCCATAGGCCGAGGAGAGACGGACCATCTCCTGGGCATAGGACTCGGGAGGTATGGAGGAGCGGTCGCGGTTCTTCTCCACGACGTACGCGTACAGCGTGGTGTCGCTGGTGGGACAGTAGCCGGCGATGAACGCCGGGCCGCCGTAGGCGAGGTCGGTGTGCTCGACCCCGACGGGCCGCGGGGCGGCGACGCGCCAGATGGCCATGCCGGTCGGTTCGGGCTTGTCGGTGATCCCGATCTGGGGCCGGGTGGCCGAGCCCAGTCCGTCGGCTGCGATCACCAGGTCATAGCGGTGTTCGCTGTCGTCGCTGAACCGGACCGAGACACCGGTGGCGTCCTGCTCCTGGACCGTGGCGGTCGTGCCCAGGCGGACGGACGCGCCACTGGCGCGGACGGCGTCGATCAGGATCTGCTGGAGCCGGGGCCGCTGCATGCCGACAGTAGCGGGAAGATCGTCACCGCCGGTGCGCAGGTCGCGCTGGACGTGCAGGACGGTGCCGTCGGGCGCGGTGATGCCGACGGACCCGAAAGGAAAGCCGCAGGCCTTCACCTCTTCCCAGACGCCGAGCTCGCGCAGGACGCGCAGGGCGTTGCCCTGCAGGGTGATACCGGAACCGGCAGTGGCGTTCCAGTCGTCCTTCGCCTCGACGAGGTCGACGTCGATCCCGGCGCGGCGCAGCAGGATCGTGGCGGCGTTGCCGGCCGCTCCGCCGCCGATGACCAGAACTCTGCGGGGTGTGCTCATGGGGAACTCCCTTGTTCCTCGGGCTGCGGGCCCCGGGACTACTTGACGGCGACGGGGTTGACGGGGGACCCGACGGCGCCGGTGATGGGCAGGGGGGCCGCGGTGAGCCAGAACTCGTACACGCCGTCGGCCGCACAGTCCTCGGCCAGGGTCTCCAGGTCCCACATCTCGCCGATCAGCAGCCCGATGTGCGGGATGACGACCTGGTGCAGGGGCTGGAAGGCGTGGTCGAACTCGTTGGGCCGCACCTCGAAACCCCAGGTGTCGGTCGCGATCGCAGCGATCTCGCTGCCGTGCAGCCAGGACGCCGTAGTGAACGACAGCCCCGGGGCCGCGCCTCCGGCGTAGTCGCCCCACCCCTCCCGGCGGACCCGGGCGAGCTGACCGGTACGCACCAGGACGATGTCACCGCGCCCGACAGTGACCCCGTGGGCCTCGGCGGCGGCCGTCAGGTGTTCCTCGGTGATCGCGAATCCGTCCGGCAGTTCGCCGTCCTCGCCGGCGGTGCGGCCGATGTCAAGGAGTACGGCGCGGCCGGCGACGTGGGGGGCCATGTGCTCGATGCCGGTGACCTGGTCGCCGTCGGAGGTGACGACCTGCTCGGCGGGCCGGCCGTTCCAGGCCTTGCCATGGTCGAAGATGTGGCCCAGTCCGTCCCACTGGGTGGAGCACTGCAACGGCATCGCGATCACGTCGTCGGCGCCGCCGATGCCGTGGGGAAGTCCCTGGTTGCCCAGAGCCGCATCCGTACCGGTGTCGAGCATGGTGTGGACGGGGTTGGTGCGCCGCCGCCAGCCCTTCTGCGGGCCGTTGATGTCGAAGCGCTGCGACAGCGAGAAGCTGACGCCGCGCCGGACGAGCGCGGCGCCTTCCCGGCGCTTGGACTCGTCGAGGAAATTCACGGTGCCCAGACGGTCGTCCTGGCCCCAGCGGCCCCAGTTGGAGCACTCCTTGGCGGCCTGGGCGATCGCGCCTTCGGGATCGGTGCGGTTCACGCTTCCTCCGCGAGACATCGGGTGCGCTGCGCGCCAAGGCCGGTGATGGAGGACTCCATGACATCGCCGTCGCGCAGCAGCCGGCCCCAGTGCATGCCGTTGCCCGCGGGCGAGCCGGTGAGCACGAGGTCACCGGGAAGCAGCTGCGCAGACTGGGAGGCGTAGGACACCATGCGCGCCACGTCGAAGATCATGTCCTTGGTCGACTCGTCCTGCATGACCTCGCCGTTCAGCTTCAAAGTCAGCTGCAGGTCGCCGGTGTCATCGACGGACTCGGCCGGCACGATCCACGGACCCAGCGGGGTGAAGCCGGGAGCGTTCTTGCTGCGCAGCCAGTCCGTTCCGATCTGCGGCATGTCCCGGCGGAACACCGTTGCCCGGTCGGTCAGGTCGTTGGCGATGGTGTAACCCGCCACGTACTCGAGGGCCTCGGCGGGGGATACCTGGTAGGCGGGCCGGCAGATCACCGCCGCGAGCTCCAGCTCCCAGTCCGGCTTCGCCGCCCAGGCGGGAAGCGTGACGTCGTCGTAGGGGCCGGTGAGGGAGCTGGGCAGACCGATGAAGACGTACGGGAGGTCCTCCGCGGCCCGCCGGTCCATGATCTCGGCCGCCTCGGCGCGCGCCTCTTCCTGCGAACGGCCGTCGGACGGATCCCGGTGTGCGACGTGCAGGTCAATGACGTGCTGGCGGTAGTTGGCACCAGACTGGAAGATCTGCCGGGGCTCGACGGGAGCCAGGACCCGGAAATCCGACAACGGGCGGCGGAAGTAGTCCTTGTCAGCCGCGAGGTCCCGCAGCCGCGGGAGCATGCTCTGCCACTGCTCCAGGATTCCCCGCATCGTCAGCGCCGGGTTGCCAAGAGCCACCCGCAGGTCGAGGACCTGCCCCTCCTGGTCGACGAGAGCGGGAAAGGCGGGGCCGTCAGCGGCCGAAAGGGTGCCGAGAGCGAAGGGCCCGACAAAGAGGCCGGAAGCGGATTCAGGTTTCACCTACATGTCCTCCTGATTGCGATGGGACTAATCTGGACCCGGCTCAAGCAATCAGGGAAATCGATTATATGGATCCCAGTCATCTACCTGATAAATAGCTGGTGGCTATCTAGCTTAGGAAGGGACTCCCACATGAACCTGGCCCGTCTGGACCTCAACCTCGTCGTCGCCCTCCGTGCCCTACTCGAAGAACGCAACGTCACCAAGGCCGGACAGCGAGTAGGACTCAGCCAACCCGCGATGAGTGCCGCCCTGGCCCGACTGCGCAGGCACTTCGGCGACGAACTCCTCTCCCGCGTCGGAAGCCAGTACGAGCTCACCGCCCTGGGCCAGGTCCTCCTGGACCGCACTGCCACCGCCTACGACGTCCTCGAACGCCTCTTCGCCAGTCAAGCGGCCTTCGACCCGACCACAGAGACCCGAGAGTTCCGCATCATCGCCTCCGACTACGCCGTCGACGTCTTCGGCATCGAACTCGCCCGGGTCATCCACGAGGAGGCCCCAGGCATCCGGCTGCGCTTCACCCGCACCCCCATCACCGTCGTCGATGACACTGCGAGCCTGCTCAGCGCCACCGACGGTCTGCTGATGCCGCACGGAGTCATCAGCGACTTCCCCGCCACCGACCTGTACGACGACCGGTGGGTCTTCGTCGTCTCCGAAGACCACCCCAGTGTCGAGGACCGTCTCACCCGCCAGGACCTCGCGAGACTGCCCTGGGTCACCTACCAGCGCACCTACGACGCCCCTGCCGTGCGCCAGCTAGGCATGCTCGGTATCGAACCGCGCGTCGAGGTCTCCGTAGACAGTTTCCACGCCCTGCCCGCCCTCGTCGCCGGCACCCGCCGCATCGCCCTCGTCCAGGCCCGCCTCGCCCGCCTGCTCGCCCCTCTGACCTCCGTGCGCGTGCTCGACCCGCCCTATGAGGCCGTCCCACTGCGCGAAGCCCTCTGGTGGCACCCGGTCCACACCCACGACGCCGCCCACATCTGGTTCCGGGAGACCGCGGCCAGAGTCGGCCGGCGCATCGCCGACGCCGATGCTTGATGCCCATCGGCACACCGCACAGACCCGGCATGACGCCGAAACCCCTGCTCAATCCCCATCCATCCGGTGGATCGAACCCATCGCGAACCCAGATGACGCAAGGGGTGGGCAGCACGTTCACCGGCACGCATAGTCGAGGACACCTCCGCTCCCGGTTCCGCCGCCGACCCGCACAAGCGGGCTACACCCGGCCGGGCGCCACCCTTTCCTCCCTCGCGCTCTGGAGTGCCGCCATGCCCGCACCCCTCGCCCCGCCGTCCCCCCGGCGTGAAGCGACCCCCACCGGACGTCCGCCTGCCGCCGTCCTCATGACCGGCAGCTGCCTGCCCGTTCTCGGGGCGGTACTCCTGGCCCCCGTACTGCCCCGCATGCAGGACCACTTCGACAACGTCCCCGGCAGCGCGGCCCTCGTCCCCCTCGTGCTGACCGTCCCCGCCCTCGCCCTCGCCCTGCTCGCCCCCTTCGCCGGCATGATCGTCGACAAACTCGGCCGCAAGCGCCTCCTCGTCGTCGCCACCGCCCTCTACGCCGTCTTCGGCACTGCACCCCTCTGGCTGGACTCCCTCCACGCCATCTTGATCAGCCGCATCCTCGTCGGTGTCACCGAAGCCGCCATCATGACCGCCTGTACCACCCTCATCGGCGACTATTACAGCGGCGAACTCCGCGACCGCTACCTCGCTCTGCAGACCATGTGCGCCTCCGCATCCGCCACCCTCTTCTTCGTCCTCGGAGGAGCACTCGGAGCCGCGAACTGGCGCGCCCCTTTCTGGCTCTACGCCGTCGGCCTGCTCATCGCGCCCGTCATGGCCCGCGTCCTGCCGGCCCCCCTCCCGCCGACGCAGGAGGGCACAACGGTGCCGCAGGAGACCCGACACCCCTTCCCCATACGCCGCATGGCGGGAATCTGCCTCCTCACCGTCTTCGGAGCCGTCGTCTTCTACACCGTTCCCGTCGAGATGGCCTACCTCCTGGACGACCTGGGCACCAACTCCACCGGCACCATCGGCGCCGTCACCGCCGTGGCCAGCGCCGCCACCGTCCTCGGTTCCATCCTCTTCACTCGCCTCGCCCCGCGGCTGCGCCCTTTGCCTGTGCTCCTCGCCCTGTGCGCGATCGGCTTCCTGCTCATGGGGCTCGCCGACGGCCTGCCTCTGCTGATCACCGGCGCCATCGTCAACTGCGTCGGCACCGGCATGCTGCTTCCGTCACTCGTGACACGGGCCATGGCCCGTCTCGACTTCGCCGACCGGGGCCGGGGCATGGGTCTTTGGACCGCGGCCTTCTTCCTCGGAGAATTCCTCTGCCCTCTTGCCCTGTTGGCAGGCAAGGAAGCGGTCGGTAGCCTCGCGGCCGCCGTCGCCGTCCTCGGCGCGGCAAGCGCCCTCGTCGCAGCTTCACTGCTGCCGGCCGCCCGCCGCACCGCGCAGCCAGGTGTACCGACCGGCGTCCAGTGATGAACAAGCACTGCAGTGAAGACGTGTCCCGGGCCGACCGCCTTTCTACGAGTCCGGGCACCAGGACCGCGTGAGCGTGGACCTGAGGACCCGTCCGGGCCGTCTGCTCGATGAGCAGACGGCCCAGACGCATGCCTTTTGCACCGACCGGACGAGATGCGGGCATCAGCGGTGTCTACTCGGCGGACGCGACGGCCTCGGCACCCCCTGCCGTGATGCCATTTCCGCGCCAGGCTGCGGAGCCTGGACGCTCCAGACCCTCAGAGGTCGTGACCGCTACCGGTCCTGCTGCTCGTACGACATCTCCCAGGCCCTTCCTGGGCCGCAGTGGCCGACCGCGTATGACGACAACCCGCCTCCATCAGGCGCGCGGCGCTCCTGTACTGCGCCGCACGACCAGCCGAGGGGTCATCATGGTCTGCATGGACCGGTCCCGCCGACCTTCGACCCGCTCGATCAGCATCTTCGCGGCCGCCGCCCCCATCGTCTGTCCGGCCTGGTCGACGCTGGTGAGCTGAACAGGAGCGAGCGAGGCGATCGCGGTGTTGTTGTAGCCCACGAGCGAAATGTCCTTAGGGATGGACAACCCCAGTTCGTCGGCGGCGCGGTAGATACCAAGGGCCGCGACGTCGGCGCCGGCCAGGATCGCCGTAGGCCGGTCGTTTCCCGAAAGCAGGGCGATACCGGCCGCACGGCCGCCTTCGTCGGTGTACGCGGCATGGTGCACACGTGCCCGGTCGGCGAGGCCATGGCGTTCCATCGCCCTCACATATCCCTCCGCCAGCACGACCTCCGGAGTCCGCTGCCAGCGACTGGTCCTACTGCCGGTTGCCGAGATCAGTGCGATGTCCCGGTGACCGAGCGAGACGAGATGGTCCACCACCAGCGCCGCGCCGAGATCGTCCGCGTCGACGACCGAGTCGTGTACCTCGGAGGTGTCGTGGTGACCGATGACCACCGTGGGCGTCACCGCCGCTGTCGACAAGACCTCCGCACGTGGGGTTGCGGGGGCGATGAGGACCAGGCCGTCCATCTGACGGTCCACCATCGAGCGGATCGTACGGGCCTGCTCGTCCGGGCCGAATCCTGCCGCGCCGATCAGAACCGTGTACTCACTGTCCTCCAGTTCCTGATGGATGCCGTCGAGGATGTCGGCGAAGAACGCGTTGCGGACGTTGTCGAGCAGAACGCCGATCGTGTACGTACGCCCGCGCATGCCACGAGCCGCGGCATGAGGGCGGTAGTCCAGCTCGGCCATCGCCGTTCTCACCCGGTCCTGCATGGCAGGGCTCACTCCGTAGGCGTTGCGCATGACCTTGGAGACGGCGGCGGTGGACACGCCGGCATGACGGGCGACATCGGTGATCGTCACCCGCTTGATGTTCCTGGGCGAACTATCCGGAGCCATACGAGCCCCCGCCTCCTTACAGTTAGTGCAACGTTCTACATGCTGAGCCTTCGGGTGATCCCGTTATTCGGCCAGGCGGCACTGATGTTACGCGTCTGTGTCTTGACGGCGCCAGAGGGATGGCGTCATGGTGTTGCCAGTTCCGATGGAGAACGTTCTACATACTCCGTCTTCGCGCGGCCGGTCTTTTCCGCCGCCCTTCGCGCCCGCTGAGCGCCTCTTCTCCTCTCACGATCCCTGGGAGTCTCCAGTGCCCCACCGCACGATCCGCGCCCGCCGCCTGATCCTCGCCTCGGCCGGCGCCATGTCCTTGGCCGTTCTCGCCACCGCCTGCGGCGGCAGCGGCGGTGGCGCCTCCGCGGCGCCCAAGGACTTCAAGTACCTCAGCGTCACCGAGAACACGACCACGCGGACGGCACTGACCACGCTTTCCACCAGCACCTGTAAGACGGAGAACACCGCCCTGCCGCTGAAGGTCGAGACCGTCCCGCAGGCGCAGCTCGATCAGAAGCTGCAGCTGCTCGCCGGTCAGGACGCCCTGCCCTCCCAGTTCGCCGCCGGCAACGCCCCCGCGCTCACCAAGCAGCTCGAGAAGTCCGGGAAGATCGCCGACCTCCAGCTCGAACTCGCGCGCAACGGTGTCGCCGATCAGATCGAGCCGGCCGCCGTCTCCACGATCAAGGCCCTGTACGGCGGCAAGCTCATGGCGCTGCCGTACGAGTACAACATCGAGGGAATCTTCTACAACAAGAAGCTCTTCCAGGAGAACGGCATTGCCGTCCCCGGCACGTGGGACGAGCTGCTGGCGGCCGCGGACAAGCTGAACGCCAAGGGCGTCCAGCCGTTCTCCGCCTCCGGCGCCCAGGGCTGGCCGCTCACCCGCCTCATCAGCGGCTACCTCTACCGCAGCCTCGGTCCCGACGCCCTGGAGAAGATCGACGGCGGCGCGGCCAAGCTGACCGACCCCCAGTACGTCAAGGCCGCCGAAGAGATCGCCGCGCTCGGCAAGAAGGGCTACTTCGGCAAGGGCGTCGGCTCCATCGACTACGACACCGCGATGAACCAGTTCCTCACCGGCAAGTCCGGCATGTTCTACATGGGCAGCTGGGCCCTGGCCAACATCTCCGACCCCAAGCAGAACAAGGTCGGCGTCGAGAACGTCGGCTTCATGCCCTTCCCCGCCGTCAAGGGCGGAGCCGGCTCGATCGACCAGTACCCCTCGAACATCGGCCTGGCCATCACCCTCGGCTCGAAGAACTTCGACAAGAAGACCGGCGCCTGGGTCAGCTGCATCGCCAAGAACTACGGCAGCACCGCCCTGAAGGACCACGGCACCATCTCGGGCTTCAAGGTCAACACGCCGGTCAAGGACGCCAACGAGATCACCGGCACCGTCCGCAAGACCATCAGCTCCTCCAAGCAGAACGTCCTCTGGTTCGAGGCGCTCTTCAGCACCAAGGCAACCACGATCAGCAACACCACCGCCCCCGGCCTCGTCAACGGCAGCGTTAGCCCGCAGCAGTTCATGGAGACCGTCCAGGCCGCGCTCAGCACCGAGTAACCCCTGTGCGACGGGCGGCCGCCAGTCCAAGGCGGCCGCCCGCCACCGCTTGGCCAGCCCTTCACAGAAACGAAGTGGACACCACTGATGCACCGCGTACTCGGTGACCGCAGGGCGATCTTGATCCTGCTCGGTCCCGCACTCCTCATCTACACCCTGATCATGCTCGTACCGATGGTGTGGTCGCTCGGGTACTCCTTCACCAAGGGCAACTCCATCGAGGGCTTCACCGGGAACGGCCTGGACAACTTCACCCGGCTCCTCGACGACCCGGCCGTCCACGACGCCCTGTGGTTCACCCTGAAGTACGCGGTCATCGTCACCGCCGGCCAGGTCATCGCCGGTTACCTTCTGGCCCTGCTCTACGTCTTCTTCCTCAAGAAGGCCTCCGGTCTCATCCGCACCCTGGCCTTCTTCCCGGTCATCCTGCCCACTGTCGCCGTCGGCCTGCTCTTCCAGAAGCTCTTCCAGGTCGCGCCCCAGCCCGGTCCCGTCAACTCCCTGCTCAACGCCTTCGGCCTGGAGTCCGTCGACTTCTTCGGCAACGCCGGCAGCGCCTTCTGGGTCCTGATCATCATGGACATCTGGCGCTCGATGGGCTTCTACGCCGTGCTGCTGTTCGCCGGGCTCGTCGACATCCCCGACGAGGTCCTCGAGTCCGCCCGCCTCGACGGCGCCTCCGGCCTGCGGCTGATCCGGCACATCGTCCTGCCGCTCTCGCTGCCCGTTCTCATGTCCTCCCTGATCTTCAGCATCAACGGGACCCTGAAGGTCTTCGACTCCGTCGTCGCCCTCACCAACGGCGGGCCCGGCAACGGCACCACCCCGCTGACCCTGTACATGTTCCAGTCGTCGTTCACCTACAGCGAGTACGGCTACGGAAGCACCATTGCGCTGCTCCTCACCGTCGTCTGTCTCCTGGTGAGCCTGGCGGTCTACCGCGTCTCGCGGCGCGACAACACGGAGAGCTGAACGCCATGGCCATCGACACCCTGCCGAAGAC
Source organism: Streptomyces sp. NPDC092045 (assembly GCF_044756005.1). Taxonomy (NCBI): domain Bacteria; kingdom Bacillati; phylum Actinomycetota; class Actinomycetes; order Kitasatosporales; family Streptomycetaceae; genus Streptomyces; species Streptomyces sp. NPDC092045. Next base: position 9,675 of record NZ_JBIVSC010000010.1, on the reverse strand, counting down.
CACCAGCAGCGGCCACAAGCGACCCAAGCAGCCACCGCTCCGCGCAGCACGCAAGGCCGGCGGCCGACTGTGGATCCGGCTCGCCGTCGCCGTCCTCCTGGTCGTCGAGGTCTACCCGCTGATCTGGATGTTCCTGACCTCACTGAAGTCCAACAGCGACTACCTCAACAACTCCACCTGGAGCCTGCCCACCACATGGGAATGGGGCAACTACGCCGAGGCGTGGACCACCGGAAACATCGGGCTCTACGTCAAAAACAGCCTCCTGGCCGTCGTCCCAGCCCTCGCTCTCATCCTCCTGCTGGGCACCGCAGCCGGCTTCGCCCTGCAGATCATGGTCTGGAAGGGACGCAGTCTCACCCTCCTCGTCTTCCTCGCGGGCATGATGATCCCCCCGCAGATGATCCTGCTGCCCCTGTTCACCGTCTACTTCCAGGCCGGCCTGTCCGGGACCCTGTGGCCGCTCATCCTCACCTACACCGGCACCGGCCTGCCCCTGACCGTCTTCATGATGGCCACCTACTACAGAACCGTCCCGCGCGAACTCTTCGAAGCCGCCACCCTCGACGGCGCCGGCATCCTGCGAGCCTTCTGGACCATCAGCGTCCCCATGGTCCGCAACGCCCTCCTCACCGTCGGCCTGGTGCAGTTCTTCTTCATCTGGAACGACCTGCTGATCGCCCTCACCTTCACCAACAGCCAAGACCTGCGCACCATCCAGGTCGGACTGCTGAACTTCACCGGCGACTTCGGCGCCACCCAGTACGGCCCGCTCTTCGCAGCGATCTGTATCAACGTCTTCGGCACCCTCGTGATCTACCTCTTTCTCAACCAGAAGGTCATGAAGGGCCTCACCTCGGGAGCGGTCAAGGGCTGAACACCCGCCCACCGCCCCAGCTCCCGAGCACACGAAAGGCCCCTTCCCTTGCAGCCCCACCCGCCCTCCCCGGTGCGCTTCGAGCACCTCACGGACGGCCTCGGCATCGGCACCGGCATTCCCCGACTGTCCTGGACCCCCGCCGCCGAAGCCGGTGACCAGCACGCCTATGAAGTCGAAGTCGAACGCCAGGGCCGCAGCCGACGCACCGGCCGTGTCACCGGCTCCGACCACGTCCTTGTCGCCTGGCCCGCCGAACCGCTCACCTCCCGCGAACGCGCCCTCGTCCGCGTCCGCACCTGGTCGGCAAGCAACAGCGAGCCATCCGCATGGAGCGAGCCCAGCATCGTCGAAACCGGCCTGCTCACACCCACCGACTGGTCCGCGCTGCCCGTCGGCGCGGCCTGGGAGGAAGACCCCGCAGCGGAACGCCGCCCTGCCCGCGTGCGCAAACACTTCCAAGCCGACGCCAAGCCGATCCATCGCGCCCGGCTCTACATCACCGCCCACGGTCTGTACGAAGCCGAGATCAACGGCACCCGCGTCGGCGACGAGGCCCTCGCCCCCGGCTGGACCGTCTACCCCCACCGGCTGCGCTACCGCACCCACGACGTCACCGCCCTCCTCACCCCCGGCGCCAACACCATCGGCGCCTGGCTGGGAGACGGCTGGTACCGCGGCAAGTACGGCTTCGACGGCGGCACCCGCAACATCTACGGCACCGACCAGTCCCTCATCGCGCAGCTGGAGATCACCTACATCGACGGCACCACCACCGTCATCGCCACCGACCACACCTGGCACGCAGCCCCCAGCCCCATCCTGACCAGCGGTCTGTACGAGGGCGAGACCTTCGATGCCCGCCTCGACGACCCCGGATGGAGCTCCCCAGCCGCCTCGCCGGACGGCTGGGCCCTCGTGCGCACCGGCACCCGCGACCCCCGCACGCTCGTCGCACCCGACGGGCCCCCGGTCCGCTGCACCCAGGAGATCCTTCCGGTCTCGGTCACCCGCACCCCCGACGGCCGCCACCTGCTCGACTTCGGACAGAACCTCGTGGGCCGTCTGCGCATCACCGCCGACGGTCCCGCCGGCACCCCCCTCACCCTCCGGCACGCCGAGGTGCTCCAGGACGGTGAACTCGCCACCCGCCCCCTGCGTGAGGCGTACTCCACCGACACGCTGATCCTGCCCGGCACCGGCCCCTACACCTGGGAGCCTCGCTTCACCCTGCACGGCTTCCGGTACGCCGAGATCACCGGATGGCCCGGCGAGCTCGACCCGCAGGCCGTCACCGCACGCGTCCACCACACGGACATGCGCCGCACCGGCTGGTTCGAATGCAGCGACCCGCTGGTCAACCGCCTACACGAGAACGTCCTGTGGAGCATGCGCGGCAACTTCGTCGACATCCCCACCGACTGCCCCCAGCGCGACGAACGCCTCGGTTGGACCGGCGACATCCAGGTCTTCGCCCCCACCGCCAGCTTCCTCTACGACTGCGCCGGCATGCTCGACTCCTGGCTCACCGACGTCGGGCTCGAACAGCTCCCGGACGGCACCATCCCCTGGTATGTCCCCGTCATCCCCGGCGAACCGATGTGGACCCCCATCCAGCCCGGAGCCGCCTGGGGCGACGTCGCCACCCTCACCCCCTGGACCCTCTACCAGCGCTTCGGAGACCTCGAGCTCCTGCGCCGCCACTACCCCATGGGCAAGGCATGGGTCGACCTCGTCGAAAAACTCGCCGGTCCCGACCGCCTGTGGGACACCGGCTTCCAGCTCGGCGACTGGCTCGACCCCACCGCTCCGCCGGACGACCCTGCTGCAGGCCGCACCGACCGCCACCTCGTCGCCACCGGCTACTTCGCCCACTCCGCACGCCACCTCGCCCGCGCCGCCCGCGTACTGGGCCACACCAGCGACGCCGACCGCTACGACACGCTTGCCGACGAGATCACCACGGCCTTCCGGAGCCGGTACGTCCGCCCCGGCGGCCGCATGACGAGTGACAGCCCCACCGCGTACGCCCTCGCGATCGTCTTCGACCTTCTGGACACCAGCCGGCGCCAGGCCGCCGGCGACCGCCTCGCCGAGCTGGTGAACCAGGACGGCGCCCGCATCGCCACCGGCTTCGTCGGCACCCCCCTCATCTGCGACGCGCTGACCGACACCGGCCACCTCTACACCGCCTACCGCCTGCTCCTGCAGACCGACTGCCCCTCCTGGCTCTACACCGTCACCATGGGCGCCACCACGATCTGGGAACGCTGGGACAGCCTCCGCCCCGACGGCACCCTCAATCCCGGCGGAATGACCTCGTTCAACCACTACGCCCTCGGGGCCGTCGCGGACTGGCTCCACCGGGTCGTCGGAGGCATCGAGGTCACCGCCCCCGGCGCCCGGACTCTCACCTTCCGGCCTCGCCCAGGCGGCGGCATCACCTGGGCCCGCACACGCCACGAGACACCCCACGGAACAACCGAACTGTTCTGGGAGACCACCGGCGCCGGCATTAAGGCAAAGATCACCGTGCCACCGAACTGCACAGCCGTCGTCCAACTACCCGGGTGCGAACCCAGCAGACTCACCCCAGGCACACACACCCTCCACTCCACCGACACCGCCTCAAAATAGCTACGGATATCTGAAGCTACCGAAAGTGCCCGGCACGCTTTTCATCCATGCCGGGCACGCATGCATGTCACGGAAATACGCCAGCATCATCGATGCGATGGATGAGAGCCATCGAATATCTGTATAGCAAACCACAGAATGCCCGGAAGATTAATCCTCCGGCTCTTCGATCGCCTTTATGGAACGTGCGTCGATGCAGGTCAGAGCCTGCAACCTAAATTGAATTAGTTCGATGGGTTGACCCGACGTGTTCACGGTCATAGCTTTTCGGATTGCGTGAGGTGTCGAGATCCAAGCACCTGAAAACCTGGAGGTTCTCGTGGGACTCGGGAAGACCCCCAGGAGTCGCTGAATACCCCGGAATGCTCCCCTGCAGCCGGGCATGCAGCAGTCGATTCTGCGGGCACCGCCCGCCACCCCCACCGTCCGGAGAGTCGCCGTGAACCGACGTGCCTTCTTGTCTGCCGCCATCGTCACAGCAGCAGTCGCCACCATGACCCCTGGAGCCACCATTCAGGCAATAGCCGCTACCGACCCCCGCGTCTTCGACCGTGCTGACGCCGTTCTCGCGCGGATGACCGCCGCGGAGAAGGAAGCGCTCGTCCGCTGCGACTTCGCCGCCCTCACCCACCTCGGCATCCCCGCGCTGACCATGGTCGACGCCTCTGCCGGCCTGCGCGGCGAACAGAACGTCACCGCCTTCCCCGTCCCCCTCGCGCAGGCCGCAGCCTTCGACGAGAACCTGGCCCGCCGCATCGGCACCGCCATCGGCACCGAAGGACGCGCCAAGGGCTACAACACCCTCCTCGGCCCCACCATCGACCTCACCCGCACCTGGCACTTCGGCAGGCAAGCCGAAAGCCTCGGCGAGGACCCACTGCTCGCCGGACGGCTCGGAGCCGCCCTCACCACCGGCATGCAAAGCCGTCAGATCACCGCCACTGTCAAGCACTTCGCCGCCTACACGCAGGAAGTGAACCGCTTCTTCACGGACACCCTGGTGTCCGACCGGGCCTTGCACGAGACCTACCAAAAGCCCTTCCGTCACGTGATCGCCGCAGCCCCCACCACCTCGGTGATGATGGCCTACCCCAAGATCAACGGAACCTTCGCCACCGAGAACCCAGCCCTCTTCGACGACGTCAAGAACCGCCTCGGTCTCCAGGGCTACACCGTCCCCGACTTCTGGGCTGGTGCCGACCAGGTCACCGCCGCCAAGGCCGGCATGGACCTCGCCGGTCTCGGACCCGGCGGAGTGAAGCTGGCACCCGGCGCACTCACCAACGGCTCCATTCCAGCCGCCCGCCTCAACGACGCCGCCCGCCGCATCCTCATCACCATGTTCGCCAACGGCCTCGTCGACAACCCCCTCCCCACCCCGGCCCAGAACGCCAGCACCACCGAGCACAAGAACCTCGCCCACGAAGCCGCACTCGCCTCCACCGTCCTGCTCACCAACCGCTCCGCAGCCCTCCCCCTGCCCGCCAAACTCAAGTCACTCGCGGTCATCGGCCCCGCCGACGCCGACGCCCTCACCGGCGTCGCCGGCTCCACCTACGTCGACCCCGGCACCTGGACCACCCCCCTCCAGGCCATCAAGGCCCGCGCCGGCAGCACCGTCACCGTCACCCACGCCCAGGGCACCACCGGCGACATCCCCCTGACCACCGTTCCCGCCACCGTCCTGCGCACTACCAGCGGAACCGCCGGCCTCACCGGCCGCTACTACGCCTCCGCCCAGCCCACCGGCACCCCGGTCGCCACCCGCACCGACAGCGTCATCGACTTCACCAGCGCCCCGATCGAGAGCCTCCCCACAGTCTGGTCCGCGACCTGGTCCGGCACTCTGACCCCGACCCACACCGGCCTGCACCGTTTCTCCCTCCTGCCCGCCGGCACCGCCACCCTCAAGATCAACGGCGTCACCGTCGTCTCCGGCTCCCGAGGCACCCGCCGCTTCTTCCTCGGCACCTACGACTACCCCCTCCAGGGCACCATCGAGCTCACCGCCGGCCAGACCGCCACCATCGAGCTCACCTACAACAACGCCATCGCCGACCCGGACCCCATGGGCCGGAGCACCTGTGGACTCACTCTCGGCTGGCAGCCTGTCTCTCTCATCCCGGCCGCCGTTCAGGCCGCCCGCGCCGCCGAAGCCGCCGTCGTCTTCGTCAACCGCATGGCCGGCGAGGCCATGGACCACGAGCAGCTCACCCTCCCCGCGGACCAGAACCAGCTCATCACCGCCGTCGCCGCCGTCAACCCCCGTACCATCGTCGTCCTGAACACCGACGGTCCGGTTGCGATGCCCTGGCTCGACGACGTCGAAGCCGTCGTACAAGCCTGGTACGGCGGCTGCGGCATGGGCACCGCGCTCGCCGCCGTCCTTTTCGGTGACAACGACCCCTCCGGCCGCCTCCCCGTCACCTTCCCCGTGAGCACCGCTCAGGGCCCCGGCGCCACGACCGAGACCTATCCCGGCAAGAACGCCACCGTCTCCTACGACGAGGGCATCGCCATCGGCTACCGCTACTACGACACCAAGGGACAACAGCCCCTCTTCCCCTTCGGGCACGGTCTGTCCTACACCAGCTTCGCCCACGGTTCCTCCGAAGCTGCTTACAACGCCACCACGAAGACAGTCGCCCTCTCCGTCACCGTCACCAACAGCGGCAACCGCCAGGGCACCGACGTTGTCCAGATCTACGCCACGCTTCCGGCCGCGGCGACAGCCGAACCACGTCGCCTCGTTGCCTTCCGCAAGCTCACCCTCGCTCCCGGAGCTAGTCAGCGCATCACTCTCACTATTCCGGCTGACGATCTCACCATCTGGAACGCCGGCACCTGGACCCTCGTCCCCGGTCTCTACACCTTCGCCACCGCCCGCAACTCCCGCACCATAACCGCGCAGCGGACAGTCACCATCAACTGATGAAACTCATCGGCCCCGGTGCCGTAAACGACAAACCGTCGGCCGCCGCATGTCGTCCAAGAGCCTGGACACCTCAGGCCAGGCTCTCGGACCTCATCCTCGCGGTTCGGTGTTCTTTGCCCATCTGAGGCCAGCATCCACACGCGAGCTTTGACCGGGTCCCCTGCCCTGGCCGCTGCTCCTGCCTAGGTGTATTGATCACGAGCGTTGTTAACGCCGGCTGGTCTTGATCATGGCGAAGACCTCCGGTGTGGTGGAGGTGTCTAGGCTTCACCGCACACGGAGGTCTTCGTGTCCACCGTAACGCCCGGTTGACCGTCCACGGCAGGCGGATCCTGGTCGAACGCGTCCTGTCCGGCCGACCGGTCGCGCACGTGGCCGCCGAGATGGGCATATCCCGTCCCACCGCCCACAAATGGGTCCGCCGCTGGCGGGCCGAGGGCGAGGCGGGCCTCGCCGACCGTTCCAGCCGGCCCCGAACGACCCCGCTCCGGACCTCCGCCGTGGTCGAGGCACAGGTCTGCCGACTGCGGACCGACCGCAAGCTCGGCCCGGCCAGGATCGGTCCGATCCTGGGCATGCCCGCCTCGACCGTGCACCGCATCCTGGTCCGGCACGGCCTGAACCGGCTGGCCTGGCTCGACCGGCCCACCGGCGAGCCGATCCGCCGCTACGAACGCGCCAGGCCCGGCGAGCTGGTCCACGTCGACATCAAGAAGCTCGGCAACATCCCCGACGGCGGCGGCTGGCGGACCGTCGGCAGGACCGCAGGCGACCGCAACCGCCAGGCCACCACGACCGAGCGCAAGAGCTGCACGCCGGTGATCGGCTACAGCTATATCCACTCGGCCGTCGACGACCACTCCCGCCTGGCCTACAGCGAGGTCCTGCCCGACGAACGCCAGCACACCGCGATCGCCTTCTGGCAGCGGGCGAACGCGTTCTTCCAGGCTCACGGCATCACCGTCGAACGGGTGCTGACCGACAACGGCTCCTGCTACAAGTCCAAGCTGTTCACCCAGACCCTCATCGCGGCCGGCATCGCCCACAAGAAGATCCGGCCCTACCGTCCGCAGACCAACGGCAAGGTCGAACGCTTCAACCGCACCCTCCTGGACGAGTGGGCCTACCTGCGGCCCTACACCTCGAACACCGAGCGGACAGTGGCCCTGACAGACTTCCTGCACACCTACAACCACCACCGCTGCCACACCGCACTCGACGGACACCCGCCCATCAGCCGCGTCAACAACGCTGCAGGTCAATACACCTAGGGCCTGTCCGATGAGTCATTGCCGGTGTGCCTGAGTGAAGATGACGCCCATGGCCAGCGAACCCGTGCAGATCCCGATCGATCAACTTCGTCGCGCTTTGTACGTGGCGCTACGGCACATTGAAGCGTCAGCCGGGCCCACCGTGACGCTCAGGGAAGACCTCTTCTGGTCTGTCCCGGTCGACGAGCTCTACGACGTCGGCAGCGAACCCCGGGCCCTCACGATCGGACAGCTCTCGGAGTCATGGCAGCATCTTGAGGATCTGCTGGCTCACCAGGACCAAGCTGTGGGTCACCACTTGGTGTGGCTTGCCGACGTGATCCGGGCGATCGGCCAAGACGTTCCCTGACAGGGCTGCTGGCGGGTCACGAGCGGAGCCACAGCCGGAGCGATGCGACGGTCACCGTTCCATGGAAGACGTAGGCGCGCTTGTCGAAACGGGTGGCTACGGCCCGAAAGCACTTGAGTGCATTGAACGTCCGCTCTACTTCGTTGCGGCGTTTGTAGATCGACTTGTCAAAGCCAGCGGGCCGACCGCCGGCGCTACCACGGCGCTGGCGATTGGCTCGCTGATCCCTACGCTCGGGAATGGTGTGCTTGATCTGCCGCCGCCGCAGATAGCGGCGGTTCTGGCGGGATGAGTACGCCTTGTCGCCGCCGACGTGATCAGGGCGTGTGCGTGGACGGCCGCCGCCGGCACGTGGGACACGGATGCGTTCGAGGGTCGGGATCATCTGTGGAGCATCACCCCACTGGCCTGGCGTTATCAGGAAGGCGAGAGGTCTGCGGCCGCCCTCTCCAGCTAGGTGGATCTTGCAGGTCAACCCGCCCCGAGAGCGGCCCAAAGCCTCATCGGAACGATGCTCAACAGGCTGACCCGGTCGCCTCGGGAGCCGCGGCGCTTCGGCACGGGCACCGGCGGCGTGCTGGTGGGCACGGCAGGAGGTCGAGTCCACACTGACCATGCTCCAGTCGATCCGTCCGTCCGCATCGGCATCGGCCTGGACAGCCCGCAGGATCTTCTCCCATGTGCCATCCCCCGACCAGCGCCGATGCCTGTCGTGCACCGTCTTCCATTTCCCGAACCGCGCTGGAAGATCACGCCATAGAATCCCGGTTCGCTGACGGAAGAGAATTCCGTTGATCACCCTGCGATGACTCTTCCAGCGCCCGCCCCGACCTACGTTCGTCGGTAGATGCGGCTCTAACCGAGCCCACTCCTGATCCGACAGATCACCTCGCCCCACACCTGTCCGAACGATTCTCCGGATGGACGGGTCACCCGACCCATCGGACAGGCCCTAATGCTGTGACCTGGCCGGGTTGAGCGGGTCAGGCCGCGGCCGGTCGCCGACTTGGACCGGGGTGCCGGGGCAGGATTCAGGTCCACCGCCACCGGGCCCTTGCCTGCGCCGCGACGGGCTCTCCTTTCCGTGGGCTCTCTATGGTGCTGGCGCTGTCGGACGAGGAGATTCTGACCCGTTACCGGGCCGGGCAGTCCGCGACCGCGATCGGCCGCGCGGCGGGCGTGGACTGCCGCACCATCCTGCGCCGCATCCCCGAAGCCGAACGCCGCACTCACCTCCAGGCCCAGCGGCTGAACCGGCCGGCCCCCGACGTCGACGCGGACACGATCCGCGCGCTACGCGCCCGCGGCCTGACCTGGGAGGCGATCGGCACTGAGGTCGGGCTGTCGGTGAAGACGGTCCGCGCCCGCGCGTGAACATCGTGCCTCGCCGACTCCTGCTTCGGCCGTGCCGCGGCACGATTCCCGTTCACGCTTCGCGCCGTGGGGGGGGGCCGGGGGGGGGCGGGGGGGGGGGGGGCGCCGGGCGGGGGGGGGGGGGGGGGGGGGGGGGGGGGTTGGGGGGGGGGGGGGGGGGGGGGGGGGGGGCGGGGGGCGCCCACCGGCGCGCGTACGGGACGGGCCTCGGGCCCGTGTCCGCCGCGGCGGG
>NZ_JBIVSC010000009.1:0-226390 GCF_044756005.1 Streptomyces sp. NPDC092045 | reverse complement strand
TCGGGGCGACCCTCCGCCTTGCGATCGCACGCACCGGACACCGCCGGGCCTGCCCTCCGGGCAGACGGCGCTACTTTCGACACACGCCCTAGGGGGCGCCTCGCCGATCGGGCCGGACCGGGCGCCGGACACCGCGGGCCCGGCACGATCGGCGGGACGCCCCCGGGGCCCGTCCGGCGGACCACGGCCGGACGGGCCCCGGCCCCTCCGCCCCGTACGGCCGGAGCCGTCGGTCCTCAGCCCCTCGACCTGAGGACCTTCAGGAACTCCCGCATCCAGACCGGGTGGTCCGGCCACGCGCGGGACGAGACGAGCAGGCCGTCGACCACGGCCGCCGTGTCCCGGAAGGACGCCCCCGCCGCCTGCATGTCCGGCTCCAGGGCCGGGTAGGCCGTGACCCGGCGGCCCTCCAGACTGCCGGTCGCCGCCGTCAGGAGCGGGCCGTGGCAGATCTGCGCGACCGGCTTGTCCGCGTCGAAGAAGGCCTTGAGGATCTTGCGGAGCTCCGGGTCGTTGCGCAGGTACTCCGGCGCCCGCCCGCCCGGGATCACCACCGCCAGGTACGCCCCCGGGTCGACCTCCGAGAAGGCCAGGTCGGCGGGCCAGGTGTAGCCGGGCTTCTCGGTGTAGGTGTCGAAGCCGGGTTCGAAGTCGTGGACCACGAACCGCAGCGTCTTGCGGGCCGGAGCCGCGATGTCGACCTCGTATCCCTCCTCCAGGAGGCGCTGGTAGGGGTACAGCACCTCCAGCGACTCCGCCGCGTCCCCGGTCACGATCAGGATCCTCGCCATGGCTCTCCCCGCTCGCAGAAGGTCGAATGCGTGCCCTGAGGACATGTGTCGCTGTCCATAACGTCAAACTTCCGCCCCCTCTTTTGTACACATACGGCTCATGACGGGGCGGGGGTCGGGAGCGATAGGCTTTCGTCGTGATCAGCGCGATACGCCGAGGGGGCAGTGAAGCCCCCGGCTGCCGCCCGACCCGCTCCGGCGGCCGGGCCGACCGTGCGTGCGCCGATCCCCGCCCGGGCGCGCCACGGTCAGTGGCGGACAACGACCCGGGTTTCTCTCATTCGGGCATGACGTCGTCTTCCGCGGAAACACGACGTGGAGGCGTTGTGCCCTTCCTTCCACCGATGTCGCGCAACGGCGCGCGGCCAGGAGTCAGAGGACATGCAGACCAAGCTGGACGAAGCCAAGGCCGAGCTGCTCGAAAGGGCCGCCCGGGTAGCTGAGCACAGCCCGGTCGGGGGGCGACTCCCGACGGGGCCGGAGGGTTCGGGCGAACGCCCGGACGGCGACACCGTGCTCGAGTACCTCCAGCGCTACTACCTGCACACCGCGCCCGAGGACCTGTCCGACCGCGACCCGGTCGACGTCTTCGGCGCCGCCCTCTCCCACTACCGCCTGGCGGAGAACCGGCCGCAGGGCACGGCGAACGTGCGCGTCCACACCCCGACGGTCGAGGAGAACGGCTGGACCAGCAGCCACTCCGTCGTCGAGGTCGTCACCGACGACATGCCCTTCCTCGTCGACTCGGTCACCAACGAGCTGTCCCGCCAGGGCCGCGGCATCCACGTCGTGATCCACCCGCAGGTCCTCGTCCGCCGCGACGTCACCGGCCGCCTCATCGAGGTCCTGTCGGCGCAGATCCACGGCGAGCTGCCGCACGACGCGCTCACCGAGTCCTGGATCCACGTCGAGATCGACCGCGAGACCGACCGCGCCGACCTCAAGCAGATCACCGCCGACCTGCTGCGCGTCCTGTCCGACGTCCGCGAGACGGTCGAGGACTGGGAGAAGATGCGCGACGCCGCGCTGCGCATCGCGGACGGCCTCGCCGACGAGCCCACCGCCTCCGACCTGCGCCCGACCGAGGTGGAGGAGGCCCGCGAGCTGCTGCGCTGGCTCGCCGACGACCACTTCACCTTCCTCGGCTACCGCGAGTACGAGCTCGTCGACGGCGACGCCCTGTCCGCCGTGCCCGGCACCGGCCTCGGCATCCTGCGCTCCGACCCGCGCCACGGCGGCGAGGACGAGGGCCACCACGCCCACCCCGTGTCGCCCTCCTTCAGCCGGCTGCCCGCCGACGCCCGGGCCAAGGCCCGCGAGCACAAGCTGCTGATCCTGACGAAGGCCAACAGCCGGGCGACCGTCCACCGCCCCTCGTACCTCGACTACGTCGGCGTGAAGAAGTTCGACGCCGACGGCAACGTCGTCGGCGAGCGCCGCTTCCTCGGCCTGTTCTCCTCGGCCGCCTACACCGAGTCCGTCCGCCGCGTCCCGGTCGTCAAGCGCAAGGTCCAGGAGGTCCTGGCGGGCGCCGGCTTCTCCCCGAACAGCCACGACGGCCGCGACCTGCTCCAGATCCTGGAGACCTACCCGCGCGACGAGCTGTTCCAGACCCCGGTCGACCAGCTCCAGTCCGTCGTCACCAGCGTCCTCTACCTCCAGGAGCGGCGCCGGCTGCGGCTCTACCTGCGCCAGGACGAGTACGGCCGCTACTACTCGGCCCTCGTCTACCTGCCGCGCGACCGCTACACCACCCGCGTCCGGCTGCGGATCATCGACATCCTGAAGGAGGAGCTCGGCGGCACCAGCGTCGACTTCACCGCCTGGAACACCGAGTCGATCCTCTCCCGGCTGCACTTCGTCGTCCGTGTCGAGCCCGGCACCGAGCTGGCCAAGCTCACCGACGCCGACGTCGAGCGCATCGAGGGCCGGCTCGTCGAGGCCGCCCGCTCCTGGTCCGACGGCTTCGGCGAGGCGCTCAACGCCGAGCTGGGCGAGGAGCGCGCCGCCGAACTGCTGCGCCGCTACGCCAACGCCTTCCCCGAGGGCTACAAGGCCGACCACTCGCCGCGCGCCGCCGTCTCCGACCTGGTCCACCTGGAGGCCCTCGCCGGCAGCGACGAGGACTTCTCGCTCTCCCTCTACGAGCCGGTCCTCGCGGGCCCCGGCGAGCGCCGCTTCAAGATCTACAAGACCGGCGACCAGATCTCCCTCTCCGCCGTCCTGCCGGTCCTCAACCGGCTCGGCGTCGAGGTCACCGACGAGCGCCCCTACGAGCTGCGCTGCGCCGACCGCACCCACGCCTGGATCTACGACTTCGGCCTGCGCCTCCCGGCCACCAACGGCAGCGGCGTCACCCTGGGCGACGACGCCCGCGAGCGCTTCCAGGAGGCCTTCGCCGCCACCTGGACCGGCGAGGCCGAGAACGACGGCTTCAACTCCCTCGTCCTCTCCGCCGGCCTGAACTGGCGCGAGGCGATGGTGCTGCGCGCCTACGCCAAGTACCTGCGGCAGGCCGGCGCGACCTTCAGCCAGGACTACATGGAGGACACCCTCCGCAACAACGTCCACACCACCCGGCTGCTCGTCAACCTCTTCGAGGCCCGGATGGCGCCGGAGCGCCAGCGCGCCGGCACCGAGCTGATCGACGCGCTCCTCGAAGAGCTGGACGCCGCCCTCGACCAGGTCGCGAGCCTGGACGAGGACCGCATCCTGCGCTCCTTCCTCACCGTCATCAAGGCCACCCTGCGGACCAACTTCTTCCAGAAGGACTCCGACCTGCGGCCGCACTCCTACGTGTCGATGAAGTTCGACCCGCAGGCCATCCCCGACCTGCCGGCCCCGCGCCCCGCCTTCGAGATCTGGGTGTACTCGCCGCGCGTCGAGGGCGTCCACCTGCGCTTCGGCAAGGTCGCCCGCGGCGGTCTGCGCTGGTCCGACCGGCGCGAGGACTTCCGCACCGAAATCCTCGGCCTGGTCAAGGCGCAGATGGTGAAGAACACCGTCATCGTGCCGGTCGGCGCCAAGGGCGGCTTCGTCGCCAAGCAGCTCCCGGACCCGTCCGCGGACCGGGACGCCTGGATGGCCGAGGGCATCGCCTCGTACAAGACGTTCATCTCGGCGCTGCTCGACATCACCGACAACCTGGTCGCGGGCGAGGTCGTGCCGCCGGTCGACGTGGTCCGCCACGACGAGGACGACACCTACCTGGTCGTCGCCGCCGACAAGGGCACCGCGACCTTCTCCGACATCGCCAACGGGGTCGCGGAGGCGTACGGCTTCTGGCTCGGCGACGCGTTCGCCTCCGGCGGCTCGGCCGGCTACGACCACAAGGGCATGGGCATCACCGCCCGCGGCGCCTGGGAGTCCGTCAAGCGCCACTTCCGCGAGCTGGGCCACGACACCCAGACCGAGGACTTCACGGTCGTCGGCGTCGGCGACATGTCCGGCGACGTCTTCGGCAACGGCATGCTGCTCTCCGAGCACATCCGCCTGGTCGCCGCCTTCGACCACCGGCACATCTTCCTCGACCCGAACCCCGACGCGGCCGTCTCGTACGCCGAGCGCCGCCGCCTCTTCGAGCTGCCCCGCTCGTCCTGGGCCGACTACGACACCTCGCTGCTCTCCCCGGGCGGCGGCGTCCACCCCCGCAGCGCCAAGTCCATCCCGATCAACGCGCAGGTCAGGGCCGCCCTCGGCATCGAGGACGGCATCACCAAGATGACCCCGGCCGAGCTGATGAAGGCGATCCTCCGGTCGCCCGTCGACCTGCTGTGGAACGGCGGCATCGGCACGTACGTCAAGTCCTCGGCCGAGTCGAACGCCGACGTCGGCGACAAGGCCAACGACGCCATCCGCGTCGACGGCCAGGACGTGCGCGCGAAGGTGGTCGGCGAGGGCGGCAACCTCGGCGCGACCCAGCTCGGCCGCATCGAGTTCGCCCGCTCCGGCGGCCCCGAGGGCCGGGGCGGCAAGGTCAACACCGACGCCATCGACAACAGCGCCGGCGTCGACACCTCCGACCACGAGGTCAACATCAAGATCCTGCTCAACGGGCTCGTCACCGAGGGCGACATGACCGTCAAGCAGCGCAACAAGATCCTCGCGGAGATGACCGACGAGGTCGGCACGCTCGTCCTGCGCAACAACTACGCGCAGAACACGGCCCTGGCCAACGCCGTCGCCCAGTCGCCGTCCCTGCTCCACGCCCACCAGCGGTTCATGCGCCGCCTGGGCCGCGACGGGGCCCTCGACCGCTCCCTGGAGTTCCTGCCCAACGACCGGCAGATCCGCGAACTCCTCAACAACGACAAGGGCCTGAGCCAGCCCGAGCTCGCCGTCCTCCTCGCGTACACCAAGATCACGCTGGCCGACGAGCTGATCGGCACGGCGCTGCCGGACGACCCGTACCTGTCCGGGCTGCTCCACGCGTACTTCCCGACGCTGCTGCGCCGGGATTTCACCGACGCCGTCGACCACCACCCGCTGCGCCGCGAGATCGTCACCACCGTCCTGGTCAACGACACCGTGAACGCGGGCGGTTCGACCTTCCTGCACCGCCTCCGCGAGGAGACCGGCGCGTCGGTCGAGGAGATCGTCCGGGCGCAGACCGCCGCCCGCGTCGTCTTCCGCCTCGGCCGGGTCTGGGACGCCGTCGAGGCCCTCGACAACGAGGTCCCGGCCGAGATCCAGACCCGGATGCGGCTGCACTCGCGCCGGCTCGTCGAGCGCGGCACGCGCTGGCTGCTCAACAACCGGCCGCAGCCGCTCCAGCTCACCGAGACCATCGAGTTCTTCGCCGAGCGCGTCGAGGAGGTCTGGTCGCGGCTGCCGGAGCTGCTGCGCGGCGCGGACCTGGACTGGTACCGGTCGATCCTGGACGAGCTGACCGGGTTCGGCGTGCCGGAGGAGCTCGCGCGGCGGGTCGCCGGCTTCTCCTCCGCCTTCCCGGCGCTCGACATCGTCGCGATCGCGGACCGGACCGACACGGACCCGCTCGCGGTGGCCGAGGTCTACTACGACCTGGCCGACCGGCTGCGGATCACCGACCTGATGGACCGGATCATCGAGCTGCCGCGCGACGACCGCTGGCAGTCGATGGCCCGCGCCTCGATCCGCGAGGACCTGTTCGCGGCGCACGCGGCGCTCACGCAGGACGTCCTGACGGCCGGCGGCGACAACGCCAGCCCGGAGGAGCGGTTCAAGGCCTGGGAGGAGAAGAACGCGGCGATCCTGGGCCGTGCGCGGACGACCCTGGAGGAGATCCAGGGCTCGGACACCTTCGACCTGGCGAACCTGTCGGTGGCGATGCGGACGATGCGCACGCTGCTGCGCTCGCACGGCTAGGGCGCGTGCGAGGGGCCCCGCCGGTTCTCCGGCGGGGCCCCTCGCACTTTTCCCGCCGGCCTCACTCCTCCGGCGCGGCGGCGACCGTCGAGGTCCACAGGCGGCGGGCGGCGAGCAGGGCCGCGGCGAGCAGCAGGCCGTTGCGGAGCACCATGACGGCGAGGCCCGTGGGAGTGCCGTCGATGACGTCGAAGTAGAGCACGGGGTACGCGAGCGCGCTCAGCGCCGCCGCCGGGAGCAGCAGCAGCGCCACCGGGCGCATCACGGTGTCCCGCGAGGTCAGACAGACGGCGGCGAGCCCGAGCAGCCAGATCATGTACTGGGGACTGATCACCCGGCTGGTGACGGTGAACAGCAGGACGGCGGCGAGGGCCGTGTCGTACGGGGTGGCGGGGGTCCAGCGGTGCGCCCGGATCCGCCAGAGGACCAGCCAGCACAGGGCGGCGGCGGCGAGCAGCAGGGCGAGGTGGCCGAGGGTGGAGACGTACGGGCCGACGTACTCCAGGGCGCCGTAGCGGAACTCGACGCTCCCCGGCCAGACGCCGGCGGACCGGGCGAGCGCGAGGGCCGTGCCGCCGAGGGACTCGATCTGGACGCCCCGGTCGCCCTGCTGGCGCAGGAAGCCGAACGACTCGGAGAAGAACAGCGCGAGGGTGGCGAGGAGCACGGCGGCGGTGACGGCGGCGGCGGTCCACGCCTCCCGGGTGGTGCGGCCCCGGGGCGTGCCCAGGAGGGCGAGCGCCGGCCACACCTTGACCATGGCCCCGATCCCGGCGAGCGCCCCGCCGAGCTGGTGGGCGGCGGTCCTGCGGGCGGTGAGGGCGAGCAGGGCGAGGACGGCCAGGGCGGTGGTCTGGACGTCGTACCGGGCGAGGGGCAGGTGGAGGAGGAGCGGCAGGCCGCAGACCCAGATCCAGGCGCCGTGGGTGAGGCGGGCGCCGTCGGCGCGGGCGAGCGCGAGGGTGACGACCGCGTCGGCGAGGAGGGTGAGGGTGACGAAGGCCTGGAAGTAGGTGAGCCAGGGGAGGACGCCCGGGGACATGATCACGAGCCCGGCCCCCGGCGGGTACTGCCAGGTGGCGTCGCCGGGCGGGAAGGTGCCCGCGGCGAACTTCCCGTACCAGTGCTCGTAGAGCGCCACCTCGCGGGCCACGCCGCCGATGCCGAGGTCGTCGCGGAGCAGCAGCAGGAGCATGCCGGCCCGGGTGAGGAGCCAGACGGCGGCGAGCGCGAGCCGGGGGCCGCTGCCGACCGTGACGAAGGTGGCGGAGGTGAAGGTGTCCGACGTGAAGGGGGAGCGGGTGAGGGCGGGGGGCTCGGTACTCGTACTGGTGGGGCGGGAGGCGTCGGCGGCGGGGCCGGGCGCGGGGGAGCCGGGGGGTTCGGTGCCGGCCGGGTGGGGGATCTGCGGCTGATCGTTCGTCACCCGACCGCACTTTAGCCCGTAATGTCTTTTTTGCCGGTGGTCTTCGCGCCTGACGCGGTGAACTCCTCGTACTTCGCGCCCGACGCGGTGAACTCCTCGTGCGCGGCCACCACCTCCCCCGCCGGGCCGTCCGTCCGGAGCCTCCCCACCCCGCCGCCCCGGGGTGCGCCGACGACCTCGCGCGCTCGGCGGTGGCGGCCCTCAAGCTCCGGCCCCGCCGGGACTCACTTCACCGCGCCCGCCATCACCCCCGACGCGAACTGGCGCTGGAACGCGAAGAACACCACCAGCGGCACCACCATCGACAGGAACGCGCCCGGCGCGAGCACGTCCACGTTGTTGCCGAACTGCCTGACCTGCTGCTGGAGCGCCACCGTGATCGGCGGCGACTGCGAGTCCGCGAAGATCAGGGCGATCAGCATGTCGTTCCAGACCCAGAGGAACTGGAAGATCCCGAGCGAGGCGATCGCCGGGCCGCCCAGCGGCAGCACCACCCGGGTGAACAGCCGGATCTCGCCCGCCCCGTCGAGCCGCGCCGCCTCCAGGAGCTCGCGCGGGATCTCCGCGAAGAAGTTCCGCAGCAGGAAGATCGCGAACGGCAGGCCGAAGGCCGTGTGGAAGAGGACCACCCCGGCGGTCGTCTCGAACAGCCCGACCACCCCGAACAGCTTCGACACCGGAACCAGGGCGACCTGCACCGGCACCACGAGCAGGGCCACCACGCCCAGGAACCACCAGTCCCGGCCCGGGAACTCCAGCCACGCGAACGCGTACCCGGCGAACGAGCCGATCACCAGGACGAGCAGCGTGGCCGGGACGGTGATCAGGACCGTGTTGAGCAGCGAACCGGTGATCGTGTCGTTCGCGAGCAGATGGGCGTAGTTCTCCGTGGTCAGCCGGGCCGGGGCCGCGAACACCTCCCACCAGCCGCTCGCCGCGATGTCGGACGGCGAGCGGAGCGAGGAGAGCAGCAGCCCGACCGTCGGCAGCAGCCAGAACAGGCCCGCCAGGACGAGGAAGACGCGGACCGCGCCGGACGCGGCCGCGGACGCGAGCCGCGCCGCCGGGGAGCGGACCGGGCGGGAGGGCCGGGCGGAGGCGGCGGAACGGGTCGGCCGGACGTCGGTGGCGCTCATCGGCGGGCCTCCCTGCGCATGCGGCGGATGTTCAGGACCATCACCGGGACCACCAGCAGGAGCAGCAGGACGGCGATGGCCGAGCCGACCCCGAGGTCCGCGTCCGTGCCGAAGGACGAGCGGTACAGCTGGAGCGCGAGCACGTTCGCGTCGTCCTGCGCCGAGCCCGGCGCGATCACGAAGACCAGGTCGAAGATCTTCAGCACGTTGATCATCAGCGTGACGAGGACGACCGCGAGGACCGGGGCCAGGAGCGGCACCGTGATCCGGCGGAACACCTGCCACTCGTTCGCCCCGTCCACCCGCGCCGCTTCGAGCAGTTCGCGCGGCACGGCCGCGAGCCCGGCCCCGATCAGCACCATCGCGAACCCGGCCCACATCCACACGTACGCCCCGATGATCGCGGGCGTGACGAGCGACGGGCCCAGCCACTCGACGCCGTTGTACTGCTCCCGGAAGTTGCCCGCGGGCAGCCGCAGCACGGCGCCGTCCGCGCGGTCGGCGGGCAGCGCGAACGTGCCGTCGGCCGCCGCCGTCGCCGTGGCGACCACCTTCCCGTCCCGCACGGCCTCGATCCGCAGCCCCGCGAGGCCCCGTTCGGCCGGGTCGACCTCGTTCGGCCGCCCGCCGCCGCCCCGGGTGAAGTCCAGCCAGGCCGTGCCGGTGATCGTGCCCGGGTCCGTGCCGGCCGGCGGCGCGGCCGGGCGCGCGCCCTCCGGCATCTGCGCCGGCGCCACCCCGACCAGCGGGAGCCGTACGGGCTGCCCGGCCCGCACCGGCTCCTTCGTCACGAACGCGCCGTCCCCGGCCGCCCTCAACGGGTGCACGGGCAGCGGTCTGGCCTTCGGGAAGACCGAGGACTCGGCGAAGGTGTCGTGGACGCCGACCCAGACCGCGTTCGCGACGCCCCGGTCCGGGTCCTGCTCGTACACCAGCCGGAAGATGATCCCGGCGGCCAGCATCGAGATCGCCATCGGCATGAAGACGAGCAGCTTGAACGCCGTCCCCCAGCGGACGCGTTCGGTGAGGACCGCGAAGACCAGGCCGAGGGCGGTGGCGACCGCCGGGGCCACCACCAGCCAGACCAGGTTGTTCCTGACGGCGGTGCGGAGCGAGTCGTCGGTGAACAGGGCCAGGTAGTTGTCGAGGCCGACGAAGGAGGAGCCGGAGCGGTCGAAGAACGAACGCTGGACGGAGTACCCGATCGGGTAGACGACGAGCGCGCCGAGCAGGAGGAGGGCGGGCAGGAGGAAGCCCGCGGCCACGGCCCGGCTCCGCCCCCCGCCCCCGTTGCCCTTCCCTCGGGAGGAGCCCGTTCCGGTCGTGCTCCGCGCGCGCGTGGCGGTGGTGGAGGACATGACCGGCCTCAGCCCTTCGCGGCGGCCCGGTACGCCTTCGCCGCGTCCGCCTCCAGGCGCGCCTGGGTCCCGGCGACGTCCTTCGGGTTCTTCAGGAAGTCCTGGAGCGCCTTCCACTCGCCCTTGCCCGGCGTCCCGCCGAACGACTGCGGCATCTGGTCCGACATGTCGAAGCGGAAGTCGTCACCGGCCCCGATCAGGGCCCCGGCGATCTCGCGCTGGACGTCGTTCGGGTACGCCGACGGGTCCAGGTTCTTGTTCGGGGAGAGGAAGCCGCCCGCGCCCGCCCAGATCTTCGCCGCGTCCGGGGAGGCGAGGAAGGCGAGGAGCGCCTGCGCGCCCTTGGTGTCCTTGAGGGCCACCGCCGCGTCGCCGCCCGTCACCACGGGCACGGTCCCGGCGTCCCCGACCTTCGGGAACGGGAAGACCTTCGCGTCCGTGCCGATCTTCGCCTCGGTCTGCCCGATGTTGACGGCGGCGAAGTCGCCCTCGAAGACCATCGCGCCCTTCGGCTCGGCGCCGCCCGTGAAGGTCTGCGTCACCGAGGCCGGGTACTCCGTCTGCAACGCGCCGCTCGTCCCGCCCGCGAGCAGCGACGGCTTGCCGAACAGCTCGGCGAGCGTGGTCAGGGCGGCGGCGACGGACGGGTCCGTCCACTTGATCTCGTGCTTCGCCAACCGGTCGTACTTCTCCGGGCCCGCCTGGGAGAGGTAGACGTTCTCGAACCAGTCGGTGAGGGTCCAGCCGTCCGCGCCGCCGACCGAGACCGGGGTGACGCCGGACGCCGAGACGGTCTCCGCGGTGGCCAGGAACTCCTTCCAGGTCTTCGGCTCGGTGGCGCCCGCGTTCTCGAAGACGGCGGTGTTGTACCAGACCAGGGACTTGTTGGCGGCCTTGAAGTACACGCCGTACTGGGTGCCGTCGACCGCGCCGAGCTCCTGCCAGCCGCGCGAGTAGTGCGCGGCCAGCTGGGCCTTCGCCTCCGGTCCGGCCGGCTTGAGCCACTTCTGGGCGGCGGCCTGCCGGATCGCGCCCACCTGCGGGAGCATCGCGACGTCGGGCGGGGAGCCGCCCGCGATCTTCGTGCCGAGGAAGTTCACGATCGGGTCCTGGGCGGGCACGAACGTGACGGTCGCGCCGGTCCGCTTCTCGAACTCCTTCAGGACCTTGGTGAAGTTCTCCTGCTCCGGGCCCGTCCAGACGGCGGCGACCTCGATCCTCTCCCCCTTCAGGGGGAGGTCGCCGGTGGGTTTCGCCCCGGGCTCCTCCGTGCCCCCGCCGCCGCAGCCCGCGAGGGCGAGCGCGGTGAGCGCCGTGAGTGCGGTGAGGGTCACCGTGGCCTTGCGTGGACGAAGAGTTGTACGCATTGCTGCCCCGTCTCCTTCGTGCGCCGAGCTGTCCCGTGCCGACAGGTCTACGCCCGGTGATGCGGGGGCCGCAATACCGCCTTCCGTGTCAAGTGGACGATCGTGATTGGCTCGTGACGTGACGTCAGGAGACCTTTCCGGAACGTTTCAGGTGTGGGCGACGGGGGAGAGGGGCGGCACGGGAGTCGCCTCCACCGAGCGGGCCGCCCGGTCGAGCGCGCTCGCCAGGAGCGCCAGGTCCGTCGGTCCGTTGCCCAGCTCGCGGACCGGGCGGCGGGCGGGCGGGTCGCCCATCCGCTCCCACTCCAGCGGGACGACCGTCGGCCGCAGCGTCGCCGTCCGGGGGATCCGGCCGGTGACGCGGCCCGCCTGGAAGGGGGTCACCCGGCCGTCCGGGTGCCCGAGGCGGCCCCGTCCCGCCGCCGGGACGTCCGGGCCCGCCGTCACGGGGGGCGCGTCGAGCACGATCCGCAGCCGGGCGCTGTGGGCCGGCTCGGTGTCGGCGGTGCGGTCCGGGCGGGCCGAGGCCACGACGAGGTGCACGCCGAGCCGCTCGCCGTGCCGGGCGACGGCCTCCAGGGCCCGCACGACGGACCCGGCGGCCGGCCGGCCGGGGGCGCCGAGCGCGGGCGCGACCAGGGCGTCGAAGTCGTCGACCAGGACGACCAGCCGGGGCAGCGCCCCGGCCCCCGCGGACCGCCCGCCCGCCGCCTCGCCCGGGCCCTGCCCCGAGGAGGGCCGCGGAATCCGCACGCCGGTGTCCTCGGTACGGGACGCGCGCCCGCCCGGACGCCCGCCGAGGTCGTCGGCCCCGGCGCGGGACGCGCGCCCGCCGGAACGGTCGGCGAGATCGCCGTCGCGGAGGGCGCGGCTGCCGGGGCGCCCGTCCGGGTCGCCACCGGGCTGAGGGCTCCGCCCGCTCGGGCCGTCGGCTCCGGCGCGGGGCGCGCGCCCGCTGCCGCGTCCGTCGAGGTCGCCCGTGCCGGGGTACGGGCTCCGCCCGCTCGCCCGGCCGCCGAGGTCATCGGCTCCGGTGCGGGGCACGCGCCCGCTGCCGCGCCCGTCGAGGTCATCCGTGCCGGGGTACGGGCTCCGCCCGCTCGGGCGTCCGGTCACGTCGTCCGCGCCCGGGTACGGGCTCCGCCCGCTCGCCCGGCCGCCGAGGTCGTCGGCTCCGGTGTGGGACACGCGTCCGCTGCCGCGCCCGTCGAGGTCGCCCGTGCCGGGGTACGGGCTCCGGCCGCTCGGGCGTCCGCCGAGGTCGTCGGCCCCGGTGCGGGGCACGCGCCCGTCGAGGTCGCCCTCGTCGGTCCGGAGCGTACGGCTGCTGGAGCGGTCCTCCGGGCCGCCCCCGCCGTCCCGGCGCGGCAGCCGACCGCTGGGCGTGTCGGCCAGGAACGCGTCCGCACCGCCCCGGGCCGAGCCGCCGGGGTACGGGCTCCGGCCGCTCGGGCGTCCGCCGAGGTCGTCGGCTCCCGCGTGGGGCACGCGTCCGCTTCCGCGTCCGTCGAGGTCGCCCGTGCCGGGGTACGGACTCCGGCCGCTCGGGCGTCCGGTCACGTCGTCCGCGCCCGGGTACGGGCTCCGGCCGCTCGCCCAGCCGCCGAGGTCGTCGGCCCCGGTGCGGGACACGCGTCCGCTCCCGCGTCCGTCGAGGTCGGCGCCGCCGGGGTACGCGCTCCGGCCCGGCCGGTCGTCCGGTCGGCCCGGGGTCCGGGTGCTCCGGCTGCTCGGGAGGGCGCCGATCGTGCCGTCGCCCGTGCGGAGGGTGCGACCGCTCGGATGGTCCTCGTCCGGGAGGCGGACGGTCGCGCGGGCGCCCCGGGGCACGGACTCCGCCGCGCTCGGGGCGCGCTGCCCGATCAGCCGCTCGGCCACCTGCGGGGCGCGGGCGCCCCGGCGGTCGGCGAAGGGGGTGTCGCCCAGGAGCTCGGCCCGCCGCTTCAGCTCGGCGCCGAGCGCCTGCGCGAACTCCCGCATCCGGACCGGGTCTGAGGCGACCAGGTGCTCGGTGACGTGCGGCAGCTCCGTACAGGCCGCGAGGCCCTCGCCGCGCTCGCCGCCCGCCCCGTCCACCAGGAGCAGGCCGAGCCGGTCGGGGCGGCCGCCCGCCGCGAGCGAGGCGGCGATCGAGCGGAGCAGCTCCGTGCGCCCGCTGCCCGCCGGGCCCTCGATCAGCAGGTGCGGCCCCTCCTGGGTGAGGTCCACGGCCAGCGGGCCGTGCGGGCCCGCGCCCAGGACGGCCGTCCCGTCCCCGGCGGAGGCCCAGCGGGCCATCAGGGAGGCGGGGGTGGCCCGCGCGAGGCCCAGCTCGTCGAGCAGCCGGGAGGCCGGGGGCAGCGCGGCGGCCCGCCCGTGCGGCGCCGCCGGGGTCTCGGGCCGCAGCGGCGCGAGGGCCCGGCCGAACCGCTCGGCCCAGGCGACGGAGACCGCGTCGACCACGCCGACGGTGCCGTGGCCCGCGACGCGCCCGCCCGCCGTGCGCAGCAGCCGCAGCGCCGTCGCCACGTCCCCGCTCAGCAGCGCGGCGGCCCCGCACTCGCGGAACGCGAGGGACGCGGCGCACGCGGCCTCGTAGGTCGCGGCCACCGGCGAGACCGGGGAGGCGGAGGGCGCCTCGGCGAGGCAGAGCAGGTGGATGCCGGCCGCCGCCCCGGCCCCCGCGAGCCGCGCCACGGTCTCGCGCAGCGCCGCCGTGCCCGGGTCGCCGTCCACGACGACGATGGTCCGGGGCCCCTCGTGGCGGGCGGCGGCCTCCGCGACGGACGCGCGGTCGGCGCTGGCCCAGCCGGGCCCGAGCGGGCCGTCGTCGAGCCGCCGGGTCAGTTCGGACGCGCGCGCGTGCGCCTGGTCGCGGTCGTACGCGAGGAGCAGCCGGCAGTCCTGGCCGTGGGCCGGCCGGACGTGCGGCAGCCAGCCGAGCCAGCCCCAGGCGCGCCGCCGCTCCTCCAGGGGGCGGCTCCGGTCGGCGCTGACGAGGACGATCTCCAGGTCGGAGGGGGAGTGCAGGGCGGCGAGCTGGGCCACCACCGAGCGGGCGAACCCGGCGAGCCGGTCGCCGGGGCCGGCCAGGCCGAGAGATCCGGCCTCGCGCAGGCCGACGGTGACCGGCACCCCGGAGAGCTCGGCGCGGTCCGTGGTGCCGAGCCGGACCGCGAGGAACTCGGGGTGGTCCGGGTCCCGCTCCCAGAGGCGGGCGCCGGGGCCGAGGGCGGTGAGCAGGACGGTGGCCGGGTCGGGCCAGGTGTCGGCGCCCGGCCCGGGGCCACGGGTGCCGGTGTCCGCGCCCGGGCGGGCGCCCGCGCGCGTGTCGGGGACCGGCCGCGTCCCGGCGGCGGGCGCCGGGAGCTCCTCGCGGCCTCCGGCGAGGCGCCGGGCCCACGCGCCGAGCCCGCGTCTGCCGCCCGCCCGCGGCGCGGTCGCGGCCGGAGCCGCCGGGGCCCCGCCGCTTCCGGCGGAGCCGTACGGGTCGTGGGGGCCGCCGTCGGGCCCCCGGCCGTGGTCGTGGGGGGCGCGGGAGCCGTGGCCGTCGTACCCGTCGTGGGGGGCGTCGTCGCCCCACGCGAGCGCGTGCCCGCCGCCGTGGGTGGTGTCGGCGTCCGCCGGGCCGCCCGGGGCCGTCCCGGCACCGCCCGCCGGGGCCGTCCGGCGGTCCGCTCCGGCGGCTCCGCGCGCGAGCCGCAGGTGGCCCTCGCCGTCCGGGGCCGTCGCCACCGCGTCCGTACCGCCCGGGAGGTCGTCGCCGGGGTCCGTCAGGCGCAGGGCGGACTCGCCGAGGCGCAGCAGGGCGCCGGGGCGGAGCAGGACCGGGCGCTCGCCGACGGGGGCGCCGTCGAGGGTCGTGCCGTTCGTCGAGCCGCGGTCGGAGACCGTGACCCGGCCGTCCGCGCCGACCGTCACCGTGCAGTGCGCGCGGGAGACGTCCGGGTCGTCGAGCGGGACGTCGGCGTCGACGGAACGGCCGATTCTGATCGCTCCGCCGTGCAGCAGGTGCACCCCGCCCGCGTCCGGTCCCGCCACCACGTGCAGCCGGGCGGCCGCGGCCTCCCCGACCCGGTCGTCCGGTCCCGGGATCTGGAGCGAGAGGACGGCGCCGTCGACCAGCGGGGGCTCCCCGAGCACGCAGCGCCGGCCGTCCAGCCGCTCCGCGCCCGCGTGGAGCACGATCGTGCCCGAGGCGGAGGCCTCGGGGCCCGTGACGGCGGCGGCCAGCTGCGAGGCCACGGCGGAGAGCGCCGTCCCGGCGGGGGCGGTGACGAGCACGTCGCAGGCGCGCGCGGCGCCGTGGCCGGCGTGCGGCGCGAGGACGGTCAGCCGGATCTGCATCGCCGTCAGCGGTCCCTTCTGCGCGACGTGTCCGGCAGGGGGCCGCCCCGTGTCTCCCCCCACCCGGCACGGACGCGTCGTCCGGTACAGGTCGGCACGGCGCGGGGCTCCCGACCCCATCGGTGCGTCGTGCTGGGGGCATCCTCGCACCTGCCACCGACACCGCGCCCGCCGGTCGGCCGTAAGTGATCTTGAATGGTCGGCTGTGGGCGCAAAAGTGCCTGGTTGAGCATGCCTTCGGAACATGCGCGGCAACCGTTCCGGGTGAAGAAGCGTCTTCTTCCGGACAGGACGGGGGTACGTTCCGGACATCTTCGGTCAGGACCCGCCCCCGGGGACGCCCCGCGGACGACCGGCCCGCGACCCGTCCGGACCGGCCGTGATCCGCCGGGCAGGCCCTAAAGTGGGTCGGACACCCGGACGGGTCGCCACGGAGCACGGGGACCGCGGGAACATCACGGGAACCACACCGGGACCACGATCAGCAGGGAGCGCGTGACGTGCGGCCTATCGGCAGCAAGTACCTGCTCGAGGAGCCGCTCGGCCGCGGCGCCACGGGCACCGTCTGGCGAGCCCGCCAGAGGGAGACGGCGGGCGCCGAGGCGGCCGTGGCCGGCCAGCCCGGCGAGACCGTCGCGATCAAGGTCCTCAAGGAGGAGCTGGCCAACGACGCGGACATCGTGATGCGCTTCCTGCGCGAGCGGTCCGTGCTGCTCCGGCTCACCCACCCGAACATCGTGCGCACCCGCGACCTGGTCGTCGAGGGCGACGTCCTCGCCCTCGTCATGGACCTCGTCGAGGGCCCCGACCTGCACCGGTACATCCGGGAGAGCGGCCCGCTCACCCCGGTCGCCGCCGCGCTCCTCACCGCCCAGATCGCCGACGCGCTCGCCGCCAGCCACGCCGACGGCGTCGTCCACCGCGACCTGAAGCCGGCCAACGTCCTGCTCGCCGAGCAGAACGGCGAGATGCACCCGATGCTCACCGACTTCGGCATCGCCCGCCTCGCCGACTCCCCGGGCCTGACCCGCACCCACGAGTTCGTCGGCACGCCCGCGTACGTGGCGCCCGAGTCCGCCGAGGGCCGCCCGCAGACCTCCGCCGTCGACATCTACGGCGCGGGCATCCTCCTCTACGAGCTGGTCACCGGCCGGCCGCCGTTCGCGGGCGGCACCGCCCTGGAGGTCCTCCACCGCCACCTCAGCGAGGAGCCGCGCCGCCCCTCGACCGTGCCCGGCCCGCTGTGGACGGTGATAGAGCGCTGCCTCAGCAAGGACCCGGACCGGCGCCCGAGCGCCGTGAACCTCGCCCGCGGCCTGCGCGCGGTCGCCGCCGGCATCGGCGTGCACGCCACGCCCGCCCAGATCGAGGCGGCGGACGGCGTCGGGGCGCTCCTCGCCCCCGACCCGGCGCCCGCGCCGGTCCCGGAGACCCCCGGGGCCGCCGACCCGACGCAGGTGATGTCCCACGGCGCACCCGGCTCCGCCGACCCCACCCAGGTGCTGCCCGCCGGGGCCGGCGCGCCCCCGCGCCACGACCCCGCCGGGGCGACCGGCGTCCTGCCGACGGGCGGCCCGGGCGGCGGCGCCGACCCGACGGCCGTCATGCCCCCCGTCCCGCCGGGTCCGCCGCAGGCCGGACGGGGCGGCCAGGGCGAGGAGCCGCACCCCTGGCAGAACCAGCTCCGCGCCGCCCGCGACCGCAACGAGCAGACGCAGGTGCAGTACCTGGACCCGAGCGAGGACCCCCTGCGCCGGCGCCCGCAGCGCCGGCCGCAGCAGCCCCCGCACCCGCCGGGCAACCAGCAGCGGCAGCAGCAGCCCCCGCCGTACCAGCAGCAGCAGCCGTCGTACCAGCAGCAGCGGCCCGCCCCGCAGCGGCCCGCGCCCCAGCCGTACCAGCCGCAGCACCAGCCCCAGCAGTACGCGCCGCCGCCCGCCCCGCAGCAGCAGTACGCCCCGCCCCGGCAGCAGTACACGCCCCCGCAGCCGCCGCCCCAGGCCCCCGCGCCCCGCGAGCCGCGTCCGCCGCGCGAACCGCGCCGGCGCAGCGCCAACCCGGTCCGGATCCCGGGCCTCGGCTGCCTCAAGGGCTGCCTGGTCATGATCGTCCTCTTCGTGGTCGCCGGCTGGCTCGTCTGGGAGCTGACCCCGCTCCAGAGCTGGGTCGCCGAGGGCAAGGGCTACTGGGAGGCGATCGGCGACGGCGTCTCGTCGTTCACCACCTGGGTCTCCGACCTGTTCGACAGCGCGAGCACCGGGACCGGCACCGGAAACACGGGTGCTACCGGCGGTACGGGACAGTAATACTGTTGATTTGTCGACTTCCGAGGGGTGTTTTCCCCCCGGAAGTGACGACCGGCGCCCGCGGACGCGTACGTTTGGCGTGAACCGCAGCCGCTGAGGGAGCAGTCTTGGCACGGAACATCGGCAGCCGCTACACCGCCCACCAGATCCTCGGGCGGGGCAGCGCCGGAACGGTGTGGCTCGGCGAGGGCCCCGAGGGGCCCGTCGCCGTCAAACTGCTGCGCGAGGACCTGGCCTCCGACCAGGAGCTCGTCGGCCGCTTCGTGCAGGAGCGGACCGCCCTGCTCGGCCTCGACCACCCGCGCGTGGTCAAGGTCCGCGACCTCGTCGTCGACGGCAACGACCTCGCCCTCGTCATGGACCTGGTGCGCGGCACCGACCTGCGCACCCGCCTCGACCGCGAGCGCCGGCTCGCCCCCGAGGCCGCCGTCGCGATCGTCGCCGACGTCGCCGACGCCCTGGCCGCCGCGCACGCAGCCGGGGTCGTCCACCGGGACGTCAAGCCCGAGAACATCCTGCTCGACATGGAGGGCCCGCTCGGCCCCGGCGGCGCCCATCCCGCCCTCCTCACCGACTTCGGCGTCGCCAAGCTCATCGACACCCCCGGCCGCACCAAGGCCACCCGGATCATCGGCACCCCCGACTACCTCGCCCCCGAGATCGTCGAGGGCCTCCCGCCGCGCGCCGCCGTCGACATCTACGCCCTCGCGACCGTCCTGTACGAGCTGCTCGCCGGCTTCACCCCGTTCGGCGGCGGCCACCCCGGCGCGGTCCTGCGCCGCCACGTCACCGAGACCGTCGTCCCGCTCCCCGGCATCCCCGAGGAGCTGTGGCAGCTCCTCGTGCAGTGCCTCGCCAAGGCCCCGGCCTCCCGGCTGCGCGCCTCCGAGCTCGCCGCCCGCCTCAAGGACGTCCTGCCGCTGCTCAAGGGCATCCCGCCGCTGGACGTGGACGAGCCCGACGCGGAGCCGGCCCCGGAGGCGCACGAGGAGGACGGGTACGCCGCCCCGGGCGCCGCCGAGCCCGGCCCCCGCCGGGCCGCCGTCCCGCTCGTCCCCGGCGCCTCCCCCGACTCCCACCGCGACACCCACACCTCCATGCGGGTCCCGGCCCCCGACGAGCTCTCCGGCGGCCCCCTCGGCACCGCCCGCGCCCCCCGCCCGGCGGGCGCCCGCCGCCCCGGCTCGGCCCGCCACAAGGCGGGCGCGGTCCGCAAGCGCCGGATCACCCTCGCCGTCGCGGCGGTCGTGCTCGCCGGGGCGCTGGGCGTCGGCGGCTACCTCGCGGCCTCCGGCGACGGCGAGGCCCCGCCGCAGGACTCCAAGCAGTCCTCGCCCCTCCCGTAGGGGGCGTTCGCCCGGTCGGGGCCCCGGGAGACCGGCCGGACACCCCCCGGCGGTCGCGGGTTCGGCTCCCCGCCGGGAGCCGTTACGCTGGACGCGTGGCAGTCGTCGACGTATCCGAAGAGCTGAAGTCCCTCTCCTCGACCATGGGGTCGATCGAGGCCGTCCTGGACCTCGAGAAGCTGAGGGCCGACATCGCCGTGCTCGAAGAGCAGGCCGCGGCCCCGTCCCTGTGGGACGACCCGGAGGCGGCGCAGAAGATCACGAGCAAGCTTTCGCACCTCCAGGCCGAGGTCCGCAAGGCCGAGACCCTGCGCGGGCGGATCGACGACCTCGGGGTGCTCTTCGAGCTCGCCGAGGAGATGGACGACCCGGACACCCTCGCCGAGGCCGAGGCGGAGCTCACCTCCGTCCGCAAGGCCCTCGACGAGATGGAGGTCCGCACCCTCCTCTCCGGCGAGTACGACGAGCGCGAGGCCCTGGTCAACATCCGGGCCGAGGCCGGCGGCGTCGACGCCTCCGACTTCGCCGAGCGGCTCCAGCGCATGTACCTGCGCTGGGCGGAGCGCCACGGCTACCCGACCGAGATCTACGAGACCTCGTACGCGGAGGAGGCCGGCATCAAGTCGACCACCTTCGTGGTGAAGGCCCCGTACGCCTACGGCACCCTCTCCGTCGAGCAGGGCACCCACCGCCTCGTCCGCATCTCGCCCTTCGACAACCAGGGGCGCCGCCAGACCTCCTTCGCGGGCGTCGAGGTCCTGCCGGTCGTCGAGTCCTCCGACCACGTCGAGATCGACGAGTCCGACCTGCGCGTCGACGTCTACCGCGCGTCGGGCCCCGGCGGCCAGGGCGTCAACACGACCGACTCGGCCGTGCGCATCACGCACCTCCCGACCGGCATCGTGGTCTCCTGCCAGAACGAGCGCTCCCAGATCCAGAACAAGGCGAGCGCCATGAACGTCCTCCAGGCCAAGCTCCTGGAGCGCCAGCGCCAGGAGGAGCGCGCCAAGATGGACGCGCTCAAGGACAGCGGCAGCTCCTGGGGCAACCAGATGCGCTCGTACGTCCTCCACCCGTACCAGATGGTCAAGGACCTGCGCACGGAGTTCGAGGTCGGCAACCCGCAGTCCGTCCTGGACGGCGAGATCGACGGCTTCCTGGAGGCGGGCATCCGCTGGCGCAAGCAGCAGGACAGGTAGTCCGCGGCTCCTCTTCGGCCGGGCCCCGCACCGACACGGTGCGGGGCCCGGTCCGTTCCGCCCGCGCCTCCCGCGCGCGACGTTCCGTATTCGCTGCCGCAAGCGGAAGACGGGCCGTCAGGACGCTTTGTCGACAAGGGAACTGGCGCGGCGGGGCCCGTGGTTCGGGGTTTACGTCACAGTTGCATCGTCGCATGTCGGTCAGCCGGTGATCTTTCGGGCATCGCACGCGCAACGACCTTGACGCCTCTTCGGAAACTCGGAAGGGTGACGCACTGGCATGCGCATTTCCGGGGCGCGTGTGAACGGGGGCCGGTCCGGTCGTGACGCCGCCCCTGCCGCGCAGGCCCCGAGCGCTGCCCCATGACGAGATGAGCTACTGGGGGTAGCAGCCAGATGACCAACAAGACGCGAGTCCGCCTGGTGCGGATCGCGGCCAGTGCCGTGATCATCGCCGGTGCGTCCCTGACGGCGGCCGGTGCCGCGCAGGCCGTCGACGGTTTCGGTTCGGACGCGGACCGGTCCGGGGAGATCAGCATCCAGGACGGCAACGAGGGCGACACCGACGGCACCACGATCCTCGGCCAGACCGTGGGCGGCGCCGCCGCTGACGGCGGTGCGGCTGCCGACGGTGGCGCGGCCGCCGATGGTGGCGCGGCTGCTGACGGTGGCGCGGCTGCTGACGGCGGCGCCGCCGCCGCTGACGGTGGCGCTGCGGCTGACGGTGGCGCTGCGGCTGACGGTGGCGCGGCTGCCGATGGTGGCGCTGCGGCTGACGGTGGCGCTGCGGCTGACGGTGGTGCTGCCGCCGACGGTGGCGCGGCTGCCGATGGTGGCGCGTCCAACAACGGCGGTGCTGCCGCCGACGGTGGCGCGGCTGCCGATGGTGGCGCGTCCAACAACGGCGGTGCTGCCGCCGACGGTGGCGCGGCTGCCGACGGTGGCGCGTCCAACAACGGTGGTGCGTCCAACAACGGTGGCGCGTCCAACAACGGTGGCGCGTCCAACAACGGCGGTGCGTCCAACAACGGCGGTGCCACCACCACCAACGGCGGGGCCACCACCAACGGCGGCGGTTCCACGACCTCCGGCGGCGGTTCCACGACCTCCGGCGGCGGTTCCACCACCGGTGGCGGTTCCTCCGCCGACGGCGGCGCCGGCACCTGCACCGTCGACCTCGACGGCGCCGAGTGCGTCGACACCAACAGGCCCGACACCAACAACGCCGGCTCGCAGCCCGTGCAGCAGGGTCAGGCCAAGGAGGAGCTCGCCGAGACCGGCGCGGCCGAGACCTCGTTCCTGATCATCGGCGCCGCGACCATGATCGCCGGCGGCATCGGCTTCCGCATGCTGCCGCGTCTCGTCGCCGGCGGCCGTACCGCCGCCTGACGCCTCCGCGCGTGAGCAGGGCATGACGAAGGGCCGGGGAGGCTTCCTCCCCGGCCCTTCGGCCGTTCTCCGGCTCGTGCGGGCCGTCCGGGCGGCCCTAGGCCGTACGGACCGCCGCGAGCAGCGCGATCGCCGCCAGCAGGGCGATCGCCACCGTCAGCAGCATGGCGGGGGAAAGACCCTGGGGGGTCAGTCGCTCCCGGTTCGCGCGGCAGACGGGGCAGCGGCCCTCGGCGACCGGGGCCGCGCAGTTGGCGCACACCAGTCGGTCGTAGGTCATGCGCTCTCCTCCTCCCGCACTGGGGTACCCACCAGGGCAACGACCGGAGGTATCCGGACGTTCCCCTACCACTGTGCCAGCTCCGCGCCGTTTCGGCGCGCCCCGCCGGTCCGTCGTGGTCCGCCCGGAAGGGCGAAAAGGATATACCGCGCAAGCCAGGACCGCGACTGCGAGGGCCGTCCCCGGTCGCGTAAGGTCACGCACACCTACTCCCGGCCGACCGTGGTGCATCCGTGATCCGATTCGACAACGTCTCCAAGTCCTATCCGAAGCAGAACCGCCCCGCGCTCCGGGACGTGTCCCTGGAGATCGAGAAGGGGGAGTTCGTCTTCCTCGTCGGTTCCTCCGGCTCCGGAAAGTCGACTTTCCTGCGGCTGCTCCTGCGTGAGGAGCGCGCCAGTCAAGGCCAGGTGCACGTCCTCGGCAAGGACCTGGCCCGGCTGTCCAACTGGAAGGTGCCGCACATGCGGCGCCAGCTCGGGACCGTCTTCCAGGACTTCCGCCTGCTGCCCAACAAGACCGTGGCCCAGAACGTGGCCTTCGCCCAGGAGGTCATCGGCAAGCCGCGCGGCGAGATCCGCAAGGCCGTCCCCCAGGTGCTCGACCTGGTCGGCCTCGGCGGCAAGGAGGACCGGATGCCGGGCGAGCTGTCCGGCGGTGAGCAGCAGCGCGTCGCCATCGCCCGCGCCTTCGTCAACCGGCCCATGCTGCTGATCGCCGACGAGCCCACCGGCAACCTCGACCCGCAGACCTCCGTCGGCATCATGAAGCTGCTCGACCGCATCAACAGGACGGGAACCACCGTCGTCATGGCGACCCACGACCAGAACATCGTCGACCAGATGCGCAAGCGCGTCATCGAGCTGGAAAAGGGTCGCCTCGTCCGCGACCAGGCGCGCGGCGTCTACGGATACCAGCACTGAGCCTGTAGCGAGTAGGAGAAAGCAGACCCATGCGCGCTCAGTTCGTGCTCTCCGAGATCGGCGTCGGCCTCCGGCGCAATCTCACGATGACCTTCGCCGTCATCGTCTCCGTGGCCCTCTCGCTCGCCCTGTTCGGCGGCGCGCTGCTCATGCGCGAGCAGGTCAGCACGATGAAGGACTACTGGTACGACAAGGTCAACGTCTCCATCTACCTCTGCAACAAGGCCGACGCGGCCACGGCCGGAAAGTGCCCCAAGGGCGCGGTCACCGGCCAGCAGAAGGACCGGATCGAGGCCGACCTGAAGAAGATGGACATCGTCGAGACCGTCCACTACGAGACGTCCGACGAGGCCTACAAGCACTACAAGGAGCAGTACGGCGACACCGCCCTGGCCTCCGTGGTGACGCCGGACCAGATGCCCTCGTCGTTCCGGGTCAAGCTCAAGGACCCGGAGAAGTACAAGGTGGTCGCCACGGCCTTCGCGGGCCGGGACGGCGTCGAGTCGGTCCAGGACCAGCGGAACATCCTGCAGAACCTCTTCGACCTGATGAACGGCATGAACATCGCCGCGCTCTGCGTCATGGGCCTGATGCTGGTCATCGCGCTGATGCTGATCGTCAACACCGTGCGCGTCTCGGCCTTCAGCCGCCGCCGCGAGACGGGGATCATGCGGCTCGTCGGCGCGTCCAGCTTCTACATCCAGATGCCGTTCATCATGGAGGCGGCCTTCGCCGGACTCCTCGGCGGCGGCGTCGCGTGCCTGCTGCTGCTCGTCGGCCGGTACTTCCTGATCGACCACGGCATCGCGCTCGCCGACAAGGTGCAGCTCATCCAGTTCATCGGCTGGGACGCCGTCTTCGCCAAGCTGCCGCTGGTGATCGCCATCGGCCTCCTGATGCCCGCCGTGGCGGCTCTCATCGCGCTGCGCAAGTACCTGAAGGTGTGAGAAGACACCCCTCTTCGCGGATGGCGTCGTACGGCCAAAGCCCGTGCGGCGCCATCGCCTTGTCCTAGAGTGGGCGACATGCCGGACGGCACCGACCTTCTCTGTATCCGGCCCCGCGGAGTGCTCCGTGGGGCCGTTCTGACGTTGGTCTTCACCGGCGTCCTCGCCACCGCCGCCGCCACGGGCTCGCTGCCCCGGCAGGAGCCGGCCGCCAAGCGGGCCGGGGCGTCCCCGGACGCGGGACAGCGGCCCGAGGACCGAGCCCCCGTCGACAGCGCCGCCCTGCGCCGCGCCGCCGCCGCGGCCATGGCCGACGGGAAGTCGGGCAAGAAGGCCGCCGAGGAGTTCGTCAGCCGCAGCGGCGACCGCTGGGGCGCGGTGTACGACAAGCGGGAGTACGAGGAGTTCGAGCAGGCCCTCGACGGGGCCTACACGGGCGTCGGGCTCTCCGCGGGCCGGACCGGCGGCGACCGCGTACGGATCACCCGGGTCCAGACCGGCGGCCCCGCCGCGCGGGCCGGGCTCCGCACCGGCGACCGGCTCGTCTCCGTCGACGGGCGCCCGGTCGACGGCCTCTCCGTCTCCGAGGTCGTCGCCCTGCTGCGCGGCGACGGGGTGCCGGGCTCGTCCGTCGCCCTGCGGGTCGAGCGCGGGCGCGCCGCCTGGACGCAGAGCCTGCGCCGGGCCCGGCTCGCGACGGACCCGGTGTCCGTCCGCCGCCTCGACGACGGGGCCGTGCTGATCCGGGTCGAGGCCTTCACCAAGGGCGCCGGCACGCGCGTGCGCGACGCGGTGCGGGAGGCCCCGGCCGGCGCCGGGGTCCTCCTGGACCTGCGCGGCAACGCGGGCGGCCTGGTCGCCGAGGCCGCCACCGCCGCCTCCGCCTTCCTGGACGGCGGGCTCGTCGCCACGTACGACGTGGAGGGCGAGGAGCGGGCCGTGTACGCGGAGGGCGGCGGCGACACCGAGCGGCCCCTGGTGGCCCTGGTCGACGGGGGCACGATGAGCGCGGCCGAGCTGCTCACCGGCGCCCTCCAGGACCGGGGCCGGGCCGTCACGGTCGGCTCCCGGACCTTCGGCAAGGGCTCGGTCCAGATGCCGAGCGCCCTGCCCGACGGCTCGGTCGCCGAGCTGACCGTCGGCCACTACCGCACGCCCGCCGGGCACGCCGTCGACGGGCGCGGCATCACCCCGGACCTGACGGCGGGGGAGCGGGCCGAGGAGCGGGCGAGAACGGTATTGAGTGGCCTCGGAGGGGGCTCGTAGTGCGAAAATGACCGCACTATGGCAAAGGGACTCGTGAACGTGCAGGGCAAGCCTGCCAAGAAGAACCAGGACAAGGCGCCGGAGCGCAAGCTGATCGCGCAGAACAAGAAGGCGCGCCACGACTACCTCATCATCGACACCTACGAGTGCGGTGTGGTGCTCATGGGCACCGAGGTGAAGTCGCTGCGGATGGGGCGGGCCTCGCTGGTCGACGGCTTCGTCCAGATCGACGGGGGCGAGGCGTGGCTGCACAACATCCACGTACCGGAGTACATGCAGGGCAGCTGGACCAACCACTCGGCCAAGCGGAAGCGCAAGCTGCTCCTGCACCGGGAGGAGATCGACAAGCTGGAGGCGAAGTCGCAGGAGACGGGTCACACGATCGTGCCCCTCGCCCTGTACTTCCTGAACGGCCGGGTCAAGGTCGAGATCGCCCTCGCGAAGGGCAAGAAGGAGTACGACAAGCGCCAGACCCTGCGCGAGAAGCAGGACACGCGCGAGACGAACCGCGCCGTCGCGGCGGCCAAGCGGCGCCAGCGCGCGGGCCAGTCCCTCTAGCCGGGGGGCCGGCCGCCGGGAATACGCTGGCGACGCCTGCCGTTGGTCACGTACGATGGGTCACGCACCCCACGGCGCGGGTGCGACGTTTGAAAAATCAACATGGGGATGATCGGTTTCGACAGCGGATACCGATGCAGAGGAAGCGTGTCGAGGAAGCGGCAATGATCTCGTAAACCATATGTCGCAACCAATAATCGCCAACTCCAAGAGCGATAACTCCCGCTTCGCCCTCGCTGCCTAATTTCTAGGTAACGAACAGAAGCCTCTGTGAGGAGCGTCAGCCCGGGGACGGTCCCGACCCGGATCCTGGCGTCATCTAGGGATCTAAACCTCTAGCCCCGGTCACGGGGGTTGGAGGGAAATCAAACAGTGACTGAGCCCGTCGGAGACTTGTCCGCGTGATCTCCGGGGCTGAGAAACTCGTAGCGGACTGCACACGGAGAAGCTCTGTTTCCGTACCGTTGGACGCGGGTTCGATTCCCGCCATCTCCACTCATCCCATGTGGGCGCAGGCCCGGTGGTCACCACGACCGCCGGGCCTTCGTCATGTCCGCGGCCGTGCACAGGGCGAGCGCGACGGCCGCCGCCGCGACCGGGACCAGGAAGCCGAACGCGGGGAACGGGGCGTGGTCGGCGGCCCAGCCGCCGGACGCCGAGCCGGTCGCGATGCCCGCGAGGAGCGCGGTCACGGCCAGGGTCATGCCCTCGTTGAGCCGGCCCGGGGGCGTGCGGCGCTGGACCAGGCCCATGCCCGTCACCATCGTCGGGGCCGTCGCCATGCCCGCCACGAGCAGGCCGGCGGCCAGGGCGAGCAGGGAGCCGGTCGAGGCGGCGAGCAGCGGCAGCGCCATCAGGACCGTCATCGCGGCCAGGCAGGTGCGCAGCCGCGCCGTGCGGCGGGCCCGGCCGTAGAGCAGGCCGGCGGCGCAGGAGCCCGCGGCCTGGAGGGCGAGGACCGGTCCGGCGACGGGCCCGTCCACGTACGCCAGGGTCACCACCTCCATGGAGCCGAAGACCGCCCCGGTGGCGAGGAAGACCGCGAGCAGCGGGACCGTGCCGGGCGCGCGCAGCGGGGAGCCCGCCGGGACGCGCGGGGCGACCGGCGGCTCGGTGGAGCGCTGGGCGGCGAAGAGGAGGGTCCCGCCGAGGAAGAGGACGCAGGCCCCGAGCGTGCCCGCCTCCGGGAAGAGCGCCGAGCAGAGGAGGGCGGCGAGCACCGGGCCCAGCATGAAGCAGAGCTCGTCGACGGCCTGCTCGAAGGAGTTCGCGGTGTGCAGCGCGCCCGGGTCGTCGCGCAGCAGGTGCGCCCAGCGGGCCCGGGACATGCCGCCGGTGTTCGGGAACGTAGCGGTGAGGGCGACCGTCGCGAAGAGCGCCCAGGCCGGAGCCCGTTCGTGGACGCACAGCGCCAGGACCAGCTGCCCCAGGAAGGCGTACGCGGCGGCCGGGACCGCGACCCTCGCCTGCCCGTACCGGTCGACGAGCCGGGCGGTCAGCGGGGCGACGACGGAGCCGACGGCGAGCCCGGTGGCGGTGACCGCGCCGGCCAGGGCGTAGGAGCCGTACGCCGACGCGATCATGATCACGGCGCTGACGCCGAACATCCCCGCGGGCAGCCGGCCGATCAGCCCGCCGACGGTGAAGGCGAGGGTGCCGGGGCGGGCGAAGAGGCGGCGGTAGGGGTTGCGGGAGGAGGGGCGCGGGGGGACGGGGGCGCGGTCGCGGGGGCCCCGGCCGGGGCCGTGCGGCCGGGCGGCGGGGTCGTCGTAGCGCGGCGCGAGGGCCGGGCCCGCCGGGGTGAGGGTGAGGTCCGGTTGCGGCATGGACCAAGGTTCGGGCGCGCGTCCCCGCCCGGTCCAACACCTGATCGATGGCCATTCACGCACCCGTGTTGTTGAATGCGGCGGTGGCCTCCCCGTACGACACCGACCCCCGTCTCCTGCGCGCCTTCACCGCCGTCGCCGAGGAGCTGCACTTCACCCGCGCCGCCGCCCGCCTCTACGTCGCCCAGCAGGCCCTCAGCCGGGACGTCCGGCGCCTGGAGCGCGAGCTGGGCGCCGAGCTGTTCGTGCGGACCACCCGGCAGGTCTCCCTCACCCCCGACGGCGAGCGGCTCCTGCCGTACGCGCGCCGGGTGCTCGCCGCCCACGACGAGCTGAGCGAGGCCTTCCGGGCCGCGCCCCGGCCCCTCCTCGTCGACCTCAACAGCCCCGACCTCGCCCACGAGCGCGTCCTGCGCCGGGCCCGCGAACTCGCCCCCGACCTCGAACTGATGGCCCGCTACGAGAGCGGCCTCACCGGCGCCGCGCGGGCCGTCCTCGCCGGCCGGCTCGACACCTCCTTCGGCCGGTACGGCGGCCTCGCGGCCGATCTGCGGGCCGGGCTCGACGCGCAGTTCGTGCGGTACGAGCCGATGGCCGTGATCCTGCCCGACGACCACCCGCTCGCCGGCCTCCCCGAGGTCCCGCTCGCCGCGCTCGCCGGGGAGCGGATCTACGCCGGGGCCGGGAACGAGCGCACCCCCGAGTGGACCGACCTCGCCGTGCGGCTCTTCGCCGGGCGCGGCATCGAGCTCTCCCCGCCCGCCCCGCTCGCCGTCGGCAAGGAGGAGTTCCGCCGGATCATGGCCAAGCACCGGCACCCGGTCCTCGCCGTCGTCGAGTTCCCGCCCATGCCCGGCTGCGTCCTGCGACCGCTCGTCGCCCCCGTCCCCCTGTCGCCCGTGAGCCTGGTGTGGCGCAAGGGACTCCGCCACCCCGGCCTCGACGCCCTGCGGACCGCCGCCGCCGAGATCGGCGCCCGCGAGGGCTGGCTCGTCCGCCCGCCGGACTCCTGGCTGCCGGAGGACGAGCCGGGCCTGCCGGAGGCCCCGGCCGCGCCGCGCGCGCGTGTCCCGCTCACAGCGGTCCCGCCCACCGGGTGAGAGCAAGGTTCCGCCGCCGTCACCTCGCGGCACCGGACCGAAACGCGGCCTCCCTAGCGTCGTCCGCAGGAGGACCGGGGCTGTGGACGCCCCAGGACCCGACCCCGCGGAGGTGCGACATGGGCGGCCGGTGGATCGAACGGTGGGAACCGGAGGACGAGGTCTTCTGGCGCGAGGAGGGGGAGCGGGTCGCACGGCGGAACCTGATCTTCTCCGTCCTCTCCGAGCACATCGGCTTCTCGATCTGGAGCCTGTGGTCGGTCATGGTCCTCTTCATGGGACCGGAGTACGGCGTCGACCCCGCCGGCAAGTTCTTCCTGATCGGCACCGCCACCTTCGTCGGCGCGCTGATCCGGATCCCGTACACCTTCGTCGTCGCCCGCTTCGGCGGCCGGAACTGGACGGTCTTCAGCGCCCTGCTGCTCCTGCTGCCGACCGGCCTCGCCTTCGCGGTCATGGAGCCCGGGACGTCGTACACCACCTTCGTCCTGGTGGCGGCCCTCACCGGCGTCGGCGGCGGCAACTTCGCCTCCTCCATGACCAACATCAACGCCTTCTTCCCGCTGCGGAAGAAGGGCTGGGCGCTCGGCCTCAACGCGGGCGGCGGCAACATCGGCGTCCCCGTCGTGCAGCTCGTCGGCCTCCTCGTCATCGGGACCGCGGGCGCGGTGCACCCCCGGATCGTGCTCGGCGTCTACCTGCCCCTGAT
This sequence comes from Streptomyces sp. NPDC092045, assembly GCF_044756005.1. Taxonomy (NCBI): domain Bacteria; kingdom Bacillati; phylum Actinomycetota; class Actinomycetes; order Kitasatosporales; family Streptomycetaceae; genus Streptomyces; species Streptomyces sp. NPDC092045. The sequence goes on along the minus strand of NZ_JBIVSC010000009.1, from coordinate 196,791 downwards.
CGTGGTCGCCGCCACCTGCTCCGCGCTCTTCATGGACAACCTCGCCCCCGTCAGGAACGACACCGGGGCCGCGAAGGAGGCCGTGCGGGCCCGGCACACCTGGATCATGGCCTTCCTCTACGTCGGCACCTTCGGCTCCTTCATCGGCTACAGCTTCGCCTTCGGCCTGGTGCTCCAGACGCAGTTCGGCCGCACCCCGCTCCAGGCGGCCTCGCTCACCTTCGTCGGCCCCCTGCTCGGCTCGCTCGTCCGGCCCGTCGGCGGCTCCCTCGCCGACCGCCACGGCGGCGCCCGCATCACCCTGTGGACCTTCGCCGCGATGGCCGCCGCGACCTCCGTGGTGGTCTACGCCTCCGTGATCGAGTCGCTCGCCGTCTTCCTCGCCGGCTTCGTCTGCCTCTTCGTCCTCAGCGGCCTCGGCAACGGCTCCACGTTCAAGATGATCCCGGCGATCTTCCTCGCCCAGGGGCACCGGAAGGGGCTCGCGGGCGAGGCCGCCGAGGCGTACGGCCGACGCCTCTCCGGCGCGTCCATGGGCATCATCGGGGCGGTCGGCGGGCTCGGCGGACTCGGCATCAACCTGGCCTTCCGCCAGTCCTTCCAGACCTCCGGCACCGGCACCGCCGCCTTCGTCGCCTTCCTCGCCTTCTACGCGGCCTGCATGGGCGTCACCCGGGCGGTATACCTTCGACGGCCGGGGACCGTGCCCGAGACCGCCGAGGCCGTCACGGAGCCGGAGGCCCGGCCCGGTTACGCGAAGGTGTGATCCCGGGTGCACGGCACGGACCGTAACGACCAGGAAATACGGACGAACCGCGTCCGTCACGCGCCCCCGTCAGGCTCTGCGTCCATGGACGAGCAAGAACACGGCCCCCTCGCCGGCTTCACCGTCGGCGTCACCGCGGCGCGGCGCGCGGACGAACTCATCGCCCTGCTGCGCCGGCGCGGCGCCGCCGTCGTCCACGGACCCGCCCTGCGGATCGTGCCGCTCGCCGACGACACCGAACTCCTCGCCGCCACCAAGGACCTCATCGGCCACGCCCCGGACGTCGTCGTCGCCACCACGGCGATCGGCTTCCGGGGCTGGGTCGAGGCCGCCGACGGCTGGGGGTGCGGCGAGGAGCTCCTCGCCGTCCTGCGGGACGTCGAACTCCTCGCCCGGGGGCCGAAGGTCAAGGGGGCCGTACGGGCCGCCGGGCTCACCGAGTCCTGGTCGCCGTCCTCGGAGTCCATGGCCGAGGTCCTCGACCGGCTCCTCGACGAGGGGGTGGCCGGCCGGCGGATCGCGCTCCAGCTCCACGGCGAGCCGCTGCCCGGCTTCGTGGAGGCGCTGCGGGAGGGCGGGGCCGAGGTCGTCGGCGTCCCCGTCTACCGCTGGCTCCAGCCGGAGGACACCGGCCCGCTCGACCGGCTCCTCGACGCGGTCCTCGCCCGGGGCGTGGACGCGGTGACCTTCACCAGCGCCCCGGCCGCCGCCTCGCTGTTCTCCCGGGCGGCGGAGAGGGGGGTGCGGGCGGACCTCGTCGCGGCGCTGCGGCACGACGTGCTCGCGGTGTGCGTCGGTCCCGTGACCGCGCTGCGGCTCCAGGCCGAGGACATCGACACGTACCAGCCCGAGCGCTTCCGGCTCGGGCCGCTCGTCCAGGTCCTCTGCACCGAACTGCCCGCCCGCGCCCGGGTCCTGCCGGTGGCCGGGCACCGGGTGGAGGTGCGCGGCCACGCCGTCCTCGTCGACGGCGCCCTGCGCCCCGTCCCGCCCGCCGGCATGGCCCTCCTCGGCCTCCTCGCCCGCCGCCCCGGCTGGGTCGTCTCCCGCGCCGACCTCCTGCGCGCCCTGCCGGGCGCGGGCCGCGACGAGCACGCGGTGGAGACGGCGATGGCCCGCCTCCGCACGGCCCTCGGCACCCCGAAGCTCATCCAGACGGTGGTGAAGCGGGGCTACCGGCTGGCCCTGGACCCGTCGGCGGACGACAAGTACGACCGGTAGGAACGGGTGCGGCGCCGGGCGGGCCGTTCCGCGGGAGGGGCCCCGCCCCGTACGCCCGCCGCGCCCCGCCGCCCCGACGGGACCGGCGCGGCCACCCCCTCTTCCGGCGGCTCCCGCACGGCGACCCCCCGCCCGCCTGACACGGCGGCTCCCGGTGGCGTACGCTCGACGGCTGCCCAGTGCACGTGAGAAGGGGGCCTTAGGTGGCCGCGCAGGAAGCCGTGGACACGGTCAGGGACCGTGAGATCGGTGTCGAGCAGGAACATCTTGACCAGGTCTACCGCCGGCTGGAGGAGAAGATCCACGAGGCGGAGTTCCTGATGAACGACGCCGCCCAGCGCGGGCAGGTCGGCACGCCCGGCGCCCTCGCCGAGCGCGACGCCCAGGTCTTCCGGGCCGGCATCCACCTCAACCGGCTCAACAACGAGTTCGAGGACTTCCTCTTCGGCAGGATCGACCTGCTGTACGGCAAGGACGGGAAGAAGGGCCCCGACGGCGCCTACACCTCCGTCGAGCCCGCCGAGGACGCCGTACGCCCGGACAACACCGCCGACATCGGGGAGACCCTCCACATCGGCCGCATCGGCGTCCTCGACTCCGACTACGCGCCGCTCGTCATCGACTGGCGCGCGCCCGCCGCCGCGCCCTTCTACCGCTCCACCCCCGTCGACCCCGGCCGGGTCGTGCGCCGCCGGGTCATCCGCTCCAAGGGCCGGCAGGTCCTCGGCGTCGAGGACGACCTGATGCGCCCCGAGCTGCGGGCCGCCCTCGACGGGCGCGAGCTGCCCGTCATCGGCGACGGCGCGCTGATGGCCGCCCTCGGCCAGGCCCGCAGCCACACCATGCGGGACATCGTCTCCTCCATCCAGGCCGAGCAGGACCTCGTCATCCGGGCGCCCGCCGCCTCCGTGACGTACGTGGAGGGCGGCCCCGGCACCGGCAAGACCGCCGTGGCCCTGCACCGGGCCGCGTACCTGCTCTACCAGGACCGGCGGCGGTACGCGGGCGGCATCCTGATCGTCTCCCCGACCCCGCTCCTCGTCTCGTACACCGAGGGAGTCCTGCCCTCCCTCGGCGAGGAGGGCCAGGTCGCCATCCGCGCGGTCGGCTCGCTCGTCGACGGCGCCGAGGCCACCGCGTACGACGACCCGGCCGTCGCCCGGATCAAGGGCTCCTCCCGGATGCTCGCGGTGCTGCGCAAGGCGGCCCGGGGCGCCCTGGAGACCCCCGCGCCCCGGGCGCAGCCCGAGCCGGGGGAGGACGCCGACCGGGCTCCCGCCGGCACCCCGACCCGCCTGCGGGTCGTCGCCTTCGGGCGCCGCCTGGAGCTGGAGGCCGACGAGCTGCGGCGCATCCGCCACAACGTCCTCGGCGGCACCGCCCCCGTCAACCTGCTGCGCCCGCGCGCCCGCCGGCTGCTGCTCGACGCGCTGTACGCCAAGTCCGGCGCGTCCGGCCGGCACAGCGACCCCGAGCTCGCCGCCGAGCTGCGCTCCTCCTTCGACGAGGACGTCTCCACCGAGGACTCCTTCCTCGGCTTCCTGGACGCCTGGTGGCCCGAGCTGACCCCCCGGCGGGTCCTCGGCGCGATGGCCGACGAGCGGCGCCTCGGCCGCTGGGCCCGCCGGATCCTCAACCCGGGCGAGGTGCGCAGGCTCGCCCGCTCGCTGCGCCGCCCGGAGCTCTCCGTCCACGACGTGGCCCTCCTCGACGAGCTGAACACCCTGCTCGGCGCCCCGGCCCGGCCCCGGAAGAAGCGGGAGTACGACCCGCTGGACCAGCTCACGGGCCTGGAGGAGCTGATGCCGGTGCGGGAGGAGACCCAGCGCGAGCGGGCCGAGCGGCTCGCGGCGGAGCGCACCGAGTACGCGCACGTGATCGTCGACGAGGCCCAGGACCTCACGCCCATGCAGTGGCGGATGGTCGGGCGGCGCGGCCGGCACGCCACCTGGACGGTGGTCGGCGATCCGGCGCAGTCCTCCTGGTCCGACCCGGACGAGGCGGCCGAGGCCCGGGACGAGGCGCTCGGCTCCCGGCCGCGACGCCGCTTCGAGCTGACCGTGAACTACCGCAACCCGGCCGAGATCGCCGAGCTGGCCGCCAAGGTCCTCGCCCTCGCCATGCCGGGCAAGGAGTCGCCCCGCGCGGTCCGCTCGACCGGCGTCCAGCCCCGGTTCGTCGCGGTCCCGGAGGGGTCCGGGGAAGCGGATCTGGCCGAAACCGTACGTTTCGAAGCGCGCCGGCTCCTCGAACGGGTCGAGGGGACGGTCGGCGTCGTCGTCGCCATGCGGCGGCGCGCGGAGGCCGCCCGCTGGCTCGCGGAGCTCGGCGACCGGGTGGTGGCGCTCGGTTCCCTGGAGGCGAAGGGCCTGGAGTACGACGCCACGGTGGTCGTCTCGCCCGCCGAGATCGCGGACGAGTCCCCGGCCGGCCTGCGGGTGCTCTACGTGGCCCTGACCCGGGCGACGCAGCAGCTCACGGTGGTCGCGGGGACCGGCGACCTGCCGGACGCGGCGGGGGTGCCGGACCTGCTGAGGGACTGAGCCCCGGCCCGCGGCGGGCCCGCCCGGCGCCCGCGGGGGCCGTCGCGGGTCCGGAACCACGGCCGGTTTCAGGTCAACCTGTGGCGCTGGAATCACTATCGGGAGTGGTTTGTTAGCCTGGGGGTGGCACCGGCTCGATCCAAGCCCCCGGGCCCAACCTTCGTCCCTCAGAGGGACCACTTGCCGCGAGGCGAGCATGGCGGGTCGGTGCCACCTAGTACGTAGCTACGAAGTCGAGGTCCTCGTCACCCCTGGTGGCGGGGACCTCTTCTGTTTCCCGCACTCCTCTCGTATGGTGGAAACTACTTTCCGAAAACAAAATGACCGCATTACCTGCTACTCGCTGGTAGGTGCGACCATCGGAGGGCGCCGCCGGGCAACCAGCCGGGGCGGCGTAGCAACGAAGCTCAGGGAAAGCAGAGGAACTCGTCCATGGCAACGGCGCCCAGCGTCTCGTACTCGATGACGGTCCGGCTGGAGGTTCCCGCGAGCGGGACCGCGGTCTCCCAGCTCACCACGGCGGTGGAGTCGTCCGGCGGTTCCGTCACCGGCCTCGACGTGACCGCCTCCGGCCACGAGAAGCTCCGCATCGACGTCACCATCGCCGCGACCTCCACGGCCCACGCCGACCTGATCGTGGAGCAGCTGCGCGGCATCGAGGGCGTCGTCCTCGGCAAGGTTTCCGACCGCACCTTCCTGATGCACCTCGGCGGCAAGATCGAGATGGCGTCCAAGCACCCCATCCGCAACCGCGACGACCTCTCCATGATCTACACCCCCGGCGTCGCCCGGGTCTGCATGGCGATCGCCGAGAACCCCGAGGACGCCCGCCGCCTCACCATCAAGCGCAACTCCGTCGCGGTCGTGACCGACGGCTCCGCCGTCCTCGGCCTCGGCAACATCGGCCCCAAGGCCGCCCTGCCCGTCATGGAGGGCAAGGCCGCCCTCTTCAAGCGCTTCGCCGGCATCGACGCCTGGCCGCTCTGCCTGGACACCCAGGACACCGACGAGATCGTCGCGATCGTCAAGGCCATCGCCCCCGGCTTCGCGGGCATCAACCTGGAGGACATCTCCGCGCCGCGCTGCTTCGAGATCGAGGCCCGGCTGCGCGAGGCCCTCGACATCCCGGTCTTCCACGACGACCAGCACGGCACCGCCATCGTCGTCCTCGCCGCCCTCACCAACGCCCTGCGCGTGGTCGGCAAGGGCATCGGCGACGTGCGGGTCGTCATGTCCGGCGCCGGCGCGGCCGGCACGGCCATCCTGAAGCTGCTGATCGCGGCGGGCGTCAAGCACGCCGTCGTCGCCGACATCAAGGGCGTCGTCCACGCGGACCGCGAGGACCTGGTCGAGGCCCCGGCCGACTCGCCGCTGCGCTGGATCGCGGACAACACCAACCCGGAGGGCGTCACCGGCACCCTCAAGGAGGCCGTCTCCGGCGCGGACGTCTTCATCGGCGTCTCGGCCCCGAACCTGCTCGACGGCGAGGACGTCGCCGCCATGGCGGACGGCGCCATCGTGTTCGCGCTCGCGAACCCCGACCCCGAGGTCGACCCGGCCGCCGCCCGCCAGACGGCCGCCGTCGTCGCCACGGGCCGCTCCGACTTCCCCAACCAGATCAACAACGTCCTGGTCTTCCCCGGCGTCTTCCGCGGCCTGCTGGACGCCCAGTCCCGCACGGTCAACACGGACATGATGCTGGCGGCCGCCGCGGCCCTCGCCGACGTGGTCACCGAGGACGAGCTGAACCCCAACTACATCATCCCGTCGGTCTTCAACGACAAGGTGGCGGGCGCGGTCGCCGGAGCCGTCCGCACCGCGGCGAAGGCGGCGGGCGGCGGCGCGGCCCCGGCCGGGCTCTGACGGCGCGTCGCGATTCGCGGTGGCGTAAACCCGCCTTTAGGGTGGCTTTTCGACTCCGTGCGGTTCGCGGGGAGTCGACAGAACGTCACCACCGCGGGGTCGCGGCGCTTTTCGTGTGACCCGCGGGGGTGCCGGATTGGCGTTCCCGCCGCTGGTGGGGGCAGGATGCGTGTTTGGGCGCGAGGGTCTGTCCATGTGACCCGGGTCCGGGGACTGTCCGAGGGCCCTGGCAGCATCGGCTTCGCTGTACCCAATCGCGCGGCTTCCGCCGCGTGGCACGCCTCACAGGCAAGAAGAACACGGGAGTAACAACATGAACCGCAGTGAGCTGGTGGCCGCCCTGGCCGACCGCGCCGAGGTGACCCGCAAGGACGCCGACGCCGTGCTGGCCGCTCTCGCCGAGACCGTCGGCGAGGTCGTCGCCAAGGGCGACGAGAAGGTCACCATCCCCGGCTTCCTGACCTTCGAGCGCACCCACCGTGCCGCTCGCACCGCTCGTAACCCGCAGACCGGCGACCCGATCGACATCCCGGCCGGCTACAGCGTGAAGGTCTCCGCGGGCTCGAAGCTCAAGGAAGCCGCCAAGGGCAAGTAAGCGGCCTGTAGGCGCAGAAAGGGCGGCCACCCCGGTCCAGGGGTGGCCGCCCTTTCGTTCGCCCGTCAGAACGCCCCGTACGGCCCGTACCCGCCCGCACGGGCGGGTACGGGCCCAGATGCGCCGAAACGGCCCCACGCGCGCGCGTGGGGCCGTTTCCGGAGCGGGTGCCGCCTAGACCAGCGCGCTGCCCGGCAGCTCGACCTTGGCGCCGAGCTCGATCAGCTTCTCCATGAAGTTCTCGTAGCCGCGGTTGATCAGCTCGATGCCGTGGACCCGCGAGGTGCCCTGGGCCGCCAGCGCCGCGATCAGGTACGAGAAGCCGCCGCGCAGGTCGGGGATGACCAGGTCGGCGCCCTGGAGCCGGGTCGGGCCCGACACGACCGCCGAGTGCAGGAAGTTCCGCTGGCCGAAGCGGCAGTCCGAGCCGCCCAGGCACTCGCGGTAGAGCTGGATGTGCGCGCCCATCTGGTTCAGCGCGGAGGTGAAGCCGAGCCGCGACTCGTACACCGTCTCGTGGACGATCGAGAGGCCGGAGGCCTGCGTCAGGGCCACGACCAGCGGCTGCTGCCAGTCGGTCTGGAAGCCGGGGTGCACGTCCGTCTCCAGGGCGATCGCGTTGAGCGAGCCGCCCGGGTGCCAGAAGCGGATGCCGTCGTCGTCGATCTCGAAGGCGCCGCCTACCTTCCGGTACGTGTTGAGGAAGGTCATCATCGAGCGCTGCTGGGCGCCGCGCACGTAGATGTTGCCGCCGGTGGCCAGCGCCGCCGACGCCCAGGAGGCCGCCTCCAGGCGGTCCGGCAGCGCCCGGTGGGTGTAGCCGTCGAGCTTGTCGACACCGGTGATCCGGATGGTCCGGTCGGTGTCCATGGAGATGATCGCGCCCATCTTCTGCAGGACGCAGATCAGGTCCTCGATCTCGGGCTCCACGGCCGCGTTCGACAGCTCGGTGACGCCCTCCGCGAGCACCGCCGTGAGCAGCACCTGCTCGGTCGAGCCGACCGAGGGGTAGGGCAGCCGGATCTTGCAGCCGCGAAGGCGCTGCGGGGCCTCCAGGTACTGCCCGTCCGCCCGCTTCTCGATGGTCGCGCCGAACTGGCGCAGCACGTCGAAGTGGAAGTCGATGGGCCGGCCGCCGATGTCGCAGCCGCCCAGGCCCGGGATGAAGGCGTGGCCGAGGCGGTGCAGCAGCGGGCCGCAGAAGAGGATCGGGATGCGGGACGAACCGGCGTGGGCGTCGATGTCGGCGACGTTCGCGGACTCGACGTGCGTCGGGTCGAGGACGAGCTCGCCGGGCTCGTCACCCGGGCGGACCGTCACTCCGTGCAACTGGAGCAGTCCGCGGACCACGCGGACGTCGCGGATGTCCGGCACGTTGCGCAGGCGGCTGGGGCCGCTGCCGAGGAGGGCGGCGACCATCGCCTTGGGCACGAGGTTCTTCGCGCCGCGGACGCGGATCTCGCCCTCCAGCGGGGTGCCGCCGTGGACGAGCAGTACATCGTGGCTGTCTGTGCCGGTCATGAATCTCGCGTTCCGAAAGTGGGTCCGACGGGTGGCCAGTGAAAAGGGTAAGGGCCCATGGAACCTCCTTCGGAAGCCCGGGGCGACCCGGCAGACGTAATGAATCCGGCACAACACCCTCTGTTGGCGTGATCTTGCGGAGTGTCACCGTCCGGTTGTTTCGGCGGGCCCTCCGCGCCCCTCGGCCCCGTCCCCTCTGAACTGCGGCGCTCCCCGGACTTCCCGCGTCCGCGCCCGACGGGCCACGAGAACGCCGAAGATGCGGGATCATGTCTCGCATGACCGAGGTGTCCTCGCTCACAGGACGGCTGCTCGTGGCCACCCCCGCCCTCGCGGACCCGAATTTCGACCGCGCGGTGGTGCTGCTGCTCGACCACGACGAGGAGGGCTCCCTCGGCGTGGTCCTCAACCGGCCGACGCCGGTCACCGTCGGTGACGTCCTCGCCTCCTGGGCCGACCACGCCGGCGAGCCCGGCGTGGTCTTCCAGGGCGGCCCCGTCTCCCTCGACGCGGCCCTCGGCGTCGCCGTGATCCCCGGCGACGAGGGCCCGCTCGGCTGGCGGCGGGTGCACGGGGCGATCGGCGTGGTCGACCTGGAGACCCCGCCCGAACTGCTCGGACCGGCGCTCGGCTCGCTGCGGATCTTCGCCGGGTACGCGGGCTGGGGCCCCGGCCAGCTGGAGGCGGAACTCGGCGACGGGGCCTGGTACGTGGTCGAGTCGGAGCCCGGCGACGTCTCCTCGCCGCGGCCCGAGGCGCTCTGGCGGCAGGTGCTGCGACGGCAGCGCGGCGAACTCGCGATGGTCGCGACGTACCCGGACGACCCGTCCCTCAACTGAGGACGACCCGTCCACCGACCGGAGGCCCGGCTTTCAGTACCCTTGGCGGTTATGAGCACTCTCGAGCCCGAGCGCGGGGCAGGTACGGGGACCCTCGTCGAGCCGACGCCGCAGGTGTCCCACGGTGACGGCGACCACGAGCGCTACGCCCATTACGTCCAGAAGGACAAGATCATGGCGAGCGCCCTGGACGGCACGCCCGTCGTGGCGCTGTGCGGAAAGGTCTGGGTGCCGGGGCGCGACCCCAAGAAGTACCCGGTCTGTCCGATGTGCAAGGAGATCTACGACTCCATGGGCGCCGGCGGCGACAAGGACAAGGGCAAGGGCGGCAAGGGCGAGTAAGTCAGGTCCCGCCGTCGGGGCGAGCCGGTGACGGCCCCCGTCGTGCGCGCTTCGGCGCGCGCGACGGGGGCCGTTCCGTTTTCCGGCCCCCGGGTCCTTCCGGCCCCGGGCCGGGCGTGACGGAGGCGTTCCCTCGCTCCGGCTCCTCCGGGAGCGCCCCCGTTGCGCAGGGTGCTTTCGCCGGTCACGGAGTGGTTGAGGTGGTCGAGACCTCTTGTCGGCCCGCCCGGAGTCCGCCTAGCCTCACGCGTGTTGTGCAGCGCGAAACGCTCGTTGCACACGCTGCAACGCACGCACCTGGAGGGGATCCGCCATGAAGCTTCCTGCCCCCATCACCGCCACGGCCGCCGCGCTCCTGCTGGCCGGCCTCACCGCCACCGCCTGCGCGCCCCAGACCACGGACGGGAAGGCCACGACGGACGAGAAGAGCGGCACCCTGCGCGTCTGGCTCTTCCAGGAGGTGAGCAACAAGCCCAAGGAGCAGGCCGTCGAGCAGGCCGTCGCCGCCTTCGAGCAGCGCAACGCGGGCGCGAAGGTCGAGGTCGAGTACATCCCCGTCGAGACCCGCGCCCAGCGCGTCAAGGCCGCCTTCAACGACCCGAAGTCGGCCCCCGACCTCATCGAGTACGGCAACACCGACACCGCCGGATACGTCAAGGACGGCGGACTCGCCGACATCAGCGCCGAGTTCGCCGCCTGGGACGAGGCCAAGGACACCGACCCCACCGCCCGCCAGTCCGTCACCGTCGGCGGCAAGGTCTACGGCGCCCCCTTCTTCGTCGGCATCCGCGCCCTCTACTACCGCACCGACGTCTTCCGGGAACTGGGCCTGACGCCCCCCAAGACCCAGGCCGAACTCGTCGAGACCGCCAAGAAGATCCGCAAGGCCAGGCCCGAGCTGTACGGCATCGCCGTCGGCGGCGCCTACACCTACGGCGCCATGCCCTTCGTCTGGGCCGCCGGCGGCGAACTCGCCACCGCGCGGGGCGACTCCTACCGGGCCGCCATCAACAGCCCGGACGCCCTCAAGGGCATCGCCACGTACACCTCGCTCTTCGGCGACGACAACTGCCCCGCCGCCAAGTGCGCCCAGATGGGCGGCAACGCCACCGTCACCGCCTTCGCCTCCGGCAAGGCCGGCATGGCCATCGGCGGCGACTTCAGCCACGCGGCCGTCGAGGCCGGCACGGTGAAGGGCAAGTACGCCGTCGTCCCGCTGCCCGGCACCACCCCCGGCTCGATCGCCCCCGCCTTCGCCGGCGGCAACAACATCGGCGTCCTCAGGAGCAGCCCCCGCCGCACCCTCGCCGTCGACCTCCTCAAGTCCCTCACCGGCAAGGAGACCCAGGGCCGCCTCTTCGACGCGATGGGCTTCCTGCCCACGTACACCGACACCCGCGCCGCCGCCGCCGGACGGCAGCCCTTCGTGAAGCCCTTCACCGACACCCTCGCCGCCGGTGCGAAGTTCGTCCCGGCGTCCCCCGGCTGGGGCCGGATCGACGCCTCCCTCGTGCTGCCCACGATGTTCCAGGAGATCGTCAGCGGCCGTAAGGACGCCAAGACGGCGGCCGACGACGCCGCGAAGAAGATGGACGCGGCCTTCGCGCCGGCGGGCTGACCCGCATGACGACCCAGCTCACCCCGCCCGTCGAGAAGCGGCCCGCCACGGCCGCGGGCCCCGCCCCCGCGGCCCGCGGCCCCCGGCGCCCCGGCGCCTGGACCCCCTGGCTCTACCTGCTCCCGGCCCTCGTCGTCCTCGGCGCGCTCCTCGTCTACCCCGTCTACCAACTGGGCCTGATCTCCTTCCTGGAGTACACCCAGGCCCAGGTCAGCGGCGGCGAACCCACCTCGTTCCAGGGGTTCGGGAACTACACGGCGCTCTTCTCCGACCCCCAGTTCTGGCAGGTCCTCCTCGCCACCGTCCTCTTCGCCGCCGCCTGCGTCGTCACCACGCTCGCCGTCGGCTGCGCCCTCGCCGTCCTCCTCACGCGCGTGCGCGCCCTGCCCCGGCTCGTCCTGATGACGACCGCGCTCGGCGCCTGGGCCACCCCCGCCGTCACCGGCTCCACCGTCTGGGTCTTCCTCTTCGACCCCGACTTCGGCCCCGTCAACCGGCTCCTCGGACTCGGCGACTTCTCCTGGACGTACGGGCGGTACAGCGCCTTCGCCCTCGTCCTCCTCGAAGTCGTCTGGTGCTCCTTCCCGTTCGTGATGGTCACCGTCTACGCCGGCATCCGGGCCGTCCCGACCGAGGTCCTGGAGGCCGCCGCCCTCGACGGCGCCTCGCAGTGGCGGATCTGGCGCTCGGTCACGGCGCCGCTGCTCCGGCCCATCCTGGTCGTCGTCACGATCCAGTCGATCATCTGGGACTTCAAGCTCTTCACCCAGATCTACGTCATGACGAACGGCGGCGGCATCGCCGGCCAGAACCTCGTCCTCAACGTGTACGCCTACCAGAAGGCCTTCGCCTCGTCCCAGTACAGCCTGGGCTCGGCGATCGGCGTCGTCATGCTGCTGATCCTGCTCGCCGTGACGCTCGTGTACCTCCGCCTGCTGCGACGCCAGGGAGAAGAACTGTGAGCGCCCTCCGGATCCCGGGCGTCCGGCGCCCCGGACGCCTCGCCGCCGAGGCCGTCACCCTCCTCGTCGCCGCCGCCGTCGCCTTCCCGCTGTACTGGATGGTCCTCTCGGCCTTCAAACCGGCCGGCGAGATCCAGTCCACCGACCCGCGCCCGTGGACGCTCTCGCCGTCCCTCGACTCCTTCCGGCGCGTCTTCGAGCAGCAGGACTTCGGCCGCTACTTCCTCAACTCGCTGGTCGTCGCCGTCACGGTCGTCCTCGCCTCCGCGGTCATCGCCTTCCTCGCCGCGACCGCCGTCACCCGGTTCCGCTTCAAGTTCCGGACGACGCTCCTGATCATGTTCCTGGTCGCCCAGATGGTGCCCGTCGAGGCGCTGACCATCCCGATGTTCTTCCTCATGCGGGACTTCGGGCAGCTCAACACCCTCGGCTCGCTGATCCTGCCGCACATCGCGTTCTCCCTGCCGTTCGCGATCTGGATGCTGCGCGGCTTCGTCCGGGCGGTCCCCGAGGCCCTGGAGGAGCAGGCCCAGATCGACGGCGCCAGCCGCACCCGGTTCCTGTGGCAGATCCTCTTCCCGCTGGTCTTCCCCGGCCTGGTCGCCACCAGCGTCTTCTCGTTCATCTCCACCTGGAACGACTTCCTCTTCGCGAAGTCGTTCATCATCAGCGACACCTCGCAGTCGACCCTGCCCATGGCCCTGCTGGTCTTCTTCAAGCCCGACGAGAACGACTGGGGAGGCATCATGGCCGGCTCGACCGTGATGACCGTCCCGGTGCTCGTCTTCTTCGTACTCGTACAGCGCCGCCTGGTCTCGGGACTCGGCGGGGCGGTGAAGGACTGACGCCATGACCGATCCCACGGACCTGATCCCCGCGCCCCTGTCGATCGGGAGGCGGGGAAGCGCCCCCGGGCGCGTCACGCTCGACGGGCGGACCGTGCTCGACGCCGGACCCGGCACCGAGGGCACCGCCCGCTGGCTCCGGGCCGTCCTGGGCGCCGCCACCGGGCTGCCGCTCCCCGACGGGACGGGGGAGCGCGCCGTGCGCCTCCGGATCAGCGAGGAGGTGGCGCGGGAGCACGGCCCCGAGGGCTACCGGCTGACCACCGAGGACCCCGGCGCGGCCGTCCTCGTCGAGGGCGGCGGCCCCGCCGGGGTGTTCTGGGGCGCCCAGACCCTCCGCCAGCTCCTCGGCCCCGACGCGTACCGCCGGGCGCCCGTGGACGGCGGGCCCCGGGACCTCCCGCACACCACGGTCGAGGACCGGCCCCGCTTCGGCTGGCGCGGCCTCATGCTCGACGTCTCCCGGCACTTCACGGCCAAGGAGGACGTCCTGCGCCTGCTCGACCTCCTCGCCGCCCACAAGCTGAACGTCTTCCACTTCCACCTCACCGACGACCAGGGCTGGCGCATCGAGATCGAGCGCCATCCGGGGCTCACCGGGGCCGGCTCCTGGCGCGCCCGCAGCAAGTGGGGCCACCGGGCCTCGCCGCTCTGGACCGACACCCCGCACGGCGGCTTCTACACCCGCGACGACATCCGCGAGATCGTCGCGTACGCCGCCGAGCGGCACATCACCGTCGTCCCCGAGATCGACCTCCCCGGCCACTCGCAGGCCGCCATCGCCGCGTACCCCGAACTCGGCAACACGGACGTCGTCGACACCGCCGCCCTCACCGTCTGGGACACCTGGGGCGTCAACCCGAACGTCCTCGCCCCCACCGAGGAGGTCCTCCGCTTCTACGAGGGCGTGTTCGAGGAGGTCCTGGAGCTCTTCCCGTCCACCTTCGTGCACGTCGGCGGCGACGAGTGCCCCAAGGACCAGTGGAAGGCCTCCCCGGCCGCCCAGGCCCGCATCCGGGAGCTGGGCCTCGCCGGCGAGGACGAGCTCCAGTCCTGGTTCATCCGCCACTTCGACCGCTGGCTCGCCGCCCGCGGACGCCGCCTGATCGGCTGGGACGAGATCCTGGAGGGCGGACTCGCCGAGGGCGCGGCCGTCTCCTCCTGGCGCGGCTACGGGGGCGGGATCGCCGCCGCCGAGGCCGGTCACGACGTCGTCATGTGCCCCGAGCAGCACGTCTACCTGGACCACCGTCAGGCGCCCGGCGAGGACGAGCCGATGCCCATCGGCTACGTCCGCACCCTGGAGGACGTCTACCGCTTCGAGCCCGTCCCGCCCGGCCTCTCCCCGGAGGCCGCCGCCCACATCCTGGGAACCCAGGCCAACGTCTGGACCGAGGTGATGGAGAACCGCTCCCGCGTCGACTACCAGGTCTTCCCCCGCCTCGCCGCCCTCGCCGAGGTCGCCTGGTCCGCGCTCCCCGCCCCGGAGGCCCGCGACTACACCGGTTTCGAGCGCCGCATGGACACCCACTACCGGCGCCTCGACGCCCTCGGCGTCGACTACCGGCCCCCCTCCGGACCCCTGCCCCGGCAGCGGCGCCCCGGAGTCCTGGGCAGGCCCCTGGAGGGAACGCCCCCGAACGTGTGAGGCCCTCCGCGCCCCCGTCACCCGGGAGCGGCGAACCCCGCCGCCCAAGACCGGCGAAACGGAACTCGCCGCCGCTCCCGGGACGTCCCGGACGGAACAGTCCTTCGCGGACCCTCGCGCCGGACCGCCCGGAAGATGTGCCAGAGTTGCCACGTCCGGCCTGTGAGCACGTACGGTACGCCCACACGCAGGCGCGACGGCCGGGCACAGTCGGGGACCGCCGGGACACCGGGAAGGGGCAGCGGGTTGACCACGCACGCACCACAGACGGCGCAGGCCGTGACGCTGCCCGCCTCGCTCGACGAGGCCGTCGCGGCGCTCACGGCCATGCCGGCGGCCGTCCCCGTCGCCGGCGGCACCGACCTCATGGCCGCCGTCAACAGGGGCCAGCTCAGGCCCGCCGGACTCGTCGGCCTCGGCCGCATCAACGAGATCCGCGGCTGGCAGTACCAGGACGGCCACGCCCTCCTCGGCGCGGGCCTCACCCACGCCCGGATGGGCCGCCCCGACTTCGCCGCCCTCATCCCGGCCCTCGCCGCCGCCGCCCGCGCGGCCGGGCCGCCGCAGATCCGCAACGCCGGCACCCTCGGCGGCAACGTCGTCACCGCCGCGCCCACCGGCGACTCGCTGCCCGTCCTCGCCGCCCTGGAGGCCGACCTCGTCGTCCTCGGGCCGCTCGGCAGCCGCGAGATCCCCGTCTCCCACCTGCTCGCCGGCCGCGACCTGCTCGCCCCCGGCGAACTCGTGGGCTTCGTCCGGGTGCCGCTGCTCCACGCCCCGCAGGTCTTCCTCAAGGCCACCGGCCGCACCGGCCCGGCCCGCGCCACCGCCTCCGTCGCCGTCGTCCTCGACCCGGCCCGGCGCGGGGTGCGCTGCGCCGTCGGCGCCGTCGCGCCGATGCCGCTGCGGCCCCTGGAGGCCGAGCGCTGGATCGCCTCGCTGGTGGACTGGGACAACGACCGGGGGCTCGCGCCGGAGGCGCTGACGGCGTTCGGCGAGTACGTCGCCGCCGCCTGCATCCCGGACCCGCAAGGGGGCGAACAGCTGCCCCCGGCCGTACTGCACCTGCGGCGCACCGTCGCCGCACTCGCCCGACGGGCACTGGGGAGGGCACTCGCGTGAGCAGCGACGAACAGCAGGGCAACCAGGGCGGCTGGGAGCCGATCCCGCAGAGCGAGGGGTACGACGGCGACGCGACCGCCTTCGTGCAGCTCCCGCCGGACTTCATGCTGGACGGCGTGCCCCTGGAGGCGCCCGGCCACGACTACGTCCCGCCGATGATCACCCCGCTCCAGCCGCTCACCCCGTCCCCGGCGACCGACCCGGCGGCCACCGGAAGCTGGTCGGTCCACCTGCCGGTCGAGGCGGAGCCGGTGCGGCCGTACTTCGACCACGCCCACGGCTACGAGCCGGACCGGGGCTACGAGCCGGACCAGGGCCGGGGGCAGGGCCACGAGCCGGACCGGGGCGCGGGCTACGAGCCCGGCCCGGGCTACGGGTCCGAGGGGGCCCGGGGCTACGAGCAGCCGCGGGGCTTCGAGGGCGACCGGGGCGGTTTCGAGTACTTCGAGCAGCAGGGCGAGCCCTTCGACCGGTCCGGGTACGGCCGGCCGGACCCGCACGCGACGGCCGGGTGGGGCTTCGCGGAGCCGGCGGAGCACGCCACCGAGCCCGCCCCCGCCGGCGAGCCCGACCCCGCCGCCCTCCCCGCTCCCGGCCCCGGCGACACGGGCCAGTGGCAGATCCCCGCCGAGGCCCCGGCGACCCTCCCGGGCGGCGCGCCCGCGCCCTGGGCGCTCCGGGAGGAGCCGGAGCCCGGGGCCGGGGCCGGGCCCGAGCCGGAGACCGCCGAGGACGCGGCCCCGGAGGCCGTACGGGACACCCCCGACGCCTCCGGCGCCCCCGGGACGGACCCGGAGCCCGAAACGGCCCCCGAAGCCGTGCAGGACGCCCCCGAGGCCGTCCGGGAAGCCCCCGAGGCCGTCGGGGAGGTTCCCGAGGCCGTCCGGGAGGCTCCCGGGCCGGACGCCCCCGAAGCGGATCCCGCCCCCGGGACGGACGCCGGTCTCCGCGCGGAGACCGTCCTCGACACGGACGTTCCCGACCCGGTGCCCGCCGTCGCGGCGGAGGTCCACGCCTCCACCGACAGCGACGAGCACCCCCACACCTCGTACACCCTCCGGGTCAACGGCGTGGACCGGCCCGTCACCGGTTCCTGGATCGGGGAGTCGCTGCTCTACGTCCTGCGCGAGCGCCTCGGGCTCGCCGGGGCCAAGGACGGCTGCTCGCAGGGCGAGTGCGGCGCGTGCAACGTGCAGGTCGACGGGCGGCTCGTCGCCTCCTGCCTGGTCCCCGCGGCGACCGCCGCCGGGAGCGAGGTGCGGACGGTCGAGGGCCTCGCGGCCGACGGGGAGCCCTCCGACGTGCAGCGGGCCATGGCCAGGTGCGGCACCGTCCAGTGCGGCTTCTGCATCCCCGGCATGTGCATGACCGTGCACGACCTCCTGGAGGGCAACCACGCCCCCACCGAACTGGAGACCCGCCAGGCGCTCGCCGGCAACCTGTGCCGCTGCTCCGGCTACCGGGGCGTCCTCGAAGCCGTACGGGATGTCGTCGCCGAGCGCGAGGCCGGCGCCGCCGCCCACGCGCCCGAGAGCGCCGACGAGGCCCGCATCCCGCACCAGATCCCGCACCCGCACGACGGAGGCAAGGCGTGAGCAGCGACGCGACCACCGCCGTTCCCACGGCCACGGTCACGGACGTCCCCGGACCCCTCGGACAGGAGCCGGCCGCCCACGGCCTCGGCACCTCGCTCCCGCAGGCCGAGTCCCGCGCGAAGACCGAGGGCACCTTCCCGTACGCCTCCGACCTGTGGGCCGAGGGCCTGCTCTGGGCCGCGATCCTGCGCTCCCCGCACCCCCACGCCCGGATCGTCTCCGTCGACACCTCCGCCGCCGTCGCCATGCCGGGCGTGCGGGCCGTGGTGACGGCCGCCGACGTGCCGGGCGCGGCCACCTACGGGCGCCGGGTCGCCGACCGGCCCGTCTTCGCCTCCGACCTGGTCCGGCACCACGGCGAGGCCCTCGCGGCCGTCGCCGCCGACCACCCCGACACGGCCCGGCTCGCCGCCGCCGCCATCGCCGTCGAGTACGAGGTCCTCGAACCGGTCACCGACCCGGAGAAGGCGTTCGCGGCCGAGCCGCTGCACCCCGACGGGAACCTGATCCGGCACATCCCGCTCCGCTTCGGCGACCCGGAGGCGGCCGGCGAGGTCGTCGTCGAGGGCCTGTACCGGATCGGGCGGCAGGACCCGGCACCGATCGGCGCCGAGGCGGGCCTCGCCGTCCCGCGCCCCGACGGAGGGGTGGAGCTCTACACCGCCTCCACCGACCCGCACACCGACCGCGACCTGGCCGCCGCCTGCTTCGGCCTCCTGCCCGAGCAGGTCAAGCTGGTCGTCACCGGCGTCCCGGGCGCCACCGGCGACCGCGAGGACCCGGGCTTCCAGATCCCGCTGGGCCTGCTCGCGCTGCGCACCGGCTGCCCGGTCAAACTCACCGCCACGCGCGAGGAGTCCTTCCTCGGCCACGCCCACCGCCACCCCACCCTGCTGCGCTACCGCCACCACGCGGACGCGGAGGGGCGGCTGGTGAAGGTGGAGGCGCAGATCCTGCTCGACGGCGGCGCGTACGCCGACTCCTCGTCCGAGTCCCTGGCGGCGGCCGTGGCCTTCGCCTGCGGCCCGTACGTCGTCCCGCACGCCTTCGTCGAGGGCTGGGCCGTCCGCACGAACAACCCGCCGTCCGGCCACGTGCGGGGCGAGGGCGCGATGCAGGTGTGCGCGGCGTACGAGGCGCAGATGGACAGGCTCGCGGCCAAGCTGGGCGTGGACCCGGCCGAGCTGCGCATGCGGAACGTCATGGCGACCGGCGACATCCTGCCCACCGGACAGACGGTCACCTGCCCGGCCCCCGTCGCGGAACTCCTCTCCGCCGTACGGGACTTCCCGCTGCCGCCGCTGCCCAAGGACACCCCCGAGGGCGAGTGGCTGCTGCCCGGCGGCCCCGAGGGCGCGGGCGAACCCGGCGCGGTGCGGCGGGGCGTGGGCTACGCGCTCGGCATGGTCCACATGCTCGGCGCGGAGGGCGCCGACGAGGTCTCGACGGCGACCGTGCGGGTCGCGGACGGGACGGCCACGATCATCTGCTCGGCCGTGGACACCGGTTCGGGCTTCTCGACGCTCGCCCGCCAGATCGTGCAGGAGACCCTGGGCATCGACGAGGTGCACGTCGCGCCCGTCGACACCGACCAGCCGCCCGCCGGGCCGGCCGCCCACGGCCGGCACACCTGGGTGTCGGGCGGGGCCGTGGAGCGGGCCGCGAAGATGGTCCGCACCCAGCTCCTCCAGCCGCTCGCCCACAAGTTCGGCATGTCGACCGAGCTGCTCCAGATCACCGACGGCAAGATCACCTCGTACGACGGCGTCCTGTCGACGACGGTCACCGAGGCGATGGACGGCAAGGAGCTCTGGGCCACCGCCCAGTGCCGCCCCCACCCCACCGAGCCCCTGGACGACGCGGGCCAGGGCGACGCCTTCGTGGGCCTCGCCTTCTGCGCGATCCGCGCGGTCGTGGACGTGGACGTCGAACTCGGCGCCGTGCGCGTCGTGGAGATGGCCGTCGCCCAGGACGTCGGCCGGATCCTCAACCCGGCCCAGCTCGCCACCCGCATCGAGGCGGGCGTCACCCAGGGCGTCGGCGCGGCCCTCACGGAGAACCTCCGCACCGCCCGCGGCCTGGTCCGCCACCCCGACTTCACCGGCTACGCCCTCCCGACCTCCCTGGACGCCCCGGACATCCGGATCGTGAGGCTGGTCGAGGAGCGCGACGTGGTGGCCCCCTTCGGCGCCAAGCCCGCGAGCGCCGTCCCCGTCGTCACCTCGCCCGCCGCCGTGGCCGCGGCGGTCCGCGCGGCCACCGGCCGCCCGGTCAACCGCCTCCCGATCCGCCCGCAGGCGGCGGTGGCGGCGCCCCAGTAGGACTGCCGGGGCCCTCCGCACCGTTCGCCGGTCGGAGGGCCCCTCACTCCCCGTACACCGGCATCGCCGCGATCCGGCCGCCCCGGACGAGGAAGACGCGGTTGCCGCCGCTCGCCGTCCGGTAGGTGCCCTCGCCCCTCATGCCGACCGTGAAGAGGTGGTCGCCGGTCTCCTTGTCGACCGCCTTGAGGGAGCTGCCGTCGGGGGCGTGGAGCCAGACCGTCGTGCCCTCCACGACCGGGGGAGCGAGCGTGCCGGGGCCCGTGCCGTCCAGGATCTCGTGCCACTCCTGCCTCGGGGAGGAGGAACCCACCGTGGTGCCGTAGCGGTGGGCGTTGTGGGAGCTGACCGCGAAGACGGCGATGCCGCTCACGGCCGGGGTGCCCCAGTCGGGCCTCCCGCTGCCGGCCTCCTCCTCCCACAGCGGATCGCCCGTGTCGAGGCGCCGGGCGGTCAGCTTCGGGCCGCCGAAGCAGACGATGTTGCTGCTGGACGCCGGGGCCTGTCCGGCGGTGCCCCGGCCCGTCGACTCCCACTGCGTGCGCCCGGTTTCGGCGTGGAGGGCGGCGACCCGGCCGTCCCTGCCGTGGATCACGAGCCGCCGGTCGCCCACGAGGGCCCGTGCGGCGCCGTTCGGGGAGCGCGGCGAGGTCATCGGGCGCGCCCAGACGGTGGCGAGGGTCCAGGCGTCGACGGCGTGCAGCTCGTCGTCCTCCGTCACCAGATAGACCCGGGTCTCGTCGGCCGCGAGGACGTTCCTCACCCCGGTCCCGCTCCGCCACACGGGCCGGCCGGTGGAGGCGACGAACGCGCGCAGGGCGCCGTCCCCGTCGACGCCGACCACCATCCGGTCCGCGACGGAGACGAAACCCGCGTCCGCGTCGACCTCCTTCGCCCGCCACCGCTCCTTCCCGTCCGTCACGGACAGGGCGAGCAGGCCGCCCTTCGCCGCCCGCACGACCACCACGTCCCGCACCGGCAGCGGGGGTTCGTCCCCCGGCGCCGTCCCGTCGACCGGGCCCCACAGCGGCTCCGGGGCCTCGCCCGGCTCGGTGTCGACGGCCCAGACGAAGGCCGCCTCGGGGGTCGCCACGGCCGGCGGCACGTCGGCGGCCGGCGACCCGCCGCTCCGGTTCAGCCACCAGGCGCCCGCCCCGCCGCCCGCGCCGAGTACGGCCACGCCCACGGCCGCGCCGGTCAGGAAGCGGCGCCGGGACGGCCGGCCGGACCCGGGCACGGTGGTGTCGGCGGGCGCCGTCAGACGCCTCACCGCGGCCTCGCGCCGCTTGACGTCCTCCGCGAGCGGCCCCCTGCGCCACACCCGCTCGGCGCCCTTCGGCGGCGCGAAGGCCGCGGCGATCCGCGCGGGGTCCGGACGGAGCGCCGGGTCCTTCGCCAGGCACGGGCCGATCAGCTCCCGCAGTTCCGGCGGCACCCCGCCGAGGTCCGGGGCGCCGTGCACCACCTCGTACTGGAGCGCCGCCACGTGCGCGCCGTCGAAGGCGCGCCGCCCGCTCGCCGCGTGGACCAGGACCGCACCGAGCGAGAAGACGTCCGCCGCCGGGCCGACCCGCCGCCCGAGGACCTGCTCGGGGGCCCCGTACCCCGGGGTGACCGGTATCTGGCCGGTGGTGGTGAGGGTGAGGCCGTGCTCGGGCCGCGCGATGCCGAAGTCGATGATCCGGGGCCCGGCCGAGGTCAGCACGATGTTCGCGGGCTTCAGGTCCCGGTGGACGAGCCCGGCCGCGTGGATGTCGGCCAGCGCCCGGGCGAGCCGGGCGGCGAGAACGCGGACCGACGGCACGTCCAGCGGCCCGTACGCGCGGACGGCATCGTCGAGGGTCGGCCCGGCGAGGAACTCGGCCGCGATCCACGGCCGTCCGCCCTCCGTCCGGGCCCCGAGGATCCGCGCCACGCCCCCGCTCGTGACCGCCCGCGCCATGTCGGCCTCGCGGACGAACCGCTGGGCGAGGTGCGGGTCGTGGGCGAGCTCGGGGCGGAGGACCTTGACGGCGGCGGGCGTCCCGGCGCCGTCCCGGCCGACGTACACCTTGCCCATGCCGCCCTCGCCGAGGACGCCGAGGAGCCGGTACGGGCCGAGCCGGAGCGGGTCGCCGACGGCGAGGGGCTGAGGGGTCATGGGAACGCTTCCGATCAGGCGGATTCTTTTTTTGGGGGGCTGACGGCTTCGTCAGGCGAGCGGGAGGGACACCACGGACGTCTGGCCCGCCCCGAAGAGCCGGGTCCTCTCCTTGTCGGTCACGAAGCGGCTCGCCTCCGTCCGGAACACCCAGTCCGAGCGGTAGCCGTCCAGGGCGACCGCGTTGAGACCGCCCCGCACGGGCGTGTACACGTACTTCTCGCCGACCACGGGGGTGGCGAAGAGGTACGGGGACAGGGAGCGCCCGGACGGCCCCTCCGTCCGGTGCCTGCGGCCGTTGCCGGCCCCGACGGACACCAGGCCGGGGGCCTCCCTCCGCTCCTGCGCGTGGACCAGGCCGTTCGCGACGGCCGGCACGCCGTAGGAGGTGGAGGCGGAACCGGAGCCGTACTCCCAGGCGACCGCGCCGTCCGTGAGGCGCAGGGCCCGCAGCCGGTCCCCGCCCAGGTAGACGTGCCGCTCGTCGGTCACCAGCTGGCCGGGGATGTACGAGGCGGAGTCCTTCAGGGGCAGCCGCCGCCGCCACAGCTGCCGGCCGGTGCGCAGGTCGCGCGCCTGGACCAGGAAGGAGTCCAGGTCGCCGCTGTTCTTGCCGAGGACCAGCCGGTCGCCGACGACCTTGGACAGCCAGGGCCGGACGCCGTCCCACGCGTACGGCTGCCGCCACAGCTCCCGGCCCGCGCGCACGTCGACGGCGATCAGGTGCCAGCCGGTGTCGTCCCGGTCCCCGGAGACGTCCCAGTCGCCCCGCCGGGAGGAGGCGAAGAGCACGCCGTCGGAGGCAGTGAGGAGTTCCGTGCCCTTGTACGAGCCCTCGAAGCCCTTCAGGTCGATCGTCCGGGACGTCCCCCCGCCGCCGAGGGCCCCGCGCGTGCGGAGGTGGAGGATGCCGGGGCCCTCGAACTCGCCGCTCGACAGGTAGAAGACCGTGCCGTCGGTGGTGATCTGCCGGGGCTCCATCACCGCGCTCTCGGCCCAGAGTTCGGAGCCGTCGCGCATGTCGAGCGCCCGGAACTCCGTGGTCTCGGCGAAGCCGACGACACCGTCCGCGACCAGCGGGGTGGTCCGCTGCTCGCGGTCGAACGCCTTCTCCTGCCACAGCGGCGCCGGCGCCCCGTCCGCGGCCGTCGGGGCGGGGACGGCGGTGGGCCCGGCCGAGGATCCGCCGTTCGGGCGGCCGTCCCGCCGTCCGCTCCGCCACGCCCACAGGCCGCCGCCCGCGCCCGCCGCCCCGAGCAGGGCGGCGCCGCCCGCGGAGAACAGCCGGCGGCGGGAGAGCGGGGTGGCGGGCGCGGTCTCCGCCGCGACGGGACCCTCCGGGGCCGGGAGCCGGTGCGGGGCGTGCAGCCACACGTCGGTCGCCCGCCGCCCGATGTCGGCGAGCACCAGCGGGGGCAGGTGGTCCGCGAACTCCCCGTGCCCGTCGTGCAGGTGCTCCACGAGGACGGCGGTGGTGGGCCGGTCCGCCGGGTCCTTGGCGAGGCACGCCGTCAGGAGCGGCAGCAGCGCCTCCGGCACGCCGGTGAGGTCGGGTTCGGCGTACCGCACGCGGTACAGCAGGTCGGCGGGGGAGCCCGTGCCGAAGGGGCCGTGGCCGGTGGCCGCGAAGACGAGGACCCCGGCGAGCGCGAACACGTCGCCCGCCGGGGCGTGTTCGTGCCCGCTCGCCTGCTCCGGCGACATGAAGGCCGGGGTGCCGGCCGCCGCCCCCGTGCGGGTGAGGTGGTCGTCGCCGGCCGCGCGGGCGATGCCGAAGTCGATGACCTTCGGGCCGTAGGCGGTGACCAGGACGTTCGAGGGCTTGAGGTCGCGGTGGACCACGTCCGAGGAGTGGAGCTGGGCGAGGGCCCCGGCGAGCGCGGCGCCGAGCGCGCGGACGGTCGGCTCGGGGAACGCGCCGCCGAGCGCGACGGCGTCGTCGAGGGGCGGTCCGAGGACGTACTCGGTGGCCAGCCACGGGGTCTCGGCCAGCGGGTCGGCGTCCACGACGGCCGCGCCGTGGCGGGCGCCGATGATCCGCGCCGCGTCGGTCTCCAGCCGGAACCGGCTGCGGAAGGCGGGATCGGCCGCGAGCCGGGCGTGCACGGTCTTCAGGGCGACCGTCCGGCCGCCCGGGGTGCGGGCCAGGTAGACCGTGCCCATGCCGCCGGAGCCGAGGCGGGCGAGGAGCCGGTACGCGGCGACGGAGGCCGGGTCGTCGTGGGTCAGGGGCGACAGCATGAGGTCAGGTCCGTGCGGTCCGGGGGCGGGGGGCGGGTACGGGCGCGGGGCGCGTTCAGACGGGTACGGGGCCGGGGGCGGCCCGCTCGGGGAGCGGCGGCAGCTCGGCGGCGAGGAGTTCGGCGGACTGGCGGGCGAGCGCGGCGACCACCCGGCCGGGCAGCCAGCCGGGGGCCAGGAGGGAGGGCGCGGGCGCGGGCGGGGCGAGCGAGGCGGCCAGGGCGGCGGCGGTGGGCCGGTCGGCGGGGTCGCGGGCCAGGCAGGCGGCGACCACCGGCCGCAGCCCGTCCGGGAGCTCGTCCCGCTCGGGCACGGTGTGCCCGGTGGCGGCGTGCGCGAGGACGGCGCCGAGCGCGAACACGTCGCCCGGCGGACGCGGCCGTCCCCCGGCCGCCTGCTCGGGGGCGAGGGCCCCGGGATCGATCCCGGGCAGTCCGGCGCGCGGCTCGCCGTCGGGCCCCGCGGCCCGCACCGTCCCGAAACAGCTCAGCAGCGGCCCGCCGGCGGCGATCAGCACGGCGGCGGGGGAGACCCCGGCGTGCGCGAGGCCCCCGGCGTGCACGGCGGCGAGCGTCTCGGCGAGCGCGACCCCGATCCCCCGCACGACCGCCTCGGGCAGCGGCCCGCCGTGCACGGCGAGGGCGACGGGGAGGGGGAGGACGGGGAGGTAGGGGGTGGCGTACCAGGCGGGGGCGGTGGGAGCGGGGGAGGACACGGGCGCGGCGCCGGCTCCGACTCCGGCCCCGGCGCCGGCTCCGGATACGGCTCCGGGGAGGGGAGCGGCTTCGGCCCCGGCTCCGGATACGGCCCCGGCTCCGGATACGGCTCCGTGCACGGCCCCGGATACGGCCCCGGCCCCGCCGATGGCTCCGGCCCCGCCGAAGGGACCCGACACCCGCGTCACCGGTGCGAGCCACGGCCCCACCACGTGGCGTCCCGCCTCCGCCTCCACCGCGAAGCGGGCCGGGTCGGCGCCCGGCAGCGGGGTGCTCAGCAGGACCGTGCGCCCGTCCTCGCCCCGGGCCACGAACCGCCGGCAGGGAGCGGGGGAGCCGGGCGGATCGAGACGGGTGATCAGCCGGTACGGCCCGATCCGCCGCGTGGACTCCCGCCGTGTGCGCGCCTGTTCCACCGGATCGTCCCCCCGTCGTCCCGACGCCCCGGGGCCACCGGAGCGGGAACGAGCCTATCGAGACGGCCGACTCCGGCCACGGGAGGGGCGGAGGGACGGCGCCCGCCGCCCCGGAGGCCGCGGTTGCGGGGGCCTCGGGACTGTGCTGTCCTGGGAGACGGGACGCGACTCCGAACCGTCGGACGAACTCCGCGACCGGGCCGACCGCCGCGCGCGTCGGCCGCGGAATCCGCGGACGCACCGGTCCCCTCCCCACCGCACCTGATGACTCCCCCTGCCCGGGCCGCCCGAACGGTCCTCACGGGGTGAGCGCGTCGGAACGGGAGCAGCGCATGAGGCCCGGAGAGAACCACCCCCGGAGGACCCCGCCGCACGGTCCGCTCGGCCGGCGCGTCAACGGCGTACTCGCCTCCCTGGTCCTCGCGACGGGGGCGCTGTTCGCGGCGTCCCCTCCCGCGCAGGCCGATCCCCCCGTACGGGCCGATTCCCCCGCGCAGGCGAAGTCTCCCGCGCGGGCCGGCGAGGCGCAGGCGGGCCGGGCCCTCCCGTACGGCCCCTACACGTGCAAGGCGAGTCTGGTGTGGCGGGAGGCCGTGCCGGGCGACCTGGTGTGCGTGCCGCCGGCCACGCGGACGCGGACGCAGCAGGACAACGCCGCCGCCGCGTCGCGCGTCCAGCCGGGCGGGGGCGCCTACGGGCCGGACACCTGCAAGCCGGGGTTCGTGTGGCGCGAGGCGCGCCCCTCGGACCACGTCTGCGTCCCGCCCCCCACGCGCGGCTACACCACGAACGAGAACCGGAACGCGGTCTACGGCTACCAGGACCCGACGGGCCTGCCCGCGAACGGCACGGGCGCCCGCTGGGAGAACCAACTGCGCGTCTGGGGTTCGGGATTCACCCCGGACCGGGGCATGGAGGTCTGGGGCTTCTACCCGTCCGACGGCTCGTACGGGAAGTCCTCCCGCCCCCTGAGGGCGGACGGCGCGGGCCGGGTGAACGGCTTCACGACCGCCAACAGCACCGAGCTCACCCACCGGACGATGTACGTCCTGACGCTCGACCCCTCGACGGGCCTGGTCCGCACCGCCGGGCAGGTGAACGCCCCCAACTTCTGGTGACGGGCTCCCGCCGCCGCCGCCGCTCCGGCCCGCCGCCACGGGCGGGCCCTCGGAGACCGTGGCGGGAATCGAACCCGCGTAACTCGCTTTGCAGGCGAGTCCCTGAACCACTCGGGCACACGGTCGTGTTGTGCACTGGTACGACCGTAGGGGGCGGTCTGAGGGGGCTCAAGGGTTCGCGGGGCCGTGCCACGCGACTGCCACACGCCCGCAACACTCCGTTCGCGGTCGTAGGACCGAGGACCGAGGGGCCGCCGGACTTCCGACAGGGGTCATTCGGGTCTACACCTCTTACTCTGGGGGGATGAGCGCCCTCGAACCCCGAGACGCCGGCACCGACGCCGCCGTCGCCCCCACCACCGGAACCGGCCCCCGCGCCGACCGCACCGGAGACCGGAGGCCCACCGCCCCGGGCTCCGTCCTCGACCCGGCGCACCGGGCGCTCAGCATCGGCATCGTCTCCGTCGTCCTGCTCATCGCCTTCGAGGCGACCGCCGTCGGCACGGCCATGCCCGTCGCCGCCCGCGAGCTGAACGGCGTGTCCGTCTACGCCTTCGCCTTCTCCGCGTACTTCACCACCAGCCTCTTCGGCATGGTCCTGGCCGGCCAGTGGTCCGACCGGGGCGGCCCGCTCGCGCCCCTCACCGCCGGCATGTCGGCCTTCGCCGCCGGACTGCTCCTCTCCGGAACCGCCGGCGCCATGTGGATGTTCGTCCTCGGCCGGGCCGTGCAGGGCCTCGGCGGCGGCCTCGTCATCGTCGCCCTGTACGTGGTCGTCAGCCGCGCCTACGACGAGCACCTCAGGCCCGCGATCATGGCCGCCTTCGCCGCGAGCTGGGTCGTCCCCTCCGTCGTCGGGCCGCTCGCCTCCGGCACGATCACCGAGCACCTGGGCTGGCGCTGGGTCTTCGTCGGCATCCCGGCCCTCGTCGTCCTGCCGCTCGCCCTCGCCCTCCCCGCGATCCGCCGCACCGCCTCGGGCCCCGCCGACCCGGAGGCGCCCGTCGCCCCCTGGGACCGGCGCCGGATCCGGCTGGCGCTCGGCATCTCCGCGGGCGCCGGGCTCCTCCAGTACGCCGGGCAGGAACTGCGCTGGCTCTCCCTGCTGCCCGCCGCCGCGGGCGCCGCGCTGCTCGTGCCCGCCGTGCGGGGGCTGCTGCCGCGCGGCACCTACCGGGCCGCCCGCGGCCTGCCCTCCGTGGTCCTGCTGCGCGGGATCGCCGCCGGGTCCTTCATCGCCGCCGAGTCCTTCGTGCCCCTGATGCTGGTCACCCAGCGGGGCCTGAGCCCCACCCTCGCCGGGCTCTCCCTGGCCGTCGGCGGCCTCACCTGGGCGCTCGGCTCCTGGATCCAGTCCCGGCCGTGGACGGAGCCGTACCGCGAGCGGCTCGTCGTCCTCGGGATGGTCCTGGTCGCGCTCGCGATCGCGGCGGCGCCGAGCGTCCTGATCACCGCCGTCCCCGTGTGGACCGTCGCGGTGGCCTGGGCCTTCGGCTGCCTCGGCATGGGCGCGGTGATCTCCTCCACGAGCGTGCTCCTCCTGAAGCTCTCCGCCCCCGAGGAGGCGGGCGCGAACTCCGCCGCCCTCCAGATCTCCGACGGCCTCTCCAACGTCCTCCTCCTCGCCTCCGGCGGCGCGGCCTTCGCCGCCCTCGGCGGCGGCGCGGTGGGCCACGCGGTCGCCTCCCACGCGGCCGCCACCGGCTCCCACCCGGCCGCCTTCGCGGCGGTCTTCCTGCCGATGGCGGGGGTGGCGGCGGCGGGGGCGTGGGTGGCGACGCGGCTGCACGGGGAGCCGGTGCGGTCCGGGGACCCGAAAGCCCCCTGACACCATGTGGTACCGCGCGGTACCATGGCGTCATGGCCGGTCTCAACGTCAGGTTCACCGAAGAAGAGCTGAACGCCCTGCGCGAGCGGGCCGAGGCGGAAGGGCGCAGTATGCAGTCCTTCGCGCACGACGCCGTGATCCGGGCCGTGAACGAGCACTCCCGCCTCTTCGACGAGGCGGCCGAGCACGTGCTGAAGGTCAGTGAGGAGCTGAACCGGAGGCTCGCGTGACGTACTGCCTCACGCTCCCCGAGGCCCTGAACCTCGCGCAGCGGCTCGGCGCGGACGAAGTGCGGGACTACGGCCTCCTCGACTCCGCCCTGGCGCGTCCGCAGTCGAGCGTGTTCGGCCAGGACGCCTACCCGGACGTCTGGCAGAAGGCCGCGGCGCTCATGGAGTCGCTCGCCCGCAACCACTCGCTCGTGGACGGGAACAAGCGCATCGCCTGGTACGCGACCTGGGTCTTCCTCCACGTGAACGGGCATCCGCTGGACTCGGCCTTCGACGTCGACGAAGCGGAGGCGTTCGTCCTGGACGTCTGCCAGGGCGCCCTCGACGTCCCCAGGATCGCCGCACAGCTGCCCCGCTTCGCGCGCTGACCGCCCCGACGTGAGCTGAATCGCACCCGGGTGGGAGACCCCCCGCCGGGTACGAGGTCCGGGCCGGGCCGCCGGTAAGGTGGCCCGGTTGTCATATCTGGACGAGCGTCGAACCGGAGATCGTGACTACCACCGCCCCCTCCTCACACCACCTCTCTCCCGCCTTCCCCGGCCGCGCCCCCTGGGGCACCGCCAACAAGCTGCGAGCCTGGCAGCAGGGCGCGATGGAGAAGTACATCCAGGAGCAGCCCCGCGACTTCCTCGCGGTCGCCACCCCCGGAGCCGGCAAGACCACCTTCGCGCTGACCCTCGCCTCGTGGCTGCTGCACCACCACGTCGTGCAGCAGGTCACCGTGATCGCGCCCACCGAGCACCTGAAGAAGCAGTGGGCCGCGGCCGCCGCGCGCATAGGGATCAAGCTGGACCCGGAGTACAGCGCCGGGCCGCTCAGCAAGGAGTACGACGGCGTCGCCCTCACCTACGCGGGCGTCGGCGTCCGGCCCATGCTCCACCGCAACCGCTGCGAACAGCGCAAGACCCTCGTCATCCTGGACGAGATCCACCACGCCGGAGACTCCAAGTCCTGGGGCGAGGCCTGCCTGGAGGCCTTCGAGCCGGCCACGCGCCGCCTCGCGCTCACCGGCACCCCGTTCCGCTCCGACACCAACCCGATCCCCTTCGTCACCTACGAGGAGGGCAACGACGGCATCCGCCGGTCGTCCGCGGACTACACGTACGGCTACGGCAACGCCCTCGGCGACGGGGTCGTCCGGCCGGTCATCTTCCTCTCCTACAGCGGCAACATGCGCTGGCGCACCAAGGCCGGCGACGAGATCGCCGCCCGCCTCGGCGAACCGATGACCAAGGACGCGATCTCGCAGGCCTGGCGCACCGCCCTCGACCCGCGCGGCGACTGGATGCCGAACGTGCTGCGCGCCGCCGACCAGCGGCTCACCGAGGTCCGCAAGTCGATCCCGGACGCGGGCGGCCTCGTCATCGCCTCCGACCAGGAGTCGGCCCGCGCGTACGCCAAGCTGATCCGCGAGATCACCGGCACCCGGCCCACCCTCGTCCTCTCCGACGACACGGGCGCCTCGAACCGCATCGACGAGTTCAGCGAGAGCGGCGACCGCTGGATGGTCGCCGTCCGCATGGTGTCCGAGGGCGTCGACGTCCCGCGCCTCGCGGTTGGCGTGTACGCGACGACGATCTCGACCCCGCTCTTCTTCGCCCAGGCCGTCGGCCGCTTCGTGCGCTCCCGCAGGCGCGGCGAGACCGCGTCCGTGTTCCTGCCCACGATCCCCAGCCTCCTCGGCTTCGCCAACGAGATGGAGGTCGAGCGCGACCACACGCTCGACCGGCCGAAGAAGGCGGGCGAGGACGAGGACCCGTACGCCGAGTCCGAGAAGGAGATGGCGGAGGCCGAGAAGCAGCAGGACGAGGACACCGGGGAGCAGGACATGCTGCCCTTCGAGGCCCTGGAGTCCGACGCCGTCTTCGACCGCGTCCTCTACAACAGCGCCGAGTTCGGCATGCAGGCCCACCCCGGCAGCGAGGAGGAGCAGGACTACCTCGGCATCCCCGGCCTCCTCGAACCCGACCAGGTGCAGCTCCTCCTCCAGAAGCGCCAGGCCCGGCAGATCGCGCACAGCCGCAAGAAGCCGGACACCGAGGCGGACCTCCTGGAGCTGCCCGCCGAGCGGCGGCCCGTCGTCTCCCACAAGGAGATGCTCGAACTGCGCAAGCAGCTCAACACGATGGTCGGCGCGTACGTGCACCAGAGCGGCAAGCCGCACGGCGTCGTCCACACCGAGCTGCGCCGGGTCTGCGGCGGCCCGCCGAGCGCGGAGGCCACCGCCGGGCAGATCCGGGAGCGGATCAAGAAGGTCCAGGAGTGGGCCACCCGCATGCGCTGAGGACCCGCCGGACGGTGGACCGGAGGCCCGTACGCACCCGTGCGCACGGGCCTCCGCCGTTCCCGCCGCGACGCGGGGCCGGGGACGTCGTGACGCGGTGCCGGGGCGTCGTGACGCGGGGCCGGACCGGTGGTTCCTTCCCCTCCGAGCCCCCGCACGACATAGCCGTTCTTGTCCGCCGAAGTCCTTCCTCCGGCCGACGAACGACCCGAACCGTCTCCATACGGTCGCCGGCGCCCGGATTCTGGACGAGGTCTTCCGCTGAGCGGAGCGGGTCGCTACTGTCCCGGCTCAAAAGCATTCGCCCCGTGGCAGCGCCGCCGCGGAGCGCAGCCGGTGTACCCCTTCCTGCCGGCGGCCTCTGACGTGCGTCGCCGCGGGACCGGCGAGGCAACCCCGTGAGAGTCCCGCCTCCATCTCACTCCGAAGGAGAGGGCGTCGTGACCGCGGAGACCTCCCAGACGCTCGACCGGGGACTCAGAGTCCTCAAACTGCTCGCCGACACCGACCACGGCCTGACCGTCACCGAGTTGTCCAACAAACTCGGCGTGAACCGGACCGTGGTGTACCGGCTCCTGGCCACGCTCGAACAGCACGCCCTGGTCCGCCGGGACCTGGGCGGACGCGCCCGCGTCGGCCTCGGCGTGCTGCGGCTCGGGCGCCAGGTCCACCCCCTGGTGCGCGAGGCGGCGCTGCCCGCGCTGCGCTCGCTCGCCGAGGACATCGGGGCCACGGCCCATCTCACCCTGGTCGACGGGGCGGAGGCGCTCGCGGTCGCGGTCGTCGAACCGACCTGGACCGACTACCACGTCGCCTACCGGGCCGGTTTCCGCCACCCGCTGGACCGGGGCGCGGCCGGCCGCGCGATACTCGCCGCCCGCCAGGGCGGACTGACCGAACCGGGCTACACCCTCACCCACGGCGAGCTGGAGGCCGGCGCGAGCGGCGCCGCCGCCCCCCTGGTCGGCGTCACCGGCGTCGAGGGCAGCGTCGGCGTCGTCATGCTCGCCGACGCCGTCCCCGAGCGGGTCGGCCCGAGGGTGGTCGACGCGGCCCGCGAGGTCGCGGACGCGCTGCGCTAGGGCACGCGGCGGCCCGGGACGGCACGCGCCGCGCGACCGCCGGTACGGGCACGCGCCGCGCGACGGCCGGTACGAGTACGCGCCGCGCGACGGCCGGTACGAGGACGAGTACGGGTGTACGGGGCGGACCCGGACCTTCGGGGCCGCCCCGCCCTCGACCGCGCCCCGCCCCGCTCCCGGCCCCGCACCGGCCTTGGCCCCGCCCCGGACCGTGCGCCGACCGCGTCCCGCGTCCCGCGCTCCGTCTCCGGCCGCGCCCCTGCCCCGGACCGTGCCCCGGCCGCGGCCCTGCACCAGCCTTGATCCTGCCCCGTCTCCGGCCGCGCCCCGGCCGCGCTCCGTCTCCGGACGCGCCCCGGGCCGTCCCCCGGCCGCGGCCCTGTCCCGGCCTTGATCCTGCCTCGTCTCCGGTCGCTTCTCCTGCCTCGCTTCCGGCCGCGCCCCGGCCGCGCTCCGTCTCCGGATGCGCCCCGTGCCGCCCCGGGCCGTGCCCCGGCCGCGGCCCTGTCCCGGCCTTGATCCCGCCCCGCCTCCTGCCTCGTCTCCGGCCGCTTCTCCTGCCCCGCCTCCGGCCGCGCCCCGTGCCCCCCGCCCCGTACCCCCGCGCGTCCCAGTAGATTGGACGCGTGCTCTCCAGCCTCTCCCGTCCCCGTGCCCTCGCGCTCTGCGCGCTGCCCGTCGTCGCGCTCTTCGCCGTCGTCGGGCTCGCGCCGCTGCCGTACGCGATCGCGCAGCCCGGCACGACCGCCGACGTGCTGGGCGAGGACAAGGGGAAGCAGGTCATCACGGTCACCGGCGCCCCGGTCCGGAAGACCGAGGGGCAGCTGCGGATGACGACGATCCTCGCGACCGGGCCGTCGGCGGACATCCGCTTCGGGGACGTGGCCGACGCCTGGTTCCGCACCGACCGGGCCGTCCTGCCGAAGGGCTCCGTCTACCCCTCGGGGAAGTCGGACGCGGAGGTCGAGAAGCACAACCTGGGCCAGATGCGGCAGTCGCAGGACGCGGCCGCCCTCGCCGCCCTCGGCTATCTGAAGAAGGACCCCGGGAAGGTGAAGGTGACCCTGCACCTCGCCGACATCGGCGGGCCCAGCGCCGGGCTCCTCTTCTCCCTCGGCATCGTCGACAAGCTCGACGGGAACGGGGACGGCGGCGACCTCACCGGCGGCCGGACCGTCGCCGGCACGGGCACGATCGCGCCCGACGGGAAGGTCGGCGCCGTCGGCGGGGTCTCCCTCAAGACGCAGGCCGCCGCCCGGGACGGCGCCACCGTCTTCCTGGTGCCGAAGGCGGAGTGCTCGGACGCGGAGGCCGAGCTGCCGAAGGGGATGCGGCTCGTGCCCGTCACCGCCCTCGGCGACGCGGTGGAGTCCCTCAGGGCCCTGGGGCAGGGGCAGGACGCGAAGGTTCCGTCCTGCTGACCTCCCCGGCGGGACCGGCGGGCGCGGGCTTCGCGTCCATCTCCCGCCACGCCGGGAACACCAGCGGCGAGAGCGTCGCCAGGAAGTAGGCCGCCCCGATCCCGAGCAGCGTCGCCGCCAGGCCGGCCCGCTCGACCAGGAGGCCGGCCGTGAGGCCGCCCAGCGGGGTCGTGAGCAGCACCCCCGCCGTGCTCGCGCCCATGACCCGGCTGCGCAGCTCCTCGGGGACCCGTTCGTACGTCACCGTGGACAGGATCGGGTTGAGCACCCCGACGCCGAACCCGGCCGCCGCGAGCGTCACCAGGAGCGGGGCGGTGGTGTCGGTGAGCGCGGCCACGACGTACGGCGGGGCGCCGCCGACCAGGAACCCGGCCGTGAACACGGCCCGGCGCGGGAAGCGTTCCCCGACCGCCCCGTAGAGCAGCGCCCCGGCGAGGGCGCAGCCGCCGAAGACCGCGACGAGCAGGCCCTGGGTGGCGGGCCCGTCCAGGTTCTCCCGGGCGTGCACCGGCAGCAGGACCGAACTCCAGCTCTGGCTCAGGCCGTTGGTCACCATCACCATGGCGGTGATGGCGAGCAGCAGCTTGGCGCGGAACAGGAAGGCGTACCCCTCGCGCAGATCGGCCCGGTAGCGGGCGGGGGAGAGCGGCGGGCCGCCGCGCACCGGCTCCGCCTCGGGCACCCCGCGCAGCCCGGCCAGGACGAGCAGCGCGGAGAGGGCGAAGGTCGCCGAGTCGAGGAGCAGGACCGTGTCGGCGCCCAGGAGCGCGACGAGCAGCCCGGCGACGCCGGCGCCCGCCATCCAGGCCCCGCGCGACACGGCGTCGTACAGGCTGGCGGCCCGGGTGAGCGAGGTCCCGGCCCGCCCGGCGAGTTCGGGGACCAGGACGCGCCGGGCCGTCTCGCCGGGCGCGTGGCACAGGCCGTTGACCGCCATCAGGGCGCACAGCATCCAGAACCGCAGGGCTCCGGCGTGGTGCAGGAGCGGGATCGCGGCGAGCGCCAGGCCGCAGACCAGGTCGGAGGCGACGCTGATCCGGCGGCGGCCCAGCCGGTCGATGACCGGGCCGCCCGCGAGGGCCGAGACGAGGACGGGCAGGGCCGCGCAGAAGGCGACGAACCCGGCCCTGCCGGGGCTTCCCGTGGTCTCCAGGGCGAACCACGGGACGCCGATGAGGGTGAGCGAACTGCCGGTGATCGAGACGGCGTTGGCGGCCAGGACGGTGGCCAGCGGCCGTGCGTCCCTCTTCTCCCCGCCTCCCCCCGGCGCGGTCACGCGGCCAGGGTGACCGGGCGGCCGGCGGGCACCGCGAGCCGCAGGCCCAGCTCGACCAGGCGCCAGCCGATCTGGACGCGGAGGGCGGGGGATTCCCCTTCGAGGTGCGGACGTCCGGCGGCGCGGTGGGCCTCGGCGGCGGTCAGGGCGTGCAGCTGGAGGTGGATGTCGGCATGCATGGCGCGCGGTCCTTCCTTGCTGGGTTCGGGATGCTCGGCGGGCGCGGTGCTCAGTCCTCGCGCTGCGGGAACGCGTGGAGGTGGACCCGTATGCGCTCGGCGTCCGGCGCGTCCTGCTCGGGGGCGGTCCGGTACTCCTCCACCAGGGC
Organism: Streptomyces sp. NPDC092045; assembly: GCF_044756005.1. NCBI lineage: Bacteria > Bacillati > Actinomycetota > Actinomycetes > Kitasatosporales > Streptomycetaceae > Streptomyces > Streptomyces sp. NPDC092045. The sequence goes on along the minus strand of NZ_JBIVSC010000009.1, from coordinate 161,910 downwards.
GTGCACCTTCTCGCTGAGCTCGCGCAGCTTCGCGGGCGGCAGCCGCAGCGTGAAGTCGCTCATGTCGGCGGAGCCGAGCCACTTCTGGTCCCAGTCCCCCCGGGTGCCGAGGTAGGTGTTGAGCTCCTGGGTGTGGATGTTCGCGATCTCGTGCATGTAGACGTCGACGGCGCCCCGGACCTCCGGGTCCTCGTTCCGGTAGAGCGACTCGTCGAAGACCGTGCCGCCCGGGACCGCCTTCCACCACCGCTCCCGGCCCTTGCCGCGCTCCGGGTCGTCCTCGACGAAGCCGTGGGCGGCGAGCTGGCGCAGGTGGTAGCTGGTCGCCCCGCTGGACTCCCCGAGCCGCTCGGCCAGCTGGGAGGCGGTGGCGGAGCCCTGGCGGCGCAGGGCGCGCAGGAGCTGGATCCGGAGGGGGTGCGCGAGGCCGCGCAGGGTGCGGGGGTCGAGGGGACGGACGACGTGTTCCCCGGGGGTCCCCCCGGGGCGCTTCTCGGGCTCGGGCATGCCCTGAGCGTAGACATGCAAAGAAGTACTTGCAAGGTTTTCTTTGCAAGTACTTCTTTGCAGGAGCTTCTCCGCGGCCGTTCCTCCGCGGCCGTTCCTCCGCGGCCGCTCCTCCGTGGTCGTTCCTCCGCGGCCGCGGCCGCGGCCCGCTACGCCGGCGGCTCCCCGCCCGCCGCCTGCTCCACCAGCGGGATGATCCGCAGCGGCACCGGGTTCTCCATCACGATCGCCGTCGACGCCCGCACGATCCCCTCGAACCCCACCACCTTGTCGATCACCCGCTGGAGGTCCGCGTTCGAGCGGGCCACCAGCCGGCAGAGCATGTCCCCGTGGCCCGTGGTCGTGTGCAGCTCCAGGACCTCCGGCACCGTCGCCAGGTGCCCCCGCACGTCCGCGCCCTGCCCCTGCTTGATCTCCAGCGTCGCGAAGGCCGTCACCGGATAGCCGAGCGCCGCCGGGTCCACCTCCGGTCCGAACCCCCTGATCACCCCCGCCCCCTGGAGCCGGTCGAGCCGCGCCTGCACCGTCCCCCGCGCCACCCCGAGGCGCCGGGAGGCCTCCAGGACCCCTATGCGCGGCTCGCGCGCGAGCAGCGCGATCAGCCGCCCGTCCAGATGATCGATCGCCACGGCGGCCTCCTCGTAGTCAGGATGTACAAGTCGCCCGACCATCCTGGCGTGTCGCTGTACAGATTGACCAGGGAAGAAGCAAACTCTTGCGCACCTTGCAGAACGACGGGACTCTGCTTCCATGACTGAGACCATCGAGCACACCTCCTCCACGGCGCGGCAGGCCGATCCCTTCCCCGTGAAGGGAATGGACGCGGTCGTCTTCGCCGTCGGCAACGCCAAGCAGGCCGCCCACTACTACTCCACCGCCTTCGGCATGAAGCTGGTCGCCTACTCCGGACCGGAGAACGGCAGCCGCGAGACGGCGAGCTACGTCCTCACCAACGGCGCCGCGCGCTTCGTGTTCACCTCCGTCATCAAGGCCTCCACCGACCGGGGCCGCTTCCTCGCCGAGCACGTGGCCGAGCACGGCGACGGCGTCGTCGACCTGGCGATCGAGGTCCCGGACGCCCGCGCCGCCTACGCGTACGCCGTCGAGCACGGCGCCACCGGCCTCACCGAGCCGCACGAGGTGGAGGACGAGCACGGCACCGTCGTCCTCGCCGCCATCGCCACCTACGGCAAGACCCGCCACACCCTGGTCGAGCGCTCCGGCTACAGCGGCCCGTACCTCCCGGGCTTCGTCCCCGCGAACCCGATCGTCGAGCCCCCGGCCAAGCGCACCTTCCAGGCCATCGACCACTGCGTCGGCAACGTCGAGCTCGGGAAGATGAACGACTGGGTCGGCTTCTACAACAAGGTCATGGGCTTCACGAACATGAAGGAGTTCGTGGGCGACGACATCGCGACCGAGTACTCGGCGCTCATGTCGAAGGTCGTCGCGGACGGCACCCTCAAGGTGAAGTTCCCGATCAACGAGCCCGCGATCGCGAAGAAGAAGTCGCAGATCGACGAGTACCTGGAGTTCTACGGCGGCGCCGGCGTCCAGCACATCGCGCTCGCCACCAACGACATCGTCGCCACCGTGCGCGCGATGCGGGCCGCGGGCGTCTCCTTCCTCGACACCCCCGACTCGTACTACGACACCCTCGGCGAGTGGGCCGGCGAGACCCGGGTGCCGGTCGAGACCCTGCGCGAGCTGAAGATCCTCGTCGACCGCGACGAGGACGGCTACCTGCTCCAGATCTTCACCAAGCCGGTCCAGGACCGCCCGACCGTCTTCTTCGAGATGATCGAGCGCCACGGCTCGATGGGCTTCGGCAAGGGCAACTTCAAGGCCCTCTTCGAGGCGATCGAGCGCGAGCAGGAGAAGCGCGGCAACCTCTAGGAGCCGCCCACGCGCGCGAGGGGGTCCGGGGCAGCACCCCGGACCCCTTCGCCGCGCCACCGACCGGGCCGGCCCGGGCCCGGCCACCCACCGGACCCGGCGCACGGCCCCGGCGTTCCGGCGGGACACGGGGCCCGCCCGGGACGCCGCCCTTCGAGGACGGCCGGGCACGCGCGCGCACCTGACCGCACGCGCGCGTGTCCGGCTCCGCGTGCCTCCCGCGCACCGGCCCGAGCCGCGCGGTGCCTACGCGCGCGTGCCGGTCCCCGCGGCCGTCGCCTTCTCCGTGCGCGAAGGCCCCTCCGGCCCGACTCCCTCCGGCAGTTCGTCCGGCGGCTCCCCGACCGCCGCGAGCGCCGCCGCCGCCCTCGGGGCGTGCAGGGGCGAGAAGTCCGGATTGATCCGCAGGGCCTCCGCCAGATGGCGACGGGCCGGGCCCCGGAGCTCCAACGCCCGCTCGATCTCGCCCCGGTGGTACGCGAAGAGCGCGCTCCGCAGCCCTTCCTCCGTGGCCCGCTTCGCGTACTCCAGCGCCTCCGCCGCCCGCCCCGACCGGAACAGCGCCCAGCCCAGCGCGTCCGCCGCCCCCACCGAGCGGTGCCCGCGCGCCCACTCCGCCCGCAGCCGGACCACCGCCGCCGCCGGATCGCCGTGGTCCGCGTCCAGCAGCCCCAGGGGCACCTCCGCCCGCGCCCACGTGCCCGTCCGCAGCCGCTCGTACTGCGCCCGCGCGTCCGCGTCCAGGCCCAGCGACTCGTACAGCTCGCCCGCCTCCAGGACGTACTCCGGCAGCGGCAGTCGGGCCAGGGCCGCCCGCCAGTCCCGTACGGCCTCCTCCGCGCGCCCCAGGGCCGCGAGCGCCCGCGCCCGGCCCGCGAGCGAGGGCCCGTGGTCCCGCACGAGCCGCAGCGCCGCCCCGTGCCGCTCCAGGGCCTCCTCCGGCTCGCCCCGCTCCCACGCCAGGTCCCCGAGCCGCCCCAGGGCCGCCGCCTTCTCCGCGTCCGCCTCCGCGAGCGCCGCCGCGTCCAGGGCCGCCGCGTCCGCGTCCTCGCGCCAGCCCCGGTCGCGGTACGACTGGGAGGCCCGCGCGCGCACCACGGCGCCCGCGTGCAGCTCCTCCAACCTCTCCACCGCCCCGCGCGCCGCCCCGTAGTCCCCGAGGCCGTTGTACGCGTCGATCAGGACCGGGTACACCGGCCAGCGCCCCGGCTCCGCCTTCCGCACCCGCTCGCCCCACTCCCGGGCGGCCCGCCAGTCGCCCCGCGCCCCCGCGAGGGCCCCCAGACCGAGCTGCGCGGCCGTGTTGCCGCGCGCGGCGGGCCGTTCGGCCAGGGAGCGCCGCAGCGCCTCCTCGGCCCGCGGATAGTCCCGTGCGTCCCCGAGCCGCGTCCCGCGCTCCGTGTACGCCGCGCCGAGCTCCGCCCAGGACGCCGCGTCGTCCGGGTGCGCCCACAGCCACTTCTCCCGGTCCGCGATCAGCGCGGCCAGGTCCGGCAGCGCCGCCTGCGCGCCCGCGCGGGCCGCGATCACCGCCCGCTCCGCCGGTCCCGGCGGGGGCGGCGTCCCCCGGCCGAGGAACTCCGGGGCGTACAGCAGCGCCGTCGCCGCGAGCACCGCGCCCGCGCCGGCGGCGAGGACCGTCCTCGACACGTTCTGGCTCTTCACGGCACTCACTGTGCTCCCGCGCCCGCCCGTACGAAGAGCACACGAAGCGCCCGCCCCGGCGGGTTCACACCGATGGCCCCGGGTGCCACGCTGGACGCATGGACGATCTCCAGACGCCGCAGAAGGACGACCTCCGGTCACGGCTCCACGAGCGCCTGCTCGCCGGACTGCCCGCCGAGGCCCTGCTCACCGATCCCGACGTGACGGCCTCCTACGCCCACGACATGGCGAGCTTCTGCACGGCCGGCACCCCCGCGGCCGTCGTGCTCCCGCGCACCGTGGAACAGGTGCGACACGTCATGCGCACCGCGACCGAGCTCCGCGTCCCCGTCGTCCCGCAGGGCGCCCGCACCGGCCTGTCCGGCGGCGCCAACGCCTCCGACGACTGCATCGTGCTCTCCCTGGTCAAGATGGACCGCATCCTGGAGATCGACCCCGTCGACCGGATCGCCGTCGTCGAACCGGGCGTGGTCAACGCTGTCCTGTCCCGGGCCGTCGCCGAGCGGGGCCTGTACTACCCGCCGGACCCCTCCAGCTGGGAGACGTGCACCATCGGCGGCAACATCGGCACCGCCTCCGGCGGCCTGTGCTGCGTCAAGTACGGGGTCACCGCCGAGTACGTCCTCGGCCTCGACGTCGTCCTCGCCGACGGGCGGCTCCTGACCACCGGCCGCCGCACCGCCAAGGGCGTCGCCGGATACGACCTGACCCGCCTCTTCGTCGGCTCCGAGGGCAGCCTCGGCGTCGTCGTGAAGGCCGTCCTCGCCCTCAAGCCGCGGCCCCCGGCGCAGCTCGCGCTCGCCGCCGAGTTCCCCTCCGCCGCCGCTGCCTGCGCCGCCGTCTGCGCGATCATGGAGCGCGGCCACACCCCCTCGCTCCTCGAACTGATGGACCGCACGACGGTCCGGGCCGTCAACGAGCTGGCGCGCATGGGGCTGCCCGACACCACCGAGGCGCTCCTGCTGTGCGCCTTCGACACCCCCGACCCGGCCGCCGACCTGGCCGCCGTCGGCGAGCTGTGCGCGGCGGCGGGCGCCACCGAGGTCGTCCCGGCCGCCGACGCCGCCGAGTCCGAACTCCTCCTCCAGGCCCGCCGGCTCTCCCTCACCGCCCTGGAGACCATCAAGTCGGCCACGATGATCGACGACGTGTGCGTGCCCCGCACCCGGCTCGCCGAGATGCTCGACGGCACGGCGGCCGTCGCGGAGAAGTACGGCCTGACCATCGGCGTCTGCGCGCACGCGGGCGACGGCAACACCCACCCCGTCGTCTGCTTCGACCACACCGACGAGGACGAGTCGCGGCGGGCGCGCGAGTCCTTCGACGAGATCATGGCGCTCGGGCTCGCCCTCGGCGGCACGATCACCGGCGAGCACGGCGTCGGCGTCCTCAAGAAGGAGTGGCTGGCGCGCGAGTTGGGGCCGGTCGGCCTGGAGCTCCAGCGCGGGATCAAGGCGACCTTCGACCCCCTCGGGCTCCTCAACCCCGGAAAGCTCTTCTGAGCCTTCCCGGAGGGGACCGCCCACGGGATCAGCGCTCGCCGTCCTGCGACTCGTCCGACGGCCACGGGTCGCGCAGCCACAGGTCGTCGGCGGCCACGGTGGTCGCGAGCAGTTCGGCGAGCCCGTCGTCGATGCCGAGCCGCTCCGACTCGGTGCCCGGCGGCACGGCGCGCAGGGTCCGCTCCAGCCAGGCGGACACCTGCGCGGACGGGGCTTCGAGGAGGGCGTCGCCGTCCGGGGAGGAGAGCGCCATCAGGACGACGCTGCGGTCGTCGACCTTGGTGGGCCAGATGCGGACGTCCCCGTGGCCGCAGGCCCGGAAGACGCCCTCGACGAGCAGTTCGCGCGCGAAGGTCCAGTGGACCGGGTGGTCCGTGCCGATGTGGAAGGTGATGTGGACGGCGTACGGGTCGTCGGTCCGGTAGGCGAGCCGGGCGGGCACCGGCACGGCGCGCTCGGGGGAGAGCACCAGCTTCAGTTCCAGCTCGCGCTCGACGGTGGTGTCGTCCGTGTTCTGCATGGTCGTACTCCTTCTCGCGGAAGGCCCCGGGCGGGCCTTCACCAGGAGAGAGCGGGGTGCCCGCGACTCATTACGCGACTTCGGGAAGTTTTTTCGGGAAGTTTTTTCCCGCCCGTGTGCCCGCGGGAGTCCCGGGCATGCTCCTCGGGACGAGCGAACCGAATGCATCGGCCCGAACATCACGCGGAGTGATCGATTCCGGGGCGTGTCGCCCGAAGGCGGCCTTTCTCGTCGGCTCTTTCTTCCCCGAGCGACGTTCTTCGTTACTGTCATCCCTGGGCGCGGCACGCCCGGCGCGCTGCCGTGCGGATCAAGGGCGTTGTGACTGAACGGAGTCGGGGCAGTGGCTACTCCTCCTGGAGGCGGCGGAGAGGTACCGCAGGCGGGGTACTACCCGGACCCGTCCATTCCCGGGTACATCCGGTACTGGAACGGGGGAGCGTGGGTCCCCGGCACGAGCCGGCCCGCCCCCTCGGACGACGACGCCCCGCCCCGCCCGCCCGCCGCGGCGGCCCCGGCGGGCCCGGTCCCCGCCTCCGCTCCCGCCCCCGCCGCTGCTCCGCCCGCCGCGCCCGAGCGCCCCGCCGCGTCCGTACCGGCCCAGGCACAGCCGCAGCCGTCGGCCCCGCAGTCGCCGGCCCCGTCGTCCCCGGACCGGGAGCAGCCCCCGGCCCAGGAGCAGCCCCGCGCCCAGGCCGCCGCGCAGGTTCCCGCCCAGGCCCAGGCGCCCGTCCCGGAGCCCGTGGCCGCGCGGCCCCGGGCCGCGTCCCCGGCGCCCGCCCCCGCCAGGAAGCCCGCCCCCGTGCCGACCGTGGAGGAGACCGGGCCGGTCTTCCTCGACGAGGAGCCGGCTCCGGCGGAGCCCGCCTCGGCCTGGCAGGCGGACACCTCCCGGCAGACCGGTTTCGGCGGCGACCGCGACCGGAAGGTCTCCTGGGGCGCGCCCCGCACCCCCGACCCGCGCACCCCGGCGGAGTGGCCGGTCGCGGGCGAACAGGCGGAGGCGCAGACCCCGGCCCCGGCCCCGGTACACCCCCCGGCCCAACCCCAACCTCAACCCCAACCGCAGGCCCAGGCCCCCGCCCCCGCGCGGCCGGCCGACCCCCGCCCGACCGGAGGAGCCGCGCGCCTCGGGGGCATGCCGGTCACCCCGGTCCCCACCCCGGCCCCCGCGCCCCGGCCGGCCCCGGAGCCCGCGGCCCCGGCCCCCGCCCCCTCCTGGGCCCAGCCGCAGCCCCAGCCCCAGCCGCAGCCCCAGGCGTCACCGCCCCCGGAGCAGCAGCAGCCGGTCGCGCCCTGGAAGCCGCCGGTCGAGGACCCGTTCCTCCGGGCGGCCCGCGCGCAGGCCTCCGCGCGCCCCGCCGGGCTCGGCCGGCGCCTGGTCGCCCGGCTGGTCGACTCCGTCGTCATGGGCGCTCTCGCGGGCGCGGCCGCCCTCCCCTTCCTGGCCGCCGCGCTCGACCACATCGAGGGCAAGATCGAGGCGGCCCGGCAGTCCGGGACCACCGTCCAGGTCTGGCTGGTGGACTCGACGACCTCCGTCCAGTTCGGCGCCGCCCTCGCCGCGCTCGTCGTCGTCGGGCTCCTCTACGAGGTGCTGCCGACCGCCAGGTGGGGCCGCACCCTCGGCAAGAAGCTCTGCGGGATCCAGGTGCGGGACATCGAGGCGCACGAGCCGCCGACGTTCGGCGGGGCCCTGAAGCGCTGGCTCGTCCACACCGTCCTGGGCCTCCTGGCCGTCGGCGTCCTCAACGTCCTGTGGTGCGTCTTCGACCGCCCCTGGCGCCAGTGCTGGCACGACAAGGCCGCCCGCACCTTCGTGGCGCGCTGACCCGGCGGGCCGGGCGGCGCCGGGTCCCCCGAACGGGCGGCGATTCCTTGCGGGGGCGTCCCGCCCGGGATGCACTGCCCCCATGAGCACCGACCAGCCGCCGCCCGGTCCGCCGCCCGACGAGGACCCGTTCAGCAAGAGGCCCCAGGAGCCCCCGCCGTCCGCCGGCGGCCAGCCGCCGCCTCCCGGTGGTCCGCCCCCGGAGGGCCCGCCTCCCGGTGGTCCGCCCCCGGGCGGTCCGCAGCCCGGGAACCCGTACGGCTCCCCGTACGGCGGCGCGGGCGGCTCCCCGTACGACAACGCGCCCCCGCCCCCGTACGGAAGCGGCTACGGCGGTGGTTACGGCGGGACCGATCCGCTCTCCGGGATGCCGCCGCTCGCCGACTCCGGACGCCGCATCCTCGCCCGGCTCATCGACTGGGTCATCGTCGCGGTGCCGCTCGCGATCATCGGCATCCCGTTCAAGGTCTACGACCGGGTGTCGTCCGACGACGACTTCGGCGACGCGGTCAGCAGCTTCAACGGCGGGGGCCAGCTCGTCTTCCAGCTCATCACGATCGTCGCGTACGTCGCCTACGACACGGTCCTGACGGCCAGGAACGGCCAGACCCTCGGCAAGAAGCTGATGAAGCTGCGGGTCGCGATGCTCAACGACGGCTCGACGCCCCCGACGAGCCAGTCGCTGCTGCGCGCCGTCGTGCTGTGGCTGCCCGCGCTGATCTGCTGCGCCTGCCTGTGGCCGCTGCTCCTGCTGATCCTGATCCTGGTGGACAAGCCGTACAAGCAGGGTCTGCACGACAAGGCGGCGAAGACGGTGGTGGTCTCCGTCCCGCGGTGACGAACCCCCGCGTCACGGACGTCACGGACGTCACGAACCGATCCGGGTCCCGGTCCTTCCGCCCATGCGCGCGGCCGGCACCCGGATCTCTTCGTTTCCGGGGGCCCCGGGAGTTCCCCCGGCCGCGGATGCGGACCGAACCGGTGCGGAGGTCTTGACGGACCCCGCCCGCCCCGGCATCGTCACCGCCACGAGGACGCCGAGCAGCAGGCCGGCGGCACAGGCCGCGGCGATGCCGGGGACCGTCGTCGCGCCGGAGAGCAGCAGCAGGGCGACGGTCGCGAGCACGACGGTGGCCGAACCACAGGTGAGCTGTGCGGCGTTCGGACGCTGCATGACGAGTACCCGCCCCTCAAGACATCGGTGCGACCCTACGTCGGTGGATGCCCGGAGGGAACGAGGGGTAAGCGCGCCCCCGCCCGATGTCGGTGCACGGGGGGCGCACAGGGTCATGGGATCGTCAAGAATCCTTCACGGTGCGCCCGCCGGGTGTTCGATTATCGGAAACCGGCTCCCACATAGTGCAGTTGGTATGTGCAAGTCAAGATCTGTCTTTTCTCGCCTCACTCCGGTCGAATGTCGTCACTTGTGACGCGCGACCCGCCGGGCGGACACCCCACCTCCGGTCCGTGAGTGCGGGCGCCGGGGAGGACTACATCAAGTGACCAACAGACGACGGGCGATCAGAACGTCCGCAGTCGTCGTGGCGCTCGCGGCCACCGCCGCCACCGCCTCGACGTTCACCACCGCGTGGGCCCACAGCGACGGCAACGTCACGCCGGCCGACGTCCGCCACGACCCGGCGCCCGGCGCGCCCGGCGCGGGCATCGACAAGACGGCGGTCGACCACGACCTCGAAGGCCCCTTCAGCGAGCAGCAGCAGAAGCAGCGCAAGGCCGCCCTGGAGCAGGTGCTGAGCGGCAAGAAGAAGATCGAGCGCCGCGGTGGTTCCCAGGTCGTCAAGCTCGACAGCAAGAAGTACGTCGAGCTGGGCCGTGAGAAGACCGACAAGATCTTCACGATCCTCGTCGAGTTCGGCGACAAGGTGGACAACACCACCCTCGTCGACCGCGCCGACGACGACACGACCGAGCCGAAGCCGAAGTTCGGCGGCACGCCCGGCCCCCTGCACAACCAGATAGCCAAGCCGAACCGCAAGAACGACAACTCCACGGCCTGGCAGAAGGACTACAACCAGGCGCACTTCCAGGACCTGTACTTCGGCACCGGCAAGGACGCCAAGGGACAGCCCAAGCAGTCGCTGAAGACCTACTACGAGAAGACCTCGTCCGGCCGTTACTCGGTCGAGGGCGGCGTCTCCGACTGGGTCAAGGTCGAGTACAACGAGGCCCGTTACGGCTCGAACTACTGCGGCAACAGCAACTGCGCCAACGTCTGGGACGCCGTCCGCGACGGTGTCACCGCGTGGACCGCCGACCAGAAGGCCAAGGGCCGCACCGACGCCCAGATCAAGGCCGACCTGGCGCAGTACGACCAGTGGGACCGGTACGACTTCGACGGCGACGGCAACTTCAACGAGGCCGACGGCTACATCGACCACTTCCAGATCGTCCACGCGGGCGAGGACGAGTCGGCGGGCGGCGGCGCCCAGGGCGGCGACGCCCTGTGGGCCCACCGCTGGTACGCCTACGGCACCAACGCGGGCAAGACCGGCCCGGCGAACAACAAGGCCGGCGGCACGCAGATCGGCGACTCCGGCATCTGGGTCGGCGACTACACGATGCAGCCGGAGAACGGCGGCCTCGGCGTCTTCGCGCACGAGTACGGCCACGACCTCGGCCTGCCGGACCTGTACGACACCTCCGGCCTGCCCGGCGCCGAGAACTCGACCGGCTTCTGGTCGCTCATGTCCTCCGGCTCCTGGCTCGGCCGCGGCAAGGACGCCATCGGCGACCTGCCCGGCGACATGAACGCCTGGGACAAGCTGCAGCTCGGCTGGCTGAACTACACCAAGGTCGCCAACGAGGCCCGCAAGTGGAACTCCACCCACAAGCTGGGCGTCGCCGAGTACAACACCAAGAACCCGCAGGCGCTCGTCGTCGAGCTGCCGAAGAAGCAGGTCACCACTGAGATTGTCGCGCCCGCCGAGGGCGCCACGCAGTGGTGGAGCGGTATGGGTGACGACCTCAAGAACACCCTGACCCGCTCGGTCGACCTCACCGGCAAGAAGTCCGCCTCCCTGGAGCTCCAGGGCTGGTACGACATCGAGCTCGACTACGACTACCTGTACGCCGAGGTCTCGACCGACGGTTCCAACTGGACCGCCCTGGACGGCACCGCCGACGGCAAGCAGATCCCGCGCGACGCCAGCGGCGCCCCGGCGCTGACCGACGTCTCCGGCACCCACAAGAAGCTGGTCTACGACCTGTCCGCCTACGCGGGCAAGAAGTTCGACCTCCGCTTCCGCTACCAGACGGACGGCGGCGCGGGCGGCAAGGGCTTCACCGCCGACGCCATCACCGTGACCGCCGACGGTGCCGCCGTCTTCTCCGACAACGTCGAGAACGGTGACAACGGCTGGGCCGCCAAGGGCTTCTCCCGCGTCGGCAAGGGCTTCACCAAGGCGTACGAGCAGTACTACATCGCCGAGAACCGCCAGTACGTCTCGTACGACGAGACCCTGAAGGTCGGCCCGTACAACTTCGGGTTCACCGGCGAGAAGTCGACCTGGGTCGAGCACTACCCGTACCAGAACGGCCTGCTCATCTGGAAGTGGGACCTCTCCCAGAAGGACAACAACACCGCGGTCCACCCGGGCCAGGGTCTGATCCTTCCGGTCGACGCCCACCCGGCCCCGCTGAAGTGGAAGGACGGCACCCTGATGCGCAACCGCGTCCAGGCGTACGACTCCACCTTCGGCACCTACCGGACCGACGCCCTCCAGCTCCACAAGGCGGACGTCGCGACCTTCGTGCCGTCGCTCAAGGGCAACCCGGTCTTCGACGACCGGAAGGGCACCTACTGGTACAAGGCGACCGAGCGCGCCGGTGTCCAGGTAACTGACACCAACACCAAGATCGAGGTCGTCAAGGAGCCGAAGAACGGCGAGACGATCACGGTCCGCGTGGGTCCGTCCACGAAGTAATCGGTAAAACCACAGGTCAAAGCGTGATCGGCCGTCGCCCTCTAGCGGGCGGCGGCCGATCGTGTTTAGGTGCGTCTGACGCTTTTCTTATTGACACCGACCACGGGGGAGTGGTTCCGCATGCCCAACGGAGGGTTCTGCAAGCTGCCGGGAGGCAGCGTGGTCGTGGCCATAGGGCTGCCCAGCCCGGCCGGCGACGGCGCCACGGTCCGCTTCTTGGTCCACGCGGCGAACCGGGCCCGCGCCCTGACCCGGCTGCGGAACCTGGGGCTGCGCGCGGTCTACCTCCGGGGGAACACCGAGCCGCCCACTCCGGACGAGGTCACCGCCGTCCTGCACCACCCCGACGGCCTGCTGTGGAGGTCCACCCCGGGCGCCGCCCAGGAGCTCTGGCACCCGGCGCGCTCCCTGCCCAGGGAGCCGGCGGTGCGGGAGGCGCCCGCGGCGGTCCTGCCCCGGGGCCGTGCCGCGTAGCAGGCCCCTTCCGGGGCCGCGCCGCCCGGCGGGCGCCTCAGACCACCGGCTTGCCGGTCAGCTCCACGCCCGCCGCCCGCAGCTCCTCCAGGGCCCGCTCCGTCGTCGCCTCCGCCACGCCCGCCGTCAGGTCGAGCAGCACATGGGTCCGGAAGCCCTCCCGGGCCGCGTCCAGGGCGGTCGCCCGGACGCAGTGGTCGGTGGCGATGCCCACCACGTCGACCTCGGCGACGTCCCGCTCGCGCAGCCACTCCGCGAGCGTCCGGCCGTTCTCGTCCCGCCCCTCGAACCCGCTGTACGCGGCGTCGTACGCGCCCTTGTCGAAGACGGCGTCGATCGCCCCGCTGGCGACGGCGGGCGCGAAGTTGGGGTGGAAGCCGACGCCCTCCGTGCCCGCCACGCAGTGCACGGGCCAGGAGGTGACGTAGTCCGGGTCCTCGCCGGGCGCGGCGAAGTGCGCCCCCGGGTCCACGTGGTGGTCGCGGGTGGCGACGACGTGCCGGTAGGAGGTGCCCGCCGTCTGGCCGACCAGGTCGGTGATGGCGGCGGCGACGTCCGCCCCGCCCCTCACCGCGAGGCTGCCGCCCTCGCAGAAGTCGTTCTGAACGTCCACAACGATCAATGCGCGGTGCATGGCGGGTGTCCTTAGGGCGTCGGAGGGGGTGGGATCGAGCCTAGAGACTTCCCCTCCCCTTCGGGAGGGGGAGCCCCGGGCCACTGCGGCGGCTACGCCGTCCTGCGCAGGCGTGCCGTCCGCGCGGGCGTACCGCGGGTCGGCCGTACGGACCGGCCGGCGCACGCCTCAGGCGTACTCGGTCGGCAGCACCGGCTCGCCGCGCGAGAGCTGGACCGCCGACATCGGCAGCCCGGCGCGGGCCGCGATGTGCCGGTCCCTGGCGGCCTCCAGCGGCTCGCGACCGACCACCTGCCCGTTCTCGACCAGTCGAACCAGGAGCTGCCGGTCGGCGAGGTCCGCCGGGACGGGCCCGGTGCCCACGACCTCCGCCTCGGCGACGCCGGCCGCGTCGGTCCTGCGGGCCGCCCACTTGCGCCCGCCGACCGAGGCCTTGCCGCCCAGGGACCTCTTGGCCACCGGCACGAGCGGCGCCTTCGGGTCGGCCGAGGCGGCGCGCGCGACCAGCTTGTAGACCATGGAGCAGGTCGGGTGGCCGCTGCCGGTGACCAGCTGCGTGCCCACCCCGTACGCGTCGACCGGGGCCGCCGCCAGCGAGGCGATGGCGTACTCGTCCAGGTCCGAGGTGACCACGATCCGGGTGTCCCGGGCGCCCAGCTCGTCGAGCTGCGCCCGCACCCGGTGGGCGACGAGCAGCAGGTCGCCGGAGTCGATCCGGACGGCCCCGAGCTCCGGCCCGGCCACCTCGACGGCGGTCCGGACGGCCTCGGCCACGTCGTAGGTGTCGACCAGCAGGGTCGTGCCGCGTCCCAGGGTCTCGACCTGGGCCCGGAAGGCGTCCTTCTCGCTGTCGTGGAGCAGGGTGAAGGCGTGGGCGGAGGTGCCGACGGTCGGGATGCCGTAGCGGAAGCCGGCCGCCAGGTCCGACGTGGAGTCGAAGCCGCCGACGTAGGCGGCGCGGGAGGCGGCGACGGCCGCCAGCTCGTGGGTGCGCCGGGCGCCCATCTCGATCAGGCCCCGCCCGCCGGCCACGGCCGACATGCGGGAGGCGGCGGCCGCGATGGCCGAGTCGTGGTTGAGGATCGAGAGGATCACGGTCTCCAGGAGCACGCACTCCGCGAAGGAGCCCTCGACCCGCAGGACGGGGGAGCCGGGGAAGTACACCTCGCCCTCGGGGTAGCCCCAGACGTCACCGGAGAAGCGGTAGCGGGAGAGCCACTCCAGGGTCGGTTCGTCCACGATGGAGCGCTCGCGCAGGAACTCCAGGACGGCCGGGTCGAAGCGGAAGTTCTCGACGGCGTCCAGGACCCGCCCGACGCCCGCGAGGACGCCGTAGCGCCGCCCCTCGGGCAGCCTCCGGGTGAAGACCTCGAAGACGGAGCGCCGGTCGGCGGTGCCGGCCGCGAGGGCCGCCCGGAGCATGGTCAGTTCGTACTGGTCGGTGAAGAGCGCGGTCGACGGCACGTCCACCGGCAGCCCAAGGTCCGCAGCGTTCATGCCGGTGATGCTAACCCAGAAATCGTCACTCTGACGATTTCTGGGGCGGCGGGCTCTCCGGGGGCGTGTCGGAGCACCGGCCCGTTTGTGCGATGGGCCCCCCGGGGTGGCAGCATGGGGTGAGTGAGCGTCGCGCCTATCGAGATCGAACGTACGGAACCGGCCGAGGAGGTCTCCGCGGTCGTCGAACCGGACGTGCCCTGGGTGACCCTCGTGCACAACGACCCGGTGAACCTGATGAGCTATGTGACCTACGTCTTCCAGTCGTACTTCGGTTACTCCAAGGACAAGGCGCACAAGCTGATGCTCGACGTGCACCACAAGGGCCGCGCGGTGGTCTCCAGCGGCACCCGCGAGGAGATGGAACGGGACGTGCAGGCGATGCACGGCTACGGCCTCTGGGCGACCCTCACCCAGGACCGCGGCTGATGGCCGGCCGCTTCGAGGCCCTGGCCGGCGGCGGCGCGGCCGTCGCCCTCGACGACGTCGAGATCTCCATCCTGCGCTCCCTGTCCGTGCAGCTCCTGGAGCTGATCGGGCCGGGCGACGAGCCCGCCGCCGACGCGGACCCGCTGGCCGCGCTCTTCGCCGAGGGTCCCAGCGAGCCCCCGTCCGACCCCGCCCTGCGGCGCCTCTTCCCCGACGCGTACGGGGACGACACCGAGGAGCTGCGGGCCGCCGCCTCCGACTTCCGCCGCTACACCGAGAACGACCTGCGGGCCCGCAAGCGCGAGGACGCCCTCGTGATGGTGCGCGCCCTGGACTCCCTCGCCGCCGAGGCGGCCGGGGAGGGCGGCGCGGTCCTCAAGCTCACCCCGGACGAGTCCCGGGCCTGGCTCGGCACGTTCAACGACCTCCGGCTGACCATCGGGACCCGCCTGGAGGTCTCCGACGACGAGGAGAGCGAGCGGCTCTACCGGCTGCCGGACTCCGACCCGCGCAAGCCGATGGTGATGGCCTACCTCTGGCTGGGGGCCCTCCAGGAGTCCCTCGTGGAGACCCTGCTCTCCTCCTGAGGGGACCCGCCGGAACCGCGACGGCACGGGCCGTTCGCTCAGCGGACGCTCAAATCCGGATAACGAATGCGTTATGCGAGCGTCCGCTTGGCCCTCTTGAATCCGGTGCGTCCGTATTTTCATGTGACCCGCGCCACGCGCAACTCCCTCGATCGCCGCCCACCCCGTGATAAATCTTCACGACCGCTCGGGGACGCCACCCCTGTCCCCGAGGGCGCTCGGGCCGGCTGACCGCCGGCGGCACTCCATCCACATCCGGGGGGATCAGGATCTGGTCCGCGGCAGACGCACTCGCAGTCGCGCGGATCAGCATGGAGAAAGGCGCACCACCATGACCTCTGTGCAGGTCGACAAGCAGCACGACGGCACCGACGGGGCCGTGGGCGGCGGCGAGGGCTACCAGCGTGGCCTCGGCGCCCGGCAGATCCAGATGATCGCGATCGGCGGTGCCATCGGCACCGGGCTCTTCCTCGGCGCGGGCAAGGCCATCCACAAGGCCGGACCCAGCCTCGTCCTGGCCTACGCGATCGCGGGCCTGGTCATCTTCTTCATCATGCGGGCCCTGGGCGAACTGCTCATGTACCGCCCCGTGTCCGGCTCCTTCGCGGAGTACGCGCGCGAGTTCATCGGCCCGTTCTGGGGCTTCGTGACCGGCTGGACGTACTGGCTCTTCTGGGTCGTCACCGGCATCACCGAGGTCACCGCCGCGGCCACCTACATGACCTACTGGTGGAACATCCCGCAGTGGATCTCCGCCCTCGTCTTCACCGTCGTCCTCTACGGCGCCAACCTGATCTCCGTGAAGCTCTTCGGCGAGCTGGAGTTCTGGTTCTCCATGGTCAAGGTCACCGCGATCATCGGCATGATCCTGATCTGCGCCGGCATCCTCACCGTCGGCTTCTCCGACGCCGGCGACACCGCGACCGTCGCCCACCTGTGGAACCAGGGCGGCTTCTTCCCGAACGGCGTCGGCAGCACGCTGATGACGCTCCAGATCGTGATGTTCGCCTTCCTCGCCGTCGAGCTCGTCGGCGTCACGGCGGGCGAGTCCAAGGACCCGAAGACCGTCCTGCCCAAGGCCATCAACACCGTGCCGTGGCGCATCGCCGTCTTCTACGTCGGCGCCCTGATCATGATCCTGTCGGTCGTGCCGTGGACCGAGTTCCAGCCGGGCGTCTCCCCGTTCGTCGCCGCCTTCGAGAAGATGGGCCTCGGCGTCGGCGCCGCCATCGTCAACTTCGTGGTGCTGACCGCGGCCCTGTCCTCCTGCAACTCGGGCATGTACTCCACCGGCCGCATGCTGCGCGACCTCGCGCTCAACGGCCAGGGCCCGAAGGTCTTCACGAAGCTCACCAAGAGCGGCACCCCGCTGCTCGGCCTGACCTTCTCGGCCTCGCTGATGCTCGTCGGCGTCTGGATCAACTACGTCGCCCCCGGCAAGGCCTTCGAGTACGTCGTCTCCTTCGCCACCATCTCCGGCATGTGGGCCTGGATCATGATCCTGGTCTGCCAGATCCGCTACCGCGCCAAGGCGAACCGCGGCGAGCTGCCCGAGTCCGCCTTCAAGGCCCCGGGAGCCCCGTACACCAGCTGGTTCGCGCTCCTCTTCATCGGCATGGTCATCGTGATGATGGGCATCGACGAGGGCGCCCGCGTCTCGCTCTACTGCGCGCCGGTCTGGGGCCTGATCCTGGGCGTCTCCTACCTGGTCCTGAAGTCCCGCAACCCCGAGAACGCGGCCTTCGCCAAGCGCTCCTGAGCCCGGACGGAAACCGCACCCGTCCCAGCATGCGGGCCCCGCCGTACCACTCCTCGGTACGGCGGGGCCCCTCTGCTTATCCTGTCGCCATGCTGACCATCACCCGGGCCCTGTACGACCAGATCGTGGAACACGCCCGCGCGGACCACCCGGACGAGGCCTGCGGCGTGGTCGCGGGACCGGCCGGCACCGGCCGCCCCGAGCGCTTCGTCCCGATGCTCAACGCGGCCCGCTCGCCCACCTTCTACGAGTTCGACTCCGCGGACCTGCTCAAGCTCTACCGCGAGATGGACGACCGGGACGAGGAGCCCGTGATCGTCTACCACTCGCACACCGCGACCGAGGCCTACCCGTCCCGCACGGACATCACGTACGCCAACGAGCCGCACGCCCACTACGTCCTCGTCTCCACCGCCGACACCGACGGCGCCGGACCCTTCCAGTTCCGCTCCTTCGCCATCGTCGAGGGCGTGGTGACCGAGGAGGACGTGCAGGTCGTCGAGGCCTACTCCTGACACCCGGACGACCCGTTTCGCGCCGATGAGACACTGACGCGAAACCAACGGACGGCAGGACCCAGGAAGCCGGTGCGAATCCGGCACGGTCCCGCCACTGTGACCGCCCCCTCCGGGGCGGAAGCCAGGAACTGACCTGCCGTCCGCCCACCGCCGATCGGGGACGTGGAAATCCCCGGAGGAGGAACGTCCCGTCATGTCCTGGCGCCGCCCCCCGCTGCCCGCCGCCCTCTCCGCGGCCGTCCTGGTCCCGCTCCTCGCCGCCTGCTCGGCCGACTCCGGCCCCGCCGCCGACGAGCCCGCGAAGGCCGCCCCCGGATTCCCGTACACCGTCACCAACTGCGGCGTGAAGAGCACCTTCCAGGCCCCGCCGAAGCGCGTGGTCACCATGAACCAGCACGTCACCGAGATCATGATCGCCCTCGGCCTGGAGAAGTCCCTCGTCGGCACCGCCTACCTCGACGACGCGGTCCTGCCCGCCTACAAGAAGGCCTACGACTCCGTCCCCGTCCTCGCGAAGGAGTACCCCTCCAAGGAGGCCCTGCTCGCCGCGAACCCCGACTTCGTCTACGGCGGCTACTCCTCCGCCTTCGACGCCAAGGACGGCCGCAGCCGCGACGACCTGAAGAAGGCGGGCATGTCCACCCGCCTCAACAGCGAGTACTGCCCCTCCGGCAAGACCTCCGTGGACGACCTCTACCAGGAGGTGACCGAGGTCGGCCGCACCTTCGGCGTCCCCGACCGCGCCGAGAAGTGGATCGCGCAGGCCCGCGCCACCGTCGCCGCCAACGAGAAGCGCCTCAAGGACGTCCCGCCCGTCCCCGTCTTCGTCTACGACAGCGGCGACAAGACCGCCTTCACCGTCGGCGGCAAGGGCATCGGCAACGAGCTGATCACCCGCTCCGGCGGCCGCAACGTCTTCTCCGACCTCGACAAGGCCTTCGGCGACGCCGCCTGGGAGGAGGTCGTCGCCCGCAGGCCCGAGGTCGTCGTCATCTACGACTACGGCTCCACCACCGTCGAGCAGAAGAAGAAGCGGCTCCTCGACGACCCCGCCCTCAAGGACGTCCCCGCGATCAAGAACCGCCGCTTCGCCGTGATGCCGCTCTCCGACGCGGTCCTCGGCGTCCGCGTCCCCGACGCCGTCGACAAGCTGGCCGCCCAGCTCCACCCGGCCACCGCCCGATGAGCACCGGAACCCGCGCCCCCGGCACCAAGGAGAAGCAGACCGTTCCGGCGCGGGTCCCGCGCCCCCGGCCCCCGGCCGGCCGGCTGCGCACCCCGGCCGTCGTCGCCGGGCTCCTGCTCGCCCTGGCCGCCGCCTGCCTCGCCTCCCTCGCCCTCGGCTCCGTCCGCGTCCCGCCCGGTCAGGTGCTCGACGCCCTGACCGGCCGGGCCGGGCCCTCCCCGTACCGGACGATCGTCCTCGACGTGCGGCTGCCCCGGCTCCTGCTCGGCGTCGTCGTCGGCGCCGGACTCGCCGTCGTCGGCACCGTCCTCCAGGCCCTCGTCCGCAACCGGCTCGCCGACCCCTTCCTCCTCGGCATCTCCTCCGGCGCCTCCGCCGGAGCCGTCCTCGTCCTCGTCCTCGGCATCGGCGGCGGGATCACCACCACCCTCGCCCTGCCCGCCGGGGCCTTCGCCGGCGCCCTGTTCTCCCTCGTCCTCGTCTACGGACTCGCCCGGCGCGGCGGAACCATGACCGGCCCCCGGCTCGTCCTCGCCGGCGTCGCCGTCTCGTACGTCCTCTCCGCCCTCACCACCCTGATCCTGGCCGCCGCCGGCCGCCCCGAGCACTTCCGCGAGGCGCTGTACTGGTCCCTCGGCGGCCTCGGCAGCGCCCGCTGGGACGTCCTCGTCCTGCCCGCCGCCGTCCTGGCCCTCGGCCTCGGCGTCCTGCTCACCCTCGCCCGCCCGCTCGACCTGCTCCTCGTCGGCGAGGAGGACGCCACCGTCCTCGGCCTCGACACCGCCCGCTTCCGCGCCGCCGTCTTCGTCCTCGTCTCCCTCGTCACCGCCGTCATGGTCTCCGCGAGCGGCGCCGTCGGCTTCGTCGGCCTCATGGCCCCGCACGCCGCCCGGCTCGCCGTCGGCGCCCCGCACCGCCGCCTCCTGCCGGTCGCCGCGCTCGGCGGCGCCCTCGCCCTGGTCCTCGCCGACCTCGGCGCCCGGACCCTCATCGCACCCCAGGACCTCCCCGTCGGCGTCCTCACCGCCCTGGTCGGCGGCCCCTTCTTCCTCTGGCTGATGCGCCGCCGCCCCGAAGGAGCGCTCCTGTGACCGAACCGCGCCCGGAAGGGCTCCCGCCCCGCCCGGAGGACCCCTCGTGACCGAACTGCGCCTGGAAGGCCTCGCGTACGAGGACCGCCTCCGCTCCGTCGACCTCACCGTCCGCCCCGGCGAGACCGTCGGCCTCATCGGCCCCAACGGCAGCGGCAAGACCACCCTCCTGCGCTGCGTCTACGGCACCCTCGCCCCCACCGCCGGACGCGCCCTCCTCGACGGCGACGACCTGCGCGCCCTCGGCCCCAAGGGCCGCGCCCGCCGCGTCGCCACCGTCCCCCAGGACACCGGCGCCGACTTCGAGCTCACCGTCCGCGAACTGGTCGCCCTCGGCCGCTCCCCGCACAAGCGCTTCTGGGAGGGCGACACCGCCCCCGACCGCGCGCACGCCGACGCCGCCCTCGCCCGCGTCGGCCTCACCGGCTTCGCCGACCGCCCCTACCCGACCCTCTCCGGCGGCGAGCGCCAGCGCGCCCTGGTCGCCCGCGCCCTCGTCCAGGAACCGGCCCTGCTCGTCCTCGACGAGCCCACCAACCACCTGGACATCCGCCACCAGCTCGACGTCCTCGCCCTCGTCCGCACCCTGGGCACCACCAACCTGCTCGCCCTGCACGACCTCAACCTGGCGGCGGCGTACTGCGACCGGATCTACGTCCTGGAACGGGGCCGGGTCGTCACCGGCGGCACCCCCGCCGAGGTCCTCACCCCGGCCCTCCTCGACGCCGTCTACGGCGTGGACGCGGAGGTCGTCCCGCACCCCAGGACCGGCACGCCGACCGTCGTCTACCTGCACGGTCCGGCAGGCGGTCAGGAAGCATCCACCATGTGAGATCACATTCCGGGACCCGGACCGGGAATCGATACGATGAGCCCATGGTTTCCCACGACGTGAGCGAAGAGACGCCGAGCACGCCCCTGCTCGTGGCACGCCTGCACGTCGACCTGGGCCGCCTCGCCAGCGCGATCTGTACGAGCGGAACAGCGGTCCGCCCGGTCCGCGCCGCTCTCTGAGCGGCCGGCCGAGCGCCCCTCACCGTACGACCCCCTCCGCGCGGGGCCCCAGCAGCGCGCCCATCACGCCACTTCCGACAGGAGCCCACGCCATGGCCATCGAGGTCCGCATCCCGACCATCCTCCGCACCTACACCGACGGCGCCAAGGCCGTCGAGGCCAGCGGTGGGACCCTCGCCGAGCTCTTCGCCGACCTGGAGACCCGCCACGCCGGGATCGAGGCCCGCATCGTCGACGGCGACAAGCTCCGCCGCTTCGTCAACGTCTACCTGAACGACGAGGACGTGCGCTTCCTCGACGGCATCGAGACCAAGCTCTCCGACGGCGACAGCGTCACGATCCTGCCGGCCGTCGCCGGCGGCGCGGTCTGATCCACATGCGTTACGACTCCCCGCTGGCGGCGGTCGGCAACACGCCCCTGGTCCGCCTCCCCCGGCTCTCGCCCTCGGACGACGTCCGGATCTGGGCGAAGCTGGAGGACCGCAACCCCACCGGCTCGGTCAAGGACCGCCCCGCGCTCCACATGATCGAACAGGCGGAGAAGGACGGCCGGCTCACCCCCGGCTGCACCATCCTGGAGCCGACCAGCGGCAACACCGGCATCTCCCTCGCCATGGCCGCCAAGCTCAAGGGCTACCGCATCGTCTGCGTCATGCCCGAGAACACCAGCGAGGAGCGGCGCCAGCTGCTCGCCATGTGGGGAGCGGAGATCGTCTCCTCCCCGGCGGCGGGCGGATCCAACACGGCGGTGCGCGTCGCCAAGGAGATCGCCGCCGAGAACCCGTCCTGGGTGATGCTCTACCAGTACGGGAACCCCGACAACGCCGGTGCGCACTACGCCGGTACGGGCCCCGAGATCCTCGCCGACCTGCCCTCGATCACCCACTTCGTGGCCGGGCTCGGCACCACCGGCACCCTGATGGGCGTCGGCCGCTACCTGCGCGAGCACAAGCCCGACGTGAAGATCGTGGCCGCCGAGCCGCGCTACGACGACCTCGTCTACGGCCTGCGCAACCTCGACGAGGGCTTCGTGCCGGAGCTGTACGACGCCTCCGTCCTCACCACCCGCTTCTCCGTCGGCTCCGCCGACGCGGTCACCCGCACCCGCGAACTCCTCAAGGAGGAGGGCATCTTCGCGGGCGTCTCCACCGGCGCGGCCCTGCACGCGGCCATCGGCGTCGGCAACAAGGCCGTCAAGGCGGGGGAGAGCGCCGACATCGCCTTCGTCGTCGCCGACGGCGGCTGGAAGTACCTGTCGACCGGCCTCTACACGGCCGCGACGACCGAAGAGGCCATCGAGACGGTCCAGGGCCAGCTCTGGGCCTGAGCCGCTCCCGCGGTCCTCAGCGCGCGAGATGACGGACCCGGTCCCACAGGGCCGGGTCCACCTCTCCCACCCTCCGCCGGAAATCGGCCACCGGCACGTTCCGCAGCTCGTCCGTCTCCAGGAAGCTCGGCCGCCCCCGCGCGTCGCCCACCGTCCCCGGCGGCAGCGCGATCACCCCGGGCCGCTCCTCGTGGTGCCTGCTGGTGATCTTGGCGACGAGCGCGCCGCTCCCGCGCACCGAGAGCACCAGACAGGGCCGGTCCTTCGACCCGGGCCCGTCCTCGAAGGGCACGTCCGCCCACCAGATCTCACCGGCCTTCGGCCCCCGGCCCGCCTTCTGCGGTGCCGACGGCCGGGCGGACGGCCGGGCCGGGGGGCGGGTCCGCCCCGGCGGCCGGGTCCGCCCCGGGGGACGGCGGGAGGAGGGGCGGCGCGGCGACCGCTTCCGCCCGTCGACGAGCGCCACCACGAGCGCGAGCACCACGACCCCGACCAGTGCGGGCCACCACGACGTGTCCATACCGCACGACGGTACCGGCGCGCGGCTCCCTCCGCCGTGGCGGGGCGGCATCCATCCGAACCGGTGACAGAGCCCGTGAGTTCGCCCACAACCGGCCACCGCGAAGGAGCGACGGGCCCCGGTGCGCCTTACGCTCGACAGACCGCACAGCCTCCCCTCCCCTGCGCATTCCCGCACCCGTCCACGGAGGTTCACGCTCCATGAAGCTCACCGTCGTCGGTTGCTCCGGGTCGTTCCCGTCCGCGGACTCGGCCTGTTCGAGCTACCTCGTCGAGGCCGACGGCTTCCGGCTGCTCCTCGACATGGGCAACGGCGCCCTGGGCGAGTTGCAGCGCCACATCGGTCTGTACGACCTCGACGCGATCTTCCTCAGCCATCTGCACGCCGACCACTGCATCGACATGTGCGGGTACTTCGTCGCCCGGTACTACCGGCACGAGGGCGGGCGCTGCGGCGCGATCCCCGTCTTCGCGCCGGAGGGCGCCGAGCAGCGGCTGACCACGGCGTACGCGGACACGCCGTCGCCCACCGCGATGGGCGAGGTCTTCGACTTCCACACGCTGAAGTCGGGCAGCTTCGAGCTCGGCCCGTTCTCCGTCCGCACGGAGAAGGTGTGCCATCCGGTCGAGGCGTACGGCATCCGGGTCGAGCACGGCGGCCGCTCGCTCGCGTACTCCGGGGACACCGGCACCTGCGAGGCGCTGGACGAGCTGGCCGAGGGCGTCGACCTCTTCCTCTGCGAGGCCTCCTTCACCCACGGCAAGGAGGACATCCCGGACCTCCACCTCAACGGCCGCGAGGCCGGGGCCCAGGCGGCCCGCGCCGGGGTGGGCCGCCTCGTCCTCACCCACATCCCGCCGTGGACGGACGGCGAGCGGAACCTGGCGGACGCGCGCGAGGTGTACGCGGGGCCGTCGGAGCTGGCGAGATCGGGCGCGGTGTACGAGGTCTGAGCACGGACACGGGGAAGGCCCCGGAACCTGGACGGTTCCGGGGCCTTCGGCGTGACGGGGCGGGACTCACGCCTTGGTGAGGTCCTCGATCTCCTCCTCGGGCTCGCGGCCCGGGGTGGTGAGGTTGAACTTGGTGATCGCGAAGCGGAAGACCACGTAGTAGATCGCCGCGAAGACGAGACCGATCGGGATGATCAGCCACGGCTTGGTCGCGAGGTTCCAGTTCAGCGCGTAGTCGATGAAGCCCGCGGAGAAGGTGAAGCCCGCGTGGACGCCGAGCGCCCAGGTCACGGCCATGGATATGGCGGTGAGGACCGCGTGGATCGCGTACAGGAGCGGCGCGATGAACATGAAGGTGAACTCGATCGGCTCCGTGATGCCGGTGACGAAGGAGGTCAGCGCGAGCGAGAGCATCATGCCCATGACGGCCTTGCGGCGCTCCGGGCGGGCGGAGTGCGCGATGGCGAGGGCGGCGGCCGGGAGGCCGAACATCATGATCGGGAAGAAGCCCGACATGAAGATTCCGGCGCTCGGGTCACCGGCGAAGAAGCGGTTCAGGTCACCGTGGACGACCTCGCCGGCCGCGTTGGTGAAGTCGCCGATCTGGAACCAGGAGACGGTGTTCACGAACTGGTGCATGCCGACCGGGATCAGCGCGCGGTTGATGAGGCCGAAGAGGCCGGCGCCGACCGAGCCGAGACCGGTCATCCACTCGCCGAAGCTGGAGATGCCGTTGCCGATGGGCTCCCAGATCAGGCCGAAGACCACGCCGACGAGGGTGCCGACGAAGGCCATGATGATCGGGACGAGGCGGCGGCCGTTGAAGAAGCCGAGCCAGTCGACCAGCTTGGTGCGGTGGAACTTCTGCCACAGGACGGCGGCGATCAGACCCATGATGATGCCGCCGAGGACACCCGGGTTGTTGTAGGTCGCGGCGACGTCGACACCCTTGTTGGCGGTGGTGTTGACGACGGCGTCGGTGACCGGGAACGCCTTGAGGACGTTGCTGTAGACCAGGAAGCCGACGAGGGCGGCGAGGGCGGTCGAGCCGTCGGCCTTCTTGGCGAAGCCGATGGCGACGCCGATGCAGAACAGCAGGGGCAGGTTCGAGAAGACAGCGTCACCGGCCGTGGCGAACACGGAGGCGACCTTGTCCCAGCCCAGTCCGTCCTTGCCGAACACGTCGGGCTGGCCGAGACGGAGCAAGATACCCGCGGCCGGCAGTACGGCGATCGGCAGCTGCAGGCTGCGACCGACCTTCTGCAGGCCCTGGAACAGGCCGGATCCGCGCTTCTTCGCGGGAGCGGCGGCCTGGGCGGTGGCCGTACTCATCAACTTCCTCCAGTAAGGCAAGGCGCCGCCGGAGGACAGTGAAAGGGGGTGTCGGCGGCGTCTCGTGGAACGCGGTGGTCTGGACCGCGTGGTCTACACCAATGAGTGGTGTAGACCAGTTTTAGCACGCGCGACTTAGATAAGGAACCTGTGAATTCTCACCCGCTCGAACACGCTCCGTAGCGGGCGCGGAAAGGCCCCCGGACCGTGGGGTCCGGGGGCCTGGATCGGGGCCCGCCGCGGGAGGTGCGGCGGGCTGCCGCGCGGTGTGCGGCGGGGTCGCCGCGGGAGGTGCGGCGGGACTGCCGCGGGCTCACTTCACGTTGTCCCGCTCCATCTCCGCCTCGACCTCCTCCGGCTCGCGGCCGGGCGTCGGGAGGTTGAACCTGGTGATCGCGAACCGGAAGATCACGTAGTACACGACCGCGAAGGCCAGGCCGATCGGGATGATCAGCCACGGCTTCGTCGCGAGGTTCCAGTTGATCACGTAGTCGATCAGGCCGGCCGAGAAGCTGAACCCGTCCTTCACGCCGAGCGCCCAGGTCACCGCCATCGAGACGCCGGTCAGCACCGCGTGGATCGCGTACAGGACCGGGGCGATGAAGAGGAACGAGTACTCCAGCGGCTCCGTGATGCCGGTGACGAACGAGGTCAGCGCCACCGACAGCATCAGACCGCCGACCTCCTTGCGCCGGTGCGGCTTGGCGCAGTGGGTGATCGCGAGCGCGGCGGCCGGCAGCGCGAACATCATGATCGGGAAGAAGCCCGTCAGGAACTGGCCCGCGTTCGGGTCGCCCGCCAGGAACATGGGGATGTCGCCGTGCACCACCGTGCCGTCCGGCTTCGTGTACGTCCCGAACTGGAACCAGATCGGCACGTTGAGGAACTGGTGGAGACCGATGACGAGCAGTGCCCGGTTCGCCACGCCGAAGATGCCCGAGCCCCACGCGCCGAGCCCGACCAGCCAGTCGCTGAAGCTCTCCAGGGCGTCGCCGATCGGCGGCCAGACCCACAGGCAGAGCGCGGCGAACACGATCCCCACGAAGGTCATGATGATCGGGACGAGGCGGCGGCCGTTGAAGAAGCCCAGCCAGTCCACCAGCTTCGTCCGGTGGTAGCGCTGCCACAGGTACGCGGTGAGCAGGCCCATGACGATGCCGCCGAAGACGCCGGGGTTCTGGTACGTGTACCCCGCGAAGGAGTCGTCCGCGCCCAGGCAGCCGCCCACGATGTCCCGCGTCCCCCCGGGGCAGTCCTTCGGGAACTGGCGCAGCACCGTGTAGTAGACGAGGAAGCCGACCACGGCCGCGAGCGCCGTCGAGCCGTCCGCCTTCTTCGCCATGCCGATCGCGACGCCGATGCAGAACAGCAGGGGGAGGCCGAGGCTGCCGTCGAGCAGCGCGCCGCCCGCGCCCGCCATCACCTTGGCGACGTTGTCCCAGCCGAGGCCGTCGGCGCCGAAGACGTCCGGCTGCCCGAGCCGGTTGATGATGCCCGCGGCCGGCAGGACGGCGATGGGGAGCTGGAGGCTGCGCCCCATCTTCTGGAGGCCCTGGAAGAGACCGCTGCCCCAGGACTTCTTCTGCGCGGCCGCTGCGCTGTCGCTACTCATGGGCGTCCTCCCTGCCCGGAACAAGCCGGGTGCGCGTCTCGTTGCACACTGGTGTAGACCAGTTGCGATAGGCTCCGGAAGCCCGCCGAGGACAGGCCGCCGGTGATCGTCATCATTCGGCAGAACGGCTGCACTCGCTCGCGAAGTTGGGCCAACCGTGGGTTACCGTGTCAAAGCGGACCGCAGGTGCGCCGAGATTCGCGTCCTCGCGAACGGAACGGACAGGGAGAGACACATGGCCAGCAAGGCTGAGAAGATCGTCGCCGGGCTCGGCGGCATCGAGAACATCGAAGAGGTCGAAGGCTGCATCACCCGCCTGCGCACCGAGGTCGTCGACCCCGCCCTCGTCGACGAGGCCGCCCTGAAGGCCGCCGGCGCCCACGGCGTCGTGAAGATGGGCACCGCCATCCAGGTCGTCATCGGCACCGACGCGGACCCGATCGCCGCGGAGATCGAAGACCTGATGTGAGGACCTGACGCGAGCGGCCGGCTCGCACCGGCAGGGGCCCGTTCCGACAGGGGAACGGGCCCCTGGGCGTGTCCGGCGGTTCACGGCCGGACGCGCCCCCGCCGCATCCGGCCACCCGGACGTCCGGCCGCCCGGGAGTGGAACGGATCCCTCCCCGCGCCCCGCTAGGCTCGACCCATGTCTCGCATCGACGGCCGTACCCCCGAACAGCTCCGCCCCGTCACCATCGAACGCGGATGGAGCAAGCACGCCGAGGGCTCCGTCCTCATCTCCTTCGGCGACACCAAGGTCTTCTGCACCGCCTCCGTCACCGAGGGCGTCCCGCGCTGGCGCAAGGGCAGCGGCGAGGGCTGGGTCACCGGGGAGTACTCCATGCTGCCCCGCTCCACCAACACCCGCGGCGACCGCGAGTCCGTCCGCGGCAAGATCGGCGGCCGCACCCACGAGATCTCCCGCCTCATCGGCCGCTCCCTGCGCGCCGTCATCGACTACAAGGCGCTCGGCGAGAACACGATCGTCCTCGACTGCGACGTCCTCCAGGCCGACGGCGGCACCCGCACCGCCGCCATCACCGGCGCGTACGTCGCCCTCGCCGACGCCGTCGCCTGGGCCCAGTCCAAGAAGCTGGTGAAGGCCGGCCGCAAGCCCCTCACCGGCACCGTCGCCGCCGTCTCCGTCGGCATCGTCGACGGCGTCCCGCTCCTCGACCTCTGCTACGAGGAGGACGTCCGCGCCGACACCGACATGAACGTCGTCTGCACCGGCGACGGCCGCTTCGTCGAGGTCCAGGGCACCGCCGAGGCCGAGCCCTTCGACCGCAAGGAGCTCAACGCCCTCCTCGACCTGGCCTCCGGCGGCTGCGCCGACCTGGCCGAGCTCCAGCGCAAGGCCCTCGACGGAACCCTCTGAGGAACCCGCCGGGGAATCCCCCGAGGAACCCTCCCGGACGCCACGGCGTCCTGACGGACAACGGGCGCGCGGATACGATCCGTGCGCCCGCCCATCCGTCCAGCCCAGGGGGAGGACCCACCTTGAAGCGCCGCATCGCACTCGCCGTGGCCACGGCAGCCACGCTCACCACCGTCCTGAGCGGCTGCGCGGCCCTCGACACCGCCGCGGACTGCGTCAGGACCGCCGACGCGATAGCCACCTCGGTGAGCAACCTCCAGCAGGCCGTCTCCAGCGCCTCGAACGACCCGACGCAGATCGAGGAGGCCCTGACCTCGATCTCCACCGAGCTGGGCAACCTCAAAGACACCACCGACAACGCGGACCTCTCCAAGGCCGTCGACGACCTCACCAAGGGCGTCGACTCCGTCCGCACGGCGGTGAGGAACGGCGACACCACCCCCGACATCACGCCGATCACGAACGCGGCGGGCGAGGTCACGAAGGTCTGCACCCCGGGCTGACCGACCGGGCCGGCGGCCCCGGGATAATCGACGGCATGACCCGTCTGATCCTCGCCACCCGCAACGCGGGCAAGATCACCGAACTCCACGCGATCCTCGCCGACGCGGGCCTCGACCTCGAACTCGTCGGCGCGGACGCGTACCCGGAGGTGCCCGACGTCAAGGAGACCGGCGTCACCTTCGCCGAGAACGCGCTCCTCAAGGCCCACGCCCTCGCGCGGGCCACCGGCCTCCCCGCCGTCGCCGACGACTCGGGCCTCTGCGTCGACGTCCTCAACGGCGCCCCCGGCATCTTCTCCGCCCGCTGGTCCGGCACCCACGGAAACGACCGCGCCAACCTGGACCTGCTCCTGGCCCAGCTCTCCGACATCGCCGACGAACACCGCGGCGCCCACTTCGCCTGCGCCGCCGCCCTCGCCCTCCCGGACGGCACGGAACGCGTCGTCGAAGGCACCATGCCGGGCACCCTCCGCCACGCCCCCGCCGGCACCAACGGCTTCGGCTACGACCCGATCCTCCAGCCCGAGGGGTACGACATCACCTGCGCGGAACTGACCCCGGCGGAGAAGAACGCGATCAGCCACCGGGGCAAGGCGTTCCGGGCGCTGGCACCGGTGGTGCGGGAGCTGCTGGGCTGAGACAGCCCGTAGGCACGGAAAAGGACCGCCCCGAAGGGCGGTCCTTTTCGGAACCGTGCGGCCGGAGGGACTCGAACCCTCACGGGTGTTACCCCACTGGGACCTAAACCCAGCGTGACTGCCAATTCCACCACGGCCGCTCGCGCGACCATCGTAGTGGCCGCCGGGCCACCGGGGGCAGCGGCGTCAGAACTTCGGCTCCGGCGCCCTGGCCATCACCATTTCCGCCGCCTCCTCGTGGGTCTCCACGGACGGGGGCGAGCCCTCCAGGGGCTGTCGGGCCGTCTCCTTCATGCAGGCCACGGCGATGACGCCGACGAGGGCCGCGCCCATCGCGTAGTACGCCGGCATCAGGTTGCTGCCGGTCGCGCCGATCAGGGCGGTGATCACGAGGGGGGTGGTGCCGCCGAAGAGGGACGTGGAGAGGTTGTAGCCCACCGAGAGGGAGCCGTAGCGGACGTCCGTCGGGAAGAGGGCCGGGAGCGCCGCCGACATCGTGCCGAGCATGCAGACGAGCGACAGGCCGAGCATCAGCATGCCCGCCGTGATCGCCGGGATCCCGCCCTGGCCGATCAGCAGGAACGCCGGGAGGGAGAGGAAGAGGAAGCCCAGCATGCCCGCCATCAGGACCGGCTTGCGGCCGAAGCGGTCGTTCAGCTTGCCCACCCGGGTGATGACCAGCATCAGGAGCACCATCACCAGGAGCAGGATCAGCAGGCCGTGCGTCTCGCTGTAGCCGAGCTCGTCCGAGAGGTACGTCGGCATGTACGACAGGACCATGTAGTCGGTGATGTTGTACGCGCCCACCAGCGCCACGCACAGCAGCAGCATCGGCCACTGCTGGCGGAAGATCTTCGCCAGGTCGCCCTTGGTCGTGGTCTCCACCGCGTCCGCCGCCTCCGACGGGTGCGCCGTGTCGGACTCCAGGCGCTGGAAGGCCGGCGTCTCGTCGAGCCGCATCCGCAGGTAGAGGCCGACCAGGCCCAGCGGCCCCGCCACCAGGAACGGCACGCGCCAGCCCCACGCCTCCATCGTGTCGGAGCCGAGCCACGCGGTGAGCGCCGTCACCAGGCCGGCCGCGCCGACGTACCCCGCCAGGGTGCCGAACTCCAGGAAGCTGCCGAAGTAGCCCCGGCGCCGGTCGGGCGCGTACTCGGCGATGAAGGTCGAGGCCCCGCCGTACTCGCCGCCCGTCGAGAAGCCCTGGAGCATCCGGAAGGCGATCAGGAGCACCGGCGCCCAGAAGCCGATGGAGGCGTACGACGGGATCAGGCCGATCGCGAAGGTGCCGACCGCCATCAGGATCATGGTCAGCGCGAGGACCTTCTTGCGGCCGAGCCGGTCGCCCATCGGTCCGAAGAACATGCCGCCGAGCGGGCGGACCAGGAAGGCGACCGCGAAGGTCGCGAACGACGACATGAGCTGGACGGTGTCGTTCCCGGACGGGAAGAAGACGTGTCCGAGGGTGACGGCGAGGTAGGCGTAGATGCCGAAGTCGAACCACTCCATGGCGTTGCCGAGCGCGGCCGCCTTCACGGCCCGCCTGACCGCCGCCTCGTCCGTCACCGTGATGTCGGTCCGCCGCAGTCTGGGCTGCTTGCGCCGGCTGACGGCCCTGAAGAGCCGGGGGTGGCGTCTCAGGGCCTCGGGGTCGGCCGCGGGGCCGTTGTCGGTGGCCGGCATGACCGTCAGTCCTCTCTGCGGGAAACACACACAAGAGGCTCTTCTGCGCGGCCGGTGGCGTTCGCAAACGGGGATCGGCCACAAGTGCGATCCCCGTCACACCTCGGGGGGACGTCAGGCCTCGACGCCCAGGTCCCGGATGATCTTGGCGACGTGGCCGGTGGCCTTCACGTTGTAGAGGGCGCGCTCGACCTTCCCCTCCTCGTCGACGACCACGGTGGAGCGGATCACGCCCGTCACCGTCTTGCCGTACAGCTTCTTCTCGCCGAAGGCGCCGTACGCCTCCAGGACCTTCTTCTCCGGGTCGCCGACCAGGGTGACCTTCAGGTCCTCCTTCTCGCGGAACTTCGCCAGCTTCTCCGGCTTGTCCGGGGACACGCCGATGACGTCGTACCCCGCGCCCGCGAGCAGCTCCAGGTTGTCGGTGAAGTCGCAGGCCTGCTTGGTGCAGCCGGGGGTGAGGGCGGCGGGGTAGAAGTAGACGATGACCTTGCGGCCCCGGTGGTCCGCGAGGGAGACCTCGTTGCCGTCCGCGTCGGGCAGGGTGAAGGCGGGGGCGGTGTCGCCGGGCTGCAGTCGCTCGCTCATGGCTCTCCTCGGGAAACGTTCGCGTACGCGTCCAGAGCCTAATGGGGGTCTGGGGCGACCCTTCGGCGGCGGAACTGACAGACTGTCCATCAACGACCGGATCACGACGATCACGGCGATCACGACTACGGAGGCAGTGCGGTGTCGGACGCCAGGACCCCTGCGCAGATCGAGGCGGACATCGTCCGCCGACGCGAGCAGCTCGCCGTCACTCTCGACGAGATCGGCATTCGGGTGCACCCGAAGACGATCATCGGGGACGCCAGGGCGAAGGTGGCCTCGACGGTCGACCAGACCGCCGGCCGCGCCTTCGTCGCCGTCAACCGGGTCGTCTCGGACGTGAAGGCCCACCTGACCCACGCGGACGGCGCGCCCCGTCTGGACCGCGTGGTCCCGGCGGCGCTCGCGGTCGTCGCCGTCGTCGGGCTGATCGCCGTGGCCGGCCGCAAGGGCAAGGGGTGACGGTCCCGGCGCCGGGCCCCGACGCCGGCGGTACCCGGCGGTGCGGCCGGTGATCACGGCTCCCGTGCACGGGCGACACGCCCCGGCGGGTAGGTTCACCCCGTGAGCGAGAACACCCACGACAAGCTGCCCATCCGGATGCTCCACGACCGGGTTCTGGTCCGTACCGACTCCCCGGAGGGAGAGCGGCGCTCGGGCGGCGGCATCCTGATCCCGGCGACCGCCGCCGTCGGCCGTCGCCTCGCCTGGGCCGAGGTGGTCGCGATCGGCCAGAACGTCCGTACGGTCGAGACCGGCGACCGGGTCCTGTACGACCCCGAGGACCGCGCCGAGGTGGAGGTGCGGGGCGTCGCGTACGTCCTGATGCGGGAGCGCGACCTGCACGCGGTCGCGGCGGACCGGTTCCAGGGGACGTCCGACTCGACCGGGCTCTATCTGTAGGACCGGGGCCTCTCCGCGCGGGACCCGGCCCCATCTGTGGGACGGCACGGGCGGAGGCCCCGGTGACCATGGTCACCGGGGCCTCCGCCCTTTCTTTGCTAGCCTGGAAGGACCCCGACGAGACGCGCCGTACCGGGCACACGACAAGACGACGCACCCCTGTTGTTCCGTCTCACGGAGGTGTCGTCATGGCCTGGATCCTGCTCGTCGTCGCGGGTCTGCTGGAAGTCGCGTGGTCCATCGGGATGAAGTACACCGAGGGCTTCACCCGGCTGTGGCCCAGCGTGTTCACCGGCGTCGGGATCGTCGCCTCCATGGTGCTGCTGTCGCAGGCCGCCAAGACCCTGCCGATCGGTACGGCGTACGGCGTGTGGGTCGGCATCGGCGCGGCCGGCGCGGCGGTGTTCGGCATGGTGGTCCTGGGGGAGCCGGCGACCGCCGCCCGCATCTTCTTCGTCTGTCTGCTGCTCGTGGCCGTGGTGGGTCTGAAGGCGACCTCGGGTCACTGACCGTCCCGCCGGTCGCCGGGCGTACCCCGTTCGGCGGTACGGGGGAGGGCGGGGCCGCCGGGGCCCTGTCCGGCGGTCCGCGCGCCCGGGTCGGCGTTCCGGCCGTCCGGGCCGGGGCCGCGGGCCGGTGCGGGTGCCGCCTCCGGGCCCGCCTCCCCGGTCACGTACTCCTCCGGGCCGTTCCCGGTCGCGGTCGTCGGCACCGGTGACGCGGACGCCGGTCCTCCGGCCTCCACGCCCGGCATCAGCCGGAGTTCGAAGTCCCGGGGGGGCGTTCCGGACAGGGCCGCGCGGGTGAAGCGGCCCCAGATCTCGGCGGGCGCCCCACCCCCGGCGACCCGGTCCGCGCCGAGCGCGCCGTAGAGCGGTTCCTGGTGGCCCGTCTCGGGGTCCTGGCCCATCAGCGCGACCACCGTCGCGAGTTCCGGGGTGTAGCCCGCGAACCAGGCGGCCTTGTCGTCCTCCGCCGTGCCCGTCTTGCCCGCCGCCGGGCGCCCGGCGGTCTGCGCGGCCGTGCCCGTGCCCGTCTCGACGACGCTCCGGAGGATCGACGTGGTGGTGTCGGCGGCCTCGCGGGTCACCGCCTGCCGGGTCCGGGGCGCCGGCAGCGCCAGCCGTTCGCCGCCCCGGGTGACGTCCTCCACCAGGGTGTGCGCGCCGAGCCTGCCGTGGGCGGCGAGCGTCGCGTACGCCGTGGCCATGTCGAGGACGCTGGCGGTGGCCGCGCCGAGCGCGATGGAGGGGGAGGCGGTGAGGTCGGGGGTGGAGCGGGGCAGGCCGAGGGAGATCGCGGTCCGGCGCACGTGCGCGGGGCCGACGTCGACGGCCATCTGGGCGTACACGGCGTTCACCGACAGGTCGGTGGCGGTGCCGACGGGGATCACGCCGTAGCTCGCGTCGTCCTCGTTGGCCGGGTCGTACGGGCCGCCGTTCCAGCCCTCCACCGGGCGCCGGTTGGTCCCGTCGTACAGCGTGGCCGGGGTGATCGGCCGGCCCTGCTGGGTCTGCGCGCCGCTCTGGACGGCGGCGGTGAAGACGAAGGGCTTGAAGGTGGAGCCGACCTGGTAGTCGCGGC
Organism: Streptomyces sp. NPDC092045; assembly: GCF_044756005.1. Classification (NCBI taxonomy): domain Bacteria; kingdom Bacillati; phylum Actinomycetota; class Actinomycetes; order Kitasatosporales; family Streptomycetaceae; genus Streptomyces; species Streptomyces sp. NPDC092045. The sequence continues at coordinate 127,835 of NZ_JBIVSC010000009.1, read as the reverse complement.
GGGTGGCGTTGTTGACGTACTGGCGGGTGTAGTCGATCCCGCCGTACATCGCGAGGACCCGGCCGTTCGCCGGGTCGACGGCCGCCGCCCCGACGCGCACGAAGCGGTCGGCGGGGTCGCGGTCCGGGTCGAGCCGGGAGACGACCCGGTCCTCGACGGCCTCGGCGAGGGCCTCCTGCTTGGCGGGCTCCAGGGTGGTGGTGATCCGGAAGCCGCCGCCGGCGAGGGTCTTCTCGTCGACGATCCCGCGGCTCGTCAGGTACTCCTCGACGGCCTGGACGACGTAACCGCGCTGCCCGGACAGGGCGCTGACGGCGCGTGCGGTCTGCGGGTCGGGGAAGCGGAGGGCGGCGCGGCCGGTCCGGTCGAGCCAGCCCTCGGTGACCATGCCGTCGAGGACGTAGTGCCAGCGGGCGACGGCCTTGGCGCGGTTCTCGGGGTGGGTGGTGACGTCGTAGGCGCTGGGTGCCTTGAGGAGGGAGGCGAGGTACGCGCCCTCGGCGGTGTCGAGCTGCTCGACGTCCTTGCCGTAGTAGGCGCGGGCGGCGGCCTGCACGCCGTACGCGTTGCGTCCGAAGTAGCTGGTGTTCAGGTAGCCCTGGAGGATGTCCTGCTTGCTCTTCTCGCGGCCGAGCCTGATCGCGATGAAGAACTCCTTGGCCTTGCGGCTGAGGGTCTGCTCCTGGCCCAGGTAGTAGTTCTTGACGTACTGCTGGGTGATGGTGGAGCCGGACTGGCGGCCCTTGCCGGTGACGGTGTTCCAGGCGGCGCGGACCATGGCCTTGGGGTCGACGGCCCGGGAGGTGGCGAAGTCGCGCTCCTCGGCGGCGAGGACGGCCCGCTGGAGGGCGAGCGGGATCCGGTCGAGCCGGACGCTCTCGCGGTTGACCTCGCCGTCGCGGGCGAGCGGGGTGCCGTCCCGGTAGAGGTAGACGTTGGACTGGGCGACGGCGGCGGCGTTGGCGGGCGGGATCTCCACCAGGAGGTATCCGGCGGCGAGGGCGCCGGCGAGGAGCAGGGTGCCGAGGACCAGCGCGCCGAGGAGGCGGCGGAGGAAGCGCCGGAAGGGGCCGCGGCGGCGCCGGCGGCGGGGGGCGGGTGCGGGGGAGGCCGCCCGCCCGGGCGGGCGCAGGGTGGGATCCCTCGGCTCCCAGCCCGGGCGGGACGTCCGGGGGGTGCCGCTCGGGTCGCTCGTACCGGAGCCCGTGGCGGGGCCGGGCCCCGTGCCGGGGCTCTTGCCGGGGCCCGCGCCCGGGTGCGGGCCGGAAGAAGGGGACGAGGAAGGGGACATGGCATCCCATATTGCCCTTAGCGCACCAAAAGTCATGAAAGCGACTCGAAGGTGAAGCGCCCCGAATGTGACGGGAAAACGCGTCGCGCCGGACACGGCGCTCCCACTAAGGTCGTGCGCTTCGCCTCCGTCCACCCCCTCGGAAAGGGCCCCCCATGCTGCGGCTGTACGCGACGGTGGCCGCGGGAGGGTTCCGGCGCTACGCCACCTACCGGGTGGCCACGGCGGCGGGCGTCTTCACCAACAGCGTCTTCGGCCTCGTCCTCTCCTACACGTACATCGCCCTCTGGGACGAACGGCCCCACCTCGGCGGCTACTCCATGGACGACGCCCTCGCCTACGTGTGGATCGGGCAGGCCCTGCTCACCGTCTGCGGCCTGATGGGCGGCGGCTTCGAGGAGGAGCTGATCGAGCGGATCAGGACCGGGGACATCGCCGTCGACCTCTACCGGCCCGCCGACCTCCAGGCCTGGTGGTTCTCGGCCAACGCGGGCCGGGCCGCCTTCCAGCTCCTCGGCCGGGGCGTCGCCCCGATGGCGCTCGGCGCGCTCGTCTTCGGCTTCACCCTGCCGTCCGGGCCCGGCGGCTGGGCGGCGTTCCTGCTCGCGGTGGCCCTGGGCTCGGTGGTCGGCTTCGCCCTCTGGTACCTGGTGGCGATGAGCGCGTTCTGGCTGCTCGACGGCCAGGGCGTGATGCAGGTGGCCTGGCTGGGCGGCCTGTTCTTCTCCGGGATGCTGCTCCCGCTGAACGTCTTCCCCGGCGCCCTGGGCGAGATCGCCCGGATGCTGCCCTGGGCCTCCCTCCTCCAGGTCCCGGCCGACGTCTACCTGGGGAGGTACGAGGGCCGGGAGCTGGCGGGGGCGTACGCCTTCCAGGGCTGCTGGGCCCTGGTGCTGCTCGGCGCGGGCCGGGCGGTGCAGGCGATGGCGACGCGGAAGGTGGTGGTGCAGGGTGGCTGAGACGACGACCGCGACCTCCGTCACGGGCACGGGGGACGACCCGCCCCGTGCGCACGGCGAACCGGACGACCCGTCCCGCACCCACGACGGCCTCGGCGACGCCCTCCGCACCTACCGGCTGGTGGCGGCCATGTGGATCCGCTCCACCATGGCGTACCGCCTCTCCTTCGCCCTGACCCTCTTCAACAGCTTCTGCGTCACCTTCTTCGACTTCGTCGTCATCCTCCTGATGTTCGGCCAGGTGGAGGGGCTCGGCGGCTTCTCCTTCGCGGAGGTCGCCTTCCTGTACGGGACGGCCGGCACCGCCTTCGGGATCGCGGACCTGACGATGGGGTCGCTCCAGCGGATGGGCAGGCGGGTCAGGGACGGTTCGCTCGACACCTTCCTGATGCGCCCGGCGCCGCTGCTCGCGCAGGTCGCGGCCGACAAGTTCGCGCTGCGCCGCTTCGGCCGGATCGCGCAGGCGCTGCTCGTCCTGGTCTGGAGCCTGCTCCTGCTCGACGTGGACTGGACGCCGGTGAAGGCCGTGCTGCTGCCGGTGACGGTGGTCTGCGGAGCGGTGATCTTCGGCGCGCTGATGGTGATCGGCGCGTCCGCGCTCTTCTGGCTCCAGGACGCGGCCGAGGTCACGAACGCCTTCACGTACGGCGGGAACACCCTCCTCCAGTACCCGCCGTCGGTCTTCGCGCAGGAGCTGGTCCGGGGCGTGGTGTACGTGGTGCCGCTGGCGTTCGCGAGCTGGCTGCCCGCCCTGTACGTGCTCGGCCGGCCGGCCCCGGCGGGGGTGCCGGACTGGGCGGCGTTCGCGTCGCCCCCGGTGGCGCTGGTCTGCTGCGGGGTCGCGGGCCTCGCCTGGCGGGCGGGGATCCGCTCGTACCGATCGACGGGAAGCTGAGGACTCCGGGATGTCGTCCACCGAACCCTTCATCCACCTGGACGGGCTGGAGAAGGTCTTCACGGTCCGCCGCAGGGCGGGACTGCTCCGCCGCGAGAAGCGGGAGGTCCGGGCGGTCGACGGGATCTCGTTCGGCGTGGAGCGCGGCGAGATGGTCGGCTACATCGGCCCCAACGGGGCCGGGAAGTCCACCACCATCAAGATGCTGACCGGCATCCTCACCCCCAGCGGCGGCCGGCTGCGGGTCGCGGGCATCGACCCCTCCCGCGAGCGCACCCGCCTGGCCCGGCGGATAGGGGTGGTCTTCGGACAGCGGACCACGCTCTGGTGGGACCTGCCGCTGAGGGACTCGTACACGCTGATGCACCGCATGTACCGCATCCCGGACGCCCGCTACCGCGAGAACCTGGACCGCTGCGTGGACCTCCTGGACCTGGGGGAGCTCCTCGACGTGCCGGTGCGGCAGCTCTCGCTCGGGCAGCGGATGCGCGGCGACATCGCGGCGGCGCTGCTGCACGACCCGGAGGTGCTGTACCTGGACGAGCCGACGATCGGCCTGGACGTGGTGTCGAAGGCGAAGGTGCGGGAGTTCCTGCGGGACCTGAACCGGGAGCGGGGCACGACGGTCCTCCTGACCACCCACGACCTGACCGACATCGAGCAGCTCTGCTCCCGGGTGATGGTCATCGGCCACGGGCGCCTGATGTACGACGGCGAGCTGTCCGGGCTGCACGAGGTGGGGGAGAGCGAACGGCTCCTGGTGGTGGACCTGGAGCGGGAGCTGCCCCCGATCGAGGTGCCCGGGGCCCGCTTCGTACGCGCGGAGGGCCCCCGGCAGTGGCTCGCCTTCCCGGCGGCGGAGTCGGCCGCCCCACTGGTCGCCGCGGTGGCCGCCGCGCATCCGCTCGTCGACCTGTCGGTGCGGGAACCGGACATCGAGGCGGTGATCGCGAAGATGTACGGGGGAACTCGGGAGGAGCGCCGGGAGTCCCTGAGGTAGGAGGTCGACGCATGGTGAGTTTCTCGTACACGGCCGCGGACGAGGAGAAGAGCAGGGGAGTCCGGCGCATGAAGGCGCTGGCGACGTCCCTGCTGCTCCTCGTGGCGGTGGTCTATGCGCTGGCGACGTGGGCGCGGAACTCCGGGGCGGGAGCCTGGGCGGGGTACGTCGCGGCGGCGGCGGAGGCGGGGATGGTGGGCGCGCTCGCGGACTGGTTCGCGGTGACGGCCCTCTTCCGGCACCCGCTGGGGCTGCCGATCCCGCACACGGCGATCATCCCGAGGAAGAAGGACCAGCTCGGCACGTCCCTCGGCACCTTCGTGGGCGAGAACTTCCTCTCCGCCGACGTCGTGCGGGGCAGGCTGACCGCCCTGGGCATCGGCCGCCGCCTGGGCGCCTGGCTGGCGGAACCGGCGCACGCCGACCGGGTGGTCGCGGAGCTGTCCACGGCCCTGCGGGGCGCGCTGACGGTCCTGCGGGACGCGGACGTGCAGGCGGTGGTGGGGGAGGCGATCACCCGGCGGGCGGAGGCGGTGGAGATCGCGCCGCCCCTGGGCAAGACGCTGGAGAAGGTGGTCGACGACGGGGCGCACCGCCGGGCGGTGGACCTGATCTGCACCCGGGCCCACGACTGGCTGGTCACCCACGGGGACTCGGTGATGGACGCGGTCCAGGGCGGGGCGCCGGGCTGGACGCCGCGCTTCGTGGACAAGCGGATCGGCGAGCGCGTCTACAAGGAACTGCTCCGCTTCGTCACGGAGATGCGGGACATGCCGGGGCACCCGGCGCGCGGGGCGATCGACCGCTTCCTGGCGGACTTCGCGGTCGAGCTCCAGTCGGACACGGACACCCGGGTCCGCGTCGAGCGCCTGAAGTCGGACCTCCTGGCCCGCCCGGAGGTCCAGGACATCATCGCCTCGGCCTGGTCGTCGGTCCGCTCCCTGATCATCGCGGCGGCGGAGGACGACCACAGCCAGCTCCGCCTGCGCGCCCGCGCCTCCCTGATCTCCCTGGGCCGGCGCCTCTCCTCGGACGCCCGCCTCCAGGCGAAGGTCGACGGCTGGGCGGAGGACGCGGCGGCGTACCTCGTCACCACCTACCGCGACGAGATCACGTCCCTGATCACGGACACGGTCGCGAGCTGGGACGCCACCCAGACCTCGCGGAAGATCGAGGCGAACATCGGCCGCGACCTGCAGTTCATCCGGATCAACGGAACGGTGGTGGGAGCGCTTGCAGGGTTGTTGATCTACACGGTGAGCCACGGGTTGGGGGGCTGAGCCCCCGCGGGGGCCCGCCGGTTCGGGGCGCGGGCCCCGGTGGCCCGGGGCCCCGGGTCCCGTTTCCCTGTGCCCTGTCCCCTCGGGCCCCGTTCTCTCGGGCCCCGTTCTCTCGGGCTCAGCCCTTGTCGCGGGTGACGGCCCAGGAGGCGGCGGCGACGGCCCCGGCGACGGAGAAGACGGCGGGCCAGGCGCCGATCTTCTTCGCGAGCGGGTGCGACCCGGCGAACGCGGCGACGTAGGCGGACGTCAGCCCCACGGAGGCCTTCGCCCCGCCCGCCCGCTGCCACTCCCGCGCGGCCACCCCGCCGGCCACGGCGAGCACGGCCCCACCGAGCGGCCGCTTCTTGGTCCACCGGGCGACGGCGTACCCGCCGACGAGTCCGGCGGCGGCGGTGAGGGGGGAGGGGATGCGGGGCATGGCGGGGCCTCTTTCGGGTCGACGGTTCGTCCTCGGTCCGTCCTCCGAGCGTACGAGGTGGGGGCGGGGGGCTCGCGGGGGGTCAGGGTTCGGCGGGGGCGTGGGCGGCGCCATGGGCCTCCCGGTCGGATGACGCCGAAGGCCTGTCAGGGGTACGGGCGGCGCACCGGGCGCAGAGCGTCTCGTCCCCGACGGGCCGGAACAGCATCGGCTGGACGTGGTCGCCGGAGCACTCGCGCGCGCCTTCGAGCCGCGAGGACAGCCGGGGCCCGGACGCCGAGAAATCGTTGGGCTGGGGCAGGGCGCGGGGCGGTACGTCGCGGAGCAGGTACCGGACCAGCCCGCCGGGCCGGTGCACGGGCGTCCCCGCACCGGGCAGGCCGCGCAGCACGTGTTCGTGGACGTCGGCGGAGGTGTGCCCGGCGTCGAGCCAGCGCGCGGCGAGCCGGGTGAGTTCGTCGCGCATGCCGGGCGGGATGTGCCGGAGGGCGGGGGAGAGGAGCGGCAGCGCGCCGACGAGGGCGCGGGCCTCTTCCTGCCGGGGGCTGGTGACGGGTGCGGGCTCGTCGCCGGGCCTATCGGCCGGTTCGTCAGCCGGTTCGTCAGCCACCGACGGAAGGTTGGAGGTGTCCTCTACGGGTTCTTTCTCTGGATGACCGCCGGTCGACGGGGCCTCCGGAGCTCCAACGGCCGGGACACCGGCGGCTCGGTTCCGGGGACTCGGCGCGACCTGCGGGGACACCGCTTCCCCGCAGGTGGGGAGGGGGGTCCGGGCGAGGATCTTGGCGGCCTCGTCGGTGGTCAGGGGGGCGCTGGAGACGAGCTGTTGGGTGATCCAGTGGCCGCCGGCGCCCTGGACCCGCCGCTCGTGGACGAACCCCTCGTCCTTGAGCTGCCGCTTGGCGCGCGTGAAGGCGCAGGCGCCGATCCGCGCGCGCTCGGCGGTGCGGGAGAGTGATTCGCGGGCGCCCCGGGGAAGCGAGAGCTGCCAGGTGAGGAGGCGCACGGCGTCGGAGTTGAGGCGGGGGTGGCGGATGATGTCGTGCGAGTACTGGCCGAAGGCGCGCGTGGGCGCGATAACGTTGCGGTAGATCACTGTGGGTCCTGTCCACTGGTGGTTCAGGCCCTCGCCGATGGTTGCCGCCATCGATGGGGGCCGTTTTACGCGACCGTACAGCACGCAAAGTGTCAAGCCGGACACACGGTGTGAAGATCACCTGTGTGGGTGATCTTCAGGGCGCCCGCACGTCTCCTCGACGCTCGGACGCGTCCCGCCAGTAGTCCGCCAGCATGTCCCCCGGCCACGACGGCTGACTGACGGGCCCCCGGGGCAGCATCTCCCGGAACACGGCCACCAGATCGACGATTTGGGTCCCCTCGTCGGCGTCGAGGTCCGTGACGTGCAGGTCGAGCCCGTCGACCTTGAGCAGCCTCGGGAAAGAGGTCGCGAGCCGGGCCGGGCGCCGGTGGTTGTGGTGCACGAAGGTCCCGGTCGCCGGCCAGGCGGGGTTGTCGCGGGGGCTGCGCGCGTGCAGGGCGACGTCGTCCGGGGAGCCGAGGTTGAAGAACCAGGTGACCTGGAGGTGGGAGAACTCCTCGATGCCCCGCAGCGTCTCGACGGGGAACTCCGGGCGCAGGCGGATGATCGACTCCACGCCACCCTTGAAGTCGTCGAGCTTTCCGGCGTGGCCTCCGATGACGTCGGCGATGACCGGGACCTCGATGAACTCTGTTGCCATGGCTGGTCCTTCTTCCTCGGTCGGCGACGTCAGATTACTCGCTGGAGTACGGCCCGGGCCCGTGCGTCCACTTCGGAGGCGGAAGGGATGCCGCGGTGGCGGAACGGGGACAGGACCGTGCGCATGGTGACGGCCGCCTCCCGTGCCCTGCCGGACTGGACACCGTCCATGGCGTCCAGTGCGCGGGACCAAGTCCGGCAAGCGGCATCGACGTTGCCCTGCCCGGCCTGGACCGTGCCCATGTACCCGAGGGTGACGGCGTGGGTCCTGCTGAAGGATCCGGCCTCGCGTCGGCGCACGCTGTCACGGAAGTGATGCAGGGCGCCGTCGAGGTCGCCCAGGGCCCACAGGGTGCGGGCCGTCTCGTGCGCGAGGGACGCTTCTCGGAAGAACCAGACCCGCTTGGGTTCGTCGTCGCCGGTCGAGGCCCGGTCGAGGTCGGCCTCGGCCTGGCGGATCGCGGCGACGGCGCTGTTCCGTCGGCCGTCCAGGGCCAGGGCCCGCGCTCGTACGATGCCGATCAGAGCCCTTTCGCGCGGGGTGGCGCGGGCGTACCTCTCGCGCTCGACGGAGGCGGTGGCGAGGTCCAGCGCGGCCCTGGGGTGTCCCAGATCCATGGCCTGATGGGCCATCGCCCGCAGGACGTGTCCGGCGAGGGGGGCGTCGTCGGCCTCGGCGGCCAGTTTGAGCGCGAGGGTGAAGTGGCGCCGGGCGGCCTCGTGCCGAGAGGCGTCGAAACCCATCCACCCGGCCACGTACACCGCTTCGGCGGCGGCCGAGTACAGCGAACGACGTGCTCCCTCACTGCTGAAGACCCCACCGACGTACCTGGCGACGTCGTCGACGATGTACTGGTGGAGCGCGGTCCGGCCGTCGACTCCTCCGTGCCGCTGGTCGCGCCGGGAGAAGAACTCCGTCATCTCGCGCACGGCCCGCACCTCGGTCTCGCCGACCTTGCGGTTCGAGCCCGCCGCGCGGGACCGCGCCCGCTCCGGGGCCTCGTCCCACCACGGTTCCCCGGGAAGGGCGAGCCCTCCGACGGAATAGGCGGCACCGGCGAGGAGCCGGCGGCGTTCGCGGTCCATGCTGTCTCTCCCCAGATCGACCAGAGTCGTCAGAGTGTCCGTGTTCCACTCGGATCCGGTGCCCGCGTCCTGGGAGTTCCCCGTGAGGCCGATCTCCGCGAGTGTCACAGGACGCCTCAGCCGTCGCGACAGAGTTTCACGCAGGATGTCGCCCGCGCGCCCCCGGGGTCGGGTACCGGCGATCCACATGGCGATGTGCGAGCGCGTGACGGTGAGGAGTTCGTCGACTCCGACCTCCGCCGCGACGCGCACCACAGCGGCGGCCAACGCCGGTTGTGACCAGCCCGTCTCCGCGATCACCGCAGCCAGTTCATCGTTCCTGCGCGCCATGCTGCGCCCCTGTTCACAAGAGGACAATCTTTGACGGGTTTGACGGCGTCGAAGCCCGGGCGGGGATGTCCGCCCGCCGCGAAACACGGTTCGCTGAGAGAACAAGAAACCACCGATCAGAGATGACGGGAGGGCAATCGGTGTCTTTCAGCCACGTGGGTGACGACGACGGGTGGGGCGCGTCAGCTCTGTCCCCGGCGGTACCGGAGGTGTGGGAGCCGCGAACGGAATGCCACGCTTCGCGCTCTCCGGGTTCTCAAGTGATCGCCGCCGGAAGGCCGGTTGCCGGAGGTGCGCGTGCGAGCGAGAGAGTAGTGCCGCCTGGCGAGGACTCGACGCCCGGGCCCGCCGCTTCTCACCCCACGGGTCGCCCCGCCTACTCCCAGACCCTCCCGCGCGAACCGAGGAGCGCGGCCGTCGCCCGCCGACTGGTCCGCACGGCCCTGACCGTCTGGGGCTTGGAGTCCCTGATCGAGGACGCCACCCTCGTCATCACCGAACTGGTCGCCAACGCGGTCGACCACGGCCGCCTCCCGTCGATCCGCGTGATCGTCTCCCGATCCTCTGCGAACGGCGTCCGCCTGGGCGTGGTCGACCGCTCCAAGACCGTCCCGAACCTGAGGACGCACGCGGACGAGGAGCAGACCCGAGGCCGGGGCCTGTTCCTCGTCGACGTGCTCGCGGAACGCTGGGGCACGGAGCTGTACCGCTGGGGGAAGCAGGTCTGGGCCGAGCTGGAGAGAGGAGGTGGAATGAGTGAGGAGGTGCCGCCTCATGGCAACACCTCCTCGTCGGCTGTCGATCAGTTCAGCACGTGCGTGAAGAACCCCAGCTGCTGATCGTCAGGGGTGCCGATCAGCAGGGCACGATCGAGCAGGATGTTGTTGTATTCGCAGCTCGTCTCGGGCAGCATCGCGCAGGCGTGGCATGCCGCCAGGTTCGTGCCACCCGCTCCCGACGAGCGTGTCTCGATGCAGAGAGGATCGGCGGAGCACCAGGTGGCACGTCTCAATGCCGAGTGGAGAGCCTCCGTGAGCCGGGCGGGCTCGCCCTGGGCGATCACGCCGCCGAGGCTGCCGGCTGAGTCGCTGGTCGCTGTGTAGATGAGGAAGCCGGCCATGGTGTCGTCCGTGTACAGGCGTTCGCGCAGCGCCCCAGCCGGATAGCCGGCCTCCAGACTCCATTCGTTGAGCAGTACGTGTGCCAGCGTGTGCAGCAATACCAGCCGGGGTGTCGCAGGCGAGGAAGGCACTTTTGCAGGGTCGGTGGCCCGTTCTCTCAATAGACGGTCGTGGTTGCCACGCATACGCTCTACCCGGGCGGCGACCGAGACCGATTCGGCCCAGCCGTCCAGCCGGTGCTGGTCGAGGCGTACGAAAACACCTTCACCGTGCACCTCCATGGCAGGAAGCCAGTCGGTCGGTGTCAGCGACAGGGCCGCCTCGTGGTCATCGGAACCCGTCTCCGGATCCGCGATGCGAGTGAACGCCTTGAGCGCCCGTACCTCGCGCAGACGCTTTACGAGCATTGTTCGTTCGATACCAAAAGGGTGGAGGAGCGTTGTGTCCGACAAGGGTGGCTCGCAGATGAACTGCTCCTTGCGTCCCTTGTCGCGCAGGGCGTTGCCGACTGACAGCTGTTCGTATTCCTGGCGGCGCAGCTTCTGGTGGTTGTCGGTGGCGACGCTCTCCGGGATTGGATCCTCCTCCTGCTCGGCCGCCAGCAAGTCCATGACGGCGTCCACCGAGACCGAGTCGTCTTCGGGGAAGGCTCCTTCCAGGTAGGCCTCGATCTTTTCACGCGAGGAATAGGTGCGCAGTTTTTCCCAGTGCTTCGCGAGCTTGTCGGCAAGGCCGTCGCTCCACGGAGGGATGGAGAGAGCAGACCTCAACACCGGCTGCCAGACCGCTGATGATCCACGCTGCAGAGTACGGGGTGACTTCGAGCAGAAATCGGTGGGAGAGCCTTCCAGCCAAGGACGCTTGCCTTCACAACGGACCTTGAGATCTTTCAGGGCGGAGCGGCGGAAGGCGCCTTCCATGGAGACTTCGGGCACACCGCAGGTGCATGAGACGACGACGGAGCGCAGAGAGGCGCTTCTGCCGGAGAAATGCAGACTCATCTTTCCGCCGCAGAGCCCGGTGGCGCCCTCTTCGCGATTGTCGCGGTGCAGCCACTTCCAGTAGGGGAAGTCGTCCAGGTGCCCGTCCTCGCACGCCACGACAAAACGGGACGGCACGAGGGGTTCTTCGTCGCATTTCGTGCAGACGTTCTTGCCCGGAGGGGGATTGAAGCCCCGGACGTGTTGCAGAGACTTGCACTGAGGGCACGAGTGCCACAGAGGGAAACGTCTGACGCGCACCCCGTCCTTGCTTCCGTCGTCGGAGGCCGGTGGCAGCCGGAAGTGGCGTACGTCCAGGGCTCGGGCGAGCCGGTGCTCGTGGATGATCGGAGCCTCGTCGAGACGCCAGCTGTGATGGGCCTGGTCGATTCCGGAGACGATGAAGGACTCGTTGTCGACGGCGATCAGCGATCCGACACCGTATGTGGTGATCATCTGGGCGCGGCGGACCGACCCATGGCGTGGCAGGTCCAGGCGAGGTGCGGCCGGACCGCCGTCGATGCCGCGGCGGCGGCGTTCGCGGGGTGGGGTCATCGGGAAGCCTCCAGGAAGAGAGCGGACTCGGCATCGACGTCACGCAGGCTCCACAGGGTGGACCAGGCGCCGGCGTTTTCCGATTCGTCGTCGAACGGTCGGAGCAGGGCAGGGGAGGAATTGCCGCGGCGGGGTTCGTACAACAGCCCGCCATGTCCCGACGCCTTCCACTGCCACCACTCGATGAACTCGTCGAATGCCTCCGAGGTGTCCTGCAGTTCATCGGGAGCGATCTTGAAAACGCGGCTCATCAGCAGCGGCTTGATCTCGGAGCGCAGGCGGTCCACATACATGTCGATCCGACCGGCATCGGTGTTCCCACGGGCCTCGGGGATCAGGATGCGGGCCAAGGCCACGACCACGGCGTGCAGACCGCGGTCGCGCGATCGGACGGAGAACGGTGTGACCGATGTCGACTCGACCTCGCGGTAGAGCGCCGAATGGAAGTGAAGGAAGTTCTCGTAGTGCGAACGATCTCGGGAACGAGTCGAGTTGAGCATCACGGTGACCAGACCGGGGTGGGCTCGCCCCACGCGACTGGTCGCCTGGATGTACTCGGCCGTGGTCTGGGGCTGGCCCATCACCGCCATCAGCCCGAGGCGGTTGACGTCGACGCCGACGGCGATCATGTTGGTCGCCAGGAGGACGTCACGGACGTCGGGGTCCGGATAACGTTTCTCGATCTCCTTGAGTCGGGCGGGGATCAGGCTCGCGTCGACACGGCTCGTCAGCTCCGAGTAGCGGTCGGACACCCGGGTCCGGCTGCCGTCGCGTTCGGCGAGAAGCCGCAGGTAGTCCTCGACGTCGTCGTTGACCTGGAGTTCGGCGGCGGACAGCAGACGGAGGCTGTTGAAATAGCCCACCAGCGTCCAGTAGGTGTCCCGGACCTCGTCGCTCGTCTCCGCGCGCATCGCCTGGTGGAGGAGGGCCGCATAGGTGCGGATGAGGAGGGTCGACTGGCTGGTGCCGGGGGCGAGAAGACCGACATAGCGCCGGCTTGCCTTGTTCCTGCGGTCGGTCTCGACGGCGAACCAAGAGTCTCGAGCATCCAGGCCGGCCGGGGGGAACTGGTGCACGTCCCGATCGAAGAGGTTCCGTCCCTGGTCCGCCGCACGACGGATGGTCGCTGTGGAGGCGATCACCTTCGGCTCGTCGGCGAGGGCGTCGACAGCCGTCTCGTACAGGCCTGTCAGGGTTCCGAGAGGACCCGAGATGAGGTGGAGCTCGTCCTGGACGATCAGCTCGGGGGGTGGAGTCTTGTCGTCGGGACGGTCCCGATTGAACAACGCAGCCGTCTCCTCACGCCAGGGCATGGAGGCGAACTTGTCGACTGTGGCGATGACGAGGGTGGGGCGGGCCTTGTAGACGGTCTTGTCCACCAGGTGTACCGGCAGTCCGCCAGTGAAGTCGCAGCCGGGGCCGGGGCAGCGTACGTCCATGCGGACGTCGTCCACGTCCACCGAGTAGTGGTGGGCGTCCAACGCGGTGCCGCACCACGGACATGCGTGGAGCTGCACCGGGTTCTCCTTCTGCAGGCTCTGCCCACCTCGGAGCTTCTCCAGCTGCTTGTCGGCAGTGTCCAGGTCGTTCGGTGTGGCCGACTTCCCGACCCACATGCCGATCGAGATCGTCTCGTCTCCCAGGCGGCCGGGATCGGCTCCGCGCATCCGCTCCATCGCGCAGATGAGGATCGTGGCGCGTTCGAACTGCTGGAGGGTGAGCAGGCGCAGGGTGTACCGCATCAGTACGGTGACCCCTCCGCCGTGCTTCTTGAGACGCAGGCGGCGCAGGAACGTGGTGAACGCGATCAGACCGAGGTAGGCCTCGGTCTTGCCGCCGCCGGTGGGGAACCACAGGAGGTCCGAGATCCGACGGTCGGGGTGGTTAGGATCGTCGATGCCCCGGATGCACAGCAACACGAATGCGATCTGGAACGGGTACCAGCGCTGCGCCGACAGGTCGGGCTCGCCCTGTCGACCTCCCTTCACCCAGGCACTTCGGGCGCGCTGCTCGGCCATGGCCCGGTTGGCGAGTCGGAACGCCTCCATGACGTCCGGCTTGTCACCCAGCAGCCTGATTCCTTCCCGGATCCGTCCGAGAGCCTCGCGACAGGCGTCGAGCCTCTCCTGGGCGGCTTCCTCGTACGGAGTCTTGACAAGAGCGGCGGCCTCTGTGGCCTTGGCCTCGATCCACTGCTCGTAGCCGTCGGCCAGTCCGTGCAACGTGCTGAGCACCTCGGCGTCGGGACGCTCGGCGAGACCGAGCATGTCGAGTGCCGAGCTGTCGATCTCCGGGTTGGAGTCGGTCAGCAGAACCTCGTGCGTGGGCACGAACTCGGAGCGGATCTCGTCGATCGCGGCAGGCTGCACCTCGGTGAGGCCGACTGCCGGCGGCTTCCATTCCCAACGGGCGGAGCAGCCGTGGCCCATGGCGAAGGTGGGGGCATGACGATGGAGTAGGCGGCTGGTGGCCATCTCCGAGTCGACAGCGGACAGAGCGGCGGGACGCTCGACGAAGGCGGACGCACTGTTGGCGGCGCGCACCCGGAGGCTCGGTTGGAAGAGGGCGAAGGCGTCCTGGAGCTCCTTCTCGCCCACGACGTGGGCATTGATCAGGGTGACGGTGACAGTGACAGTGGGGGTCTCGGAGGAGGTGTCGATCGGCCTCACGAGGACATGCAGCTTTACCTCGTCAGGGATGAGGTCCTTCGTCACGGACCTCGGCCGTGTGATGTCGATCGTCTTCTCCGGCAGCTCCAGTTCCCGGCGTCGCCAATGCTCGCGCTGGTCGCTCGTGCTCCTGGCCTCCGCGCGTCGGGCCGACACCGGCCGTCCCTCCGCGTCGACGGGGTCGTAGACGGCGGCGCGTGCGCGGATCACGATCTCGGTGGAGATCTTGGGGGCGACGGCGAAAGTGAGCCCCATCGTCGAGGGGCGACGGTCGCTCGACGTCGGAGGGTCGACAGAGGTGTCGGCGTCGTCGGGACGGTTGGTGCCGAGCAAGGGTGCCTCGTCCAGCCCTTCCTCCTCGGCGATGTCCTCCAACTGTTCCTGCCGGGCTTCGCTGCCGGCGGCCTGTGGGAACAACACACCGATGGGATAGCGGGTGATCGGGGCGTCCTGCGTGAGCGTCTCGTCCGGTTCGTCCCCGGCCTCGACGTCCGGTCCGAGGAGTTCTCGACGCAGTCGAGCCACCAGTTCCTCGCGGACCCTGTAGTGCTCTGTGTGCGGGCCGGTCCCGTGCGTCATGCGTTCTCCTCCCCGACGCGGTCGCCGCGCCGATACCTTCCGATTCCGGTGATCCGAGGAGCGATCCACACTCCGCTCCCACCGAGCCCCGCATTGGCCCCGGCGGCCGTGCTGCCCGAGACCGTCTCCAGAATGTCCACACGTAGGTCGGCGATCTCGTTCGGCCAGGTGATGTCCCAGAGCGGCGAGACCTTCTCCACGGCGTACAGGTCTCGGCGAAAACGCTCGGAGGCCTCGCCGATGATGCGGTCACGGTGGAACAGGTCGTAGGGCGGACTCTGCTCGGGTCCTGCGGGCACAGGGTGACGCATCCGAAACGTCACCGCGTCCCCTGTGCGGACGTGCTCCAGCAGGTAGGCCTGTGTCGTGGCCGCGTCCATGGCGGTCGAGCAGGGTGGTGTGTCCCGGTGCACGTCCCTCGCCACGGCCTCCACGCCGTACCGCGTGTACTTCTTCCAGCCGCCCAAGTACCAGCGCCCGGTGGGGCGATGCCGCCTCGTACGCGAGGTGTCGGGGCCGGTGACGTGGTAGAGATCTTCGCGGGCTCTGGTCATGGCGACGTAGAGAGCCCTGGCCTCCGCGGGTACGTCGAGGTTCTCGTGGGCCTTGCGCAGTTCGTCCAAGGACGAGGGCGACAGCAACAGCACCCGGTCGTACTCCAGGCCTTTTGCCCGGTGCACCGTCGAGACGACCAGTCGGGCCGTCTCCGGATCCGCCAGGTCGTCGGGAAAGCGGCCTTCGGCCACCAGGCGGCCCAGAGCGGCGATATCCACCTGACCACGCCCGGTGCGGCGGGTCGCGGCCCGTGACAGTCGCCAGCAGCGTTCGAGTTCCACCCCGGCGGGGAGCGGTGTCTCCGCGAGCAGCTCCAGGAAGCGTGACTCGGTGAGCGTCAGGGACTCCGCGCGACGTAGTAGCTCGGCCACCCAGTACGGCACAGGGCGATCCTGCAACGATCGCTTCAGAGCGTGCTCGACTCCGTGCGTGTGCAGCAGCTCCGACACGACGAGAGCCTGACGATTGTCGCGAGTCAGGATGGCGCACCGGCCGGGGTAGGTCTTCAACACGTCCAATGTGAAGTCATCGGCCAGCTTCCCGAGGTCCGGCAGGCCGAGAAGACGCTCACGAAGTTCGGCGTGGAGCGTGGAGGCCACGCGCTCCACACCGTCCGGTGAGGCGGCCAGGTTCCGCAGACGAGGCCCGAGAGCGAGCGCCGTGCGGGCCTCGGGAGTGGCTGCCCGGAAGTTCTCGGTCAGGTGGAGTTCGACGAGGTCGTCGTACGAGGTGCGGAGCCAGGTGAAGAAGAGTTCGGTCTCCTCTGCCCGTTTCTTCGGATCCTCGATCTGGAAGCCGTAGATGCCTTGTGCGGAGTCGCCGACCACGGTGAAGCCGCACGAACGCTGAAAGCGGTCGAGCAGGGCCTCCACCAATTCCCTTCGATCGCCCACCAGGTCCTGCGCCTCGTCGATCACCACGTGAGAGGGGGCCCCGAGCTCCCCGGCCTCCACCGCCCCCTTCTCGATCGCCGCAGTGGCGGCGCGGATGCGCTCGTCGAAGCTGTGGGCCTTCCACTCCTCATCCGGATACGCCTTGGTGAGCAACTGGTACGCCCACGAGTCGAAGGTCTGGACACGGACCCGCTCGGCCCGGTCACCATGTCGGGCAATCCTGTCCCGCAACTCCCGGACCGCGGCTCGGGAGAAACTCAGGACGAGGATCTCCCCGGCCTCAAGGGCCTCGTCCGGGTCCTCGTGGCCGACCAGGGCGTCGAGACGTCGTACGACCGTATGGGTCTTGCCCGAGCCGGCGCCCGCGGTGACCAGGAGACGCGTGTCCCAGGGGAGGTCGACGACGGCCTGCTGCTCGACGGTGAGCGGAGGACTGGCGTCGTACAGGTCGGTCACTTGCTGCTCCACAGGTGCTCGAACTGGGTGAAGGCGAGAGAGGTGTCGAAGTTGTCGACGGTGTCGCGGACATTGAGGATCAGGCAGGTCTCCTTGCCGCCGTTGAGCGGCCCGCGCAGACCGCGCCCGATCATCTGCTGGTACACGTTGGGGCTGTACACCGGCCGGGCGACGATGACGGCTCTGGTGGCCGGGGCGTCGAAACCCTGAGTGAGGACGCCGTAGTTGGTCAGTACCCGGGTGCGGCGCTCACGGAAGGCGTCGATGCGCAGGCGGCGGTCGCCGGGCGAGGTGGAGGAATCGACGGAGGAGGCAGTGATGTCCCTGTCGCGGAGCCTGGCCGCCAGGTACTTGGCGTGGTCGACCGAGGTGGCGAACACCAGTACCGGCCAATCGTCCGGCATGCCCGTGATCTCGTCCAGGATGCGGGCGTTCCGGTCGTGATCGTCGGCGAGCCGCTGTTCGGCCGTCCGGGACAGGACGCTCATCTGCTCGGCGTGCTGCTTCTCGTCACGGTCCAGGGTGATCCTGCCGCCCTGCAGGAGCTGGTGCTCGACCTGGGCCAGCACGCCGAGTTCCTGCAGCTCGGCGTACGGGTCGTCGTTCGTGAAGATGCTCTCGTCCAAGCGTCGGCCACCGAAGCGGTTGATCAGGCGACGGGTCTCCTCCTGGTTGGTGTTGCGGAAGGGCGTCGCCGTGAGACCCAGGAGGTGACGGTCGGTGCGGGAGGCCGTCAGACCCAGAAGCGAGAGGATCTTGGTGTAGCGGGGAGTGATGGCGGTGTGCGCCTCGTCGACGATGACGAGGGCGGCGTTGCGCAGCCATGTGTAGGAGTCGGCTTCGAGGCAGTTCTGCTGCTGGAGCTTGGCATCCGTGGCGACCACCAATTGCGGCCGGTCGGAGACCGGTCCGGCCTCGTGAGACGCCCACAACCTGTTGATGACGAGCGGCTTGTCCGCACCGACCTTCCCCCAGACGAACTTCCAACTCTGCACGGCCTGCTCGCACAACTCCTCGGTCTGGGCGATCCACAGGATCGGCCCGTCCAGTTCGCCCGCCTGCTTCACCCAGCGGATCACCGCCTCCGCCGTGACCCGGGTCTTGCCGGCACCGGTCGGCAGGGACAACATCCCGCGCTGCGGGACAATCCGGTCCAGCATGGTGAAGACGTTGGCGGCGAGTCGCTCCTGGTAGTCGTGCAGGCGCGGGAAGTGCTGAGGGCCGTCCACCTTGATCTGCGAGTCCAGCGACGGGGTCCGGAAACCGGCGAACGAACCGGGGAATCCGAGGTCCGCCACGAAGGACACCGCGGTGGAGGCGCCGGTGAAGGACGACGGGGCATGACCGGGGTAGAGGTTCTGCAGGTCACGGACGTGGACCTGGAGGACACCATCCTCGTGGGCGTTGAACGCCATGCGCGCGATGCGGTGGCCGTCGGGTTCCGTTCCGCCGTTCTCCTCCCGTTCGCTGTCCATGAGGCCCGGGGGGAGACGGTCCCGCAGGGCTTCGGTGCCCAGGAGCAGCAGCAGCTTCGTCTCCACGTCGCCGGCCTCGCGCACGGCCTTCAGCGTCTCCTTGACCTTCTGGTCCTCCTCCTGGCGCCGCTGAGCCTCCAGCACCTGCCGACAGCCGGACTCGCCCATGTGCCAGCGCAGTTCGCGATCCACGGCCATCAGGGCCTCGAACGCGTCGGCGGGCTCGAGCACAAGGATCGTGGATCCCCGCAGGCTGCTGTTCAGAGTTCGGGGCCGCATGCCGTTGGGTGTGCGGGTCACCTCCTCCAGGACCTTGCACCGTTGCAGGCTGTACGGATCCACCTGCGAGCCGCGCATCTGACGCAGGGTGGGGTAGAGCTCCTTGAGCGGGATCGGTTCGCCACTGTCCTCGCTCCGTGTCTCGCGACTGATCACGTCGGCGTACGGCAGCATCCCCCACTGCTTGACGAGCAGTGTGGCGTCCCCGGCGGAGGACGTCAGCAGGGCCGGCAGACGCTCGGCCCGCAGTGCCCGGTACTCCTCCTGAGAGGAGGCCACGGCGATCTCGCCGTCGGGGCGCGTTCCCCACTCGTCGCCGATGCGGCACCGGGTGAGGGTGTCACCGAAAGGCACCTCCAGACGGGTCAGCAGCACGTACGTGTTACCGACGAAGGCGTCTTCCTCGCTCTCCTGAAGCTTCTCCTGGAGTCGGTTCCAGAACGTGTCGGGCACCTTCTCGACACTGGCCGGAAGCCGCAGCTTGCGAGCCTTCTCGGAGCTGATGTCCGCCACCGGAAGGACATCGCCGTACCCGGACAGCTGAGGGCCGACCGCCTCGGCGACACGGCGGAGACCGTGGGTGGTCGGGACGAGACCGTGCCGCATGAGCATCCACCGGATCGGAGAGGCCACGGCCCGTCGGGTGCCGACCTGAGCTCCGACCTGGAGGGTCCAGTTGTCGACGAGGGCGTCCTCGGGCAGTGCCTTCAGGAAGCGGCCGCGGGCCTCGTCGGAGAGTTCGGGAAGGAGGTGCAGGGGGCCTCCGACCGCCGCGCCCTCCAGCTTGATTCTGGCGAGGGTCGGTCGGGTGGTCTGATCCGAGGGCAGCGAGGCGCAGTACGCCTTGTGCAAGGACTCGCGGTACTGCTCGAACCACGTCTCCGTCTCGGGGCGGTGCCCCCCCGAGGGGCGGTCACGCAGCCCCACCTCACGGAAGAAGGTCATGTCGTCCGAGTGGAAACGGGTGTCCACGGCCACGGCGGGGTCCGACTCCGAGGTCACGACCGGACCGGGCAACAGGCCGTCCCGCATCGGTCGGAAGCGTCCGTTCGCGGTGCGCACGTGCAGGGTGGAGCGCGGGTCGGGCACCCTCTGGATCACCTCGTGCGACAGGTGGCTGCTGCCGGCCTGGTGGAACAATTCCCAGAAGCGGGTCCATTCCTGAGGCCCGTACGTGTCGAACCCCTGCTCCAGCACGCTGACGAAGCGCCCGCGGACATCGGCCTCACGGATACCGAGAGCGGTGAGGTCGCCTGTGAGCGACAGGTCGTCGGACAGAGCGCGATCGACGTAGACGAGCGACTCGCGCAGTCCGTCCTGATCGGTGCGTCGGAACACCTTGCCGACGATCGGAGCGACCATGCCGTGCTCCTCGGTCAGCACGATCCGAGCGTTACGGGCCTCCTCGGCGTACGGTGAAACAGACTTGATCATGCTCGCGACGATGCGGACGGCGGTGGCGGACGCCTCGGCACTGCCGTCGGAGACCAGGGCCTCCAACCACTCGCGTACCGAGGCACGCTCACGCTTGGCCGCCTTGAGGATGTGCTCCGTCTTGCCGGCGCGGATGGTGTCGGCCTCCGCCGACGGGTGCAGCCAGTTCGTGGGCCGGCCGGGGTAGGAGTTCCACAGGGCCAGCCAGCCGCCTACCGTCTTGTTGTCCTTGCCCAGGGACGGATGGATGCGCAGGTCGCGTGGTACCTGCAACCGGCCGTCCTGATCCGGCAGAGAGGGGCGGTGCGCGGTGGCCTCCCAGATCTTCTCGGTGAGGTGGCGGTCCGCCCAGCTGACGGTCTCGGACTCGCGGGACCGGCCGGGAAGCAGCGGGAGGTACGCGGCGGGGTCCTCGGTCGGAGCCAGCTCGGGCAGCGACTCGACCACCAGTCGGGCCGCCACGCGGATCATCTCCTGATTGAACGGCGAGGAGTCCAGCAGGTTCTGCCGGTCCTCGTTCGTCTTCCAGGCGCCGTTGAGGATGCCGCTCAACGTCATCTCGTACTTGGTGGGGAAGAAGGACCAGAAGCGGCCCCGGCCCTTGGGAGAGGAAAGGAGCCCGTTGGCCTCCTTCTCGTACTCGCGCACGGCCCACGAGATGTCGAGGGCGACCCGGTCGTGCAGTTCGCCCGCGCTGGAACGGGCGGCGGCAGTGGGCTCGTGGGTGAGCGTGAACACCCGCCACCTGTTGTCCGAAGGGTGCTGTCCGGGGCGCTCCTCCCGTACGGTGCGCAGCTCCCGGTCACGTTCGACGGTGAGGGTCCGCCGTATGACCGGGCGCGGACGGCGGTCCTCGAGAACCACCTTGGCGACGTGAGGGGAGAAGAGCTGGAAGCCGACGGGAAACTCCTCCCGGCCGCTGACCGAGGAGCCTCCTCCGTGCATGTCCTGCCCGAGCCGGTCGGCGGCTCCGGCGAGCAGCGGCAGGCGTACGACGGTGGTCGCCCAGGTGAGGAGCTCGTCGAGAACGGGGTCCGTGGCGCGCTCGGCGGCATCGTTCAACGGACGAGCCATCCGGAGCACAGGCGCTTCGAACTCCTCGCCCAAGCGGTCCGTGACTCCGTCGACGGAGCGGATCTGCTCGTAGGCCCACTCGCGGTCGAAGCCGAAGGACCCGGTGCTGCTGAAGAACTGAGGGGCATCGGTCACGACGAGGACGGATTTCACTCCCACGCCGAAGCGACCGATCTGACCGCCGCGCTTGCGCGACATGCTCATCCGGAGGATCGTCTCGGCACCCTCAGCGGTGACGGGGGTGCCTTCGTTCGCGCAGTAGAGATGGGTGTCGGTGAGAACGACATGGGCGGAGCCGCCGGGCGCGGCGGCGATCTCGTCCGCCGCGTTCTGCACCAGCTCGAAGAGCTGACGGTCGCCGTATCCACCTTGGGTGATGCGCCTTTCCCCGTTCGCGTGCTCCGGGATGAGGCCGGGATCGACTGCGTAGGTCTGGAGCACGCGAGAAGACTGCTCGATCACGGTGGCGAGCACGGGGGTCGGTTCGAGAGACATAGGACTCCGATCCTGGATGGGCGGCCGCAAAGGAAGAGTGGATAGTAAAAACGCGGCGGCGAAAGCGTCGTGTCTGTGGGGTCGACGGAATGGACGGCGTGCCGTCGAGAACGGTTCCGAAGCCAAAGGGTGAAGAATTTCGGATGAGGCGGCGATCGTCGAGGAGGGCGAAATCCCGATGCGCTGCAGGGCTCCTTCGCGGGCGACATCGCATGTGCTGTCACCGAAAAGAAAGGGGAGGCGACACACTTCTACCAAGGCGCCGGAAAATCGTTTCTTCCGGGGCGGGTGGGGCCGCTAGGGGAATATAATCCATCGCTTCGGAGGCGCGCAAGCGGGGGTGAGGGCTTTGTTCGAATAACCCGGCAGACTTGATTGGTGCAAAAAGAGTCAAAGTATCGAAAAGGTGTAGATGTGGTCCCCCGATTCAGGGAATCCACCCTTGGAGTCATGTCAAAGGTCTTTTGACAGCGGGAGGGTTGTCAAAGAGTTGGGTAGGGTGGTCATCGCTGCAACAGGGCAGGTGGAGCAGGATCCGGGGGCAGGTGACCGTGGAAGCAGGCGAGGACTTCGGTCCATGGTTGGCACGGCAGTTGAAGCTCGCAGACATGACCCAGACCGAGTTGGCCCTGGCGGTGGACGTGACACGCGCGGCGGTCTCGGCCTGGATCACCGGCAGGGCGACTCCGCGTCCCGATGCGATCGAACGCATCGCCCGGGCCTTGAAGACGGACCTGGCGACGGTGCACACCCGTACCACCGACACCCGGGCCGGCCTTCCCGTGGGGTGGTACCACCGTCCCGGACACGCGGACGGAGGAAGGGAGTTGGGCAACGCTGCGGCGTTCGCCTTCGACGCCGACGTGTCGGTCCTGGCACGTGAGACCTGCCAGAACAGCCTCGACGAGCGACTCACTGCCAACGGGCAGCCTGTGCAGGTGCGTTACACGCTCCACGAACTGACCGGGGAGAAGCTGGCACACTTCCGCGAGGCCATCCGATGGGACGATCTCTATCCGCACTACGAGGTGGTGCGGGAGCAGAAGCAGAAGGTCGGACGGGTCGTCGATGCGGGCCTGCGCGACATGTACGAGGGCGACCGGCTCGTCCTGCTGCGGGTGGACGACTACAACGCGGCGGGCCTCACCGGGGACGACTACGACGACGGCCGTTTCGCCGCCGTCGTGAGGCGACAGCTGGACAGTCACAAGTCCGGCAGCACGGCCGGTGGTTCCTATGGCCTGGGGAAGGCGACTCTCTGGGCGACCAGCCGGCTCGGACTCGTCCTCATCAACTCCACATTGTCCGAGCCGCACGAAGGAAGGACCGAGCGTCGTCTCGTCGGGCGCCTCGACCTGCCATGGCGTCGGGTGAACGGCGAAGTATGTGCCGGACCGGCATGGCTGGGTCGCCCGGATCCCGACTCGCCGGGGGCGAAGGTGGCCCGCTCGTGGTGGGCGGATGAGGAGACTGTCGAAGCCCTTCACCTGACGCGCAAGAGCGGTGAACCGGGAACGTCGTTCCTGATCGTGGGAGCCCACGACGTGGCGAGTCTCACGGACGATACCGACGAGGCGGATGACGACGACAGCATCCATCGGATGCATCGCAGGCTCGTGCGGGCCCTGGGGAAGAACTTCTGGGCCGCCATGACGGCCGGAAGGGATCGACTGCCGCTTCTGGAGGCATCCGTGCGCACCCTGCGCAACGGTGTCGAGGTCGTCCCGGAGGAACGAGTGGATCCCTCGGTCGCCCAACCCTCCCGGACTCGGGCCCTCAAGGCTTTCCTCGATGGCACGGTCGTGGAACGGCTCACCGAGACCGGCCAGGTCGCCGCCGTCGACGTGCCCCTCAACCTTCCTATCCGGGGCGGCGGGAGTTCCTCCCTCGGGGAGCATCGGGCGGTGCTTCTCGTGACGGACGCCGAGGATGCGGATGACAAGCAGAACCGCGTCGTGACGATGCGTGGCAACCTCATGGTGGTGAGCGACAAGGCGGTTTCCGGACTGCTGCCCGCCAACCCCTTCCAGGCCGTGCTGCTCGCAGGCACCGCCGCCGGCCCGCAGGCCCCGTTCGCTGCCGAGGCGGAGGAATTCCTGCGTTCCGCCGAGCCTCCCGAGCACAACAAGTGGGGGCAGACCGAGGAACTGACACTCACCTACTCGCCGTCGGCGTACCGGCGGATCAACGGGCTCACCCGGGAGACCAACGCGGCGATCAAGGCGCTGGTGGTTCGCCCCAAGAAGGGGACCAAGCAAGGAGGTGGACAGCTGGCTCCGAAGCTGAACCCCACCTCGGCGAAGAAGAAGCGGCGTCTGTCCGCGGTGAGCATGCCGGTCCTGGAGGAACTCGACCCACAGGTTCTGGAAGGTGGAGCCTGGCAGGTGATCGGAGAGATCAGGATTCCTCCCGGTGGTCACGAGTGGCGACTGGTCCCGGCCGCCAAGTTCGACGTGCGGTCCGGCCCTCGCCCCACGATCGGATGGGCCGAGGTCACCGGCGTGGAAAACTGCCAGGTGGTGGACGGGGTGCTGCACTTCTCCGACGGTGCTCGCTCGGCGAAGTTCCGCGGAGTGACCGATCCCACCACACATGCCGTCAGGACGAGCCTGAGTGGCCTCGTCGTCGAACTGCGCACCGGAGAAGGGGAGTCGTCGTGAAGGTTTTTCCCTACCCGCGTCTGCGAGGCACGGTCTCCCTGCGCGTCGACTCGGTGCGCGTGAAAGCACCGGCTCAGCCACGTGAACAACTCGACTCGCGTGCTCGATCCGTGATCGAGAAGGTCGTGGCGCTCGGCGCCGCGGAGACGGAGGACTGGGAAACCGCCTCGTTGGCCGTCTCCGCGACGATCCCCGTGAAAGCCACCGATCCGGAAGGACCATGGTCCGAGACCGCAGTGGTAGCGGTGCTGACGGAACGTGCGACCAACACCCGTGTCACGGCGGTGCTCACCAGGGAGACGGAGGACGGCCGGGACTGGCGCGGCGAGCTCTCACTGCTGCGCTGCGATTTCCACGACCGTGCAGTGCTGACGGTGCAGGTGGTGGCGACGGTCGACGGGGTACCCGGCCGTATCGTCGGGGAAGCCGCCGAGGACTGGATCGTCGACGTGCGTGGTGACGTACCGGTTCGGGAGCAGAGCTTCGACATCAGGGAGATCGGTTTCGCCAAGGGACCGCGGTGGCTGCAGAGCTTCAAGGAGGCTCCGTGGATCGTGAACGCCTCGGGGGCGGTGCCCACCGTGCACATCAACACCGATTTCGAGGGCATGGTCGATGTTCTCGGAGCCGAGGGTGGAAGGCCCGAGGGCCTGGTCAACGCCATGCTGGTCTCCCAGATGGCCGCCGAGGTGTGGACCGCAGTGTTCCACTCGGCCATCGGCGACCTCGAGATCGAGGACGACGGCACTCCGCTCTTTCCGTACGGCTGGCGGGGCGAGGTGCTTCGAGAGATGCTGCCGGACGTGATTCCCGAACGGACCCTCGAGGATGCGTTGCGCGAGGTGCACCGCCGCCGGGTGGGCGCCACGGGGTGGACCGAACTGCAGCCGCGGATCCAGTATGCGGCGATGCGCAGGGCCGAAGTGCCGCGAGTGCTCTCGGAGACCGTGCGTGGCCTGGACAAGCTCAATCGTGAGGACGAGGCATGACGGAGAAGCCCGATCACCTGCCGGAGTACCTGGCCCGACTCGCCGACGAGGAGGCCGCCCGATTCCTCACGGACGGCCTGCTGTCCGGGAAGGACAACGTTCCCTCCATCGCTCTCAACCAGGCGACCGACCCCCTGCCCGAGAGCCCGCGCCGGCGCCTCCGCGCGATTCGCGACCTGATCGACGACGCGATGTACATCCACCGGGACGAGCAACCGACCAAGGTGGACCCTTGGCTCGCTCCGCGCCTGCACGCGATCCTTCGCCTGACACGGGCGGAGGCGGCGGACCCCGCGCTGTGGAACTACCTGGCCCTGGGAGTGGCCCCCGACTTCGTGGTCTGGCGACACCTTTCCGAGACGACCAGGACCGTCAACGCACAGTACTTCAAGGGGGCTCACTACAAGCAGGCGTTCGCCCGGCTCTGGTGGTCCGCCGAGCTCTTCCGGAACGGACGCGACTACGAACCGGCTGTTGTCGCCTGCGGCAACCAGGACATACTCAACACCGCGTTGAGACTGGACATCATCGACCACCGTCCCACGGCCCAGGCCATGGTCCGACTGCTGCGGAAGGGGGTCGTACGGACGGGGCGGGACGCGAACGCTCTGGCCAAGGTTGTCAACACGGCGGCCGCGACCCTGATGTACGACGTGATCGCGCAGGACGTGCCGCGGGACGACGACGCCGTACGGATGTGGATCGACGAGGGAGAAGCGGGACTCACCGTCCATCATCGCCCTCTGCCCACCGGCCCCGCCGAAGAACCCGCACCCGAGGACTCGGTGGAGCTCTTGGCGAACAGCTTCGCGGAGCTGTTCGCCGATGCTCCGGTGCGCGGCAGAAGAACGGACGAGGGGGCCGACTGACCGCCCTTCCTACGGGTGGCGGGGAGGAGTCCAGGCTTTCAGGGCCTCGATTGCTCGCTG
Organism: Streptomyces sp. NPDC092045; assembly: GCF_044756005.1. Taxonomy (NCBI): domain Bacteria; kingdom Bacillati; phylum Actinomycetota; class Actinomycetes; order Kitasatosporales; family Streptomycetaceae; genus Streptomyces; species Streptomyces sp. NPDC092045. The sequence goes on along the minus strand of NZ_JBIVSC010000009.1, from coordinate 101,692 downwards.
CTTCCGGGACTCGTCCAGTTCCAGTGCCGTGCACAGGACATGGACGGCGAGGAGCGGTGGGATCGCGTTGCCGATCTGCTGTGCGATGTCAGTGCCCTGCCAGGGGTAATCGGCGGGGAACGTCTGCAGCAGGCCGGCTTCACGCGGGGTGAAACGCTCCTGCTCGGCACCCAGCTCGATGTCACCGTTCTCGTGCTTTTGCTTCAGGTCGAACACCTTGTTACGGCGAACCTTGCCGGTGACGGTGGCGGACGGCATGTCGGAGCTACGGAGGCCCCGCTTGTCGGGGTCGCCACCCGATCCGTAGTTGGAGCGGACCACGAAGGCGGTGGGGCGAGTCTCCTTGAGCACGTCGTGCATGGATACCCACCCCCACGGCTGCTCTGTTCTCTTCTGCTTGCCGACCTCGAAAAGCGGCTTCTGTGGTACCTCGTGGTTCGAAGCACCGGAATTCTCCACGGGAAGACGCTTCGCACCCTTGCGGTAGCGCTGGTGAGTCGGATCTGGAAGATCGAGGCTCTGCCCCGGACCGCCGCGTCGGCGGGCGATCAGCACGGCCCTGCGGCGCGTCTGCGGAACGCCGTATTCCTCTGTGTGGAGGATGTCGCACTCCGCGTCGTATCCGAGCTCGCGAAGAAGGTCGCGGTACTTTCGCCAGACGGGCAGGACCGTCGGTACCTGTTCCAGCACCACCGCGTCGTAGGGCTCACTCTTGAGCCGCTTCTCGACGATCCATCGGAGCGGCTGCAGCACGAGTCCTGTGCGTTCGTCGGTCCACTCCAGGATGCGCGCTCGCTCCTCGACCATGGCCCAGGCCTTCTCCAGCTCCCCGACCGTCTCGCTCCGCCCGACGTGTTCGGCGAGGTCCTGAACCTCGTCGAGAGCCTTATGGCCCTCGCGGCTGCCCGCCACGGAGTAGGTCTGGCAGGGCGGTCCCCCGGTGAGGACGCGGGCCGAGGCCACCTCGGGGTCGAGCGGGTTCACCTGCGCCACATCGCGAATCGTCGTGGTGCGGAGACCGGCCGCCCTCCGGGTCTCGCGGGTTGATTTCTCCCACTCCACCCCGATCGTGGGTAGGTCGAGCATTTCAGCAGCGATGTCCAGCCCGCCCGGACCTGCGAAAAGATCGACGATAAGTGGCGCAGTGTCCTGGTTTTCGCTCGTATGAGGTGCTGAGGTCATGATAGGGGGAGTGTAGCCGGCCGGAGCCGCCGCCGGTGATCAGGAGCGAAGTGCTCGGGCTATGGCTCGACCGAGGGCCTCGCCCACCGGCGGCGGTGAGGCATGGCCGACCTGCCGATACCGGGCCGTTTTCTTGCCGGTGATCTCCCAGGTTCCGGGAAAGCCCTGGATCAGCGCCGCCTGACCCACGGTGATCTTCACCAGGCCTTCCCTGCCGAGGTCTGGATTCCAGGCGAAGTCCTCCCCCGGGATCTCATCGCCCAGTGTGTGGGCGTTCACGCCCATTTTCTCCCACTTGCGCTTCGATCCGGTCGGCCCGAGGTCTGCTCCACCGCGGTTCTTCGACCCGCCGACCAGGGTAGGGGCCACGTCGACCGCCTGTGCCGCCCAGCGGTCGGCGTCCTTCCAGCCTCGTGAACGCATGGACGGCGCAAGCGCCTCGCCGAGAGACACTCGGTGGATCATGGTCGGGAGTGGCGGTCGAAATGCCTGGAACCACTTCTCCTCGATCGCCACCAGGACGCCCTGCTTGCGATCCTGGGGCACTCCGAAATCGGCGGCATTGAGGACGAACCAGCAGAGCTCGTAACCGAGATGATCGAGCTCCGCACGGGCGAACCCATGGAAGTCCCGGAACCCTTCCGGATCGATCAATGTCGGCACGTTCTCGATGATCAGGGCTCGGGGCCGCACGGCATGGGCGAGATAGACGGTGGCCCTCAGCAGCTCCTCCTCCTTGCTCGACCCGGCCCGAGACGTCGTGGCGTTGGACTTCACCCGCGGCAGTCCCGCGGACAGCAGGTCCACGTCGTGGCTCTCCGGATGTTCGCTCGGGTCGAAGTCCAGGAGATCTGCCTGGAGGACGTTCCAGTGAGGTCGGTTGGCCCGCAGAGTCCGGCAGGCGTCCGTATCCTCGTCGAGCAGCAGGGCCGGCTCGAAACCGGCCCGCTCCAGCCCCAGAGCGAGCCCACCCGCTCCCGCGCAGACATCGACGAACGTCAGCGCACTCATCGGCCCTTCCTCTCCCGCGTCAATGCCTTTCGGTGCTCGACCGCCGAGGCGATGCGCAGGGCCACGTCCTCCGGCACCTCGTGTTCCCAGAAGCGGAGCACCTCCCAGCCGGACGCCATGAGGTGCTCGGTCGTCTCTCGGTCGCGTGCCATGTTGCGATCCAGCTTCTGTCGCCACCATTCCGCGTTCGCCTTCGGATGCGTGGCGTGCTCGGGGCATCCGTGCCAGAAGCAGCCGTCGATCAGGACGGCCACTTTGACCGAGGTGAAAGCCACGTCGATGCGGCGACGGGCCATTCCCGGCACGGGGTACTCGACGCGGTAGCGCAGCCCGGCCGCGTGGAGCAGGCGACGGACCACGAGCTCGGCGGCCGTGTTCTTGCTGGCTTGGCGGCTCATGCGGGCCGAGACTGCGGGGGAGGACGGAACGGCTTCGGTCACACCTGCATTCTGCCGGACCGGCCGGCGTTCACTCAGACCCGTGACACTTCCCGTACGTCTCCCCCGACCCGCACCAGCACTCCGCCCCCCGCGCCGGCGGCCATGCCGTCGCGCGGCCCCGGGCCGCCAGGGTGGTGGCGTACTGGGGGAGGAGGTCCGCGTTCGAGGGGCGGGTGGATTCCGAGGCGGCGAAGGCCTCGTAGGAGGGGACCGTGGCGCGGACGATGCCCAGGTTGGGGGTGCCCGCCTGGGCGAGTTCGCGGAGGGAGGCCTCGATGTCGGTGAGGTGGGCCGTGTAGGTGGGGTACTCGGCCTCCAGCTCCGGGTAGGCCGCGAGGAGCTCGTCCAGTTCCGGTTCCGGCCAGTGGAGGACCGCGACCGGGAAGGGGCGGGAGAGGGCCGTGCGGTAGGTGCCCAGTTCCGAGCGGAGGCGGGCGATCTCGGCCCGGAGTTCCGCCGGGTCCTCCGATCCCAGGGACCACAGGCGCTTCGGGTCGTGCAGCTCGTCCAGCGGGACCGTCCCCCCGTGCAGCCGGTCCGCCAGGGCGTCCCAGTCGTCGTGCGGCAGCGCCAGCATGCGGCGGACCCGGTGCCGGGTCGTGATCAGGGAGCGGGTCGCGTGGGGGAGGTCGTCCGGCGGGGCCGGCAGGAGTCTCGCCGCCTCCGTCAGGGTCGACTCCGCCTCCGCCAGCTCGTCGTGGGCCTCCAGCGTCTCCGCCGCGATCTCCCACGGCGCCGCGTCCGACGGCTGGGTGCGCCGGAGGCCCTCGATGATCGCCCGCGCCTCGGCCTCGTGCCCGTACTCCCACAGGTTCGCCGCCTTCAGCGCCCTGATCAGGTGCGGGTCCGCGGGCTCGGACGACAGGAGGTCGTCGTAGAGGGCCGTCGCGCCCGGGCGGTCGCCCGCCAGCTCCAGGTGGGCCGCCGCCCGGAGGTACAGGGGCTCCCGGTCACCCGGGTACTGCGCGGCGGTGCGCAGCAGGCGCTCGGCTTCGGTGGTGTGGGCTGCAGGCGTGTCGGGGCGCATGCGTCCCACCGTACTGCTGTGCGGCCCCCGAGAGTTGGCGCGGCGGGTCCCGTCGCGCCTCCGGGGGCGGGGCGGCGCGAGGGGCGCCGGGCTCACCTGCGGGATTTCGGGTCTTCGGCCGGTACTCGTCCGGAGGGAGTGGGCGATCTCTCTTTCCCCGCCGGTACGGACGTCAGCGTCGCGCCGGTACGGACATCAGCGCCCCGTCGGTACGGGCGTCAGCGCCGCACCGGTACGGGCGTCAGCGCCCCGCCGGTACGGGCGTCAGCGCCCCGCCAGTACGAGCGTCAGCGCCGCCCCCGCCAGTGCCAGCGCCGCCGACGCCGCCAGGGCCGCGTCTGGGCCCGCCGTCGCCAGCGCGAGCGTCAGGGCCACCCCCGCCGAGGAGCCGATGTAGCGGGCGGTGTTGCTGGCGCCCGAGCCCATCGCCGCCCGCTCCGGCGGTACGGAGTCGACCGCGAGCCGGGGGAGCGCCGCGTTCAGGAGGCCGCTGCCCGCGCCCGCCACCAGCAGGCCCGGGAGGAGGCGCCACGCGTCCGCGTGGCCCTCCAGCGCCCCCAGGAACGTCAGCACCCCCGCCGCCGACAGCGCGAATCCCAGGGTCAGTTGGTGCGCGGCGGACAGCCGGGCCGCCAGGCGGCGGGTCTGGAGGGCCGCCACGAACGCCGTTCCCGACCAGAGGAGGAACAGCCAGGCCGTGTCCAGTGGTGACATCCCGGTGCCGGCCTGGAGCAGCGTCGGCACCACGCTGAACAGGCCGATCACCGCCAGGCCCGTGAAGAGCGCCCCGAGCGTCGACGTCAGGAACGCCGGCCGCCGCAGCAGCGCTAGGTCGATCATGGGGTCCTTCCGCCGGGCCTCCACCACGGCGAACAGGGCGGTCAGGGCCGCCGAGGCCAGGAGCAGGAGGCCCACCGGGAGGCGCAGCCAGCCGTCCCTGCCCAGGGTGAACGCCGTGAGCAGCGCCGCCAGGGCCAGGCCGAGGACCAGCGCCCCCGCGACGTCCGGGCGGGGCGCCGCGGTTCCGTTCGGGGCCGTCGCCCGCCCCGGGGGTGTCCCCGTTCCGTTCGGGGCCGTCGTCGTCCCCGGAGGTGTTCCCGTTCCGCTCCGGACCGTCGCCCGCCCCGGTGATATCCCCGTTCCGTTCCGGGCCGTCGTCGCCCCCGGCAGCCATCGCGCTCCCGCCGCCGCCGTCACCAGTGCCCCCGCCCCGAGCGCTCCGTACGCCAGCCGCCAGTCCGCCAGGCCCAGCGCGCCCGCGAGCAGGGGGCCGAGGGCGATGCCGCCGCTCATCGACGCGCCCCACGCGCCCGTCGCCCTGATCCGGTCCCGGCCCGCCGGGTACGCCTGGGCGAGCAGGCCCAGGCTGCCCGCGAGGACGGCCGCGCTCGCCGCGCCCTGGGCGATCCGGGCCGCCGTGAAGGCGGGCGTGGAGTCCGCGAGGGCGCCGAGCGCGGTGGTGAGGCCGAGGGCGAGCGTGCCGAGGAGGAAGACCCGGCGCCGCCCGTACGCGTCGGCCAGGCCGCCGGCCACCAGGAGGAACGCGGCGAGGCCGAGCGGGGTGCCGTTGAGCAGCCAGGCGTGGGCGGAGGGAGAGGTCCCGAGGGTGGCCGCCACGGCGGGGAGGGTGGGCATCGGCGCCGTGTAGTTCATCAGCGCGACGGTGGTCGCAGCCGCCGTCACGGCGAGGGTGGCGGCGCCCGGCCGCCCCTCGGGGGGCGGGGCGGAGGTGCGCGGGTGGACCAAGGACGTTCGTCGGGGCACGGCGGGCCTCCACCTGTCGGCCGAGCAGTCGGTTCGGTGAACGAACTCAACGTAGCAGGTCGGTTCGTTCAGCGAACCCTCTTCGGTACGATGGATCCCATGGCCCTCGGCAAGGACTACGCCCAGCAGCAGTGCTCCATCGCCCGCGCCCTCGAAGTGGTCGGCGAGCGCTGGACCCTCCTCGTCGTGCGCGACGCCTTCTACGGCGTCCGCCGCTACAGCGACTTCCTCGCCCACCTCGGCGCCCCCCGCGCCGTCCTCGCCGCCCGCCTCCAGGCCCTCGTCGAGGCCGGCGTCCTCGAACGGCGGCGCTACTGGGAGTCGCCCCCGCGCGACGAGTACGTCCTCACCGGGCACGGCCTCGCCCTCTGGCCCGTCCTGTGGTCGCTCGGCTTCTGGGCCCGGACCGAGCTCCCCGGCACCCTGCCGATGCGCCACTTCCACCACGCCGGCTGCGGCACCGAACTCGGCCCCGACGGCGCGTGCCCCGCCTGTGGCCTCCCCGTGCCGCCCGCCGACGTCGAGATGCGGCCCGGCGCCGGGCTCGACCCGGACCCCGCCGACCCCGTCGGCCGCGCCCTCCTGCGGCCCCGCCGCCTCCTCGTACCCCTGGAGACCGCCTAGACCAAGAGGCGGCGCGCGGGAACTCCCCCGGCCCGCCGCGCGTCTTCATGCCGGAGGAACCGGCGGTACGGAGGAGGTGACGGCATGACGGGCAGGACCCCGGCCCCACGGGTCGTCGCACCGCTGCTCTTCCTGCTCGCCCTCACCGGACTGCTCCTGTCCGACGGGGCCGGCGCCCTCGCCGGAGCCGGTGTCTCCGCCGCCGTCGCCCTCGCCGCGGCCAGCCTCTTCCACGCCCTCTCCGGCGCCCGTACGGCTCCGGCCGTGCCGCCCACCGCCGTCCGCACCGCCATGCGCGACCGCGAGCGGCGCACCGCCTTCCTGCCGCAGCGCGACCCCGACGCGGCGGGCCGCCGCAGACCCCGGGCTCCCGGCCGTCTCCTCCCGACGGCCGCGTAGGGAGCTCCCGGACACCCCCCCGGAACCCCTCGCGCGGATCCGTCATGCCGAGAAACGCACTTCTCCCCGGCACGACGAGACCCCACGGAGGGCTTCCCATGTCCGACCTCATGTCCCTTTTCGCCGCCCTGGTCGAGCGGCTCGCCGAGCTGCTCCAGCCGCTCTTCGCCACCACCGCCACCGCCGCCGCGATCGTCCTCTTCACCGCGCTCGTACGGCTCGCCGTCCACCCGCTCTCCCGGGCCGCCGCCCGCGGCCAGAAGGCCCGCACCCGCATCGCCCCGCAGCTCGCCGCGCTCCGGAAGAAGCACGCCGAGAACCCCGAGCGGCTCAAGAAGGCGATGCTCGACCTGCACGCGAAGGAGAAGGTCTCCCCCTTCGCCGGCATCATGCCCAGCCTGCTCCAGGCCCCCGCCTTCCTCCTGATGTACCACCTGTTCGCCGGCGACCGGATGGCCGGGCACACCCTCCTCGCCGCCCCGCTCGGCGACCACTGGGCCGACGCCCTCTCCCATGGCGGCCCGTTCGGCCCGGCCGGGCGGGTCTACCTCGTCCTGTTCGCGATCGTCGCCGCCGTCGCCGCCTTCGGCTACCGCCACACCAGGCGGCAGCTCGCCGCCCAGCCCCTCGACCTCGGGCAGCCCACCCCCGGCGCCGGCGCGATCACCAAGGTGATGCCGCTGCTCTCCTTCGCCACCCTGATCACGGTCGCCGTCGTCCCGCTCGCCGCCGCCCTCTACGTCGTCACCAGCACGGCCTGGACCGTCGTCGAACGGGCCCTCCTCTTCCGCACGCCGAAGGAAGAGGCGGCCGGCGACGCCGTTGCTACTCGCGCGTAAGGGTCCACTGCGTGGGCGGGGTCTTGCAGAGCGGCCCGTTCTCTTGGAGGATCGACCAATCCTCCGATGGCCGCACTCCATCGGCCGGGGCACCTCAGGGCCCTCCCGGGCCCACCTCGACCACAGGGAGAAGACCATGAAGCTGCTGCGTGTCGGCCCGCCCGGAGCCGAGCGTCCCGCCCTCCTCGACCAGGGCGGAACCCTCCGCGACCTCTCCGCCCTCGTCGACGACGTCGACGGCGGCCTGCTCGCCGACGCCGCGGCCCTCGACCGGATCCGCGCCGCGGCCGGCGCCGGGGTGCTGCCCCCGCTCGACGCCACCGGGCTGCGCGTCGGCCCGCCCGTCGGCCGGATCGGCAAGGTCGTGTGCATCGGGCTCAACTACCACGGGCACGCCGCCGAGACCGGCCAGGCCGTCCCGGCCGAGCCGGTCGTCTTCCTCAAGGCCGCCGACACCGTCGTCGGTCCGGACGACACCGTGCTCGTACCGCGCGGCTCGGTGAAGACCGACTGGGAGGTGGAGCTCGCGATCGTCATCGGCCGCACCGCCCGCTACCTGGAGACCGACGAGCAGGCCCTCGCCCACGTCGCCGGGTACGCGGTCGCCCACGACGTCTCCGAGCGCGAGTTCCAGATCGAGCGCGGCGGCACCTGGGACAAGGGCAAGAACTGCGAGACCTTCAACCCGCTCGGCCCCTGGCTCGTCACCGCCGACGAGGTGCCCGACCCGCAGGCGCTCTCCCTCCGGCTCTGGGTCAACGGCGAGCTGAAGCAGGACGGCCACACCTCCGACCAGATCTTCCCGGTCGCGGAGGTCGTCCGGTACGTCAGCCGGTTCATGACCCTGTACCCGGGCGACGTCATCAACACCGGCACGCCCGCCGGCGTCGCCATGGGGCAGCCGGAGCCCAAGCCGTACCTGCGGCCCGGCGACGTGGTCGAGCTGGAGGTCGAGGGGCTCGGCCGGCAGCGCCAGGAGCTCAAGGGGGCCTGAGGCCGGCGGGGCGGGGAGGGGCGGCCGGGCTCCCGGCCCTCTCCCGGTCCGCCCGCTCCTCCCGGCCCTCCTCCGGTCCGCCCGCTCCTCCCGGCCCTCCTCCGGTCCGCCCGCTCCTCCCGGCCCGGCCCCGTCCGCCCTCCCTCCCTGATCTGCCGTCAGGGTCCCGCTCTGGGCCCTTCCGTGGTGAAAACGGCGACGTCCCGCGTGGGGCGTCGCCATTTTCATGCGTATTTTGCATATTGCCCGACATGGAACGAATTTCGCACGCGCGAGGGCGGGATCGGCGCCGCCTCGCCCTCATCGCCGCGTCCACGGTCGCGGCCACCGCCCTCGTCGGCACCCTGGCCGTCACCGGCCACGCCGACCCGCTCCCGGGCGGCCTCGGGCCCTGTCTGCCGGGCAACTGCCCCGCCGTGTACCCGGAGCCCGGCAACGGCCCCGTCGTGTACCGCGACAACAACATCAACGTCTTCGTCGGCAGCGACTTCCGCGTCCGCGAGGCCGCGGCCGAGGCCGAGGGCAAGGTCGTCGTCCTCGGCGACTTCGACATGAACAAGCGTGCGGGCGCTTCCGGGGTCTACAACGTCGGGGTCGCGGTCGGCTCCCGCGTCCCGCCCGACAACGGCACCGACTTCTTCACGGTCGGCGAGAACCTGACGGTCGCCGCGGGCCAGCGCGTGGTGACCGAGGAGGGCACGGTCACCGGCGTCACGCGGTACGGGGGCACCCTCTCCGGCACCGTGATCCCGGACGCGGTCCAGGACGACGCGGCCGCCGCGCCGTTCGCCGCCCTCCGCGACCAGCTCACCGACGCGAGCCAGTGCTACGCCTACGTCGGCGGCGCCCACCGCGCCACGACCGGCACCGCCGTCAACAACGGCTTCGAGACCCTCTTCACGGGCGACGGGGCCTCGTCGCTCCAGGTCTTCGACGTCGACTTCGACCTGGAGACGGCGGCCGAGGGCCAGCAGGGCATCACCTTCGCGGGCATCCCGGACGACGCGACCGTCCTCGTCAACGTCTACGGCGCCAGCCGCACGATCGACACGTACATCAACCAGCTTCCGGACGGCCTGCGCGAGCGGGTCCTGTGGAACTTCCCCGACGCCACGGCGGTGACGTTCGAGGGCACGGCCCAGTTCGCGGGCAGCGTCCTGATCGGCAACCAGGCCAGCACCGCGACCGTCACCGTGCCCGGCATGAACGGCCGGTTCTTCACCACCGGCAGCCTGACGCACACCTCGGCGGCGAGCGGCGGCGGTGGCCAGGAGTTCCACGCCTACCCGTTCAACGGCGACCTGCCGTCCTGCACGGATCCGACGCCGACGCCGACGGATCCGACTCCCACGCCGACGGATCCGACGCCGACTCCGACGGATCCGACTCCGACTCCGACGGACCCGACTCCCACGCCGACGGATCCCACGCCGACGCCGACGGATCCGACTCCGACGCCGACGGATCCGACTCCGACTCCGACGGATCCGACTCCGACTCCGACGGATCCGACTCCGACCCCGACGGATCCGACTCCGACCCCGACGGATCCGACTCCGACCCCGACGGATCCGACTCCGACCCCGACGGATCCCACACCGACGCCGACGGATCCGACTCCCACGCCGACGGACCCGACGCCGACCCCGACGGACCCGACTCCCACGCCGACGGACCCCACGCCGACGCCGACGGACCCCACGCCGACGCCGACGGACCCCACCCCCACCCCCACGGACGGTGGCTACGGTGACGACACCGGTGGCTATGGCGACGACACCGGCGGTTACGGCGACGACACCGGCGGCTCCGGTGACTCCGGCGGTACCGGTGGGCCCGGCGGCCACGGCGACTCCGGCGGTACGGGTGGACCCGGCGGGCACGGTGACTCCGGAGGCACGGGTGGTTCCGGCGGCCCCGGCGGTCACACCACCACCGGAGGCCAGACCACCGGCGGTCACGGCAACTCCGGCGGGTCCAACGGGGCCGGCGGCCACGGCAGCACGGGCGGTCACGGCAGCACCGGCAGCACCGGCAGCACCGGTGGTTACGGTGACTCCGGTGGCGGCCACGGCCGTCCCCACGGTTCGAACGGCGAACTCTCCGAGACCGGTGCCGGCACCGGGAAGATCGTCATGGGTGCCATGGCGGTCGTCCTCGCCCTCGGCGGCGGCGTCCTCGTGATGATCAGCCGGCGCCGGCGCCGTACGAACTGAGCAGTCGCTCCAGCGCCTCGACGACCAGGGCGTGATCCTCGGCCTGCGGCAGCCCCGAGACCGTGACCGAGCCGATCACTCCCGCGCCCTCGACCCCGATCGGGAACGAACCGCCATGGGCGGCGTACCGGTCGGGGTCGAGGCGCGAGGACGCCTCGAACGTCGTCCCCCTGGCCCGGAACCGGGCCCCGACCAGGAACGAGCTCTCGCCGTACCGCTCGACGACCCGTCGCTTGCGGTCGATCCACGCGTCGTTGTCCGCGCTGGACCCCGGAAGCGCGCAGTGGAAGAGCTGCTGCGCCCCGCGCCGCACGTCGATCGCGACGGGCGCCTCCCGCTCCCGGGCCAGGGAGACGAGGAGCGTGCCGAGCGCCCAGGCGTCCTCGTACGTGAACCGGGGGAGGACCAACCGGGCCTCCTGTGCCTCCAGTTCGACGACCCCTTCGACGACCTCGGAGCTGCTCACGGCGTCACCGTGATCCCCTCGCGGGCCGACCGCCGCGCCGCCTCCAGGACGGCGAGCGCGTCGGCGGCCTCGTGCGCGGTGACCGGGTTCGGGCCGGTGCCGCGCAGGGCGGCGGCGACGGCCGCGTAGAACGCCGGGTAGTCGCCGGGCAGCGACTCGACCGGGTCGCCGCCGCCGGTCAGCGGCGACTCGCCCGCGCCGAGCCGGCCCCACAGCTCCTCCGGCTCCGCGCCCCAGACCGCGCCGTCGGCTCCGGGCCGCAGCCCGTCGCGCAGGGCGGCCTCCTGGGGGTCGAGTCCGTACTTCACGAAGCCCGCGCGCTGCCCGAGCACCCGGAACCGGGGGCCGAGCTGGGCGGTGGTGGCGCTCACGTACAGGTGCGAGCGGACCCCGTTCGCGTGGGTGAGCGCGAGGAAGGTGTCGTCGTCGGCCTCGGCGCCCGGCCGGCGCACGTCCGACTCGGCGTACACCGAGACCACCGGGCCGAAGAGGACGAGGGCCTGGTCGACGACGTGGCTGCCCAGGTCGTACAGGAGCCCGCCGATCTCCTCCGGCGCCCCCGACTCGCGCCAGCCGCCCTTCGGCTTCGGCCGCCACCGCTCGAAGCGGGACTCGAAGCGCTGGACCTCGCCGAGCGCGTCCTCGTCCAGGAGGCGGCGCAGGGTGCGGAAGTCGCTGTCCCAGCGGCGGTTCTGGAAGACCGAGAGCAGCAGGCCCCGCTCCTCGGCGAGGGCGGCGAGCCCGCGCGCCTCGGCCGCGGTCCCGGCGAGCGGCTTGTCCACGACGACCGGGAGGCCCGCCTCCAGGGCGGCCGTGGCGACCTCGACGTGCGTCTTGTTGGGGGAGGCGACGACGGCCAGGTCCAGCTCCTCCGCGCCCGGCGCCCACAGCTCCTCGGGCTTCGCCACCACCCGCACGCCCGGGTGGGCGGCGCGGGCCTCGGCGGCCCGCTCGGGGTTGCCGGTGGTGACGGCGGCGAGGACGAGGTCCTCGGAGGCGGCGATCAGCGGGGCGTGGAAGACGGAGCCCGCGAGGCCGTAGCCGACGAGTCCGACGCGGAGGGGGGTGCGGGGGGAGTCGGTGCCAGTCATGCTCCTCACTTAAGCAACGCTGTTGCCAAAGCGCAAGCGGTGGCGACAATGGGGGCGTGAGGAAAGACCTGGGTGGAGTGAACGTACCGGCGCTGCGCAGCCACAACGCCGCGCTCGTCCTCGATCTGCTGCGCGTGGCGGGAGAGGGCGGGATCAGCCGTCTGGAGCTGGCCGAGCGGACCGGGCTCACCCCGCAGGCCGTCAGCAAGATCACCGCGCGGCTGCGGGCCGAGGGCCTCGCTGCGGAGGCGGGCCACCGCGCCTCGACCGGCGGCAAGCCCCGTACCGTCCTGCGCCTGGCGCCCGCCGCCGCGCACGCCGTCGGCGTCCACCTCGACCGCGACGAGCTGACGGTCCTCCTGGCCGACCTCGCGGGCGCGCCCGTGGCCCTCCGCCGCCGCCCGGTGGACCTGGGCGCGGGGGCCGGACCGGTCCTGGACGCGGTGACGGAGGAGGTGCGGGCGCTCCTCGACGGGGGCGGGGAGGGGCGGACCGTCCTCGGCGCCGGGATCGCCATGCCCGGCCCCCTGGACCACCGGGCCGGAGTGCCCGGCCGGGTCACGGGCTTCCCCGAGTGGGCCGGCCGGCCGGTCCGCGAAGAACTGGCCCGCCGCCTCGGGCTGCCCGTCGTCCTCGACAAGGACACCAACGCCGCCGCCCTCGGCCTCGCCCTGCGGCCCGGCGCCCCCGGCTCCTTCGCCTACGTCCACCTCGGCACGGGCCTGGGCGCCGGCCTCGTCCTCGGCGGCGCGCCCCTGCGCGGGGACAGGACCGGGGCGGGCGAACTGGGCCACCAGACCGTCCAGCTCGACGGGCCGCCGTGCGGCTGCGGCGGGCGCGGTTGCCTGGAGGTCCTGTGCCTGGCGGAGGTCGCGCGCGGCGAACCCGCCGGGGCCGCGCGGATCCTGGGGACGGGCGCCGCCAATCTCGTACGGCTCCTCGACATCGACCAGGTCCTCCTGGGCGGCCGGGCGGTGCTCGCCGCGCCGGAGGTCTTCGCGGACGGGGTGCGGGAGGTCCTCGCCGGCCTCGGCCTGACGGCCCCGGTGGGCGTCGTCGCGGAACGGGACGCGGTGGCGGAGGGCGCGGCGTGGCTGATCCTGGCGCCGGTGTTCGGGAAGGAGTAGCGGGGTCCGGGGGAGGGGGCGGCGGACGGCCCTCGTCCCTCACGTCGACCGGGGACGCCCCTCGTCTCTCCTCCTTCGTCCCTCACGTCGACCGGGGACGCCCCTCGTCTCCCCTCCCTCGCCCCTCACTCCGGCGGCGGACGGCCCTCGTCCTTTGCCCCCCCGTCCCTCGCCCTTCGCCACTCGTCCCCCGTCCCCCGTCCCCCGTCCCCCGTCCCCCGTCCCCCGTCCCCTCACTCCGATCGATCGGATTGTCGGAAAGTAGGCTGATCGGGCGGATTTCCGGCCCTTCCGGAGGAGCCCCCGGTGTCGCTCCCCGGCCCGCGCCCTCCCGCCTGGCAGCGTCGCGGCCGTCCCCCTGCCCGCGATCAGCAAAGGCACCGGCACCATGGCATCCGCACCCCTGCGACTGCGCAGCGTCCGCGCCGTGACCGTGGCGACCGCCGTGGCGGCCCCCTTCGCGCTCGCGGCCCCGATCCCGGCGACGGCGACGGCCCCCGCCCCGGCGGCGACGGCCCCGGGTCCCGGGGCGCCCGCCCCCGCCGCCCCCGAACCCCCCGGCGCCCCGCGGCCCCCCGCCGCGCCCGCCGTCCCCGCCCCCGACCCGACCACCCCCGGCTGCGGCACCCCGGACGACGACGCCTTCCCGCTCGACACCCGGATCCTCGGCGGCCCGGCCCGCTACGCGGAGGGCGGCCCCTTCCAGGACTGGCGGCTCGACCTCACGAACACCACCGGGTCGCCCTGCTCCGGCATCCATCCGGTGCTCGTCCTCACCGACCGCGACCGGGTCCTCCGGCCGGGACAGATCCGCTTCGAGTTCTACGACGCCGGGGCCGCGCGCTGGCACCCCGTGGCCTTCCAGGAGACCTCGGAGGCCGAGAACGTGGGCGTTTTCACCGACTTCGGCGGCTTCTCCGTCCCCGCCGGCGAGACCCTCACCGTCCCCGTGCGCCTCGCCTTCCGCGCGGGGACGGCCCCCGGCGAGGTCGTGGTCAACGCGGCGATCGTCCAGCGCCAGGGTGCGGACGGCGACTGGATCGGGGACTCCGGCGACTACCGCCTCACCGTCGGGCCCCGCGCCCCGGGCGCCCCGACCGAGCCGTCCGGTCCCACCGCGCCGCCCACGCCCGCCGAACCGCCCCGGAGCACGAAGGGCGCGAAGGACACGACGTCTTCAGGGCCGTCGGAGCCGCCGGGCCCGCCGAAGCCGCCGGTGTCGTCACGGCCTGCGGAACCGGTCGGACCCACGACCTCGCCCGGATCGAAGCCCCCCGCCGAGCCGACCGGCTCCACCCCGCCTCCCGCGCCCGCCACTCCCACCCGGCCCTCTCCGTCCGGGGAGGCGCCGGGGAAGACGCCCGGGGCGGCACCCGGAGAAGCCGCCGCCACCCCTTCCCCCGCCCCCGAACTCGCCCACACCGGACGCGCGTCGGACGCCCGGGCCCGCGCCCTCGCGCCCCTCGCCGCCGCCCTCCTCCTGCTCGGCGCCGCCCTCGTCCGCGCGGGCCGCCGCCACCGCCGCGCCTGAACCGCACTCCCCCCGAGCCGGCCCGGCCCCAGCGGCCCTCGCGCCCCACGCCCTCGCGTCCGGGACCGAGTCCGACATCCCCCGGGTCCGACATCCCCCGGGTCCGCCCCCACGGGTCCGCCCCCCCGGGTCCGCCCCCTCCGGGTCCGCCCTCCCGAGTCCGGCCCCCCGGGGGTCCGGCCCTCCGGGGCTGGCCCCTCGGGTTTCCCCCCCGGGGGTCCGGCCCCCTGGCCCCGGCCCCCCAGGGTCTGGCGCCCCGGGTCCGGCACCCCAGGGGAAGGCACCCCCGAGGAGGGCGCCCCCCACCCCCGCCGCAGGCCCCCCGCGTCACCCTCCGTACCCCTCCCCGTTCACCCCCGTCTGCGACCATCCCCCGGTGAACTACCAGAGCACTCCCGGCGCCCCCGTCCGCTCCGGCGTCCCCGAGCACGGGCGCGTCCCCAAGTACTACGCCGTCAAGGCGAAACTCGCGCTGATGGTGGACGAGTTGGGAGAGGGCGGGCCGCTGCCCACCGAGCGCGACCTCGCCGTCCGGTACGAGGTGTCCCGCGAGACCGTCCGGCAGGCGATCCGCGAACTCCTCCTGGAGGGGCGGCTGCGCCGCCGGGGCCGGAGCACGGTCGTCGCGGGCCCCAAGCTCGAACAGCCCCTCTCGCTCGCCAGCTACACGGAGGGCGTGCGCCGCCAGGGCCGCCGCCCCGGCCGCGCCCTGATCTCGCTCGACCGCTTCCCCTGCCCGGAGGCGCTCGCCCCCGAGGTCGGCGCCGAACGCGGCGAGCCCGTCTGGCACATGGAGCGGGTGCTGCTCGCCGACGACGAGCGGGTCGGCCTGGAGAGCACGTACGTCTCCGAGGCCCGCGCCCCGCGCCTGGACGCCGACTTCGACCCGGACTCCTCCTTCTACGCGTACCTCCACGACCGGCTCGGCATCGCGTTCGGCGACGCCGACGAGCGCATCGAGACCGTCCTCGCGACCCCGCGCGAGGCCCTGCTGATCGGCACCCCGCCCGCCCTCCCGATGCTGCTGCTCCACCGCGTCTCCCGGGACACCGCCGGCCGGCCCCTGGAACGGGTCCGCACCCTCTACCGGGGCGACCGCTTCAGCTTCACCACCCACCTGGGCCGCCAGGACTGACGGGAGAAGGCCCGCCCGCCGAAAGCCCGAGACATCACAAAAAGATAACGGGTCTGGTCCAAGTTTGGCGGCCCGTTCACCGTTCCGTCGTCCACCGGCCCCGTCCGGGCCACCCGCCCCCGCGACCGTCGTCGGCATGAAGGTGATCGTCGTAGGAGCCGGCGTGGTGGGAACCATGCACGCCTGGCACGCAGTGGAACGCGGCCACGAGGTCGTACACATCGAGCGCGAGGCCGAGGCGCGCGGGGCCTCCCTCCGCAACTTCGGCCAGATCTGGGTGAGCGGTCGCGCCGGCGGGGAGGAGCTCGACACCGCCCTGCGCGCCCGCGAACTCTGGGAGGCCGTCGGCGCCCGCGTCCCCGGCCTCGGCTTCCGGGCCATCGGCTCCCTCACCCCCGTGCGGAACGCCCTCGAACTCGCCGTCGCCGAGGCCGCCGTGGCCCGCCCCGACGCCGCCGCCCGGGGCTACGAGCTGCTCACGGCCGACGAGGCCCGCGCCGTCAACCCGGCCCTGCGCGGGGAGTTCGAGGCCGCCCTCCGGTGCGAGCGGGACGCCGCCGTCGAGCCCCGCACCGCGCAGCTCGCCCTCCGCGAGGCCCTGCTCGCCACCGGCAGGTACACCTTCCTGCCGAACAGGGAGGTCCGCGACGTCGTCGGCGAGCACGCCGTCCGCGACGACCGGGGCGAGACGCACGGCGGCGACGCCGTCGTCCTGTGCACCGGCGCCGCGCTCTCCGGCCTCGTCCGCGAGGTCGCCGGCGAGATCCCGGTCCGCCGGGTCCGCCTCCAGATGATGCAGACCGACCCGCTCGGCGAACCGCTCACCACCTCCGTCGCGGACGCCGACTCCTTCCGCTACTACCCGGCCTACGCCTCCGGCGCCCTCGACGCGCTGAACGCGGGCCAGGTGCAGGACCCCACCGCCGCCGCCCACCGGATGCAGCTCCTCATGGTCCAGCGGCTCGACGGCGGACTGACCATCGGCGACACCCACGAGTACGAGCACCCCTTCGCCTTCGACACCCTCGAAGACCCCTACGAGCACCTCACCCGCGTCGTCGAGTCCCTCCTCGGCCGCCCGCTGCCGAAGGTCCGGCGCCGCTGGGCCGGGGTGTACGCGCAGTGCGTCGACACCACCCGGGTCGTGCACCGCCAGAAGGTCCGCGACGGCGTGTGGCTGGTGACCGGACCCGGCGGCCGGGGCATGACCTGCTCGCCCGCCGTCGCCGAGACGACCGCGAACGAACTGGGCTGGTGAACCGCATGAGCACCCACATGACGAACCTCGTCGTCCTCGACATGGCCGGCACCACCGTCGCCGACGACGGCCTCGTCGAGCAGGCCTTCACCGTCGCCGCCGAACGCCTCGGCGAGGACCCGGCCGCCATGATCGGGCACGTCCGCGCCACCATGGGCGAGTCGAAGATCTCCGTCTTCCGCCACCTCCTCGGCGGCGACGAGCGGCGCGCCCAGGAGGCCAACCTCGCCTTCGAGCAGGCCTACGGGGAGCTCGTCGCCGACGGCAGGATCGCCCCGGTCCCCGGCGCCGCCGAGACGATCGCCGCCCTCCGGGAGCAGGGCAGGACCGTCGTCCTCACCACCGGATTCGCCCGGGTCACCCAGGACGCCATCCTCGACGCCCTCGGCTGGCGCGACCTCGTCGGCCTCACCCTCTGCCCGGCCGACACCGGCGGCCGGGGCCGCCCGTACCCCGACATGGTCCTCGGCGCGCTCCTGCGCACCGGCGCCGTGGACGACGTGCGCCGGATCGCGGTCGCCGGCGACACCTCGTACGACATGCTCTCCGGCGTCCGCGCCGGCGCCGGGATCGTGGCCGGGGTCCTCACCGGCGCCCACGGCGAGGCCGCGCTGAGGGAGCACGGCGCCACCCGCGTCCTCGCCTCCGTCGCCGAACTCCCGGAGCTGATCAGGGAGTACGAGGCATGACCGCGGAAGCGCGAGGGGCGAACAGCGGCATCCGCTTCGAGGCCGTCTCCGTCGCCTACGGCTCCACCACCGTCCTCGACTCCCTCGACCTGACCGTGGAGCCCGGCGAGGTCATGGCCCTCCTCGGGCCCTCCGGCTCCGGCAAGACGACCGCGCTGCGGGCCGTCGCCGGGTTCGTCCGGCCGGTCTCCGGGCGGGTGTTCATCGGGAACCGGGACGTCACCGACCTGCCGCCGTACCGGCGCGGGATCGGCATGGTCGTCCAGCAGTACGCCCTCTTCCCGCACCTCAGGGTGGACGCCAACGTCGCCTTCGGCCTCAAGGCCCGCAAGGTCCCGAAGGCCGAGATCCCCGGGCGGGTCGCCGAGGCCCTGGAGATGACCGGCATGGCCGACTACGCCCGCCGCCACCCCCGGGAGCTCTCCGGCGGGCAGCAGCAGCGCGTCGCCATCGCCCGCGCCCTCGCCGTACGGCCCGACGTCCTCCTCCTCGACGAGCCGCTGTCGGCGCTCGACGCGCAGCTCCGCTCCGGGATGCTGGCCGAACTGGCCCGGCTCCACCGCGAACTGCCCGACGTGTCGATCCTGTACGTCACCCACGACCAGGTCGAGGCGCTGACCCTGGCCGACCGGATCGCCGTCATGGACCGGGCCCGGCTCCGGGACTGCGGCACCCCGCAGGACCTGTACCGCAGGCCCCGCACCGAGTTCACGGCCTCCTTCGTCGGCAACGCCAACCTGCTGCCGGTGACGGTGGGCGCGGACGGGGTGGCCCTGGGCGGGACGGAGCTGAAGGTGGCGACCGGGGGAGCGGCGCCGGGCGCCGGGGCCACCCTCTGCGTCCGCCCCCACCTCGTCGGCCTCGGCGACGGCCCGAACGCGCTGCGGGGCCGGATCACCGAGGTCCAGTGGCGCGGCTCCACCCACCGGCTGTACGTGGAGGTGGCGGGCCACCGCGTGAAGGCGGACGTCCGCGAACTGCGGGAGACGCCCCCGCTGGGGACCGAGGTCACCCTGCACTTCGCCCCGGACGACGCGGTGCTGCTCACGGCGGGGGTGACCGATGGCTAGCGCCGTCACCACGGCCTCCTCCACCCCGGCGGACACGGTGAAAGCTCCCCGCACCACCCCCGCCTGGGTCTGGGCCCTGCCCCCCGTCGCCGTCCTCGGCCTCGTCTTCCTCTACCCGCTCGCCCTCGTCGTCCGCGAGTCCCTGGCCCCCGGCGCGTACGCCGACGTCCTCGGCTCCGCGTCCTTCCGCGAGGCCCTCGTCACCACCGTGTGGATCGCCGTCGCGGCCACCGCCGGCTGCCTGGTCCTCGGCTTCGCCCTCGCGCTCGTGATCGCGTTCGTGCCCTTCCCCGGCGCGAGGGCGGTGGCGAAGTTCATCGACGTCTTCCTCTCCTTCCCGTCCTTCCTGATCACGCTCGCCCTGCTGTTCCTCTACGGCACGGTCGGCATGGCCAACGGGATCTGGACCGACGTCACCGGCGCCGCCACCGGGCCCTTCCGGTTCCTGACCACCCCGTGGGGCGTCCTGCTCGCCGAGATCACGTACTTCACCCCGTTCGTGATGCGCCCGCTGCTCGCCGCCTTCTCGCAGATGGAGACGGCCCAGCTGGAGGTGGCCTCCTCGCTCGGCGCCCGGCCGCTGCGGATCGTCCGGCGGGTGATCCTGCCCGAGGCGCTGCCCGCGCTCGCCGCCGGCGGCAGCCTGGTCCTGGTCCTGTGCCTCAACGAGTTCGGGATCGTCCTCTTCACCGGCGCCAAGGGCGTCACGACCCTCCCGACGCTCGTCTACGGCAAGGCGATCCTCGAATCCGACTACGCCGCCGCCTGCGTCGTCGCCGTCGTCAACGTCGTCCTCTCCACCGGCCTGTACGCCCTCTACCGGGGGGTGGGCCGCCGTGCTGGTGCATAGCCGTACGGGCAGGTGGACGGCCTGGGTCCTGTTCGCCGTCCTCTTCGTGCCGCTCTTCGCCCTGCCCCTCCTCGTCGTCCTCGCCGCCTCCTTCTCCACCCACTGGTCCGGCGCCCTCCCCTCCGGGCCGACCACCGCCCACTACGCGGCGGCCGTGCGCGGCGAGTCCCTCCGGGCCCTGACCACCAGCCTGGTCACGGCCGTCGCCGCCAGCCTGATCGCGCTGACCGCCGGCACCTGGGCCGCGCTCGCCTCGGCGGCCCTGGGGAAGCGGGGCCGGCGGATCGTGGACGCGCTCTTCATGCTGCCGGTCGCCGTGCCGTCCGTGGTGGTCGGCCTCGCCGTCCTCGTGGCCTTCTCGCAGCCGCCGGTGCTCCTCAACGGCACCCGCTGGATCGTGGTCCTGGCCCACACCGTGCTCGTCACCGCCTTCGCCCACCAGTCGGTCTCGGCCGCGATCCGGCGCCTGGACCCGATGTACGAGCAGGCGGCGGCCGGTCTCGGCGCCCGCCCCTCGTACGTCCTGCTCCGGGTGAGGCTCCCGCTCCTGCTGCCGTCCCTGAACGCCGCCGCCGGGCTCTGCTTCGCCCTCTCCATGGGCGAACTGAGCGCCACGATGATGCTCTACCCGCCGGACTGGACGCCGCTGCCGGTGCTCGTCTTCACCGCCACCGACCGGGGCTCCCTCTTCACCGGCTCGGCGCTCGCCGTGGTCCTCATGACCGCGACGCTGCTCGCCCTGCTCGCCGTCTCCCGCGCCCGCACCAAAGCCTCGTACCGCTGAGTCCCGTACCGCCGAGTCCCGTACCGCCCAGCCCCGTACCGCCAGGAGAGAACAACGCCATGCCCACGCACGCCAAGCCGGTCGCCGCCGTCACCGGCGTCCTCGTCCTCGCCGCCTCCCTCACCGCCTGCGGCGGCTCCTCCGCCGCCTCCGACGAGAAGGTCGTCACCGTCTACAGCGCCGACGGCCTCAAGGGCGAGGCGGGCGACGGCTGGTACGACAAGGTCTTCGCGGACTTCGAGAAGCGGACCGGCATCAAGGTGAAGTACGTCGAGGGCGGCTCCGGCGAGATGGTGCAGCGCGCCCTCCGCGAGAAGAGCAACACCCAGGCCGACGTCCTCGTCACCCTGCCGCCCTTCATCCAGCAGGCCGGCTCCAAGGGGCTGCTCCAGAAGTACGTGCCGCAGGGCGCCGACCGGGTGGACGGCGCCGACAAGGCGGCCGACGGCACCTGGACCTCCGTCGTCAACAACTACTTCGGCTTCGTCCACAACAAGAAGGAGCTGCCGACGGCCCCGAAGAGCTGGGAGGAGCTGCTCGACAAGAAGTACGAGAACCGGATCCAGTACTCCACCCCCGGCGTCGCGGGCGACGGCACCGCCGTCCTCATCAAGGCGATGCACGACTTCGGCGGCCGGGCCCCGGCCATGGAGTACCTGAAGAAGCTCCAGGCCAACAACGTCGGCCCGTCCTCCTCCACCTCCAAGCTCGCCCCCAAGGTGGACAAGGGCGAACTCCTCGTCGCCAACGGCGACGTCCAGATGAACTTCGCCCAGTCCAAGTCCATGCCGAACCTCGGCATCTGGTTCCCGGCCAAGGGCGACGGGAAGCCCACCACCTTCGCGCTGCCGTGCGCCGCCGGCCTGGTGAACAAGGCCCCGCACGCCGAGAACGGCAGGAAGCTCCTCGACTTCCTGCTGAGCGAGGGCGCCCAGCGCGAGGTCAGCGCCGTCGGCGGCGGCTTCCCGGCCCGCAAGGACGTCAGGCCCACAGACGCCAACGCCCTGGCCCTCGCCGGGCTCCTCGAAGGGGTCGAGGTCTTCGAGCCGGACTGGGCCGACATCGACGCGAACCTGACGGCGTACGTCGACGCGTGGAAGTCCGCCACCGGAAGCTGAGAGTTCACCGTTCGGCCCCTGGAACGCCCGCGCGGATCGCGAAATGATAACGGGTACGGACCCAACGCTTCTGAGGAATCAGGGGCGTTGGGCTGCGTCCGGCCCCCTTCCACCCCTTCCACGGAGGACCCCGACATGCCGCTCACCGGCATCTCCCGCCGCACCGTGCTCGCCGCCGCGGGCGCCACCGCCGCCGTCGCCGCCACCGGACTCGCCGCCGCCCCCACCGCCCTGGCGGCCACGACCGCCGCCCCGACGCTCCCCGACGGCACCAGCAAGGACAAGGTGCTCGTCGTCGGCATGGACGGCCTGCGGTACGACCGGATCGACGCCGCCAAGGCCCCGACCCTCAAGTCCCTCATGGCGAACGGCACCTACGGCCGCTCCCTGCTCTACGCCAACCCGATGGCCGCCACCTCCTCCGGCCCCGGCTGGTCCACGATCTCCACCGGCGTCTGGCCCGACAAGCACGGGGTGAAGGACAACACCTTCGCCGGGAAGAACTACGGCCGCTACCCCGGCTTCCTCGCCCGCCTCAACCAGGTCCGCCCGAACCTCTCGCTCTTCGCCGCCGTCGACTGGCCCGAGCTGGACACCCACGGCACCGTCACCCCCGGCGCCGACGCCAAGCTGGTCTACGACAACGACTACGCCGTCAACGACAAGGTGATCACCGACGTCACCGAGGACGTCCTGCGCCACCAGAACCCCGACGTCCTCTTCGTCTACTTCGGCGAGACCGACGAGATCGGCCACAACCACGGCGCCGCGCACGCCAAGTACCTCGACGCCATCGACGTCCAGGACGCCTACCTCGGCCGGCTCCTCGCCGCGATCCGGGCCCGTCCCTCGTACGCCTCGGAGCGCTGGACCGTCATCGTCACCACCGACCACGGCCACACCGACGGCGGCGGCCACGGCGGCTCCACGGTCGAGGAGCGGCGCACCTTCGTCCTCGCCCAGGGCCCCGGCATCGCCGCCGGCGCCCGCCCCATCGACACCCGGCTCGTCGACGTCGCCGCCACCGTCTTCCACCAGCTCGGCATCGTCCCCGACCCGTCCTGGGGCCTGGACGGCAAGCCGGTCCAGGAGCGCTCCACCGACCCCTTCGACACCCTGTACGGGTCGCTGACCGGCCGCGTCGACGAGACCGGCATCCCCGCCGGGGTCCTCGGCTTCACCCGCACCGCGCCCAGCGGCTGGTCCGTGATCAACAACGCGATGGGCACCGGAGGCGTGACCGAGTGGCGCGGCTGGTCCTTCGCCACCGACGAGTTCTGGTCCCGCTCCCAGCGCGACCAGTCCCGCGAGCTGAACGTGCGGGCCCGGGGCGTCTTCGCCGTCGCCGACTCCGACGAGTGGGCCGACAAGACCTTCTCGGGCACGTACGACTCCACCCTGGTCACGCCCGCGCACGGCGTCTCGGGCGCGTCCTCGGTGACCCTCGGCTTCACCACCCTCTACCGGCAGGAGGGCTCCCAGACCGCCCAGGTCCTGGCGAGCTTCAACGGCGGCACCCCGACCGTCGTCAAGAGCTACACCGCCGACGTCCTCTCCCAGCCCCAGTCCCTCACGGTCCCGGTCCCCTCCGGCGCCTCCACCGTGAGCTTCCGCTTCCGCTACACGGGCTCCAACAACTGGTACTGGACGATCGACGGGGTCAAGATCACCGCATCCTGACGCAGGCCCTGCCCGCCCGCCCGGGCAGGGCCTACGCTGGGGGCGTCGCCACAGCGCAGTCGCGGCGCCCCAGCACCCGCACGACATGCACGGCAGGAGTCCCGCACCCATGGCAGAGCGCAAGCCGATCGAATCCTGGCTCACCGACATGGACGGCGTCCTCATCCACGAGGGCGTGCCGATCCCCGGCGCCGACGCGTTCATCAAGAAGCTGCGGGAGACCGGGAAGCCCTTCCTGGTCCTCACCAACAACTCGATCTACACCGCCCGCGACCTGCACGCCCGCCTCGCCCGGATGGGCCTCGAAGTCCCCGTCGAGAACATCTGGACCTCCGCCCTCGCCACCGCCAAGTTCCTCGACGACCAGCGCCCCGGCGGCACCGCGTACGTCATCGGCGAGGCCGGCCTCACCACCGCGCTGCACGACATCGGCTACGTCCTCACCGACCACGACCCGGACTACGTGGTGCTCGGCGAGACCCGCACGTACTCCTTCGAGGCGATGACCAAGGCCGTCCGGCTCATCAACGCCGGCGCCCGCTTCATCTGCACCAACCCCGACGAGACCGGCCCCTCCCTCGAGGGCCCGCTCCCCGCCACCGGCTCGGTCGCCGCGCTCATCACCAAGGCCACCGGCAAGGAGCCGTACTTCGCGGGCAAGCCGAACCCGCTGATGATGCGCACCGGGCTCAACGCGATCGGCGCCCACTCCGAGTCCAGCGCCATGATCGGCGACCGGATGGACACCGACATCCTGGCCGGCCTGGAGGCGGGCATGCAGACCTTCCTCGTCCTGACCGGTCTGACGACCAGGGCCGAGGTGGACCGCTACCCGTTCCGCCCGTCCCGGATCGTCGACTCGATCGCGGACCTCGTCGACCGCGTCTGACCTGCGAGAAGGGACCCGGTCCGAACACCCGGTCGGGTCCCTCCGGATGCGGGAAGCGCCGGAACGGGTGACCCTGGCAGCACCAGGAGGTCACGATGCGTTCAGGTTCCACTGCTCTCCGTGCCGCAGGGGCGGCCTTGGTCCTCGTCCTCGCGCCCGCGGCCGGCGGCGCCCACGCCGACGACGGGGTGAGGGTCACCGTCACTCCGTCCACGGCCTCGCCCGGCGACGACGTGGACGTCCGGGTCGAGGGCTGCGAGGGCACCACCGGTGCCGCGAAGTCCCGGGCGTTCACCACCGACGCGAAGCTCGTCGGCCGGGACGGCGGGAAGCACCCGATGTACGGCGACGCCACCCTCAGGTCCGGGCTCGCCGGCGGTACGTACGGGATCAGCGTCTTCTGCGACGGCCGCGAGCACCGCGACGCCGGCACCGTACGGGTCGAGCGCCACGAGCCGACCCACCGGCCCGCCCACGAGCCGACCCGTCACGCGACCCCGGTCGCCCCGGTCCGCGCGGGCGGGGGAGGCGCCGCCGTCTTCGCCGCGCCCGCCGCCCCCGGCGTCGCCCAGGCCGCCGGCGAGGACGGCCTCGGCACCCCGTACACCGTGCTCGGCCTCGGCATGGCCGCCCTCGCCGCCGTGGCGGTCGCCCTCCGCAGCTCCCGCCGCCGCCCCGACGGCTCCTCCGGCACGGGCACGGGCACGGGTACGGGTACGGAGTGACGGTGCCGTCCGGCACCCGTCCGGCGGGCGCCGGGCGACTCGTCACGGGCACGGCCTGGGCGCTGCTGTTCCTCGGCCTCTGGCTCTGGGGCGGCGGCGCGGTCGAGGGCTCCGCGGGCGGCTCGGGGCCGACCACCGGCGACATCGCCGCCGTCGGCCGCCCGCCCGGCGCGGAGCTGCCCCCGGCCCGCGCGCCGCTCGCGCCCGTCGCGCCCCGGCGGATCGAGGTCCCCTCGCTCGGCGTCGACGCGCCCGTCACGGCGCGCGGCCTGGACGCCACGGGCGCCGTCGACCCGCCGCCCTTCGCGACGCCGGGCACCGTGGGCTGGTTCGGCCCCGGCACCGCGCCGGGCGCGGCCGGGGCGGCCCTGTTCGTCGGCCACGTCGACACCGAGACCCGCCCGGCCGTCTTCTACGGCCTGAGCGTGGCCCGCCCCGGCGCGAAGGTCCTCGTGACCCGGACGGACGGCTCGGTCGCCGAGTTCACCGTCGACGACGTCCGGGTCTTCCCGCGCGAGGGCTTCGACGCCGCGAAGGTCTACGGTCCCCGCGAGCCCGGCCGCGCCGAGCTCCGCCTGATCACCTGCGGCGGCACCTTCGACCGCGAGACGGGCGCCTACACGGCGAACGTGGTGGTGTCGGGATACCTCACGGGGGGCTGAGGCCCCGCTTCCGCGTCCGACGACGATCAAGGCCCCCTCACCATCGGTGAGGGGGCCTTGACCCTGCGTGCGCCGCCAGGGACTCGAACCCCGGACCCGCTGATTAAGAGTCAGCTGCTCTAACCAACTGAGCTAGCGGCGCCTGCTGACAGAGAGAACTCTACCTGACGCGAAGACGTGCTCCTGACCAATAACCGTCGCCTCCGGCCTGTCGGACGGTCGTATCAGTCCTTCGATCCGTCAAAATGCTATTTATCGGGACAGTTGCCACATTGACGCCCCAGACGACGGTCGAAAGATCTTTGACGAGTGTGGAGGGGATCGCATGAGCGTGCTGGTCTTCGAGGAGTTCGAACCGGCGGCCGACTGCGCCTGCCCGGGCTGCGCCCGTCAGCGGCGCGAGCTCGCCCTCGGCCTGCCGGTCCGGGCGGGCGGCCACCCGGCGGCCCACGGCGCCCGCCGCGCCCTGGTCCTGGTGACGGCGGCGGGCGTGGTCCT
Source organism: Streptomyces sp. NPDC092045 (assembly GCF_044756005.1). Classification (NCBI taxonomy): domain Bacteria; kingdom Bacillati; phylum Actinomycetota; class Actinomycetes; order Kitasatosporales; family Streptomycetaceae; genus Streptomyces; species Streptomyces sp. NPDC092045. The sequence goes on along the minus strand of NZ_JBIVSC010000009.1, from coordinate 75,623 downwards.
GGGCAGCGGCGGCACCGACGCGGCGGCCGCCCTCTTCCACGTGCGGGACGCGCCGGTGGACGCACCGGGGGAGGCCGCCCCGGTGGCACCGGCGGACGCGGTGGACCCGGCGGTCCCGGTGGAGACGGCGGATTCGCCGGCCCCGGCGGACGCGGCGCCGCTCGACACGCCGCAGGGCGGGCGGGGGCCGCTGCACGGCGCGCCCGGCCCCGGCCCCGAGCCCGCGCCGGCCGCCACCCCGGCGGCGGGCCAGGCCGCGACCGAGACGCCGCGGCCGACGACCCGCGCCGAGATCATCAACCGCGCCAAGCTGTGGGTCGCCGCACAGGTCCCGTACTCCATGGAGAAGTACTGGACGGACGGCTACCGCCAGGACTGCTCCGGGTACATCTCCATGGCCTGGAACCTGCGCGGCAACGAGTGGACCGGCAGCCTCGACCGCTTCGGCGAGAAGATCGACCGCGCCGACCTCCAGCCCGGCGACATCCTGCTCTTCCACAACCCGGCCGACCCGACCCGGGGCTCGCACGTCACGATCTTCGGCGGCTGGACCGACCACACGCACACCTCCTACACGGCGTACGAGCAGACCAAGCCGCGCACGCGGAAGAAGACGACGCCGATGGCGTACTGGGAGAACTCCGACCGGTACGTGGCCTACCGCTACAAGGGCGTGGTGAGCGCCGGCACCGGGGGCGGGGAGACGTCCACGGTGCCGGCGTTCCCCGGCGCGGCGCAGTTCGGGCCGGGGAAGAAGAACGCGCACGTCACCCGGCTCGGACAGCTCCTCGTCGCGCGCGGCGGCAAGAAGTTCTACGCCGTGGGACCCGGCCCGCAGTGGACCGAGGCGGACCGGCGGGCGACCCGGGCGTTCCAGGAGGCACAGGGGTGGCGGGGCGGGGAGGCGGACGGCCTGCCCGGACCGGACACGTGGGAACTGCTCGTCACCGGCAAGGGCCGGAGCATCGGCGGTTCGAGTGGTTCGGGCGGGTCGAGCGCCCATGCGACGCCCTTTCCCGGGCGTGGCTACTTCCGTAAGGGCCAATCCAACGCATATGTGGAGAAGCTGGGCGAACAACTGGTGAAGCGGGGCTTCGGCAAGCACTACCTGTCGGGACCCGGTCCGCGCTGGACGGAGGCGGACCGCCGCAACGTCGAGGCGTTCCAGCGGGCACAGGGCTGGCGCGGCGGAGCGGCCGACGGCTACCCGGGCCCGGAGACCTGGCGGCGCTTGTTCCGATGACCCCGAGAGCATGAGGTGGACCCGAATGACGGCATCGACCCCGAACCCCGCGGACTCCGGCGCGGCGGCCTCACGTGACGCGGCCCGCACGGCGAGACGCCTGACGGACGGCACCCTCCCCCGCACGTCCCCACCCCCGGCGAACCCGCCCCGCACACCGACGGGCGACCACCCGGCGGCCGTCGCGGAGCCCTCACCGACGGGCACCGCGGCACCCCTCACGGCCGACGCCCCGGCGACTCCGGTGGCCGTCGCCCCGGCGACCCCGGCGTTCGTTGCCCCGGTGACTCCGGTGACTCCGGTGACTCCGGTGGCTCCGACGCCCGTCGCCCCGGTGGCTCCGGCGTCCCTTGCCCCGGCGACCCCGGCGACCCCGACGCCCGTTGCCCCGCTGGCTCCGGTGACCCCGACGACCGTCGCCCCGGCGGCCCCGGTGGCCGACGCTCCTGCCGCTCCGGCGCCCGCCGTCCCGTCGGGCTTGACGGTCGGTACTCCGGCGAGCCCGGCGTCCGCCGCGCCGAAGACGGAGAAGGCTCCGGAGCCGGTGGCCCCGTCGGGCCCGGCCGCCTCGCCGGTCCCGGTGACCCCGGTGACTCCGGCGACCCCGTCGGCCTCGGTTGCCTCGGTTGCCTCGGTGGCCGTCGCCCCGGCGGCTCCGGCGACGACCGCCCCCGCCCCGACCGTCCCGGCGGCGGGACGCCCGGGCGGTCCCGCCGCTGGGACGAAGCCGGAACCGGCCCCCGTCTCCGGTGCGAAGCCGGAACCGGCGCCCGTCTCCGGTGCGAAGCCGGAACCGGCGCCCGTCTCCGGTGCGAAGCCCGACCCGGCGCCCGTCTCCGGTACGAAGCCCGGCCCGGCCCCCGTCTCCGGAACGGAGCCGGGCAAGCCGGGTACGGGCCCCGCCCCCGCCACCGGCCCCGCGGACAAGCCCTCCGCCCCCGCCGCGCAGGTGGCGACCGCCCCCGTGCCCGGGGCTCCGGCTCCCACCGCGCCGGACAAGACCGCCGCCCCCGTGCCCGGGACCCCGGCTCCCACCGCGCCGGAGAAGACCGCCGCCGCCCCCGCGCCCGAGGCGCCGGCCTCCACCGCGCCGGGAGCGCGGGCCGAGAGGCCGACCCGGGCCCCTTCGCCGGGGACGTCCGAATCGTCCCCGGCGAAGGCGTCCGCGCAGGGCGGCGCGTCCCCGACGGCACCCGCCCCGGCCGCTCCGGCCGGCCCGGCGGCGTCCGCCCCGACCACCCGGGCGGCCACCCCGTCCCGCCCCGCCGGGACGACCGGGCCCGCGACGACCCGGACCGCGACCACGGCCCGGACCACGACGGCGTCCCCGAAGGACGACCGCCCCGCCCCCCGGCCCCCCGCAGGGGCCACCGCTCCCGACTTCGGGCGGATCAAGGGCGCCCGCGTCGCCGTCGTCGCCCTGCCCGTCGCCGGGGTCGTGCGGGTGGCGCGGCGGAAGAACGTGATCGGGACCGAGACCACCGGCTCCATCCCCGTGCACCTGCTCTTCCGGGACGAGCCGGAGACCGCCGCCCCCGGCGCCAAGGGCGACGACGGCGGACCCGACACCGTCGCCATGGCCGCGCCCCTCGCCCCGGGCAGGGCCCGTACGCCCGGCGCCCCGGGCACGGTGAGGCTCCTGACCCCCGGCCGTGCCGACCGGGCGGCCGAACCCCCGGCCCGTACGGCGACGGCGAACGGCCGGGCCCGGCACGCCGCCCCGCCCCCCTCCGCCCGTCCGGCCCCCACCGCCGACCCCGCCCTCGTCGAGCGGCCGGGGGCGGTGCTGCCCGGATGGGTCGGGGTGGCAGGCGGGGCGCTCGCGCTCGCCTGGTGCGCGGCGGTGGTGTGGTGGACGGGCGCGGTGCCCGACGAGGCGGCGCGGATGCTGCGGCTCCCGGTCCGCCCGTACCACGGCGTCCACCTCGGCCAGTGGGCCCTGCTCGCGCTCGGCGTGGTGGCCGTCCTCTTCTCGCTCGGCGGCCTCGGCCGGGGCCGGGTCGGGTACGCCTGGGTCCTGACGCTGTTCGGGGACTACCGCGGCACGGTCCGCCGCACCGGTCTGATCTGGGTCAGCCCGCTGCTGCTGCGCCGCCGGGTGGACGTGCGGCTCCGGCACTGGCGCAGCGAGCCGCTGCCGGCCGTGGACGCGCGGGGCACGGCGCTCGACGTGGTCGTGCTGGTGGTCTGGCGGGTGCGGGACACGGTCCGCGCGTCGCTCGGGGTCGACGGCCACGAGGAGTACCTGCGCGAGCAGGTCGAGGCGGCGATGGCCCGGGTGCTCTCGCAGCTCCCGGCGGACGCGTTCCACGAGGACGCCCCGACGCTCCGGGACGCGGAGGCGGTCGGCGAGGCGCTGACGCGGATGCTGTCGGCGGAGTGCGCGCCGGTCGGTCTGGACGTCTTCTCGGCGCAGCCGACGCGGATCGAGTACGCCCCCGAGGTCGCGACGGCGATGCGGCGCAGCCGGATCGCCGCGCTCGACGCGAAGCACCGGGACAGCGTCCTGACGTCGGTCGTGGACGCGGTGGACGACGTGGTCCACCGCCTGACCAGTCGTGGTCTGGTCGAGCTGGACGACTACGAGCGCAAGGCGCTGGTCAAGGACCTGACGGTGGCGTTCTACACGGGAAGGACGTCTTCCGCCGAGGGGGCCTGAGGGGATGGACAGGGACAAGTTCGGTCCATACCTTGTTACTTGGTCCAGACCAAAATGCGTCATCGCCGTACGGCAAAGAACAGGGAAACACCCGCACCATCCGCACCACCTGCACGCGTGCAGCACGAACCGACGGAACTCCCCCACGTTCTCCTGGAGCGACAGCATGCGCAAGAAATCGATAGGCGCGACGGTGGTGGCGCTCGGCGTCGCCGGCGTCACCCTCCTCGGCACCGGCAGCGCCGGCAGCCACGGCTACACCGACTCGCCGATCAGCCGCCAGAAGCTCTGTGCCAACGGCACCGTGACCAACTGCGGCAACATCCAGTGGGAGCCGCAGTCGGTCGAGGGGCTCAAGGGCTTCCCGGCCGCCGGGCCCGCCGACGGGAAGATCTGTGCCGGCGGGAACGGCCCGTTCGCCCAGCTCGACGACCCGCGCGGCGGCAACTGGCCGGCGACGAGCGTCACGGCGGGTCAGAACTACAGCTTCCGCTGGCAGTTCACGGCCCGTCACCGCACCACCGACTTCAAGTACTACATCACCAAGAACGGGTGGAACCCGAGCCAGCCGCTCACCCGGGCGGCCCTCGACCCCCAGCCGTTCCTGACCGTCCCCTACAACAACCAGCAGCCGCCGGCGACCCTCTCGCACTCCGGGAACCTCCCGGCGGGCAAGACGGGCCGTCACCTCATCCTGGCGGTGTGGACGGTCGCGGACACCGCGAACGCCTTCTACGCCTGCTCGGACGTGAAGTTCTGACGCTCCGACGGTCGTAGTCCGGGTCCACGGGGAGCACGGCCTCCGCGCTCCCCGTGGACCCGGCACGCCCGGACGCCACCCCGGGCCCGGGGCGCGAGCCGCACCCCGGGCCCGACCCCCTCCTGCCCGGAGACGGGTTCGGCCCCCGCGCCGCCCGGAGGCGGCTCGGCCCCGCCCCGGTCCCGGAGGCGGGCCCGACCCCGTCCCGGTCCCGGAGGTGGGGCCGGCCCCACCCCCTCCGCACCCTCCAGCCCCATGGCCCCGCCCGCGCCGCCGGGCCTACCGTGGGCGTCCATGGAACCCCGTACGCCCTGGCAGGCGCTCGCCCGGCCCCGTTTCCTCCTCGGCCCCTGGCCGTGGCGGGCCGCCGCCTACCTGGCCACCGGCGCGCTCGCCGGGGCCGCCGCCGGTCTCGTCCTCCTCGTGCTCGCAGTCTTCTCGCTGGTCCTCGTCGGGCTGCCGCCGCTCCTGCTCTCCGGTCCGGCCCTCGGCGCGCTCGAACGGTTCCGCCTCCGGCTCGTGGACCGGGACCCGGCCCCCGACCCGCACCGCGTCCCCGCCGCCCCCGGTCTCGCCGCCTGGCTCCGGCTGCGGGCGGGGGAGCCGGCGACCCGGCGGGAGTTCGCGTACGCCCTGCTGCTCGCCACCGTCCTGTGGCCGCTCGACCTGCTCGTCCTCGCCGTCGGCGCCGGGCTGCCCCTGGCCCTGCTGAGCGCCCCCGTCCAGCTCGCCGCCGACGGCCACGAGGTCAAGATCGTCAAGGCGTACCTGGTCACCACCTGGCCCGGGGCCTTCGCCACCGCCCTCCTCGGCGCCGTGCTCCTCGTCGCCCTCGCGTATCCGCTCGCCGCCCTGGCCGGTGCCCGCGCCGCCCTGGCCCGCGCCCTGCTCACCCCGCGCGACGCCGCGGCGGCCGGGATCGGCGAGGTCATCGCCTCCCGGGCCCGGCTCGTCGACGCCTTCGAGGCCGAGCGGCGCCGCATCGAGCGCGACCTCCACGACGGCGCCCAGCAGCGCCTGGTCGCCCTCACCATGACCCTCGGCCTCGCCCGACTCGACGCCCCGCCGGGCCCGCTCGCCGACCAGCTCGCGAAGGCCCACGCGGAGGCCGGACAGGTCCTGACCGAGCTGCGCGAGCTGATCCACGGCATCCATCCGCAGGTCCTCGCCGACTACGGCCTCGGCCCCGCCCTCGCCGACGCCGCCGACCGCTCGGCCGTCCCCGTGGACACCGACGCCGAGCTGCCCCGGCTGCCCCGGGCCGTGGAGAGCGCCGGCTACTTCGCGGGCCGCGAGGCGCTCGCCAACGTCGGCCGGCACAGCGGCGCCCGCCGGGCCCGGATCACCGCCCGGCACGCGCACGGCGTGCTGCGGCTCGACGTCGAGGACGACGGGCGCGGTGGAGCGGACCCGGCCCGGGGGAGCGGCCTCACCGGGCTCGCCGACCGCATCGCCGTCCTCGACGGCACACTCACGATCACGAGCCCGCCGGGCGGGCCGACCCTCCTCCGAGTGGAGATCCCTTGTCCCGCGCCGCAGCAGACCGCCCCCGCCGCCTCCGCGTCGTCCTCGCCGAGGACGGCGTCCTCCTCCGGGAGGGGCTGATCGGGCTCCTGGCCCGCTTCGGCCACGAGGTCGTCGCCGCCGTCGGGGACGCCGACGCCCTGCGCGAGGCGGTCGCCGCCCACGACCCCGACGTCGTCGTGACCGACGTGCGGATGCCGCCCGGCTTCCGGGACGAGGGGCTGCGCGCGGCCGTCGCGCTCCGCGCCGAGCGGCCCGGCCTGCCGGTCCTCGTCCTCAGCCAGTACGTGCAGCGCAGCTACGCCGCCGACCTCCTCGACACGGGCGACGGCACCGGCGTCGGCTACCTCCTGAAGGACCGGGTCGGGCAGGTCGAGGAGTTCCTGGACGCGCTGACCCGGGTCGCGGACGGCGGCACGGTCGTCGACCCCGAGGTCGTGCGGCAGCTCCTGCGGCGCCACCGGGACCCGCTGGAGGCGCTGACCCCGCGCGAGCGCGAGGTCCTGGGCCTGGTCGCGGAGGGGCACTCGAACGGCGCGGTCGCCCGCCGGCTCGTGGTGACCGAGGCGGCCGTCGGCAAGCACATCGGCAACATCCTGGCCAAGCTGGACCTGCCCCCGGCCGGGGACACCCACCGGCGCGTCCTCGCCGTCCTGACCTACCTCAGGGCGTGACGGGGACAGCGAGAAGGCCCCCCGCTCGCGCGGGGGGCCTTCTCCGTCGGTGCGCCGCCAGGGACTCGAACCCCGGACCCGCTGATTAAGAGTCAGCTGCTCTAACCAACTGAGCTAGCGGCGCCTGCTGGCAGAGAAAATACTACCCGGTCCCGCGGGGTGCTCGTGACCGCCGTTCCGGCGTCGCTCCGCCCCCTCCCGGGAGCGGTGTCAGATGGCCAGCGAGAGGACCACCGGGGCGGCCCTGCGGTTGAGCGTGTCGGCCGCCGCGCGCAGCCGGTGGGCGTGCTCGATCGGCAGGGAGAGCGCCAGGCAGCCCACGGCCGCGCCCGCCGTCAGCGGCACGGCGGCGCAGACCGTGCCCACCGCGTACTCCTGGAGGTCGAGCACGGGGACGGTGGCCGGCTGGCTGTCGAGCTTGGAGAAGAGGATCCGCTCGCTGGTGATCGTCCGGGAGGTCAGCCGGGCGATCTTGTGGCGGGAGAGGTGGTCGCGCCGCCCGTTCTGGTCGAGCTGGGTGAGCAGGCACTTGCCGACCGCGCTGGCGTGCGCCGCCGAGCGGAAGTCCACCCACTCGTTGACCTTGGGCGTGCGCGGGCCGTCGGCGAACTGGGTGATCTTGACCTCGCCGTCGATGTACCGGCTGATGTAGACGGCCGCGCCGACGGAGTCGCGCAGCTCCGTCAGGGTCTCCTGGAGCTTGGCCTCCAGGGCCTCGCGGCGGGTCATGCCGGAGCCGAGGAGGACCAGGGAGTCGCCGACGACGTAGGCGCCGTCGGCGACCTGCTCGACGTATCCCTCGCGGCGGAGCATGAGGAGCAGCGAGGAGAGGTGGGCGACGGGGAGACCGGTCTCGCGGGCGATCTGGGCGTCCGTCACTCCGCCGCCGTGCCGTGAGATCGTCTCCAGGACGCGCAGGGCGTACTGCACCGAGTGGAACGGCGCGGTGGGCTCGGGCTTCAGCGCCACGGTTTCCCCCTACCAGGTTGTGACCGCAAGCTTTCGTACCACGATAACCGCCAAGCACCGTTTACGGGGCGGCTGTTGGCGAGAATGATGCGGAGGGCCCCGGCCCCCATCTGGGACGCACCACTCTGGCATATGCCAGTGTCATGCATTTTCCACAGATCCTGAGGTCAGGGGCGTGCGCCCCGGTGCTCGCGCATGCGTTCGGGTGCCCCCGGCCGGAAGATTTTTTGCGGGGAAGCGGACTCCGGAGGGCCCGGCCCGGTGGCCGAGAACGTGCGGGAGGGGGGTGGCGGGAACGCGTCGACGCCTCCCGGACGCGCACGGGGGCGCGCGGAGGGGCGTACGAAGGGGCGCGCGAGACGACGGGCAGGAGGCCGCGCGGGGGAGGGCGCGGAGACGTCCGCGAAGGCGCGCGCCGGAGTGCGCGGAGGCGCCGCGAAAGGGCGTGCGGGAGTGCGCGGAGGCGTCGTGAAAAGGCGCGCGGAGGATGCGTGGCGGAATGCGTGGAAGGGCCACGGAATAAACGGAGACCCCCTCCTGTTCTCGCTCCCATGCATCCGCACGTCTGCCGAGGAGGGTCCCGACGGTGACCGACACCATTCGAGGAGAGGCACGGGGCACCGCGCCCGTACCGCTGTCCGTACTGGACCTGGTGACCGTCGGCAGCGGGCGGACCGCGTCCCAGGCCCTCGCCACCAGCGTCGAGCTGTCCCGGCTGGCCGAGCGGCGCGGCTTCCACCGGCACTGGGTGGCCGAGCACCACTCCATGCCCGGGGTCGCCTCCTCCTCCCCGGCGGTCATCCTCGCCCACCTCGCCGCCCACACCCGGCGCGTCCGGCTCGGTTCGGGCGGCGTCATGCTGCCCAACCACGCCCCGCTCGTCGTCGCCGAGCAGTTCGGCACCCTGGAGGCCCTCGCCCCGGGCCGGGTCGACCTCGGCCTCGGCCGCGCCCCCGGCACCGACGGCGCCACGGCCGCCGCCCTGCGCCGCACCGACCGGCTGAACGAGGGCGCCGACGACTTTCCCGAGCAGCTCGCGGAGCTGACCCGGTTCCTGGACGACGACTTCCCGGACGGGCACCCGTACGCCCGCATCCACGCCGTGCCCGGCCCGGTGCAGGGGCCGAAGGGGCGCCCGCCGATCTGGCTGCTCGGCTCCTCCGGCTTCAGCGCCCGGCTCGCCGGCGTGCTCGGGCTGCCCTTCGCCTTCGCCCACCACTTCTCGGCCCGGAACACGATCCCGGCGCTCGACCTCTACCGGGACTCCTTCCGCCCCTCGGAGGCGCTCGACGCCCCGTACGCCCTGATCGGGGTCTCGGCGCTGGCCGCCGACGAGGCGGCGCAGGCCCGCCGGCAGGTCCTCTCCGGGGCGCTCGCCATGCTGCGGCTGCGCACCGGACGGCCCGGTCTGGTGCCGACGCCGGAGGAGGCGGAGGCGTACGCCTTCGGCCCGGCCGAGCGGGAGTTCGTGGACGGCTGGCTCGCGAACGTCGTGCACGGCACCCCGGACGAGGTCCGCACGGGCCTGGACGACCTGCGGAAGCGGACGGGCGCCGACGAGCTGATGATCACGGCCAACGCGCACGGCGGGGAGGCGCGGCTGCGGAGCTACGAGCTCATCGCGGACGCGTACGAAATGCCCGAACTCTCCGAGTAGTCCGGGCCGTCCGTTCGTCCCGCCCTCCCGTTCCGGACCGGAGGCCGTCGGGCGGAACCCGGATTTCCGAGGCCGGTTGGTTCAGCGTCGAACGAACCCCGGGCCTTCCCTAAAGGAACCTTAAACCGCTCGTCACCGATGGTGGCGGGCGGTTCCGTTTTGTGCTGCACGCCTCTGACAAGGGCTTTCTCCCGCCAATTGGTCTAGTCCTCAATCTGGTTCAGACCATTGACTCACCGTTCACGCGCCGGTTATCACTGCTCCAGCTCCTGTACGGCACCACCCAGTACCCCCATCCGGAGGCCGCACGTGCACCCCCGTAAGTCATTGATCGCCGCGCTCCTGAGCTCGGCCCTCGCCGCCGGCGCGCTCGCGGCGACCGCCGGACTCGGCTCCGCCCAGGCGGCCCCCACCTCGACCACCGCTTCCGCCGGCAACGTGCGCATCGCGTACTACGACCAGTGGAGCGTCTACGGCAACGCGTTCTACCCCAAGCACCTCGACACCCGGGGCATCGCGAGCCAGCTGGACGTCATCAACTACTCGTTCGGCAACATCCACCCCACCAACCTCACCTGTTTCCAGGCCAACAAGGCCGCGGGGGACGACAACAACCCCAACGCGGGTGACGGCGCGGGCGACTCGTACGCCGACTACCAGAAGTCCTTCAGCGCGGCGGACAGCGTCGACGGCGTCGCCGACAAGTGGGACCAGCCGATCGTGGGCGTCTTCAACCAGTTCAAGGAGCTGAAGGCGAAGTACCCCCACCTGAAGATCAACATCTCGCTGGGCGGCTGGACCTACTCCAAGTACTTCCACGACGCGGCGAAGACGGACGCGAGCCGCAAGAAGCTCGTCTCCTCCTGCATCGACCAGTACCTCAAGGGCAACCTGCCGGTCGAGGGCGGCTACGGCGGTCCGGGCACGGCGGCCGGCATCTTCGACGGCATCGACGTCGACTGGGAGTACCCCGGCTCCTCCGGCGGCCACCTCGGCAACCACTACGGCCCCGAGGACAAGCAGAACTTCACCCTCCTGCTCGCCGAGTTCCGCAAGCAGCTCGACGAGTACGGCGCGGCCAACGGCGGCAAGAAGTACCTCCTGACCGCCGCCCTCCCGGCCGGCCAGGACAAGATCAAGTACATCGAGACGGACAAGATCGGCGCGTACCTCGACTACGCGAACATCATGACGTACGACATGCACGGCGCCTGGGACGGCGACGGGCCGACGTACCACCAGTCCCCGCTGTACCCCTCCCCGAACGACCCGACCGACGTGATCGCGCCGGGCACCGAGAAGTACAGCGTCGACGCGGCCATCGACTCCTGGATCGACGGCAACCCGACCTACGGCATCGCGGGCGGCTTCCCCGCCAACAAGCTGACCCTGGGCTACGAGTTCTACTACCGCGGCTGGAAGGGCGTCCCGGCCGGGACCACCAACGGCCTCGCGCAGACCGCCACCGGCGGCTCCGGCGCCCGCCCGCTCAGCCAGCAGGCCGGCATCGCGCACTACAAGGAGCTCGGCGGCATCGTCGACAACCCGTCGACCACCTTCTGGGACGACCAGTCGAAGTCCTCGTACTTCTACAAGGACGGCGAGTTCTTCACCGGCCTCAACCAGAAGTCCATCCAGGCCCGGGTGGACTACGGCAAGCAGCGCGGCCTGGCCGGCGCGATGATGTACTCCCTGCTCGGCCTGGACAACAACGCCACGCTGCTGACCCAGATCAACACCGCGCTCGGCGCCACCACCACGCCGCCGACCACCCCGCCGACGACGCCTCCCACGACGCCGCCGACCACCCCGCCCACCACGCCGCCGACCACCCCGCCGGCCACCGGCTGCGGCTCGGTCCCGGCCTACGTGGCCGGCACGGTCTACAACTCCGGCAACGAGGTCTCCCACAACGGCCGCAAGTACAAGGCCAAGTGGTGGACCCAGAACGAGGCCCCCGGCACCACCGGTGAGTGGGGCGTCTGGCAGGACCTCGGCGCCTGCTGAACGCCTGACCCGCCGAACCCCTCATGACCACTGCCCCCGCCCGGAATGTCCCTCCGGCCGGGGGCAGTTCCCATGGGCGGGGGCGGTTTCGCGCACGCACGCGGGCGCGTACGGTCCCGGGCGCTGCCGTACGGTTCCCGGGCACGGCCCGTACGGGACCGGGCGCGGCCGTACGGGGCCGGAGCGCCGCTCAGGCCGGCAGCGGCTCCGCGCCGATCAGCTCCGCGATCCGGTCCGGGGCCACCGCCCGCGAGTACAGCCAGCCCTGCCCCGTGTCGCAGCCGATCCGCCGCAGCCGGCTGGCCTGCCCGGCGGTCTCGACGCACTCGGCGGTGACCGTGAGCCCGAGCCGGTGCGCGAGCTGGACGAGCGCCTCGACGATCAGCTCGTCGGCCGGGTTGGCGTGCTCCTCGTCCTGGAAGCCGCGCACGAAGGAGCCGTCCAGCTTGAGCACGGAGACCGGCAGCCGGCTCAGATAGGCGAGGTTCGAGTAGCCGGTGCCGAAGTCGTCGATCGCGATCCGCACCCCCATGTCGCTCAGCGCCTGGAGCGCCTGGAGCGGACGGCCCGCCGAGCCCATCACCGCGGACTCGGTCAGCTCCAGCTGGAGCAGGTGCGGGGCGAGCCCGGTCTCCGCGAGGATCCCGGCCACGTCCGCGACCAGGTCGGAGTCCCAGACCTGGCGCACCGCCACGTTCACGCTCACGAAGAGCGGGCGCTCGCGCGGATGGTCCTTCTGCCACTGCCGGGCCTGGTGGCAGGCGGTGCGCAGGATCCAGCGGCCCAGCTCCACGATGGAGCCGTCCTCCTCGGCGATCCCGATGAACCGATTCGGCGCGAGCGGCCCGAACTGCGGGTGGTGCCAGCGCACCAGCGCCTCCACCCCGCGCACGGCCCCGTCGGACAGGTCCACGAGCGGCTGGTACTCCAGGGCGAACTCCCCGCCCGCCACGGCCGGCCGCAGGGTGGAGGAGAGCGCCTGCCGGGTCATCCGGTGGGCGTTGCGCTCGGGATCGAAGAGGGTCCAGCGGGCCTTGCCGTCCGCCTTCGCCCAGTACAGCGTGGTGTCGGCGGCCTGCATCAGGGCGGTCGCCGTCGTCCCCCGGCCGGAGCGCTCGACCACGCCGATGGAGGCGGAGACCGAGAGCCGCTGCCCGGCCAGGTCGAAGGGTTCCTGGAGCGCGTCGAGCACCGAGCGGGCCAGGTCGGCCACCTGTTCCGTCCCGGTGGAGTCCTCGACCAGGATCGCGAACTCGTCCCCGCCGAGCCGCGCCACCAGGTGGCCGCCGCTGCGGGTGTAGCCGTCGCTGTCCGCGCACTCGGTCAGCCGCCCGGCGACGGCGGCCAGGAGCCGGTCGCCGACCCGGTGGCCGAGGGTGTCGTTGACCGCCTTGAAGCCGTCGAGGTCGATGTAGCAGAGACCGATCCGCCCTGTTCTGCCATACCCGTGCGATTCGTACGACGCGTAGGGCCGGTGCGGCGCGTACGACCCGGGCCGCGCCCCGTCCTCCTGCCGGTCGGCGTCCAGGGCGGCCGAGAGGCGCTCGAAGAAGAGGGCGCGGTTGGGCAGCCGGGTCACCGGGTCGTGCATCTGGAGGTGGCGCAGGCGGGCCTGGAGCTCGCGCCGGTCGCTGATGTCCGCGATCGACAGCAGGACCCGCCGGCCGCCGGGCACGGGGGCGACGGTGACCTCGGCCCACATCGAGCGCCCGTCGGGGTGCTTGAGGCGGCGGGTGCAGCGGAAGCGGGAGCGGCGGCCCCGCAGCACCTCGCGGTACGCGTGCCAGGTGCGCCCGTCGGAGGCGAGGTCGACGAGGTCGGCGGCGGCCTGCTCGCGGAGCGTTCCGGGCTCGGTGCCGAGGAGGGCGCCGAGGGAGTCGTTGGCCGCGACGACCACGCCGTCCCGGTCGACGAGGGCCATGGCGAGCCGGGCGACCCGGAAGGCGGCGCGGTAGTCGCGGAGTTCGGCCTCCCGTCGTCCGGCGTCACGCTCCGTGAGGGCGGGCTCGGCCGTGCGTGTCTCCGCCGGGTCCTGGTGCACCGGTCCTTCGGGGGTTCCGCTCACCGCTCGCTCCCGTAGTGCAGTCGGGCCGGTCGTACGGGGACGGGACGGTCGGCCGAGGAAGAGTGAGCCGATCATAGGGCCAGGCCGGGCGGCCGTTCCAGCTCCGGGGGGCCTCCGGAGGCCGTCCGGAGCTGTGAGGATCCCCACCGGACCACCCTGCCCGATCGTTTCTGCCCGGCTCTGACACGGGTCGTCGGAGGGGCGATCGAATGTGACTTTCCGTGAGCTGAATCGTGTCCGTGTCGCGTCGACACGGTGACGCGCACTCACCCGACCGGGGCAGTGGAAACGTGCGAAATTAAGCAAATCATCACAAGGTGGGTGAGGTGTCCCGCATTCGTGATCCGGAGGTCGACGTGAGGGGTCAGCAGCCACCCGGAGGAGGGGAGCGGCGCCCGCGGCTGCGCGCCGGCGCGGCCGCCTTCACCTCGCTCGCCGCCCTGGCCGCCACCGGGCTCGTCGCGGGCCCCGCCGTCGGCGTGCCCGCCGCGAACCCCTGCGCCCTGCCCCGCACCCAGGCCCACCACTCGCTCGGGCTCGACACCTGGAACGGCTCCTACCCGCGCCCGGACCGGGACCTCGACGCGGTCATGGTCTTCCTGTCCTTCCCGGACTCCGAGCCGCTCACCACCCCGGCCGAGCTCGCCGCCGACCACTTCCCCGGCACCGCCGACTTCTTCGAGCGCGCCTCCTACGGCCGCTTCACCCTGACCCCGCACGCCCGCACGACGTGGACCCCGATGCCGAAGGAGTCGGGCGCGTACGCCATACGGCGGGACTGGGACGCCGGGAAGCGGACCGAGTACCTCCGCGACGCGGTCGCCGCCGCCGACGCGGACGTGGACTTCTCGCGGTACGACGTCGTCTACCTGGTCGCGGACCCGGACGCGCCGGGCGTGGACTCCGACGCGACCAAGGTCGTCAACCTGGACCGCCCGCTGGAGGTCGACGGCACCGAGATCCGGCGGGTCGTCACGGTCTTCGAGCGCCACCCGCCCGACCGCAACGTCCTGGCCCACGAGACCGGCCACGTCTTCGACCTGCCGGACCTCTACCACCGGCCGGAGGACGGCAAGGGCGACTGGGACACCCACGTGGGCGACTGGGACGTCATGGGCAGCCAGTTCGGACTCTCGCCGGACCTCTTCGGCTGGCACAAGTGGAAGCTCGGCTGGCTCTCCCGGACGCAGGTGACCTGCGTCCAGGGCTCGGAGCCCCGGGTGGTCGGCCTGGAGCCGACCGACGCCCCGGCCGGGGACGGCGGCGCGCTCGGCACCCGGCTCGCGGTCGTCCGCACCGGGCCCGACGACGTCCTCGCGATCGAGGCCAGGAGCGACGCCGGGAACAACACCGAGACCTGCACGGAGGGCGTGCTCGTCTACCGGGTGCGGGGCACCACGGCCTCCGGGGACGGCCCGGTCGAGGTCGTGGACGCGCACCCGCGCACCGAGGCCTGCTGGGAGCGCTCGGTCTACCCGCCGCTCGCGGACGCCCCGCTGGAGGAGGGCGAGACCCTCACCGTCCCCGGGTCCGGGGTCCGGATCGAGGTCATGGACCGGTCGGGGTCGGACGTCTGGACGGTCAGGATCACCCCGACGGGCCGGGACTGACGCCCGGGATCCGGCGCGGGACGCGACCGTCCCGGCACACGAAGAGGCCCCCCGCTTCCGCGAGGGGCCTCTTCCGTCGGTGCGCCGCCAGGGACTCGAACCCCGGACCCGCTGATTAAGAGTCAGCTGCTCTAACCAACTGAGCTAGCGGCGCCTGCTGACGTCGTAGACATTAGCACCCGGATCGGCGGGAGGAAAAATCGATACCCGCACGTCGGTGGCGGAAGCCGCCCGGACGGCCCGCACACAGGCCCAGAGGACGACCTCGGGGCCGGGCAGCCACGGGTGCCGGGTGTCGGGGGCCACCAGCCAGCGGGGCCCGGCGGAGTCGGAGGGGGCGAGCGGCGGCACGGTCACCGCGTCCCCGAGGCCGTGGCAGAGCGGCCGGGGCACCTCGTCGCCCCTCCTCCGAGAACTTCGTTCGGGGGGGACCCCCACCTCCCAGTCGAGCAGGGCGGGGAGCCGCTGGGCCGTGCCGGGCGCGGCGAACAGCATCATCCGGCCCCGGTGGACCGCGACCGGACCCGACCCCGGGCCCTGCGTCCACAGCTGGTCCAGCATCCGGCGCCCGAAGACCAGGTCCACGTTGACGACGTCGAAGACCGTCCCGCAGGGCAGCGCGGCGGGCGAGGTCGGCCGGGACTCCCAGCGGGCGAGCGCGGTCCCCCGCCCGCCGGCGGCCGAGGCCAGCCAGGAGGCCCCGTCGGCGGTCACCCGGGCGGCCTGGTGCCGCCCCTCGTCGCCCTCCCGGAGGAACCGGAAGATGTCGTGCGGGGTCTCGTCGCGCAGCCACGTCGTCATGCGTCCAGATGTACCGGGAGTGACGAGACGGTTTCCGAGAGTTCTCGGAATCCCGGACAGGAGGGGCGGCGGAGGAGTATCGTGCGCCCTCGGCATATGCCAGGGGTGGTTTTTCAGTCACCCCGTACGGCTCCGGCCACGCGCGCCCCCGTATCGCGCCCCCGCGCTCCAGAACGACGATCGCGCGCCCCCCGCGCCGTGCGGGAGGCCGGCCCCCCGGCTCAGTCCTCCGCCGGCCGCCCGCCCGCCCGGATGAGGTCGCGGCCGAACTCGATCATCTTGCGGGCGTAGTCCTCGGTCCACTGGGCCCGCTCGGCGACGTCGGCCACCGTCAGCCGGTCGAACCGGCGCGGATCGGCCAGCTGCGCCGCCGCGATCGCCTGGAACTCGATCGCCCGGTCCGTCGCCGCCCGGAACGCGAGCGTCAGCTCCGTCGCCCGGGACAGCAGCTCCCGCGGGTCCTCCAGCGACTCCAGGTCGAAGAAGTGCTCCGGATCGGCGGACGCCTCGGCAGGCTCGAAGATCAGCGGCGCCGGCCGAAGCCGCCGCTGCCCGCCCCGCTCCGCGGATTCCGCCATCGCCGTTCTCCTTCTTCGCACAGATCTCGCACGGGCGTGCCCGCACCCGGACCCGACCGCACACGGACACGGCCCGGAACCCCGGGCCGCCCTCCATTGTCCCGCGCCCCGCAAGAGCGCGAACTCCGAACCGCACGCCCCCGGCCCCGCCCGGCGACCCGGAGCCGGGACCGCCGGTCGTGCCCCGGGGTCACGGCGCCCAGGTCACCCGGTGCTCCTCCAGGTGGGAGAGGACCGCGTGGTTCGCCTCCCAGCCGTCGGGGAACGAGACCGCCACGCCCAGCTGGACCGGCTCCGTCGACGGGTGTTCGTCGAGGAGGTCCGCCACGCCCGCCCGGCACACCACCACGCACGCGTGCCGGTGCCGCGAGGCCAGGACGCACAGGCGGCCCGTCTCCAGGTGGAAGGCGGTCGCGTCCGGGCGGCCGGACAGCGGGTGGAGGACCACCGTCACGTCGTACTCGCGCCCCTGGAGCCGGTTCGCGGTGTCCACCGTCACCCCCGACACGCCCAGGGCCGCGAGCGCCGCCCGCACCGCCGCCGCCTGGTCGCGGTGGGCGGTGCCGACCGCGATCCGGTCGGGCGTCAGGGGCACGGGGGCCTCCGCGCGCTCCGAGACCGCGACCCCGCCCCGGTCCAGGAGCCGCCGCACCACCAGGGCGATCGCGCCCACCGCCTCCGGGTCGGTGCGCGGGGTGTGCCGGGCCGGGAGCTCCAGCAGGCCCCAGCCCGACGCGGCCGCCTCGTCCAGGACCCGGTCCGGACCCGACCCGTCCGACGGCACCCCGAAGGACAGCCTCCGGTCCCCGTGCCCGGTGCCGCTGCGGAACGGCGTGTACGGGTAGAACGCGTCCGACACCAGCGGCGCCGCCGACGCGGGCAGCCGCCACGACACCGGAAGCCGGTGCTGCGGCAGCTCCGGGTTGTGCGCGAGCAGGGTCGAGACCGCGCTCGCCGACGGGTCGTACGCCAGCCCCGCCCACTGCTCCGCGCCCACCACCGAGAACGGGTCCAGCTGTCCCGGGTCGCCCACGAACAGCGCCCGCTCGAAGAGCCCCGCCACCGCGAGCAGCGCGTCCGAGCGCATCTGGTACGCCTCGTCCACGATCGCGTGCGCCCACGGCTCGACGTTCTTCACGTGCCCCCACTTGGCGGCCGTCGAGATCACCACCGGAAGCCCGGCCAGATCGCCCGCCTTCGCCGACTTCCGCACGTTCTCCAGGTCGTCGAGCGCCTTGTCGTACGGATCGGAGTCGCTGGAGTGCAGCCGGCCCACCTCCAGGTCCGGCTCCTTCTCGGCGAGCCGCAGCACCAGGTCGTCCACCTGCGCGTTCGTCTGCGCGACCACCATCAGGGGGCGTCCGGCGGCGGCCAGTTCGAGGGCGGCCCGCACCACGAGCGTCGACTTGCCGGCGCCCGGCGGGGAGTCCACCACCACGCCCCGCGCGGTGCCGCGCAGGGTGTCCGCCAGGATGGCGGCCGTCGCCCGCCCGGCCTCGGCGGAGGGGTCGAACACGGTCACGGCACGTCCTCGGGGATCACGGGGTCGAACACGGTCACAGCACGTCCTCGGGGGTCACGGGGTCGGGCGGTTCCACGGCGTCCGCCCGGGGCGGACCGCCGTGCGTCCAGGGCGTCTCCTCCGGGTCCGGCAGCTTCGGCCCGGTCCGCTGCTCGTGCTCGAAGAGCGTCCAGGCGATCCGCTCGCCCTTCTCCGGCACCGAACCCTCCGCCGGCTCCTTCGAGCGGCCCATCCGGTCCAGGACCCGGAGCACCAGCGAGCCGTCCTCCTCGTACCGCACGAACTCCGCCGCCTGCGGCTTCCCGTCGAGCGAGCGGTACACCCGCACCCGCTCGTCCAGGTGCGGCCGGTCGTCCGTGCGGACCGTGAGCAGCGGCCGGGGCGCGGGCCGCTTCGACTCCGTCCACGCCATCACCACCTCCACCACCTCCGCCGCGAACGCCTCGCCCGCGAGCCGCCGGCCCGCCAGGACCAGCGGGTCGTCCAGGGCCTCCTGCGCCTCCAGCTGCCCCTGCGCCTGCTCGCGGGCCGCGAGCTTCCGCGCCGCCGTCACCGCGTCGTCCCGGCGCGGCTGCGGCGGCTCGCCGGCCGCGACCCGGTCCCGGTGGGCGGTGAAGGACCAGCGGTCCCGGGTCCAGCGGTCCTCGACCCTGGCCCCCTCCGGCAACTCCCGCAGCAGGCCGACCGCCCGCCACACCGCGTCCCACGTCGGCTTCAGCTGCGAGACGACGAGCCGGCGCACCTCCCGCTCGGCCGCGAGCAGTTCGCCGAGGGCCCGGTCGGCCGCCTCGGCGTCCTCGGCCGCGCCGGACGCCTGCCGGGCCCGGTCGTACCGCTCGATCGCGGGCGCGAGCAGCCCGTTGTCGAAGGCCGGGTCCGTGGCGGGACCGGCGGGCGGGCAGAAGAGCTGCCCCCGCTCGTCCCGCCCCGCCTCGGCGCGCAGCGCGCCCTCCCGGCCGGACACCCCGTCCTCCGGGTCGATCCAGGCGAGCAGCGCGCCCAGGTGCTGGTCCTCCAGGGAGGACTGGCCGGTCGCCCAGTGCCGGTTGAGCAGGTCCGTCGCCGCGAGCAGCAGCGAGGACCCGGGCACCCGGGCCCGCTCCCCGAAGTGCGTCAGCCAGCGCCCGAGCAGCGGCACCCGGGGCGGCGCCGGGAACGGCGTCTCCGGGTCCTGTTCGGCCGTCCGCCGGAACCGCGTCGACCGCCCGAGCAGCCGCACGTACTCGACGCCCGCCCGGCTCGGCACGATCAACTGCGGTGCGTCCGTGCACAGTTCGACCTCGACCCGCACCTTCTTGCCGGTCTCGGCGTCCGTCTCGTTGCGCTCGATCAGCTCGACGACGTCCGCGAACGCGTCGACGTACGGCAGGACCTCCTCGGCCAGGTCCGCGAGGAACGCGAACCGCAGGTCCCGGTCGCGGGGCTGGGGCACCACCAGGAGCCGGGGCTCCTCGGGGTCGGTGCCGACGAGCGCGCCCAGCGGGGCGCCCGCCTCGCCGGCGGTGGTCAACGGCACCAGGACCAGAGGCCGTTCGGACACCCGCCGGTGCCGCACGGTGGCGAGCTGCTGCGCCCGGCCCGACTCGACGGCCTCCATCCGGGCCAGCGTGGAGATCAGCGACATGCGAGGCCCTCCCGGGGCGCGGTGCGGGAAAGGGACGTCAGCAGGGGCATGCGACGTGCTCCCGGGGGGTGCGGGCGGGCGCCGAGGCCAGCGCCTCCTCGCGCAGCGCCCTGGCCCGCCGCAGGGCCGCCACCGCCGGGTCGTCCGGGTCGCCCGCCTCGCCGCGCGCCGCCGCCAGGACCGCTCCGACCGTCGTCAGGCCGCCCAGCTCGCCCCGTACCGAACGGCCCAGGGTCTCCACCGCGCCCGTCTCCCGCGACCGCGACCGGCAGTGGAAGGCCAGCTCGCAGGCGGCCAGGCACTCCGGCGCGTACTGGTGGGGCACCGACTCCACCGACGCCGTCAGCTCCTCCGGCGAGCGCTCCGCCACGTCGAAGCTGACGCCCTCCGGCAGCGCGTCCGCGATCTCGTCGATCCGGGTGAGCCGGTCCAACTGGCGCCGGGTCACCGACCGCTGCTTGCGCACGTCGACGACCGAGGCCGTCGGCACGTTCGAGAAGTCCTTCGGGCAGACCAGGAGCACCGAGTGCGCCACCCGCGCGCCCTCCGTGACCGCCGCCACCCGTTCGAGCGCCAGCACGTACACGGCGGCCTGGCGGGCCGCCGCGCCCACCTTCGCCGCGTCCGCCGAACCGTCCACCGTCGGGAAGGACTTGATCTCGACCACCGTCCACCCGCCGCCCGGACGCACCACCAC
This sequence comes from Streptomyces sp. NPDC092045, assembly GCF_044756005.1. Taxonomy (NCBI): domain Bacteria; kingdom Bacillati; phylum Actinomycetota; class Actinomycetes; order Kitasatosporales; family Streptomycetaceae; genus Streptomyces; species Streptomyces sp. NPDC092045. The sequence continues at coordinate 55,233 of NZ_JBIVSC010000009.1, read as the reverse complement.
CGCGTCCGGCTCCAGGTAGACCGGGGAGCCCGCCACCTCCAGGGCCAGCAGCGGATGGTCGAGCAGCGTCCACCCCCCGGACCCGGTCGCCTCCCGCAGCGCGAGCGCCGTGCGCGCCACCCGGCCCTCGGGCCCGGCCGCCGACAGGTCGGGCACGGACACCTCGCCGGGCTCCTCCACCCCGAGCAGCCGCAGCAGTTCGCGCCCGCCGTCCGCCTTCACCTTCGCCTCGAAGGAGTTGCCCCGCACGATCGCGAACTGCGACTGCCCGAACGGGGCCGGGGAGCCGAGCTTCGCGGCGAGGGCGGACTTGTCGACCCCGGCGCCGTCGAGCAAGGCCCGCCGCCGGCAGCCGGGGTTGGCGGCGAGCGCCGCGAGCGCCCGCGCGTCCAGCGGACGCGGTGCGACCCCCGGTCCGCGCAGCTCAGCGAGCAGGTGTCGACGTGTCGTCTGCGGCGGTCGCGACGGACCGCTGTCCGGGGATGTGCTCACCCGCGAAAGTCTCGCATCCCCCACCGACAACCGGAGGGGCTTCCCCCGTTCCCGTCTCCGCGCCCGCCCCCGTCCCCGCCCGCCCGCGCAGCCGGTCGACCGCCCGCAGCGCGTGCGGGGCGAGCAGGAACCCGGCCCCCATCACGGCCGCCCCCGCGACCGCGTCGAGCAGGTAGTGGTTGGCCGTGCCCATCACCACCATCGTCGTGAGCAGCGGATACGCCACCCCGAGCGCCCTCACGAGCGGAGTCCGCCCGTACCGCCACAGCATCACCCCGCACCACAGCGCCCACCCCACGTGCAGACTGGGCATCGCCGCGTACTGGTTGGTCATCCCGCCGAGCCCGCGCGGCGCGCTCGCCTCGCCGCCCCACCAGCCGTACGCGCTGAAGTGGGCCATCGTGTCGGTGAATCCGTGCGCCGCGTCGAGCAGCCGGGGCGGGCAGGTCGGCAGCAGCGTGAAGCCGACGAGCCCGAGCAGGGTGGAGGCCATCAGCCAGGCGCGGGCCGCCCGGTAGTGCGCGGACCGCTGCCGGAACAGCCACACCAGGACCACCGGGGTGACCAGGTAGTGCAGCGTGGCGTACGCGAAGTCCGCCGGGACGCCGAGCGCGGGGACGTCCGTGAACAGCCGGTTCAGCGGTCGCTCGGCGTCGATCCCGAGCAGCCCCTCCAGGCGCAGGATCGCCAGGCCGTGGTCGACGGCCGAGGCCTCGTCGCCCCGCACGAGCAGCCGTCCGCCGGTGTAGGCCGCGTACACGACGCCGATCAGTGACAGCTCGGCCCACCAGCGTGGCTTGCGCATGGACAAGATCCCCTCCCGTATGGCGTACGGCCCCGGGGAGGGGACGCCGGACGGCACCCGGAGGTTGCCCGCGTGTCGCCCCGAATTCAGGTGGGCGATGATGGAAGGAGCACGTCCGCACCGCGAACCTCTGGAGAGCCTTCCCATGGCACCGCGCATCCTGCTCGCCCGGCACGGCCAGACCGAGTGGTCGCTCCTCGGCCGCCACACCGGCAGGACCGACATCCCCCTGCTCGAGGAGGGGCGCCGCGGCGCGAAGCTGCTCGGCGAGCGCCTGCACCGCGGCCCCTGGCAGGGCCTGCCCGGCGTGGAGGTGCGCACCAGCCCCCTGGTGCGGGCGAGCGAGACCTGCGCGCTCGCCGGCTTCGGCGACCGGGCCGAGCCCTGGGACGCGCTGATGGAGTGGGACTACGGGGCGTACGAGGGCCTCACCCCGCCGCAGATCAAGGAGCGGCGGCCGGACTGGTTCATCTGGCGCGACGGCGTCCCCGGCGGCGAGACCCTGGCGCAGCTCTCGGACCGCGCCGACGAGGTCGTGGAGTGGGCCCGCTCCGCCGACCGGGACGTCCTGGTCTTCGCCCACGGGCACATCCTCCGCTCCATCGGTGCCCGCTGGCTCGGCGAGGACGTCTCCTTCGCCGCCCGCATCCGCCTCGACCCGACGAGCCTCTCGGTCCTGGGCTGGGCCTACGGCGATCCGGCGCTCGAACGCTGGAACGACACCGGGCACCTGGAGCAGTAGGCCCGCCTCAGCGGACGGCCGCCAGCACCCGGCCCGTCTCCGCGAGGAGTTCGCGGATGCGGGCCGAGGCGATGCCGTCGAGGGAGTCCACCACCCGGCGCGCCTCCGCCGCCGCCTCGTCCGGACGGCCCGCGTGCGCCAGGTCCCGGGCGAGCTGGGCGCGGTAGAGCGCGAGGTTCCGGGCGAAGTGCGGGTTCTGCAGGACCGCGGCCCGGTGGGCGTGGCGGACGGCCCGGCCCCAGTCGCCGAGCTCCGACCAGCACCGGGCCTCCTGCGCCTCCCGCTCCGGCTCCCCGAAGAAGGACATCCACTCCGGGTCCCCGTCGGCCGGGCCCCGGTCGAAGAAGGAGTGCGCGCGGCCGAGGGCCCGCTCGCAGGCGGACCGGTCGCCGAGCGCCGCCCACGCGCACGCCTCCCGCAGCGAGAGCAGGGAGAGCAGCCGGGCCGAGTCCAGGGACCGCGCGGCCCGCAGCCCGGCCTGCGCCGCCCTGACCGCCTCCCGGTGCCGGCCGGTGTCCCGGGCCAGGAACGAGGTGTTGCAGAAGGCGTGCGCCTCCAGGGCCGCGTTCCCGGAGCTTCCCGCCACCCGCGCGGTGGCCAGGGCCTCCGCGTAGTGCGAGCGTGCGTCCTCGTGCCGGCCCGAGTCGTGGGCCAGCCAGCCGACGGAGAGGGAGAGTTCGCCCGCGCCCGCGTGCAGCCGGTCCTCGGTGGAGCGGCGGACCGTGGTGCCGGCGTCGAGCAGCGCGTACGCGGTGCGGAGCGGCTGGGCGGCCACCTTGTAGAGGCCGTCGGCGCCGTGCCGGTCGTCGAGCAGCCGGATCCGCCGCACGGCGTCCTCGACGGCCCGCACCTCGGTCTCGCCGATCCGGTGGGTCCCGCGGGGGCTGGGGATCGCGACGGCGGGGCCGCCGAGTCCCAGCGAGGCGGCCGCCAGGGTGGCGGAGCCGCTCGTCATGAATGCGCGACGCAGCACGTCGCTCTCCTCATCGTTCCGGGTCGTGGAGGCGGCGGGGGGCGACGCCCCGGCCGGGACGGTCTGCCGCCGGCCGCGCACCGTCTCCCGCGCGGAGAACCCCAGGTCGGAGAGGCCGAGTCCGGGGAACATGTGCAGGAAGACCCGCTCGTACGCGTAGTTGGGGCAGCGGATCTCGCCCGCCTCCACGCGTCCGATGTAGCGGGCGTCGCACGCGACCTGTTCGCCGATCTCCCGCGCCGCCCGGCGGACGGCCGCGGCGAACTCCGCCGGCGACTGCTGTCCTCGGAGCCTGCGGAAGGCGAGGTTGGGAACTGCCCGTGACATCGCCATGGCCGAGCCCTCTCCTGGTGCTGCCGGGTGGTCCGGCGGCAGAAACGTACCCGCTGTAACCGAATGCCTACGCAGAGTTTGGCTACAAATCGGATATCTCGCCTGCGATCTGCCATGAACTGCCATCCTTTGCGGCGGGAAACCGCCGTAGCCGTTGACGCGCACGGGCGTTGAACCGTAAGGAGAGACGGAACGTGTCTCCTCATGGAGCGAGGAGGGGTCCCATGTCGGAGATCGGTTCACAGTCGGCCGCCCGGCCCGTGCCCGCCCCGGGCACCGCCGGGGCCGAGTCCGCCGCCGGGGCCTGGGACCTGGTCACCGTGCCGGTCCGCCAGGGCCTGGAGGCCGTCGACATCCTGCGCCGCACCGGCGCCCCCGCCGTCGGCCCGGTGGTGCACGACGGCACCTGCGACACCCTCGGCTTCCTGGTCCCGCCCGGCACCGCCGCCGCCTGGGACGTGCCGGGCAGCGCCTGTACGCGCACCTCGGGGCGGGGCCTCCGCCTCCCCGAGCTGCCGGAGCTGCCCGAACCGGCCGGCGGCGCCCCCCGCCCGGCCGGCTGGCTGCTGCCCCCCGGCGACACCGACCCGGTCACCGACCCCGCCGTCCTGCGCGAGGCGCTCGGCGAAGCGGCCCGGCTCATCGAGGCCGCCGACGGCTGCCGCTGAGCCCCGGGCCCGGTCCGGCGGCCCCGGGCACGCCGGTCACGGTCCGATCGTCCGATAATGGACGGATGGCCAGGAACAAGCAGCGTGACCGGGCGGCGGCGGCAGCCCCCGTCTCCGAGACCGTCGACGGCGGCCTCGCCGAACTCGTACCCGACCGGGAGCGCCCGCGCGCCTGGACGCTGCTCGTCGACGGCGCCCCGCAGTCGCACGTCGACCTGGACGACCCGACCCACCTCTCCTTCGAGTACCAGCGGCGCCTCGGCCACGTCGTGGACCTCGCCGCCCCGCCGAACCGCCCGCTCCAGGCCGTGCACCTCGGCGGCGGCGCCCTCACCCTCGCCCGGTACGTCGCCGCGACCCGGCCCCGCTCCACGCAGCAGGTCGTGGAGCTCGACGGGCGCCTGGTCCAGTTCGTCCGCCGGGAGCTGCCGCTCGACCCCGGCGCCCGCGTCCGGGTCCGCTCCACCGACGCCCGCGCCGGCCTCGCCAAGGTCCAGGACGGCTGGGCGGACCTGATCATCGCGGACGTGTTCGGCGGAGCCCGTACCCCCGCCCATCTGACCAGCGCCGAGTTCCTCGCCGAGGTGCGGAGGGCGCTGCGGCCCGGCGGCCTCTACGCGGCGAACCTCGCCGACGGCCCGCCGCTGGCCCATCTGCGCGGCCAGATCGCCACGGCCGCCGCCGTCTTCCCCGAACTGGCCCTGACCGCCGACCCGACCGTGCTGCGCGGCTGCCGCTTCGGCAACGCGGTCCTGCTCGCCTCCGACCGGGAGCTCCCGGTCGCCGAACTCACCCGCAGGGTCGCCACCGACCCGCACCCGGGCCGGGTCGAACACGGGCGGGCGCTCGCCGACTTCGCCGGGGGAGCGGCCCCGGTCACCGACGCGAGCGCCAAGCCCTCACCGGCCCCGCCGGCCTCCGTCTTCCGCTAGGAACCTCCGCCAGGAATCCGGACAGCCGGACAGCCGGGGACAGCCGGACAGTCCGTCAGACCGCCCGGTCCTCGATCTCCACGCGGGGCGCGGTGTCGTGCCACACGCAGAAGACCGACAGCTCGCGGCCGTCCCGGGTGAAGGTCACCCGGATCCAGGTCGTCTGCTTCCACACCTGCATCTGCCAGCCCGGGGCGGGCGTCGCGGAGACCAGTTCGGCCGAGGTCCCCCCGAGGTCGAAGGCGACCCGGCCGCCGTCCACGGCGTAGCTCTTCACGTTCGTGCCGGAGCCGGACTCCGGCCCGGAACCTCCGCCCGAACCGGTCTTCGGCGGCGGGGCCGCCGGGGTCTCCGCCGTCGGGCTCGGCCGCCGCGACGGAGTGCCGGAGGGGGTGCCGGAGGGGGTGTCGGACGGGGTGGCCGAGGGCGTCGGACCGCCGCCCGGTCCGGTCTCCGGCGCGGTGGACGCGGACGGCCCGTCCGGGCCGGGATACCGGGTCGAGGAGGTCAGCGGACGCCCGTCGGGATCGTGCGTCCCGTCCGCGGCCCAGAGCGGCACGGGCAGCGCGCGCGGCGGGTCGTACACGGTTCCGGACAGCACCGTGTGCACTCCCCACCAGGACAGGGTGACCGCCGCGCCGGTGGCGAGTGACCAGGCAAGGGCGTGGACCAGTCCTCTTCGCACCGGCCCATAGTGCACCACCTCCGGCCGTTCCGGATCGGAGGGTGGACATTGTCCGATGATCCGTCCGCATGGCGTACGGTGCCGCCCATGGCAAGTGTGCTCGTGGTCGAGGACGACCAGTTCGTGCGCTCCGCCCTCATCCGGCAGCTCTCCGAGGCGTCCCACACCGTACGGAGCGTAGGCACGGCACTGGAGGCGCTGCGCGAGGTCGCCCATTTCCGTTTCGACGTGGTCATCCTCGACCTCGGACTGCCGGATCTGGACGGGTCCGAGGCGCTCAAGATGCTGCGCGGCATCACCGACGTGCCGGTGATCATCGCGACCGCCCGGGACGACGAGGCCGAGATCGTACGGCTCCTCCACGCGGGGGCCGACGACTACCTCGTGAAGCCCTTCTCGGTCGACCACCTCTCCGCCCGGATGGCCGCCGTCCTGCGCCGCGCCCGGTCCGGCGCCGGTGAGGCACCGCCCTCCCGGGTCATCCGGGTCGGCGGGCTCACCGTCGACCCGCTGCGCCGCCAGGCGGAACTGGACGGCACGCCCCTGGACCTGACCCGGCGCGAGTTCGACCTGCTCGCCTTCCTCGCGGGGCGGCCCGGCGTGGTCGTCCCGCGCAAGGAACTGCTCGCCGAGGTCTGGCAGCAGTCCTACGGCGACGACCAGACCATCGACGTCCACCTGTCGTGGCTGCGGCGGAAACTGGGCGAGACGGCCGCCCGGCCCCGCTATCTGCACACCCTGCGCGGGGTGGGCGTGAAGCTGGAGCCGCCCGCGGAGCCGCGGCCGTGAGGTGGGCGCTCGTCAAGGTGTGCCTGGCCGTCACCGCCATGGTCGTGGTCGCCTTCGCCGTCCCCCTCGGGCTCGTCGTCAAGGAGATGGCCCGCGACCGGGCCATCTCCAACGCCGAACGGCGGGCCGCCGGACTCGCCCCCGTCCTCGCCATCACCACCGACCGCGACGAACTCGACAAGGCCGTCGCCACCACCGAGGACGGGGCCGCCGGCCGGCTCGCCGTCCACGTCCCCGCCGAGGCGCCGGGCGGCGCGCCCCTGGAGATCGGCACCCGCCGGGCGGGGGAGAAGGAGCTCACGGCCACCCGGGAGCTCGGCCGGGCCTCGATCACGGAGGTCCCCGGCGGCTTCGCCCTGCTCCAGCCCACCGCGCTCAGCAGCGGCCGGGTCGCGGTCGTCGAACTCTTCGTCCCCGAGGGCGACGTGTCCAACGGCGTCGGCACCGCCTGGCTGGTCCTCGCCGGGGTCGGCGCCGCCCTGATCGTCGGCTCCGTCGCCGTCGCCGACCGACTCGGCGTCCGCATGGTCCAGCCCGCCCAGCGGCTCGCGGGCGCCGCCCACGACCTGGGCGAGGGGCGGCTCGGCGCCCGGGTCCCCGAGGAGGGGCCGCCGGAACTCAAGTCCGCCGCCGTCGCCTTCAACTCGATGGCCGACCAGGTCGTCCAACTCCTGGCCAACGAGCGGGAGCTGGCCGCCGACCTCTCCCACCGGCTGCGCACCCCGCTCACCGTCCTGCGGCTCAACGCGGCCTCGCTCGGCTCGGGACCGGCCGCCGAGCAGACCCGCGCGGCCGTCGAACAGCTGGAGCGCGAGGTCGACATCATCATCCGCACGGCCCGGGAGGCGAAGCCGCAGACCCAGGCGACCGGACCCGGCGCGGGCTGCGACGCCGCCGAAGTGGTGCGCGAGCGGATGGACTTCTGGTCGGCGCTCGCCGAGGACGAGGGGCGCCGGGTGCGGGTCGCGGGCGTCGAGCGCCCGGTCCGCATCCCGGTCGCCCGGCCCGAACTCGTCGCCGCGCTCGACGCCCTCCTCGGCAACGTCTTCCGCCACACCCCGGAGGGCACGGCCTTCTCCATCGACGTCCACAACGGCGACGACGCCGTTATCGTCCTGGTCTCCGACGCGGGCGCCGGCATCGCCGACCCGGCCGCCGCGCTGGCCCGGGGCAACAGCGGCGGCCGGGACGGCTCCACGGGCCTCGGCCTCGACATCGTGCGGCGCGTGGCGGAGGGCACCGGCGGCGACGTCCGCATCGGCCGCTCGGTCCTCGGCGGCACGGAGGTCCGCGTCTGGATCGGCCTCGGCGGACGCGCCGGCGCGGGCGGCCCGGCCGGCGCACCCGGAGGGAGCGGCCGCCGGAGCCACCGCCCGGCCCGCCGCCGGCGCGGGGGGACGGGGACGCGCCGGGCACGGGAGGGCTGAGTTCCGGGGGAGGGGCGCCCGGGGGGCCGGGGCGCCTCCGGGGCCCGGGGGTGGGTTCCGGGATGGGTCCAAGACCTCGGAGACGAGTTCCGGGAGGTCCCCGGGGCTTCCGGGAACGAACTCCGGGAGATTCCCGGGGTTCCCGGGAACGAACTCAGAGAGGTCCCCGGGGTTCCCGGGAACGAACTCCGGGAGGTCCCCGAGGCTCCCGGGAGCGAACCCCGGTCCGCGTCCGGGGCTCGGCGCCGAACCTTTGCTGGTTCCGATGGCCGCCTTAAGCGGACCCTAAGGATTCCCGCCTCCGCCCCCGATCCCCGCTTTGTCCGTTCTCCGCTCGCTAGCGTGCTGCCGCACCCCCACTTCCGCACGCAGAGGCAGGCACGCCATGGGCACCCGATCGCACCGGCGCAGGGCGAGCACGAGGACCAAGGCCGTCGCGGCGGTCGTCACGGCGGCCGTCGCCGGCGGCGCGGCCTTCGCGCTCACCGGCACCGCCCAGGCCGCCTCCGTCGGCGCCGCCTACACCCGGACCAGCTCCTGGACCGGCGGCTACACCGGCCAGTACGTCGTCACCAACGAGACGTCCGCCGCGCAGTCCGACTGGACCCTGGAGTTCGACCTCCCGGCCGGCACCACCATCGGCTCCCTCTGGAACGGCGAGCACACCGTCTCCGGCCGGCACGTCACCGTGAGGCCCGCGAGCTGGAACCGGCAGCTGGACCCCGGCCGGTCCGTCACCGTCGGCTTCGTCACCTCCGCCGCGGGAGAGGCGGGCGACCCCGCGAACTGCCTGATCAACAAGGCGTCCTGCTCGGCCGGCGGCCCCGCCCCCACCCCCAGCGGCCGCCCCACCGACCAGCCCACCGCCACCGCCACCCCCACGGCGACGGCGACGGCGACGGCCGAGCCGACCCCGACCGCGACCGCCACCACGGCCCCCGCGCCGACCCCCACGCGGACGCAGACCCCGGCTCCGACGCCCACCCCGACGACCTCCACGCCGGCGCCCGTCACCGGCGCGAAGTTCGCCCCGTACGTCGACACCTCGCTCTACCCGGCGTACGACCTGCTCGCGACCGCGGACGCCACCGGCGTGAAGGAGTTCAACCTCGCCTTCATCACCTCCGGCGGTGCCTGCGCCCCGCTGTGGGGCGGGGTCACCGACCTGGCGAACGACAGGGTCGCCGCCCAGATCGGTGCCCTGCGCGCCAAGGGCGGCGACGTCCGCGTCTCCTTCGGCGGCGCCGCGGGACACGAGCTGGCCCTGAACTGCTCCTCGGCCGCCGCGCTCGCCGCCGCGTACGGCAAGGTCGTCGACCAGTACGGGCTGACCAAGGTCGACTTCGACGTCGAGGGCGCGGCCCTGCCGGACACCGCCGCCAACACCCGACGCGCGCAGGCGATCGCCCAGCTCCAGAAGGCCCACCCGGGCCTGAACGTCTCCTTCACCCTGCCGGTCATGCCCGAGGGCCTGACCCAGCCGGGCGTGGACCTGCTCGCGGACGCCAAGCGGAACGGGGTCCGCGTCGACGCCGTCAACATCATGGCGATGGACTACGGCCCGGCGTACAGCGCCGACATGGGCACGTACGCGATCCAGGCCGCGACCGCGACCCAGGCCCAGGTCAAGGGCGTCCTCGGGCTCTCCGACGCGGCGGCCTGGAAGGCGGTCGCCGTCACCCCGATGATCGGCGTCAACGACGTCACCACCGAGGTCTTCAAGGTCGACGACGCCACCCAGCTCGTCGACTTCGCGAGGTCCAAGGGGCTGGGCTGGCTCTCGATGTGGTCCTCGACCCGTGACAAGCAGTGCCCGGACGGCGCCGTGAACCGCGCCGACGCCACCTGCTCCTCGATCCTCCAGCAGCCGCTGGCCTTCACGAAGGCCTTCGCCGCCTACCGGTAGCCCCCCCCGAAGAACCACTGCGCCCCCCACATCGCGCGCCCCGGTCGTTCTCCCCCCCTCGACCGGGGCGCGCCCCCCTTTCCCGTACGGGAACGACGAAGGCCCCGGTTCTTTCGAACCGGGGCCTTCGTCACACAGGGTGAGTAACGGGACTCGAACCCGCGACATCCTGGACCACAACCAGGTGCTCTACCATCTGAGCTATACCCACCATGACCGGCGGTTTTCCCGAAGGTTTCCCCGACCGGCCGAGAAGAAGTCTACAGGGTCCGGGAGGGTGCTCGCGCCCACGTTTCCCGGAGGGGCGTTCGAGGGCGCGAGCGGGCGGTCGTTCCGGCGTCACTCCGAGGACAGGACGTGGCGCGCGGCGATCCGCTTCGCGGTCTCCGAGTCGGGGCCGGGCTGCGGGACGAAGACCGCCTCGCGGTAGTAGCGCAGTTCGGCGATGGACTCGCGGATGTCGGCGAGCGCCCGGTGGTTGCCGTTCTTCTCCGGACTGTTGAAGTACGCCCTCGGGTACCAGCGGCGGGCCAGCTCCTTGACCGAGGAGACATCGACGATCCGGTAGTGCAGGTGGCCCTCCAGGGCGGGCATGTCGCGGGCGAGGAAGCCGCGGTCGGTGGAGACCGAGTTCCCGCACAGCGGCGCCTTGCCGGGCTCCTTGACGTGTTCGCGCACGTAGGCGAGGACCTGGGCCTCGGCGTCGGCGAGCGTGGTGCCGTCCGCCAGCTCGTCGAGCAGCCCCGAGGCCGTGTGCATCTGGCGCACGATCTCCGGCATGGTCTCCAGGGCGGCGTCCGGCGGGCGGATCACGATGTCCACGCCGTCGCCGAGCACGTTCAGTTCCGAGTCGGTGACCAGCGCGGCCACCTCGATGAGTGCGTCGTCCGTCAGCGAGAGCCCGGTCATCTCGCAGTCGATCCACACCATGCGGTCGTTCATGCGTCCACCTTAGGGGGTGCGCGGGGGAGCGGACCCGGCCCGGCAGCCCGACGGGCGCCCGGGGGAGGTGTCCCCGGACGCCCGTCGGTCCTGCGGTGCGCGGCTTGTGGCCGCGGGTCTCTCGGTCACGGCGCCCCGGTCACGGCGCGCTGCGCTGGCCCGGCAGGGAGGGCCGTCCGGACGCGTAGGCGTCGGACTGCGGCTTCCCCGGCTCCAGCGGCGGGCCCGGCCGCCGCACGCCGGCCCCGAGCTGGGCGGGCACGACCGGGTCGAGCACCGTCGTGCCGGCCTCGCCCTGCGGACGCCGGGCGCGGTAGGCCGCCCGGTAGGCCGCCGGCGAGGAGCCGAGCTGGCGCCGGAAGTGACCGCGCAGGGCCACCGGCGAGCGGAAGCCGCACCTGCCCGCCACCTCGTCGACCGAGTAGTCGGAGGTCTCGAGAAGCCGCTGCGCCTGGAGCACCCGCTGGGTGATCAGCCACTGGAGCGGGGCCGAGCCCGTGAGGGAGCGGAACCGGCGGTCGAAGGTCCGCCGCGACATGTACGCGCGCGCCGCGAGCGTCTCCACGTCGAACTGCTCGTGGAGGTGTTCGAGCGCCCAGGCGACGACCTCGGCCAGCGGGTCGGCGCCGATCTCCTCGGGTAAAGACCTGTCGAGGTAGCGCTCCTGACCGCCGCTGCGCCGCGGCGGGACGACCAGCCGGCGCGCCAGGGCGCCCGCGGCCTCCGTGCCGTGGTCGGTCCGCACGATGTGCAGACACAGATCGATTCCGGCCGCGGTGCCGGCGGAGGTCAGCACGTCCCCGTCGTCGACGAAGAGCTCCCGCGGGTCCACGTGGACCGACGGATAGCGCTTGGCGAGCGTCGGCGCGTACATCCAGTGCGTGGTCGCCGGGCGGCCGTCGAGCAGTCCGGCCGCGGCCAGGACGAACGCCCCGGTGCACAGCCCGACGATCCTGGCCCCCTCCTCGTGTGCGCGGCGCAGCGCTTCGAGCGCCTCCGGCGGCGGCGGCGAGGTGATCGACCGCCAGGCCGGGACGACGACGGTGCCCGCCCGGCCGATGGCCTCCAGGCCGTACGGCGCGGTGAGTTCGAGGCCGCCGGTGGTCCGCAGCGGTCCTTCCTCGCCGGCGCAGACGAGCAGCCGGTAACGTGGCACTCCGGCGTCCTGCCGGTCGATGCCGAACACGGAGAGCGGGATGGAGCTCTCGAAGATGGGGCCGCCGCTGAACAGCAGCACCGCGACGACTTCGCGACGGCGGCGCCCGGACAGTTTCCGTCCGGCCTCCGCTGCGGTGGAGTCCTGGCTCATGACGCTAAGCCCCCCTCGGTGTTCGCGTCTCCCTGGTCGTGTCGCTCCTGCACGTTTCCCCTCGGTTTTGCACGAGACCCCAGTCTTCGGTACCCATGATCGAATCTACTGCGTCCCGTGGCGCCGGCGTGACAAGTTCTCCAACCGGTGGATTGTCGACAAGGCAACTTGGCGCGAAGCGATCGTTGGCGGGGAGTCGCGTCCGGGGGCTCGCGAGGGTCGTACCGGGGTGATGAACGCCCCGGTACGCGGGGGGTCTGACCCCTTGGGACAGGGCCTCCGGGGGTGTCGGGCCCGAGGTTGGCCAATCGTTACGCCAAGGACGCGCCGGGCACCGGAAGTTGGCTGAAAACATATGGGCTCGGGTGTGCGAGCCTGTCAACTCGAAGGGGGTTCCGTGCGTCCGGGGGCCCCTTCCGGAACTAGTGCCGGCGTCCGCCGCGCGCGGTCTCCGCGCGGAGACCCCGCTCCGAGCGCCGCAGCAGCAGCCGGCAGGCCGCCGTCACCGAGACGAGGCCGAGGGCGGCCCCGGCCGCCCCGGCGAGCGAGGTGCCGTAGACGACGAGCACCACCGGGACCAGGACGCAGCAGAAGACCGCCCAGCGGACGACGTCGCCGGCGGCCTGCTCCCCCTTGTCCCCCCTCTTCCCTCCCGTACCCGCGGACGGGGGAGCGGGATCGGCGGGGCGGGGGGCGCGGGGCGCGGCGAGCGTCGGGGTGGGGACGGCGGAGGACCGGGCGGCGGCGGTCGGCGGTACGGGCACGGGCGCTCTCCCTGCGACGGTGGGGCGGACCTGTGGCAACGAGGAACGGAGCGCTCCGGTCACTCCCCGCGACGACCGTTCGGCCCTGTGCGACCCCGGCCTCGCTGCCGGACCCGCACGCGCGCCCGGACCCGGTGCCGGCCCCGCACCCGGCCCCGGCGCCGCATCCGGCCCCGGTGCCGGTCCCGGATTCGTACGCCCCCGGTCCCCGTACGCCCCCCCGTTCCCGCGCGCGCCTCCCGCCCCGTACGTCTCCCCGCGTCCCCGTGGGGCGTCCCGGCCCGCCCCGGCCGGACGCCTGTAGGGCACAACCGGCATTGCCAGATCCCGAAGGGCTCGTGCATGCTCCTGGAACGCCGCGCGCGAGCGGTGTGCCCGCCGGGCGAGGCGCGGTGGGCCCTGGGCAGGAGAGGAGTGCGGCCGTACCCTTGGGGGTATGGGCTTGGGAAGATGATTCCCGGACACAGCTCCGCCGTCACCCGTCGTTCCTCTCCCCCTTCTCCCGTCCCTTCCCACGAGGACCCTCTTCGCCGAGACACCGATGGCCGGTCACGAATTCCCCGAACCCGCGGACCGCGAGCGCGTCGCCGACTCCACGGTCGACCCCCTCGCGGTCGAACAGCCACGTCATGCCTGCGACCCGGCCTTCCGGCACGGGGTCGTCGTCGGCTTCGACGGCTCCACGTCCAGTGAGCGCGCCCTCGCGTACGCCATCGGCATGGCCCGCCGCTCCGGCTCGGGCCTGATCATCGTGCACGTGGCCAACCGGCTGCCCACCACGGTGTGGGCCGGCTGCGAGCCCCCCGTCTTCGTCGACGTGCCGGACCACCGCACCGAGGTCCTCGGTCTGGAACTGGCCTGCGCGGAGCACCTCGCCGAGGTGCCGTGGATCCTGGTCGAGCGCGGCGGCGACATCTGCCACGAGCTGGAGGAGGTCGGCCGGGAGTACTCGGCCGACGCGATCGTGGTCGGTTCCACGCACGGGATCGTCGGACGGATCTTCGGCTCGGTGGCCGGCCGCCTCGCGCGCCGCGCCCAGCGGCCCGTCGTCGTCATCCCGTAGCCGCCGTCCCGTTCCCCGCGCTTCCCCGTCGCTCCCCCAACTGCCGTCATCCGGCCATAATTTCGGCCTTCCTCAGGTGAATTGTGTACTTGTGAAGGGTAGATAAAGGCCACGGAACACAGCAGCTCACGCAGCACGACTGCGCATCTGAAGGGAGCCCGCCGTGGACAACGACGTCGCCGCGGGAAACACCAGCTCCACGCTCGGCCGCCTCGCACTCGGACTGACCCTCCTGGCCTTCGGCCTGGGCGGCACCGGTGTCATCGACAACGTCGCGGCGACGGACGCCGCGGGCCTCGCCACCTGGGTCGGCGGGGTGACGCTCTTCCTCGCCGGCCTGCTCGCGCTGCGCGCGGGCGACGCCCGGGAGGGCACGGCGCACGCGGCGCTCGGCGCCTTCTGGTTCACCTGGGGGACCGCCGCCGGCGGCGGCGCCTCGGCCGACGCCGTGGGGGTCTTCCTGCTCCTGTGGGCGCTCCTCGCGCTCACCCTGACCCTGGCGGCCTCGGGCGGCGGCCTCTTCGGACAGGGCGTGTACGGGCTGCTGTTCGTCGCCCTGCTGCTCCTGGGCGTGGGCGCCCTGGCCGGCGGCGACGGCCTCGGCAGGGCGGGCGGCTGGGTCGCCGCCGTCGCCGGACTGCTCGCCTGGTACGGCGCCACGGCCGCCGTCGCGAGCCGGCCGGCGCTGCTCCGGCGCCGGGCGCCGGGCGAGGGCGCCCCGGCCGCGAGCTAGGCCGGGAAGTGCGACGGTCCCCGTGCACGGGAGGTGTGTGCACGGGGACCGTCGTGTGTCAGGTCGGGCGGCGCCGGGGGACAGGCCCGGCGGCGGGTCCGGGGGACAGGCCCGGACCCCGCTGCTACTCGACCGTGACGGACTTGGCCAGGTTGCGCGGCTTGTCGATGTCGCGGCCCATGGCGAGGGCGGTGTGGTAAGCGAAGAGCTGGAGCGGGATGCCCATGAGGATCGGGTCCAGCTCGTCCTCGTTCTTCGGGACCACGAGGGTGTGGTCGGCCTTCTCCTGCGGCTGGTGCGCGACCGCGAGGATGCGGCCGCTGCGGGCCTTGATCTCCTCCAGGGCGGCGCGGTTCTTCTCCAGGAGGTCGTCGTCGGGGACGATCGCGACCGTCGGCAGGGCCGGCTCGATGAGGGCCAGCGGGCCGTGCTTGAGCTCGGAGGCCGGGTAGGCCTCGGCGTGGATGTAGGAGATCTCCTTGAGCTTGAGGGAGGCCTCCAGGGCGACCGGGTAGCCGCGCACGCGCCCGATGAACATCATCGACTGGGCGCCCGCGTACTCCTCGGCGAGGCGCTTGATCTCGTCCTCGCCCTTGAGGATCTCCTCGATCTGGGCGGGCAGCCTCCGCAGGCCCTCGATGATCCGCTTGCCGTCGGTGACGGACAGGTCGCGGATGCGGCCGAGGTGCAGGGCGAGCAGCGCGAAGGCGGTCACCGTGTTGGTGAAGCACTTGGTGGAGACGACGCAGACCTCGGGGCCCGCGTGGACGTACACGCCGCCGTCGGCCTCGCGGGCGATGGCGGAGCCGACCACGTTGACGACGCCGAGGACGCGGGCGCCCTTCCGCTTGAGCTCCTGGACGGCGGCGAGCACGTCGTAGGTCTCGCCGGACTGGGAGACGGCGATGTAGAGGGTGTCGGGGTCCACGACCGGGTTGCGGTAGCGGAACTCCGAGGCCGGCTCGGCGTCGGCGGGGATGCGGGCCATGGACTCGATGAGCCCGGCGCCGATGAGGCCGGCGTGGTACGAGGTGCCGCAGCCGAGGATCTTGATGCGGCGGATGGTGCGGGCCTCGCGCGGGTCCAGGTTCAGGCCGCCCAGGTGCACGGTGGAGAAGCGGTCGTCGATCCGGCCGCGCAGGACGCGGTCGACCGCGTCGGGCTGCTCGGAGATCTCCTTGTGCATGAAGGTGTCGTGGCCGCCCATGTCGTAGGAGGCGGCCTCCCACTCGACGGTCTCCGGGGTGGCCGTGGTGGTGGCGCCGGAGGTCGTGTAGGTGCGGAAGTCGTCGGCCTTGAGGGTGGCCATCTCGCCGTCGTCGAGGGTGACGACCTGGCGGGTGTGGGCGATCAGGGCGGCGACGTCGGAGGCGACGAGCATCTCCTTCTCGCCGATGCCGAGGATGACCGGGGAGCCGTTGCGGGCCACGACGATGCGGTCGTTGAAGTCCGCGTGCATCACGGCGATGCCGTAGGTGCCCTCGATGAGCTTGAGCGCCTCGCGGACCTTCTCCTCCAGGGTGGACGCCTGGGAGCGGGCGATGAGGTGGGTGATGACCTCGGTGTCCGTCTCGGAGGCGAAGACGACGCCGTCGGCCTCCAGCTTGGCGCGGAGCTCCTGGGCGTTGTCCACGATGCCGTTGTGGACGACGGCGACCTTGTTCTCGGGGTCCAGGTGCGGGTGCGAGTTGACGTCGCTCGGCGCGCCGTGGGTGGCCCAGCGGGTGTGGGCGATGCCGGTGGTGCCGGTGAAGCGCTTGGGGACGCGGGCCTCCAGGTCACGGACCCGGCCCTTGGCCTTCACCATCTTCAGGCCGGTGGCCTTCGGGCTGGTGACGACCATGCCGGCGGAGTCGTATCCGCGGTACTCCAGGCGCTGCAGGCCTTCGAGCAGCAGCGGTGCCACGTCGCGCTTACCGATGTAACCGACAATTCCGCACATAAAGGTGAAACCCCTCCAGGTCAGTGGATGTACTCGGCCGCCCGGGCGATCGCCCCGGGAGGTGCGGCCGCTCAGCCGTACACGATCCGGCGCAGCTGCCGGAGCGAGAGCTCCGGCGGCGCCACGGCCCGGTGCGGCAGCTCCGCCGCGATCCGTTCGAAGATCTCGGCGTTCACGGCCCCGCCGGACTGCAGCTCGCGGTGGCGGCGGCGGACGAACTCCTCGGTCGTCTCGTCGAAGTACGCCAGCACGTCGAGCACCACCCGGGCGGCCTCACCGCGCTGGAGCGCGGTGCTGCGGACCAGGTGGTCGACGAGGTCGTCGTGCGACGGGCGGCGTTCGAGCACCCGTGAATACTGAGGGGTACCTCCGTCCCCGCGCAAGAATCCTGCCCGAAATCGGGCAGGGGGAGCCGGTTCACCCCTCCAGATCGGGTAATTGGCCTAGACCTTGGCCGCTGAGGAAGGCAGCGGTACACAGGGGCGCGGTTCGGATATAGAAAACGACAGACGCGTCGTCCACCCGAAGGGGAGCCCGCCCGTGAGACAGCGCCGAACGATTCCGCGCCTGATCGGATCCCTGCTCCTGGTCGCGGCCGCCGGAGTCGGCTGCGGCGAGGCCGCCGCCGACTCCGACGCCGACGGCAAGGCGCCCGGCCCCCGGGCCGCCGCCGAACCCGAGGTCCGCCCGCTCGGCCGCATCGTCCCCGTACCCGCCTCCGTCGCCCCCGGGGGCGAGCCCTACGCCCTCACCTCCGCCACCCGCATCGGGGTGAACACCGCCTCCCGCGAGGTCAGGGAGATCGGCGACTACCTCGCCGGACTGCTCCGGCCCGCCACCGGCCTCCCGCTGCCCGTCGTCGACGAACAGGCGGCCCGCGGCGGCATCCGGCTCCGGCTCAGCGCCGCCGACACCGCCCTCGGCGACGAGGGCTACCGGCTCCGCTCCGGACCGGGCGGCATCACCCTGACGGCCCACCGCCCCGCCGGACTCTTCCGCGGCGTCCAGACCCTGCGCCAGCAGCTGCCCTCCGCCGTCGAGCGCGGGACCGTCCAGAAGGGCCCCTGGAAGGTCGCGGGCGGCACGATCACCGACACCCCCCGCTACGCCTACCGGGGCGCCATGCTCGACGTCGCCCGCCACTTCTTCACCGTCGACGAGGTGAAGCGGTACATCGACCAGCTCGCCCTCTACAAGGTGAACACCCTCCACCTGCACCTCTCCGACGACCAGGGCTGGCGCATCGCCGTCGACTCCTGGCCCCGCCTCACCACCTACGGCGGCTCCACCGAGGTCGGCGGCGGCCCCGGCGGCTCCTACACCAAGGAGGAGTACAAGGAGATCGTCCGGTACGCCGCCTCCCGCCACCAGGAGGTGATCCCGGAGATCGACGTGCCGGGCCACACCAACGCCGCCCTCGCCTCCTACCCCGAGCTCAACTGCGACGGCGTCGCCCCGCCCCTCTACACCGGCACCAAGGTCGGCTTCAGCTCCCTGTGCGTGCCCAAGCAGGTCACGTACGACTTCGTCGACGACGTGATCCGCGAGATCGCCGCCCTCACCCCCGGCCGCTACCTCCACATCGGCGGCGACGAGGCCCACTCCACCAGCCACGCCGACTACGTGGCCTTCATGGACCGGGTGCAGCCGGTCGTCGCCAAGTACGGCAAGAAGGTCATCGGCTGGCACCAGCTCACCGGCACCACCCCCGCCCCCGGCGCCCTCGTCCAGTACTGGGGCCTCGACCGCACCCCCGCCGAGGAGAAGGAACGGGTCGCCGCCGCCGCGCGGAACGGCACCGGCCTGGTCCTCTCGCCCGCCGACCGCACCTACCTCGACATGAAGTACACGAAGGAGACGAAGCTCGGCCTCTCCTGGGCCGGATACGTCGAGGTCCGCAGGTCGTACGACTGGGACCCGGCGGCCTACCTCCCCGGCGCGCCCGCGAGCGCCGTCAAGGGCGTCGAGGCCCCCCTGTGGACCGAGACCCTCGCCACCACCGGCGACCTCGACGTCATGGCCTTCCCCCGCCTGCCGGGCGTGGCCGAACTGGGCTGGTCCCCGTCCGCCACCCACGACTGGGACGCGTACAAGGTCCGCCTCGCCGAACAGGCCCCCCGCTTCGAGGCCCTCGGCATCGACTGGTACCGCTCGCCGGAGGTGCCCTGGCCGGCGGAGTAGCCGCCCACCGAGACGGAACGCCCGGCCCGGGTCCTGCCCGGCCGGGCGTTTCCCGTGCGCGCGGGGGCCGAATCGACCGGACGGGAACGGGGAGACGGACGGCGACCACGACGAAGCCGGAGGCGACGGGCAATGGTGGATCTATCGGTGCTGCCGGGCTACATCGCGGTGATCCTGCTCTTCCTCGGCCCGCCCGGGCCCGACATGGCCTACATGCTCGCGGTGGGCCTGGAGGGCGGCCGCCGGTCCGCCCTGAAGGCGATCCTCGGCATCGGGACGGGCATGAGCGTCTACGCCGCCGCCGTCGTCGCCGGGCTGGGGGAGATCGCCCGCTCGCACCCGTCGCTGCTCGACGCGGTGAGGATCGTGGGGGCGGCGTACCTGCTGTGGCTGGCGTACACGACCCTGCGGAGCGCGCGGCGCGCGATCGGAGAGCACGGTGACGTCGGGGCGGGCCGGTGGTACCTGCGCGGGGTGCTGATCAGCCTGACGAACCCGAAGATCATCCTCTTCTACCTCGCGGTCCTCCCGCAGTTCCTGGGGGACGCGGAGGCGCCCGGGGCGCAGATGGCGCTTCTCGGCGCGATCAACGTCCTGATGGAGGTGGTCCTCTACGGCGGCATCGGGATGCTGGCGGGCTTCTTCCGCACACGGCTCACCGGCTCGTCGAAGGCGACGGCCGTCCTGAACTACGGCGCGTGTGCCGTCTACGTCGGGTTGGCGGCGACGATCTCCGTCGAGGTCCTCGTGGCGTGAGGGCCGTCCTCCCCGGCTTCGCCGCCGCGCGGACGCCCCCTCGGCGGGCGCCGGACCCGCCGCCCCGGACGCAGGCCACGAAGGTGGCGGAGGCGGGGGCGGGGAGGTCGAGGACGGGGCCGGCGGGCTGCGTGGAGTCACGGACGGGGACGGCGCCGTGGGCCGACGCTCCTCCGCCGCGACCCCGCCGCCCTGGCCCACCTGTGGTCCCCCGCCGAATTCGACGCCCGCCCGCCCGCGCGAGGACGGGGACTCCTGCCCCTGCGGAGGGGGGCGACCGTCGGCAGGGAACAAAAGATGCGGGCCCCGGCGGAGTGACCGTACTCCGCCGGGGCCCGCACCGGTCTCGGGAAGGTCCTCGGGTCAGGCGAAGCGGGCGATCGGGTTCACCAGGTCGCCGACGAGCTGGAGGGCCGCCGACGGGTCCGAGAGGTCCACCATCTGCTTGTTGTTGCGCAGCTGGAGGCGGTTGAGGGCCGACAGGGCGAAGGTCTCCGCGAACATGTCGTACCGCTCGAAGCGGGCCGCGAACTCCGGGTGCTCCTCCTGGTAGCCGCGCACGCACTCCGCGACCGCGCGCCAGAAGCCGTCCTCGTCGAGGACGCCCTCCGCCGCGAGCGTCGCCGCCATGAAGCGGAAGAAGCAGTCGAAGACGTCGGTGAAGACCGAGAGGAGCTTCATGTCCTCCGGGACCTCGGCGCGGACCCGCTCCACCGCCGGTGGCAGGACCGCGTCCGGGTCCATGACGACGATCTCCTCGGCGATGTCCTTGAAGACCGCCCGCACGACCGCGCCGTGCTCGTCGAGGACCAGGATCACGTTCTCGCCGTGCGGCATGAACGCCAGGTCGTAGGCGTAGAAGCTGTGGAGGACCGGGAGGAGGTAGGCGTCGAGGTACTTCCTCAACCACACCGTCGGTTCCTCGCCCGACTCCGCGATCAGCGCGCCCGCGAAGGACGCGCCCGCGTGGTCCACGTGCAGCAGCGAGGCCATCGTCGCCAGGCGCTCGCCCTCCGCGAGGGACGCCACCGGCGACTCGCGCCAGAGCGCGGCCAGCATCTTGCGGTAGGGGGAGTAGCGGTCGGTGGCGGCCTCGTACTCCAGGTGCCGGTAGCCGACCGCCGCCCGCTCCCGGATGATCGAGAAGCGCGCCGACGTGAAGACCGGGTCGTTCTCGATCAGGTCGTGCAGCCAGTCGTTGATCGCCGGGGTCGCCTCCATGTAGGCGGCCGAGAGGCCCCGCATGAAGCCCATGTTGAGGACCGACAGGGCCGTCTTCACGTAGTGCTTGGCCGGGTCCGAGGTGTTGAAGAAGGTGCGGATCGACTGCTGCGCCAGATACGCGTCGGCGCCCTCGCCCAGGTACACCAGGCGCTCCTGCGCCACCTCGGCGGCGAAGGTGACGGACAGCTTGTTCCACCACTGCCAGGGGTGGACCGGCATCAGGAGGTAGTCGGCGAGGTCCAGGCCGCGGGCGGCCAGGACCGCCGCGAAGCCGTCCACCGCCGCGTCGCCCAGCTCGGCGCGGACGAAGGTCTCGTAGTCGATGCCCGCCCCGGCGGTGAAGGCGGCCCGGTCGCGGCGGGCGGCCAGCCAGACCAGGTGGACGTCGCTCGCGGCCTCGGGGGCGTACGCGCGGAACTCGTCGACGCCGAAGCCGAGCCGCCCGTTGTTGGCGACGAAGCAGGGGTGGCCCTCGGTCATCCCGGTCTCGATCGCCTGGAAGCCGGCGCGGGCCAGGTGGGCGGAGGACACCCGCGGCTTGGCCGCCTTGTAGGCCGTGCCGGCCAGGGTGGAGGAGATCTCCTCCAGGTAGACCGGCAGGATCTCGTCGCTCAGGCCGAGGGCGCCGCGCAGCTCGATGACGAAGAGCAGCGCGTCCAGCGGGAGTTCCTCGTCGCCCCGGTGGCGGGTGATCGACGCGGGGTCGACCTGCCAGTGGTCGAGGGCGTACCGGTCGGCGGCGAAGCGGTACGCGGTCGCGCCGTCGTCGGACAGGACCTCGTACCGGCCGTCGCCCCGCTCGCGCGGGTCGAGCAGCCGCTCGTGGGCGAACTCGGCCAGGCCCTTGCGGATCAGCGCGCGGTTGGCGTCGGCCCAGCGCCCGGGGGTGAGGTGGGCCACGGGATCGGTGGTCTGCGGAACGGTGCTCATGCGGCGGCTCCCACGGCGGCCTCGAACTGCGCCCGGGTGCAGAAGCTCAGCAGCGCCTTCTTCTCCGGCTTCTGGATCTCGCGCTCGGGCACGAAGCCCACGGCCGCGTTGAGCGCGTGCACGGCCTTGTTGTCGACGTCGGGCTCGACGACCACGCGGGCGGTCGCCGGGTCGGCGAACAGCTCCGCCATCACGGCGGTGATCACCTTGCGGGTGAAGCCGTGCACGGGGGTGTCGGTGGGCGCGACCAGGAAGTGCATGCCGACGTCGCCCGGACGCGGCTCGTAGAGGCCGACCAGCTCCAGGTGGGCCGGGTCGTAGCGCTCCATGAGGATCGCGGGGACCCCGTCGACCAGGCCGACGAAGGCCTCGTGGTGCGGGTTCGCGGCGAAGGCCGTGTACTCGCGCACGACGTCCTCCCGGCTCGCGTCCTGCATCATCCAGAAGGCGGCCTTGGGGTGGGTGACCCAGCCGTGGAGCAGCTCCGCGTCCTGGACGGGGTCGAGCGGGCGGAAGCGGACGCTCATACGGCGAACTCCTGGAAGGCGATGGTCTTCTCGACGGGGTAGTACTCGCGGCCCAGCATCGCGCCGATGATGTAGGCGTTCCGGTACGGGCCCATGCCGAGGTCGGGCGAGGTGATCGAGTGGGTGTGGACGCCGGCGTTCTGGAGGAAGATCCCGCGGCCCGTCGTGTCGATCGCGTAGTTGCGGGCGGCGTCGAAGCGGCCCTGTCCGTCCCAGCGGAGGCGGTCGCGGACCGGCTCCAGGAAGGCGGGGACGCTGTACTTGTAGCCGGTGGCCAGGATCAGGCCGTCGGTCTCCAGGGTGAAGTCCTTCTCCTGCTCCTCCTGGCGCAGGCCGAGCGCGTACGTGCCGCTCTCCTCGTCGTACGCGGCGGTGTGCAGCGCGGAGTTGGTGAGGAGCCGGGTGGGCACGGGGCCGTTCAGGTTCTTCTGGTAGAGCAGGTCGAAGATGGCGTTGATGAGCTCGCCGTCGATGCCCTTGAAGAGGCCCTTCTGCTCGGTCTCCAGGCGGTAGCGGGTCCGCTCGGGCAGCGCGTGGAAGTAGTCCACGTACTCCGGGGACGTCATCTCCAGGGTGAGCTTGGTGTACTCCAGCGGGAAGAAGCGCGGGGAGCGGGTCACCCAGTTGAGCCGGTAGCCGTGGACGTCGATCTCGCTCAGGAGGTCGTAGTAGATCTCGGCGGCGCTCTGGCCGCTGCCGACCAGGGTGATCGTCCGCTTCTTCTGGAGCTCCGCCTTGTGCGGCAGGTAGCGCGAGTTGTGGATCAGGTCGCCGCCGAGGCCCCGGCAGCTCTCGGGGACGTACGGCGGGGTGCCGGTGCCCAGGACGATCCGGCGGGCGCGGTACGTCGCGCCGCCCTCGGTGGCCACCTCGTACACCTCGGCCGCCTCGTCGAAGGCGACGGCGGTGACCGTGGTCGAGAAGCGGATCGAGGTGAGCTTGCCGGCGGCCCAGCGGCAGTAGTCGTTGTACTCGGTCCGCAGCGGGTAGAAGTTCTCCCGGATGTAGAACGAGTACAGGCGGCCCTTCTCCTTCAGGTAGTTGAGGAAGGAGTAGGGCGAGGTCGGGTCCGCGAGGGTGACCAGGTCCGACATGAACGGGGTCTGGAGGTGCGCGCCCTCCAGGAACATCCCGGAGTGCCACTCGAAGCCGGGCTTGGACTCCAGGAAGAGGCCGTCCAGCTCGTCGATCGGCTCGGTCAGGCAGGCGAGTCCGAGGTTGAACGGACCGAGCCCGATGCCGATGAAGTCGTGGATCCGAGCCGTGTCGTGTGCGGCGGTCCCGGACGCGGCGGTCTCGGACGGGGCCGTCCCGGACAGGGCCTTCTCAGGCGTGGACAAGGTTCTCTCCCAGGTACTGCTCGGCGTGGCCGGCTATCAGATCGAGGACGGCCGCGATGTCGGCGACGGTGGTCTCGGGGTTGAGCAGGGTGAACTTGAGGTACTGGCGGCCGTCGACCTTGGTCCCGGCGACGACGGCCTCGCCGGAGGCGAACAGGGCCTTGCGGGCGTGCAGGTTGGCCCGGTCGACCTCCTCGGGGTCGGCGTCGCCGGCGGGGACGTAGCGGTAGACGAGGGTGGAGAGGCTCGGCTCGACCACGACCTCGTAGCGGGAGTCGGCGGCGAGCAGCGCGTGGCCCTGCCGGGCCAGGACGCAGACCTCGTCGAAGAGCTCGCCGACGCCGTCGGCGCCCATCACCCGCAGGGTCATCCAGAGCTTGAGCGCGTCGAAGCGGCGGGTGGTCTGGAGGGACTTGTCGACCTGGTTCGGGATCTTCTCGGCGACCGTGCGGAGCGGGTTGAGGTAGTCGGCGTGGTAGGTCGCGTGGCGCAGGGCGGCGCCGTCGCGGACCAGGAGCGCGGAGGAACTCACCGGCTGGAAGAAGGACTTGTGGAAGTCGACGGTGACCGAGTCGGCCCGCTCGATGCCGTCCAGGAGATGGCGGCGGGTGGGGGAGGCGAGCAGTCCGCAGCCGTAGGCCGCGTCGACGTGCATCCAGGCGCCGTACTCGTCGGCCAGGGCGGCGATCTCGGGCAGGGGGTCGATGGAGCCGAAGTCGGTGGTGCCGGCGGTGGCCACGATCGCCATCGGGACCAGGCCCTCGGCGCGGCAGGCGGCCAGCTCGGCGGCGAGGGCGGTGGCCCGCATCCGCTTCTCCGCGTCGACCGGGACGGAGACGACGGCCCCGGCGCCGAGGCCGAGGAGGCCGGCCGACTTCTGGACGCTGAAGTGGCTGCACTCGGAGGAGAAGATCCTGAGCTTCGACAGGTCGTCCGTCTTGGCCTCCTGGCGGGCGAGCAGCAGGGCCTGGAGGTTGGACTGCGAGCCGCCGCTGGTGAACACGCCGTCGGCGGAGGGGCCGAAGCCGGCCCGGCCGTTGGTCCAGTCGATCAGCTTCCGCTCGATGAGGGTGCCGCCGGCGCTCTGGTCCCAGGTGTCCAGGGAGGAGTTGACCGCCGAGAGGACGGCCTCGCCGACGACGGCGGGGATGACGACCGGGCAGTTCAGGTGGCCCAGGTAGCGGGGGTGGTGGAAGTAGACGGCGTCGCGGAGGTAGACGTCCTCCAGCTCGTCGAGGGCGGCGGAGACGTCCCCGAGCGGCCGGTCGAGGTCGACCGCGTCGATGACGGGGGCCAGCTCGGCGGGGGTGGTGCCGGTGAACGGCCCGCGCACCGAGGCGAGTTTGTCCGCCACCCGCTCGACGCCTTCGGTGGCGGAGCGACGATAGCTCTCCGCCGTGGTGCCGTTGAGCAGGTGGGAGCGCATGCGGGGACCCTTTCGGCAGGAAACGCTGAGGGGGCGTGGGGGATCGCCGGGGGAAGCGATCAGCGGAATGTAGGTGAGCCTAACCTAATTTTCTGGCGCCCGGTGCCTTCAAGCCACCCCGGACCGGGGCGCTTTGAGTGAGATGGATTACGTGGCGGGGCCGAGGTGCGGGGGCGGGGCCGAGGGGGCGGGGCGGACCTACGCCTCGGCGCCGGTCGTCCCGTCGCCGGTCGGCCCGTCGTGCGCCGCCCCGTCGCGCGCCGCGTCCTCCCGCGTCTCGTCCGGCACCTCGCGCAGGGCGTCCTCGGACAGCCCCTTGCGCCAGTACCCGACGAACGTCACCCGGCGCCGGTCGAGTCCGCGCTCCCGCACGAAGTGCCTGCGCAGCGCCTTCACCGACCCCGACTCGCCCGCGATCCAGACGTACGGGGACTCCCCGGGCAGCGCGGCGCCGCGCACCGCGTCCACGGCGGACGGCGCCCCCTCCTCCCGCACGAGCCAGGTGACCTCGGCGTCGGCGGCGGTCGGCAGCGCGGTCCGGTCGCCGGAGTGCGGGACCTCCAGGAAGACCCGGGCGCGGGTCCCGGCCGGCAGCCACTCCAGGATGGCCGAGGCCGCCGGGAGGGCCGTCTCGTCCGCCCAGACGACGACGGAGTCGGCGTCCTCCGGTGGCCGGAAACGAACGGCCGTGTTGTCGGCCACGGCGGGGCCGAGGACGACCACCCGGTCGCCGGGCCCGGCACTCCCGGCCCAGCGGCAGGCCGGCCCGCCGTCCTCGTGGAGCGCGAAGTCGATGTCCAGCTCGTCCGGTCCGGTGCGCTGCTCGCGGGCGGTGTACGAGCGCATCACGGCCCGCTCCCCGTGGGGCATCGCCCGCCAGGCGCCGAGGACCGCGTACATGTCCTGCCCGTCCAGGGGCGGCAGGACGGGGGCCTCCTGGCCGGGGTGCGGCAGGAAGAGGGAGAGCGACTGGTCGCGGCCGCCGGCGGCGCAGTCCTTCAGGTCCTCCCCGGTGAAGGTGACCCGGACCAGGGACGGGCCGAGCCGCCGCGTCCGGTCGACCCGGAGCGAGAAGAACCGGAAGGGGGCGGTCTCGGCGTGCGTCATGGGGCGGGCACCTTTTCGGTACGGGGTCTCCACGGGGATCTCCCGGGCGTGCGGGCCGACTCGATCGGCGGTGAATGTAGGTTAGCCTAACCTCATCATTGCCGGTCAGTCGGGGTGCCCCGGAGCCGGGCCCGGACATGACGGAGCCCGCCGCCCCCGCACGGGGACGACGGGCTCTCCCGCGCGGGGGATCAGGCCGACAGGCCCAACTCCCGCGCGATCAGCATCCGCTGCACCTCGCTGGTGCCCTCGCCGATCTCCAGGATCTTCGAGTCGCGCCACATGCGGGCCACCGGGTACTCGTTCATGAAGCCGTAGCCGCCGTGGATCTGGGTCGCCTCGCGGGCGTTGTCCACGGCCACCGTGGAGGAGTACAGCTTCGCGATGGCCGCCTCCTTCTTGAAGGGCTCGCCCATGACCAGGCGCGAGGCCGCGTCCCGCCAGCCGATCCGGGCCATGTGCGCCCGGGTCTCCATGTCCGCGATCTTGAACTGGACGGCCTGGTTGTCGCCGATCGGGCGTCCGAAGGCGTGACGTTCCTTCGCGTACTTCACGGACTCGTCCACACAGCCCTGCGCGAGGCCCGTCGCGAGCGCCGCGATGGCGACCCGGCCCTCGTCCAGGATGCGGAGGAACTGCGCGTACCCCCGGCCCTCCTGGCCGAGCAGGTTGCCCGCCGGCACCCGGACGCCGTCGAAGGAGAGCTCGCGGGTGTCCGAGGCGTTCCAGCCGACCTTGGAGTACGGGGCGGCGACCGTGAAGCCCGGGGTGCCGGAGGGGACGATGATCGAGGAGATCAGCGGGCGGCCGTCCGGCTTGCGGCCGGTGACCGCCGTGACCGTCACCAGGCCCGTGATGTCCGTGCCCGAGTTGGTGATGAAGCACTTCGAGCCGTTGATCACCCACTCGTCGCCGTCGCGGACGGCCGTCGTGCGGGTGCCGCCCGCGTCCGAGCCCGCGCCGGGCTCGGTCAGGCCGAAGGCGCCCAGGAGCTCCCCGGCGCACAGCCTGGGCAGCCACTCCCGCTTCTGCTCCTCGGTGCCGAAGAGGTGGATCGGCATCGCGCCGAGCGAGACGCCCGCCTCCAGGGTGATGGCCACCGAGGAGTCGACCCGGGCCAGCTCCTCCAGGGCGATCCCGAGGGCCAGGTAGTCGCCGCCCATGCCGCCGTACTCCTCGGGGAACGGCAGCCCGAACAGGCCCATGCGGCCCATCTCGCGGACGATCTCGTACGGGAACTCGTGCCGCTCGTAGTAGTCGCCGATCTTCGGGGCGACCACGTCGTGGGCGAACGCCTCGACGGTGCGGCGGAGTTCCTGGTGTTCGGCGGAGAGCCGGTGGTCGAGGGACATGGGGCTGTTCACTCCTTGTGGGAGAGGGCGCGGACGGTACGGGACGGGCTGGGCCGGCCCAGCTGTTCGGCCATCCACACGCTCGTGGCGGTGAGGGCGGCCAGATCGACCCCGGTCTCGATGCCGAGGCCGTCGAGCATCCACACGAGGTCCTCGGTGGCGAGGTTGCCGGTCGCGCTCTTCGCGTACGGGCAGCCGCCGAGGCCGCCGGCGGAGGCGTCGACCGTGGTCACCCCGTGCCGCAGCGCGGCCAGGGTGTTGGACAGGGCCTGTCCGTAGGTGTCGTGGAAGTGCACGGCGATGCGGGAGGTGGGGATCCCGGCCTCGTTCAGCGCGGTGAGCAGCGCCTCCACGTGGCCGGGGGTGGCGACGCCGATGGTGTCGCCGAGGCTCAGCTCGTCGCAGCCCATGTCGGCGAGGGCCCTGGTGACCCGGACGACCCGCTCGATCGGGACCGGGCCCTCCCAGGGGTCGCCGAAGCACATCGACAGATAGCCGCGGACCTTCAGACCGGCCTCCACGGCCCGGAGGACGGTCGGCGCGAACAGGGCCAGGGCCTCGTCGACGGTCCGGTTGAGGTTGGCCTTCGCGAAGGACTCGGTGGCCGAGGCGAAGACGGCGATCTCCCGGGCGCCGAGCGCGAGCGCCCGGTCGAGCCCGCGCTCGTTCGGCACCAGGACCGGGAGGCGGACCGGGAGGTCGCGGACCAGCGGGAACAGGTCCTCGGCATCGGCCAGCTGGGGCACCCACTTGGGATGCACGAAGCTGGTCGCCTCGACGGTGCCGAGCCCGGCGGCGGCGAGGCGCCGGACGAACTCCGCCTTCACCTCCGTCGGGACGGCCCCCTTCTCGTTCTGGAGGCCGTCGCGGGCCCCGACCTCGTGGATCCGGACCCGGGCGGGGAGCCCGCGGCCGGGGACGGTCATCGGCAGTCCGGCGCTCACGCGTCCTCCCCGGGGGTCTCGTGCGGGGTCACCACGGCCAGGAGCTGGTCCATGGCGACGGTGGTGCCGGGCGTGACGTCCAGCTCGGTGACGGTGCCGGCGTGCGGGGCGGAGATGACGTGCTCCATCTTCATCGCCTCCACGACGAGCAGGCTCTGCCCGGCCTCCACCGCGTCCCCGACGGCCACCTTCACCACGGTCACGGTGCCGGGCATCGGCGCGGCGAGCGTGTCGGCCCCGCCGTGCCCGGCGCCGCTGAGCGCGGCCTCGACCGGGTCGTGGTCGAGCACGTGCCAGGAGTCGCCGTCCCGGCCGAGCCAGGAGCCGGCCCGGTGGAAGGTGTGGGCGACCCCGTCCACGACGACCGTCACCGAGGCGTCCGTGACCCGGGCGCCGGGCGGCGCCTCCACGGTGACCGGTTCGAGGCCCGGTACGCGCACGGGGAAGGCGAGCGGGGCCGGAGCGCCGCCCAGCCGCCAGCCGCTCGGCACCGAGAAGGGGTCCGTCCAGCCGTCCCGGGGCGCCGGGGCCAGCTCCGCGAGCCGTACGGCCGCCGCCGCCGCGTACACCTCCGCGGGCACGCCCTCGGGGACGAGCCCCTCCGCCTCGCGCTCCACCAGACCGGTGTCCAGGTCGCCGGAGACCACGTCCGGGTGGGCCAGGAGGCGGCGCAGGAAGCCCGCGTTGGTGGGGACGCCCAGGGTGACCGTGTCCGCGAGGGCCGCGCGGAGCCGGCGCAGGGCCGTGGGCCGGTCCGGGGCGTGCACGATGACCTTCGACAGCATCGGGTCGTAGAGGGAGGAGACCTCCGTGCCCTCGCTCAAGCCCGAGTCCGTGCGGGCGCCGCCGCCCTGCGGCTCGTTCAGCGCCAGGACCGTGCCGCCCGAGGGCAGGAAGCCGCGGGACGGGTCCTCGGCGCAGATCCGGGCCTCGATCGCCCAGCCGTCCAGCCGGACGTCCTCCTGCGCGAAGGGCAGCGGCTCGCCGGCGGCGACCCGCAGCTGCCACTCCACCAGGTCGATCCCGGTGATCAGCTCGGTCACCGGGTGCTCGACCTGGAGCCGGGTGTTCATCTCCATGAAGCAGTACGAGGCGGGGTCGCCGCCCGGGACGATGAACTCGACCGTGCCCGCGCCCACGTAGCCGCAGGACCGGGCCGCCTCCACCGCCGCCGCGCCCATCGCCGCCCGGAGCTCCGGGGTGAGCAGGACGCTCGGCGCCTCCTCCACGATCTTCTGGTGGCGCCGCTGGAGCGAGCACTCGCGCTCGCCGAGGTGCAGCACGTTCCCGTGGGCGTCGGCCAGGACCTGGATCTCGATGTGCCGGGGCCCGTCGATCCACCGCTCCACGAGCAGCGTGTCGTCGCCGAAGGAGGCGCGGGCCTCGCGCCGGGCCGCCGCGATCTCCTCGTCCAGGACCGCCAGGTCCCGCACGAGCCGCATGCCCTTGCCGCCGCCGCCCGCGCTGGGCTTGAGCAGCACGGGCGCGCCCAGCTCGCGGGCGGCCTCGGCCAGTTCGGGGTCGGCGGCGCCCGGGACGACGGGCACGCCCGCCGCCTTCACGGTCTCCTTGGCCCGGATCTTGTCGCCCATCAGGGAGATCGCCCCGGCGGACGGCCCGATGAAGACGAGCCCCGCCTCGGCGCAGGCCCGCGCGAAGGCGGCGTTCTCCGCGAGGAAGCCGTAGCCGGGGTGGACGGCCTGCGCGCCGGTGCGGCGGGCCGCGTCCAGCAGCGCGGGCACGGACAGGTACGACTCGGCGGCCGGCGGAGGACCGATCCGCACCGCCGTGTCCGCCTCCCGCACGTGCCGGGCGTCGGCGTCCGCGTCGCTGTACACGGCCACCGAGCGCACGCCGAGCTCCCGCAGGGTGCGGATGACCCGGACCGCGATCTCGCCCCGGTTGGCGACGAGGACGGTGTCGAACATGGACGGCCTCTCCCTCTCCTGGCTCTCCTGGCCCTCTTGGCGCTCCTGAGACATCTCCTGGGGCCCTCTCACATCCGGAAGACGCCGAACTGGGGGTCACCCAGGGGCGCGTTGGCACAGGCGGTCAGGGCGAGGCCGAGGACCTGCCGGGTCTCCAGCGGGTCGATGACCCCGTCGTCCCAGAGCCGCGCGGTCGCGTAGTAGGCGCTGCCCTGGGTCTCGTACTGCTCGCGGATGGGGGCCTTGAAGGCCTCTTCCTCCTCCGCGCTCCAGTCGTCGCCGAGCTGGTCGCGCTTGACGGTCGCGAGGACGGAGGCGGCCTGCTCGCCGCCCATGACCGAGATCTTGGCGTTGGGCCACATCCACAGGAAGCGGGGCGAGTACGCCCGGCCGCACATCGAGTAGTTGCCCGCGCCGTACGAGCCGCCGACGACCACGGTCAGCTTCGGGACCCGGGTGGTGGCCACGGCCGTGACCATCTTGGCGCCGTGCTTGGCGATGCCGCCGTGCTCGTACGCCTTGCCGACCATGAAGCCGGTGATGTTCTGGAGGAACACCAGCGGGATGCCGCGCTGGTCGCACAGCTCGATGAAGTGCGCGCCCTTCTGGGCGGACTCGGCGAACAGGATGCCGTTGTTGGCGACGATCCCGACCGGGTGCCCGTGGATGCGGGCGAAGCCGGTGACGAGGGTCTGCCCGTACTCGGCCTTGAACTCCTGGAAGCGGGAGCCGTCGACGACCCGGGCGATGACCTCGCGCACGTCGTAGGGGGTGCGGGAGTCGACGGGCACGGCCCCGTACAGGCCGTACGGGTCGGCCTTCGGCTCCTCGGCCGGCTCGACCGACCAGGGGAGCGGGCCGCGCTCCGGGAGCGTGGCGACGATGTTCCGCACGATCCGCAGGGCGTGGGCGTCGTCCTCGGCGAGGTGGTCGGTGACGCCGGAGATCCGGGAGTGGACCTCGCCGCCGCCCAGCTCCTCGGCTGTGACGACCTCGCCGGTCGCGGCCTTCACCAGCGGCGGGCCGCCGAGGAAGATCGTGCCCTGGTTCCGCACGATCACGGCCTCGTCGCTCATCGCGGGCACGTACGCGCCGCCGGCCGTGCAGGAGCCGAGGACGGCCGCGATCTGCGGGATGCCCGCGCCGGACATCCGGGCCTGGTTGTAGAAGATGCGGCCGAAGTGCTCCCGGTCGGGGAAGACCTCGTCCTGCATCGGCAGGAAGGCGCCGCCGGAGTCGACCAGGTAGAGGCAGGGGAGACGGTTCTCCAGCGCCACCTCCTGGGCCCGCAGGTGCTTCTTCACCGTCATCGGGTAGTAGGTGCCGCCCTTGACGGTGGCGTCGTTCGCGACGATCACGCATTCGCGGCCCGAGACCCGCCCGATGCCCGCGACGACGCCGGCGGCCGGGGCCTGGCCGCCGTACATGCCGTCGGCCGCGAGCGGGGCCAGCTCCAGGAACGGCGAGCCCGGGTCGAGGAGGGTGTCCACCCGGTCCCGGGGCAGCAGCTTGCCGCGTGCGGTGTGCCGCGCCCGGGACTTCTCACCCCCGCCCAGCGCGGCCGTCGCGAGCTTGGCGCGCAGGGTCGCGGCCAGCTCGTGGTGCGCGGCCTCGTTCGCCTGCCAGGCCGGCGAGGCGGGGTCCGCCGCACTCGCCAGCACGGGTGCCTGCTGCATCGACCGATCTCCCTTGTCCGGTTAATGAGCGTTAACGTATGTCGCACAGGTTAACGACCGCTAACGGGGTTGTCTAGAATCGAATCCATGACCACGACCACGGCCTCCGGCGGCAGGACCGACGCCCCCACGCGACGCGAGCAGATCCTCAAGGAGGCCGCCCGCCTCTTCGCCGAGCGCGGTTTCCACGGCGTGGGCGTGGACGAGATAGGGGCCGCCGTCGGCATCAGCGGCCCCGGCCTCTACCGTCACTTCCCGGGCAAGGACGCGATGCTCGCCGAACTGCTCGTCGGCATCAGCGAGCGGCTCCTCGACGGCGGCCGGCTGCGGGTCGGGGAGGCGGGCGGCGACCCCCGGGCCCTGCTCGGCGCCCTCATCGACGGGCACATCGACTTCGCCCTCGACGACCGGCCCCTGATCACCCTCCACGACCGCGAGCTGGACCGGCTCAAGGACGAGGACCGCAAGCGGGTCCGCAAGCTCCAGCGGCAGTACGTGGAGCTGTGGGTCACGACGGTCCGCGAGCTGTACCCGGACGCCTCCGAGAGCGAGGCCCGCACCGCCGTCCACGCTGTCTTCGGCCTGCTCAACTCCACCCCCCACCTGGCCGCCCTCGGCCGCCGCCCCATGGAGGAGCTGCTGCGACGGCTCGCCCACGGAGCCTTCGGGGCGCTCGCGACCCCCTAGGGTGTTCCGCCCGCCCCGGCCGTCCGAGAGGCGGAATCCGGTCCCCGCCCCGCCCGGGGCTCGGACAGAATGGGTCCCATGCCGATACTCAGCCGCCCCGCCCTCGTCGAGCACCTCGTCCGCACCCGGATCGCGGGAGACGTCGCCACCCCGCGCGACAACAACCTCTCCCACTACAGAAGGCTCGCCAACGGCGACCGGCACTACTGGCTCGGCCTGGAGCTCGGCGACCGCTGGACCGACGAGCAGGACGTGCTCGCCGTGATGGCCGAGCGGTGCGGCGTCGTCGACGACCCGGCCCACCGGAGCGGCCAGGACACCATCGACCCCGAGCTGACCGTGGACGCCCTCGACCGGGCCGCCGCCCGGCTGCGCAAGGCCGCCGAGGGCCGGGAACGGGTCCTCTTCGCGACCGGCCACCCCGGCTCCCTCATCGACGTCCACAGCCGGGTCGCGGCCGCGCTGCGCGCCCGGGGCTGCGACATCGTCCGCATCCCCGGCGGCCTCGTCGCGGACGAGGGGTACGTCGTGCAGTTCGCGGACGTCGCCGTCTTCGAGCGGGGCGCCAGCCTCTGGCACACCCACTCCCCGGAGCCGATGAACGCGATCCTGGACGGCCTGGAGGTGCTCGGCGAGCCCGCGCCCGACCTGGTGGTCGCGGACCACGGCTGGGCCGGGCGCGCGGGCCAGCGCGGCATCGACTCCGTCGGCTACGCGGACTGCAACGACCCCGCCCTCTTCCTGGGCGAGGCCGAGGGCACCATGCAGGTCACGATCCCGCTCGACGACCACGTCCTGGACCCCCGCTCCTACGAGCCGATGACCGCGTACCTGCTCGACGCGGCCGGTCTGGGCTGAGCCGCCGGCCCGGTCCCGCCCTCATGCCCGCCCGCGCCGCCCCCGGCCCGGCGTCGGGTCCAGGTAGACCCGGCGGACCGCCGGCACCCGCGCGCGGAGCCGGCCCTCGGCCTCCTCGCAGGCCCGCTCGACCTCCTCGGCCGGGACCCCGTCCCGGAAGTCGACCTTCGCGGCGACCAGGGCCTCGCCCGGCCCCTGGATGAGGGTCGTGAGGTCGAGGACCGCCTCGACCTGCGGGACGGCGAGCAGCTCCGCGCGCACGGCGTCCCGCATCTCCTTCGGCAGCGGGCGGCCGACGAGCAGTTCGGCGTTGGAGCGGCCGAGGACCCAGGCCACGTACACCAGCAGGGCGCCGATGAGGACCGAGGCGACGCCGTCCCAGACGCCGGAGCCGGTGAGCTGCCCGCCGAGCAGGCCGCCCGCCGCGAGCAGCAGTCCGACGAGGGCGGCCGAGTCCTCCATGACGACCGCCTTGACGGTGGTGTCGGGGGTGCGCCGCAGATAGGTGAGGAAGGGGGACCTCCGCCGCCTGGCCTCGGACCTCACCTGCCGGATCCCGGTCCGCAGCGAGAAGCCCTCCAGGAGGAAGGCGACGGCGAGCACGACGTACGAGACGAGCGGGTCGCCCGGCTCCTCGCCGTGGGTGAGGGTGTGGATCCCGTCGTAGACGGAGAAGACCGCGCCGCCGACGAAGGTCGCGACGGCCGCCAGCATCGCCCAGACGTACCGCTCGCCCGCGTACCCGACCGGGTGGTCCTCGTCGGCCGGCTTCCCGCTCCGCCTGAGCGCGGTGAGCAGCATGACCTCGGTGACCGTGTCCGCGAGGGAGTGGGCCGCCTCCGACATCATCGCGCTCGAACCGCTGATGAGGCCGGCCACGGCCTTGGCGACGGCGATCCCGAGGTTCGCCCCCGCCGCCACGAGCACGGTGAAGGTGCTCTCGCCGTCCCCGGCGTTCCCGCCGTTCCCGCCGTTCCCGCCGTCCCCGGCGCTTTCGACCGCGCCCGTCCCGTCCTTCGCCTCTCGCCCCATGGTCGGAACGTATGCCCGGTCACGGGCGCGGCACGCGAACGACACCCTCCTGGATGACCGAGATGGCCAGCTTCCCGCCCCGCGTCCAGATCCTGGCCTGGCCGAGGCCGCGCCCGCCGGCGGAGGAGGGCGACTCCTGGTCGTACAGGAGCCACTCGTCGGCCCGGAAGGGCCGGTGGAACCACATCGCGTGGTCGAGGGAGGCCCCCACCACGTCCCCGACGGCCCAGCCGCCCCGCCCGTGCGCGAGCAGGACGGAGTCGAGCAGCGTCATGTCGGAGACGTACGTCGCCAGGCAGACGTGCAGCAGCGGGTCGTCGGCCAGCTTGCCGTTGGTGCGGAACCACACCTGCGAGCGCGGCTCGCGCGGCTCGCCGACCGAGCCCCACGGCGGGGTGTCGACGTACCGCAGGTCCACGGCCGCGCGGGCCTCGACGAGCCGCCGGGCCACGTCCTCCGGCAGGTGCCGGGGCAGCGTCTCGGCGGCCGTCGGCAGCGACTCCGGGTCCGGGGCGGCCGGCATGTCCGCCTGGTGGTCGAGCCCCTCCTCGTACGCCTGGAAGGAGGCGGAGAGGTGGAAGATCGGCTGGCCGTGCTGGACGGCGACGACCCGGCGGGTGGTGAAGGAGCGCCCGTCCCGGATGCGGTCGACCGCGTACACGATCGGCGCGCCGGGGTCGCCGGGGCGCAGGAAGTACGCGTGCAGGGAGTGCGCCCAGCGATCCCCGGGCACGGTCCGGCCCGCCGCCACCAGCGCCTGGGCGGCCACCTGGCCGCCGAAGACGCGGGGGACGAGCGAGGACCGGGACCGGCCCCGGAAGATGTCCCGCTCGATCGGCTCCAGGTCGAGCAGATCGAGCAGGACGTCCAGGGCCCCGGGGGTCTCCGGCACGTCCCGGACGCCCCGGGCGTCGTGCGCCTCGGGCACTTACAGGCCCATCGACTTCGCGATGATCGACTTCATGA
This sequence comes from Streptomyces sp. NPDC092045, assembly GCF_044756005.1. Taxonomy (NCBI): domain Bacteria; kingdom Bacillati; phylum Actinomycetota; class Actinomycetes; order Kitasatosporales; family Streptomycetaceae; genus Streptomyces; species Streptomyces sp. NPDC092045. Next base: position 19,794 of record NZ_JBIVSC010000009.1, on the reverse strand, counting down.
TCTCGCTGGTGCCGCCGTAGATGCGGTTGACGCGGTTGTCGGCGTACAGGCGGGCGATCGGGTACTCGTTCATGTAGCCGTAGCCGCCGTGGAGCTGGAGGCAGCGGTCGATGACGCGGTGGGCGACCTCGGTGCAGAACAGCTTGGCGCTCGCGGCCTCGGCCGGGGTCAGCTCGCCCGCGTCCAGGGCCTCCAGGGCGCGGTCCGCGACGGCCTCGGCGGCGTCGACCTCGGCCTGGCAGGCGGCCAGCTCGAACTTGGTGTTCTGGAAGTGCGCGACCGGCTTGCCGAAGACCGTGCGCTCCCGCACGTACTCCTTGGCGAAGCGGACGGCGGCCTTGGCCTGCGCGTAGGCGCCGAAGGCGATGCCCCAGCGCTCGGAGGCGAGGTTGTGGCCGAGGTAGGAGAAGCCCTTGCCCTCCTCGCCGAGCAGGTCCTCGACCGGGACCTCGACGTCGACGAACGCCAGCTCGGCGGTGTCGGAGGTCTTCAGGCCGAGCTTGTCCAGCTTGCGGCCGATGGAGTAGCCCTCGGACTTGGTGTCCACGGCGAAGAGCGAGATGCCGAAGCGGCGGTCCTCGGCCGACGGGGCGGAGGTGCGGGCGCAGACGATCACGCGGTCGGCGTGGACGCCGCCGGTGATGAAGGTCTTGGCGCCGTTGAGGACGTAGTGGGTGCCGTCCTCGGAGAGCTTGGCGGTGGTCTTCATGCCCGCGACGTCGGAGCCGGTGCCCGGCTCGGTCATGGCGAGCGCCCACATCTCCTCGCCGGAGACGAACTTCGGCAGGAAGCGCTTCTTCTGGTCCTCGGTGGCCAGCATCTTCAGGTACGGCAGGGCCAGCAGGACGTGGACGCCGGAGCCGCCGAACTGGACGCCCGCGCGCGAGGTCTCCTCGTAGAGGACCGCCTCGAACTTGTGGGTGTCCAGGCCCGCGCCGCCGAACTCCTCGGGCACGTTGATGCCGAAGATGCCCAGCTCGCCGAGCTTGTGGTAGAAGTCGCGGGGCGCCTGGCCGGCCGCGAACCACTCGTCGTAGACCGGGACGACCTCGGCCTCGATGAAGGCCCGGATGGTCTCCCGGAACGCCTCGTGGTCCTCGTTGAATACGGTACGGCGCACGAGCCGCCTCCTTCGGTTCCTGTCCCGGTCCGGCCGGTCGCTCCGGCGCCCGGGCATCTGCCTAAGCGCTTGCTCAGCCTTTACCGGACGAAGTTACCCACCGGTCACCCGGTCTGTCCAGACTCCTCGCCTGTGATCCAGAGCCCGCCGACGGTGTCGTACTCGTGCGTCGGCCCCTCCCCGGTCCCGCTCGTACGGAAGGGCTTCCCGCCATCCGTGATCCTCACCGTCCCCGAGCGGCCCCCGGCGCTCCACTCCAGCTCCAGGTACCAGCGGCAGTCGCAGCCCGCCGTCCGGGCGGAGACGAGCAGCTCCTCGGGGTCCGAGGCGGTGACCGCGTAGGGGAAGGAGACGGCCGGGATCGTCCGGACCTCGGCCCCGGAGGCGTCGAGGCCGTCGACGGACCGCGCGAGCGGGCGCGGCCGGTCGAGGTCCACGGCGAAGTGGCGCGGGGTGACGGCGCCGCCGCAGCCGTTGTCCATCCGGTACGCGTTCCACGGCAGCGGCGCGGCCCGGCCGACCACGCGGACGTGCAGGGCGTGGAGGACGACGGCGTCGGACGGCGACCGGCCCTGGAGCGTGATCCGCACCAGCGCCTCGCCGCCGTGCACCGCACCGTGCGCCCCGGCCCACGCCCCGGCGTCGGCCGCGACCGGCGGCGGGGCGACCGCGCGCGGGTCCCGGTCCACCAGGTAGGTGTGTCCGCAGCCGCCCTGCCAGAGCTCGGAGCCGACGGTCCAGGTGAAGGGGAGGGGGGCCGCGGTCCGCCCCTGAGGGGTGGGAGAGGGAGGGAGGGCCGAAGGCGTACGGCTGGGGCGGCCGAGCAGGGCGGCGGCGAGGGCGAGCACGACGAGGGCGACGACGGCGGCGACGAGGAGGGGAGCGGGGGCGGTGCGACGGGAGGTCCCCGTCGCGGGTGCGGGTGCGGGTGCGGGTGCGGGTGCGGGTGCGGTTGTGGTCGCGGTCGCGTCCGGGGCGGGGCCCGGTTCCGGCGCGGCCGGCTCCGGGGGCGATTCCGGCGCGGACGTCACAGGTGCGGGCGGGGGCACGGGCGGAGCCGTTCGGCGGCGGGCGGCGTCCGCGCGGGTCCAGGCCGCCTCCAGGGCCCGCCGCTCCTCCTCGTCCGCCCCGCACAGCAGGGCGAGGCGGTCGACCACGGCGAACTCCTCCGGGACGGTCGCGCCGGAGCAGTAGCGGTGGAGGGTGGACGCGCCGACGCTCAGGCGCCGGCCCAGTGCCTCGTAACTCCTCCCGTCCCGCGCCTTCAGCGCGCGCACGAGCCCCGCGAACTCCTCGACGGCGGCGTCCTTCGGCATTCCATCCCCCTCGACCGTGCGTCCCACCCTTCAGGTCCTTGCACGTCAGCGGGGGTGGAATGGTTCCGGGACGGGTGGTGGGCGCGTCACCGTTGCGGGCGGCGGGCACCGCCCCCGACGCTGGTGGAGCACTGACCGAACGACCCACGGGGGATCCACCACCATGAACAAGCTCCGCACCGCGCTCGCCACCGCCGCCGCTGCCGCCCTGGGCCTCGCGGCCCTCGCCGCGGCCCCGGCGCAGGCCGCCGCCCAGCCCGCCTTCCTCGCCGCCTCCCAGATGCCGCCGTCGTCGACGCCGTGGACCGCCACCCAGGTCTTCGCCGGCGTCCCGGAGAACGGCGGCGTCCTCTGCGCCCCGTACAAGATCCCGGCGCAGAACACCCGCTACCGCGAGTTCAGCACCGAGCTCGACACCAACGGCGTCCAGGTCACCACCGTCGCCCGCACCGAGGCCGACGCCGTGAAGCTGGTCGACACCCTCCGCAAGTCCCTCGCCGGCTGCGGCCCCCTCCTGGAGCAGCAGAACCCGGGCCTGAAGGCCGTCAGCGCGTACCACGGCAAGATCAACGTCGAGGAGGGCGCCTGGGTCTACAGCCTGGACACCGCCGACCCGCAGATCGGCGGCACCGACGTCCACCTCTTCTCCGTCGGCCGCGACGGCCGCACCGTCACCCTGGTCCGCTGGGGCCAGATGGGCGACCTGGAGGACGCCCCGCTGACGGCCTTCCGGAAGACCACGACCACCGCCGTGAACAAGCTCTGGCCCTGATGTTCCCCGTACGGGGGTCCAAGGAGCCGTGTGGGCAGAGCTCCGGACCGCTCCGGGGGATGCCGTGCCCGCCCGCCGGTTCCTGGCGCGAGGCTGACGACTCGTACCACGTCAGTGAGGAGGACCGGGGGAAACCGTGAACCGACCGCTTCGCCTCCCCCTCTGATCACGCCGGTGTGCCCAGGTGCACGATGTGCCTGGACACGGGGGGCGCATGACGCAGACCACGCCGCCGAAATGGGGGCCGGCGCCGTCGGGGGCTCCCGGGAATCCGGGTGTGCCGCCGCAGGGGTTCGCGCCCGTGCGGCCTCCGGACGGCGGGAACGCCGCGGTGTTCACCGTCGGGGCCGTGGCAATCGGGGCCGAGACCGTGATCGCCGCGCTGGTGGGCGTCCTGTACGGCCTGCAGGGGGAGTCCCACGGCGGCGAAGGCGGTCTCGGACGGCTGTTCGGCACCGTGTTCGCGCTCGTGCTGCTGGCAGTCATTTCGGTGATCGCAGGGCTGGTCGGTTCGGCGCTGGTGGTGCTTCCCCTCGTCCTCCTCGGGCGTGCGGTGGCCCGCCGCACGGGCCGGCGCGACAGCCGGCGGCTCACCCTGGCCACTGTGGCGGTCGTCGCCGTCGCCCTGGCGCTGCTCATCGGCTCCTGCATGCTCCTGGCCGGCCTCGACGGCCCCGGCGGCCTGCTCGTCCATCCCGTCCTCGCCCTCGGCCTCATCGTCGGGGCGGCACCCGCGACCCTGTGCGCCCGGGCGGCGGGGAACCCCGGAAAGCCCGGGGCCCGATGGCGGGTGCTCGGGGGCGTGGCGCTGGGCGGCCTGGGGCTGCTCGCGGTGACGCTCGCGGTCGGGGCCGCGGCGTACGGCTCGGGGATCCTCAGGGTCTACGAACCGCCCCGGCTCACTGAGGCCGACCTGGTCGGCACCTGGACGGACGGCGACGGCGGAAGCCTCCGCTTCGAGGCGGACGGCACGGTGACGGCGAAGGGCGTCAACGCGTACGGGGCCGCGGGCGGGCGGTCCGGTGCCGGCAACTGCACCGGGAAATGGCAGCTGACCGGGAACGAGGGCGTCGATCGGCCGTACGAACTCGGCATCGCGGACTGCGAGGGCCTGTCCTCCGGCTGGGACATCGGCGGTACGGAGGAGCACCCGACGGTCTTCACCTGGATCGGCGAGCCGGATGCGGGTGAGCGGTACGTCCTTGCGCGGCAGCGGTAACCCATCCGGTGCCGAGGTCTCGGGCCCGGCCGGGTGCGGATGACCGAGCAGCCAGCCGCCCGCCTTCAGGGCCGTCGATCTCCTCGGGCGCGTCGAGGACCTGCTGGGCGACGGTTCGGCGACCCCCGGGCGACTCCGTCACGTCGTCGCCCGCCCGGTGGGGTCCCTGCGCGAGGTGCACCGGATCGCGCGCGGCCGGGGCGCGCGGCTCGCGGCGGCGGCCGTCCGCGCCGCGCACGCCGGACAGCGGGCCCTCACCGGAGCGCGAACCACAACTCCGTCCGCACGTCCGGGTCGTCCAGGTCCCGTTCCAGGAGCGCCGCGCAGCGGGTGACGCGCTGGCGGACGGTGTTGCGGTGGACGTCCAGGGCCACCGCCGTCCGGTCCCAGCTGCCGTGCAGGGAGAGCCAGGCGCGCAGGGTCTCCCGGAGCGGTTCGTTCAGGGGGGCCAGGAGGGTCCGGGCGTGGGCGGCGGCCTCGTCCGGGTCCACGAGGGACGCGAGGCCGCCCGGGCGGTGGCGCACGAGCGCCGACCGGGTGGCCTCCGCGCGGCGCAGCGCCCGCGCCGCCTGCTTGTCGGCGGCGGGGAGGTCCTCGGCTCCGGCCGGGGCGGAGACGCCGAGAAACCAGCCGGGCCGCGCGGTGACGGCGGAAGACGCGGGCAGAAGGAGTCGTACGGAGGCGGGGGCCGCCCCGGAACCACGGGCCGCTCCTGCCTCCCCAAGGGCCTCCGCCCCGGTGCCGGAGGCCACCAGCGCCGTCCCCAGCGACGCCGCCAGGTCCGCCGCAGCGAACGGGGTGCCGTCGCCGCCCCGCGCGTGGACCACCGTCCACGGGCCCGGGTCCAGGGCGGTCGCCGCCTCGGCCGGGGAGGCGCCCAGGAGCAGCCGGACCAGGGCCCCGTCCCGCACCGCCGCGTCCGCGCCCCGGTGCGGGGCCGTCAGGAGGGAGAGCAGGACCACCGCGACGCCCGCGATCGTGTGGTCGCCGGGGTCCCGCCGGTCCGCCGCCACCCCCAGGACCAGGCCGTCGCCGCCCCCGAGGGCGTACGCCGCCAGGCGCAGGTCCCCGCTCTCCCCGCTCGCGGAGGCCGGGCCGCCGGGGCGCGGACCTCCGCCCTCCCCGCCCGCCGGCGCCGGGCCGCCGGGGCGCGGGCCCAGGACCCCGGCCAGCTCCCGCAGCGCCCGGGACGCCTCCGCCGGGACCTCCCGGCCGGCCGCCGCCGACTCCGTGCCGTCCGGGGCGTAGAGGACCGCCCGGCCGCCGAGCCGGGCGGCGAGCGCGCCGAGGACCGCCGGGACCGGGGCCGGCCGCGCCGCCGCCGTCGCCAGGGACCGCTGGGCCTCCGTCACCCGGCGCAGCTCGTGCAGCCGGGCTTCCGCCATCAGCCGCCACACCGCCCGCGCCACCGCCGTGAACGGGGTCCGCGGCGGCACCTCCAGGAGCGGGAGGCCCCGGCGGGCGCAGGCCTCGACCAGCTCCGCCGGGACCGTGTCGTACACCGGCGTCACCCCGAACGCGAGCGCCGCCGCCCCCGCCTCCACCACCCGCTCCACGTACCGCGCCGGATCGGCGAGCTGCACGCCTGCCGTCATCAGGAGCTCACCGCCGAGCAGGTACGGGTACGGGTCGGCCATCTCCGAGGTGTGCACCCAGTGCAGGGAGGCGTCCCCGGGGCCGGCGAGCAGCCGCAGGCCCAGGTCCCGGCGGGCCAGCAGCGCGGCGAGCGGGACCGGCGGGGCCGGGGGAGTGGAGGCGGGGTGCTCGGGGCTCGTCGTCATGGACCCTTCGTACACCACGCGCTCGTACAGTGGAGGAAACGTACACTTCTGCGCCGCTTTTCCACCGCCTACCGTCGTGGTGTCCGGCGCGCCGGAGCCCCCACCCCACCTTGCAGGAGGACCCGACCATGAGCAGCGACCAGAACGCCTTCCGCGGCCCGATCGACTCGTCCCGCGTCCCGCGGTACGCCGGTCCCGCGACGTTCGCCCGGCTGCCGCGGCTCGACGAGGTCGGCACCGCCGACGTCGCCGTGGTCGGCGTCCCCTTCGACAGCGGCGTCTCCTACCGCCCCGGCGCCCGCTTCGGCGGCAACGCCATCCGCGAGGCCTCCCGCCTGCTGCGCCCCTACAACCCGGCGCAGAACGCCTCCCCGTTCGCCCTCGCCCAGGTCGCGGACGCCGGTGACATCGCCGCCAACCCGTTCAACATCAACGAGGCCGTCGAGACCGTCGAGGCCGCCGCCGACGAGATCCTCGGCACCGGCGCCCGCATGATGACCCTCGGCGGCGACCACACCATCGCGCTCCCGCTGCTCCGCTCGGTCGCCAAGAAGCACGGCCCGGTCGCCCTGCTCCACTTCGACGCGCACCTCGACACCTGGGACACGTACTTCGGCGCCGAGTACACCCACGGCACCCCGTTCCGCCGGGCCGTCGAGGAGGGCATCCTCGACACCGAGGCGCTGTCGCACGTCGGCACGCGCGGCCCGCTGTACGGCAAGCAGGACCTCACCGACGACGAGAAGATGGGCTTCGGCATCGTCACCTCCGCCGACGTCTACCGGCGCGGCGCCGACGAGGTCGCCGACCAGCTCCGCCAGCGCATCGGGAACCGCCCGCTGTACATCTCCATCGACATCGACTGCCTCGACCCGGCCCACGCGCCCGGCACCGGCACCCCCGAGGCGGGCGGCATGACCTCCCGCGAGCTCCTGGAGATCCTGCGCGGCCTCTCCTCCTGCAACCTGGTCTCCGCCGACGTCGTCGAGGTCGCCCCGGCCTACGACCACGCCGAGATCACCGCCGTCGCCGCCTCCCACACGGCGTACGAGCTGACGACGATCATGTCCCGCCAGATCGCGGCCGGCCGCGCGGCGAAGTAGCCGCCGGAGCGGGCGCCACCCGCTCCGCGCGACACTGGTGACCGTCGGGCGCGGCCGCTCCCGGCCGCGCCCCGACCGACTCCGCCACCGCCCCGAGGGACCCGCCATGACCCACGACCACGACCTGGTCCTGCGCCCCACGCCCGCCCAGATCGAGGCGGCCCTGAACCCGCCCCCGGGCCGGACCGGCGGGGACCTCGTCGTCGAGACCCTCTCCGGGCTCGGCGCGACCACCGTCTTCGGCCTCCCGGGGCAGCACGCCCTCGGGATGTTCGACGCGCTCCGCCGCTCGCCGCTGCGGTACGTGGGCCTGCGCGTCGAGAACAACGCGGGCTTCGCCGCCGACGCGTACGGCCGGATCACCGGCGAGGCGGCCCCGCTGCTGCTCTCCACCGGGCCCGGCGCGCTCCTGTCGCTCGCCGCGCTCCAGGAGGCCGCCGCCGCCTCGGCGCCGGTCGTCGCGATCGGCAGCCAGGTCCCGGCGGCCGGGCTCGGCGGCGGCCGGCACGGCTACCTGCACGAGCTGCGCGACCAGCAGGCCTCCTTCCGGGACGTCGTGAAGTCCGTCCACACGGCCCGCACGCCGTCCCAGATCCCCTCCGCGATCGCCGCCGCCTGGGAGTCGGCGCTGACCGCCCCGCACGGGCCCGTCTGGGTGGAGATCCCGCAGGACGTGCTCACGGCGCGGACGACGCTGCCGGTGGTCACCGCGATGGACGCGACCCCCGAGGAGGTCGTGCCGCGCCCCGAGCTGACGGCGGTGGCGGCCCACCTGCTCGCGCACGCCGAGCGGCCCGTGATCGTCGCGGGCGGCGGGGTCGTCCGCTCCGACGCGTCCGGGAAGCTGCGGGCCCTGGCCGAGCGGATCGACGCGCCCGTGGTCACCACCTTCGGCGGCAAGGGCGCCTTCCCCTGGAAGCACCCGCTGTCCCTCCAGTCCTGGCTGGAGGACCGGCACACCACCGACTTCCTGGAGGACGCCGACGTCCTCCTCGTCGTCGGCTCCGGACTCGGCGAGCTCTCCTCGAACTACCACACCTTCGCCCCGCGCGGCCGGGTGATCCAGATCGAGGCGGACGCGGGGAAGCTGGAGTCCAACCACCCGGCGCTCGGCATCCACGCCGACGCCCGGCTCGCGCTCCAGGCGATCCTGGAGACGGTCGGGGAGCGCACCGACCCGACCGCGCCCGAGCGGGTCGCGGCCGTCCTCGGCCGGGTCCGGGACCGGATCGACGCCCAGGACCTCGGCACGGAGCAGCGGGTCGTCGCCGCCGTGCGCGAGGCGCTCCCGGACCGGGCCCCGAGCTTCTGGGACATGACGATCCTCGCGTACTGGGCCTGGTCGGCCTTCGACGCCCGGCACCCGAACACCATGCACTCCGCGCAGGGCGCCGGCGGCCTCGGCTACGCCTTCCCCGCCGCCCTCGGCGCGGCCGTCGCGGACCCCTCCCGGCCGGTCCTGGCGGTCTCCGGCGACGGCGGCGCGATGTACTCGCTCGCGGAGCTGGCCACGGCGAAGCAGCACGGCCTCGACGTGACGTGGCTGATCGTGGACGACGGGGGCTACGGCATCCTGCGCGAGTACATGACCGACGCGTACGGCGAGGCCACCGGCACCGAGCTGACCCGCCCGGACTTCGTCGCCCTCGCCGAGTCCTTCGGCGTCCCCGGCGTCCTCACCACCCCCGACGCCCTGGCGGCCGACCTCGCGAAGTCCCTCGCGACCCCGGGCCCCTCGGTGGTCGTCCTCCCGGCCCTCCTGAGGATGTTCGAGCCGACGCACCTGTGAGGCGCCCCGGCGCCCCTTCCGGCCCGGCGCGCCTCACGGGCGCGGCGGCTCCGGGCCTCCCCGCCCGCGCCGCGCCGCCGCGCCCCGTCCGCCCGGGCGGCCCGGGACCGGAGACCGAGCCGCCCTCCGCCCGCGGTCGGATCTTTGTTGCGGCGGGATGAAATCGCACGTCGGCCGCGTTGGGGCTTCCGGTAGAGCAGGACGTACGGGAGGTCACACGTGGCGGTCGGGGAGAAACAGCAGGGCTGGGCGCGCAGACTCGCCGGATACGCCTGGCGGTACCGGGCCAACACGCTCCTGGCGCTCGGGTCGTCCCTCCTCGGGATGGGCGTCCTCGCCCTCGTGCCGCTCTTCACCAAGGTGATCATCGACGACGTCATCGGGACGAGGACCCGGGACCTCGCCACCTGGACGGGGCTCCTCGTCGGGGCCGCCGTCCTCGTCTACGCCCTCACCTACGTGCGCCGCTACTACGGCGGGCGCCTGGCGCTGGACGTGCAGCACGACCTGCGCACCGACATGTACGGCACGATCACCCGGCTCGACGGGCGACGGCAGGACGAGCTGTCCACCGGGCAGGTCGTCGGGCGGGCCACCACCGACCTCCAGCTCATCCAGAGCCTGCTCTTCATGCTCCCGATGACCGTGGGGAACGTCCTGCTCTTCGTGATCTCGCTGGGCGTCATGGCCTGGCTCTCCCCGCCGCTCACCCTCGTCGCCCTCGCCGTCGCCCCCGCCCTCTGGTACATCGCCCGGCGCAGCCGCACCCGCCTCCACCCGGCCACCTGGCACGCCCAGCAGCAGGCCGCCCTGGTCGCCGGGGTCGTCGACGGGGCCGTGTCCGGCGTCCGGGTCGTCAAGGGCTTCGGGCAGGAGGACCAGGAGACCGGCAAGATCCGCGAGGCCGGGCGGAGGCTCTTCGCGGGCCGGCTGCGGACGGTCCGGCTCAACTCCCGGTACACCCCCGCCCTCCAGGCCGTGCCCGCCCTCGGCCAGGTCGCCGTCCTGGCCCTCGGCGGCTGGCTCGCCTACGAGGGGCGGATCACCCTCGGCACCTTCGTCGCCTTCTCCTCCTACCTGGCCTCCCTCGTCGGCCCGGTCCGCATGCTCGCCATGGTCCTCACCGTCGGCCAGCAGGCCCGCGCCGGCGTCGAGCGCGTCCTCGACCTCGTCGACACCGAGCCGGTGGTGAAGGACGGCACCAAGGAGCTGCCCGCCGACGCGCCCGCCACGGTCGAGTTCGACGACGTCTCCTTCGCGTACGAGGACGGGCGTCCGGTGCTCGACGGGTTCTCCCTGGAGATCCGGTCCGGCGAGACCGTCGCCCTCGTCGGCGCCTCCGGCTCCGGCAAGTCGACCGTCTCGCTCCTCCTGCCCCGCTTCTACGACGTCTCCCGGGGCGCCGTCCTCGTCGGCGGCCACGACGTCCGCGAGCTCACCCTCGACTCGCTGCGCGCCGCCGTCGGCCTGGTCCCCGAGGACTCCTTCCTCTTCTCCGACACGGTCCGCGCCAACATCGCGTACGGCGCCCCCGGCGCCACCGACGAGCAGATCGAGGCCGCCGCCCGCGCCGCCCGGGCCGACGGGTTCGTCGCCGAGCTGCCCGAGGGGTACGACACCAAGGTCGGCGAGCACGGCCTGACCCTCTCCGGCGGCCAGCGCCAGCGCGTCGCGCTCGCCCGCGCGATCCTCGCCGACCCCCGGCTGCTGCTCCTGGACGACGCCACCTCCGCCGTGGACGCCCGGGTCGAACACGAGATCCACGAGGCCCTGAAGTCGGTGATGGCGGGCCGTACGACCCTGCTCATCGCCCACCGCCGCTCCACCCTCAACCTGGCCGACCGCATCGCCGTCCTCGACGGCGGGCGCCTCGCCGACATCGGCACCCGGGAGGAGCTGGAGGAGCGCTCCCCGCTCTTCCGCCGCCTGCTCACCGACCCCGAGGAGCTGGGCGCCGTCTCGCCCGGCCGCGTCACCCCGCCGGCCCCGGCCGAGGACCGCACGCTGCGGGACGAGCTGGACGCCGAGTTCGACGCCGAGCGGGGCATCACCCCCGCCCTGTGGGTGCGGGACGGGGCCGCCGGCCGGGAGAGCGCCGTGCCCGGCGCCACCCCCGAGCTGCTCGCCGCCGTCGCGGCCCTGCCGCCCGCCACCGACGTCCCGGACGTCGACGAGGCCCGGGCCGTGGCCCCCGAGGACGCCTACGGCCTGCGCCGGCTGCTCCGGGGCTTCGGCCTGCCCCTGCTCATCAGCCTCGGCCTGGTCGCCCTCGACGCCGGCACCGGCCTGCTGCTGCCCGTCCTGATCCGGCACGGCATCGACGAGGGCGTGAACCGGCTCGCGATCGGCGCCGTCTGGGCGGCCTCCGCGCTCGCCCTGGTCACCGTGCTCGTGCAGTGGGTCGCGCAGACCGCCGAGACCCGGATGACCGGCCGCACCGGCGAGCGGGTCCTCTACGCCCTGCGCCTGAAGATCTTCGCCCAGCTCCAGCGGCTCGGCCTGGACTACTACGAGCGCGAGCTGACCGGCCGGATCATGACCCGGATGACCACGGACGTGGACGCCCTGTCCACCTTCCTCCAGACGGGCCTGGTCACCGCCTTCGTCTCCGTCGTGACCTTCTTCGGGATCATGGTCGCGCTCCTCGTGCTCGACCTCCAGCTCGCCCTGGTGGTCTTCGCGACCCTGCCGGTCCTCGTCGTCGCCACGTACTTCTTCCGGCGCTCCAGCGTGAAGGCGTACGAGCTGGCGCGCGAGCGGATCAGCGTCGTCAACGCCGACCTCCAGGAGTCGGTGGCCGGGCTGCGGATCGTGCAGGCCTTCCGCCGCGAGCGCTCCGGCGCCGAGCGGTTCGCCGGGCGCAGCGACTCCTACCGCGAGGCCCGCGTCCGGGGCCAGTGGCTGATCTCGGTCTACTTCCCGTTCGTCACCCTGCTGTCCTCGGCCGCCGCCGCGGCCGTCCTGGTCGTCGGCGCGAACCGCATCGAGGCCGGGACGCTCACCACCGGCGCCCTCGTCGCCTACCTCCTCTACATCGACCTGTTCTTCGCGCCCGTGCAGCAGCTCTCGCAGGTCTTCGACGGCTACCAGCAGGCCGCCGTCTCCCTGAAGCGGATGCGGGAACTGCTCCAGGAGCCGACGTCGACGGCCGCCGCCGACGCGCCCCTGGACGTGCTCTCACTGCGCGGCGAGATCGCCTTCGAGGACGTGTCCTTCGCGTACGGCGAGGACGTCGGCGACGGGGGAGAGGCGGCGCTGACCGGGATCGACCTGCGGATCCCGGCCGGGCAGACCGTCGCCTTCGTCGGCGAGACCGGCGCCGGGAAGTCCACCCTGGTCAAGCTGGTCGCGCGGTTCTACGACCCCACGGGCGGCCGGGTCACCGCCGACGGCACCGACCTGCGGGACCTCGACCTCACCGCGTACCGGCACCGGCTCGGGGTCGTCCCCCAGGAGGCCTACCTCTTCGCCGGGACGGTCCGCGACGCCATCGCCTACGGGCGGCCCGGGGCGACCGACGCCGAGGTGGAGGCGGCGGCCCGCGCGGTCGGCGCGCACGAGATGATCGCCACGCTCGACGGCGGCTACCTCCACGAGGTGGCCGAGCGCGGCCGGAACCTCTCCGCCGGGCAGCGCCAGCTGATCGCCCTGGCCCGCGCCGAACTCGTCGACCCGGACATCCTTCTCCTGGACGAGGCGACGGCGGCCCTGGACCTGGCGACCGAGGCCCAGGTCAACCAGGCCACCGACCGGATCGCGGGCCGCCGCACCACCCTCGTCGTCGCCCACCGCCTGACCACGGCGGCCCGCGCCGACCGGGTGGTCGTCATGGACCACGGCAGGGTCGCGGAGGACGGGACCCACGACGAACTCCTCGCCCTGGGCGGGCGGTACGCGAAGCTCTGGAGCACCTTCGTCGGGGAGGCGGAGCCGGCGCGGATCGAGGCCTGAGGCGTACCGGAGGCAACCGTTCGGGGGACCGGTGCGTCGTAGTCCCGTACACCAGTGCGGAGACACGCCCGGGAGGGGAACGCATGGCCACGGACGACACGCCGGCCGCCCGGCGCGGGCGGCGGGCGCCCGCCCGTGTCCTCGTGCCGCTGCTCACCGCCCTCGCGCTGCTCCTGCTGCCCTTCCCCGGCGGCCCGGGGTCCGGCACCGCCGACGCCGTCTCCGTCTGCCAGGGGCGGCCCACCCGGACGATCGCCTTCCCCACCGGGGAACTGCGCCTCTACCGGACCCGGCAGTACGTCTGCGCCCTCACCGTCGCCAGGACCTCGGGCCCCCGCCGGCCCATGTCCGTCTCGATCCAGCCGCGCGGCGGCCGGCCCGCCGTCAGGTCCGGCCGGTTCGACCGGCGGACCGGACCCCTCACCGTGCACGCCCTCAACCGCTGCGTCCGGGCGTCGGGTTCGGTGGCGGGCCGGGGGACCTCCACGGGGTGGATCCTGTGCTGAAGCACAGGAAAGTTCACGAGTAAGGACCAACTGGGTCTGGCGGTCCACACGTTGCCCCCGCTAGGTTCGCGACACCGTTGTGAATCATGGGGAGGGTGCATGCGCACGTCGCTCAGGCTGCTGCTGTCGCTCTCGGTGCTCATAGGCACCGTGGGCTCCACCGGCGTGGCCACCGCCGCGGACACGGACACCGACACCGCGTCCGTCGCCGACTCGCGGGGCGGGGCCGTCGACCGGGCCGCCGCCAAGGACATCAAGGACCGCATCCTGGCGATCCCGGGAATGACCCTGATCGAGGAGAAGCCGTACGCCGGCTACCGCTTCTTCGTCCTGAACTACGAACAGCCGGTCGACCACGCGCGCCCGTGGAAGGGCACGTTCCAGCAGCGGATCTCGGTCCTCCACAAGGACACGGACCGCCCCACCGTCTTCCGCACCAGCGGATACAACCTGAGCACCACGCCGAGCCGGGCCGAGCCGACCCGGATCGTCGACGGCAACCAGATCTCCATGGAGTACCGCTTCTTCACCCCGTCCCGGCCGCAGCCGGCCGACTGGTCGAAGCTGAACATCTGGCAGGCCGCCAGCGACCAGCACCGGATCTTCACCGCCCTGAAGAAGATCTACGGCAAGAAGTGGCTCTCCACCGGCGCCTCCAAGGGCGGCATGACCGCCACCTACTACGAGCGCTTCTACCCGCGCGACATGGACGGCGTCGTCGCCTACGTCGCCCCGAACGACGTGGTCAACGACGAGGACTCGGCCTACGACCGCTTCTTCGCGACCGTCGGCACCAAGGAGTGCCGCGACCGCCTGAACGGCCTCCAGCGCGAGGCGCTCGTCCGGCGCGCGCCGCTCCAGGCCAAGTACAAGGCGTGGGCCGAGGCCGAGGGCGCCACCTTCAACACCGTCGGCACGCTCGACAAGGCCTACGAGGCCGTCGTCCTCGACTTCGTGTGGGGCTTCTGGCAGTACTACGGCCAGGACGTCTGCGACCAGATCCCGGTGGCGGAGACCGCGACCGACGACGAGGTGTACGACACGATCGACGCCTACTCCGGCTGGTCCGCCTACACCGACCAGGGCCTGGAGACGTACACGCCGTACTACTACCAGGCGGCGACCCAGCTCGGCGCGCCCTTCATCAAGCAGCCGCACCTCAAGGGCCTGAGCCGCTACGGCTACCAGCCCGCCCGCAACTTCGTGCCGCGCGAGATCCCGGTCAAGTTCGACCCGCGGGCCATGAAGGACGTGGACTCCTGGGTCCGCAACAACGCGCGGCGGATGCTGTTCGTCTACGGCGGCAACGACCCGTGGGGCTCGGAGAAGTTCCGCCTGGGCAAGGGCGCGCGCGACAGCTACGTGTACGTGGCCCCGGGCGCCAACCACGGCGCGAACGTGGAGGGCCTGGTCGAGGCCGAGCGGGCGAAGGCCACCGCCCGCATCCTCGCCTGGGCCGGCGTCCCCGCCCCGGCGGAGCGGGCGGCGCAGCCGCTGGCCCGCTTCGACGCCCGCCTCGACAGGGCGGTCGACGAGGAGGCGACCCGGGAGCACGGCCTGCGGCCGTAACCCCCGGTGACGTGAGGAGGGGGCGCACCCGGCCGGGTGCGCCCCCTCTGTTCCGTCCGCTAGCGGTACGAGAGGCCGTACCCGACCGGGTACAGCACCCGGGCCGGGTCGGCCGCGCTCTGCACCGGCACCGGCAGCCGGCCCACCGGCCTCGCCCGCCCGGCCAGGACCCGGACGGCGGCCCGGAGTTCGACGTCGGTCCAGGAGTAGGCGGCGAGGGCCGCCCGCTGGCCCGTCAGGTGCGCGACGTCGTACGGGTTGCGGATCGCGACCGTCACGACGGGCACCCCGGTCGCCGCGAGCCGTGCCACCAGGGTGCGCTGGGTGCTGGTCGCGGTGACGTTGTACGTGCCCACGACCACCGCGTCCCTGCCGGCCGCCGCGGCCACCGCCTCCTCGATCCTCGCGGCCGTCGGGGCGGTCCCGGTGGAGAGCGCCGTCGCGGTGAACCCCAGCTCCCGCAGGGCCGTCGCCAGGGTGGCGGTGGGCGGCCCGGTGGTGCCGGACGGCGAGGCCGGGTCGGCGCCGACGACCAGGACCGAGCGGTGGCGGGAGGGGCGCAGGGGCAGGAACCCGCCCTCGTTGAGGAGCAGGGTGGTGGTCGCCTCGGCGATCCGGTCGGCCTGCGCGAGGTGGGCCTTCGTGCCGACCACCCGCTCGACGCCCGCCCGGGTCACGTACGCCTGCCGGAACAGACCCAGCCTCGCCTTCAGGCGCAGGATGCGCAGAATCGATTCGTCGAGCCGGGCCTCGGTCAGCTCGCCGGTGCGGACGGCGTTCAGGACCGCGTTCCAGGCGACGTCGAGCTTCGGCGGGTTGAGGAGCTGGTCCACCCCGGCCCTGAGCGCGAGGACCGGGACGCGCTCGTCGCCGTACTTGGTCCGCACGCCCTCCATGCCGAGCGCGTCGGTGACCACCACGCCGTCGTAGCCGAGCCGTTCGCGCAGGATGCCGGTGAGGATGGGCCGGGAGAGGGTCGCCGGGTCCCCGCTCGGGTCGAGCGCCGGGACCACGATGTGGGCGGTCATGATCGAGTCGATCCCGGCGGCGATCGCGGCGCGGAACGGCGGGGCGTCCAGCTCCTCCCACTGCTCCCGGGTGTGGGTGATGGTCGGCAGGCCGTAGTGGCTGTCCACGGCGGTGTCGCCGTGGCCCGGGAAGTGCTTGGAGGTGGCCGCGACCCCGGCCCGCCGGTAGCCCTCGGCCTGGGCGACGACGAGTCCGGCGACCGCGCGCGGGTCGGAGCCGAAGGAGCGGACGCCGATGACCGGGTTGGCCGGGTTGACGTTCACGTCGGCGACCGGGGCGTAGTTCTGCCGGATGCCCATCGCGGCGAGTTCGGCGCCCGCGATCCGCGCGGCCCGGCGGGCGTCGGCGTGCGAGCGGCCGGCGCCGAGGGCCATCGCACCGGGCAGCAGGGTGGCGGGCTCGCCCACCCGGCAGACGATGCCGTGCTCCTGGTCGGTGGAGACGAGCACCGGGACCGGGACGGGCCGCGCGAGGGCGGCCCGCTGGATGCCGTTGGAGAGGTCGGCGATCTGCTGCGGGTCGCGGGTGTTGTGGGCCCAGGAGAAGTAGATGATCCCGCCGACGTGGTAGCGCGCGATCAGCTCGGCGGCCGTGCGGACCCCGATCTCGGCGAGGTTGGCGTCGACGTCCGCCCGGTCCGGATCGGTCGCGGAGTGCCCGTACACCCGCATCACGAAGAGCTGGCCGACCTTCTCCTCCAGGGACATGCGGTCGACGATCCGCCGGAGACTCCGGTCGTCGTGCCGCTCGGGCGCGGCCAGGGCGGGGGCGCCCGTCCCGGTGACGGCGGCGGCCGCGGCGGCGGCGGTGACCGCGAGGAGGGTGCGTCGGGAGGGGACGGGAGCGGGGGCGGAGGGGGGTGCGGGGGCGCGGTGGTGCACTGATGCTCCTTCCGGCCGTGCGGGGGTGAAGGAAACTTCCAAGGGGACACGGATAGCCGGAAAGTAACTGCCAGGTCAAGGACCCGCGCGGGAATCGCCCGGCGGCGGGCCTGAGTGGAGGCGTACGGGGGCGCCCGTCCGCCCGGTGGGCGCCTGTCCGTCCGGTGGGTGCCCGTCCGCCCGGTGGTGGGCTCGTGGGACGCCCGTCCGCCCGGCCGCGGGTCCGTCAGGCCCGGGACGCTATGGACGGCCAGAGTTCCTGGAGGGTGCTCACCGTCTCGCGGATCGCCGGGCGGCGGGCCGCGCCCGTGCGCCACATGGCGTGCAGGCGGCGCTTCGGCATCGGGTCCAGGCGGATCGGCGCCACCTCCGGCGGCAGCGCCCCGCGCCCCAGGCGGGGGACCAGGGCGATGCCCTGGCCGGCCGCCACGAGCGCCACCTGCGTGTGGTTCTCGCCCGCCTGATGGACGATCAGCGGCTCGTACCCGGTCGCCCGCAGCGTCCGCACCAGCCAGTCGTGGCAGACCGAGCCCGGCGGCTGCGAGATCCACCGCTCGTCCGCCAGCTCCTCCCGCCGCACCGAGTCCCGCGCCGCCAGCGGGTGGTCCCGGGGGACGAGGATGTCGCACAGGTCGTCGCCGACGACCGCCTGCTCGACCCCCGGCGGGGCCGGCAGCGGCGCGATGTCCCAGTCGTGTGCCACGGCCAGGTCGATCACGCCCCGCGCCACCAGGTCGACCGACAGGTGCGTGTCCACCTCCGAGAGCCGCACGTCCAGGTCGGGGTGGCGCCGGGTCAGCTCCGCGAGCGCCCGGGGCATCAGACCGCGCGCCGCGCTCGGGAAGCAGCCGATCGCGAGCCGCCCGGAGGGCTTGCCGCGCCGTTCCTCCAGACGCACCTCCGCCTCCTCCATCAGGGCGAGGAGCCGGCTCGTCGTGGCGGCGAGCTGGTGGGCCTCGTCGGTGAGCCGGATGCCCCGGCCCTGCCGTTCGAGCAGGGTGGTGCCGGTCTCCCGCTCCAGCTTGGTGATCTGCTGGGAGATCGCGGACGGGGTGTAGCCCAGGGCCTCGGCGGCGGCGCCCACCGTCTTGTGGACGGAGACGGCGTGCAGGGCCCGCAGACGGCCGATGTCCAGCACGGTGACCACCTCGGAGGGTTCGGAGGAGCGCGGGATGAAGCGTTGCTACATCCCATCATGTAGCGATCCGTGCTGGTGCTACACGGTCGCCGAGGGGATCCTCGGACCATGCGCCCCGCACACATCGCCCTGGCAGCGCTGGTCGCCGCTGTCTGGGGAGTCAACTTCGTCGTCATCGAGATCGGCCTCGGCCACTTCCCGCCGCTGCTCTTCTCGGCCCTCCGGTTCCTCGCCGCCGCCCTGCCCGCCGTCTTCCTCGTCGGCCGTCCGAAGGTGGCCTGGAAGTGGATCCTGGGCGTCGGCCTCGTCCTGGGCGTGGTCAAGTTCAGCCTGCTCTTCATCGGCATGGACCTGGGCGCCCCGGCCGGGCTCTCCTCGCTGGTCCTCCAGGTCCAGGCGGTCTTCACCGCCCTGTTCGCCTTCGTCGCCCTCGGCGAGCGGCCCGGCGGCGTCAAGGTGGCCGGCATGGCGATCGCCCTCGCGGGCATCGCGGTCGCGGCGGTCGACGAGGGCGCCTCGGGCCCCCTGGTCGGCTTCCTCCTGGTGATCGGCGCGGCGGCCTGCTGGGGCGTCTCCAACGTCCTGACCCGCAAGGCCTCCCCGCCCGACGCGCTCAACTTCATGGTCTGGGTCAGCACCGTGCCCGTCCTGCCGCTGCTCGCCCTCTCGCTCCTCGTGGAGGGCCCCGAGCGGGACCTCGCCGCGCTGCGCGGACTGGACTGGACGGGCGTCGGCGTCATCGTCTACGTCGCCTGGATCACCACCATCTTCGGCTTCGGCGCGTGGGGCTGGCTCCTGCGCCGCTACCCGGCCTCCTCCGTGGCGCCGTTCTCGCTCCTCGTCCCGGTCTTCGGGATGTCGTCGGCGGCGCTGTTCCTGGGCGAGGGGATCAGCGGTCTGCGCTGGTGCGCGGCGGCGCTGCTCGTCGGCGGCGTGGCGCTGACGTCGCTGTGGCGGGGCGCGCCGCCTCCCGTTCCGCCGGCGGTGACGCCCGCGGAACGGGAGGCGGCCCCCAAGGACCCGCTGCCCGCCGGCGGCGGCCCGCTCGCGCCGTGACCCGCCGGACGCCACCGGCCGGGACGCGTGTCGAAGGTCCCGCCCGCCCGGCGGCGCCCGGCACGCGCTCCCCCGTGGTCCTTCGGGCGGACGGCGCCACTCCCGACACACGCCCTAAAGGGTGTTGCAGAAGGTCGGGTTCGGACAGGCCTGAATGGCGTTTGACCTGCCATTTCACCGGGTCATGGCGAGGTTGTGCATGGCGGCGACGGCCTGGACGGCATGGTGGAGTCCGTCGCCCCGTTGCCGGCAGTCGCGCAGGATCTTCCAGTTCTTCATCCGGGCGAAGGTGTGCTCGACACGGGCTCGTACCCTTCGGTGCTCGGCGTTGTCCTCCTCCTGCCCGCGCAGGAGGGGGCGGTTGGCTCTCTTGCGGTGCGGGACGATCAGGCCGGTGCCGAGGTAGGCGCCGTCCGCGATGACCGTCGTGCCCGCCGCCAGGGCGGGCAGGTCCGACTCCCGCCAGACATGCGCGTCGGCCTTGTTACCCGGCGCCGGCCGGGCCGCCGCGATGACCAGGCGGGTGTCTGCGTCGATGATGACCTGCACGTTCGCCGAGAACCG
>NZ_JBIVSC010000008.1:0-235633 GCF_044756005.1 Streptomyces sp. NPDC092045 | reverse complement strand
AACGCCCGGTTACATTCCGAACCCGGAAGCTAAGCCTTTCAGCGCCGATGGTACTGCAGGGGGGACCCTGTGGGAGAGTAGGACACCGCCGAACAATTTTTAGCCTCAACCCCCGGACCACGTCCGGGGGTTGAGGCATTTTTGCGTTCCGGGCGCGTTCTACGCTGGTGCCATGCGATACGACTTGGTCATCTTCGACAACGACGGTGTGCTGGTGGACAGCGAGCCGATCTCCAACACCCTGTTGGCCGGCTATCTGACGGAGCTCGGGCACCCCACCTCGTACGAGGACTCGCTGCGCGACTACATGGGGTCCGCCATGCACCGCGTGCACGACCTGGTCGAGGAGCGGACCGGGCAGCGGCTGCCCGCGGACTTCGACGACGTCTTCCACGCGCGCGTCTTCGCCGCGTTCCGGGCCGGGTTGGAGCCCGTGCCCGGCGTCGAGGACGTGTTGAAGCGGCTGGTGGCGGCCGGGGTTCCGTACTGCGTGGCCTCCTCGGGGAGTCACGAGCGGATCAGGGTCGGACACCGGAAGACCGGGCTCGACGCCTGGTTCCGGGACGAGAACGTCTTCAGCTCCGAGGACGTCGGCCGGGGCAAGCCGGCGCCGGACCTCTTCCTGCACGCCGCCGCGCGGATGGGCGTCGAGCCCGGGCGGTGCGTCGTCGTCGAGGACAGCCGGCTCGGCGTGCGGGCCGCCGTGGCCGCCGGGATGGACGTGTACGGGTTCACCGCGATGACGCCCGAGGAGAAGCTCGCCGGGGCCGAGGGGTTCTTCCGGAGGATGGACGAGCTGCCCGCGCTTCTGGGGATGTGATCTCCCTGCCGTCCGGGGCTACCCAGGGGTAGTTTCCGGCCGTACGCTGTGCCGCCATGACGGATGCGCGGTTGCGGCGTGGGCGGGGATCCCTGGCGTTCGGTTTCTTCGTGCAGGGGGTCACCTTCGCCCTGCTCGTGACCCGGATACCCGCGATCCAGGACCGGTACGGGATATCCGACGCGCTGCTGCCCGCCTTCTTGGCGGCCGTGCCGATCCTCGCCGGAGTGGCGAGCGTGACGACCGAGAAGGTCGTCGCCCGGGTGGGGCCGGCCGTAGTACTGCGCTGGTCCCAGCCCTTCGTCCTCCTCGCCCTGCTCGCCGTCGGCGCCGGTACGGAGCTGTGGCAGGCCGCCGTCGCCCTCGGGCTCTTCGGGGTCGCCGTGGGCGCGCTGGACGCGTCCATGAACATGCTCGGCGTGAGCCTCCAGCGGGCGTACGGGCGCAGCATCATGCTCGGCTTCCACGCCGCGTACAGCCTCGGCGGGATCGTGGGGGCCTCGCTGGCCTGGGCCGGGGCGCACTGGCACCTGTCGCTGTTCACGTCCTATCTGCCGGTCGTGGCCGCCCTGTTGCCCCTCGCGCTCGTCGGCAGCCGGTGGTACGCGGCCGGCGGCGGCGGACCCGCGCGGGAGGAGGGCGCGGAGAAGGGGAGCGCCGGGGTCGCGTTCAAGCTGCTGCTGCCGCTCTGCCTGGTGATGAGCTTCGCGTACATCGGGGACTCCACGGTCGCCAACTGGAGCGCCAAGTACCTCCAGGACGTGCTGGGCAGTTCCGAGGAGCTGGCGACCGTGCCGTACAACGCGTACATGGTGACGACGCTCCTCGGGCGGGCCGTCGGGGACTTCGGGGTGAGCCGGTTCGGGGCCGCGGCGGTCGTGCGGGGCGGTGCCGTGCTCGCGGCGCTCGGGTTCGGGCTCGTCGCGGTGGCGCCGGGCGCCTGGGCGGGGATCGCGGCGTTCACGCTCCTCGGGCTCGGGCTCAGCGTCATCGTGCCGCAGACCTTCGCCGCCGCCGGGCGGCTCTTCCCCGGGAACAGCGACGCGGCCGTGGCGCGGCTCAACGTCTTCAACTACGTCGGGTTCCTGATCGGGTCGCCGCTCGTGGGGGCGCTCGGGGACGCGTGGAGCTACCGGGGCGCGATGCTGGTGCCGATGGCGCTCGTCCTGGTGACGGTGGCGTACGCCACGTCGTTCGGCCCGCGAGGGGCCCGATACGGTGGCGGGCATGAGCGGCCGCGCACTGTTGATGTGGGATGAAGCTGTCACGCAGTACGACTTCGGGTCCGAGCATCCGATGGATCCGGTACGGCTCGCGCTGACGATGTCGCTGGTGCGGGCCCACGGGCTCGATCGGGCGGTCGACGTGGTCGCGGCGAAGCCGGCCGGGGACTCGACGCTGCGGCTCGTGCACCGCGAGGACTACGTGGCGGCCGTGCGGGCGGCTTCGGCCGATCCGCGCCACGCGGACCAGGCGTACGGTCTCGGCACGGTCGACGATCCGGCGTTCGCCGGGATGCACGAGGTGTCGGCGCTGATCGCCGGGCAGTCGGTGGGGGCGGCGGAGGCGATCTGGCGCGGGGAGGCCGCGCACGCGGTCAACTTCTCCGGCGGCCTGCACCACGCGATGCCCGGGGCGGCGGCCGGCTTCTGCATCTACAACGACGCCTCGCTCGCCATCGCCCGGCTGCTCGAACTGGGCGCGGAGCGGGTGGCGTACGTGGACGTGGACGTGCACCACGGGGACGGGGTGCAGGCGGCGTTCTGGGAGGACCCGCGGGTCCTGACGGTCTCGCTGCACGAGCACCCGAGGACGCTGTTCCCGCAGACCGGCTGGCCGGAGGAGACCGGTGCGCCGGGGGCCGGCGAGGGCGGGGCCGTGAACGTGGCGCTGCCGGCCGGGACCGGGGACGCGGGGTGGCTGCGGGCCTTCCACGCGGTCGTGCCGGAGCTGATCGCGGACTTCCGGCCGCAGGTCCTCGTGACGCAGCACGGGGCGGACACGCACTTCGAGGACCCGCTCGCCCACCTGGCGGTCTCCCTCGACGCCCAGCGGGCGGTCCAGGAGGCCTGTCACGAGCTGGCGCACGAGCACGCCGGGGGCCGGTGGCTGGCGCTCGGCGGCGGCGGGTACGCCGTGGTCGACGTCGTGCCCCGGTCGTGGACGCACCTGGTGGGGATCGCGGCGCACGCGCCCGTGGACCCCGGGTCGGTGATCCCCTCGTCCTGGCGGGACGAGGTGTACGCGCGGACGCGGCAGCCGGGCCCCGCGCGGATGACGGACGGCCGGTGGCCGGTGGCCTTCCGGGACTGGTCCGAGGGGTACGACCCGGCGGACCGGCTCGACCAGGCGGTGATCGCGACCCGCAGGGCCGCCTTCCCGCTGCGGGGCCTGCTGGCCTGAAGCGCCGCCCGTCCGGGGAGCCCCCTACCGGAAGTTACGCCGACGGTGGGGCGTCCTGGGGGTTCGCGTCCCCGGGCGGCCGTGTTCCGGCAGCATCGGAGGGGTGTGGAGCACCGGGGCGCTGCGGGCGCATCTGTTGGCGGCGGGGTTGGCGGGCGCGGTGGCGACCTCGCGGGAGGAGAACCTGCGGAGCTACCGGCTCTTCGCCGCGCGCGACCCCCGGGTGCTGCTCGGGCTCGATCCGGTGCGCGACTGGGACGAGGCCGGGCTGCTGCGGCTCATGGCCGACCGGTGCGGGGTCTCGGGGGATCCGGAGCACCGGTCGGGGCCCGACGCCATCGACCCGGAGCGCACCCTGAGGGGGCTCGACGCCTTCGCGGCGCGGCTGGGCGCGGCGGCGGCGCGGCGGGTTCCGGTGCTCCTGGGCACGGGCCATCCGCACCGGTTGCTCGGTTTCTACGCCGTCCTCGCAGACGCGTTGTCGGCGGCGGGATGTCTTGTCCTCACCCCGGCGCAGGGGAGATGTGTCGACATGACGACCCGGTTCGGCGTACGCACGTACCTCCTGGACTACGCGCGGGGGGTGGCGTTCGTACGGGAACCCGGACCGCCCGGGGGCGGGCGCGCACCGGGGGCGCACTGCCATTCGCCGCTACCGGTCAGGGCCGCCCTGGAGAGCGCGGCCGACTCCGGCGGGCCGCTCCCGGAGCTGGTGGTCGGGGACCACGGATGGGTCTGCGGAGCAGGTCAGCTGGGTATCGAGGCCATCGGGCTCGCCGACACGGACGATCCCGCGCTGTTCGTCGGGGAGGCGGAGGGGCAGGTGTCGGCGGTGGTTCCGCTCGACGACGGCGTGCGCTCCGCCTCGTACCTCCCGCTGACGCGCTATGTACTCAATCGCGCGCGTCTGTCACGGTAAACGGCCGGTGGTGGCTCCTCTTCCCCACTCGTACCACCCGCCCCTACTCTGGATCGTGAGCGCTCGGCGACGAAGAGTCACCGGAGGGGAAGCCGGTGGGCGTCGCGGCGGAAGGTACAGGTGGGTCATGGCTGCTGGCGATCGACCTCTCAACGAGGTCAAGTTTCTGACCGTGGCGGAAGTCGCCTCGGTGATGCGCGTCTCGAAGATGACCGTGTACCGCTTGGTGCACAGCGGTCATCTGCCGGCGATCCGGGTGGGCAGGTCCTTCCGGGTGCCCGAGCAGGCGGTGCACGAGTACCTCCGGGAGTCCTACGTGGGGGTGGGGACCGCGTAGCGAGCGCGCGGCACGGTGCCGGGAGAAGTCCGGGAGGACCCCGGGCGGCTCCCGGGAGAGCCGGATATTGCCCTCGGATTACGAGCGAGGTGCTCGGGACGGTAGGCTAGGCCGACGTAGGTCGTGTGGGCCCAGACGCCCCGCACCGATTCCCGCCGAGGCGGGAATGTTCCGAGAAGTGAGCGAGGGTAGTCGTGGGCTCTGTTATCAAGAAGCGGCGCAAGCGGATGGCGAAGAAGAAGCACCGCAAGCTGCTCAAGCGCACGCGCGTTCAGCGTCGCAACAAGAAGTAAGGCGACCGCTGCACCGCAGCATTCAGTGCGTCGGGCGTGGCCCTTCACCGTTCGCGGTGGAGGGCCACGTCTTTTATTGCGCGGAAATCTGAAAGCGCTACGGTGGCGCCTACGGAACCGGCGGAACCCGGCGGGACCGGAAGCGTTCCACGGAAGACCGAAGACGGACGGAAGGCGCTGATCTTGGGCAGGGTCGTGCTCGTCACCGGTGCCGCCCGGCACCTCGGCGGCCGCTTCGTGCGGCGGATCCAGCGGGACCCCGAGGTGGAGCGGGTGATCGCGGTCGACGCTGTCGACCCGGCGCACCAGCTCGGCGCCGCCGACTTCGTACGGGTGGACATCCGCCGGCCCGAGATCGCGAAGGTGCTCGCGGAACACGACGTCGACACGGTGGTCCACCTGGACGTCACCGGGACGGCCCTGGGCGGGGGCGGCCGGACGTCGGTCAAGGAGACCAACGTCATCGGCACCATGCAGCTCCTCGGCGCCTGCCAGAAGTCGCCGCGGATCGGGCGCCTCGTCGTCAAGTCCAGTACGAGCGTGTACGGCTCCGCGCCGCGCGACCCGGCCGTCTTCACCGAGACGACGCCCGCGAAGGCGCTGCCGAGCGGGGGCTTCGCGAAGGACGCCGTCGAGGTCGAGGGATACGTGCGGGGCTTCGCCCGGCGCCGTCCGGACGTGGCCGTGTGCGTGCTGAGGTTCGCGAACATCCTGGGCCCCCGGATCGACTCCCCGCTGACCGAGTACCTGGCGCTGCCCGTCCTGCCGACCGTCCTCGGCTACGACCCGCGGCTGCAGTTCGTCCACGAGGACGACGTGATCGACGTCCTGCGGCTCGCGGCGCACGAGCCGCGGCGGGCCACCCAGAACAGCGGCACCTTCAACGTGGCCGGGGACGGGGTGCTGCTCCTGTCCCAGTGCGCGCGGCGGCTCGGCCGGCCGACGGTCCCGGTGCTCCTCCCGGCGGTCACCTGGGTGGGGACGGCGCTGCGCACGGTCGGGGTCACCGACTTCGCGCCCGAGCAGATCCGGCTGCTCACCCACGGCCGGGTCGTCTCCACGGTCCACACGCGCGAGGTCTTCGGCTTCTCGCCCCGGCACACCACGGCGGAGGCCTTCGCGGACTTCGCGCGCGGCCGGGGACGGGGGCTGCTGCCGCCCGGGGCGCTGGCGGCGGCGGTGGACCGGCTGGCCGGGCACCTGGTCCCGGCCGCCGCCCCTTCTCCTTCCGGAGCTCCCACAGTTCACGACGGCGCCTGAGGAGGCCCGACTGCGATGGCGGACGCCAAGGTCATTCCCTTCGACGACGACCGCTCACGGGCGCGCCGGCGGTCCGCCCGGGCCGACGGCGAGGCGGCGGCCGTACGGGCCCTGCCGGGGCCGCAGGAGCCGGAACTCCCCGGCGCCCGGGCGGCGGTGGAGGAGCCGGCCGGGCCCGCCGCCCCGGAGCCGCCGGCCGCCGGGGGCGACTGGGAGCGGCGGCTCGCGGGCGGACTCGCGTTCCTGCGGCGGCGGATCACCGGCGACTACGAGGTCGACGAGTTCGGCTACGACGAGGAGCTCACCGACCAGGTCCTGATGTCGCTGCTGCGCCCGCTGTACGAGAAGTACTTCCGGGTGGAGGTGAAGGGCGTCGAGAACATCCCCGACGAGGGCGGGGCGCTGATCGTCGCCAACCACTCGGGGACGCTGCCGCTGGACGGGTTGATGATGCAGGTCGCCGTCCACGACCACCACCCGGCGGGGCGTCACCTGCGGCTGCTCGCGGCGGACCTGGTCTTCGTGCTGCCGGTCGTCAACGAGCTGGCGCGCAAGGCGGGGCACACCCTGGCGTGCGCGGAGGACGCGGAGCGGCTGCTGCGCTCGGGCGAGATCGTCGGGGTCATGCCGGAGGGCTTCAAGGGGATCGGGAAGCCCTTCGGGGAGCGGTACAAGCTCCAGCGGTTCGGGCGGGGCGGGTTCGTCTCGACGGCGCTGCGGGCCGGGGTGCCGATCGTGCCCTGCTCGATCGTGGGCGCGGAGGAGATATACCCCATGGTGGGGAACGCCAGGACGCTGGCGCGGATCCTGGGCCTGCCGTACTTCCCGCTGACCCCGACCTTCCCGTGGCTGGGACCGCTGGGGGCGCTGCCGCTGCCGACGAAGTGGACGATCCAGTTCGGGGAGCCGATCCCGACGGACTCGTACGCGCCGGAGGCGGCGGAGGACCCGATGCTGATGTTCAACCTGACGGACCAGGTGCGGGAGCAGATCCAGCACACGCTGTACAAGCTGCTGGTGCAGCGGAGGTCGGTGTTCTTCTGAGGCGACGAGGATGTCGGCTGCGGGCTGCTCCGTCGGCCGGAGGCCGGCGCAGCCTTCCGAAGGCTGTGGGGCCCCTCGGGCCGAGCAGTGCGGGGAGGGCGGAGGGAGAGGGGCCAAGCCGCGGGTGCGGCGGAGGTCGGTGTTCTTCCGGGCGCCCTGGCCGGGGGCGGGAGCACCGGTGCACGAGGAAGGGGCGCCCCCCGTCCGTGGGGGCGCCCCTTCCTCGTGTCAGCGAGCGTCCTCGCTGTCGATGCCGAGGCCCGGAAGCAGGCCCGGCAGGATGGGCGGGATGGTGACGTCGGGGACGTCCGGGGCCGGCTGGTCCGCCGCCGGCGGGGACGTGGGCGTCCCGGTCGGGGAGGGCTTGAGCAGGCCGCCGGTGCCGCCGCCGATGAGGCCGTCGTCCTTCGGCGGGGCGGTGGTGCCGCTGTCCGTGCCCGGGCCGGTGTCCGTGCCGGGTCCCGACGGGCGGGGCGCGGTGGACGGGTTGCCGGAGGAGGGCGTCTCCCGGCCGGCCGGCGGCCGCTGGGTGTCCGTCTTCCCGGCGTCCTGCGACGTGCTGGGGGTGCTGCGCGGACCCTCGGTGCCGACCGCGCCCCTCTCGGGGACGCGGGGGAGCACCGACTGGAGCGGCTCGACCTCTTCGTCTATGGCGTCGAAGACGTGCGTGACCTCGCTGCCGACGTCCGCGAGCTGGACGGGGAGCCGGTCGCGGAGGCCGTCCCAGGTGTCCCGGTGGGCCTGGGCGAAGGAGTTGAGCCGGGCCATCGGGGCGATGGCGCCGTCCCGCTCGTACGCCTGGCGCAGGAGCCGGTGGCCCTCGGCGGCGTCGTGCTTCATCCCGCCCAGGACGCGGCGGATCTCGGCGAGCGACTCGTGGTCGAGGTCGCCCGCGCGGCCGCGCTCCATGAGGCGGCGGGCCTCGCTGAGGCGGGTGGAGGCCTGGTCGAGGTAGATGCCGCCGCGGTCCGCGTCGTCGTCCGCCATGCCCAGCTTGATGTCCTCCATCCCGCGCTTCAGCCCGTAGAGCGAGTCCCCGGGGAGGGCGTCGGAGCTGGCGGCGGCCACTCCGCCGAAGGCCCCCGCGGCCACGCCGACCGTGAGGCCGCCGGCGGCGAGCCCCTTGGACCAGCGGGAACGGGGGCGGAGCTTCCGGAGCGGGGACGCCCGGTGGGCTCCCTTGCCGGTGGACGTCCGCTGCTCGGGGACCGTGGGGCCCGCCGCCGCGCCCCCTTCCATGAGCATCGCTTCCATGGCGGCGACCAACTGGGCCCGCTGCACCACTTTGACCTCGGGGTCCAGCTGCGGCTTGGGCAGCTCGCCGAGTCCGTTCGCCAAGGCCAGCAGCCGTCCCTGCTCCGCAGGTTCGGCCGGTGGGGCCGGGGCCTCGGGCTGCTCGGCCGCAGCGCCCTCGGACGCCCGGTCCTCCAGGGCCTGGGCGAAGGCGTTCGCCCGCCGGTGCGCCGATACGTTCGCGATCACTGGCGGCACCTCCTCTCGTCATGACGGTCGACTCCCCGGGGTGTCCGGAGGGTTGCACACCTTGAGCGCATCCACACGAAAGAGTGAGTGACTGCGGGCAGGGCGTGACCACGGGGAGCCTGCATCCCGCACAACGAGCGGCGCGGCACTTGGGTTACGCGCGAGAGATGATCGGACCAGTGCGTCATCGGGGCGTCACCGACTGTGAGTTGGACGGGGGTCGGGGGCATGTGGGGGGAAGGGGGCGGGCCGCGGACCGGGGCGGGTCACGGTGGGACGTGCGCGGGGGAGCCGCGCGGCCGGCGGCCGGCGCCCCCGGTCAGCGGGCGTCGTCGGGGAGGAGCCGGGCCAGGGTGCGGACCGCCCGGTACTGGAGGGTCTTGATCGCCCCCTCGTTCTTCCCCATGACGCGGGCGGTCTCGGCGACCGAGAGGCCCTGGAGGAAGCGCAGGGTCACGCACTCCTGCTGCTGGGGGTTGAGGCGGCGGACCGCGTCGAGGAGGGCGGCGTTGGAGAGGGACTCCAGGACGGAGTCCTCCGGGCTGCGTTCCACCTCGTTGGCGTCGAGCATCTCGCCGGTGGTGACCTCGAGCCGGAAGCGGCTGGACTTGAAGTGGTCGGCGACCAGGTTCCTGGCGATGGTGACGAGCCAGGCGCCGAAGTCGCGGCCCTGCCAGGTGAAGGTCGAGATCCGGCGCAGCGCGCGCAGGAAGGTCTCGCTGGTCAGGTCCTCCGCCGTCGCCTTCCCGCCGACGCGGTAGTAGATGTAGCGGTAGACCGTGTCGCTGTACTGGTCGTACAGGCGGCCGAAGGCCTCGGCCTCGCCCGCCTGGGCCCGTTCGACCAGGTCCATCATGCGGGCGCTGTCGCTGTCCGCGGCGGGACGGCGGGAGGCGGTCGAGGTGCCGGAACGGGCGCCGCGTCTGCCCACGGCGGCGCCGCCGTCGGCCAGGGCGTAGCAAGGTCCGACGGGTGCCGGTGCGGCGAAGGCGAAAGCGGGGGCGGGGCCGGCGTACGCGGTGGGGACGAAGCCGCGCAAGTGGTCGAGGACCGTTGCGCGCAGCGTAGCCAGGCCCGAGGTGTCAACCCCGACGTGTGGGTACACGGGACTCCCAGAGGCAGAGCTTCCATCACGTGCAGTGCGGGACCGTTCACCCGTCGTGGCGACGTGAGGGGTCCTTTGTGCGTCTGAGGAGAATAACGCTTCGTACAGGCGGCGCTACACCCAGTTGCAGAAATCGCCGGTTCCGTCGTATCTGTTACTGCTTGCAGTCGGATCAAGGTCCAGTTGGTGACTGGTTGTTGATCGGTCTGCTTTCGAATGTGATCACGTGCACGCTC
This sequence comes from Streptomyces sp. NPDC092045, assembly GCF_044756005.1. NCBI lineage: Bacteria > Bacillati > Actinomycetota > Actinomycetes > Kitasatosporales > Streptomycetaceae > Streptomyces > Streptomyces sp. NPDC092045. The sequence goes on along the minus strand of NZ_JBIVSC010000008.1, from coordinate 225,734 downwards.
TGTTGTGCTCAAGTGAGAGATGCGCGAGTGATCGGGGCCGCTGCGGGGTAAGGGGCCGGGAATGCCCGGGAGTCGACCTGTGCGGTGCTGTTCGACCACGGACGGGTGAGGGCGCCCGGTCCGGGGTTGTCGCAGATGATCGCAGCCGAAACGTATCGGCGGGGGCGGGGCGAGGGCGGGCGCGGGGGCCTTGTCGGCGGGCGCGGGGGTCCCGTCGCGGACGGGGCCGTCAGGAGCGCTTCGGGGCCGGCGGCGGCCCCCGGGGTCAGTGGCGGCGGCGGTGCAGGGCGACCGCGGCGGCGGTGCCGCCGGCCAGCGCGCCCAGGCCCGCGGCGGCGGGGATGCCGACCTTGGCGGCCTTGCGCCCGGTCCGGTAGTCGCGCAGCCGCCACTCCCGTTCCTTCGCGTGCCTCCGGAGCTTGGCGTCCGGGTTGATCGCGTACGGGTGCCCGACGAGCGAGAGCATCGGGATGTCGTTGTGCGAGTCGCTGTACGCGGCGCAGCGGCCCAGGTCCAGGCCCTCGGCGGCGGCGAGCGCCCGTACCGCCTCGGCCTTGGCCGGTCCGTGCAGGGGCTCGCCGACCAGCCGGCCGGTGTAGACGCCGCCGACGGACTCCGCGACCGTGCCGAGCGCGCCGGTCAGGCCGAGCCGGCGGGCGATGATCGTGGCCGTCTCGACCGGGGCGGCCGTGACGAGCCACACCTTCTGGCCCGCGTCCAGGTGCGCCTGGGCGAGGCCGCGGGTCCCGGGCCAGATGCGGTCGGCCATGTACTCGTCGTAGATCTCCTCGCCGATGCTCATCAGCTCGGAGACCCGGTGGCCCTTGACGATGGACAGGGCGCTCTCGCGGGCGTCCTGCATGTGCTCGGGGTCCTCGACGCCGGCGAGCCGGAACCAGGCCTGCTGCCAGGCGAAGCGGGCGAGTTCGTTGCGCCGGAAGAACTTCCGCTTGTACAGGCCGCGGCCGAAGTGGAAGATCGCGGCGCCCTGCATCACGGTGTTGTCGAGGTCGAAGAAGGCCGCCGCCCGCACGTCGCCGACGACCGGGAACTCGGGCTCCGCGGGCGGTTCGGCCGAGGCCTCCTCCCGCTCCCGTTCCAGCTGGAGCGAGGTCTTGCGCGCTGCCTCGGCAGCGGCCTCGCCTGCGAGGACGCTGCGCGCGGTGGCGGAGCGCCTACGAGGGGTGAGCCATCCCAGAGCGGCCATGCCGTGAGCATAGCCAGTCTGTTCGGTACTTCCCGACTTGTGACGATGCCGCGGAGTGAACAGTGCGGAACCCCCTTGTTAATCGGATCACGTCCGGACGGACCGGGAAGCGGCTCCGGCGGGCGGGGACGACGGCCGGAAGCGGCCCCGGCGGGCGGGCCCGGTCCCGGCGGCGGGACAGAATGGGCGCCATGTTCGGACGGAAGAAGAAGGCGGACGCCGGGGCGCGGACCGTGACCCTCGTCGGCAGGCCGGGATGTCATCTCTGCGACGACGCGCGGGCGGTGGTCGAGGCCGTGTGCGCGGAGACCGGGGCGTCCTGGGAGGAGAAGGACATCACCCGCGACGAGGAGCTGTACCGGGCGTACTGGGAGCAGATCCCCGTCGTCCTGGTCGACGGGGAGCAGCACACCTTCTGGCGGGTGGACGCCGACCGGCTCCGGCGCGAACTGGGTGCGTGACCGGAACCCGGTTACCATCATGGACGTTTTGTTGGGCTTCGGGGGCGGCGTCGTGAGGAGAGTGTGCGGTTTTGCCCCCTTCGGGTTCTCAACGCGCCGAGCTCCTCCGCGGTTCCGCGACGGCGGGAACCGGCCGCGTGACCCCGGTCACTTTGGCCGGACAAAACGGACACCATCTTTGTGCACGCGTTCACAAAGACATAGCCTGCATTCGACGGGGCGGTCTTGGGACATATGGCCGCCTGCAGCCCCGCTCATCCCGCAGGAGCACCGTGGCAACTGGCCGAACTCACCGACCGGCGACCCGTAGCCGAGGAATTCCCGAGGCCACCGTCGCCCGGCTTCCGCTGTATCTGCGCGCGCTGACCGCGCTCTCGGAGCGCTCCGTACCCACGGTCTCCTCCGAGGAGCTCGCGGCCGCGGCGGGCGTCAACTCCGCGAAGCTGCGCAAGGACTTCAGCTACCTCGGCTCCTACGGCACCCGCGGGGTCGGCTACGACGTCGAGTACCTCGTCTACCAGATCTCCCGCGAGCTCGGCCTCACCCAGGACTGGCCCGTCGTCATCGTCGGCATCGGCAACCTCGGCGCCGCCCTCGCCGGTTACGGCGGCTTCGCCTCCCGCGGCTTCCGCGTCGCCGCGCTGATCGACGCCGACCCCGCCATGACCGGCAGGCCCGTCGCCGGCATCCCCGTCCAGCACAGTGACGACCTCGAACGGATCATCGAGGAGGACGGCGTCTCCATCGGCGTCATCGCCACCCCCGCGGGCGTCGCCCAGCAGGTCTGCGACCGCCTCGTGGCCGCCGGCGTCACCTCCATCCTGAACTTCGCCCCGACCGTCCTCTCCGTGCCCGACGGCGTCGACGTGCGCAAGGTCGACCTCTCCATCGAGCTCCAGATCCTCGCCTTCCACGAGCAGCGCAAGGCCGGCGAGGAGGCCGGGGCCGACGGCGGCCCCGCCGCGGACGCCGACGCCGCGCCCGCCGCCGTACCGCCCGCCCCCCGCGGCGCCACGGGCGGCAGCCGCAAGGGACCCGACGGGGACGTCCCCGCCGTGATGCCGGCATGAGCCTCCTCGTCGTCGGACTCAGCCACCGCAGCGCCCCCGTCTCCATCCTGGAGCGGGCCGCCCTGCCGGCCGACACCCGCACCAAGCTCCTCCAGGACACCCTCGCCGCCGAACCGGCCACCGAGGGCACCGTCCTGGCCACCTGCAACCGCATCGAGCTCTACGCCGACGTCGACAAGTTCCACGCCGGCGTCGCCGAGCTGTCCACCCTCCTCGCCCAGCACAGCGGCGTCGGCCTGGACGAGCTCACCCCCTACCTCTACGTGCACTACGAGGACCGGGCCGTCCACCACCTCTTCTCGGTGGCCTGCGGCCTGGACTCCATGGTCGTCGGCGAGGGCCAGATCCTCGGCCAGATCAAGGACGCCCTCGCCCTCGGCCAGGAGCTGCACACCGCCGGACGCCTCCTCAACGACCTCTTCCAGCAGGCCCTGCGGGTCGGCAAGCGCGCCCACAGCGAGACCGGCATCGACCGCGCCGGACAGTCGCTCGTCACCTTCGGCCTGGAGCAGCTGGCCGACGGCACCGACGTCGAGACCTGGGCCAAGGGCAAGAAGGCCCTCGTCATCGGCGCCGGCTCGATGTCCTCGCTGGCCGCCGCCACCCTCGCCCGCTCCGGCGTCGCCGAGATCGTCGTCGCCAACCGCACCCTCGCCCGCGCCGAGCGCCTCGCCCGGATCCTGAGCGAGCCCGGCGGCACGGGAGCCGCCGCACGCGCGGCCGAGATGGTTGCCGTCGGCGACGAACTGCACCGCGCCGACGTCGTCGTCTCCTGCACCGGAGCCACCGGACTCGTCCTCACCGGCGACGACGTCGCCGACGCCGTGCGGGACCGCGAGGCACCCCTCGCCCTGCTCGACCTCGCCATGCCCCGCGACATCGACGCCGCCGCCCACCGCGTCCCCGGCGTCCGGCTCGTCGACATCGAATCGCTCGCCGAGGCCTCCGCCGACGCGCCCATGGCCGCCGACGTCGACCAGGTCCGGGCCATAGTCTCCGACGAGGTCGCCGCCTTCGGCGCCGCCCAGCGCGCCGCCCACATCACCCCCACCGTCGTCGCCCTGCGCGCCATGGCCGCCGACGTGGTCACCAGCGAGGTCGCGCGCCTCGAAGGCCGGCTCCCCGGCCTCGACGAGAAGCAGCGCGCCGAGATCACCCAGACCGTGCGCCGCGTGGTCGACAAGCTCCTGCACGCGCCGACCGTGCGGGTCAAGCAGCTCGCCAGCGAGCCCGGCGGCGCCGGGTACGCGGACGCGCTGCGGACACTCTTCGACCTCGACCCGGAGACGGTCGCCGCCGTCAGCCGGGCCGACCTGAATGACGCCGACGTCAAGAACCGAGGGCGAGTATGACCGAGAGGGCACTGAGGCTCGGGACCAGGCGCAGCAAGCTCGCCATGGCCCAGTCCGGGCACGTGGCCGACGCCGTACGGCAGCTGACCGGCCGGCCCGTCGAGCTCGTGGAGATCACGACGTACGGGGACACCTCCCGCGAGCACCTCGCGCAGATCGGCGGCACCGGCGTCTTCGTCGCCGCCCTGCGCGACGCGCTGCTCGCCGGCGAGGTGGACTTCGCCGTCCACTCGCTGAAGGACCTGCCGACCACCCCGCACCCCGACCTCGTCGTGGCCGCGATCCCCCGCCGCGAGGACCCCCGCGACGTGCTGATCGCCCCCGACGGCATCACGCTGGACCGGCTGCCCCGGGGTGCCCGGGTCGGCACCGGATCGCCGCGCCGCATGGCCCAGCTGCACGCCTACGCGCGCAGCCACGGCCTGGAGCTCACCTGCGTCCCGATCCGGGGCAACATCGACACCCGCGTCGGCTACGTCCGCAGCGGAGAACTCGACGCGGTGGTCCTCGCCGCGGCCGGACTCAACCGCATCGGCGGCACCGAGGAGCTCACCGGCTCCCTCACGGTCGACCGCCTCCCGGTCGACTCCGTGCTGCCCGCCCCCGGCCAGGGGGCCCTCGCCGTCGAGTGTCCGGCGTCCGACGCCGGACTCGTCGCCGCGCTCGCCGCTCTCGACGACCCGCACACGCGGGTCGCCGTGACCGCCGAGCGCTCCCTGCTCGCCGCCCTGGAGGCCGGCTGTTCCGCACCCGTGGGTGCGCTCGCCGACCTGCTGGCCGACGACCCCGGTCACGGGCAGGCTGTCACCGAAATGCGCCTGCGCGGCGTCGTCGGCACCACCGACGGCTCGACGCTGGTGCAGCTGTCCACCACCGGACCCGTACCCACCTCGCACGACGAGGCCATGGCGCTCGGACGCGTACTCGCGGACGAGATGCTCGCCAAGGGTGCGGCCGGTCTTATGGGGGAGCGAGCACTTTGAACCCCACCAGTCCGACCACCAGCCCCCTGTCCCCGGCCTTCGCGGGCCACGGACACGTCACGTTCCTCGGCGCGGGACCGGGCGACCCCGGACTCCTGACCCTCCGGGCCGTCGAGGCCCTCGCGGGGGCGGACGTCCTGATCGCCGAGCCCGAGGTCCTCGACGTCGTCCGCGGCCACGCGCGCGCGGGGGTGAGCACGCCGGAGCTGGCGGTCGTCGACGAGGCGTCAACAGCCGCCGGTGTCCCCGTGTTGAGGGATGCGGCCAATCTTGTCATGGAGGCCGCGAGGGGCGGCAGGCGGGTCGTCCGTGCGGTGACCGGCGACCCCGGCCTCGACGGCAACGCCGGCGCCGAGATGCTCGCCTGCGCCGCTGAGGGCATCCCCTTCGAGGTCGTCCCCGGCGTCGCCACCGCCGTCGGCGTCCCCGCCTACGCCGGCGTGCCGCTGCGCGACGCCCAGGGCACCGACGTGCGCTTCGTCGACGCCCGCACCGCCGACGAGCGGTGCTGGAGCGAGGTGGGCGCCTCCGACGGCACCGTCGTCGTCTCCACCACCCTCGACGCGATGGCCGCCGCCGCCGGCGAACTGGTCGCGGCCGGCCGCAAGCCGGACACCCCGCTCACCGTCACCGTCGCCGGCACCACCACCCGCCAGCGGACCTGGAACGCCACCCTCGGCACCATCGCCCAGGTCTTCAAGCAGGGCAAGGTCCTCCCCTCGCCCGAGGGCCACCGGCCGGTCATAGCCGTGGTCGGCGAGCGCAGCGCCCCGGCGCAGCGGGACCAGCTGTCGTGGTTCGAGTCCAAGCCGCTCTTCGGCTGGCGGGTCCTCGTGCCGCGCACCAAGGAGCAGGCCGCCTCGCTCTCCGACCAGCTGCGCTCGTACGGCGCCGTGCCGCACGAGGTCCCGACCATCGCCGTCGAGCCGCCGCGCACCCCTCAGCAGATGGAGCGCGCGGTCAAGGGCCTGGTCACCGGCCGCTACGAGTGGATCGCCTTCACCTCGGTCAACGCCGTCAAGGCCGTCCGCGAGAAGTTCGAGGAGTACGGGCTCGACGCCCGCGCCTTCGCCGGGATCAAGGTCGCCGCGGTGGGCGAGCAGACGGCCGCCGCGCTCGTCGACTTCGGCGTCAAGCCCGACCTGGTGCCCAGCGGCGAGCAGTCCGCCGCCGGACTCCTGGAGGACTGGCCGCCGTACGACCCGGTCTTCGACCCGATCGACCGCGTCTTCCTGCCGCGCGCCGACATCGCGACCGAGACCCTGGTCGCGGGCCTGATCGAGCTCGGGTGGGAGGTCGACGACGTCACCGCCTACCGGACCGTACGGGCCTCGCCGCCGCCGGCCGACACCCGCGAGGCGATCAAGGGCGGCGGCTTCGACGCGGTCCTCTTCACTTCGTCGTCGACCGTGCGAAACCTCGTCGGCATCGCCGGCAAGCCGCACAACGTCACGGTCATCGCCTGCATCGGCCCCGCCACCGCCAAGACGGCGGAGGAGCACGGCCTGCGGGTCGACGTCCTGTCGCCCGAGCCATCCGTCCACAAGCTGGCCGAGGCCCTCGCGGACTTCGGCACGCGCCGCCGCGAGTCCGCCCTGGAGGCGGGCGACCCGGTGACGCGGCCGAGCGAGCGCCGGCCGGGCGCGAGACGGCGCCGGACGACGTAGCGGTTCTCGTTCGCCGGGGTGCGGGTCCCTCACGGGGCCCGCACCCTTCGCGTTCCCGGGTGCTCCGCGCGGCAACACCCTGTCGGCAAGTGCACCGTCCGCGCGGGCGTAGCCTCGGGCGTATGAACTCGTACGGATCCTTTCCCGGGGCGCGGCCGCGGCGGCTGCGGACGACGCCCGCCATGCGGCGGATGGTGGCCGAGACGCGGCTGCATCCCGCCGACCTGATCCTGCCCGCGTTCGTGCGCGAGGGGATCACCGAGCCCGTGCCGATCGGGGCCATGCCCGGCGTCGTGCAGCACACGCGCGACACCCTGCGGAAGGCCGCCGTGGAGGCGCTGGAGGCCGGGGTCTCCGGGATCATGCTCTTCGGCGTGCCCGAGGACGCCAAGAAGGACGGCGCCGGCACCGCCGGCACCGACCCCGACGGGATCCTCCAGGTCGCGATCCGGGACGTGCGGTCCGAGGTCGGCGACGACCTCGTGATCATGTCCGACCTGTGCCTCGACGAGTTCACCGACCACGGCCACTGCGGCGTTCTGGACGCCGAGGGACGGGTCGACAACGACGCCACGCTGGAACGCTACGCCGAGATGGCCCAGGTCCAGGCCGACGCCGGCGTCCACGTCGTCGGCCCCTCCGGAATGATGGACGGCCAGGTCGGCGTGGTCCGCGACGCCCTCGACGCCATCGGCAGGGAGGACGTCGCGATCCTCGCGTACACCGCGAAGTACTCCTCCGCCTTCTACGGCCCCTTCCGCGAGGCCGTCGGCTCCTCCCTCAAGGGCGACCGCAAGACCTACCAGCAGGACCCGGCCAACCTCCGCGAGTCGATGCGCGAGCTCGCGCTCGACCTGGAGGAGGGCGCGGACATGGTCATGGTCAAGCCCGCCGGACCGTACCTCGACGTCCTCGCCAAGGTCGCCGCCACCGTGGACGTGCCCGTGGCCGCCTACCAGATCAGCGGCGAGTACGCGATGGTCGAGGCCGCCGCCGAGAAGGGCTGGATCGACCGCGACAAGGCGATCCTGGAGTCCCTCACCGGCATCCGCCGGGCCGGCGCGCAGATGATCCTGACGTACTGGGCCACCGAGGTCGCGCAGAAGCTGGGCCGCGGGGACTGAGGGCGGGGGACCGGGACCGGGAGCAGGGGCGTGCCGCTCCCGGGAGGCGGTGCCCCGGGGGCGGGTGCCGCGGGGCCGGTGCCGCCGGGGGCCGGTGTCGCCGGGGGACGGCCGTCCTCGTCCCTGGCTGGTGAGGGGACGACGGCCGTCCCCGTCCCTGGCTGGTGGGGGGACGCCGACCGGCGCACCCTGGAGGGGTGGCCGACAGGCATCCCTACCTCGCCGGAGGCGGTCCTCATGACGCACACCCTGGTCGGATGGCACGTGGAGATGGAGTTCCAGGAGGAGGGCGACCGGACCCGGGCCGCCGCCATGGTCCGGCTCGGCGACGGCACCGAGTTCCGGGCCCACGGCACCGCGAACCGGCACCCCTCCGACCCGGACCAACTGCGGGTCGGCGAGGAGATCGCCGGAGCGCGCGCCCTGATGGACCTCGCCTCGCAGCTCCTCCAGAAGGCCCACACGGAGATCGACGCGGTCTCCGGACGCACCTCGCACTCGATCCGGTGACCCACGGCGGTGCGCCGCGCCCCGGAGAACGGGACGCGGCGCACCGGAGACGGCGGGGAACGGGCGCCGGGGTCAGAAGCCCAGGGCGTCCTCCATCGAGCTCTGCCAGTACGTGACCCGGGTGGTGCTGTCCGTGTACGTGCCGGCCGGCAGCTTCAGGACCGCCGGGCCCCCGGCCGAACCGGTGTTGTCGCGCGGGGCGAACCACACGGTCAGCTTCTTCGACGTCCGGCCGTGCTGCCCGCTGCCGTCGGCCGCCGACAGGATCACGGCCGCGTACGCGCTCTCGCCCGGGAACAGCGTGACGACCGCCTGCGGCTTGCTCGCCTGCTCCACCGCGACCGCCGCCTGCCCGTCGTCGAGGCGCAGCACCGGGGCGTAGTAGGCGTTGCACGCCGTCCGGCCGGTGTTGGTGACGGTGAGCAGCGCGTGGTTGAGCGGGCGGCTCACCGGGCTGTAGACGACCCGCACGGCCGACGCGTCGCACGGCCGGTCGGCGGCGTCCTTCCCGCCGTCGCCCTCGCCCTTTCCGCCGTTCTTGCCGGGGGCGGGGGCGGGAGTGGCGCCGGGGGAGCCCTGCGGGGAGGTGCTCCTGTTGCCGGAGGAGTCCGTGCCCGTCGGCGCGTCCGGTGCGTCCGGCTCGGAAGCGGGCGCCGAGGTCGGGGCCTGCGTGGGCGTCGGCGCGGCGGCCGCCGGTGCGGTGGTGGTCGTGGACGAGGCCCGGCCCTCGTCCCTCGTTCCGTCCGCCGAGCCCTGGCAGGCGGTGAGGGAGAGGGCGGCGGCGGTGACGGCCGCCGCGGCGGCGACGCGGACGCGTTGTGTGCGCATGGTGGTGGAACCCCCGTGGTGTCGTTGCTTTTCGGTCGGTCTCCTGCTGCCGCACTGCCCGTTCGACCGGTGCCGTGCGGCGTGGTCCCAGATTGCGGGGCGGCGCATTCCGGCCGCAACGCCGGACGGGCCATGAGGGACGCCGGAACGCTCACGGGTACGGTGACCAGCGGGAACGGACCGTGCCTGGAACGCCGTTCCGGGACGCGAAGGCACCGAACACGGGGAGGGGCACGGTGGCGACCACACCGGAGGCCCAGGAGTTGGGCACGCTGCTGCGGCAGCTCAAGGAACGCTCGGGGCGCAGTTACGGGGTGCTCGCCGGACGGCTGCACGTCAGCACCTCGACCCTGCACCGCTACTGCAACGGCGACGCCGTACCGGCCGAGTTCGCGGTGGCCGAGCGGTTCGCCCGCCTCTGCGGGGCCGAACGCGAGGAACTGATCGAGCTGCACCGACGCTGGATCGTCGCGGACGACGCGCGGACGCGGAGCCGCTCGGCGGCCGCGGCGGTGAGGACGGTTGAGCCGGAGCCGGAGCCGGAGCCGGAGCCGGAGCGGGGGCGAGGGCGGGAGCCGGAGCCGGAGCGGCGGTCGGTGCCGGAGGCGGATCCGGCGCCGGGGTCCGTGATCGTTACGGACGCGAGTGCGGGGCCCGGGGCGGGAGACCTGTCGGGTGCACCCGGCGCACCCGGCACGTCTGACGCACCCGACGTGGCCGAAGTGCCCGGGCCCCCCGGCGTCCCCGGCCGGCCCGACGACCGGAGCGGCGGTGCGCGCCGCCGCCGCGTGCTCGTCGCGCTCGCCGCCGCCGTGGTCGTCGCGGTGGCCGTGCCGGTCGCCGTGTTCGCGTCCGGCGGCGACGGCGGGGGACGGCCGGAGCGGGCGGCGCCGGTGCCCGTCCCGTCCGGTCCGGCGACCGGCGGCGCCCTCCCCGTACGCCCCGGCCCCGCCTCGTCCTCGGCCGCGACTCCGACCCCGAACCCGACCGGCACTCCGACCGGTTCCCCGTCCGGGCCGTCCGACGGCAAGGGAGCCCCGTCCTCCCCGGCCCCTTCGCGGAACCCGTCGCCGACCGCCTCGCGGTCCGGCGCGCCCGCGACCGGCGTCCCGCTGCGCGTCGGCGTCAGCTCGTACAACTGGGAGCATCCCTGCGGCCAGTACTACCTGCTCGACCGCGACCCCGGCACCGTTCCCCCGCCGCCCCCGCCCCAGGACCACCGGGGCTGGGCGCGGTCGCTCGGCGCGGTGGACGGCGGCGGGATGCGCCTCGAACTCACCGCCACCGGCCGCACGGCCGACTCCGTGGTGATCAACAGGATCAACGTCCGGGTGGTGGGGCGCTCCGCCGCGCTGCCCTGGTCGGCGTTCTCGATGGGCGAGGGCTGCGGCAGCGGCGTCGTCCCGCAGACGTTCGCCGTGGACCTCGACCGCGCCCAGCCCGGCGTCCGCCCGGTCGCCGGCCGGAACGGCGACGTCGTCGTCCCCGCCAAGGACTTCCCCTACAAGGTCGCCTCCGACGACCCCCAGGTCCTCCGCTTCGACGTGACCACCACGGCGCACGACGTCAGCTGGTACCTGGAGGTCGAGTGGAGCAGCGGCGACCGCAGGGGCACGGTCCGGGTCGACGACGGCGGCCGTCCCTTCCGCACCAGCGCGACCGCCGGACGCCCCTCGTACATCTGGTGGGTCGACCCGGGCGAATGGCGCGCGGACGAAGGGGGCTGAACGCGGAACGGGCACCTCTCGCGGAGCGAGAAGTGCCCGTCGGGGCGCGGAGGGCCGGAGCCCCCCGGTGGATCAGAGCCGCTCGGGCGTCCGGATGCCCAGGAGCGCCATGCCCCGGTGGAGCGTGCGGGCCGTCAGGTCGCAGAGGAACAGCCGGTTCTCCGCGACCTCCCGCGCCGGCTCCGGCTTGATCACCGGGCACTGGTCGTAGAACGTCGTGTACAGCGAGGCGAGCTGGTACAGGTACGCGGTCAGCTTGTGCGGCGCGTACTCCGCGGCCGCCTCCGCCACCGTCTCCGCGAACCCGTCCAGGTGCAGGCCGAGCGCGCGCTCCGCCGGGGCGAGCTCCAGCTCCGGGTGGGCGACCGGGGTGCGGTCGCCCGCCTTGCCGAAGATCGACCTGACCCGCGCGTACGCGTACTGGAGGTACACCGACGTGTCGCCGTTCAGCGACACCATCTGGTCCAGGTCGAACTTGTAGTCCCGCGCGGCCGACGTCGACAGGTCGGCGTACTTCACCGCGCCGATGCCCACGTACTGCCCGTTCTCGACGATCTCCGCCTCGGTCAGGAGCGACTGCCCGGTCTTCTCCCGGTAGGCCTCCTCCTTCTCGCGGACGACCTCCGTCGCCCGGTCCACGGCCTCGTCGAGCAGGTCCACCAGCCGGACCGTCTCGCCCTCACGGGTCTTGAACGGCTTGCCGTCCTTGCCCAGGACCGTGCCGAAGGCCAGCTGGTGCGCCTTCACCTCGTCGTTCAGCCAGCCCGCCCGGCGGGCCGTCTCGAACACCATCTTGAAGTGCAGGGACTGCCGCGCGTCCACCACGTAGAGCAGGGACGTCGCCTTCAGGTTCCGCACCCGGTCCCGGATCGCCGACAGGTCCGTCGCCGCGTACCCGAAGCCGCCGTCCGACTTCTGCACGATCAGCGGCACCGGGTTGCCGTCCGGGCCCTTCACGTCGTCGAAGAACACGCACAGCGCGCCCTCGGAGCGGACCGCGACGCCCGACTCCTCCAGGATCCGGCAGGTCTCCACGAGCATGTCGTTGTAACCGGACTCGCCGACCACGTCGGTGTCCCGGATGTCCATGTCCAGCTTGTCGAAGACCGAGTAGAAGTAGATCTTCGACTCGTCCACGAACCGCTGCCAGAGCGCGAGCGTCTCCTCGTCACCGGCCTGGAGGTCCACCACGCGCGCGCGGGCCCGCGTCTTGAAGCCCTCGTCCGAGTCGAACAGGACGCGCGACGCCTTGTACAGCCTGTTCAGGTTGGACATCGCCTCCTCGCCCGACACCTCGGACTCCGAGGAGTGGTCCAGCTCGTGCGGGTGCTCGATCAGGTACTGGATGAGCATGCCGAACTGAGTGCCCCAGTCGCCGATGTGGTGGCGCCGGACCACCGTCTCGCCGGTGAACTCCAGGATCTCGACCATCGCCGCGCCGATCACCGCGGACCGCAGGTGGCCGACGTGCATCTCCTTCGCCACGTTCGGCTGCGCGTAGTCGATCACCGTCGTGCCCGCCGACTCGTTGAACGGCACGCCGAGCCGCGCGTCGGCGGCACGGGCCGCCAGGGTCTCCACGATCGCCGCGTCGGTGACCGTGATGTTCAGGAAGCCGGGGCCCGAGACCTCGACCTCCTTCAGGACGTCGTTCGCCGGAATCGCCTCGACGACCTGCGTCGCCAGCTCGCGCGGATTGCCCTTCAGCCGCTTGGCGAGGGCCAGGATGCCGTTCGCCTGGAAGTCGGCCCGGTCGCTACGTCGCAGCAGCGGGTCGGCGGACGCGGCCTCCGGCAGGGCAGCCGAGAGTCCGTCCGCGAGGCGCTGCTGCACGGTCGAAGCGAGGGAAGGGACCGAGGCCATGAGCTTCCGTTTCCGTCGAGAGGTGTCCGGTGGTCTATTTCGCTTGTCAAGTGTCCCACGGGAGAGCAACGTGTTTTCTCCGCCTGTGGACGAGCCGGACCCGCGGAGAACCCGGGCCGTGGACGACCCGCGCCTGTGGACGACCCGCACCTGTGGACAACCCCGGGGCCCGTCGTTCCGTCTGGGACAATGACAGACGTAGGGCCTGACGCAAGGCGCCGAGGAATTCCGGAAAGAAGGACGTACCGACCGTGGCTCAGAGCAGCACCGAGACCGACTGGGTCTCCCGTTTCGCGGACGAGGTCATCGCCGAGTCGGAGCGACGTGCGCCTGGCAAACCGGTCGTCGTCGCCTCCGGACTCTCCCCCTCCGGCCCGATCCACCTCGGCAACCTCCGCGAGGTCATGACCCCGCACCTGGTCGCCGACGAGATCCGCCGCCGCGGACACACCGTCCGCCACCTCGTCTCCTGGGACGACTACGACCGCTACCGCAAGGTCCCGAACGGCGTCGAGGGCGTCGACGAGACCTGGGCCGAGCACATCGGCAAGCCGCTGACCTCCGTCCCGGCCCCCGCCGGCTCGCCCCACGCCAACTGGGCCGAGCACTTCAAGGCCGCCATGGTCGAGTCCCTGGCCGAGCTCGGCGTCGAGTACGACCCGATCAGCCAGACCGAGCAGTACACCGCCGGCACCTACCGCGAGCAGATCCTGCACGCCATGAGGAACCGTGCCGCCATCGACGCCATCCTCGACCAGTACCGCACCAAGAAGACGCCCAAGAAGCAGTCCCAGAAGCCCCTCGACGAGGCCGAGCTCGAAGCCGAGGAGGGCTCCGGCGCGGCCGCGGAGGACGACGGCTCCGGCGGCGACGCCGGCTACTTCCCGTACAAGCCCTACTGCGGGCGCTGCGAGAAGGACCTCACCACCGTCACCTCCTACGACGACGACACCACCGAACTCGCCTACACCTGCACGGCCTGCGGCTTCGCCGAGACCGTCAAGCTCAGCGAGTTCAACCGCGGCAAGCTGGTCTGGAAGGTCGACTGGCCCATGCGCTGGGCCTACGAGGGCGTGATCTTCGAGCCCTCCGGCGTCGACCACTCCTCGCCCGGCTCCTCCTTCGTCGTCGGCGGCCAGATCGTCCGCGAGATCTTCGACGGCGTCCAGCCCATCGGCCCCATGTACGCCTTCGTCGGCATCAGCGGCATGGCCAAGATGTCCTCCTCCCGCGGCGGCGTCCCCACCCCCGCCGACGCCCTGAAGATCATGGAAGCGCCCCTGCTGCGCTGGCTCTACGCCCGCCGCCGGCCCAACCAGTCCTTCAAGATCGCCTTCGACCAGGAGATCCAGCGCCTCTACGACGAGTGGGACAAGCTGGAGGCCAAGGTCGCCGACGGCACCGTCCTGCCCGCCGACGCCGCCGCCCACTCCCGCGCCGCCCGCACCGCCGCCGGCGAACTCCCCCGCACCCCGCGCCCGCTCCCGTACCGGACCCTGGCCTCGGTCATGGACATCACCGCCGGACACGACGAGCAGACCCTGCGGATCCTCACCGAACTCGACCCCGAGAACCCCGTCGCCTCCCTCGACGAGGTCCGGCCCCGCCTCGACCGCGCCGAGAACTGGATCACCAACCAGGTCCCGGCCGACCAGCGCACCGTCGTCCGCGCCGAGCCCGACGCCGAACTCCTCGGCTCGCTCGACGACGAGGGCCGCGAGTCGCTCCGCCTCCTCCTGGACGGCCTCGACACCCACTGGTCGCTCGACGGGCTGACCACCCTCGTCTACGGCGTCCCGAAGGTCATGGCCGGACTCGACCCCGAGGCCAAGCCCACGCCCGAGCTCAAGCTCGCCCAGCGCGCCTTCTTCGCCCTGCTCTACAGGCTCCTCGTGAGCCGCGAGACCGGCCCCCGCCTCCCCACCCTCCTCCTCGCCGTCGGCGCGGACCGGGTGAGGAAGCTCCTCGGCGCCTGACGCACACCGAAAAGGGGCCGCCGCCCGGATGCTCTCCGGGCGGCGGCCCCTTTCACGTGCTCAGATGTTTCACGTGCTCACGTGCTCACGTGCTCACGTGCTCACGTGCTCACGTGCTCACGTGCCGCGTACGGGTCAGGGCGTGTGCCGCGCGACCATCGCCTGGCGGATCTCCTCCTGCACCCCGGGAACCAGCCGCTGGAGCAGCTCGGGGTCGTGGAACTGCTGGACGCCGTAGTACTCGGCCACCTGACGCGCCAGCTCCGCGTCCTCCGGGAAGCTCTCGTGCTCCACGGCGTACGCCCACGTGAGCTTGTGGACGACCTCGCGGAGCTGACCGACCTGCTGGTCCGCCTCCTCCACGTACTCCGGATACTCCACGAACCCCTCGGGACCCGGCGCCGGAATGTCCTCCGGCCCCTGCGGCACCGGCACCGGCGTCGGCTCCAGGCCCTCCACGATCTGGGGGTTGTACGTCCCCTCGTACGCCTCCGTGGACACCTTCTGCGTGTCGAACCACGGACTCTCGTGGTTCACGGGCACGATCGCGACGTCCCCCTGCGGCAGGCCCCCCGCCTGCTGCGGAAGCTGCTGCGGCACCGTCTGCGGCGCCACGGGCGGCTGGGACGACTGGGGCAACTGAGGCTGCTGGGACTGCTCGTACACCTGGCCCTGCTGCGCGGGCAGCACCGCCGGCTCGATCCCCGCCGCCGCCAGACCCGCCGCGGCCGTCTCCGCCAACGGCACCCCGTACCGCGCCAGGCGCAGCGGCATCAGCGCCTCCACCGGAGCCTTCCGCCGCCAGTTCCGCCCGAACCGGGCCTGCAACCGGGCCTGGTAGATCATCCGCTCCTGCTCCAGCTTGATGACCTGCTCGTACGAACGCAGCTCCCACAGCTTCATCCGACGCCACAGCCGGAAGGTCGGTATCGGCGACAGCAGCCACCGCGTCAGCCGCACCCCCTCCATGTGCTTGTCCGCCGTGATGTCCGCGATCCGGCCCACCGCGTGCCGCGCCGCCTCCACGGCCACCACGAACAGCACCGGGATCACCGCGTGCATGCCCACGCCCAGCGGGTCCGGCCAGGCCGCCGCGCCGTTGAACGCGATGGTCGCCGCCGTGAGCACCCACGCCGTCTGCCGCAGCAGCGGGAACGGGATCCGCAGCCACGTCAGCAGCAGGTCGAGCGCGAGCAGCACACAGATGCCCGCGTCGATGCCGATCGGGAAGAAGTACGAGAAGGTGCCGAAACCCTTGTGCACCGCGAGCTCGCGCACCGCGGCGTACGAACCCGCGAAACCGATCCCCGCGATGATCAGCGCGCCGGCGATGACGAGGCCGATGAGTACCCGGTGTGTGCGTGTCAGCTGCATCGCGGCCACCCGCGACCCCTCCCGTCGATCGACATCTCGCGCGCACAGAGTGGCACATGTGAACGAAGCCCGGCCCCCGGGGGAGGGACGGGCTCCCTACAGATGTGCCGTTCCGTGATGCTTTGTTCCCGCTTGTCGGCCGCCACTCGTCGGCCGCTGCTCGTCGGCCGTTACTTGTTGGCCGCCGCCACCGACGCCACGGCCTCCTTGGCCGCCGCGACCGCACCGTCCGTGATCGCCTTCTCCGTCGGCGTCGGCGCGCCCGAGTAACCGGCGCCGTTGTACGACAGCAGCACCAGGACGTTCCCCGTGCGCGCCACGATCGACGTGTACACGAAGTTCACGCCCGTCTTGGTCTCCTGGTACGTGACCGTCTTCGCCTCGTCGCCGATCCCCGTGGCCGCGGTCGTCCGGAGGTTCTTCGCCCCGGCCGTCCCCTCGACCTTCGCGACCTCCTTCGAGAGGTTCTGCTGCGCCCGCTCCTGCCCGCTGCCGAGCGAGGCGTCCGATTCGTACCGGTAGAAGGACACGTCCAGCCAGCGGTACTGCGAACCCTTCACGCCCTTGTCGTCCAGGCCGTTCCACGAGCAGCCGCCACGGCTCCCCAGGTCGCTGGAGACGCCCGGCGTGCCGTTCTTGGTCTTCGCCTTCGGCACCAGGGCCTCGGTCGTCTTCGCCGAGACCGACTGGCAGACCTGGGGCAGCTTCGCGAACTTCGCCGGCTCGACCGTCTTCGTCGTCTGCGCGGGCGAGGGCGTCGCGGACGCCGACGCGCCCGGCGTCTCCTTCGCCTTCGACTTCCCGGAGTCGCCGGAGTCGGAGGAGCAGCCGGCGACGACGAGCATCACCGGGACGGCTGCGCAGGCGAGTATGCGGGTGAGTCGCGGAGCTGATCGCTGCATGGTTCCTTCAGTCGCTTGTCGTACGGTCCGGCGGTCGTGCGGTACGGCTGTCGTGCGGGCCTGCTGTCGTGCGGGCGCTCGTTCCGTGGTCCTGCTCGCTCCGCGGTCCTGCTGTTCCGCGGTACGGCCGTGGGCCACGGCGACACGTTACGTGCTCGCCTCCCGCTCGCGGAGCGCCACCGACCGGCTACTCCTCCAGGCGGTCGGCCAGCAACCGGGCCAGCTTCAGGGCCCTTTCCTGCAGTTCCCGGGCGTCCGGCGCCCCGGCGGAACCGGTGGCCTCCTCCCGGTACGACACCGTCACGATCACGTTGGATGTGCGGAACACCACGCCGACGGACCGCTGGCGGCTGCTCGCGCCCGGCCCGCCGAGGACGTCGTCGAGGTACGCGACCTCACCGAGCCCCTCCAGGACGCGCGACTCGAGACCCGTGGTGGAGGGACCCCCGGACGGGGTCGGCCCCGAACCGGTCGGCCCGGTGGGCGTGGGGGCGCCGGGCGTGGGAGCGGTGGAGGCGGCGGCGTCCACCGGATCCGCGCCGCCGGTCGCCGACGGCTTGTGCGCCGGAGGGGCGGTCGGGCCGCCGGAGGTGCCGGTGGGCGTTCCGGTGGGCGTCCCGGCGGTCCCGGACGGCGTGACGGGCGGCAGCGGGATGTCCGCCGCGAGCTGCTTGCGGACGTACACCTCCTGCGCCCGGTCGTCGTCGCTGACCGAGGCGTCGTACGAGACCACCCGCTCGATGTCGAGCGAGAGCCGGTGCGAGGTCTCGGGGGCGTCGGCCCGCCACGAGCAGCCGACCCGCCGGTCGGTGTCGTACGTGACGGCGGCGGTGCCCCGGTACGCCTTGTCGCGCTCGGGGTCGGGCAGGGCGGCGGCGCCCGGGAGCATCTCCTTGAGGACGCCCTGAGGGACGGCGCCGCACGGCTCGAAGAGGGTGCGGTAGCGGCCGGGGGAGGCGGCGGGGGAGGCGACGCCGGCCTTGGCGTCGACGGTGACGTCGTCGGCGGGGGTGCCGGAGGAGCAGCCGGAGAGGCCCGCGCCCAGGCCCAGGCCGAGTGCGAGGACGAGGGCGGTGCGAGCCGTGGACCCGGTGCCGCCGGGGGCGTACCTCTTTCGCTGCACGGTCCCAGGCTCCCTTCACCCGTAAGACTTTCCCGAAAACTGTTTGCCGCGCGAACCCGGCCGATGGACACAATGTCTATCGCACACGCTGCCGTTGATGCCGGTCCCCTGTCACCTGTACGGGCTTTGGCTCCGGTTTTTGCGTTATCTGACGTTCCGGGGGAATCGAGGGAGTATGTCGTACGTAGAGGTGCCGGGGGCGAAGGTGCCGATCCGGATGTGGGCCGACCCCTCCACGGTGGAGGGCGGCGCCATGCAGCAGCTCCGGAACGTGGCGACGCTCCCCTGGATCAAGGGCCTGGCCGTGATGCCGGACGTGCACTACGGCAAGGGCGCGACGGTCGGCTCGGTGATCGCGATGCAGGGCGCGGTGTGCCCGGCGGCGGTCGGCGTGGACATCGGCTGCGGCATGTCGGCGGTCAAGACCTCCCTGACCGCCGACGACCTGCCGGGCGACCTCTCCCGCCTCCGTTCCGCGATCGAACAGGCCATCCCGGTCGGCCGCGGCCTCCACCGCGAGGCGGTGGACCCGAAGCGGCTGTACCAGTTCCCGACGGCCGGGTGGGAGGACTTCTGGTCGCGGTTCGACGGGATCGCGGACGCGGTGAAGTTCCGGCGGGAACGGGCGGGGCAGCAGATGGGGACGCTGGGCGGAGGGAATCATTTTGCGGAAGTTTGTATAGATACGCAGGGCTCGGTGTGGCTCATGCTGCACTCCGGATCCCGCAACATCGGTAAGGAGCTTGCCGAGTACCACATCGGTGAAGCGCAGAAGCTACCGCACAACCAGGGGCTCATAGACCGCGATCTCGCGGTGTTCGTCTCGGACACCCCGCAGATGGCCGCCTACCGGAACGACCTCTTCTGGGCGCAGGAGTATGCGAAGTACAACCGCGCGATCATGATGGCGCTCTTCCAGGAGGTCGTCCGCCGGCAGTTCCGCAAGGCCCGGGTGGCCTTCGAGCCGGTGATCTCCTGCCACCACAACTACGTGGCGGAGGAGCGGTACGAGGGCATGGACATGCTGGTCACGCGGAAGGGCGCGATCCGGGCCGGCTCCGGGGAGTTCGGGATCATCCCGGGCTCGATGGGCACCGGCTCCTACATCGTGAAGGGCCTCGGGAACGCGGCGTCCTTCAACTCGGCCTCGCACGGCGCGGGCCGGAAGATGAGCCGGAGCGCGGCGAAGCGGCGCTTCACGACGCGGGACCTGGAGGAGCAGACGCGGGGCGTGGAGTGCCGCAAGGACTCCGGCGTCGTGGACGAGATCCCGGGCGCGTACAAGCCGATCGAGAAGGTCATCGACCAGCAGCGGGACCTGGTGGAGGTCGTCGCGAAGCTGAAGCAGGTCGTCTGCGTGAAGGGCTGAGTCCCTCCTCCGGGGCCTCGCGGCTTCGGGAGGGTGCGGGAGGGGCCGGTGCGTACGCGCCGGCCCCTCCCGCGGTTCTCTACAGCTCCCGGTGGACCTTGGTGTTGGAGGCCTGGGCGCGGGGGCGGACGACGAGGAGGTCGACGTTGACGTGCGGGGGGCGGGTGCAGGCCCAGGTGATGGTTTCGGCGACGTCGTCGGCGGTGAGGGGGGCGGCCACGCCGGCGTAGACCTTGGCGGCCTTGTCGGTGTCGCCGTGGAAGCGGGTGGTGGCGAACTCGTCGGTCTTGACCATGCCGGGGGCGATCTCGATGACGCGGACGGGGGTGCCGACGATCTCCAGGCGGAGGGTTTCGGCGAGGACGCGGGCGCCGTTCTTGGCGGCGACGTAGCCCGCGCCGCCCTCGTAGGTGCCGTGTCCCGCGGTGGAGGAGAGGACGACGACCGTGCCGTCGCCGCTCGCGGTGAGGGCGGGGAGCAGGGCCTGGGTCATGTGGAGGGTGCCGAGGACGTTGACCTCGTACATGCGGCGCCAGTCGTCGGGGTCGCCGGTGGCGACGGGGTCGGCGCCGAGGGCGCCGCCCGCGTTGTTGACGAGGACGGCGAGGGTGCGGAAGGCGGTGGCGAACTCGTCGACGGCGGCGCGGTCGGTGACGTCGAGGGCGTAGGCGGTGGCCTGGTGGCCGGCGTCGTTGATCTCGTCGGCGAGGGCCTCGATGCGGTCCTTGCGGCGGGCGGTGAGGACCACGCGGTAGCCGGCGGCGGCCAGCTGCCTGGCCGTGGCGGCGCCGATTCCGCTGCTCGCGCCGGTGACGACGGCGATGGGGGTACCGGAGGCGGTCATGGCGGGCTCCTCGCGCAGGTGATCGAAGGTGGTCGTCCGGTCAGGATAGGTGGGGCCGGGGGAGGGGATCGGGGGCGGCCGGGTCGTGGACACGCGGGCCTGGGCTGCGCTGAGGCGTGCGGTTCCGTGGTTATTTTGTGTTTATGCGTGGATTGCGTCAGGGGGTGTTCGGGGCCGCTCTCGCGGTCGCCGCGGTGGTGGGTGCGGGGGCGGGTGCCGGCGCGGCGGGGCCCGTGGACGGCCCCGAGGCGGACCTCTCCCACCACGGTCACGTCGCGCTCTGGGACGGGCGGCTCGGCGTCCGGCTGGTCAGCGAGAACCACGGGCCCGCCGCTCTCTCCCGGGCGACGGTCCGGCTCGCCTTCTCGGTGCCGATGGCGGGCGGGCACGAGCTGCCGTCGGCCTGTCTGTGGAGCAGCGACCGGGTGGTGTCCTGCCGGACGGGGGAGCTTCCGGCGGGCGGCGGGGGCCGGGCGCTGGCGCTCGACCTGCGGACGGCGGGGCTTCCGCAGGAGCTGACGGTGGAGGTCGCCACGGCCTGGCGGGACGGGTCGGTCGACCGGAACCCGGCGAACGACCGGCATCACGTCCTGGTGCTCGCCACCGGCGACCCGTACGTCTTCTGAGCGAGCGGCGTCCGTACGCTCTCCGCATGACGCAGAAGAGTTCCGCCCGGCGCGAGGCGCTGATGACCGAGCTGTACGGGGAGGCCCGCCGCTACATGGCCGCCTACGCCCTGTTCAACCAGGCCGTCGCGGACCATCTGGGGCTCCATCCGACCGACGTGCAGTGCCTGAACCTGCTCAGTCTGGAGGGCGGGCCGGTGACCACCGGGCGGGTCGCCGAGCTGACCGGGCTCACCACCGGCTCGGCGACCCGGCTCGTCGACCGTCTCGAACGGGCCGGGTACGTGACGCGGGCGCGCGACACCGAGGACCGGCGCCGGGTCCTGGTCTCGCTCGTCCCCGAGCGGACGGCGGAGCTCGGCGCCCTGTGGCGGAGGCTGAACGGCACCTGGGGCACGATGTTCGACGTCTACACCGACGCCGAGGTCGCCCTGCTCATCGCCCACATGCGGCGCACCGTCGAGGTGAGCGCCCGGCAGGTCGAGCGGCTGCGCGACGGCGACCTCGACCGGCCGGACACCCCCTAGGGGGTCGTCGTCGCCCCGCCGAATTCCCGTACCGCGTCGGAGACGATCTCCTCCAGGCGCGCGTGGTGGGCGCCTCGCCAGTAGACCCGGTCGCACTCCACGCACTGGGCGAACACGTCGTACGTCTTCTCGGTGCCCTGCTCCAGCCGCTCGCGCACCGCGTCCTTGTCGGCCTCGCTCAGCGCGCCGTTGCAGGCCGTGCAGCGGGTCCAGGGCGCGAGCGGCGGCGCGAACCGTTCGAGGACGTCGCGGAGTTGCTCGTCCGGACGGTCGCTGTAGACGTAGGCGCCCGCCCACAGTTCGCGGCGGCGCAGCAGGCCGCGGTCCCGGGAGAGCATGACGCGGCGCTCCCGCGCGGAGAGCGCGGCCAGGGCGGGGTCGCCGATGTCCTCGCTCTCGTAGGCGGCGTCCACGCCGAGCAGGCGCAGGCGCCGGGCCAGGGTGCCGAGGTGGACGTCGAGCAGGAACCGGAGGGGTGCGCCGGGGACCGGTTGCGGGCGGCCGACCTCCTCGACCTCGACCGTCTCGCCCGTGCTCGGGACGTGCGAGGCCTCGACGGGCCGTCCGTCGACCAGGAGCCGTCCCGCCTCGGTGAGGGGCACGCCCAGTGACTCCACGACGTGGCCGAGCGAGGAGGCGCCGTCGGTGGTCACCGGGGTGGGGCCGGTGCGCCGCTCCGACGGGACGAAGAGCCGCAGGCCGGGGGCGAAACTGATCTGGATCTCCGGTCCGTTCACGGGGACAGGATGTCACCGGGGGCGGACGGGCTGCCAGGGAATTCGGCCCGGAGCGGCCCGGAGCGGTCCGGTCGGTCCGGGCGGCCGGGCGGTTCTGTGGTCCGGGACGGTCCTGGGCGGGGAGCGCGGCGGGGCGCGGGCCGGTCGGTCAGGGGCGGAAGGCCTCCGCGTGGTCCGCGGCCCAGGTGGCGAAGGTGCGGGGCGGGTGGCCGGTCAGTGTCTCCACGGTGTCGGTCAGGGGCGCGGGCCGGCCGTCGTGGGCGGCCCAGTGGGCGAGGAGGCCGTCCGCGAGCGGCTCCGGCATGAAGGCGGCGACCGACCTCTTCCACTCCTCGGGGGTGACGGCGGTGTGCGGTGCGGGGCGTCCGGTCGCCTCGGCGAGGATCGCGAGCTGTTCGGTGAAGTCCAGGGACGCGGGGCCCGTCAGCCAGTGGGAGGAGCCGCGCAGTCCGGGCTCGGTGAGGACCGCGAGGGCGGCCTCGGCGAGGTCGCGCTCGTGGATCGGGTCGCTGTGCGCGTGCGGGTGGGGCAGGTCCGGGCCGCGCCCCGCCTTGAGCGGCCGCGCCCAGGCGAGGGCGTTGGTGGCGAAGGCGCCGGGCTGGAGGTGGGTGGCCTCGAAGGCGCCGGACGCGGCGGCGGCCGCCAGGGCGCGTTCGGCCGCCAGGTGGCGGGCGGCGACGGCGTTCTCCCCGGCGCCGGGGGCGAGGACGGCGCTGGAGGAGAGCAGGACGACGTGCTCGACGCCGGCGGCGCGGGCCCGTTCGGCGAAGGTGTCGGCGTGGGCGGCCTCGGCGTAGAGGAAGACGGAGTCGACGCCCTTCAGGGCGGTGTCGAAGGTGGCCGGGTCGGTGAGGTCGCAGTGCACGGTGCCGGTTCCGGCGGGTGGGGAGAGGTCGGCGGGGTTCCTGGATCCGGCCCTGGCCTCGATGCCGGCGGCGACGAGGAGTTCGAGCAGGGTGGAGGCGACGCGGCCGCGGGCGCCGGTGACGAGAACGGTCATGGGACGTCCTTCCGGGACGGCGGTCGACGGGTGGTCGGCGGAGGGTGGCGGGAGGTCCGGCCGGTCCGGCCCCTTCGACTGCGCTACGAATAATCTGCGTGACGCAGATAAATATCCGGGACGGCGCCTCGGCGGTCAACCCCGAAAAATCCTGGGGTACCGTCCCGGCATGAAGATCACCGATCTCGCACCGGGCGACCCCCGCCTGGAGAGCGACCTCCTCCCGGTCCTCTCCGAACTCCGCCCCCACCTCACCCCGGAGCTCTTCCGCGAGGTGTACGGGGCCGGGCACGCCCAGGGGCTGCGGTTCAGCGCCGCCTACGCGGACGACGGGCGCTGCGTCGGCGCGGCCGGGTGGCGGATCGTCGTCAACACCAGCTCCCTGCGCAAGCTGTACGTCGACGACTTGGTGACGGCGGCGGCCGAGCGCTCCACCGGGGTCGGGCACGCCCTCGTCGCCCACCTGGAGGGCCGGGCCCGCGAGGCCGGCTGCCACGAGCTGAACCTGGACTCCGGCACCCACCGCACCGGAGCCCACCGCTTCTACCTGCGGGAGCGCTTCGACATCGTGGCGTTCCACTTCACCCGGCCGCTCACCGCGCCCGGTCAGGACTCCTGAGCCGGGACCCCCAGGTCGAGCCGCCAGTCGGTGCAGCGCATCGGGCGGCCCGGCGGATACTCGAAGTCCCGTTCGCCGCGCGGCTCGAAGCCGGCCTTGCGGCACACCGCGTTCGAGGCGGCGTTGTCCGAGGACGGGAAGGCGTGCAGATGCCGGCGCAGGCCCGCCGCCCCGGCCTCCGCGGCCACCGCCCGCGCGGCGGCCGTCGCCACGCCCCGGCCCTGGAAGCCCGGCAGCACGGCCCATCCGGTCTCGTACACCGGCTCGTCGTCCCAGGTCCGCGCCCAGAAGCCGATGCTGCCCGCCACGGTCTCCCCGGGGAGCAGCACGATCCGGAACATCCTGCCCGCGCCCGGGTCCGCGGCGCCCATGTCCACGTACCGCCGGTGGCGCCGTACGAGCTGTTCCTCGGTCTCCGGGCCGCCGAGGTGGGCGGTCAGCTCCGGTGCGTTCAGGGCGCGCAGCAGTCCGGCGTCCTCCTCGGACCAGGGTTCCAGGCGTACGCGCGAGGTGTCGTCGTCCATCCCCGCACCGTAGGTCACGGCACTGACGGTCCACGGGCGTACGCCGCCGGCGGCACTCCGATCGTCGCCGTGAAGTCCCGTACGAGGTGGGCCTGGTCGCTGTAGCCCAGTTCGGCGGCGAGGGCGGCCCAGTCCGGGGCGCCCGCCGCCTCGGCGCGTTCCAGGGCCTCGTGGATCCGGTAGCGCAGGATCACCCATTTCGGGCCGACCCCGACGTGGCTCGCGAAGAGGCGCTGGAGGGAGCGGGCCGACAGGCCGGACGCGGCGGCGAGTCGGGACGTCCCGCGGACCGTGCGGTCCGAACGGACCAGTTCCACCAGCTCCACGGCGTGGTCGGCGGCCGGGTCGGGGACCGGTCCGCGGGCCAGGAGGAAGGCGTCGAGCGCCGCCACGCGCGCGTGGTCCCCGTCGGGGGTGAGGACGGCGGCCGTGGCGGCCCCGGCGCCGGGCGAGTCCGGGACGTCGGGGAAGGCGTCGGTCAGGGGGACGCGGCGGCCCGTCCACGCCGACACCGGCCACGCGGGCGCGAAGGGCCGGAAACCGCCGGGGCGGAACTGGATCCCGCAGACCCGGCCCGCCTCCGCCAGCTTGTGGGTGAACAGGCCGAGCCCGACCCCCGAGACCTCGGCCGACGCGTGCGCTCCGGCCGCCGGGGCGCCCAGGGGGCCGTGCCGCCGGAAGACGACGTTCACCGACGGGTGCGGGACGACGTGGCTCGCGTACGGCTCCGGGAGCTCCCAGTCGATCAGCCAGTAGTGCTCCAGGTAGGGCCGCAGCTCCGGCGCCGGGAGGTGACGGCGGAAGCGGACGCGGGAGAGCAGTCCGGCGGGGTCGACGATGCCCCGGGTGTCCCGGCGGGGCGCGGAGTCCGGCATGCCCCGCATGCTAGGGGGTGTCCCGTCGATCGGGGTCGGACGGGACGCGGCGCACCCGGCCGTGATCCGCCGGACACGCCCCGGGCGCCTCTCGTCCGCCGGCTGTCGTGTTTCTTCAAGACCGGGCCGGGCGTGCTTCCGTAGCGTCGGGATCATGACGAACGAGGCCCAGCTCTCCATCGGTGACCTGCTCCGGACCGCCGCCGACGACGCCGTTCCCGTGGTCGGCGGCATCGCCGACGCGTCGCTGGGCGCGCCCACGCCCTGCGCCGAGTACGACGTGCGGGCCCTGATCGACCACCTCTTCTCCGTCGTCGTGAACTTCCAGGTCCTCGCCGCCAAGGGGACGCCCGACTTCTCCGGGACCCCGGACCCGGTCGCCGATCCCGGCTGGCGCGAGCTGTTCGCGGCGGAGACCGGGAAACTGGTCGAGGCGTGGTCGGCACCCGGTGCCGAGGAGGGCACGACCGGGGCGATGGGGCTGCCCGCGCGGACGGTCGGCTGCATGGTGCTGCTCGACCTGACCGTGCACGCCTGGGACCTGGCCCGTGCCACCGGCCGGGCCTTCGAGCCGGACCCGTCCGTGGTGGCGGGCCTCGCCGGGGAGGTGGAGGGGATGGCTCCGACGGCCCGGCGGATGGGCGTCTTCGGGGACGCCGTCGAGCTGCCCGGGGACGCCACCGCCTTCGAGCGGCTGCTCGCCACGACGGGCCGCGACCCGCGCGCCCGCTGGACCGCGCCCGGCGGACCCTCCCCGGTGGACCCCACCCCATAGACCGCGCCCGGCGGCCCCTCCCGGATGGACCCCACCCCGTAGGCCGCGCCCGGCGGATCAGCGCGGGCGGTGCACCGGGCCGGGGGAGAGGCGGTGGGCGACCTGGCCGAAGGCGTGCTCCTCGGCGGGCGTCAGCGGGACGGACTCCTGCGGGTGCCAGACGCGCTCCAGCGGGACGCCCGCCCGGTCGCGGCGGGCGGCCCGGACGCGCAGGCCCAGGGTCAGGCCCGCCGCCGTCGTGGCGGCGAGCAGGCCGAAGAACGTGATCGTACGGGGGTCGGAGAACCGGCCGGGCAAGGGCATGGCGCACTCCAGGGCGTGGGGCCGCCCGTGCGCGTGCGCCCCGGCAGGCGGCGCGCCCGCACGACGGCGGGGCGATTCCTACGGCTTCCTCTGCTTCCTTCCGACGTGTTCAGTCAACACCTCCCCGGGGCCTTTCGGCAGGGGGAGCCGGGCCCCGCCCGGGCCGGCGCGGGGGCGCACGCCCTCTTGTGCCGATCGGACAACCGTTCCAAGGTGGCGGAACAGGGAGATTCCGGCCGGGGAGGGAGCAGCCGCATGTCCGGGACAGAGGCGTGGGGATTCACGGACGACAGGGGCGAGCGGCTGGGGGCGGCCCGCGTGCCGAGGCGGGTGGTCGCGTACGTGCGGGCCGGAGCCGCCCTGTACGACCTGGGGGTGATACCGGTCGCGGTGTACGGCTCCGCCCACGACGGCGACGCGTACGACCCGGCGAAGGCGGGCGTCCTGGAGGCGGTCGGGGTGCCGTACCTCGGGCCGGGCCGGGCCCTGGGGGAGGCGGTGCTGCGGGAGCTGCGGCCGGACGTCGTCGTCGACGTGACGTACGACGGGAAGAGCCCGTACGCGCTGGACAAGGCGCTCGTCGAGCGGCTCGGGGTGCCGCTGGTGGCCCTCTCCGTCGGCAGCGAGCTCGACCTGCCGGCCATCCTCGACCGGTTCGCGGCGCTGGCCGCCGGGCTGAGGGTCGGCGGCCCGGAAGCCGGGGCGCCACCGGCCACGGGCCCGGAGGCCGGGGCCCCCGGGACGGCGGTCCCCGGGACCGGGACCTCTGCCGCCGGGGCCTTCGAGACCGGCGGCCCGGTGGCCGGAGTCGCCGGGGTCGGAGACCCGGAGGCCGGCGCCCCCGTGACCGGCGCCCCGGCGTTCGGCGTCCCCGTGGCCGGCGCTCCCGTGATCGTCGGTTCGGACGCCGTCGGGCCCGAGATCGTGACGCCGGTGACCGTGAGTCCGGCCGTCGGGCCCGGTCAGGGGGCCGCCCTGGCGGAGTTCGAGGCCGCCCGGGCGGCGCTCCGGGAGGCGGCGGCGCGGAGCGGGCTCGGGGTGCTCGCGCTCTCCGGGGCCGGGCCCGAGCAGGTGCACCTGGCGCGTCCGCACGCCTGGCCCGAGCTTGCGTGGCTCGCCGAACTCGGCGTCCGGCTGCTCGACCCGGGCCCCGGGCCCGGCGCCAACTGGCTCACCTCCGGCTGGGAACGGGTCGCCGAACTCCGCCCCGACCTGGTCCTCTTCGACAGCCGGGAGCACGCCACGCCCCCGTACGCGCTCCCGGGCGGGGTGCGGCTCGCGCCCTGGAACCCGGAGACCCCGCCCAGCCCCGCCGCGTACGCCCGCTTCCTCCGCGATCTCGCGGAGGCGCTGGCCCCCTGAGGCGGGTCCCCGAGGCGGGTCCTTCGGCTCAGGCCGGGGACGCCGCCAGGCGGGAGCCGAGGGACCGGGCGAACTCCTCCGCGCGGGCGAGCTGCGCCCGCAGGTCGGCGACGCGCTCGGCGGCGGCCTGCTCGTAGCGGCGGACGCGGGACACGAGCGCGGCCCGCTCGTCCGGGTCGAGCTCCGTGTCCGTGCCGGGTCGGTCGGCGGCCAGCCGGTCCACGGCGGTGAGGAGTTCGCGGGTCTCGTCCAGGGTGAAGCCGAGCGGCTTCATCCGGCGGACCACCATGAGCCGGGAGACGTCCTCGTCCGTGTAGAGGGGGAAGCCGCCGGGGGAGGCCGCCGAGGGGACGACCAGGCCGCTGTCCTCGTACTGCCGGATGGTGCGCAGGGACAGTTCGGTCCGTGCGGCGACCTCGCCGATCTGCATGGGTTCGCCGGCCATTCGTACTCCGCTCACGCGTCAGGTCCCTCCTCGTACAGGCACTTCCCCGGTACAGGCGCTTCCCCGGGGCGCGGGGCACTCCCACAGAGCGCGGCTTCCGCGCATTCCATACCATTCGTCCTAATTTCAGCACTTATGGAAGCCGGAAGTGCGGCGAAACGCCTGCCCGTGGGCCGTCCGCCACACAGACGGGGGCGGCGAGAAGGGGACGGCGAGAAGAGGGGACGGCGCGCGTGAGCCGGGGCCCGGCCGAAGGCCCCGTACGGGTCACCGGTGGGTCAGCGCGTCCTCACGGCCACACCAGGCAGTACGGCTGGTGGCCGGCCTCGTGGAGGCGCACCGAGAAGTCCTGCCACTCGTGGAGCAGCTGGTAGACGTCGAAGGCGTCGCGCGGGCCGCCGCGGTCCGGGACCGTGGACCAGATGAAGGCGGCGGCGCCGACCGACTCCTCGCCGATCGCGCGCAGCGGGTCGACGACGGTCATCGGCAGCTTCACCACCGCGTAGTCGGGGTGCAGGACCACCAGCTCCAGCGGGGGCACCTTGTGCAGGGGCATGCCCTGGATGCCGGTGAGCACCATGGCCGCTATGGTCTCCGGCTTGATCTTGGTGAACATGCCGCCCATGCCGAGCTCGTCGCCGCCGAGCTCCTCGGGACGCATCGAGATCGGCACGCGGGCCGCCGTGGCGCCGTCGGGCGCGCCGAAGTACTTGTACGTCACCCCCAACCGGCCCCTCCCGCCACCGGCGGCCGGTTCGTCCCGGGCGTCCGGCGGACCCTGCTTTCCCGGTGCGTCCGGGATCGGGTCCTCGGTCCGCCGGCGCCGGTGCCTTCCCCGCCGGGCAGACTCCGGACCCAGGTCGTCCGTCCCCTCGCCCGGTCCGCCACCGCGATGCATATCTCCACCCGACTGCTTTTTCTCGGCAACACGACCCCGCCGCGCGACCCGATCATCGTGACAGTGACCTCCCCCGCGCTCGTACGGCGAAACACCCGTCCGCGAGAACGCCGTGGCCTCTGACACCATGGATTCCGTGAGCCATCCCTATGACGCCCCAGTTTCGCAGACGCGGAGGCCGTACGCCCCGGCGTAATGCACAGGATGTCCACGCCGTCCCTCCGTTCCCGATGTCGTGCCCTAAGTCGTTCTCGCAGGTCAGGATCACAGTGCCGTATTCATACGAAGCCCCAGTCTCACAGACGCTTTTCGACCGCGCTTCCCTCGTGACGCCCGGCGGCGTGAACTCACCGGTGCGCGCCTTCCGGGCCGTGGGCGGAACGCCCCGGTTCATGGTGTCCGGTTCCGGTCCGTACCTCACCGACGCGGACGGACGGGAGTACGTCGACCTGGTCTGCTCGTGGGGACCGATGATTCTCGGCCACGCGCACCCGGAGGTCACCGCCGCCGTGCAGGCCGCGGTGGCCCGCGGCACCTCGTTCGGCACCCCCGGCGAGGGCGAGGTGGCGCTCGCCGAGGAGATCGTCGCGCGCGTGGAGCCGGTCGAGCAGGTGCGCCTGGTCTCCTCGGGCACCGAGGCGACGATGTCCGCGATCCGGCTGGCCCGCGGGTTCACCGGACGTGCGAAGGTCGTCAAGTTCGCGGGCTGCTACCACGGCCACGTGGACGCGCTGCTCGCCGCGGCCGGCTCCGGCCTCGCCACCTTCGCGCTGCCGGACACGCCCGGGGTGACCGGCGCGCAGGCCGGCGACACGATCGTGCTGCCGTACAACGACCTGGAGGCGGTGCGGACCGCGTTCGCCGCGAACCCGGGCGAGATCGCCTGCGTCATCACCGAGGCCTCGCCGGGCAACATGGGCGTCGTCCCGCCGGCCGAGGGCTTCAACCAGGGCCTGGCGGACCTGTGCCGGGAGAACGGCGCGCTGTACGTCTCCGACGAGGTGATGACCGGTTTCCGCACCTCGAAGGCCGGCTGGTACGGCGTCGACGGCGTGAAGCCCGACCTGCTGACCTTCGGCAAGGTCATGGGCGGCGGCTTCCCGGCCGCCGCGTTCGGCGGACGGGCCGACGTCATGGGCCACCTGGCCCCGGCGGGCCCGGTCTACCAGGCGGGCACGCTCTCCGGGAACCCGGTCGCGACCGCCGCCGGACTCGCGCAGCTGCGGCTGCTCGACGACGCCGCGTACGCGAAGGTGGACGCGGTCTCGGCGGAGATCCGCGGCCTGGTCGCGGACGCCCTGACCAAGGAGGGCGTGGCGCACCGGCTCCAGACCGCCTCCAACATGTTCTCGGTGTTCTTCACCTCCGACGAGGTGCGCGACTACGACGACGCGAAGAAGCAGGACGCCTTCCGCTTCAACGCCTTCTTCCACTCGATGCTGGCCGACGGGGTGTACCTGCCGCCGTCCGCGTTCGAGTCCTGGTTCGTGTCGACCGCCCACGACGAGCGGGCCGTCGAGCGGATCGCCGCCGCCCTGCCGGCCGCCGCGCGCGCCGCCGCGGAGGCGACGGCATGAGCGACGTGAGCAGCGCGGGGGACGTGAACGCCGTGGAGGACACGGGCACCGTGGACGACGTGAACGCCGAGCGGCCCGTGGGCGACGACGACATCACCGTCGTCCACCTGATGCGCCACGGCGAGGTGCACAACCCCGACGGCGTCCTCTACGGGCGTCGCGCCGGCTACCACCTCTCCGACCTGGGGCGGCAGATGGCGGACCGGGTCGCGGAGCACCTGGCCGGCCGGGACGTCACGCACGTCGTGGCCTCCCCGCTGGAGCGGGCGCAGGAGACGGCGACGCCGATCGCCAAGGCGCACGGCCTGGACCTGGCGAGTGACCCGCGCCTCATCGAGGCGGCGAACGTCTTCGAGGGCAAGACCTTCGGCGTCGGCGACGGGGCACTGCGCAAGCCGGCGAACTGGAAGCACCTGACCAACCCGTTCCAGCCGTCCTGGGGCGAGCCGTACGTCGAGCAGGTCGTCCGGATGATGGGCGCGCTCGACGCGGCGAAGGACGCGGCCCGGGGCCACGAGGCGGTCTGCGTCAGCCACCAGCTCCCGATCTGGATCGTCCGCAGCTTCGTGGAGAAGCGGCGGCTGTGGCACGACCCGCGGCGGCGGCAGTGCACGCTGGCGTCGCTGACCTCGTTCACGTACCGGGGCGACACGATCGTCTCGGTGGGGTACAGCGAGCCGGCCCGGGACCTGGTCCCGGCGCACCTCCTCGCGGGCGCGAAGCCGGTCAAGGGGAAGTCGAAGGCCTTCGGGGCGTAGGCCCTCCGGGAGACCGGGCCCGGTCTCCCGGGCGGGGTCGGCTTGACGGATCGCAGTGCAGGGCGTTCGGATGATGTTCATGTCATCCGAACGCCCTTAAATTTTTGTGCTATTTAACGGGAACCCCCGTGTTCCTCCCCGCATCTCACTGTTTGTCGGTTTGGATGACATTCAGTTCATACGTAGCGCGAATGGGGACGACATGCGCGAGATCAGCGGGATCACACGAAGGGGGCTCCTCGGGGCGGGTGTTGGGGCCGCCGCGGCGATGGGCCTCGCCGCCTGTAGCACCTCGAACCAGGGCAATTCGGGCCGTCCCGGGCCCGAGAAGCCCGGCGACGCCACGGGCGACCGGGGCACCCCCGCCCCGAGCAAGGACCCGGTCCGGCTCATCGGCGACGGCTCCACCGCCGACACCGGCGAGCAGCCCCACCAGCCCGACGCGCCCGTCCCGCTCGAACCCGGCCAGACCCCGCCGCAGTTCGTCGTCTTCTCCTGGGACGGCGCCGGCGAGGTCGGCAACGGGCTCTTCCCCCGCTTCCTCGAACTGGCCAAGAACCACGACGCGGCGATGACCTTCTTCCTCTCCGGGATCTACCTCCTGCCCGAGGCGAAGAAGAACCTCTACCGCCCGCCGAACAACCGCGTCGGCGCCTCCGACATCGGCTACCTCAGCGACGACCACGTCAAGGACACCCTGAAGTACGTCCGGCAGGCCTGGCTCGACGGCCACGAGATCGGCACCCACTTCAACGGGCACTTCTGCGGCGGCTCCGGCTCCGTCGGCCACTGGACCCCGGCCCAGTGGCAGAGCGAGATCGACCAGGCCGTGAAGTTCGTCACCGAGTGGAAGACCAACAGCGGCTGGACCGAGATCGACCCGCTCCCCTTCGACTACTCCAAGGAGCTCGTCGGCGGCCGCACCCCCTGCCTCCTCGGCCAGGACAACCTGCTGCCCACCGCCAAGCGGCTCGGCTGGCGCTACGACGCCAGCTCGCCCGGCGGCCGTCAGACCTGGCCCGACAAGCGCCTGGGGATCTGGGACCTCCCGCTCCAGGCCGTGCCCTTCCCCGGGCACTCCTTCGAGGTCCTCTCCATGGACTACAACATGCTCGCCAACCAGTCGAAGAACAGCACGAAGGGCATGCCCTCGCGGTACCCGGGCTGGCGCAAGCAGGCCACCGAGGCGTATCTCTCCGGCTTCACGCGCGCGTACGAGACGAATCGCGCGCCTTTCTTCGTCGGCAACCACTTCGAGCAGTGGAACGGCGGGATCTACATGGACGCCGTCGAGGAGGCGCTCAAGGGAATGGCCGGAAAGAAGGACGTCCGGCTCGTCTCCTTCAAGCAGTTCGTGGACTGGCTCGACGTCCAGGACCCGAAGATTCTCGCGAAGCTGCGCGGTCTGGGAGTCGGACAGAAGCCCGCCGGTGGTTGGAACGCATTTCTCGGGGCCGTTTCCCCGACCGGTTCCCCGACCGCCTGACCGACCTGCCCGGCAGAAACGATCGACCACCTCGACCGATCACCTCGACCGAGCATCCCGATTGATCGCCGCGATTGATCGTCCTGACGGACCCTTCTGTTCCGGCATGCCGTTTAAGCGGCCTTGACAAGGTGCTTTACGGGCACGTAGGGGGGTGCCCAAGATCCCCCAAACGCCCATGCGAAACTTTTCACATGAGCCTTAGCCGTGCCCCTCGACGCACCCTGTTCGCCGTCGGAGTGCTGACCGCCGCCCTCGTGCTCTCGGCCTGCGGCGGCGACGGCGGCACGACCGGTGGCGGCGGCACCAACTTCGTGACCAACAAGGGCGGCATCTCCACCGCCCCCAAGGGCCAGCGCGCGGCCCCGGGCAAGCTCGCCGGCGAGACCGTCGACGGCAAGCCGCTCGACGTCGCCGACCTCAAGGGCAAGGTCGTCGTCCTCAACGCCTGGGGCTCCTGGTGCGGCCCCTGCCGCGCCGAGGCCCCCCACTTCGCGAAGGTCGCCGCCGACCTCAAGGGCAAGGGGGTCGAGTTCGTCGGCCTCAACACCCGCGACTTCAACAAGCAGCAGGCGCTCACCTTCGAAGAGGACTACGAGGTCCCCTACCCGAGCCTCTACGACCCCGACGGCAAGCTGATCCTCTTCGGCTTCCCCAAGGGCACCCTCAGCCTCCAGGGCATCCCCTCCACCGTCGTCCTCGACAAGGAGGGCAGGATCGCCGCCCGCGCGCTCCTGGCCCTCGACGAGAAGAAGCTCCGCTCGATGATCGACCCGCTCCTCCAGGAGAAGTGAGCCGGTGAACGAGACGGTCACCAGCGGAGCCCTGCTGCTCGCCCTGCCCATCGCGGTCCTCGGCGGCCTGGTCTCCTTCTTCTCGCCGTGCGTCCTCCCGCTCGTCCCCGGCTACCTCAGCTACGTGACCGGCGTCACCGGCACCGACCTCGCCGAGAAGCGCCGCGGCCGGATGACCGCCGGCGCCGTCCTCTTCGTCCTCGGCTTCACCGCCGTGTTCGTCTCCGGCGGCGCCCTCTTCGGCTACTTCGGCGAGAACCTCCAGATGTACCGGGGGACGCTCGGCAAGGTCCTGGGCGTGCTCATGATCCTCATGGGCGCGTTCTTCCTCGGACTGATGCCCTGGCTCACCCAGCGCGAGTTCCGCTTCCACCGGAAGCCCGTCGCGGGCCTGGTCGGCGCCCCGCTGCTCGGCGCGCTCTTCGGCATCGGCTGGACCCCGTGCATCGGTCCGACCCTCGCCTCCGTCAACGCGCTCGCCCTGGAACAGGCCAGCGCCGGGCGCGGCGCCCTGCTCGCCTTCGCGTACTGCCTGGGTCTCGGCGTACCGTTCGTGCTCGCCGCCATCGCCTTCCGCAAGGCGCTGGGCGCGTTCGACTGGGTCAAGCGGCACTACGTCTGGGTCATGCGGATCGGCGGCGGAATGATGATCGTCACCGGCGTCCTGCTCCTCACGGGAGCGTGGGACAGCATGGTCGCCACGATGCAGGGCTGGTCCAACGGTTTCACGGTGGGGATCTGAGGAGCGATGAGCAAGACCTACGCGACGGGTAACACCCCGGCCCCGGACGAGACGGACGAGACGAGCGAGACGGACGGCACGGGCGGCACGGCCGGGACGGACAAGGCGGACGAGACCGCCGGCGCGGCCGGGGCCCGGCTCTCGACCGCCCCCGCGGAGGACCGCGAGGAGACCTCCACCGGCGGTCCCGGCATCGGGTTCACCGG
This sequence comes from Streptomyces sp. NPDC092045, assembly GCF_044756005.1. Classification (NCBI taxonomy): domain Bacteria; kingdom Bacillati; phylum Actinomycetota; class Actinomycetes; order Kitasatosporales; family Streptomycetaceae; genus Streptomyces; species Streptomyces sp. NPDC092045. The sequence goes on along the minus strand of NZ_JBIVSC010000008.1, from coordinate 191,100 downwards.
CTGGCTCCGCTGGTTCTGGCGGCAGCTCACCTCCATGCGGATCGCGCTGCTCCTGCTGCTGCTGCTCTCCCTCGGCGCCGTCCCCGGCTCCCTCGTCCCGCAGACCAGCGCGGACGAGATGAAGGTGCAGGACTTCAAGGCCGCGCACCCCACCCTCACGCCGATCTACGAGAAGCTCCAGTTCTTCGACGTCTACGGCTCGGTGTGGTTCTCCGCGATCTACCTCCTGCTGTTCGTCTCCCTCATCGGCTGCATCGTCCCGCGCACCTGGCAGTTCGTCGGCCAGCTCCGGGGCCGTCCGCCGGGCGCCCCGCGCCGCCTCGACCGGCTCCCCGCGTACGCCACCTGGCGCACCGGCGCCGGCCCCGAGGAGGCCCGGGAGGCCGCGCTCGCCCTCCTCGGGAAGCGCCGCTTCCGCGTCCACCGGGTCGGCGACGCGGTCGCCGCCGAGAAGGGCTACCTGCGCGAGGCCGGGAACCTGGCCTTCCACGTCGCCCTGATCGTGATGCTCGTCGCCTTCGGCTGGGGCGTCCTCTTCAAGTCCGAGGGCGGCAAGCTGATCATCGAGGGCGACGGCTTCTCCAACACGCTGACCCAGTACGACGACTTCAAGTCCGGCTCCTGGTTCGGGACCGACGAGCTGGTGCCGTTCAGCTTCAAGCTGGACTCCTTCACCGGCACGTACGAGGAGGGCGGCCCGCAGCGCGGCACCCCGCGGACCTTCGAGGCGGCCGTCACCTACTCCGAGGGCGGCGCGGACAGGAAGCGGATCATCCGGGTCAACGAGCCGCTGAAGGTGGGCGACTCCAAGGTCTACCTGATCGCCCACGGCTACGCGCCCGTCGTCACCGTCAAGGACGGACGCGGCAGGACCGTCTTCCACGGCGCCGTGCCGCTGCTCCCGATCGACAACAACATCACGTCGACCGGCGCGATCAAGGTCATGGACGGCTACCGCGACAAGAACGGCAAGAAGCAGCAGCTCGGCTTCCAGGCCTTCTTCGTGCCGACCTTCGCGGGCGCGGGCCAGGGCACGATGTTCTCGCAGTTCCCGGCGCTCGACTTCCCCGTCATGGCGCTCACCGGCTACCACGGCGACCTGCGCGTGGACTCCGGGCTCCCGCAGAACGTGTACCAGCTCGACAAGTCCAAGATGACCCAGTTCACGGACGCGTCCGGCAACAAGCTCGCCCAGCGCCTGCTGCCCGGCGAGACCATGACGCTCCCCGACGGCGCCGGCTCGATCACCTTCGAGAAGGACATCAAGGAGTGGGCGAGCTTCCAGATCTCGCAGCAGTCCGGCAACGGCCTCGCCCTCGCGGGAGCCCTCGCCGCCATCGTGGGCCTGACCGGCTCGCTCTTCATCCAGCGGCGCCGGGTCTGGGTCCGGGCCGTACGGGGCGAGGACGGGGTGACCGTCGTCGAGATGGCCGGCCTCGGCCGCAGCGAGTCCGCGAAGCTCCCCGAGGAGCTGGCCGACCTGGCGGTCGCGCTCACGGACCAGGCCCCGCCCACCACGGAACCAGCGGACGCACCCGCGGAAGACCCCGCCCCTTCTGGAGAGGCTGACAAGTGATCCTCGCCGCCACGACCGACGAGAGCCTGGCGCGGATGAGCGACCTGCTCATCTACTCCTCGATGGCCGTCTACACCCTGGCCTTCTTCGCCCACATCGCCGAGTGGGTCCTCGGCAGCCGCAGCAAGGTCGGCCGCACCGCCGCCGCCCTCACCCGGCCGGCCGGTGCCGCCGCCACCGCCGCCGCCGTGACCGTCCAGGTCAAGCAGGCCGGCTCCACCGCCGTGCTCGACCGGCCGAAGGTCGTCACCCGGAGCGCGGCCGGCACCCGCGACGTGCCGGACGGCCCCGGCGCGGCCGGCGGCACGGCCAAGGGCGACCTGTACGGACGGATCGCCGTCTCGCTCACCGTCCTGGCCTTCCTGGTCGAGGCGTCGGGCGTGGTCACCCGGGCGCTCTCCGTGCAGCGGGCCCCCTGGGGCAACATGTACGAGTTCTCCACCACCTTCTCCACGGTGGCGGTCGGCGCGTACCTCGGCTTCCTCCTCGCCAAGAAGAACGTGCGCTGGATCGGCCTGCCGCTCGTCACCACGGTCCTGCTGGACCTGGGCCTGGCCACCACCTGGCTGAAGACCCCCAGCGACCAGCTGGTGCCCGCGCTCGACTCGTACTGGCTGTGGATCCACGTCTCCACCGCGATCTTCTGCGGCGCGGTCTTCTACCTCGGCGCGGTCGCCACCCTGCTGTACCTCTTCCGCGACTCGTACGAGAACAAGCTCGCGACCGGCGGGAACCCCGGCGCCTTCGCCCGCTCGGTCCTGGAGCGGCTGCCCGCCGCGGCCTCGCTCGACAAGTTCTCCTACCGGGTGAACGCGGCGGTCTTCCCGCTGTGGACCTTCACGATCATCGCGGGCGCGATCTGGGCCGGCGACGCGTGGGGCCGCTACTGGGGCTGGGACGCCAAGGAGGTCTGGTCCTTCATCACGTGGGTCGGTTACGCCGCGTACCTGCACGCGCGCGCGACGGCCGGCTGGAAGGGCCGGAAGGCGGCGTACATCGCGCTCATCGCCTTCGCCTGTTTCCTCTTCAACTACTACGGCGTCAACATCTTCGTGACCAGCAAGCACTCCTACGCCGGAGTCTGAGCCCCGGCCTCCGGGCTGGCACCGGGCCCGCCCCGGGGTGACGCTGGAACCATGAGCGAGATACCCCGGGGCAGGAGCGAGACCCACGACGGCGACACGCACGTGCTGCGCTTCACCGTCGAGCTGCCGCACCCGCCGTCCGAGGTCTGGACGGCCGTCACCACCCCCGAGGGCCTGGCGCGCTGGCTGTGCGCGGCGGACCCGCTGGAGCCCCGGCTCGGCGGCCGGGTCGTCCTCCACCGGCTGACCAGCGGCGACACCGAGGACCCGGGGCGGGTGACCGCCTGGGACCCCGGGAGCGTGGCCGAGTACACGGTCGATCCGACGCACGGCCGGATCCGGTTCCACCTGGAGCCGGGCCCGGGGCCCGGCGGCGACGGATCGACCGTGCTGCGTTTCACCAACGAGCTGCGCGGCCCGCCGGAGCACCGCCTCGACCGGCTCGCCGCCTGGCACGACCACTTCGAGTGGCTCGCCCGCGCCCTGGACGGCCGTCCCGCCGACTGGCGGGAGCGGACCTCGGAGCGCTGGCTGCACCTGCGGGAGCTGTACGAGCGGGACGCGGCGCGCTGGCCGAAGTGGGAGCCGTAGGGGGTGTCTGGCCGATCATGCCGGGCTCGCGGTGTCCGGCACCGCACCTCGCCGCGTTGTCGTCACTCGCCGACGCTCCGCGTCGACTCCCTCCTCCGCCTTGCGACGCACGGCACCGGACACCGCTCCCCGATCCGGCCTGATCGACAAGACACCCCCTGGGGGGTGTCACCCCCGCTTCGGCGGCAGGCACGGCGACTCCGGCGGGCGCCCCTCCGGCCAGGCGATCTGCACGAAGCGCTGCGAGCCGTTCGGGGCCAGCTCCACGATCGGCACGGCCTTGTTGTACGGGTTGCCGTAGTTGTCCAGGCAGATCCAGCCGCTCGCCCCCTCCACCCGCAGCGAGCCCTTCACCTGCGGCCACTGGGCGGCCACGTCCGCCGCCGCCGGGTGGCGGGCCCCCTGCGGGGTGGCCTGGCGGATCGCGTGGACGGCCGTCGCCATCGCGTCGTACGCGACGATCGCCTGCCCGTCCGTGAGCGGCGGCGGCGCCTTCGCCCCGCGGGTGACGTCGCCCAGGAAGGTCTCGTACGCCCGGGTGGAGCCGCCCGTGGCCGGGACCCTCCGCCCCTCCGCCGGCAGCCAGGCGTCCGGGTGGGCGAGCGCCGCGTACCGCACGGTCAGCCTCGACCTCAGCGCCTTCCGGTCGAGCTTCGCGTCCGCGCCCAGGTACGAGCCCTCGTCCCCGGTCAGGACGGTGAAGGCCCGTTCGGTGCAGCCGCGCGACCCGAGGGCGTTGATGAACTGGCGCAGCTGGGTGTGGCGGCCCGCGAAGAAGACGGTCTCGGCGCGGCTGTCGCAGATCAGATGGGTGATCTGGCGGAAGGTGTTGGCGGTGGTGCCCTCCTCGTTGGGGTCGGCGGGCGAGGTGAACAGCTCGGGGGCGTGCGGGCTGTTCTTGAGGGTGGCGGCGAAGGCGGCCTTCAGGGTGTCCGTGTAGTGGTCGCCGCCGCGGGTGTCCTGGACGAGGAGCGCCTTGGCGGAGTCCACGCGCCCGAAGTGGGCGAGCGCCTTCGCCTCGTCGCCGTTGGTGGGCGAGACGCGGGCGAGGCCGGGATAGCGCTCGTTGCCGGGCGCGTTGGCGATGTCGTCGGCGGTGATGGTGGTGCCGACGACGGCGATCCCGGCCCCGGTGAGGGCGGTCACCGCCTCCCGGACCTCGGTGGAGGAGGTGGCGACGCCGGAGACGGCCCGGAGCCGGTCGGCGGAGTCCTTCATGGCGATCAGCCGGTCGACGGTGGGACGCCAGTGGGCGTTGCCCTTGCCGGTGTTGGCGAGGACGAGCCGGATCTTGGGCAGCTCGTCGTTGGACTCGTGGTTGGCGCGGTACTGGTGGGCGTGGGCGCCCCGCAGCTCGTTCAGCACCTTGATCCGCATGCCGGCGTCGGTGGAGGTCAGCGGCAGCAGGAGGGCGACGGTGACGTGGTCGTCGGGCTTGAGCGTGGCGTTCTCGGCGCCGATGGCGCCGGCGATCCCGCCCAGTTCGCCGATGCCGAAGTCGTGGCCGTCGCCGTTGACGCCGACGCACTCCTCGCTGCCGGCGGGCCGCTCGACGCCCGGCGCGCAGGAACGGTCCTCCGGGGTGGTGAGGCGGACGACGCCGTAGCCGCCGAGGCCGAGGACGACGGCGGCGGTGACGAGGGAGGCGACGAGCTTCTGGCGGGGGGTGCGGACGCGGCGGCGGAGCCGGTCGAAGGGGCGGGCGGTCGCGCGGTCGGGCATGGCGTCAGACTCCGTCCTCGCGGCCCGGCGGCAGCGAGGGCTCCCGCCGGGCGCGGATGTCGCGCGGCCAGTGGGTGGCCGCGTCCCAGAGCGAACCGCTGCCCGACAGATGGCGGCCGGAGAGCCGGCGCAGCTCGTACGAGAGCCGGTCGGCGACCTCGTCGTCGGGCAGTGCGAGCGGATCGGTGAGCAGCCATACGGCGTGCAGCAGGCGCCGCAGGGCGAGGTGCAGCTCGACGGCGTCGGCACCGAGCCCGGCGGGGGGCCCGGCGGCCGGATCGGGGCCTCCCGTCGGAGCCCGGCCGAGCGCGACGGCCCGGCGCGGGTCGGGCCCGGTGGCGTCGCGCTCGCGCGGGTACGGGGCGGAGGCGACGAACCGCAGCCGCCCGAGCCAGCCGAGGACGTCCGGCTCGGGGAAGGTGGCCCGCAGATGGGTGACGGCGTCCTCGGTGCGGCCGAGCGCGAGGTCGTGGTGGAGCCGGTACGGGCCGGGCTCGGGCCCGTAGTGCCGGCGCAGGGTCTCGTGGACGGCGTGCCAGGCGGCGTAGCGCGGGTGGTCGCCGTCCTCGAAGCGCAGCCGGTGCAGGAGCAGGGCGCGCAGCAGCGGGTCGCCGACGAAGTGCCGGGAGCCGGGCGCGGACGCGGCCCAGTCCTCGGCGCGCAGCCGGTCGCGGACGCGCAGCGCCACGTCCCCGTCGCGGGACTCGGAGGGGAGCCGGGCGTGGGCCAGGACCCGGGCGGACTCCTCGTCGTGGGCGGCGGCGAGCACGGCGTACGGGCCGAGCCGGGGCACCGGCAACAGCTCGGCGAGCAGGGCGGGGGCGACGGGCACCGGCGGGGAGTCCTCGCGCAGCTCCACCGTCAGGTCGAGCAGCCGGCCCGGGGTGAGATCGGGCTTCAGGTGGGCGGGGGCCTCCCCGGCGGCCCGGCCCAGGAGCACCACGCCCAGGGGGCGGCCGCCGGTCAGCCGGTGGACGGCGCGGGAGAGTTCGGCGGGGGTGCGGCCCGCCGGGTCGTGGCGGTCGAAGGCGCCGCGGGTCTGGGCGGGGGAGAGCGGGGTCAGCTCGACGACGAGGATGCCGGAGCCGACGCTCGCCCCGCGCGGGCAGGGCGCCCGGTGCGCGGTCTCGGGGAGCCGGAGCCGGGTGGCCTGGCGCAGCGCCTCGTGGTCACGGATCCGGGAGGCGGCCAGGACGACGAGCCGGTCGCGGCGCCCCTCGGCGGAGCGGGCGCGCAGGATCGGTTCGACGAGCTGCCGGCCGAGCGGTTCGTGGGCGTCGTCGAGGAGGAGCAGGGGCCGGCCGACGCGGCTGCCGCGCCGGAAGCCGGTGTAGGCGTGGAGCAGGTCCTCGGTGAGGGCTCCGACGAGGAAGGCCTCGGCCTCGCCGCGGCGCCGGCCGCCCTGCTCGAAGTCGTTGGCGAGCTGCTGGAGCCCCGCCTTCCCCCGCCCCCCGGCGTTCCGGTATCCGCCGTACCACCCCTCGGCGGACCGCTGGAGCCGTCCGAAGACCTCCTCGATGACGGTCTCCACGGTCGCCTCGGCGAGCACCCCGGCGAGCGGGGCGGCGGTCTCCGCGAAGGTGGCGGCGAGCTTGGCGAGGACCTTGCCGACCCAGTGGGCGGCGGCGCCGCGGGTCGGGTCGACGGTCGCGAGGAGCGGCCCGAGCCGCTGGAGGTCGCGCCGGGCCCGCTCGTCGTCCTCCCGGGACCAGCCGATCGCGGCGACGGCCACGAGCCCGAGCGAGAGCCGGGGGAACCGCACGGGCGAGGCCCCGGGAACCTTGGGCGAGAACTGCACGGCCAGCTCGGACAGCGCGCCGGTGAGCGGGGTCCAGCCGGGCCCGTGGTCGGCGGGCGGCTCGACGCGGGCGCAGTCGAGCAGCGCGAGCGGGGTGTACCCCCGGTACCGGTTCCGGACCTCCTTGAGCAGCGCGGTCTTGCCGGTCCCGCGCCCGCCGGTGAAGACGGTGACCGGCGGATCGTCCCCGTGCTCGTACGCCACCCGCGCGTCCCCGTGCCGGGTGAGCCCGCAGAGCCGCGCGACAAGCCCGCCGTCGTCCAGGACCGCCTCGCGGCCGTACAGCTCCCTGTCCAAGCCCCGCCACCCCCGTAACAGTCAACTCAAGGATATCGACGGTGTGTTGGGAAAGCGGTCGACTTTTCGACTCTGTTGTGAGGGCGTTGCGGGTCTGTGGCGGAAGCGGAGGTTCACGGGCCGGGCCCCCACTCCTGCCCGATGTCCTCGTTCCACAGCTCGGGGCGCGCGGCGACGAACTCCCGCACGAGCGCCACGCACGCGGGATCGTCGAGCACGAGGACCCCGACGCCGTGCCCGCCGCGGAAGGTCTCGGCCTCGCCGGCGACCACCCGCGAGATCCCGAACCGCCGGACGGGGCCGGAGCGGTACCAGCGGGGCGAGAGGGTGGTGACCGTGATCGTCCCCCGGTACGAGCGCTGCCGCCCGGCGTCCCGGAACGCGGCGGTCTCCGCGTGCGCGGACGGGTCCCCGTCCTGCACCCGCCGGTTGTGCCCGCGCCCGAGGAGACGGCCGTCGGCCCCGTAGAGGACGGCCCCGATCGGAACCCCGCCCTCCCGGAGCCCGGCGCGGGCCTCGTCGAGGGCGGTGGCCAGCCAGGAGCGGGCCCGGTCCTCGTCCATGGGGTCCGTGCGGTCCATGCGGTCCACAGCGGGTCCATGGGGGACTCGTTCCCGGCGGGGTGGGGGGATCACGCGTCGGACGGTGCTCAGGGCGGCGTCCCGCCGTCCGGAGCCGCCCACCGCGCGCGGGCCGCCTCCCGTGCCTCCGGTGGTTCCATCGGGTCGTCGCGCAGGGCCGCGATCCGTTCCGGGGCCTCCGGGGCGGCGGGAGCCGAGGCGATGCGCAGGAGCCGGGTGTTCTCCTCGCGGTCCGGGAGGGGCTCGGCGCACAGGTGCTCCGGGCCGTCCCCGCCGATGGCCTTCGGACAGGCGGCGCGCTCGTGCGAGTGCGGGGTCCCCGTCCCTGCCGCCGATCGGCTGAGGACCGCGCCCCCACCGGCCCGGCGCCCCGGTCGCGGAGGGTGACGGCCCTAGCGTGCGCAGTGCCCGCCCTTCCGCGGCGCGCCGCGCCGTCCTACCGAGAGGTCTTCCATGCGTTCCCTGCTGACCGCCTTCGCCGTCGGAGCCATCGTCCTCGGCACCGCCGGTGCCGCCAGCGCCGACGTCTACGTCGACTACGAGCCGGAGCCCTCGTACACGATCGTCTTCGGCGACTGGCTCCAGTTCGCGGGCGGCGACGTCTTCAACGCCGGCCACGACAACACCGTCGGCTCCGACGACTGAGACGCCGGACGGGGGCCCGCCGGGGTCCGTGCCGGACGCCGCCGGTCGGGCGGAACCCGCCGGCACGCGCCCCGGAGGCCCCCGGGCCCGTCAGCCCTCGCTCTCCTCGCCCCGCTCGCGCCGCTTCAGCTCCTCCTCGCGGCGCCGCAGGTCCTCCTCCCAGTCCTTCAGGAGGGCGTCGTCGTCGGCCTTCGCGCCGGATCCGTCGTCCTTGAGGGACTTCAGGAACTCCGGGTTGTCGTCGGGCGCCACCCAGCCGCCCGCGCCCCGGCCGCCCCGTCCGCCGCCCGCCCCGGTCCGTCCCTTCGGCCCGCGCTCCTTGCCCGCGACGATCCAGCCGATCGCGCCGACGATGGAGAACAGCAGGATCACGATGGCCCACACCGGCTTGGGAAGGTGCTTGACCTCTTCCTCCGGAGTGTTCAGGCAATCGATGAAGGCGTAGATCATCAGCGCCAGCGGCAGGATGAACAGCAGCGCCCTGAGCATGTGGGACAGCCCCCTGGAAGCGGTGGCGGGGGCGCGCTTGGGCGGCCCCGGTGACAGGTCCAGGGTAGCCGGTGACCGATACTTGCCCGTATGGCTTACGACGATCTCCGCTCGCTGCTCAGGGCCCTCGAGCGCGAAGGCGACCTCAAGCGCATCAAGGCCGAAGTCGACCCGTACCTGGAGGTCGGGGAGATCGTCGACCGCGTGAACAAGGCGGGAGGGCCCGCGCTCCTCTTCGAGAACGTCAAGGGCTCCTCGATGCCGCTGGCGATGAACGTCTTCGGGACGGACCGCCGGCTGCTCAAGGCCCTCGGCCTGAAGTCGTACGGCGAGATCAGCGAGAAGATCGGCGGGCTCCTCAAGCCGGAGCTGCCGCAGGGCTTCGTCGGGGTCCGCGAGGCCTTCGGCAAGCTCGGCTCGATGGTCCACGTGCCGCCGAAGAAGGTGAAGTCCGGCGACGCCCCCGTGCAGGAGGTCGTCCTCACCGGTGACGACGTCGACCTGGAGAAGCTGCCCGCGCTCTTCACCTGGCCGAAGGACGGCGGCTCCTTCTTCAACCTGGGGCTCACCCACACCAAGCACCCCGAGACCGGCGTCCGGAACCTCGGCCTCTACCGGCTCCAGCGGCACGACAAGCGCACCATCGGCATGCACTGGCAGATCCACAAGGACAGCCGGAACCACTACGCGGTGGCGGCCGAGCGCGGCGAGCGGCTGCCGGTCGCGATCGCCTTCGGCTGTCCGCCGGCCGTGACGTACGCCTCGACGGCCCCGCTGCCGGGCGACATCGACGAGTACCTGTTCGCCGGCTTCGTGCAGGGCAAGCGGATCGAGATGGTCGACTGCAAGACCGTGCCGCTCCAGGTCCCGGCGCAGGCCGAGGTCGTGATCGAGGGCTGGCTGGAGCCGGGCGAGACGCTCCCGGAGGGCCCCTTCGGCGACCACACCGGCTTCTACACCCCGCAGGAGCCGTTCCCCGCCCTGAAGATCGACTGCGTGACGATGCGGAAGCGCCCGCTGCTCCAGTCGATCGTGGTCGGCAGGCCGCCGACCGAGGACGGACCGCTGGGCCGGGCCACGGAGCGCTTCTTCCTGCCCCTGCTCAAGATCATCGTGCCGGACATCGTGGACTACCACCTGCCGGAGTCCGGCGGCTTCCACAACTGCGCGATCGTCTCGATCGACAAGAAGTACCCGAAGCACGCGCAGAAGGTCATGCACGCCGTCTGGGGCGCGCACATGATGTCGCTGACCAAGCTGATCGTCGTGGTCGACAAGGACTGCGACGTCCACGACCTGCACGAGGTCGCCTGGCGGGCCCTCGGGAACACCGACTACGCCCGTGACCTCACCGTGGTGGAGGGCCCGGTCGACCACCTTGACCACGCCTCCTACCAGCAGTTCTGGGGCGGCAAGGCGGGCATCGACGCCACGAGGAAGCTGCCCGAGGAGGGCTACACCCGGGACGGCGGCTGGCCGGACATGGTGGAGTCGGACCCGGCGACGGCGGCCCTGGTCGACCGGCGGTGGAAGGAGTACGGGCTGTGACCACCGCCGCCGTGCCGGGCGCCCAGCCCGGACGCACCAAGGCCTTCCTGCGGCTCGTGATGATCGAGCACTCGGTCTTCGCGCTGCCCTTCGCCTACATCGCCTCGCTCACCGCGATGTTCCGGACGGACCAGCGGATCCACTGGTGGACGCTGCTGCTCGTCACCGTCTGCATGGTGGGCCTGCGGACCTTCGCCATGGCCTGCAACCGGATCATCGACCGCGAGATCGACGCGCGCAATCCGCGCACGGCCGGCCGGGAGCTGGTGACCGGCGCGGTGTCCGTGCGCTCGGCGTGGACCGGGGCCGGGATCGCCGTCGTGGTGTTCCTGGGGGCCGCCGCCCTGCTCAACCCGCTCTGCCTGGCGCTCGCGCCGCTCGCCGTCGTGCCGATGGTGGTCTACCCGTACGGGAAGAGGTTCACGAACTTCCCGCACGCGATCCTGGGGCTGGCCCAGGCGATCGGGCCCGTCGGGGCCTGGCTGGCGGTGACCGGGGAGTGGTCCTGGGACGCGGTGATCCTGGGGCTCGCGGTGGGCGTGTGGATCGGCGGCTTCGACCTGATCTTCGCCTGCCAGGACGTGCGGGCGGACCGGGCGCACGGCGTCAGGTCGGTCCCGGCCCGCTTCGGGATCCCGGCCGCCCTGTGGGGCGCGCGGGGCTCGGCGGTCGTGACGACCGGACTGCTCGTCTGGTACGCGCTGGCCACCGGCGCCGGGGCCTTCTTCTGGGTCGGCCTGGCGGTCGTCGTGGTGGCGTTCTGCTACGAGCACACGATCGTGAAGCCGCACGACCTGTCCCGGCTGAACCGCGCGTTCTTCACGACGAACGGCTTCATCGGGATCAGCCTGTTCGTCTGCGCGCTCCTCGACCTGCTGGTCCGCGGGCTCACCCCGTAGCCCGGCGCCCGGACCCGTCCCGCACCGCCCCGGATCGTCCCGGAACCCTCACGGATAGGCTCGACGGCATGAACGACGGCAAGCGCACCCCCTGGATCGTGGGGGTTTCCGGGGCGTCGGGCACGCCGTACGCCGCCGCCGTCCTGAGGGGGCTGCTCGCCGCCGGGGAGAGCGTCGACCTGATCGTGTCGCGGGCCTCGCGGCTCACGCTGCTCGACGAGACCGGGATCTCCTTCCGGGACGCGCACTGGCGCGAGGACCTGGCGGCCTGGCTGGCGCGCGGCGCCGACGGGAAGCCCGACACGTTCGGGGCGGACCTGGCGGATGTGCGCTACTGGCCGGCCGGGGACCTGGGCGCGGGCCCGTCCTCGGGGTCGTACCCGGCGAAGGGGATGCTGGTGGTGCCGGCCTCGACCGCCGCGGTGGCGGGAGTGGCGCTGGGGCTCTCGAAGGACCTGCTGCAACGGGTCGCGAGCGTGACGCTGAAGGAGCGGCGGCCGCTGGTGGTCGCCGTGCGGGAGACCCCGCTCAACGGGCAGACGCTCCGGCACATGGTGGCGCTGGACGAGGCGGGCGCCGTGGTGCTGCCCGCCTCTCCGGCGTTCTACGCGGGGGCGACGCACATCCAGGATCTGGTGGACTTCGTCGCCGGGCGGGTACTGGACGCGGCGAAGGTGCCGCACCGGTTGTACCGCCGCTGGGAAGGAGAGCTGGGTGCGGCTCTCCGGTCCGATTAGCGCTTCTTCGCGCGCTCCCGGGGAGCGCGCTTCGAGGCGGGGACGGGCTGGTGGGCACGCGAGCGGTTGGCCAGGTCCTGCAGCTCGCGCATGCGGGCGTAGGCCATCTCGATCGTGTACACGGTGAACACCACTCCTGAAGGTTCCGAACCCGAAGGTTCTTAAAGATCGACTCTGATCTGTTGAAAGATTCACAGGATGTCGTCCCTGTGTACCTTAGATTCTATACCTAAACTCGCGGTATCGCTGGACAATGGAAGGCCTCATACCTATGGACGCCGTGGACAGGCAGCTCATCCAGGCCCTGCGCGAGAACGGGCGTGCCTCATACGCCGAACTCGGCCGGCTCGTCGGGCTCTCCGGCCCCTCCGTCACCGACCGCATCAACCGCCTCGAGGCGGCCGGGGTCATCACCGGCTACCGCGCCACCGTCGACGCCGCCTCGCTCGGCCTCGGCGTCACCGCCCTCATCGGCATCTCCCTCTCCGACGCAGCCGACCACGAGGACGTGGCCCGCCGGCTCAAGGACCTGGCCGAGATCGAGGACTGCTGGTTCATCGCCGGCGACGACTCCTTCATGCTCAAGGTGCGCGCGAACGACGTCGACGGCCTGGAGAAGACGATCCGCCGCCTCAGCGGCACCCGGGGCGTCTCCCGCACCCGCACCACGATCGTGCTCTCCACCAAGTGGGAGAACCGCGTCGGGGAGCTGCCCGAGGAGGGCTGACGGCGGGCCTGAGAGTACGGTGAACGGCGAAGCACGGATATCGGAGAAGAGGGAGGCGGCCGCATGGACGCGGGGCTCAAGCGTGAGCTGGAGCAGAAGGTCCGGGACGGTGAGCGGCTGAGCCGTGAGGACGGCATCGCCCTGTACGAGTCCGACGACCTCGCCTGGCTCGGCGGTCTGGCCCACGAGGTCAGGACCCGCAAGAACGGCGACGTGGTCCACTTCAATGTCAACCGGCATCTGAACATGACCAACGTCTGCACCGCCTCCTGCGCCTACTGCTCCTTCCAGCGCAAGCCGGGCGAGAAGGACGCGTACACCATGCGCATCGAGGAGGCCGTGCGCCTCGCGAAGGCGATGGAGAACGAGAACCTCACCGAGCTCCACATCGTCAACGGGCTGCACCCCAACCTGCCCTGGCGCTACTACCCGCGCTCGCTCTCCGAGCTGAAGAAGGCCCTCCCGAACGTCTCCCTCAAGGCGTTCACGGCCACCGAGATCCACCACTTCGAGACGATCTCCGGGCTCTCCGCCTCCGACATCCTCGACGAGCTGATCGAGGCCGGCCTGGAGTCGCTGACCGGCGGCGGCGCCGAGATCTTCGACTGGGAGGTCCGGCAGCACATCGTGGACCACCGCACCCACTGGGAGGACTGGTCCCGGATCCACCGGCTCGCCCACGAGAAGGGGCTCAAGACCCCGGCGACCATGCTGTACGGGCACATCGAGGAGCCCCGGCACCGCGTCGACCACGTGCTGCGGCTGCGCGAGCTCCAGGACGAGACGAACGGCTTCCAGGTCTTCATCCCGCTGCGCTACCAGCACGACTTCGTGGACATGAAGGACGGCAAGGTCCGCAACAGGCTCCAGGCGCGCACCACGATGGCGACCGGCGCCGAGGCCCTGAAGACCTTCGCGGTCTCCCGGCTGCTCTTCGACAACGTGCCGCACGTCAAGGTCTTCTGGGTCATGCACGGCGTCCAGACCGCGCAGCTCGCGCTCCAGCACGGCGCCGACGACATGGACGGCTCGGTCGTCGAGTACAAGATCACGCACGACGCCGACAACTACGGCACGCCGAACAAGCTGGGCCGCGAGGACCTGCTCGAACTGATCCGGGACGCCGGCTTCCGGCCGGTCGAGCGGAACACGCGGTACGAGATCATCCGCGAGTACCCGGGCCCGGACGCGGAGCGACGCGAGTCGCCGCAGCCGATGCGGGTCTGATCCCCGGGGCGAAAGGGCCGGCGAGGGGTTCCTCGCCGGCCCTTTCTCACGCCTCCGTGCGCTCCACCGGGATCCACAGCTCCGCCCGCGCCGTCGTCCAGTCCGCCGAGGGGCGTACGGAGAGCAGCTCGGGGCCCGGCCGGCTCGCGTACGGGTTGGACGGGAACCACTGGGTGAAGACGTCCCGCCACAGGTACTGGAGGGCCTTCGGGTACGGGCCCTCGTTCTCGAAGACGGCCCAGGTCCCGGCGGCCACGTCGAGCGCGTCGAACTCCTCCGGGACGCCGGCGCCGCTCACCGCCCCGTGCCAGTAGTCCAGCTCGGCGCCCTCCTCGCGGCTGTCCGAGAGGTGGGTGACCGCCGACAGGACGCCCCCGGGCTCCCCGTCCGAGAGGCGGGCGAGCCGGGCCAGGCCCTCCTGGCCGATGGACCTGATGTGGGCGGCGATCGCCGGGTTCTCGCCCTCGTGGACCAGGGGGACCCGGGCCCCGCGCCCGACGATCCGGAAGGCGTCCTTCTCCACGATCCTGTACCGCATGCTGCTGTTCCCTTCGACGACGAGGCGGAAGGACATGCGCGGCTGGGAGCGCAGCGCGGCCCCGGTGCGGCGGGCCTCGCCGGGGCCGACGCCGTGCACCGCGCGGAACGCGCGGGCGAACGCCTCCCCGGAGCCGTAGCCGTAGCGCACCGCGACCTCCAGGAGCGTCCGCTCGCCGGCGAGCACCTCGGCGCCCGCGACGGTGAGCCGCCTGCGCCGCACGTACTCCGACAGCGGCATCCCCGCGAGCGCCGAGAACAGGCGCCGGAAGTGGTACTCCGAGGTCGTCGCGATCCGGGCCAGCTCGCCCGGGTCGAGGTCGTCGCGCAGGTGCTCCTCGATGTGGTCGAGGGCCCGGTTCAACCGCTCCAGCACGTGGTCCGTCCTTCCTTTTCCGTGTCCCCACCGTAGGAAGGGGCCGGGGGGCCGGACCCGACATCCCGTGCCCGGTCCGGTCGGGTCGGCCGATCGGTTCGTCGGCCGGCCGGGCGGGTCAGGTGAGCGGCAGCAGCATGATGATGTCGTCCCGGTCGTCGCCGGGGGCGACCCGGATCGCGCCGGGGACGCGGCCGACCTCCTTGTAGCCGCACTTGGCGTAGAAGCCGTCGACGCCGGTGCCGCCCCGGCAGGTGAGCCGGATGGCCTCGATCGCCTCGAAGCCCTCGGCGGTGCGGGCGGTGCGCTCGACCGCGGCCATGAGGTCGCGGCCGTATCCCCTGCCCTGGTGCCGGGGGTGGACCATCACGGTGTAGAGCCACACCCAGTGGGTCATCAGGGGGTGGGTGTTGAAGGTGAAGAAGGCGGTGGCGGCGACCTCGCCGTCCTCGTCGCGGCCGACCAGCAGACGGGTGTCGCCGCGGGCCATGTCGACGAGGTGCCGGAGCAGGGCGGGGCGGATCTCGTCGGGGGTGACGGGCGGGACGAAGCCGACGGCGCCGCCCGCGTCGGAGACGTCGGCCCAGAGGGCGAGGACGCCGTCGCGCAGGGCCGTGTCGACCGCCGGGTCCACCTCGAACGTAAGGGTCATTAGTGGAGATTATCCATTACTCGCCGGGCGCTCAAGGGGGTTGGTGCCGGGGAGGGTGCGGCCCCGTGCTTCACTGGGGAGGACGTTCGTCCCGTAGGGGATCTTTTCGGAACGGAAGAGTGGACTGACATGCTCCGTTACACGGTGCTGCGGCTCGGCATCTTCGCCGGGTCCTTCCTCGCCCTGTGGGGGCTCGTCTACGTCGGCGTGCTGCCGCGCGGCCTCGGCGACTCCAACCTGCTCTGGGTCCTCGTCCTCTCCGTCGTCGTCTCCGCCCCGCTCAGCTTCGTCCTCCTGCGCGGACAGCGCGACGACATGAGCGCCGAGATCGTGGAGAAGGTCGACCGCGCGAAGGGCCGCCTCGCCGAGAACCGGTCCCGCGAGGACGCGTCGTAGGGCCTCGCCCTCCGGCCGTGGAGACCGGGTAAGGATTCCGTAAGTTTCATCACACATCTACCCCCGGGCAGGAGCTTCCAAGGCTCCGGCCTGGGGGTTTCTGCGTTTCGGAGGCGGAGGGGTGCCTCCTTACCCCAAAGAAGAGCTTTGAGGTTCTCAAAGTTCAAGTGTTAACGTGTTCGACATGAAGACCGCAGCGCGCACCTCCGACGCCATGAGCCCTCCGCTCGTGGCGCGCCTGCACGTCGACCTGTGCCGCTGTATGTCCGCGGTCTGTTGCCGCGAGCTCTGACCTTCCCGGCATTCATGCGGCGGCCCGCGCCCGAGCGCGTTTTCGTGGCCGCACCCCCGTCCCCGTATTCCCCCGATACGCCCTGTGGAGTGTGTCTGTGTCCGCGTCCGTCTCCGAGGCCCCCGAGGCCAAGCCCTCGTCCCGGATACCCAAGGTCCCCTTCTGGGCCCAGATCATCGTCGGTCTGGTCCTCGGCGCCCTGCTCGGCTGGATCGCCCGCAGCCAGGACGTCTCCTGGCTGAAGGAGACCCTCGGCCAGGTCGGCGACATCTTCGTCCAGCTCCTCAAGCTGGCCGTCGCCCCGCTCGTCTTCTTCGCCATCCTGGTCTCGATCACCAACCTGCGGAAGGTGAACAACGCCGCCCGGCTGGCCTCCCGCACCCTGCTCTGGTTCATGATCACCTCCCTGATCGCGGTCGCCATCGGCCTCGCGATCGGCCTGATCACCAACCCGGGCTCCGGCACCGGCCTGACCCCGCAGGACGGCAAGCTGCCGAAGCGCGAGGGCTCCTGGATCGACTTCCTCACCGGCATCGTCCCGACGGACGTCATCACGCCCTTCACCGAGCTGAACGTCCTCCAGATCGTCTTCATGGCCGCCGTCGCCGGCATCGCCGCCCTGAAGCTCGGCGACCGCGCCAAGCCGATCCTCGCCCTCTCCGAGTCGGTCCTCGAACTGCTCCAGAAGGCCCTGTGGTGGGTCATCCGCCTCGCCCCGATCGGCACCGTCGGCCTCATCGGCTTCGCCATCGCGGACTACGGCTGGGACCTGATCGGCAAGTACGCCACCTTCACCGCCGACGTCTACGTCGGCTGCGCGATCGTCCTCTTCGGCGTCTACCCGCTGCTGCTCGCCACGGTCGCCAAGGTCAGCCCGGTCCAGTTCTTCAAGGGCGCCTGGCCGGCCATCCAGCTGGCCTTCGTCTCCCGCTCCTCGGTCGGCACCATGCCGCTCACCCAGAAGGTCACCGAGCGCCTCGGCGTCCCGAAGGAGTACGCCTCCTTCGCCGTCCCGTTCGGCGCCACCACCAAGATGGACGGCTGCGCCGCGATCTACCCGGCGCTCGCCGCGATCTTCATCGCGCAGATCTTCGACGTGCAGCTCGGCATCCAGGACTACCTCCTGATCGCCTTCGTCTCGGTGGTCGGCTCGGCGGCCACGGCCGGCCTGACCGGCGCGACCGTCATGCTGACCCTGACCCTCTCCACCCTGGGCCTGCCCCTGGAGGGCGTCGGTCTGCTCATGGCGATCGACCCGATCATCGACATGATGCGCACCGCCACGAACGTCGCGGGCCAGGCGCTGGTCCCGGTGATCGTCGCCGCCCGCGAGAAGATCCTCGACCACACCGCGTACGAGAACGCCTCGTCGTCCCCGATCGACGACCCGACCGAGACGCGGACCGAGGACGAGAAGGTCCTGGTCGCGGCCTGACCGACACGTGACGGCTCCCGGTGCCCCCGCCCCCCGATGGGCGGGGGCACTAGGCTGCTCGGGGGCAGTCGGACGATCTTGTGGGCAGCGGGAAGCAGGGGTGGGCACCATGGCCGACGGTGCGAAGGCGCGGCGGCTGCCGCGCGCCGTGCGGGAGCGGCAGATGCTCGACGCGGCCGTGCGGAGCTTCGCGCGGCACGGCTACCAGACCGCCTCCATGGACGAGATCGCCGAGCTCGCGGGGGTCTCCAAGCCGCTGGTGTACCTGTACCTGAACTCCAAGGAGGAGCTCTTCACCGCCTGCATCCGGCGGGAGGCCGGGGCGCTGCTCGCCGCCGTGGCCGCCGGGGTCGAGGACCGGGAGCTGCCGCCCGACGAGCGGCTGTGGGCGGGACTGCTCGCCTTCTTCACGTACGCCGCCGAGCACCCCGACTCCTGGGTGGTGCTGAGCCGGCAGGCCCGGACGCAGGGGGAGCCGTTCGCGACCGAGGCGTCCCGGATGCGGGAGGAGGTCGCGGTCTACGTGGCGGGGCTCATCGGCGAGGCGGCGCGCGAGGCGCACGGGCCCGCCACCATCACGGAACGGGACGTGACCGCCCTCGCGCAGGCCCTGGTCGGCTCGGCCGAGTCCCTGGCGACCTGGGCGAACGAGACGCCGGAGGTGACGGCGAAGGAGGCGGCGGCGACGCTGATGAACTTCGCCTGGGCGGGACTCGGGAACCTCATGAAAAGCGAGCGCTGGTCTCCCCGTTGAGCCCTACCGCACAGTAAGGTTACCGACTGGTTAAGTCGGTGCGGGCTCCAACGCGCCGGTGCGCCAACCCGGTTCGGCCCCGCACGTGGCCGTACGCCCCGCACATCCCGCACGCCCCCGCACACGCACTGCACATCCGCACGCCCCGCACGTCCCCGCACGTCTCAGTTCGTCGCGAAGACCGAGGAGCCGCACGTGTCCGTCGCCACCGCCGCAGCCGGGACCGAGCCGGTCGAACCGCACAAGTTCCTGGTCGACGGGCGGGTGCGGGAGGTGTCCGTCCCCGCCCTCGTCCCCCGGATCGCCCGCGGCTCCCTCGCCGACCTGCCGTACGACAACGCCCGCCTGGACCCCGGCGCCCCCCTCTTCTCCCGCAAGGGACCGCGGGGCGAGTGGTACGACGTCCCGGCCTCCGCCTTCGCCGCCGAGGTGCACGCCGTCGCCAAGGGCCTGATCGCCCACGGCCTGCGACCGGGCGACCGGCTCGCCCTCATGGCCCGCACCACCTACGAGTGGACCCTGATCGACTTCGCCGCCTGGGCCGCCGGACTCGTCACCGTCCCCGTCTACCCCACCTCCTCGGCCTTCCAGACCCGCTGGATCCTCCAGGACTCCGGCGCCACCGCCTGCGTCGTCGAGGACCGCGACCAGGCCCGGATCGTCTCCGCCGAACGGCGCCGGCTCCCCGGCCTGGCCCACCTCTGGACGCTCGACACCGGCGCCGTCGAACTGCTCCGCCGGGCGGGGGAGCGGATCTCCGACGAGGCCGTCACCGCCCGCCGGGGACTGCTCACCCCCGAGACCCTGGCCACCCTCGTCTACACCTCCGGCACCACCGGCCGCCCCAAGGGCTGCGCCCTCACCCACGCCAACTTCTTCGCCGAGGTCGACAACGCCGTCCGGCTGCTCCACCCCGTCTTCGTCTCGGAGACGAAGGAGCCCGCCGCCACCCTGCTCTTCCTGCCGCTCTCCCACGTCTTCGGACGCATGGTCTCCGTCGGCTGCGTGCGCGCCCGGGTGCGGGTCGGGCACGCGCCCTCCGTCGAGGGCGACGGACTCCTCGCCGACCTGGCCGCCTTCCGGCCCACCTTCCTCCTCGCCATCCCGTACGTCCTGGAGAAGGTCTTCCACACCGCCCGCGCCACCGCCGAACGCGGCGGCAGGGCGGCCTCCTTCGACCGGGCCGCCCGGGTCGCCCGCCGCTACGGCCAGGAGGCCTCGCCCTCGCTGCCGCTGCGCGCCGCCCGCGCGCTCTACGACCCGCTGGTCTACCGGCGGATACGGAACGCGCTCGGCGGACGCGTGAAGTACGTGATCTGCGGCGGCTCCCCGCTCGGCGCCCGGCTCGCGGAGTTCTTCGCGGGCGCGGGGGTCGAGGTCTTCGAGGGGTACGGCCTGACGGAGACCACGGCCGCCTCCACGGTCACCCCGCCCCGCCGGCCGCGCACCGGGACCGTCGGCTGGCCGCTGCCGGGCACCGCCGTCCGGATCGCCGACGACGGCGAGGTGTGGCTCAAGGGCGGCCACGTCTTCGCCGGGTACTGGGACGCGCAGCGCGGGACGGCCGTGCCGTACACCGACGAGGGCTGGTTCCCCACCGGCGACCTCGGCTCGCTCGACGAGGACGGCTACCTGCGGATCACCGGCCGCAAGAAGGACATCATCGTCACCTCGGCCGGCAAGAACGTGGCGCCCGCCCCGCTGGAGGACTGGCTGCGCGCCCACCCGCTCGTCGCCCAGTGCATGGTGCTCGGCGACGACCGCCCGTACGTCACCGCCCTGATCACCCTGGACCACGAGGGCCTGTCGCACTGGCGGCGGATGCGGGGCAAGGACCACCTGGCGCTCTGGGAGCTGACCCGCGACGAGGAGCTGCTCGCCGCCCTCCAGCGGGGCGTGGACGACGCCAACCGGCTCGTCTCCCGCGCCGAGTCGATCCGCGCCTTCCGCGTCCTGAACACCGACTTCTCGGAGACCTCGGGCCACCTCACCCCGTCCCTGAAGCTCCGGCGGGGCGCGGTGCTGCGGGACTTCTCCCGGGAGGTCGAGGAGATGTATCCGGCGGGCAGCGAGTAGGGGCCGGTGAACGCCCCCTAGGGCGTGTGTCGAAAGTCCCGCCTGCCCTTCGGGCAGACGGCGCTACTTCCGACACACGCCCTAGGGCCAGAGGAGTTCGCGGGTCCAGCCGTCGGGCGACGACGGGTCGCGGCGGTAGCGGAGGCGGACGTGGCGGCGCCGCTCGTCGCCCTGGAAGAACTCGACCTCGGCCGGTTCGACCGCGTACGGGGTCCAGGTGGGGGCCGGGGCGTCCGGCTCCGCCTCCGCCCGGCGCCAGGCCGCCGCGCTCGCCCCGGCGAGGGTCTCCGGGGAGTCCAGGACCTCGCTCTGCCGGCCGACCAGGGCCGCCGCGAGGGCGCCGGTGGTGCGGGCGCGCAGGTCCGCGTGCGCCTCCTCGGGGGTGCCGGTGACGACGTGGCCCCTGACCCGGACCTGGCGGCCCTGGACCGGCCAGTAGAAGTTGAGCGCGGCCTCCGGGCGGGCGGCGAGCTGGCGGCCCTTGGCGCTGGTGGAGTGCGTGGCGAAGTGCCAGCCGCGCGCGTCGGCGCCGTGCAGCATCACCACCCGCACGTCGGGGCGGCCGTCCTCGTCCACGGTGGCCAGGCAGGGGGTGTGCGGCTCGCTCTGGCCGGCCGCGACGGCCGCGGTGAACCAGTCGTGGAAGAGGGCGAGCGGCCCGGGCGGGGCGTCCGCCGGGTCGAAGGCGGGCAGCGCGGTGTCCCAGACCCGCAGGGAGCGCAGGGCGCGGTCGAAGTCGGTCGTCATGGGGTCACGGTAGTCACGGGGTCACGGTAGTCATGGGGTCACGGTAGTCACGGGGGCGCGGGGGCACAGGGCCGCGGTGGCGGTCCCTCCTCGCGTCCGTTCCGTCGTGCGGCCCGGAAGACGGCGACGCCGGCGGCGGTCCGCGGGTGCGGTCCGCCGCCGGCGTCGGCGACAGGACGGGGGGAAGGAGGGGGGCGGGGCTATCTGGTCGGCTTCTTGCCGGTGATGCCGAGGTGCACCAACAGGGCCAGGTTCGGCTTCAGTTCGGCCTGCTTCACGCCCCAGGTCTGGAAGCCCTTCTGGTGCCCCGCGACCGCGGCCAGCATCGTCACCAGGGAGCCGGCCATCGCGGCGGGGCTGACGTCCTTGTCGACCTTGCCCTTGGCCTGGAGCTCCTTCACCGCGTCCGTCAGGGAGTTGGTGACCGAGTTCAGGATCTTCATGCGGATCTTGTAGAACCGCTTGTCGCCCTCGGCGGCGCCGAGGTCCACGACCCGGAGGATCGCGTCGTGCTTCCGCCAGAAGTCCAGGAAGCCCTCGACGAGTTCCTCGGAGGACTGCCAGCCGGCCTTGCCGACCCAGGAGCGGCCGGAGGCGAGGTCGGCCAACCCGGCGCCCTCCTTCGCCATTTCCTCCGCGATCTCCAGAACCGCTCCCTCGACGTCCGGGAAGTACTGATAGAACGTCGCGGGTGAAGTACCCGCCTTCCGGGCCACGTCGATGACCTTGACGTCCCGGTAGGGCGAGGAGCTGAGCATCTCACCGAGGCAGTCGAGCAGCTTCTGCCGCGTCGCCTGGCCGCGTCGACCGGCCACGCGGCCGTCGACGGTGCGTACTTGTCCTGTCATGCCGTCAGCTTACCGACGAGGCCTCAGGGCGCGATTCGGCCGACTGCAAATGGGGTGCACCCTCGCGCGTGCGCGTTCTGCGAGGTGGACGCGGGTGTGCGGCGGAAGGGGGAGAGAGGGGAAAGGTCGGTATTGAGACAAAGTGAGGGGCGGCGGCGATGCCCGCGCAGGCGCCGGGGGCGCCCGGGACGGGGCCGATCGGGGGACCCCGCACCCGAATAGAGTTATGAACAGTCTGTGGACAACTTCGGTGGACAACCCGGGCGCCGCAAGGGTCGCACCCCGTCGAATCGTCCCTTTGTTCGCATCCCGGGCCGCGCGCGGCCCCCGGCGCCGTCCTAGCGTGGAGCCATGGCCGTACGTACTGAGGGCACCCCCTGCTGGGTGGACGCGCAGCTCCCCGACCTGGAGGCGGGCAAGCGCTTCTACGGCGAGCTCTTCGGCTGGACCTTCGACCCCGACCGCGACGAGGCCCTGCTGCGCGGGCGCCGGGTCGCCGGGCTCGTCCCCAAGCGGGACGGCCGCATGCCCACCACCTGGACCGTCTACCTCGCCACCGAGAACGCCGGCACCCTCGCCGCCCGGATCCGGGCCGCCGGCGGCCGGATGGTCATGGACCCGTACCCCGTCGGCCCCTTCGGCGTCCTGGCGCTCGCCGCCGACCCCGGCGGCGCCGTCTTCGGCCTCCGCCAGGCGGGCGACGACGACGGCTTCGCGGCGGTGAACGAACCGGGCGCCTTCCGCTGGATGGAGGTGTACACGCGCCGACCGGACGCCGTCGACACCTTCTACGCCACCGTCTTCGGCTACCTCGGCCGCCGGGCCGAACCCGAGGAGGAGGGCGCGGGTCCCGGCCCCGACCACCGCGTCTGGTCGCCCCCCGGCTCCCGGCCCGGCGACGACAGCGCCTTCGGCGGCCGGGCCGTCATCACCGACGACTTCCCCGCCGAGATGCCCGGCCACGTCCTCGTCCACTTCGCCGTGGACGACTGCGACGCGGCCTGCGACACCACCGTCCGGCTCGGCGGCCGGATCGTCACCCCGGCCCGCGCCACCCCGCACGGCCGCGTCGCCGTCCTCCGCGACAACCAGGGCGCCCTCTTCGCGGTCCTCGCCGAACCGGGGGGCGGGCCCGGGGCCGGCCCCGGACCGAGCCCCGCACCGCAATCGGCCGGTACGGGCGGATAGGCCCGCAACCGTCCCGCCCGGCACACCCCGCACCCGCCCGTCCCCCGCAGCGGGCGACACCCCGATCCGCCCCCGGGTTCGCCACCGGGCCGCCGGACAGGAAGAATCAGGGCCACGGGGCCGTACCCTCATGGCCCGTACGGGGAGGTGGCAGGCAAGTGGAGCAGCTGACGCAGCACGACCCGAGACGCATCGGGCCCTTCGAGGTGCTGGGCCGGCTCGGCGCGGGCGGAATGGGCCTGGTCTATCTCGCGCGCTCGGCCTCGGGCCGGCGCGTGGCGATCAAGACCGTGCGCACGGAGCTCGCGGAGGACCAGCTGTTCCGGGTCCGCTTCACCCGGGAGGTGGAGGCCGCACGGGCCGTCTCGGGCTTCTACACGGCCGCCGTCGTCGACGCCGACCCGCGCGCCGCCGTGCCCTGGCTGGCCACCGCCTACGTGCCGGCGCCCTCCCTCGAAGAAATAGTGAACGAGTGCGGGCCGCTCCCGGCCCAGGCCGTGCGCTGGCTGGCGGCCGGCGTCGCCGAGGCCCTCCAGTCCATCCACGGGGCGGGCCTGGTCCACCGCGACCTCAAGCCCTCCAACGTCCTCGTCGTGGAGGACGGCCCCCGGGTGATCGACTTCGGCATCGCGTCCGGCGTCTCCAACACGCGCCTGACCATGACCAACGTCGCCGTCGGCACCCCCGCCTACATGTCGCCCGAGCAGGCCCGCGACTCGCGCAGCGTCACCGGCGCCAGCGACATCTTCTCGCTGGGCTCGATGCTGGTCTTCGCCGCCACCGGCCACGCGCCCTACCACGGCGCCAACCCGGTCGAGACCGTCTTCATGCTGCTCCGCGAGGGCCCGGACCTGGAGGGCCTGCCCGACGAGCTGCGGCCCCTCATCGACTCCTGCATGCAGATGGACGTCACCCGGCGGCCCAGCCCGGCCGACCTCCAGGCGCAGCTCGCCCCGCACCTCTTCGGCCCCGGCAGCGACGACAGCGGCACGGCCTCGGCCTGGCTGCCGCTGAGCGCCACCGCCATGATCGAGCGCCGGCGCGGCGGCAACCGGCCGGTGGCCGCGCCGCCCGTCCCGCCCGTGCCCCCGCCCCCGCCGCCGTCGGACCCGCCGGGCCCGTTCCCCGACCCGTACGGTCCGGAGCGCGGCCCCCGGGGCGGCGGCGGGGCCGAGCCCGCCCCCGTCGGCGGCCGGCACGCGGGCCCCGCCGAGAGCGCGGGCGGCCCCGTGCGCCTCGCCGGCGGGACCGTGCCCATCGGCCCCGGCCCCCGGGTCGCCGACACCCGGGCGGCGCTCGCCGTCGGCCGGGGCGCCGACGCGGGCCCCGCGACCGGCTGGATCCGGCCGCCCGGCGGCGGCCCGCACGGCGCCGAGCCCGGCCCGCCGCCCGGCTCCCGCCCGCTGAACGTGCCCGCGCAGGGCGGCACGGGACCGAACCCGCCCCCGCCGGACCCCGGCCACTGGCGGCCCTGGCGCTTCCGCATGTCCAACGACGTCTGGGGCACCCCGGTCGTCGAGGGCGACCTGCTGTACGTCACCTCCTTCGAGGTGCACGCCCTGGACACCGGCAGCGGCCGGCGCCAGTTCAAGACCCGGGACGTGGCCTGGTCCATGGCCGTCGCCGGGGGCCGCATCCACGCCTCCGACGGGCCCACCCTGTACGCCCTCGACGCCGGCGACGGCGGCGAGCGCTGGCGGCTGCACACCGACGCCTGGGTGTACTCGCTCAAGGTCGACCGGGGCACGGTCGTCACCGGCACGCGCGGCGGCGGGGTCCAGGGCCGGGAGGCCTCCAACGGCGCCAAGCTGTGGGAGGTCACCGGCGCGCAGACCGACTTCGAGACCCCGGAGGCGGGGCCCGCCGTGCACGGCGACACCGTGTACGTGTGGCGGGACGCCCGGCTCCAGGCCCTCGACGCGCGGACCGGGACGGAGCGCTGGTCGTACCCGATCGGGGACGCCGCGTCCTGCGGGGGAGTACCCGTACGGGTGGCCCCGGCCGAGGACGGCCACGTGTACGTGTCGGCCGGGACCCGGGTCCTGTCGATCGACGTCGCGGCCGGGCACGTCCGCTGGCACTTCGAGGCGCCCGCCGTCTTCCTCTCCCCGCCGGCCTTCGCGCCGGGCCCGGCGGTCACCGGCGGCGGGGTGTACCTCGCCGACCACCTCGGCACGGTGTACGCGCTCGACGCCACCACCGGCCAGGACCGCTGGCGGATCGCGACCGAGCAGCGCCAGTCCACCGAGCCGGTGCTCGTCGCGGACGGCAACGTGCACGTCGGCAGCGGCAGCGCGCTCTACACGCTCGACGCGGTCACCGGCACGCCCCGGTGGCGGTTCGCGGCCGGCGGCGAGCTGGTCGGCTCCCCGGTGGTCGCGGACGGCCGGATCCACTTCGGCTCGGCCGACCACGTCCTCTACACCCTGGACGCGACCGGCGGGCAGCTGCGCTGGAAGCTCGCGACCGGCGGCGAGATCACCGGCTCGCCGGTGGCGAAGGGCGGGGTCGTGTACGCGTGCAGCAAGGACCGCTGCGTGTACGCGCTCGACGCGGTGAAGGGCACGGCGACGGGCCGGGGCTCGGCGGCGGCCCGCTGACGGACCCGGCGCCTCAGCGGGGCCCGGGGCCGTCCCGGTCCGGGTCCCGCCCCGGCTCCTCCTCCCGGCCGGGCACGTCGAAGGTCCGGGTCGGCTCGGACCCGTAGGGGTCGTACGCGTCGTACGGGCCGCGGGAGGAGGCCTCCCGGGGATCGCCCGCGGGCGCCCCGTAGGGATCGGACATCGGCGTCGCTCCGGGACCGGGCCCGGACGGGGGCGGGTACGCCCTCGGCTCCTCCGGCTCCCTCCGGTCCCTCCTCCGCTTCCGCCCCGACATCACGAGCGCGCCGAGCAGCAGCAGGACCCCGCCGCCGAGGGCGTTCGCGACCCCGTCGCCGAGGCCCGTCCCGGCCCCGTCCACCGTGAGGGCGCCCTCGTACTGCCCGACGCGCACCATCCAGAAGACGGTGAAGCCGAGGACGACGAGCCCGGCGAGGACGACCAGGAGACGGGAGCGCAGCACCAGGCCGACGAG
The DNA here is from genome assembly GCF_044756005.1 of Streptomyces sp. NPDC092045. Lineage (NCBI taxonomy): Bacteria > Bacillati > Actinomycetota > Actinomycetes > Kitasatosporales > Streptomycetaceae > Streptomyces > Streptomyces sp. NPDC092045. The sequence goes on along the minus strand of NZ_JBIVSC010000008.1, from coordinate 164,802 downwards.
GGTGACGAGGGCGGCGAAGGCGAAGGGCAGCAGGAGCGACCACCAGAGGTCGGCCTTCGCGCCGGTGATGCCGATGAACAGCTCGTCGATCGCGTAGTCGCGTCCGTGACGGCCGTCGTACCAGGCACGGAAGGGGCTCAGAACGGCGGCCGTCGCTCCGGCGAGAGCCAGGACGGCGCCGGCGACGTTGCGGATCATCGAAGCGGCCTCCTGAGTGGTCCGGCTCCCGCTCCCGACGCTACGCCGGGACGCGGGGGCCCGCCACGCGGCGCGGGGGCGGCGCGGGACGCCGGACGGTTCGACGCGCGCCGGTGGCCGGGAACGCCGGAGGGGCCGGGCAGCTGCCCGGCCCCTCCCTGTGCGGTGGTCCGACCGCGTCGCGCACGGGCCCCGCCCGGACGGATCCCCCCGGTTCCGCCGGACGCCCCCCGGGCCCGTGCGCCTCCCCCGTCGACCGGACCTCCCGGGCCCCGGCGGCTCCCCCGAAGTCGCCGCCGCGGCCCTCTCCCCGTCGGGAGTGGACTACTTGGCCGGCTCCGACGTGGCGTGCATGTTGCCGTTCGTGGTCGCGCCGGCGGTGCCGTCGATCGGCTCCGTGGTGGCGTGCATGTTGCCGTTGATGCCGATCTTGGCGGCCACCGAGTCGGCGAGCGGAGCGTCGGTCGCGTGCATGTTCTTGCTGACGATCTCTTCACCGGCGGCGTTCGGCGCGGTGGGGTCCAGGTCGGCCATGCTGATCATCTCCCGTTGTTACTTCGGATGGGGCGGGAGGGACCGTCCGGCAGTTCCCCCGTGGACTGCTGGACGGTCCCACCCGGAGCCGTTCACCCTAGTGCGACGGTGTGACGGCCTTACCGGTGACCCGCCTGCCCCCCGACGCGACGGATCGTGGGAGGAACATTGCCGCACCCTCATAAACGAACGATGAACGGGCAGTTCAGCGGCTACGCGGCGGCGGTCTCCAGCAGCAGGGCCCGCACGTCCGACTCCTCCGGCGACCCGAGTTCCACGAAGATGTCCAGCGCCTCCTGCCAGCAGACCCGCGCCCGGCCGTGCTGCCCTATCCCGGACAGGGCGCGGCCGAGGACGACGAGCACCTGCCCGCGGCGCCATTCGCCGCCGACCCCGCGGAGGACGACCAGCGCGAGCTCGGAGCGGGAGGCGGCCTGGGCGTACCGGCGGGCCGCGATGTCCACCTCGGCGATCCGGAAGAGCGACATGCCCTCCCAGAGGCGCTGCCGGCTGTCCCGGAAGACGTCGAGCGCCTCGGTGAGCCGGGCGGCCGCCTCGTCGAGCCGGCCGCTCGCGGTCAGCGCGAGCCCCAGCGCGTAGCGGCCGTTGGCGCCCTTGAGGGCGTGCCCCATCGTGTCGTACATGCCGGTGCCCCGCCGGGCGAGTTCGACCGCGACGTCCGTCTGCCCCATGGCCAGGTGGATGCGGGAGAGGTTGCACAGGGCGCTGGCCTCGCCGGCCTCGTCGTCGCAGGCGCGGAACGACGTGGTGGCCCGGGTCAGGAACCGCTCCCCGTCCTCGGTGCGGCCCTGGTAGAGCGCCATGATCCCGAGGGCGTTCGCGGCCCAGCACAGCGGGAGGGCGTCCCCGGTCGAGGAGGCCAGCTCCATCGCCTCGCGGGCCTCGCCGTCCGCCTCGTCGAACCGGCCGGTCACGTGCTGGACGTACGCCAGGGTCAGCGCGGCGCGGCCCTTCGCCCGGACGTCCCCCGACCGTCCCGCCGCCTCCCGCAGCACCGTCGCCACCGCCTCGTACTCCCGGGAGTTCGCGCCCGACTCCGCGAGGTCGAGGGAGGCCCACAGCAGGTCCACGCCCCGCCGCAGCGTCCCTGGCGAGGCGGCGGACTGGCGGACCGTCGCCAGCAGGCAGTTGGCCTCCGCGTAGAGCCAGTCCTGGGCCTCGTGGCGGTCGGTGAAGGCCAGGCCGTCGTACCCGGTGGGCTCCAGGTGGTCGACGAGCCGGTCGCCGGGGCGTTCGATGGCGTACACGCGGGCGGCGGTCGACAGGTAGAAGTCGAGGAGGCGGGAGAGCGCCGCCTCCCGTTCCGACGGGGGCTGCTCGTCCCGCTCCGCGCACGCACGCGCGTAGAGCCGGACCAGGTCGTGGTACCGGTAGCGGCCCGGGGCCGCCGATTCGAGCAGGGACGTGTCGACCAGGGCTTCCAGGAGGTCCTCGGTGTCCCAGAGGGGCAGGTCGAGGACGGCAGCCGCCGCCGCGAGCGAGATGTCCGGGCCGTCGGCCAGGCCGAGCAGGCGGAAGGCGCGGGCCTGGGCCGGCTCCAGCTGTCCGTAGCCCAGCTCGAAGGTCGCCTTGACCGCCAGGTCGCCCGCCTGGAGCTCGTCCAGCCGCCGCCGCTCGTCCGCCAGCTTGGCCGCCAGGACGGAGACCGTCCAGGTGCGGCGGGCCGCCAGCCGGGACGCGGCGATGCGGATGGCCAGGGGCAGGAAGCCGCAGGCCGCGACGACGTCGAGCGCGGCCTCCCGCTCGGCCCGGACCCGCTCCTCGCCGACGATCCGGGTGAAGAGCTGGAGCGCCTCCTCCGGGGACATCACGTCCAGGTCGACCAGGTGCGCCCCCGCCAGGTCGACCATCCGGATCCGGCTGGTGACCAGGGCCGCGCAGCCCGCCGTGCCGGGCAGCAGCGGGCGGATCTGGGCGGCGTCGCGGGCGTTGTCCAGGAGGACCAGGACCCGGCGCCCGTCCAGCGTCGAGCGGTAGAGCGCGGCCCGCTCGTCCAGGGAGTCGGGGACGGCCGAGTCCGGGGTGCCGAGCGCGCGCAGGAAGGAGCCGAGGACGGTCTCGGGCGCGGCGGCCCGGGAGCCCGCGCCCTGGAGGTCGACGTACAGCTGCCCGTCCGGGAAGTGCGGTCGCGCCTCGTGCGCCACGTGCACGGCGAGCGTCGTCTTGCCGACGCCGCCGATGCCCGCGAGCGCCGAGACCGCCATGACGTGCCCCTCGGCGGTGGCGAGCCGGGCGCCCAGCTCCCGTACGAAGGAGGCGCGGCCCGTGAAGTCCGGCACGGTCGCCGGGAGCTGGGCCGGGCGCGCGACGGGCGCGGCGGCCGGGGCGGGCTCCTCGACGGGCCGGGCGAGCTCGGCGTCGGCCCGGAGGATGCGCTGCTGGAGCCGGGAGAGCTCGGGGTTCGGGTCGACGCCCAGCTCGTCGGCGAGGAGGCGGCGCGTGTCGGCGTACACGGCGAGCGCCTCGGCCTGCCGTCCGCCGCGGTAGAGCGCCAGCATGAGCAGTTCGCGCAGCCGCTCGCGCAGCGGGTGCGCGGCGGTGAGCGCGGTCAGCTCGGAGACGGCCTCGGCGTGCGCGCCGACCTCCAGGTCGATGTCGAGCCGGGTCTCCAGGAGGGTGAGCCGCCACTCCTCCAGGCGGGTGCGCTGGGCCTCGGCGTACGGGCCGGGCACGGAGGCCAGGACCTCGCCGTCCCACAGGTCGAGGGCCCCGGCGAGCCGCGCCCGGGCGGCCGCGCGGTCGCCGCCCGCCCGCAGCTTCTCGGCCTCGGCGGCCAGCTCCTGCGCGCCGGTGAGGTCGAGCGCGGCGGCTGAGGCGCGCAGGGCGTAGCCGCCGGACTCGCTGACCAGGACCTCGGGTCCGAGGGCCTTGCGGAGCCGGGAGGCGTAGGTGCGGACGGCGGCGAGGGCCTGGGAGGGCGGTTCCTCGCCCCAGAGGGCGTCGATCAGCTCGGCGGCGGTGGCGGTGCGGCCGCCGCGCAGGAGGAGGGCGGCGAGGAGGGCGCGCTGCTGCGGCGATCCGGTGGGCACGGGCTCGTCGCCCCGCCAGGCCCGCACGGGCCCGAGCACCCCGAAGCGCAGCGCACCCGCGCCCGCTCCGGCGTCCGTCCTGGCCGCGCCCGCTCCGGTACCGGTGTCCGTCCTGGCCGCGCCCGCTCCGGTGTCCGTCCTGGTCGCGCCCGCCGGAGCCGCCGAGGTGTCCGGAGCCACCGGCTCCACCGGAGCCTCCGGGCCCGCCGAAGTCACCGAAACCGCCGAAGTCGCCGGGGCGTCCGGGGCCGCCGGGGCGTTCCCGCCCGTTTCCGCAGCCCGCTGCGCCGGGACTCGCGGCCCGTCCTCACGGTCCATAGCTCCCCCTGCCGTACCGCTGGTTTGGCCCAGGACAGTCTGCCTTGTCCGGAGGGAGTCCGTCAGCATCGGGTCGGCCGGAGCGGAGCCGTTGCCGGACCGTTGCACGGGGCGCCCCCACGGGGTGCCGGGTGGTGTTCCGCCGGGTTCCCGCGGGGCCGCCGGGGCCCGTCGGAGGGCCGACGTGCTCCGGATCCCGTTCCGCACCCTGCTCCACGGCTCGGCGTCCGGCCCCGTAGCGCCCCGTTCCCGCCCGCCGAAGCCCCCGGTGACCGTTCGAAAAATTCCTCGGGAAAATTCTGAAACGGACATTCCGGGCTCGGCTGCGGTTCCCGCATATCGGACGCCGCTCGACGGACCTACCGGTTGGTCGGGTGGTCCGGTTGGTCGATCTTTCAATCATTGGCGAGTGTCCGCCTCGACCCCCGCAATGCAAGGCGGCGATCGATCACCCGCACGGATTCCGAACCTCCGGATGTGGAAACCGCAGCATTTAACGTCCTGTTCATGACTCAGGTGGAAGCGCGGCCGCTGGCCGGAGACACGGTAAGGGGCGTCGACGCCCCGGGCGACACCCACGGCGTGCGCACCAAAGGGCTCGGCGGGAACTCCGTCGGCCTCCTCGGCAGCGCCGTCATCGGCGTCTCCACCGTCGCCCCCGTCTACTGTCTGACCTCCACGCTCGGCTCCACCGCCGGCGAGGTCGGGCTCCAGATGCCCGCCGTCTTCCTCGCGGGCTTCCTCCCGATGCTCCTCGTCGCCTTCGCGTACCGGGAGCTCAACAAGGCCATGCCGGACTGCGGCACCTCCTTCACCTGGACCGTGAAGGCCTTCGGGCCCAAGATCGGCTGGATGTGCGGCTGGGGCCTCGTCATCGCGACGATCATCGTGCTCTCCAACCTGGCCGGCGTCGCGACCTCCTACTTCTGGCTCCTCGCGGGCGAGATCACCGGCAGCGGTTCCGTCGCCGCCCTGGACGGCAACAAGGCCGTCCACATCGTCACCTGCCTCGCGCTCATCGCCGCCGCCACCGCGATCAGCTACCGCGGCATGACCGCCACCAAGGGCGTCCAGTACACCCTGGTCGGCCTCCAGCTCGTCGTCCTCGCCGTCTTCGTCGGCATGGCCCTGAGCAAGGCCGGCTCCTTCGAGACCTCGGTCGACTTCTCCTGGTCCTGGATGAACCCCTTCGCGGTGCAGTCCTTCGCCGCCTTCACGGCCGGACTCTCGCTCTCGATCTTCATGTACTGGGGCTGGGACGCCTGCATGGCGACCAACGAGGAGACCACCGGCAGCGAGAAGACCCCCGGCCGCGCCGCCCTCATCGCGATGGTCGTCCTGGTCGGCTCCTACCTGGCCACCGGCATCGCCGCCCAGATGACCGTCGGCTCCGGCGACCAGGGCCTCGGCCTCGCCAACCCGGAGACCTCCGACAACGTCTTCGCCGCCCTCGCCGGCCCCGTCATGGGCCCCGTCCTCGGCGTCCTGCTCTTCGTCGCGGTCCTGGCCTCCGCCGCCGCGAGCCTCCAGACCACCTTCATCCCGGTCGCCCGCACGGTCCTCGCGATGGCCACCTACGAGGCGCTGCCGAAGTCCTTCACCGAGGTCCACCCGGTCTTCAAGACCCCCGGCCGGGCCACGGTCGTCGCGGGCGTCGCCACCGGTGCCTTCTACACGGTGATGACCCTGGTCAGCGAGCACGTCCTGGTCGACACCATCTACGCCCTCGGCCTGATGATCTGCTTCTACTACGCGCTCACGGCCTTCGCCTGCGTGCGCTACTTCCGCAAGGAGCTGTTCCGCTCCTTCCGCGACTTCGCCTTCAAGGGCCTGATGCCGCTGCTCGGCGGCCTCATGCTCACCGCCGTCTTCGGCAAGACCCTGTACGACATGTGGGACCCGGCGTACGGCTCCGGCTCCGCCGTCCTCGGCATGGGCTCGGTCTTCGTGATCGGCGTCGGCCTGCTGCTCCTCGGCGTGGTGATCATGCTGGTGATGCGGCGCCGCAGCCCCGCCTTCTTCCGCGGCGAGGTCCTGACCAAGGAGACCCCGTCCCTGGTGGTGGCCGACTGAGCGGGGACTCCCGAGTCGCGGAGACGCGAAGGCGGCGGGCCCGTGGGGGGTCCCGCCGCCTTCGTCCGTTCCGTACCGCTCAACCGCTCAACCGCTCAATCGCTCGGCGGCCGCCCGGCACCGAGGGGGCCAGGTCCTGTCACGACCTCCCGTCACCGAGGGGGCCGGGTCCGGCTACGGCCTGCCCCGCCCTGGTGCGCGGGGCCCGTACGGTCAGACCGCCACGCCGGCCGGCTGCCGGACGGTGACGTTGAGCCGGTTGAAGAGGTTCGTCAGGCCGATCATCATCACGATCGAGGCGAGCTGCTTCTCGTCGAAGTGGTCGGCCGCCGCGTCCCAGACCGGGTCCGGCACGGCGTCCGTGCTGTCGGCGATGCGGGTCGCGTGCTCGGCGAGCGCGAGGGCCGCCCGCTCCTCGTCGGAGAAGTGCGGGCTCTCGCGCCACGCGGAGACCGCGAACAGCTTCTCGTCGCTCACGCCCGCCTTCCGGGCGTTCTTCACGCCGTAGTCCACGCAGAAGCCGCAGCCGTTGATCTGGCTGGCCCGCAGGTGCACGAGCTCCAGGATCTCCTCGGCGACCCCGCCCTGGCGGGTGGCCTTCACGAGGCCCTGGATCGCGGGGCCGGCGTCGGGCAGGACGTAGGCGGGGTTGGTCATGCGGGCCTCGGGGGTGTGCGCCATGGTGATCGCTCCTCGGCGTCTCGTTCGGCGTGTGCTCTCACCGCAACGACGGAACGGGGGCCGGGGATGTGACACGGCGGGGGGACTTTCCCCGAAAGTTCTCCCCGATCCCCGAAACGGCTCCGCCCCCGCACCCCTATGCCTCCGCCCCCGCACCCCTATGCCTCCGCCCCCGTACTCCTTGCCTATGCCTATGCCTATGCCTATGCCTATGCCTATGCCTCCGTACCCCTATGCCTCCGCCTCCGCGATGAGCGCCGTCGCCACCGTGCGGAAGCCGAGCCGGCCGTAGAGCCGGGCCACGTCCGCGTCCGAGGCCGACAGGAACACCAGCTCCGCGCCCCGGGCCCGGGCGTCCGCGACCAGGGCGGCCGTGACCGCGAGGCCGAGCCCGCGGCGCCGGGCCGCCGGGACCGTGCCGACGCCGACGACCTCGGAGACGTCCCCCACCGGCTGGTGCTGCCCGGCGGAGAGGGCGACGGCCCCCGCCGCACCGCCGTCCGCACCGTCGTCGAAGGCCGCCGCGAGCCGGGTCAGGCCGGCCGCGATCCGGTCGGCGGTCCGCCCGGCGGTCCCGGGCTCGGGCGGGAAGCCGAAGGCGGCGTACGGGGCGGCGACGGCGCTCTCCAGACCGGGGTCGTCCGCGTCCAGCACCCGTACGGTGACGCCCCCGGGCTCCGGTACGGCGAGGGGACCGCCCTCCAGGACCATCAGCGGGTGCTCGCGCACGGTGAGCCCGCTCGCCTCCACGGCCGCCCGCAGCCCCGGCGCCGTCTCCGCGACCCACTCGAAGGCCTCGGGCACCCCCAGCTCCCGCTGCCGGGCCCGCACCCGCTCCACGGCCGCGACCGGCACCTCCCCCTCGTGCCCGAGCGCGGGCCGCGCGTAGAAGGGCCAGCCCTCCCCCTCCCGTACGAAGAGGGTCAGCGGGCCGAACTCCTCGGCGCGGGCGGAGGACCGGGGGACGGCGTCGTAGTACGCCTCGATTCGCTTCAGCACCGGGCCACGGTAGGGGCGGGGGCGGGAGGGGCGCAGTCGTGTTTTCGGACGGCTCCCGGGCGGGGCCCCGCGGGAAGGGCCCCACGCGAGGGGCGCGGGGCCGTCCGGGGTCTCGGAAAACCCCGCCCCACCCCCTACCGTGCCGGTATGCGGATCTCGACCACGATCTTCCTGACCGACGAGACCATCACCCCGGTGCGCCTGGCGCGCGAGCTGGAGGAGCGCGGGTTCGCCGGGCTCTACCTGCCCGAGCACACCCACATCCCCGTCGAGCGGACCACGCCCTACCCGGCCGGCGGCGAGCTGCCCCGGGAGTACGGCAGGACCCTGGACCCCTTCGTCGCCCTCGGACAGGCCGCCGCCGTCACCGAACGCCTCGGGCTCGGCACCGGCATCACCCTGATCGCCCAGCACGACCCCATCTCGCTCGCCAAGCAGATCGCCACCCTCGACCACCTCTCCGGCGGCCGCTTCACCCTCGGCGTCGGCTTCGGCTGGAACCGGGAGGAGGCCGCCGACCACGGCGTCGACTGGGCGTCCCGGCGGAGGCTCGGCCGCGACCGGATCGACCTGATGAAGGCCCTGTGGTCCTCCGAACCCACCGCGTACGCCGGTGGGTCGGGGGAGTCCGTGCGCGCCTCCGAGGCCTGGCCCAAGCCGGCCGGCGGCGCGCCCCGGATCCTCCTCGGCGGGGCGGCGGGCCCGAGGCTCTTCGCGCAGATCGCCGCGCAGGCCGACGGCTGGCTGCCGATCGGCGGCCGGGGCCTCGCGGACGCCCTCCCGGTCCTGCGGACGGCGTGGGAGGAGGCGGGCCGCGACCCGAAGGCCCTCCGGGTCGTCCCGTACGCGGTCCTGCCGAACCCGGACAAGCTCGCGTACTACGCGGACCTCGGCTGCGAGGAGGTCGTCCTCCAGCTCCCGCCGGGGGAGGAGGGCGAGGTGCTGGGGGTGCTCGACGGGTACGCGCGGTACCTGTGAGCGCCTGAGCGGCCGAGAAGGCGGCACGACGGGTACGGGGGCGGGCTCGGGGCGCACCGGCGCGGAGAGGCGGGCGCGGAGTGCCGGACACCGGGAACCGGCCACGGCGGGCCGGGCGCGGGCACCCGAGTACGGAGAACCGGCCACGGTGAACCCGACGCGGGCACCCGGGTACGGAGAACCGGCCACGGCGGCCGGGTGTGAGGACCCGGGTACGGAGAACCGGCCACGGTGAACCCGACGCGGGAACCCGAGTACCGGGAACCGGCCACGGCGACCGGGTACGGGGAGCCGGGCGCGGGGACCCGAACCCGGCTCCCCGTACCCGCTCGTATGCTCGGTCCATGACCGATCACCAGGCAGCACGCCCCACCGAGAACGCCATGCGACGGGCCCTCAGGCGGGCCAGGGACGGAGTCGCGCTCGACGTCTCCGAGGCCGCCGTGCTGCTGCGGGCGCGCGGGGACGACCTGGCGGACCTGGTGGCGTCCGCCGGACGCGTGCGGGACGCCGGTCTGGAGGCGGCCGGGCGGCCGGGCGTCATCACGTACTCCAAGAGCGTGTTCGTCCCGCTCACCCGGCTGTGCCGCGACAAGTGCCACTACTGCACCTTCGTCACCGTCCCCGGCAAGCTGCGCCGGGCCGGGCACGGGATGTTCATGTCGCCCGACGAGGTCCTCGACGTCGCCCGGCGCGGCGCCGAACTCGGCTGCAAGGAAGCCCTGATCACGCTCGGGGACAAGCCCGAGGTCCGCTGGCCGGAGGCGCGCGAGTGGCTCGACGCGCACGGCTACGACGACACGATCGCGTACGTCCGGGCCATGGCGATCCGGATCCTGGAGGAGACAGGGCTGCTCCCGCACCTCAACCCCGGGGTGCTGTCCTGGACCGACTTCCAGCGCCTCAAGCCCGTCGCGCCCTCCATGGGGATGATGCTGGAGACGACCGCGACCCGGCTCTGGTCCGAACCCGGCGGCCCCCACTACGGGTCCCCCGACAAGGAACCGGCCGTGCGGCTCAGGGTCCTGGAGGACGCCGGCCGCTCCTCCGTGCCCTTCACCTCGGGGCTGCTCCTCGGCATCGGGGAGACCCTGGAGGAGCGGGCCGAGTCGCTGTTCGCGCTGCGCCGCGTCGCCCGCGCGTACCACTCGGTCCAGGAGCTGATCATCCAGAACTTCCGCGCCAAGCCGGACACGGCGATGCGCGGGACGCCGGACGCCGAGCTCGACGACCTGGTCGCCACCGTCGCCGTCGCCCGCCTGATCATGGGCCCCTCCGCCTGCCTCCAGGCCCCGCCGAACCTGGTCGACTCCGCGTACGAGCGGCTCATCGCGGCCGGCATCGACGACTGGGGCGGGGTCTCGCCGCTCACCATCGACCACGTCAACCCCGAGCGGCCCTGGCCGAGGATCGAGGAGCTGGCCGAGCGGTCCGCCGCCGCCGGCTTCGAGCTGCGCGAACGCCTCTGCGTCTACCCCGAGTTCGTCACCCGGGGAGAACCCTGGCTCGACCCCCGGCTCCTCCCGCACGTCCGCGCCCTCGCCGACCCCGAGACCGGGCTCGCGAACCCCGACGCGCCCGTGCGCGGCCTGCCCTGGCAGGAGCCCGACGAGGCCTTCGCCGCCACCGGCCGCACCGATCTGCACCGCACCATCGACACCGAGGGGCGCACGGGCGACCGGCGCGACGACTTCGACGAGGTGTACGGGGACTGGGAGGCGCTGCGCGAGGCCGCCGTCCCCGGGATGGTGCCGCAGCGCATCGACACCGACGTGCGGGAGGCGCTGGCCGTCGCCGCCGACGACCCGACGCGGCTCACCGACCCGCAGGCCCTGGCCCTCCTGCACGCGGACGGCCCCGCCCTGGACGCCCTGACCCGGATCGCCGACGACCTGCGTCGTGACGTGTCCGGCGACGACGTCACGTACGTCGTCACCCGGAACATCAACTTCACCAACGTCTGCTACACCGGTTGCCGCTTCTGCGCCTTCGCCCAGCGCCGCACCGACGCCGACGCGTACACCCTCTCCCTCGACCAGGTCGCCGACCGCGCCGAACAGGCCTGGCAGGTCGGCGCGGTGGAGGTCTGCATGCAGGGCGGCATCCACCCCGACCTGCCCGGCACCGCCTACTTCGACATCGCGCGCGCGGTGAAGGAGCGCGTGCCCGGCATGCACGTGCACGCCTTCTCCCCGATGGAGGTCGTCAACGGCGCCTCCCGCACCGGCCTCTCGATCCGCGAGTGGCTGACGGCCGCGAAGGAGGCCGGGCTCGACTCGATCCCCGGCACGGCCGCCGAGATCCTCGACGACGAGGTCCGCTGGATCCTCACCAAGGGCAAGCTGCCCGCCGCCACCTGGATCGAGGTGATCACCACCGCCCACGAGCTGGGTCTGCGCTCCTCCTCCACGATGATGTACGGGCACGTGGACCAGCCCCGGCACTGGCTCGGCCACTTCCGGACCCTGGCCCGCATCCAGCAGGAGACCGGCGGCTTCACGGAGTTCGTGACGCTCCCCTTCATCCACACCAACGCGCCCGTCTACCTCGCCGGCATCGCCCGCCCCGGCCCGACCGTCCGCGACAACCGCGCGGTCACCGCCATGGCCCGGCTCCTCCTCCACCCGCACATCCCCAACATCCAGACGAGCTGGGTGAAGCTGGGCGCGGAGGGCGCCGCCGAGATGCTCCGCTCGGGCGCCAACGACCTGGGCGGCACCCTGATGGAGGAGACCATCTCCCGGATGGCCGGGTCGAGCTACGGCTCGTACCGCTCGATCGGGGACCTGGAGGCCATCGCGGAGGCGGCGGGCCGCCCGGCCAGGCCCCGCACGACCCTCTACGGGGAGGTCCCGGAGGAGCGGCGGCGCACGGCCGAGGCCTCCGACGGGCACCTGCCGGAACTCCTCCCGGTGCTCCCGGCGGAGTGAGGCCACCACCGGACCGGGACCGGAGCCGGACCGAGTGTGGTCAAAACAGGCCCGAAGGACGTCGGAACACATAACGTTCCGGTCCCCCGGTGGTGCGTATCCGGTCCATTACAGTGCGGCGAGGGAACCGACAGCGAACCGCCGACCGGGGGAGGGCACGTCGTGGCCACGACAGCCGCAGCCGTGTGGGGCCGTGCCGAGCAGCAGGACTTCCGGGCGCGGGTGCGGGGCTGTCTGCTCGGCGGGGCGCTCGGCGACGCGCTGGGGGCGGGCGCCGGCGGGTCCTCCCTCGCGGAGCTGCGCGAGGCCCACGGACCTGACGGACTCACCGACCCCGTCCCCGCGTTCGGCCGCCGGGGCGCCGTCACCGCCGCGACCCAGATGACCCTGTTCACCGTCGACGGCCTGATCCGCGCCCAGGTGCGCCGCGACACCGGCGCCTGGCACCCGCCCACCGACGTCCACCGGGCCCATCTGCGCTGGGCCGCCACCCAGCGCGACTGGGGCCCCGACGAGCGCCGCAAGGACAACGGCTGGCTCGCCCGCGAGGAGTGGCTCTACGCCCGCCGCGACCCGGCCCGCGCCTGCCTCACCGGCCTCGGCGACGAGCACCTCGGCACCCTCGACAAGCCCAAGAACCCGGAGGCCGGCGACTCCGGCGCCCTCGTCCGCTCGGCCCCCTTCGGACTGCTCGTCGGCTGGGAGCCGCAGCTCGTCTGCCAGCTCGCCGTCGAGTGCGCGGCCCAGACGCACGGCGCCCCGGCCGCCCTCCTCGCGGCGGGCGCCTTCGCGGTCACCGTCCACGGCCTGGCCCGCGGCGGCTCCGTGGAGACGGCGGTGGCCGGGGCCCTGGAGCAGCTCGCGGTGCGCCCCGGCCACGAGCCGGTCACCGAGGCCCTCGACCGCGCCCTCGGAGCCGTACGGGAAGGCGCCCCGGACGCGGAGCGGGTGGCCGCCCTCGGGGCGGAGGAGGACCGGGCCGAGGGGCAGTTGGCGGCGGCCGTCTACTGCGCCCTGGTCGGCGAGGACGTACGGCACGGCCTGCGCCTCGCCGTGAACCACGACGGCCCCTCCCCGGCGACCGGCGCGCTCACCGGCGCCCTGCTCGGCGCCCTGCACGGCGAAACGGCCCTCCCCCCGGCCTGGCTGGCCGACCTGGAGGGCCGGGGCACGCTCCTGGAACTGGCGGACGACTTCTCGATGGAGATGACCCAGGGCACCGCCCTGCACACTCCGGCGGAGTCCGCGCCGGGGTGGCTGGCGCGGTATCCGAGGGGGTGAGGGGCCTTCCGGCCGGGGGCGGGGCGGCGGTCAGGGGTTCACCTGACAGCGCTCGGTGACGCACCTATGGTGGATGTCCGGTCGAAGCGACCGGGGCCCCACGGGGCCGGGCAGGGGGGACGTCGATGGAAGCACAGCTGGTGGAACTCGCGCGGGCCGCGGGCGCCGCGGTGGTCACGGTCATGGCCACGGACGCCTGGGAGCGGACGCGTGACGGAGTCGTGGCGCTGTGGCGCCGGGCCAGCCCGTCGCGGGCCGACGGCGTGGAGGGGGAGCTCGAGGCGACCAGGGACGATCTTCTGGTGGCCAGGGAGAGCGGGGACGACCTGACGGAACAGGAACTGCGCGAGGAGTGGGCGGGCCGGCTCCGGCGCCTCCTGCGGGAACAGCCCGAGGTCGCCGTGGACCTGCGCCGGATCCTCGACGAGCTGGAGCCCGAGGACCGGGCCGTCCCCGCCGGGACGGTGCGGATGCGGGCCGAGGCGTCCGGCCACGGCCGCGTCTACCAGGCCGGCCGGGACCAGCACATCACCGAGCGGTGAACGGGTTCGAGCGGAGTGCCGAGCCGGGCGTGCTGGGCAGGGCGTCCGGCCACGGCCGCGTCTACCAGGCGCGGGGCGACCAGCACGTCACGGAGCACCACCACCACTACCCCTCGGCCGAGGCCGCGTCCCTCTTCGGCCCGTCCTCGGGGCACACCGTCGTCCGGGCGTCCGGAAGCGCCTTCGGACCGGCGGCGCCCGTACCGGATTCGGTGCGCACCCCGCTCGTGGGGCGGGCCCCGGTGGTCCTGAGGGACCGCCGGGAGCTGATGCGGAGCCTCTTGACGGCGGCCGGGGAGGAGACCGGGGGCGTACACGTCGTCCACGGGCTCGGAGGCTGCGGCAAGACGTCGTTGGCCCAGGCCGTCTTCAACGAGGTGACGCGCGGGGGCCGCCGCATAGGCCTGTGGGTCAACGCCACCGAGCGCTCCACCCTCCGGGCGAGCATGCTCGCCGTCGCCGCGGACCGCGGAGCGGAGGACGGCGAGCTGGCCTCGGCCTACAAGGGGCAGCGTGCTTCGGCCGACCTCGCCTGGCACTACCTCGACTCCTCCGCGGAACCGTGGCTCCTCGTGCTCGACAACGCGGATGACCCGGCGGTGCTCGGGGAAGGCGGTTGGCTGCGGCAGAGTCCGCGGGGCACGGTCATCGTCACCACACGGCAGGCCGCCGCCCGGGTCTGGCAGGGGGCGCGTCTCCACCCCCTGGGGGTGCTGCCGGTCGAGGACGCCGCGCTGGTGCTGCGCGACCTCGCTCCCGAAGCCGGTTCGGTGGAGGACGCGGAGACGGTGGCGCGCAGACTCGACTGCCTCCCCCTCGCCCTCACGCTGGCCGGATCCTTCCTTTCCCGACAACTCCTGGAGAGCTGGTCCATGAGCGACTACCGACGCCACCTGGACGACAACCCGACCGAGTTGATCGACCAGGGGGCCAGTCCGGGCGACTCCGAGCGGAACGCCCGGCAGCTGGTCGGCCGGACGTGGGAGATATCGCTGACCGCCCTCGCGAACGACGGGGCACCCGAATGCCTTTCCCTCCTGAGGCTGTTGTCGTGCTGGAGCGCCGACCCGGTGCCCCTGTCCCTGATCCGTCCCGCCGCCGTGGACGCCGCGGGGCTCGACGCCCTCGACCCGCCGCTGACCGGGGCGCGCGTCGAGACCGCCCTCCGGGGCCTGCTGGACCACTCGCTCGTCTCGCTGGTGAGCCTCGACATCGGCGGTACGCCGGTCCGGTGCGTCAAGACGCACGGCGTGGTCCTGGACAGCGTCGCCGCCGCCGTGCCCGAGGAGCAGCGGGCGCCGATCGTCACGGCTGCCGCCGAGCTCCTGGGGCACGCCGTCCCGGAGAGCGGCGACCGGGGCCGGGACGTGCCGCCCGTGGGCCACCTGGTGTCCCACGCGACGCACCTGCTCGGACGGCTGAACGACGCCGGCAGCGCTTCCCGCGCGGTGGAACTCGGTACGTGCCTCGCCACGTGTCTCTTCGTCGGCGGCGACTTCCCGGCAGCCCTGTCCCTGGCGCGGACCACCGCGGAGGCGGCCGGGCGGTGGCTGGGGCCCGACGACCCCGCGACGCTCCGGGCGGAGCACCGCGCGGCCCTGTCGCTCTTCCGGCTGGGCCGCTTCGAGGAGTCGGAGGCGCTGCACCGCCGGGTGCTCGACGCCCGGACACGGGTGCTCGGGCGGGAGCACGCGGAGACCCTGGAGAGCCTGCAGGACATCCACGAGCCGCTCTGCCAGTTGCAGCGGGTCGACGGGAGCCTGGCCACCCTGCGCGAGACGATCGAGATCCGCTCGCGCGTCGTCGGCGAGCACCACCGGGACACGCTCCACACGCGGGCGCTCCTCATCGAGTACCTCGCGACCGCCGGGGAGGTCGAGGAGTTCGACCGGGTGGGCCCGGAGGTCGTCGCCGCCTGTGAGGAGCACCTCGGCCCCGACTCCCTCAGCACCGTGACCGCCCGCCACAACTACGCGTACGGCCTTCGTGTCTTCGGCCGGCCGGACCGGGCGGAAGCAGAGGCGCGGAGCGCCCTCCGGGGCCGCGAACTCGTGCACGGGCCCGAGCACGCGCTCACGCTCTCCGCGACCGTGCTGCTGAGCTGGATCCTCGGTGACCTCGGCCGGATCGAGGAGTCCATCGCGCTCGGCCGCCGGGTCGTCGAGGGCCAGGAGCGGGCGCTCGGCCGGGAGCACCCGTACCTCCTCACGAACCGCACCGGTCTGGCCGAGTCCCTCGCGGCGGCGGGCGAGACGGCCGAGGCCGATGCCCTGGCGCGGCTGAACCTTCCCCTGTGCGAGCGGGTCCTGGGCCCGGACGACCCGGTGACGGTCAGGACGCGGGGCCTCCTCGTGTAGGGGCCCCGGACGGCAACCAGCCCCCTCGGCCAGGACGGCGATCCGGTCGAGAGGGCTTTGCCGTGGGTGCGGGGGGTGTGACGCGTGCGTCCGACAGAGGGCGACCGCCCGGATGTCAGACGCCGGGGCGGTCGCGCTCGGTGACGTCGAGGACGAACTCCGTCCAAGCCCCGCTGGAGAAGCCGAGGTTCGTACGGGCGACGTCCTTCGAGTCCCGGACGCGGACCAGGAGGTGCTCCTGCACCTTGACCTCTACGCAGTCGCCATTGACGGCCGAGTACGAGGACTTGGTCCATTCCGCCAGCGCGTCGTGCCGAAACAGCATCGTGACTCCGATGGTTGTGCCAGTGGGGTGAGTGATCTGCGCTCCAGCCGCTGTGGCAGCGGCTCAGCGCCGACGCTACGCCGCAACATCAGGAGCGACGGGACGCGTTCACTCATTCGGGTGGCATATTCCATTGAGGTCTTTTGCGTGGGGGTGGGGTGATGTACCTTGCCCGCTCTTCGGTCTGGGCTACTTCGCCTGCAGTTCCCCGGCCACGCGCAGAATGAACTCCCGCGACTGCTCGGCACTCAGCGCCTTCGCCCTGAGGTGCTCGTACATCACCGCGTAGCTCTGGACGTCGATCGCCTTCTCCAGGTAGAGGTCGCTGGTGACGCCCTCCAGATAGACGACGCTGGCGTCCATGGCCTCCTGGAACTCCAGGATGGCGAACTTCCCGTACATCCCGGGGTGGGCACCGACGTCGTACGGCAGCACCTGGATCGTCACGTGCGGCTTCTCGCTCAGCTCGGAGAGGAGCCGCAGCTGATCGGCCATGATCTTCGCGTCGCCGACGACGCGGCGCAGCAGGGCCTCGTCGATGACGGCCCAGAACCGCAGCGGGTTGACCGGATCGGAGAGGCGGTCCTGCCGCTTCAGCCGGATCTGGATGCGCTTGTCGATCTCGCTGGGCGTGGCCTCCGGCCACATGCCCTCGATCACCGCCTGCGCGTACTCCTGCGTCTGCAGCAGACCGGGAACGATGAGCGACTCGTAGACGCGCAGCGACGCCGCGTCCGTCTCCAGGCCGATGTAGACGCTGTACGGGATGTCGCCGAAGGCGTGCCACCAGCCCTGCTGGCGCGAGTCCTTGGCCATCTGCATGAGGGATTCGACCATGCGCTCGTCCTCGACCTCGTACACGCCGCACAGGTCGCGGACGTCACGCTGGCTGATGGAGCGACGGCCGTTCTCCAGCCGGCTGATCTTGGACTGGGAGACGAGGAGGCGCTCGGCGACCTGCTCGGCCGTCATGTTCTTCGCCTCCCGGAGCTTGCGCAGCTCCTGGCCCAATCGGCGTCGCCTGACGGTGGGGTTGACGTTGGACGCCACGGAAACTGCACCTCCGGCTGTCTGCTGCGTAGCTGTGAGTGTCTAACGCTTGGCAGACTGCCACCAAAGACGCGGTGTGCGCTGGGAAATGACAACAACGTGTGCGCCCGTGAACATCACGACCGGACCCGATTCGACACGCGCGCGTGCGGGGCGGCCGTCCTGACCGCCCCGCACGCCTGTGCGGCTCCCGGGATGGTTCGTTTGCCCGGTGGGTGTGCTCAGTGCGCCGCCGCGCGGGCCATTCCGCCGCGTGGCTGTGCCGGGACGCCCTGGGCGCTTCGGCGCGGTTGCGCCCCCGCGCCGTTCTGGACGTCCATCACGGCGTGCGCCACGAGTCCGCCCATCGGGTCGTGCCGGATCAGGTCGCGCAGCCGGGACCGCGACGACCGTCCTTCGTTGCCGGGGTAGAGGTGCTTCCCGAGACCGACCGCATGGGCCAGCGCGGCAAGCGCCGCGGTCCGCGGGTCCGGCGGTACGCCGGTGCGGATCGCACTGTCCAGCCGGGCACGGATCTCCCGACTGATCGCCGTCTCCGTCGCCTGGTAGCGAGTCGTCGGCAACACCCCGCACATCTGGCCCTCCACGGCATGCACCATGCCGCATCGCTCCAGATGCGAGAGATACGTCTGACGGAGCCCCAGTCGGGGCCCGCCTATCCAGTGGACGGCCCGTACCGGGCTGCCGCGCCTGCGCAGCAGTTCCAGTGCGGAGTCCAGTGTCGGATCTCCGGTCGGCCGTGGCATCACCACGGCGATACGATCCCCGTCAGGGGCTATCCGGCCTGCCAGTGCCAGCTCCACTAGCTGTGCTCCGGCCAGGCCGAGGTCGAGCGACTGCGGCTGCGCTGTGGTACCCGTGGTCGGGTCCAGAGCGAGCAGCAGAAGCTCCTCCGGAATGGTTCTGCGGCTCCTGCCCATCCATGCCTCCCCGCGTGGATGAATGACAGGGTGACCCCTCTCACATTCATCTGTCGAGAGCACCCGGGTGGTTCATCCGGGAACCGGTAGGTATGTCGTTCTCGTCTAGCACGGGGGCCAAGGGGTTCACACAGGACACTGGTACACGGTTCGGACGTACGCATGACGCATGGAGGAGGCACGGTGGCGGGCGAGTCCCCCGACAAGGCGGAGCAGCAGGGGTCGTCGGATACGGCGGCGGCTCCGGGCGGCGGCGGCCGGGATCCGCGGCTTTCCGTGCTCCGGGAGTCAGAGCCCTCGCCCGCTTCGACCCCGACCCCGGCCCCGGCCCCGTCGGAGCCTTCGGACGCGCCGGCGCGGGTCGACCAACCGACCGCCGTCTTCAAGAACCTCGTCCCGCGTACGTCGGGGGAGGACGACCCGAAGGGCCACGGCGAGCCGGAGGGCGACGGCGAGCCGAAGGGGGCCGCCGAGTCGGAGCCGGACGCGAAGCCGGCGTCCGAGCCGGAGCCGGAGAGCGAGCGCCTCAAGGCGGCCGTGGCGGCGTGGGTCGCCACGGAGGCGGAGGAGCCCGGGAAGGCCGCGGAGGAGCCTGCCGAGGCCGAGGAGGCCCCGGAGGCCGCCACGACGGCCGGAGCCGCGGACGAGCCCGAGGCGGACGGCGAGCCCGTGGGCGGTGTCGCGGACGCGGACGAGTCCGACGGGGCGGGCGAGGAGGCCGCCGAGCCTGCCGAGCCCGTGAAGGCCGACGCGTCCGTCGAGGACGACGAGGCCGTCGAGGACGCCGCCGCGAAGGCCCCCGAGGCCGTCGAGGAGTCCGAGGAGTCCTCGGAGTCCGAGGGCAAGGCGACCGTCGACTCCTGGTTCGCCGCCCGGAAGCCGTCCGCCGGTGCGAAGCCCGAGCCGGAGGAGGCCCCGGAGCCCGCCGAGGACGCGAAGGGCCCGAAGGAGCCCACGGGCTCCAAGGCCCCCTCGGCCGCCGAAGGCACCGAGGCCACCGCCGCCGTCGAGGCCGTCGAGGCCGTCGAAGGCGCCAAGGGCACCGAAGACGCCAAGAGCGCCGAGGGCACCGAAGACGCCAAGAGCGCCAAGAGCGCCGAGGACGCCGAGGACGCCGAGGGCACCGACGTCGACGACCCCTCCGAGGACCAGAAGCCCGTCGACCAGCCGACGGCCATGTTCAAGATGATCCGGCCGCCGGTGGACCAGCCGACGACCGCCCTGAAGCTTCCGGCCGGTCCGGCGGGCGCGGGTGCCCGCGTGGATCCGGACAGCGAGCGCACCAGCACCTTCCTGCCGCTGCGGCCCGACATCCCGGCCGAGCGGAAGGCGCCCGAGGCCGAGACCGCCGGGACCACCGGACCCGCCGAAGCCGCCGGGACCGCCGCCCCCGCGCTCGCCGAGCCGGAGCGGACCCGGCAGCAGCCGCTGCCGCCGCTCCCCCCGCTCGACCTGCTCGCCGAGCTGACCAACACCCCGCCCCCGCCGCCGAGCCCGCTGCGGACGACCCTGCGCCGGGTCCGGATCTGGACCCCGCTGGTCCTGCTCCTCCTGATCGTCTTCGCGATCGCGCAGATGGTCCGCCCGCTGCCCGCGCCCGCCCTGAAGCTCTCCGCCGCGCCCACCTTCGTCTTCGAGGGCGGCGCGCTGAAGATGCCGTGGCCCGGCGAGGGGCAGGGCGCCGTCGAGGTCGAGGGCGTCGGCTCCATGGGCACGTACGGGCCGCAGAAGCCGGCCCCGATCGCCTCCGTCACCAAGACGATGACGGCGTACGTGATCCTCCGCGACCACCCGCTCAAGGGGAAGCAGACCGGTCCCGAGATCAAGATCGACAAGAAGGCCGCCGACCAGGGCAAGGCGGAGCACGAGTCGACCGCGGCGGTCGAGGAGGGCCAGACCTACTCGCAGAAGGAGCTGCTCCAGCTCCTGATGATCCCCTCCGCCAACAACGTGGCCCGGCTGCTCGCCCGCTGGGACGCCGGTTCCGAGGCCGCGTTCGTCGAGAAGATGAACGCCGCCGCCAAGGACCTGGGCATGGACGGGTCCACGTACACGGACCCGTCCGGCCTGCTCGACAGCACGGTCTCGACCCCGCAGGACCAGCTCAAGCTGGCGAAGGCGGTCATGCAGTACGACGTGTTCCGCGAGATCGTGAACATGCCGAACGTGACCGTCGAGGGCATCCCCGGGCGGATCGAGAACAACAACAACATCCTGCTGAAGCCGGGTGTGGGCGGCATCAAGACCGGTTCCTCCACCCCGGCCGGCGGCAACCTGCTCTGGTCGGCGAACACCGTCGTCGACGGCCAGAACCGCCGGATCCTCGGCATCGTGATGGGGGCCAAGAACGCCAAGTACCTGGGCGACAAGCTCCAGCTCTCCATCGACTACAGCTACGAGCTGATCAAGCGGGCGCAGAAGGACGTGACCTCGGCCCCCGTGGTCCGCAGGGGCCAGGTCCTCGGCTACGTCGACGACGGTCTCGGCGGCAGGACGCCGGTCGTCGCCACCAAGGAGCTCAAGGCGGTCGGCTGGCCGGGCCTGGAGGTGAGGCTGGAGCTCACCGACGGCGGCAAGGCCCTCCCGCACAGCGGCAAGGCGGGCGACGTCGTCGGCCAGGTGTCGATCGGCACGGGCACGGGCAAGGTCAGCTCCCCGGTGGCCCTCCAGGACGACCTGGCGGAGCCGGGCTTCGACAAGAAGCTGACCCGCGTGGGCTGACCGCCCGCAGCGACCGGCCGCAGCGACCTCCCGCAGTGACCGCCGGGCACGGCGGCGCGGAGCGACCGCGCGCACGGCGGCGCGGGAACGGCGGCGCGGAACGATCGTGCGGAACGACGGCGGGTGGCCGGGAAGCACCGCACGGCCGGACGCCCCGGTTCTCCGGGGCGTCCTGCTGTTAGCGTTTCCGGGGGACGAGAAGCGCGCGTGGACCCCCGCGCGGAGCGAGACGGGACGTACGGGAAAGGGCCGCAGTGACCACCGCCGAGCCGACACGCGCCGACCGCGCGGACTCCTCCCCGCCCGATCCGCTCTCCGATCCGCTCCCCACTCCCTCCGGTTCCGCCGTCGCCTCCGAGTCGCCCTCCGGGCCCCCCACGGGCTCGTCCCCGGCGGCCTCGACGGGCGCGGAGCCCGGCACCGCCGGCCCCCGCACCGGCCCCGGCCCGGCCGGTGACGCCCTCCTCGGAGCCGCCGCCGGACCCGCCACCCCTTCGCTCTCGCGAATACCGCTTCCGGCGCAGCGACCCGCCCCGGAGGCGATCGTTCCGGCCCGGCGGCGGCAGAAGCGCCGTCACACCGTCCTGGTGGCCACCGGGCTCGCCGCCCTCACCCACATCCTCTGGTTCTTCCTCTTCGCGAACAGCGGCGGGGACCTGGCCGCGCAGGACGCGTGGGCCGAGTTCGTCGGACGGCACCCGGACTCCGCGTACAACCTCGCCTGGTACGGCGGGATGCACCCGGTCTCGTACAGCGTCGTCTCGCCGTACCTGATGTCGCTGCTCGGCGTCCGCACCACGATGATGATCGCCGGGACCCTGTCGGCCGCGCTGACCGCGCTGATCCTGGTGCGGGTGCGGGCGGTCCGCAATCCGATGGCCTGCGCGGTCGCGGGCGTCTTCGCCTTCCTCTGCAACGCCCTGTCGGGCCGGGTGACCTTCGGCCTCGGCATGATGTTCGCGCTCGGCGCGGTCGCCGCCGTCTTCTGCTGGCCGCACCGCTGGCGCCGCAAGCGCTGGGCCAAGGCGGTGGTCGCCGCCCCGCTCGCCGGGCTCGCGACCGCGTGCAGCCCGGTCGCCGGGCTCTTCCTCGGGGTGGCGGCGGCGGCGCTCTTCCTCAACAAGCGGCGCCCCGGCGCGTACGCCCTCGGCCTCGCCCCGGTGGCCGTGGTCGCCCTCTCCTCCTGGCTCTTCCCCTTCTCGGGCACGCAGCCGATGGCCTTCGGCTCGGCCGCGCTGCCGATGATCTTCGGGATCCTGATCCTCCTCCTGGTGCCGAAGGACTGGCGGACGGTCCGCACCGCCGCCGCCGTGTACACGGTGGGCACCTTCCTGACCTGGGCGATCGATTCCCAGATCGGCTCGAACATCTCGCGGCTCCCGATGCTCTTCGCCGGGGTCGCGCTGCTCGCCGCCCTGCCGTACACCGCGCCGCGCTCGCGCCGCTGGTACGCGCTGCTGCTCGCCTTCGCGGGGCTGAACTTCTGGATCGGCTTCAAGGGCGTCGACGACGTCATCCGCACCGCCCCGGACGCCTCCTGGGCGCGCGAGCTGGCGCCGCTGGTCAACCAGCTCCAGGTGCGGGGCGCGGGCAAGGCGCGCGTCGAGGTCGTGCCGGCCTCCAGCCACCGCGAGTCCTCCGCGCTCAGCCCGTACATCAACCTGGCGCGGGGCTGGAACCGGCAGGCCGACATGGAGCGCAACCCGCTCTTCTACGACGACACCCTCAACGCCGTGAACTACCAGGACTGGCTCGACCGCTGGGCCGTCCACTTCGTGGTCCTGCCGACCGGCGCCCCCGATTCCGGCGCCGAGCGGGAGGCGGAGCTGGTCGACGAGGGCCTGCCGTACCTGGAGCAGGTCTGGTCGGACGAGAACTGGCGCCTGTACGAGGTCGCGGACCCGACCCCGCTGGCGGAGCCGCCCGCCCGGGTCGAGAGCGTGGCGGCCAACGAGGTCGTGATCCGGGTCGGCAGCCCCGGCCGGGTCCTCATCCGCGTGCCGTACTCGCCGTGGCTCGCCCTCATGGACGAGAACGGCGGCAAGATCGCGCCGCCGCAGGAGACCGAGGAGTCGAAGGCGGCCCGAGAGGAGTCGGAGACCGAGCTCCCCAAGGTCTTCGCCAACGAGGAGGGCTGCCTCTTCCGGACGGAGGCGGACGCGCAGGGCGACGAGTGGACCGAGCTGGTCGCGCCGAAGGCGGGCGTCTACCGCCTGGGCTCCCCGTACAACTTCTCCCGGGGCACGGCCTGTCCGGAGGAGCTGCGCTGAGCCGCGCGTAGGGGGCGTCTCGCCGATCACGCCGGGCTCGCGGTGTCCGGTGTCCGGTGCCCGGTGTCCGGTGCCCGGTGCCTGATCCGGCCCGATCCGGCCCGAGCGACAAGACGTCCCCAGGTCTCCTTTCGGCCACCTCCACAGGTGCCTCTCCAGGCACCTCCGCCGGCACCTCCACAAGACCCCCGACCGCCTCCACCGAGTCGCGGAAACGGACATCCCGGACAAGGATGTCGGTGCGTGGACCGTGGCTCCCCGCACGGTGCCTTCTGGAGGTGGACAGGGATGTCCGAGCTCATCGTCATCGGCTACGACGGCCCCGCCGAGGCCGAGCGGGCCCTCGGCACGGTGCAGGACCTGCAACGGGACCACGTCGTGCGCCTGAACGGGCTCGCGACGGTCTCGGTCGACGCCGAGGGCCGCACCCACGTCGACACCTCCAGCCGCGTCGTCGCCTCCACCGCCGCCACGGGCGCCCTGTGGGGAGCGATCTTCGGAATCCTGTTCCTGCTGCCCGGCGTCGGCCTCGTGACGGGCGCGGCCCTGGGCGGCCTGGTCGGCAGGCTCGCCAAGTCGGGCGTCGACGACCGCTTCCGCGAGCAGGTCGGCGATCTGCTGAAGCCGGGCTCGGCGGCGGTCGTGATCATGGCCTCGAAGATCACGGACGACAAGTTCACGGTGGCGATGCGGCCGCACGGCGGCACGCTCCTGAAGACCTCGCTCAGCGACGAGGACGAGCGGGACCTGTCCGAACAGCTCACGGGCCGGCTCACGGACCCGCCGGACGGCCCGGGTCCCGTCCACGCCCCCACGGCGGCTCCGTAGGCCTCATGACCCCGTCGCCACCGCCGACCCCATGACCCCGTAGCCCCCCACAGACCCCTCGGGCAGACCCCTTGGACCCGCGAGGCCCGGCCCGCCCCCGCCGCGGCGGACACGGGCCCGAGGCCCGTCCCGTACGCGCGCCGGTCCCCGCCTCCCCACCCCCACCCGAAAGGCCCTCCCATGCACCCCGCGCTCAGCGCCGACGCGCTCGCCAAGCTGCGCCGGCCCCGCCCGTACCCCGCCGTGTCGCTCGTGATGCCGACGCACCGCCGCGAACCGGACAGCTCCCAGGACCCCGTACGGCTGCGCAACCTCCTCGCGCGGGCCGAGAAGGCCCTGGAGGAGGACCCGGCCGTGACGCGGGAGCGGCGCGCGGACGTCCTCGACCAGCTGGAGCGGGCCGCCGCCGAGATCGACCTCGTGCACGCGGAGGACGGCCTGGTGGTCTTCGTGGCGCCCGGCGAGCACCAGGTGTGGACGGTGGCCCGGGAGGTGCCGGAGCGGGTGGTCCTCGCGGACACCTTCCTCACCCGCAACCTCGTCGCCGCGCAGGCCGCCGAACGCCCGTACTGGGCGCTGACCGTGGCCGCCGACCGGGTCTCGCTGTGGAGCGGCGGGCCGGAGCGGACCGTCGAGCACACGGGGGACGGCTTCCCGTTCGCGCGGAGCCTGGAGCCCCAGGACGTGGAGCGCGAGGAGCGCGTCGGGGACGTGCCGAGCACCTTCCAGGACGAGGACACGCGCGCCTTCTTCCGCGACGCGCACCAGGCGCTGCGGGCCGTCCTCGCCTCCGAGCCGCGTCCGCTGTACGTGGTCGGCGAGGCGCCCGCCGTCTCCCTCCTGGAGGAGACCGGGGCCCTGCCGCAGGGCACGACCCCGGTCCGGCAGGGCGGCCTGGGACACGGGCCCGCGGAGGCCGTCCGGAAGGCGGTGGAGCCGATGATCGCCGCCCACGAGGCGGCCCTGACGACCACCGTCCTGGCCGAACTGGACGCGGCCCGGGGCCGGCGGGAGTACGCCGGCGGCCTCGACGAGGTGTGGCGGGCGGCGAAGGAGGGCCGGATCCACCTGCTCGCCGTCGAGGAGCACTACCGGACGGTCGTGCGCGAGCACGGCGACCACCTGGAACCGGCGGAGGCCTCCGACCTCGACGCCCGCGACGACATCGTGGACGAGATCGTCGAACAGGCCCTGGAGACCGGGGCGGAGGTGCGGTTCGTGCGGGACGACTCCCTGGCCGACGCCGCCCGCGTCGCCGCCGTACTGCGCTACTGACCCCCGGAGGCCTCATGAACACCACACCACCGTCCCGCACCGCCGCCGGAAGGCGGCTCCGCAACCGGGCGGCGGGCGCCGCCGTCGCCGTCGTCGTCACCGCGCTCGGCGCGGCCGGCCTCGTCTCCTGCGACTCGGGCGGCGACGAGGGGGGCGCCCCGGCGTTCAGCGACGCCCCCACGGCCCCCGACACGGCCTCGTTCTCCGGCGGCGCCCCCTCCGCCCTCGCCTCGGCGGCGGAGTCGGCGGCCTCCGCCGCGCGCGAGTCGGCCTCGTCCGCGGCGGCCTCGGCGTCCGCGCGGGAGTCCGAACGGGCGTCGTCGGTCGGCGCCGAGACGGAACGCTCCCGCAAGCAGGCGGAGAACGCGCTCAAGGGCGTGCAGGGCCGGGGGAACGCCCTGAACGAGGTCTCGATGACGGGCAAGCCGAGGGCCGACACGAACAACCTGCTCACCGTGGTCGTCACCATCACCAACAAGACGGACGGGGAGGCGTCCTACGCGGCCCAGGTCGACTTCCTCGACCCGTCGGGGAAGGTGGTCGAGACGCAGTTCGTCGGCGCCGAGGACCTCGCGCCGGGCGAGCGGGAACAGCCCCTGGTCATCAGCAGGCAGCCGGCCGAACCGGTGCTGACGCCGAGGCTCACCAAGGCCCAGAGGTACTGAGCCGCCACCGCCCCCCCGTACGGAGGAGACCCGCATGTCCGAGCTCATCGTCATCGGCTACGACGACCACGCCGTGGCCCGCAAGGCCTTCAAGGCGGTCCAGCAGCTCCGCGACGACCACGTCGTCGAACTGAAGGGCCTGGCCGTCGTCCGGGTCGACCAGGACGGCGAGACCCACGTGGACACCCCGGCGAAGACCGAGGAGATCGCCCTCTCGGCCACGGCCGGGGCGCTCTGGGGCCTGGTCTTCGGCATGATTGTCCTGACCCCCGGCATCGGGGTGGTGGGCGCGGCCCTCGGCGGCCTGATCGGCAAGCTGAACCAGATGGGCGTCGACCGCAGCTTCCGCCAGAAGGTCAGCGACCTCCTCGCCCCCGGTTCGGCCGCCGTCGTGATCATGGCCTCCAAGATCACGGAGGACCGCTTCGCCGCCGCGATGGAGCCCTTCGGCGGCACCGTCCTGAAGACCTCCCTCTCGGAGGAGAGCGAACGGGAGCTCTCGGAGCAACTGACGGGGGAGGGGCCGGAGACGGCCTGAGGCGCCGGCGCCCGGGCCGGTCGCGCGGAGGCGATGCCGTCCGGGCCGGTCACGCGGAAGACCGGGCGGGCTGCCGTTCCCGGGCCGACGAGGACTTGACGGCCGTCGCACCACACCGCGCCCCCGGCCACCGGGCCTCGGCACCGGCCTCGGAGATCACCGCGGAGACCGCGGACATCGGAAGGGGCCCACCTCCGGAAATCCGGAGGTGGGCCCCTTCTGAACCGGTGCCCCCGGCAGGATTCGAACCTGCGACACCCGCTTTAGGAGAGCGGTGCTCTATCCCCTGAGCTACGAAGGCGGGGATCCGTCGTGCCTCCCGGGCTTGGCCCGGAGGTCGACCGACCGCTGACAGCGTAGCGGATGGGGGTCGTGGAGGTCGCCCCCGTTCGTGCGGGCGCGGGGAGGAAGGGGTGTCACCTGGGGTTTCCGGTGGGGGTGGGCTGCCGGGGGCGTGCAGGTTCGGGTGGGTGATCCTGCCGGGGGCCGCCCTGTTCGCGTCCTCTCCGTCGGTCGAGAGTGTCCTCGTGAACTTCCTTCTCGTGCTGGTGTGCGGCCTCCTCGCCGGAGGGTTGCCGGTTCTCCGGGCGGCGGTGCGGACCCGGGCCCTTCGGCGGGCCGTTCTCGGCGGGCGGGCCGTCGGAGTTCCGGCCGAGGTGTCCTGGCGGTCGGACGGCGACGCCCCGGCCGTGCGGGGGGACCTCTGGCTGCCCGGCGGGGCCGGTCTCCCGGCCCACTTCGTCTCCGAGGACCTCGCCGTCCTCGCGGTCCCCCGGGGCGGGCGCGTCAAGGACGTCGTGCCGCTCGGGACGGGCGGGCTCCGGCGGCGGTCGTTCGCGCGCCGCGGCGCCGTGGTGTACGAGGTCCCGGGCACCGGGGACGCCCTCACGATCACCGTCGACCGGCCGGCCGTCGAGGTCGTCACCGAGGCCCTGGCCGGCCGGGACGGCACCGGGAGGGGCGACGGGCTCCGGGTGGCTCGGTGGCATCGCGTCCGCGTGCCCTCCCTCGCCGCCCTCCTGCTCGGCGGCGCGTTCGTCCTGGGGGTCGTCTGCGTCCACACCTTCGGCCTGGGGCGCGAGGTCACCGCCGAGGTGACCGGCGCGCGGGACGGCATGTGCCGGGTGGTCTGGCAGGACCCCTGGGACCCGTCCCTCACCCGCCACGCGCGCGTGGACTGCTACGAGGGGGAGAAGGCCGGGGACCCGCTGCGGATCAGCGCCCGGCCCTGGCCGGCGCGCGGCGACGCGGCCGACCTGGACGCCCTCCACCTGACGGCCTTCGGCGCCGCCGCCCTCGGCCTCGCCGGGGCGGCGGGCGTCCTCGCCGCGTCCTGGACCGGCGCGCGCCGGCTGCGGTTGCTCCGGAAGCACCTGCGGCGCGGCGGCGGGTCCGCACCGGGCCGTCCGGCGCGCCGGACGGTGGTGCCCTGGTGGAGCTGGGCCGCCGGAGCGCTCGGCCTGGCCGGCCTGGGCCTGCTGGCGCTGGCGCACGTGTTCGGGCAGCCGGTGCGCGCCGAGGTCACCGCCGTCACCGACTACGGCTGCGCGGTCGCCTGGGCCGATCCGTGGGACGGGAGCCGGCACACCGCCGAGGTCGACTGCGCCGGGGCGTCCCGCGGGGACGCCCTGGAGATCAGCGCCCTGCCGTGGCCCCTGCGCGGCGAGGCGTTCGACCGGGACTTCACCCCGGTCGCCCTCGGGATCCTCACCGCCGTCGTCCTCGGCGCCGCCCTCCTGGGGGCCGTCCTGCGCTCCCGCCGGGCGCGCCGGTCCCGGCCCCTCGCCCCCACGACCGTTCCCCCGGGCCGGGACGAAGGCGGAGCCGCGGTCGTGGGCGCGGCCGGCACCGGCGACGTGCTCGACCGGCCCCGGCTCGCCGCCGTGGCCCGGCTGCTCCACGAGAGGGAGGCCCTCGGATGCGGCGGCAGGGAGCTCCGCCCCGAGCCCGACCCCGCCACCGGACCCTGGTGGCGTTCGCCCGTGCTGCGCCGCATCGTCCTCGCGTCGGGCGTCTCCTGGGGCTCCCTGGTCGCCCTCGCCGTCGTCGCGCTGTGGTCGGGATGGTGGTGGGGGACGGCCTACCAGCAGGCCACGGGCCGCACGGAGCGGGCGACCGCCACGGTCCAGTACCTCCACGAGGAGTTCCCGCTGGAGCCCTGGCTGCTGCCCGGCGCGGTGGAGGTCCGCTTCGACGCGCCGGACGGCCGCCGGGTCGTGACGGACGTCGAGTACGGGGGCTCCGCCCCGGCCGAGGGGGAGACCGTCGAGGTCGAGTACGCCGTCGACAGGCCGTCCGCCGCCCGGATCGCGGGCGACCCCGGTCTCGGCCGCGGCCTGTGGGCGAGCGGCGCGGTCGTGGTCGTGGCGCTCGTCCGCCTGGTGTGGTGCGCGGTCTCCACCGGGCGGGTCCTGCGCCGGCTGCTGCGCGCGGCACGGCACGGGCGGGGGCGGGACTTCGACTACCTCCTCCTCCCGCCGTCCGGCGAGGAGCCCGAGGACACGACGTTCCTCCTGGTCCTCTTCGACCCGGGGGCGGAGCGGCCGGTGGCGGTCATGGACACGGTGCCGGCGGCGGCCTCCCTGCCCCCGGAAGGGACCCTGGAGATGCGGAGCCTCCCGGAGGAACCCGCCTTCGCCGTCGCCTGGACCGGAGGGCGGCCGGTCTGGCCGGGCGGCCCGTTGGTCCTCCTGGCGGAGGACGGGGACGAGGAGGAGTTCCTCCGGCGGTACGTGACCGACCTCGTCCCGCCCGGTGTCGTGCTGGACGTCCCGTCCGCCCGCGCGTGACCCGCGGAAGACGGGACGCCGAGGAGAGGCCACCGCCGACGGAAGGGGAGGCGCACCACGGACGCCATCGCACTCGCGGCCGTGGAGTTCACGGCCGAAGAGCCACCGGTCGCCGCGAAGCTCCCCGTGCTGCCCTGCGGCGTCTGGTTCCCGGGACGGGCCCCGACCTCCCGGACGGGCCCCGTCCCGGCGGCCGAGTCCCGGCCGTCGCCCCCGGTTGACCTCCCGAACCGCCGCCGCCTAGCGTCTGACCTCCCGGGCCGGGGCCGTCCGGCGCCGGCGGTCCGGTCGAGCGAGTGCGTGGAGGTGGCCCGGTGGCCGGTGGGGTCGGGAGGCTGACGGCCGGTGGGGCGCCCTTCGCCGTCGAGGACGGGGCGTACGCGCACGGGCCGCGGACCCTGCGGGAGTTCGTGGAGGCGACCTGGGGCTACGGGGACCGGGTGTTCCTCGTGCACGAGGGCGCCCGGACGACCTACCGGGAGTTCTTCGACGAGGCCTGCGGGCTCGCCCGGCGGCTCCTCGGGGAGTACGGGCTCGTGCCCGGCGACCGGGTCGTCGTCGCCATGCGGAACCTGCCCGAGTGGCAGGTCGCCTTCTGGGCCGCCCAGCTCGCCGGGCTCGTCGCCGTACCGCTCAACGCCTGGTGGACCGAGGGCGAGTTCGCGTACGCGCTCGACGACTGCGCGCCCCGCGCGCTGCTCGTCGACGGGGAGCGGGCCGGGCGTGTGCGCGGGTGGGCCGTGCGCAACCGCGTGCCCGGGATCGTCTTCCGGGGGGAGGGCGGGGAGGGGTTCGACGCGTACGTGCCCGACCGCGACCCGCACCTCGGGCCGCCGCCCGTCGACGTGCTGCCCGAGCACGACGCGACCGTCGTCTACACCTCCGGCACCACCGGCCGCCCCAAGGGGGCCGTCGCCACCCACCTCGCGCAGGCCGGGGCCGCCATGAACCCCCGGTACTTCGCCGCCGCCGCGGCCCTCGCGCGCGGGGACGTCCCCGGGACCGGCCCGGCGCCCGTGTCGCTGACCACGTTCCCCTTCTTCCACGTCGCCGCCTTCACCTCCTTCTACGGCGTGATCGCGGCCGGCGGGACCCTCGTGACCCTGCGGAGGTGGGACGCGGGGGAGGCCCTCCGGCTGATCCGGGAGCACCGCGTCACCCACTACGCCGGGGTGCCCACCACCGCGCTCCAGCTCCTCGAACGCGCCCGGAGCGACGGCGACCCGCTGGAGAGCCTCACCCTGCTCAGCACGGGGGGCGCCCCCGCCCCGCCCGGGATCGTCGCCGGGCTCACCGAGGCGTACGGGGAGCGCGTCGAGCCCCGCAACGGCTACGGGCTCACCGAGACCTGCGGCGGGGTCCTGGCGAACTTCGGCGCCGAGTACCGCGCCCACCCCGGCAGCGCCGGCCGGCCCTCGCCCGTCACCGAGGTGCGGATCGACCGGCCCGACGCGGAGGGCGTGGGGGAGCTGTGGCTGCGCGGGCAGTCCCTGGTCCGGGGGTACTGGGGCGACGAGGAGGCCACCCGCGCCGCCTTCACCGCCGACGGCTGGTTCCGGACCGGCGACCTCGCCCGGGTCGACGCGGACGGGCGGGTCTCGATCGTCGACCGGCTCACCGACATGGTGGTCCGGGGCGGCGAGAACGTGTACTGCGTCGAGGTCGAGGCCGCCCTGCACGCGCACCCGGACGTCCTCGACGCCGCCGTCCTCGGCGTCCCCCATCCGCTCCTCGGCGAGGAGGTCGTGGCGGTCGTGCGGCGGCGCCCCGGGGCCGCGCCGGACGCGGAGGCGCTCCGGGCGCACGTCGGCGGGCGTCTCGCCGCCTTCAAGGTGCCAGCCCGCGTCCTCGTGCGGGAGGAGGAGCTGCCCCGGAATCCGGGCGGGAAGGTCCTCAAGCGGGAGCTGAGGGGGTTGTTCGGAAGCGGGGAGGCGTTCAGTCGCGGGTGACGCGGACCCGGTAGACGCCGTCCCGGTCCTCGTCCAGGACCGTGATCCGGATGCCGTTCGCGCGGTCCGTGAAGCTCTCGCCCGGACCGTACGGCGCGTCCGACAGCTCCGCGTGGACGTTGGCGCGGCGCGTGCAGCCGCCGCTCGCCCGCTCGCTGTCGGCGACGGTCACCGGGCCGTGGCCGGTGTCGACGTCGGACTCGACCCGGTAGACGAGGACGCCCCGCTCGCACACGGCCTCGTCGTTGCCGCCCTGGTCGCGGACCTCGATCGCGTACCCGGAGGTGCCGGAGAGCGGGACGAAGGCGAGCTTGGGGCCGCCGGGCTCCGCGAGCGGGGTGAGGTCGTACTCGGTGGTGCCGGTGCCCGAGGCGCAGCCGACCTGCTCGTTGTCGAGCCAGCCCAGCTTCCACTTGTGCCAGCCGAGCAGGTCGTTGTTGGCCCCCCAGTCCTCGGACATGATGTCCCAGTGCCCGACGGAGCCGCCGCCGTCGGCGGTGTAGAGGTCGGGCAGGCCGAAGACGTGCCCGTTCTCGTGCGGCAGGACCCGGTAGCCGGTCTCCGCGAAGCTGCCGGAGCCGTCGTCCTGGCGGCTGTAGACGAAGGACGTGTTGGCGAGCGGCACGCCGTCGGCGTACGGGGCGTCGTCGTTGCCGGAGAAGGTCACGGACAGGACGGTGTCGAGGGCCGAGGGGCCGGCGTTCGGCGTCACCAGGACGTTGACCAGGTCGTACGCGCTGAAGTCCACGCGCTGGTCGGCCGCCTTCACGATGTCCTCGACGAGGGAGCGGTAGCCCGGCTCGTACGGGGAGCCGCGCTCGATCCCGTACGCGGAGAACGCCCGGGGCATCCGCAGCCAGTCGGGGATCGGGGCCTCGGCGCGGTAGTGCAGCCGGCCGTACGAGCTGACGCGGAACCAGTCGGCGGTCTGCGGGAAGAACTCGCGGAAGCGGCCCATCGCCGTGCCGTCGCCGACGGCGTCCGGGAAGTCGACCATCAGGTTGAGGGCCCTGACGAGGCCCGTGGAGCGCACGTACCCGGGGGCCGTGGGCAGTCCCTCCGACATCTGCACGCCCATCGTCGTGGCGATGCGGCACGGCGCCAGCTGGGCGTTGTTCGGCGCGGCGGCGACGGGGCCGGCCGAGGCCGGAACGGGCCGGGGGAGCGTGGCGCTCGCGGAGGCGAGCAGGGTGAGGGAGAGCGTCGTGGTCGCCGCCAGGGCGACGGGTCTGCATATCCGTCGGCGGGGGTGCTGCATACGTCGCCTCTCCGGTGGGGGCAGGTCGGCGGGCGGGTCCCTTTCCGCGTGCGGGTGGGATCCGCGCTGTGCGATCAGCCTGTGGCGGGCGGTCCGGGCGCGCGCGCCGGGTGGCCCGATCGTGGGTATTCCGTGAAACGAGGATTGTGTGACCGGGGTCACAGGAGTGGCCGGAAATAACCGGGGAGGCCGTCCCCGTTTACGCCTGTGTCGAGAGAAGTGGGGAGCCTTTCCCCGGATGCGGATCCCTTCGGATGCGGATCCCCGGCTCGGACCGGATCCCCGGCTCGGACCGGATCCCCGGACCGGACCGGACCCCGGGTACGGACCCCTCCGGGGTGCGGACCCCGGACACGGCCCTCCGTGGACGTGCTCGACCCGTCGGAGCGGCTGCGACCCGGCGGCCCGGCGGCCCACGACGACGACCGTGATTCCGAGGAGGACCGACGTGACCGGCAACGCCGACACCGCCGCGCCCGCCCGCCGCGCACCCCGGCCGCGGGCCGACGCCCTGCGCAACCGCGAGCGGATCGTGACGGCGGCCCGCGAGATGTTCGTCGAGTTCGGCTCCCAGGTGCCGTACGACGAGATCGCGCGCCGGGCCGGCGTCGGGAACGCGACGCTCTACCGGAACTTCCCCGAGCGCGCCGACCTCGTCCGCGAGGTCGTCCTCTCCCTCATGGCCCGCGTCACCGAGCTCGCCGAACGGGCCGCCGAGGAGGAGGACGACACCTTCGAGGCCCTGCGGCGCTTCACCCTCGGCGCCGCCGACGAACGCGTCGGCGCACTCTGCCCGATGCTCGACGGCGCCTTCGACCAGGACCACCCCGACCTGGTGGCCGAGCGCGACCGCCTCGAAGAGGTCGTCCAGAGGATCGTCGACCGG
Source organism: Streptomyces sp. NPDC092045 (assembly GCF_044756005.1). Classification (NCBI taxonomy): domain Bacteria; kingdom Bacillati; phylum Actinomycetota; class Actinomycetes; order Kitasatosporales; family Streptomycetaceae; genus Streptomyces; species Streptomyces sp. NPDC092045. Next base: position 131,387 of record NZ_JBIVSC010000008.1, on the reverse strand, counting down.
GCGCAGCGGGCCGGGCGGCTCCGCGCCGACGTCGGCGTCGGCGACCTGATGGTGGCGGTCTCCCAGCTCACCCGTCCGCTGCCGGGCACCGCCTGCGCCGCCTTCGCCCCGTTCGTACGCCGCCATCTGCAGCTGTTCCTCGACGGCCTGGAGGCGCCCGCGCGCTCCGAGCTGCCCGGGACGGCCGCCACCCTGGAGGACCTGAGACGCGACTCCTGCCCGTCGTGACCCTTCCGTAGGCCCATCGGCAAGGCGCCCTCCCCGCGAGCGCCCACCCCTTCCTCACGTCCCTTTTTCACCAGTACGCACCAAGAGGTGGCCCCACCCATGTCCAAAATCGCCGGCAACCCCGTGAGCGCCGCGCTCGCGCCCGACCCCGGGCGCTGGAAGGCACTCGTCTTCATCGCCCTCGCCCAGCTGATGGTCGTCCTCGACGCGACGATCGTGAACATCGCGCTGCCCTCCGCCCAGCAGGACCTGGGGATCACGGACGGCAACCGGCAGTGGGTCATCACCGCCTACGCCCTCGCCTTCGGCGGACTGCTCCTCTTCGGCGGCCGGATCGCCGACCTGTGGGGCCGCAAGCGCACCTTCATCGTCGGCCTGGCCGGCTTCGCCGCCGCCTCCGCCCTCGGCGGGGCCGCGACCGGCGAGGCCACGATGCTCGGCGCCCGCGCGCTCCAGGGCGCCTTCGGCGCGCTGCTCGCGCCCGCCGCGCTCTCACTGCTCGCCGTGACCTTCACCGACGCCAGGGAGCGCGCCAAGGCCTTCGGCATCTACGGCGCGATCGCGGGCGGCGGCGGCGCCGTGGGCCTGATCCTCGGCGGCTTCCTCACCGAGTACCTGAACTGGCGCTGGACCTTCTTCGTCAACATCCCGTTCGCCGTGGTCGCCGCCGCCGGCGCGTACCTCGTCGTCCGCGAGCCGGCGGGCGGCCGCAACCGCTCCCCGCTCGACGTCCCCGGCGTCATCCTGTCCACCCTGGGCCTGGTCGCCCTCGTGTACGGCTTCACCCGCGCCGAGTCCGAGGGCTGGGGCGACGCCGGCACCGTCGGCCTCTTCGTCGGCTCCGCCGTGCTGCTCCTGGCCTTCGTGCTCACCGAGGCGCGCGTGAAGTCCCCGCTGCTCCCGCTGCGCGTCCTGACCGACCGCAACCGCGGCGGCGTCTACCTGTCGCTCGGCCTCGCCGTCATCGCGATGTTCGGCCTGTTCCTCTTCCTGACGTACTACCTCCAGATCGTGAAGGGGTACTCGCCGGTCAGGACGGGCTTCGCGTTCCTGCCGATGATCGCGGGCATGATCGTGGGCTCGACCCAGATCGGCACCCGCCTGATGACCCGCGTCCCGCCGCGCCTGCTGATGGCCCCGGGCTTCCTGACCGCCGCCGTCGGCATGCTGCTCCTCACCCAGCTGGAGATCGGCACCTCGTACGCCGGTCTGATCCTGCCCGCGCAGCTGCTGCTCGGCCTGGGCATGGGCACGGCGTTCATGCCGGCGATGTCGCTCGCGACGCTCGGCGTGGACCCGCGGGACGCCGGCGTGGCCTCCGCGATGGTCAACACCTCGCAGCAGGTCGGCGGCGCCATCGGCACCGCCCTGCTGAACACGATCGCCGCCTCGGCCACCACCGCCTACCTGGCCGACCGCGCGGCCGGCGCCACCACCCCGGCCGCCCAGAAGCTGCTCCAGCTCCAGGGCATGGTCGAGGGGTACGCGGCGGCCATCTGGTGGGCGGTCGGCATCCTGGCCGTCTCGGCCGCGATCGCCTTCGCGCTCATCACCACCGGCAGGCCGGGGAGCGGCGTGGTCGCCGGGTCCGGCGCGGACGCGGACGACGAGGTGAGGATCCCGGTCGTCGCGCACTGACCGCCGGAACCCGCCGCCCCTGCCCCGGCCCCGCGTACGCGTGTACTCAGCGGAGCCAGGGCAGGTCCGCGTCCGGGTCCGCCGGTTCGAGGCCCTCCGCCATCAGCCGCATGATCTCGCCGAGCTGCTTCACCTGGTCCGCCGAGAGCCGGTCGAACAGGGCCTGGCGCACGGCGGCCACGTGGCCGGGCGCGTTCTTCCGCAGGACCTCCATGCCCTCGTCCGTGAGCCGGGCGAACTGGCCGCGCTTGTCGGAGGGGCAGTTCTCGCGCCGCACCCAGCCGTTCTTCTCCAGCCGGGCCACGGCGTGGGAGAGCCGGGAGCGGGTGATCTTGGCGTCCTTGGCCAGTTCGGTCATCCGCATGCGGCGGCGGGGTGCCTGGGAGAGCTGGACGAGCAGGCCGTAGTAGATGTGCGGCATCCCGGCGTCGCGCTGCAACTGGCGGTCGAGGTGGTCCTCCAGGAGCGTGGTGGCGTGGAGGTAGGCGCGCCAGACGTGGTGCTCCTCGTCGGTGAGCCAGCGGGGTTCGGTCATGTCTCCCATGGGTCCCATCGTACGACTCATTCTTGAATGTTGAACTAAATCGGGCTAGGGTGCGGAACGAGAAGCTTGAAGTTTCAAGAAGGACGGAAGGTCGAGGTGGACGCCATGCAGGTCACGCCGGAACGCGCGCACGCCGCGTCGGAACGGATGCCCGCCGGACCGGAGCGGATGCCCGCCCTCTACCTGTCCCACGGCGCCCCGCCGCTCGCCGACGACCCCGTCTGGCCCGGCGAACTGGCCGCCTGGTCCGCCGGGCTGCCGCGCCCGAAGGCGATCCTGGTGGTCTCCGCGCACTGGGAGGAGGCCCCGCTCGCGCTCGGCGCCACCGAGACCGTTCCCCTCGTGTACGACTTCTGGGGCTTCCCCGAGCACTACTACCGGGTCGCGTACGCGGCGCCCGGCGCGCCCGCGCTCGCCGAGAGCGTCCGCAAGCTGCTCCGCGCGCCCGGCACGCCCGTGCAGGACGTCCCCGACCGGGGACTCGACCACGGCGCGTACGTGCCGCTCGTCGAGATGTTCCCGGAGGCCGACGTCCCCGTGCTCCAGATCTCCCTGCCCACCCTCGACCCGCGCCGGCTCATGGACGTCGGACGCCGGCTCGCCCCGCTGCGCGACGAGGGCGTCCTGATCGTGGGCAGCGGCTTCTTCACCCACAACCTGGCCGCGCTCCGGCACCCCGGGGGCGGGGTGCCCGGCTGGTCCGCCGAGTTCGACGCCTGGGGCCACGAGGCCCTCGCCGCGCGGGACGTCGACGCGCTCCTCGACTTCGAGCACACGTCGCCCGCCGGACGCCTCGCCCACCCCCGCACCGAGCACTTCGCCCCCCTCTTCGTCACCCTGGGCGCGGCGGACGCGGCCGGGGACCTCGACACGGAGCGGTCGGTGATCGACGGCTTCTGGATGGGCCTCGCCAAGCGGTCGGTGCAGTTCGGATAGGGGCTCGGACGGGACCGCCGGTTCCGGCGCCCCGTGCCGTCCGGGCGAACGCTCGGGCGGCCTCACCGGAAGACGGGCGCGTTCAGCTCGACCGAGCGGACGGCGGCGGCGAGCGCGAGCGGACCGCCCACGTCGAGCGCCGTGTCCGTGAACTTGATCGTGTGGTCGTCGCCGTGCGCCGCCGCCCGCTCGAAGACCTCCTCCGGGGTCGTCCCCGGCGCCTTCGCGTACGGGGCGGGCTCCGCCGGGGCGTACGCGGCGGTCACCGCGGCCGACGCCGCCCAGGCCGACGACAGGCTCGGCGCCCACAGCTCGCGGGGGAGCGCGGGCAGGGCGCGCAGGACCGCGTTCGGCGCGGTCGCCGCGTGCACCAGCATGGTCGGCTCGCCGTGCCCGTGGGTCGCGTACCGGTGCGTCGCCGCCGCCACCAGCTCCGCCAGCCGCGCCCTCGCCGCCTCCGGGTCCGGCGCCGCCCCCCACACGGGGAGGGCCGTGAGCTGCGCCAGCCGGTGCCGGATCCCGCCGCCCCGCTCCGGAACCAGGGGCACGGCGTCCAGCGCGGCCGCCGCCGTCGGCGCGGCGGCCAGCGGGGCGAGCGGCGGGAGCGGCTGGTGGCGGGCCGCCCAGTAGCCGAGGGCGTGCGCCAGCTCGGCCAGCCGCGGGTCCGTCGCGCCCCCGGGGGACGCGAGCAGGGTCCGTACGGCGTGGCCCGTGCGGATCACCGGGTGCGTCGCCCCGGCGGCGATCCCCGGGAGCAGCCGGGGCCACCACGCGGCGAGGACCGCCCGCCAGGGGCGCTCCGCCAGCTCCCGGGCGAAGAAGCGGGTCCAGTCCGTGATCCGGGCCGGGTCGCCGAGCGCCCCGCGCCAGCCGTCCGCCGTGACGGGGGCGCACGCGGGCGGCAGTTCCTCCAGCTTGTCCGCGTAGTGGTCCAGCCAGCGGTGCACGGTGGCGGCCTGCCCGTGGCGGACCAGCGCCTCGACGGCCATCGGGGCGTGGTTGCTCAGCCAGCCCCCGCGCTCGGGTCCGCTGGCGTGGAGCCGTGCGAGGGCCTCGTCCAGGACGCCGGTGGTGTCGGTCATGGGCCGACGGTAGGCCGGGGGAGGAGCGCGCCGGAACGGGCCGGGGACCTAGGACGGGGGGTCGCCGGGACCTAGGTCCCCCCGCTCTCCCGCTCCCCGCCCCGCCCCCGCGCAGGCAACCGCTCCTCCCCGTCCCGCGTCTGAAGGGACGGTGCCGCTGTGATCGCGGTCTCACCGACCGTGTGGTCGAGGGCTCCCGCGAGGGGCGCCGCACCACCCTCCGTGCCCGGTCTGACCTGCGCCTCCGTGGGTATCGGCGGCATGCCCGCAGGGGCGGAGGCCGCGCAGGATACTGCATGATCGCGAGAATCCATGTGCCGGGTGGGAATTCTGTCCTGATTCCAGTCGTTGTTTCCGTCGGATGCAGGGCACCCGAAAGGGTGTCGTGACCTACTCAGCAAGGGAGCACGCATGGCAACCCGTGCCGTCGCCCGCCGTCAGACCTCCGCCCGGAGCGGGGCCGGCCGGGCAAGCAGCGTTCGCGCCGTGGGCGGGGAGATCGCCGACCGCGACCTGGTCGGCATGTACCTCGACGAGATCGCGCGCACGCCCCTGCTCGACGCCGCCAAGGAGGTCGAGCTCTCCCAGACCATCGAGGCCGGGGTGTACGCCCGGCAGATCCTCGACGAAGAGGTGGACAGCGAGGCGGGCGGCGCGTCCCGCGAGGAGCTCGAGGCGCTGGTCGCCGAGGGCGAGCGTGCCAAGGACCTCTTCATCAAGTCCAACCTGCGGCTCGTGGTGGCCGTCGCCCGGCGCTATCCGCGCAGCGGGCTCCCCCTGCTCGACCTGATCCAGGAGGGGAACGCGGGCCTGGTGCGCGCGGTCGAGAAGTTCGACTACGCGAAGGGCTTCAAGTTCTCCACGTACGCCACGTGGTGGATCCGGCAGGCCATCACCCGCTCCATCGCCGACCAGTCCCGCACCATCCGGCTCCCCGTCCACCTGGTGGAGGAGCTCGGCCGGATCCGGCGCGTGCAGCGCGAGTTCAACCGGGAGCACGGGCGCGAGCCCGAGCCCGCGGAGATCGCCGCCGAGCTCGGCTCGACGCCGGAGCGGATCGTCGACGTCATGGACTGGGCGCGGGACCCCGTCTCGCTGAACATGTCGGTGGACGACGAGGGCGAGACCCAGTTCGGCGACCTCCTCGAAGACACCTCGGCGGTCTCGCCGGAGCAGTCGGTGCTCACGCTGCTGCGCAGCGAGGAGCTGGACGACCTCATCGACAAGCTGGACCACCGGACGGCCTCGATCATCCGCATGCGGTACGGCATCGAGGACGGGCGCGAGCGGACGCTGACCGAGGTCGGCAAGGAGCACGGCCTCACCCGCGAGCGGATCCGCCAGATCGAGAAGCACGCGCTCCTGGAGCTGAAGAAGATGGCCCGCGACACGGGCTTCGACGCGGTGGCCTAGGACCTGTCCGGCGGCCCGCCGCACCCGCCCGGGGCCCGGGGACGGTCACCGTCCCCGGGCCCCGGCCGCGTTCCTACCCCCGCGCCGGGACCGACGCCGTCAGACGGCCCGCCAGGTTCTCGACGTACGCCCGCAGCGGCTCCGGGCCGTGGATCGTGAAGGGGGCGTCGACCAGGGCCAGGCGGAGCGCCAGCCACTCGACCGAGTCGGCGGCGCGGGCGCGCAGCCGGCAGGCGGCCGGGCCCGTCGCGGCGGGGACCAGATGGGACGGGAGGCGGGCCGTCACGAAGTCGGCCGGGGCCTCGAAGGAGACGTCCAGGTCCAGCTCCGGCTGCGACCGGGCCATCGAGCGGTTGAGCATCTGCGCCGCGTCGCCCGCCGGCAGCTCGCGCGGGGTGAAGCGGGCCCCGGTGGCCAGCGGGTCGCTCACCCGGTCGACCCGGAAGGTGCGCCAGTCCTCGCGCCCCAGGTCGTACGCGACGAGGTACCAGCGGTACCCGGTGGAGACCAGCCGGTAGGGCTCGACCAGGCGTTTCGTCTCGGCGCCGTCGCCCGCCCGGTAGCCGAAGCGCAGCTTCTCCCGGCCGGTGACCGTGCCCGCGAGCGCGGTCAGGGTGGCGGGCGCGACCGTGGCGCCGTCGCCCCTGGTCAGCGGGATCGTCGCGTTCTGGAGGGTGGAGACCCGGTGCCGGAGCCGGGCGGGCAGCACCTGCTCCAGCTTGGCCAGGGCCCGTACGGAGGCCTCCTCGACGCCCTCGATGGCGTGCCCGGCCCCGGCGCGCAGGCCGACGGCGATGGCGACGGCCTCCTCGTCGTCGAGGAGCAGCGGCGGCATGGCCGTGCCGGCGACGAGGCGGTAGCCGCCCACCGCGCCCAGGGTCGCCTCGACCGGATAGCCGAGGTCGCGGAGCCGGTCCACGTCCCGGCGGATGGTGCGCGGAGAGACCGAGAGGCGTTCGGCGAGCTCGCTTCCGGGCCACTCGCGCGGGGTCTGGAGGAGCGAGAGCAGATGCAGGAGTCGTGCCGGAGTGTCCGTCATGCCGTCCAGGATGCGGCCGATCTAGGACACGACCTGACCTATATGACTCCTATCTTTCTTCGTATGAGTTCACACGACGCCGTCACGGACGCGGCGAACCCGGCCGGGCCCGGCACCGACTCCGGCGACAAGCGGCGCTGGATCGCCCTCGCCATCGTCATGACCGCCGCCTTCATGGACCTGGTCGACGCCACGATCGTCAACATCGCGATCCCCAGCATCGAGCGGGACCTCGGCGCCACCATCGGGGCCATCCAGTGGATCACCGCCGGGTACGCGCTCGCGTTCGCCGCCGGTCTGATCACCGGCGGGCGCCTCGGCGACATCTACGGCCGCAAGCGGCTCTTCCTCCTCGGCACCGCCGGCTTCACGCTCGCCTCGGCGCTCTGCGGTTTCGCGGCCAACCAGGAGATGCTGATCGCCTCCCGCCTCCTCCAGGGCGTGGCGGCCGCGATGATGGTGCCGCAGGTCCTGTCGATCGTCCACGCCACCTTCCCGGCGCACGAGCGCGGCAAGGTCTTCGGCCTGTTCGGCGCGATCGTCGGCCTGGGCGCGGTCTCCGGGCCGCTGCTCGGCGCGCTGCTCACCCAGTGGAACATCGCGGGCCTGGAGTGGCGTCCGATCTTCCTCATCAACCTGCCGGTCGGCATCGCGGGCCTGATCCTGGGCCGGAGGTTCATCACCGAGTCCAAGGCGCCGAAGGCGCTCCGCCTCGACCTGGTCGGCGTGCTCCTGGTGACGACCGCGCTGCTCATGCTGATCTACCCGCTGACGCGCGGGCGCGAGCTGGACTGGCCGCTGTGGGGCCACCTGATGATGGCCGGCAGCCTGCCCGTCTTCGGCGTCCTCGTCGCGTACGAGAGGTACAAGGCCCGCAAGGACGGTTCGCCGCTCGTCGAGCTGTCGCTGTTCAGGGTGAAGAGCTTCGCGGCCGGCATCGCGGTCCAGCTCACCTTCGGCGTCGTGATGGGCATCTTCTTCCTGGTCTGGACGCTCTACATGCAGATCGGGCTCGGCTGGACCCCGCTGCGCGCGGGCCTCACCGGGGTGCCGTTCTCGATCGCGGTCTCGGTGGCCGCCGGCCTCTCGGTGCAGAAGCTGGTGCCGCGCTTCGGCCGCAAGGTGCTCCAGGCGGGCGCCCTGACGATGACGGCGGGCGTCCTGCTCTACCTCTTCGAGGCGGGCCGGTACGGGACGGGGATCGCGTCCTGGCAGATGATCCCGCCGCTGGTCGTCATGGGCCTCGGCATGGGCCTGATCGTGGCCCCGCTGACGGACGCGGTCCTCTCCGAGGTGCCGCGCGAGCACGCCGGTTCGGCCTCGGGCCTCATCAACACGACCACGCAGATGGGCAACGCGCTCGGCCTCGGCCTGGTGTCGGTCGTCTTCTTCGGCATGATCGACGACGAGCGCCTCAGGAAGGCCCCGGCGGAGACGGGCGCGGCGTTCACGGACGCCTTCCAGAACTCCCTGGGCTGGGTCGCGGGCGTGCTCGCCGTGATCTTCCTGGTGATGTTCGCGCTGCCCGCGAAGCCGAAGCAGCACCTGGAGGGCGGCGGCGACGCCGAGACCGCCCCGGAGGCCGGGGTCGGCAAGGAGCCGGCGCTCACCCACTGAGCGCGGCCCCGCCGGAGGGCCCTCGCCCCGGGACGGTCTCCCGGGGCGAGGGCCCTCCGGCGTGCGCGGGGTGCGGACGGGGGCTCAGCGCACCCGGGCGCGGGACTCCATCGCCCTGCGGGCCGTGTCCTCGTCCTCGTACACCTCGCACATGTGGCGCCCGTCGGGGGTCGCCGTGTGCTCGACCTCCCAGAGGCTGACCTCGCTGCCGTCGAGCAGCAGGAACTGGTGCTCGTAGAGGGTGAATCCGGCGTCCCGGCCGCCCTCCACGGGGCACCGGCGTCCGAAGGCCTGCGTGATGTGGTGCGCGAAGGCCGACCGCAGGCGGCGGGCCGTCGCCTCGCCCGGCCGGTCCGCGTTCTCCGCGCGGCGCAGGACGCGGCGCGCGTGGTCGGCGGAGTTGTCCGGCACGTACGTCCGGGGCTGGGCGGGTATCGGGCGGGCGAACAGGGCGCTCAGCAGCTCGAAGTCGTCGTCCTCGTCGAGGACGCGCTCGGCGGACCGGTGCGTCGGCGGCCCGGAGGGCAGGCGGGAGGCGGCGAGCCGGGCCTCCGCCTCCTCCGCGTACAGCTCGTGCTGCTCGGCGCCGTCCCGGCCGGCGTTGTGCACCAGCTCCCACAGGCTGAGGACGCCGCCGTCGGCGAGCAGATAGGCGTGGCGGTGGGTCGTGCGGTGCAGCGACGCGCTGTGGTGCGAGGAGTGCAGCGCGCTGGAGTGGGCGAGCGCCGTGGAGAGGCGCTCGACGGTCGAGTCGGGCAGGTCGAAGGAGTTGAGCGCCCGACCGAGGAGCCGCTCGACGTGCGCCTCGGTCGTCTCGTACGGATCGGGGTGATCCTGCGGATCGTTCAAGGGGATCTCCAGGCCGTCGCCGCATGTCACTTGATGCTTGCTTAACGTAGTCCCTGGGTCTGACATCGTGTCCGGTGTTCCGGCAAAACGAAGGGCGCGCGGGGGAAGTTCCCGCCGCCCTCCCCCAACTCCCCTTCCATTACCGGGAGTACGCCTCCGCCTGCGGCCCGTACAGCTCACGGTACGAGGGGAAGTCCCCGCCCGGGCCGCGCAGGCCGCCGGGGGCCGCGAGCAGCGCGCGGACGATCGCCCGGGTCACCAGGTCCGCGCCCGCCGCCAGGATCTCGTTCAGGGCGAGCGGCCCCGGCTCCTCCGGCAGCTCCACGGCGCCGGTGGCGAGGGCGAAGACCGTGTCCCCGTCGTTCATCAGGTGCACCGGCCGCACGGCGCGCGCGATGCCGTCGTGCGCCGTGCCCGCCACCTTGCGCGCCTGCGCGCGGGTCAGCGCCGCGTCCGTCGCGACCACGGCGAGCGTGGTGTTCAGCGGGGGCGGGGCGGCCGCCGCCCGCGCCCGCGCGAGCCGCCGCAGCGCCGCCCCGTGCACCTCCGGGTCGGGGAAGGCGGTCCGGCCGTCCTCGAAGCAGGCGCCGTACGGGACGCCCGTCGTCGGGTCCACGGCCGAGCCCACCGCGTTCACCACCACCAGCGCCCCGACCGTGATCCCCGACTCCAGGACCGCGCTCGCCGTCCCGACGCCGCCCCGCAGGCCGCCGACCACGGCCCCGGTGCCCGCACCGACCGCGCCCGTCGCCACGCGCGCGCGGTCACCGCTCGCGTGGGCCGCCCCGGCCGCCGCCCGGCCCGTCGCCGCGTCCGGCCGGGCGCCGAAGTCACCGCCCCGGCCCAGGTCGAAGACGCACGCGGCGGGCACCACCGGCACCACGTGGGACGGGTCGGGGCCGACCCGGACGCCCCGGTGCCGCTCCGCCAGCCAGGCCATGACGCCGGAGGCGGAGTCGAGGCCGTACGCGCTGCCGCCGGTCAGGACGACCGCGTCGATCCGCCGCACCACGTTCCTCGGGTCCAGGGCGTCCGTCTCCCGCGTGCCCGGGCCCCCGCCCCGCACGTCCACGGCGGCCGTCACGCCGCCCTCCGGCGCGAGCACCACCGTCGTGCCGCTCAGCGCCCCGGGCCCCGCCACGCGCGCGTGCCCCACGCGCAGCCCGCTCACATCGGTGATCCCGTCCCGTGCGCCGGTGATCCCGTCCTGGCCGTCCGTCGTCTTTCCGGGCTCCGTCATGCCTCCTGACTACCACGGGCCCCCGCCCGGTGTTCATGCCCCGGCGCCCCGCGTCACCGGGTTCCGGGCGCTCAGGGTCACCCCGGTCGCGACGGCCGCCGCCGCGACGAGACCGGCCGCGAGGACGGCCCAGCGGCCCGCGAAGGAGCACATCAGGATCGCGAGCGCCGCGACCGGCAGGACGAGCTGCTGGGCGGTGCCGACCTTGAAGTAGCGGGCGTGCAGCAGCCACACCAGGAGCAGGAAGAGGGCCGAGGGGATCGTCACGGCGGCCGAGGCGGAGAGGGTGGAGACGTGCGCCTCGCCCACGGCCTGCTCGACGGCGATCTCCAGGCCCGCCCCGATGGCGGCGGCCGACATGAGGATCACGTAGTGCCCGTACCCCCACAGGAAGGCCTGGCGGCTGGAGGTCAGCCGGTCGTGGGCGGGCACCACGAAGTAGATCCACCAGGCGGCGAAGACGAGCAGCAGGCCGCCGGCGGCGATCGGCAGCAGCTCGTCCAGGGCGTCGTTCTCGACGACGCCGGACTTCACGGCGACGGTCGCGGCGGCGACGGTCTCGCCCAGCACGATGATGGTGAACAGGCCGTACCGCTCGGCGATGTGGTGCGCGTGCCAGGCGCTGGGGGCGTCCCGCTCCGCGTACAGGGGCACCGACAGTTCGGCCAGCGCCATGACGAGGAAGACCCACGCGCGCGCCGGCTCGGGCGCGAGGAGCAGTCCGAGCCAGCCGACCTGGCAGAGCAGCACCCCGCCCGCGTACCGGTGGCACATCGTCCGCTCGGCCGGGTCGGTCGCGTGGTGCGCGGCGCGCGTCCACTGGAAGGCGAGGGCGAGCCGCATCACGAGGTAGCCGAGGTAGACGACGAGGAAGTCGTGCTCCTCGAAGGCCCGCGAGACGCCGGCGGCGAGGATCAGGACGCCGGCGATCTGCACGAGGGTGACGACCCGGTAGAGGACGTCGTCGTTGTCGTACGCGGAGGCGAACCAGGAGAAGTTCATCCAGGCCCACCAGATCGCGAAGAAGACCATCGCGTAGTTCGCGATGCCCGAGCCCGCGTGTCCCCCGGCGACCGCGTGCACGAGCTCGGCACCGGCCTGGGCGACGGCGACGACGAAGCACAGGTCGAAGAAGAGCTCCAGGGGCGTGGCGGCCCGGTGGGCCTCCTCGCGCGAGCGGGCCGTGAGGGGGAGGAGAGGTCTGGTCATCCGCCCAGCACACCAGGGACCGGCCCTTTCCGGCCGGATGCCACGCGCGTCACCGCCCGGGGCGGCGGGTGGGCGCCGTGCCGTCCGCCCCGCACGACGCGCCGCCGTCCCCGACCCCCGGTCGGGCCGCCCCGGCCTCCCGCTCGGGCCCGGCCTTCCGCTCGGGCCCGGCCTTCCGCTCGGGCCCGGCCTCCCGCTCGGGCCTGGCCTCCCGCTCGGGCCCGGCTTTCCGCTCGGGCCGCCCGCCCCCGCTCGGGCCGCCCGCCCCCGCTCGGGCCCGCCCCCCCGCTCAAGCCCCCCGCCCAGGCCGTTCCCGACCCCCGGTCAGATCGCCGGAGGGCGCGCCGTCTTCCGGTCCCGCGGCCTGAACGCCGTCCGAGCGACGTCCGCACCACGCCGCCCCCATAAAAGGCGCGAAACGTACCATTCGGCCTTACCGTGGCCGCGTGACCGAGCCACCGCAGACCGCCGAGCCGACCCCTCCGCCGGGCAGGCCCGCCCCCGCGTCCGGCGCCACCGACCCGGCCGCGGCCGACCCGCCGCCGCAGAGCCCCGGCGCCGTGCGCCGCCGCGCCTCCCTGGTCGGCGCGGCCGTCTCCGCCCTGCTGGTCGTCGCGATCGTCCTCGGCAGCCGCCTGCTCCGCGACTTCGACTCGGCCCTCCTGCCCTACGCCGTCGCCACCGTCTTCCTCGCCTTCGGCATCGCCTACCGCTACACCGTCTGGATCTCCGCCCCCGGCGCCCGCCGCCTCTTCCGCAAGGGCTGGGGCTCCTTCTTCTCCGTCGCGAACTTCCGCAGCGCCCCCACCGCCCTGCCCAAGATGATCGCCACCTACCTCGGCTTCCAGAAGTTCCTCGGCGCCCGCTCCCACGCCCGCTGGGCCGCCCACCAGCTCATCTTCTGGGGCTGCCTGCTCGCCGCCGCGATCACCTTCCCGCTCACCTGGGGCTGGTTCACCTTCACCTCCTCCACCGGCTCGGGCCCCGGCTACGAGATGCGGATCTGGGGCTTCAAGATCCTCGGATTCGACTCGCTCGGGATCCTCGGCTGGCTCATGTTCCACGGCCTCGACATCGCCGCCGTCCTCGTCATCCCCGGCGCCGCCTACTTCCTCTGGCGCCGCATGAAGGACCGGGGCGCCATCACCGGCCAGCGCTTCGCCTACGACCTGGTGCCCCTGCTCGCCCTGATCGTCATCTCCGTGACCGGGCTGCTGCTGACCTTCTCGTCGATCTTCCTGCACGGCGGCGGCTACGAGTTCCTCGCCGTCCTCCACATGGTGTCCGTGGTCTTCACCCTGATCTACATCCCCTTCGGGAAGTTCTTCCACATCGTGCAGCGGCCCGCCGCCGTCGGGATGCAGCTCTTCAAGTACACCTCCCGCCGCAAGGACGAGGAGGGCGGCGAGGTCTTCGCCTGCCGCCGCTGCGGACAGCCCATCGACACCGCGCCGTACGTGGAGAACCTCCGGGGCACCATGCGCGACCTCGACCTCGGCTTCGAGGAGTGGGCCGAGTACTGCCCCCGCTGCAAGCGCGTCCTGCGCGGCACCGCCTACCTCGACCACGTGAAGAAGGGCTTCAAGTGAGCGCCACCGACCCCGCGGCCGTCCCCGGGACCGTCCCCGGGCGGCCGCTGTCGCTCGACCCCTCCCTCGCCCCGCCCGGCTCCCGCAACTTCCGCGACGCCGGAGGCATCCCCGCCGACCGCTGGCACGCCGACCAGAACGCGGAGACCCTCGTCCCCACCCACTGCTGCTTCTGCGGCGTCCAGTGCGGCATGTACCTGCGGGTCGACCACCACGGCAAGGTCTTCGGCGTCGAGCCGCGCAACCACGACATCAACCGGATGCGGCTCTGCCCCAAGGGCATCAACGCCTACCAGCAGGTCAACCACCCCGACCGGCTCACCGCCCCGCTCATGCGCGACAACCGCGACCAGGAGTTCCGCGAGGTCAGTTGGGAGGAGGCCCTCGACCGCACCGTCGCCGAGGTCCGCCGCATCCAGGCCGAGTACGGCAACGACGCCTTCGGCCTCCTCGGCGGCGCCAGCCTCTTCTCCGAGAAGACCTACCTCGTCGGCAAGTTCGCCCGGGTCGCCCTCAAGACCAAGCACGTCGACTACAACGGGCGCCTCTGCATGGTCTCCGCCGCCGGGGCCAACAAGCTCGCCTTCGGCATCGACCGCGCCGGCAACCCCTTCTCCGACATCCTCCTCACCGACTGCCTCCTCATCGCCGGTTCCAACGTCGGCGAGTGCTTCCCCGTCATGACCCAGTACGTGTGGGGGGCCCGCGACCGGGGCGCCACCCTCATCGTGATCGACCCCCGCGAGACCGCGATCGCCCGCACCGCCGACGTCCACGTCGCCCTCAAGCCCGGCACCGACTCCGCCTTCTTCAACGCCGTCCTGAACGTCGTCGTCGCCGAGGGCCTCACCGACGAGGCCTACCTCGCCGCCCACACCACCGGCTGGGACGAGGTCAGGCGGACCGTCGCCGAGTACCCGCCGTCCCGCGCCGCGCGGATCTGCGGCGTCCCCGAGGAGCAGATCGTCCGGGTGGCGCGCATGTTCGCCGGCGCCGACCGGGCCATGGCCTGGCACGCCCGGGGCATCGAGCACCACTCCCAGGGCGTCGAGAACTGCCTCGCCGTCGTCAACCTCTGCGTCGCCACCGGCAACATCGGAAGGCCCGGCGCCGGCTACGGCACCATCACCGGCCAGGGCAACGGCCAGGGCGGCCGCGAACACGGCCAGAAGTCCGACCTCCTGCCCGGCGGCCGTTCCATCACCAATCCCGAGCACCGCCGCCAGATCTGCGAGATCTGGGGCATCGACGAGACCGAACTCCCGCCCGCCGGAACCTCCATGATGGAGATGGTCTGGCAGATGCAGCGCGAGGAGATCCGCGGCCTCATCGGCATCTGCAACAACCCCTTCGTCTCCCTCCCGAACTACGCCACCGTCAAGGACGGCTACGACGCCCTCCAGTTCCACGCCCAGTTCGACTTCTTCCTCTCCGAGACCGCCGCCAACGCCCACGTCGTCTTCCCCGTCACCGTCTGGGCCGAGGACGAGGGCGTCATGGCCAACGCCGAGGCCCGCGTCGTCAAGCACAACAAGGCCCAGGAACCCCCCGCCGGCGTCCGCACCGACACCTGGGTCATGTGCGAACTGGCCCGTCGCCTCGGCGCCGGCGACAAGTTCGCCTTCCCCGACTCCCGCTCCGTCTTCGAGGAGCTCCGCGTCGCCTCCGCCGGAACCGTGAACGACTACTACGGCATCACCTACGAGCGCCTGGAGGAGACCGGCGGCATCGCCTGGCCCTGTCCCACCACCGACCACCCCGGCACCCCCCGCCTCTTCGAGGACGGGCGCTCCTACCACCCCGACGGGAAGATCCACCTCCAGACCGTCGAGTGGCACCCGCCCATGGACCCGTACAGCGAGGAGTTCCCCCTCTCGCTCACCACCGGCCGCACCGTCGCCCACTTCCTCTCCGGCAACCAGACCCGCCGCCTCGCGGGCCTCGTCGAGCAGACCCCCCGGCCCTGGGTCGAGGTCCACCCCTCCCACGGCTTCCGCAACGGCGACCCCGTCCGCGTCGTCACCCGCCGGGGCAGCGAGGTCTTCCCCGCCCTCGTCACCGACGCCATCCGCCCCGACACCGTCTTCGTGCCCTACCACTGGCCCGTCCCCACCGCGGCCAACGCCCTCACCATCGACGCCCTCGACCCGCGCTCCAAGATCCCCGAGTACAAGGTGTGCGCCGCCCGCGTCGAGGCCGCCGAACGCATCGACGAGGTCCCCGCCCCGCCCACGCCCCCGGGACAGCCGGCCTATCCGGAGGCCCAGGTCTCCCGCACCGACCCGCTGCCCCCCACCTCCCCCCAGGGCCGCGGCACCGCCGAGAGGAGCTGACCCGCACATGATGGGCCGCACGATCTTCATCGACCCCGGCCGCTGCATCGGCTGCCAGGCCTGCGTCTCCGCCTGCCGCGAATGCGACTCCCACCGCGGCAAGTCGATGATCCACCTCGACTACCCCGACGAGGGCCACTCCGTCGCCTCCCTCCCCACCGTCTGCATGCACTGCGAGGACCCCGTCGCCCCCTGCGCCGAGGTCTGCCCCGCCGACGCGATCCTCGTCACCCCCGACGGCGTCGTGCAGCAGGCCGACACCACCCGCTGCATCGGCTGCGCCAACTGCGTCAACGCCTGCCCCTTCGGCGTCCCCAAGATCGACCTCCAGGCCAAGCTCCAGATGAAGTGCAACCTCTGCTACGACCGCACCGCCTACGGCCTCGCCCCCATGTGCGCCACCGTCTGCCCCACCGGCGCCCTCTTCTACGGCACCGTCGAGGAGCTGCGGGCCGAGCGCCCCGGCGTCCAGGTCGCCGACTCCTTCACCTTCGGCACCACCACCGTCTCCACCGGGGTCGCGATGGTCGTCCCCGCCGACAAGGTCCAGTGGCCGGTGCCCGGCGGACTGCCCGTCGTGGAGATCAACGGGAAGGACGTCCGTTGAGCGTCACCGACCCCCAGCCACCCGCACCGGACCCCCGCACCGACGCCGCCCAGGACGCGCTCCACGACCGGATCGCCGCCGACTCCCTCACCACCCGCCGCGACTACCTGCGGATCGTCGCCACCGTCTCCGGCGGCCTCGCCGTCGGCGGCGTCGGCGTCGCCTCCGGCATCCTGCACCGGCACGGCGACGGCGACGGCGCCCCCGAACCGAAGCGGATCGCCGACCGGATCCTGCCCGGCGACTCCCTCGCCTTCCGCTACCCCGGCGACGACGACCGCGCGGTCGCGGTCCGCCTGGAGGACGGCACCCTCGCCGGCTACTCCGCCGTCTGCACCCACCTCGCCTGCGCCGTCCTCTGGCGCAAGGACCGGGGGAGCGAGGGCGAGCTGTACTGCCCCTGCCACGAGGGCGTCTTCGACGCGCGCACGGGAGCGGTCACCGCGGGACCGCCGCCCCGGGGCCTCCCGAAAGTGCTCCTCGTGGAGGAGACCGACGGCAGCGTCTGGGCGGTCGGCACCGCCCGCTCCGGCGAGAGCGCCCGCGAGGGCCTCTGCCGCGAACTCGGTCCGGACCGCCCGGACCTCGCCACCCGCCTGGGCTGCCCGGGAGCCTCCGCCGACGGCGCGGATACGAGTACGGGCACGGGAACAGGCGCCGGTACGGGTACGGGCGCACGGGTGCCGGAGAGGAGCGAGCGGACATGAGCGAGAGCGCCTTCCCGCGCGATCCGGAGGCCCCGGACCCGGCGGAGCCGCCCCGGCCCCCCGCGTACACCCCGGGCAGCGTCCAGCCGCGGCTGAACCGGCCCCTGCACGAGCGCTACCCGCAGATCCGGCCCACCAGCGGCTACGGCGATCCCCGGATCCGGCACACCGGGCCGGGGCCGGGGGCCGGCGCGGAGCAGGAGCCCGAGCGCTCCTCGAAGCTGACCGCCCGCCTCGCCCTGGCGCTCTCGGTCGTCGTCGGCCAGCTCTGGGGCCTGACGATCGTGGTGGACGAGTGGATGTCGGGCGACACCGGCACCGCCTGGTGGGGCGCGGGCTTCCTCGTCCTGTCGTTCCTCGTGGTGCTCGGCCTCTGGCTGCTCGACCCGAAGGACCGCTGACCCCGGGCGGAGGGGGCCCGTGGACCGGAGAGGCGCGGAAGGGGCCACGGGCGTACGCTGAAAGGATGAGCACCGCCCCCGCCCACGGCCCGCGAGACACGGAGCGACCCGGCACGCCCGCCCGCCCCGAGGGCGGGCCCAGGCCGGCCATCGTCTTCGACGATCCGCTGGACCGCCAGTCCGCGGACGACACGGACCGCGGGTGGGGCGAGCGGCCTCCTTCCGGCGGCGACAGCGCCGCCGACCTCGCGCGCTTCCTCGACGAGAAGCCGCCGCACCACCTCTGAACCCGGCGTACGCCGGTCAGGAGGTGGGGTGTGTTCCGGTGCCACCGCCGGAGCCCGGCCCGGAACCGGGAGCCGAACCCGTCCCCGTCCCCGCCGAGGGACCGCGCTGGGCGACCAGGTGGTCGCGGATCTCCTTGAGCACCTCCAGCTCGCTGACCTCCATCGTCTCCTGGACGCCCTCCTTCGCCTTGTCGTGCGCGGCGCGCTTCGCGAGGATCTTCGCCATCGGCAGGACCATCAGGAAGTAGACGACGGCCGCGGTGATCAGGAAGCTCAGCACCGCGCTGAGGACCAGGCCCCACTGGAGCTGGATGCCCTGCATCTCGCCGTCGACCACCTGGCAGGGGTCCTTGATGCAGGACGAGTAGCTCTCCAGGTCCTTCGTGCCGAAGGCGCCCACGACCGGGTTGATGATGCCCTTGACCACCGAGTTCACGATGTTCGTGAACGCGGCGCCGATGACGACCGCCACCGCCAGGTCGATCACATTGCCGCGCATCAGGAAGGCCTTGAAGCCTCCCAGCACGGTTTCCTTCTTCGCCACCGAGGTGCCTTTCGTCTCCGTCACTCGTGCTGCGTGCCGTGCCATTACGCCGTGTTCGGAGCGAGGGCGTCCAATCCGTACACACGGGACGGTTACTCGACAGTGTGTGCGTGCGAATCAGCACACCGTCACCGCCAGCCGGGACGTGACACCGGCACCCGCCAGCGCCGCGGCCGTCGACCGGGGCACGGAGAGCACGACGAGCGCCCCCGCGTCCGGGCCGTCCCCGCCGTCCGCCCGCGGGATCCCGGTGACCCGGGCGCCCGCCGCGACCACCCGGGCCCCGCCGCCCTCCCCGCCCGGCGGCGCGTGGGGCGCGGCGATCACGTCGACCCGGTCCCCGGGCCGCAGCAGCCGTACGGTCGCGGCGTCGGCGATCCGCACCGCGGCGGACACCAGGGGGGCGGCCGGCGCGGGGCGCGCGGGGGAGGCGGCCACGGCCCTCGCACCCCCGGGAGCGGACCCGCCGCCGGAGGCCGAACCCACCACGGCCAGCGCCGCCGCCATCAGGGCCAGGAGCGCCACCGGCACCCGCCGCCCCCGGCGCGGCGCCCCGCGCAGCCGCGGCCGGGCGCCCCGCACCCGTACCGGCTCGAAGGCCGGCACCGGGCACGGCGCCGGCACGGAGACGGAGGACACCGGGACGGAAGACACGGAGCCGGAAGACACGGGGACGGGAGCGAGGGAGGCGAGGAGTGGGTCGTTCGTGGTCGTCACGGGAGACCGCCTGTCCTGGTGGGAGGGGACGAAGGGAAGCGGCTCCCACTCTCCCCGCCCCGCCCCCGCCCCGCTCAGGCTTGTGGATCACCCCATGCCTGTGGAGAACTCCCTCACCCTCCCGGGGGACCCGCCCTCAAGGGTTCCAGCCCGCCCTCAGGGGCTCCGAACCCGCTCTCAAGCATCTCCGGACCCGCTCTCAAGGAGCTCCAACCCCCGCCCCCAACGGCTCCGGACACGCCCGAGGGCCCCGTCGCACGCGACGGGGCCCTCGGGGAAGAGCGGGATCAGGCGGCCGAGCTTCCGGTGCTCGACGAGGACGCCGAGGAGGAGGAAGAGGACGACGACGAGGCCGCCGCGGCCGGCTTCGCGTCCGGCGTCGAGGCCGAGCCCGACGAGGACGAAGAGGGCGAGGCCTTCGACGAGGACGACGCCGGCGAGCTGCTGGACGACGAGCCGCGGCTGTCGTTCCGGTAGAAGCCGGATCCCTTGAAGACGATGCCGACGGCCGAGAACACCTTCTTCAGGCGGCCCTTGCAGCTGGGGCACTCGGTCAGCGCGTCATCGGTGAACTTCTGCACCGCCTCGAGGCCTTCGCCGCACTCGGTGCACTGGTACTGGTAGGTCGGCACTTGACTTCCTCCTGGCACTCACACTCATCGAGTGCTAACGACGATCCATAGTGACGCATTCCGTGGCCTCAGTCCACCGCCACCGGCACGCGGTGACCGATACCACGCGCCGCGACCCGGCCCGCCTCGCGCGGCTTCAGCCGCGACCGCAGCAGGACCAGCGTGGTCAGGGCCAGGGCCGTGCCCGCCATCGGCACCAGGAATCCGGTGCTCGCGCCGTGGGCGTCGGCCAGGCGGCCGGCGACCGTGACGGCCGCCGCCTGCCCGAGGGCGACGGCGCCGGTGAGCCAGGTGAAGGCCTCGGTGCGGGCCGACGCCGGGATCAGGGTCTCCACGATGGTGTAGCCGGTGATCAGGGCGGGGGCGATGCACAGGCCCACGACCAGGCCCAGGGCGCCGAGGAGCACCACCGAGTGCACCGACCACAGCAGGGACGCGGCGACGGTGAGGCCCGCGTAGCCCAGGACCAGGCGGCGGCGGGGGCCGGTCTTCCAGGCGACGGCGCCCATGGCGATGCCCGCGAGCATGTTGCCGGCGGCGAAGACCCCGTACAGCAGGCCGTTGGCGCCGGGGTTGCCGATCTCCTCGCTGAAGGCGGTCAGGGAGACCTGCATGCCGCCGAAGACGGACCCGATGCCGAGGAAGGCGACGATCAGGACGCGGACGCCGGGCACGGAGAGCGCCGGGCGGTGGGGCTCGGCGGCGTGGGAGGCGGCCGGGCCGTGCGCGGGCTGGGTGGCGCGCTGCGCGGCGAAGAACAGGCCGCCGACGAGGGTGAGGGCGGCTTCGGCGATCAGACCGGCGGCCGGGTGGACGCCGGTGCACAGGGCGGTGGCGAGGACCGGGCCGACGACGAAGGTGAACTCGTCCGTGACGGACTCGAAGGCCGCGGCCGTCGGCATCAGCGGGGTGCCGTCGAGCTTGGCCGCCCAGCGGGCCCGGACCATCGGGCCGACCTGCGGCACGGAGGCGCCGGCGGGCACGGCGGCCAGGAACAGCGCCCAGAGCGGGGCGCCGGCCAGGGCGAGGGCCACGAGCAGCGAGACGGACGCGGTGTGGACGAGGACGCCGGGGACCAGGACGGCGCGCTGGCCGAAGCGGTCGGCGAGCCTGCCGCTCTGCGGCGCGAAGAGCGCCATGGAGACGCCGGTGACGGCGGCGACCGCGCCGGCGCTGCCGAAGGAGCCGGTGGTGTGCTGGACGAGCAGGACGATGCCGATGGTCAGCATCGCGAAGGGCTGCCGGGCGGCGAAGCCGGGGAGCAGGAAGGACAGCGCGCCGGGGGTGCGCAGCAGCTGTCCGTAACCGGGCCGCTTGCCCGTGCCGGGCCGCTCGTCGGTGTCGACCGTGCCCGTGGTGGGGCGCTCGTCGGTGTCGACCGTGCCCGTGTTGACCGTGGACGCCACGGTCCTTGCCTTTCCGCCGCCTGGTAGCGCTCCCCGTGCACGGTGGTGCGGGTGTCGCCGAGAGCTGTCCTCATGCGCGGAACTGCGGTAGATACCGGGCCGGCCCCACTGCGGAGGGGCGCCACGGCCGCCATACGGTCGCGCCAGCTCTGCGTCAGGCAGAGTTGGTTCGATCAGGTGTGCCTTCATGGTACAGGGAAGGAGCGTCCTCCCGCCTGGGAAACGCTCCCTCCCCTTCATCGATTCCTGCGAACGCGGGGATCGTGTGCGCCACGTCTCGTTCGTCAGCGCGCGGGCTTCTTCTGCCGGTGACCGGACTGCGGGGCGGACTGCCCGCCGGATCGCCGGTCGGACCGCTGCGCCGGCCGCTGTCCGGGCCGGTGGGGGCGCGTCTCCGCGCCCGGCGGCGGGCCGAGCGCCGTCGATCCGCCCCCCGTGCCGAGCCAGCCGGCCAGCTTGCCGCCCTGGCCGACCGCCCGCAGGCGCCGTTCCGTGGCGTCCCGCACCGGGTCGGTGGCGACGACCAGGAGTTCGTCGCCGTGCCGCAGGACGGTCGCGGGCGCCGGCACGAAGCTCTTCTCGTCCCGTACGACCAGGGTGACGGCCGCTCCGGCCGGGAGGCGCAGTTCGGCGACCTCCACGCCGTGCATCCGGGAGCCCTCCGGGATGGCGACGGAGAGCAGGTGGCCGCGCAGCCGCTCCAGGGGCGCGGACTCGACGCCGAGGTCGGAGGCGTCCGAGGAGGCGCCGAGCTTGAGCGCCTTCGCCAGCCAGGGCAGCGTCGGGCCCTGGATGAGGGTGTAGACGACGACCAGGACGAAGACGATGTTGAAGATCCGCTCGCTGCCCGCGACCTGCGCCACCATCGGGATGGTGGCGAGGATGATGGGGACGGCTCCGCGCAGGCCGGCCCAGGACATGAGGGCCTGCTCCTGCCAGGGGATGCGGAACGGCAGCAGGCTGACCAGGACCTCCAGGGGCCGCGCGACCACCGTCAGGACCAGGCCGATGACGACGGCGGCCCAGAAGTCGTTGATCAGGTCGTGCGGGGTGACGAGCAGGCCGAGCAGGACGAACATGCCGATCTGCGCGATCCAGCCGAGTCCCTCGGCGAAGCCGCGGTTCGCGGGCGCGTGCGGCAGCTTGGCGTTGCCGAGGATCATCGACGCCAGGTAGACGGCGAGGAAGCCGGAGCCGTGGGCCAGGGCACCGGCGGCGTACGCGACGACGGCGATGGCCATGACGGCGATCGGGTAGAGGCCGGAGGCGGGCAGGGCGACGTGCCGCAGTCCGTAGGCACCGAGGAAGCCGACCGCGACGCCGATGGCCGCGCCGATGGCGAGTTCCAGGGCGATCTCGCCGAGGAGCACGTACCAGTGCTCGATCGGTCCGGCGGTGGAGAAGGCGACGACGAGGATGACGACGGGGGCGTCGTTGAAGCCGGACTCGGCCTCCAGGGTGCCGGTGACCCGGGAGGGGAGGGGCACCTTGCGCAGCACGGAGAAGACCGCGGCGGCGTCGGTGGAGGAGACGACGGCGCCGATGATCAGGGCCTGCCGCCAGTCCAGGCCGACGAGGTAGTGGGCGGCGGCGGCGGTGACGCCGACGCTGACCGCGACGCCGACGGTGGAGAGGACCGCCGCGGCCGGCAGGGCCGGCCTGACCTCCTTCCACTTCGTGCCGAGGCCGCCCTCGGCGAGGATCACGACGAGGGCCGCGTATCCGATGACCTGCGTGAGCTCGGCGTTGTCGAAGGCGATGTTGCCGATGCCGTCCTGGCCGATGGCGACGCCGATCCCCAGGTACAGCAGGAGGCTGGGGAGGCCGCTCCGGGACGAGATCCGCACGGCCGCCACGGCGATCAGCAGCACGAGCGAGCTGACGAGCAGGAGTTCGTTGAGCTGGTGGACAGTCAGTGGCCGGTCCTTCCCCTCATATGCGGCTGGATCGTTCCTCCAGCGGACGACACTTCGTTACCTTACCTAATCTTTAACGTTTTCTTGACGCCTTCCCGGTGGCTCACCCGCTCACCAGTACGGTTCTCTTCCTGACACCGCGTCCGAGCCGTCCGGACGCTGCGCCTAAGGTGGCTCCCGTACTCCAGGACCACCCTGCCCCTCGAAGGACAGCGATGCCCTCCAACACGTCCGCGCCCCCCGCCAAGAAGAAAGGGCGGCGTGCCCGCCTGCTCCTCGTCCTCCTGGTCCTCGTGCTGGTCGCGGGCGTCGGGGCCGGCGGGTACTGGGGCGTCAGCACCGTCCGGGCCTCGTTCCCGCAGACCACCGGCGAGATCCGCCTCGACGGGCTCTCGGGCCGGGTGGAGGTGAAGCGGGACGCCCTCGGGGTCCCTCAGGTCTACGCCGACAACGAGCAGGACCTCTTCCGCGCGCAGGGCTACGTGCAGGCGCAGGACCGGTTCTACGAGATGGACGTCCGCCGGCACGTGACCGCGGGCCGGCTCTCCGAGATGTTCGGCGACGGCCAGGTCGAGACCGACTCCTTCCTGCGCACGCTCGGCTGGCGCCGGGTCGCGCAGGAGGAGTACGACAAGGTCCTGTCGGCGGAGACCAAGAAGTACCTCCAGGCGTACGCGGAGGGCGTGAACGCCTACCTGAAGGACCGGGAGCCCGGCGACATCTCCGTCGAGTACGCGGCCCTGGCCCTCACCAACGACTACGCGATCGAGCCGTGGACCCCGGTCGACTCGGTGGCCTGGCTCAAGGCGATGGCCTGGGACCTGCGCGGCAACATGCAGGACGAGATCGACCGCTCGCTGCTCACCAGCCGGCTGACCCCGGCGCAGATCAAGCAGCTCTACCCGGAGTACCCGTACGCGCTCCACCAGCCGATCGTCGACAAGGGCGCGGTCGACGGGTCGACCGGGAAGTTCGACCCCGAGGGCGAGGGCGGCGACGACGACCTGGGGACGGGCGAGACCCCGGGCAGCAATCCGGCCGGCTCCGAGGGCTCGACCGGCGGCTCCTCCTCCGGTTCCGGCTCCTCCTCCGGCTCCGACGGCTCCACCGGCTCCGGGAACTCCGGAGGCTCGACCGGCTCGGACGGCTCCACCGACGGCATGGCGTCCCAGCTCGCCTCCCTCTCCGAGGTCCTCGACGGCGTCCCGGCCCTGCTCGGCCCCAACGGCAACGGCATCGGCTCGAACTCCTGGGTCGTCGCCGGGAAGTACACGACCTCCGGCAAGCCGCTGCTCGCCAACGACCCGCACCTCGCGCCGCAGCTCCCGTCCCTCTGGTACCAGATGGGCCTGCACTGCCGCTCGGTCTCGGCGACCTGCCGCTACGACGTCTCGGGCTACACCTTCTCCGGCATGCCCGGAGTGATCATCGGACACAACGACAAGATCGCCTGGGGCCTCACCAACCTCGGCGCCGACGTCACCGACCTCTACCTGGAGAAGATCGGCCCCGACGGCTACCTCGTCGACGGCAGGGTCAAGCCCTTCACCGTCCGCGAGGAGACCATCAAGGTCGCCGGCGGCGCCGACCGCAAGATCACCGTCCGCTCCACCGAGCACGGCCCGCTGGTCTCCGACCGCTCCTCCGAACTGGAGACGGTCGGCCAGAAGGCCCCCGTCGGCAACGCCGCCCCCGACCGCGGCACCGGCTACGGCGTCTCCCTCCAGTGGACCGCCCTCCAGCCCGGCAGGTCGATGGACGCGATCTTCGCCATCGACCGCGCCAAGGACTTCGCCTCCTTCCGGGCCGCCGCCAAGAACTTCGAGGTCCCCTCGCAGAACCTGATCTACGCGGACACCGAGGGCAACATCGGCTACCAGTCCCCGGGCAAGATCCCGCAGCGCGCCAAGGGCGACGGCGCCCTGCCCGCGCCCGGCTGGGACTCCTCGTACAAGTGGAAGGGCTACATCCCCTTCGAGGAGCTGCCCTACGAGTACAACCCGGAGCGCGGTTACATCGTCACCGCCAACCAGGCCGTGATCGACCCGAAGAACTACTCCGCCCTGCTGACCAAGGACTGGGGCTACGGCTCGCGCAGCCAGCGGATCAACGACCTGATCGAGTCGAAGACCAAGGACGGCGGGAAGATCTCGCCGGACGACATGCGGACCATGCAGACGGACAACCGCAGCGAGATCGCCACCCTGCTCAACCCGCTCCTGCTCAAGATCGACATCGCCGACCCGCACGTCCGCGAGGCGCAGAAGCTCCTTGAGGGCTGGGACTACACCCAGGAGCCCGACTCGGCCGCCGCCGCCTACTTCAACGCGGTCTGGCGCAACGTCCTCAAGCTCGCCTTCGGCGACAAGCTGCCCAAGGAGCTGCGCGCCGAGGGCGACTGCATCAACGTGCGCCCGGCCGACGCCACCGGCCCGGTCGACGAGCAGAACAAGCTCGTCCGCGAGTGCGGCCAGCGCGACCCCGACTCGGCCCAGCCGGACGGCGGCGACCGCTGGTACGAGGTCGTCCGTCCGCTCCTCAAGCAGGAGAAGAGCGAGTGGTGGACCACCCCGGGCAACCGCACCGACCAGGCCACCGAGACCCGTGACCAGCTGCTCGCCCGCGCCATGAAGGACGCGCGCTGGGAGCTGACCGCCAAGCTCGGCAAGGACGTCTCCACCTGGAGCTGGGGCCGGCTGCACCAGCTCACGCTGAAGAACCAGACCCTCGGCACCGCCGGACCCGGCGCCGTGCAGCGCCTCCTCAACCGCGGCCCGTGGAACCTGGGCGGCGGCGAGGCGGCCGTCGACGCCACCGGCTGGAACGCGGCCGGCGGCTACGAGGTCATCTGGGTCCCGTCGATGCGGATGGTCGTCAACGTCGGCGACTGGGACAAGTCCCGGTGGGTCAACCTGACCGGCGCCTCCGGCCACGCCTTCCACACGCACTACACCGACCAGACGGACGCGTGGGCGAAGGGCGAGCTGTACGACTGGGCCCACGGCAGGGCGGCGGTCGACGCGGCGACCAAGGACACGCTGGTCCTCAACCCGTAGGGGCGGCCCGGAAGCGGACGACCGCTTCCGGGGTCACCACCGCGTGCACGGGGTGGTCGTGCGGTTCCTCCGGGACCCGCCCGACCACCTCGTCCGCGTAGAGGAGGACCACCAGGGCCGGGTCCCGGCCGGCCCGTACGAGCCGGGCGAGGACCCGGTCGTACGAGCCGCCGCCCCGTCCCAGCCGCATCCCGCGCGCGTCCACCGCGAGCCCCGGCAGCAGGACGGCGTCCGCCCCGCACACGGCCTCCGGGCCGAGCCGGGGCCCGACCGGTTCGAGCAGTCCCCGGCCCGCCCGCGCGAGCCGGTCCGGGCCCTCGTACGCGGCCCAGTCCAGGTCGTTGTCGGGGAGCAGCACGGGGAGCAGGACCCGCACCCCGCGCGCGTGGAGCGCGTCGAGCAGCGCGCGCGTGCCCGGCTCGCGGCCCACGGACACGTACGCGGCCACGGTGGACGCCCCGGCGAGCTCGGCCAGTTCCAGCCCGTGGCGGGCGAAGGATCCGGCCGATTCCACGAGGAATTCGGGAGTCAGCGCGGCGCGCGCGCCCAGAAGTCGACTGCGCAGCACGGTCTTTTCGGACATCTCCGGTGTCATGACGGTCCTCTGTGAATACGCGAAGCCCATGTAACTGCCTTTATGTGGAGGAAGTTAATCGGAGCCACATCTTCCTCTCATTCCGAACCGTTAGGGTGCACCGCATGAATCAGTCGCTCCCCAGGCTCGGCCGGATCAGCAAGGCTGTCATCCCGGCCGCCGGCCTCGGCACCCGCTTCCTCCCGGCGACCAAGGCGACGCCGAAGGAGATGCTGCCGGTCGTCGACAAGCCGGCCATCCAGTACGTCGTCGAGGAGGCCGTCGCGGCCGGCCTCTCCGACGTCCTGATGATCACCGGCCGGAACAAGCGCCCCCTGGAGGACCACTTCGACCGGAACCACGAGCTGGAGGAGGCCCTGAGCCGGAAGGGCGACGCCGAGCGCCTCTCCAAGGTCCAGGAGCCCAGCGACCTCGCCACCATGCACTACGTCCGCCAGGGCGCCCCGCGCGGCCTCGGCCACGCCGTCCTGTGCGCCGCTCCGCACGTCGGCGACCAGCCCTTCGCGGTCCTCCTCGGCGACGACCTGATCGACCCGCGCGACCCGCTGCTCTCGCGGATGGTGGAGGTCCAGGAACGGGAGGGCGGCAGCGTGATCGCCCTGATGGAGGTCGAGCCCTCGCAGATCCACCTCTACGGCTGCGCGGCGGTCGAGGCCACCGCCGACGGGGACGTCGTCAAGGTGACGGACCTGGTGGAGAAGCCCGAACCGGGCGAGGCGCCCAGCAACTACGCGATCATCGGCCGCTACGTCCTGGACCCGGCCGTCTTCGGCACGCTGCGGGAGACCGAGCCGGGCCGCGGCGGGGAGATCCAGCTCACCGACGCCCTCCAGAAGCTCGCCTCGGACGAGAAGATCGGCGGACCGGTGCACGGCGTCGTCTTCAAGGGGCGCCGCTATGACACCGGCGACCGGGGGGACTATCTGCGTGCCATTGTCAGACTCGCGTGCGAACGTGAAGATCTGGGACCGGACTTCCGGGCCTGGCTCCGGAGATACGTCAGCGAGGAGATGTAGGCCTTGAGCAGCAGCACGGCGCCGTCGCCGTCCCACGACGACCACGACGACCGGGAGAAGGCGGCGCCCGACCCCTGCGCGGGCCCGGCCCGCGACCTGTGGACGGTCGACGAGCACCTGGACGACGTCCTCGCGTCCGTGAGCCCGCTCGAACCCATCGAGCTGCAACTCCTCGACGCCCAGGGCTGCGTCCTCGTCGAGGACGTGACGGTGCCGGCCGCGCTGCCCCCCTTCGACAACAGCTCCATGGACGGCTACGCGGTCCGGGTCGCCGACGTCGCCGGGGCCACCGAGGAGTTCCCCGCCGTCCTCACGGTGATCGGCGACGTCGCGGCCGGCGCGGACGGCCTGCCCGAGGTCGGCCCCGGCCAGGCCGCCCGGATCATGACCGGCGCCCCGCTGCCGCCCGGCGCCGAGGCCGTCGTCCCCGTCGAGTGGACCGACGGCGGTACGGGCGGGGGCGCGGCCACCGGCATGAGCGCCGCGAGCACCGCCCCCGAGGGCGCGGCCGGCGAGGTCCGGGTGCACCGCGCCGCCGAGGCCCGCGCCCACGTGCGCGCGCGGGGCAGCGACGTCCGCGCGGGCGAGCTCGCCCTGGCGGCCGGCACGGTCCTCGGGCCGCCGCAGATCGGGCTGCTCGCCGCGATCGGGCGCGGCACGGTCCGGGTGCGGCCCCGCCCCCGGGTCGTCGTCGTCTCCACCGGCAGCGAGCTGGTCCAGCCGGGCGAGCCGCTGGGCCCGGGGCAGATCCACGACTCCAACAGCTTCGCGCTGGCCGCCGCCGCGCGGGACGCCGGAGCCCTCGCCTACCGGGTGGGGGCCGTCGCCGACGACGCGGAGTCGCTGCGCTCCACCATCGAGGACCAGCTCATCCGGGCGGACCTGATCGTGACCACGGGCGGGGTCAGCGTCGGCGCGTACGACGTGGTGAAGGAGGCGCTGACCGGCGACGGCGAGGTCGACTTCCGCAAGCTGGCCATGCAGCCGGGCAAGCCGCAGGGCTTCGGCGCGATCGGCGCCGACCGGATCCCGCTGCTCGCCCTGCCGGGCAACCCGGTCTCCTCGTACGTCTCCTTCGAGCTGTTCGTCCGTCCCGCGATCCGCGCCCTGATGGGCGTGGGGGACCTGCACCGGCCCCGGGTCCGGGCGGTCCTCGACGCGGACGGCCCCCTGCGCTCCCCGGCGGGCCGCCGCCAGTTCCTGCGCGGGGTGTACGACCGGGAGACCGGCGCCGTCACTCCCGTGGGCGGTGCCGGCTCCCATCTGGTCGCGGCCCTCGCGCACGCGGACTGCCTGCTCGTGGTCCCGGAGGAGACGGAGGGCGTGGAGCCGGGCGCCGAGCTGGAAGTGGTCCTCCTCGGCTGAGGGGGCCGGGGTGGGGGTACGGTGTCTCGTCCCACACAGCGACCGGGAGTGTCACGGCCATGAGCACGCAGCAAGGTCTCACCCACATCGACGAGGCGGGTGCGGCCCGCATGGTCGACGTCTCCGCGAAGGACGTCACGTCCCGCACGGCGCGCGCCAGCGGACGGGTCCTCGTCTCGCCGCGCGTGATCGAGCTGCTGCGCGGCGAGGGCGTCCCCAAGGGCGACGCGCTCGCGACCGCCCGCATCGCCGGGATCATGGGCGCGAAGAGGACCCCGGACCTCATTCCGCTCTGCCACCCGCTCGCCGTCTCGGGCGTGACGCTCGACCTGTCGGTCGCGGACGACGCGGTCGAGATCCTGGCGACCGTGAAGACCACGGACCGCACGGGCGTCGAGATGGAGGCCCTGACGGCGGTCTCGGTGGCGGCCCTGACGGTCGTCGACATGGTGAAGGCGGTCGACAAGGGCGCGGTCATCTCCGACGTGCGGGTGGAGGAGAAGACGGGCGGCAAGTCGGGCCGCTGGGCGCGGGGCGAGTCGTGACGCGCGCCGGCCGGCCGGCGGGGACCCACG
The DNA here is from genome assembly GCF_044756005.1 of Streptomyces sp. NPDC092045. Lineage (NCBI taxonomy): Bacteria > Bacillati > Actinomycetota > Actinomycetes > Kitasatosporales > Streptomycetaceae > Streptomyces > Streptomyces sp. NPDC092045. The sequence goes on along the minus strand of NZ_JBIVSC010000008.1, from coordinate 101,846 downwards.
GGCACCCGGAGCCCACCGGGTCCGCCGCGCCGGGGGAGGCCCCGGCGGACGCCTACGCGGCCCTGGTCGTCACCGCCTCCAACCGGGCGGCGGCCGGGGTGTACGAGGACAGGGGCGGCCCGCTGATCGCCGAGGCCCTGACCGCGCTGCGGTTCGCGGTCGAGGGACCGCAGGTCGTCCCGGACGGCGAGCCCGTCGAGGCGGCGCTGCGGGCGGCCGTGGCGGCCGGGTACGACCTGGTGGTCACCACCGGCGGCACGGGGATCTCGCCCACCGACCTGACCCCCGAGGCGACCCGCCGGGTCCTGGAGCGGGAGATCCCGGGCATCCCGGAGGCCATCCGCGCGTACGGCCGGGAGAAGGTGCCGACGGCGGCGCTCTCCCGGGGCCTCGCCGGGGTCGCCGGCACCACCCTGATCGTCAACCTGCCCGGCTCGGCGGGCGGGGTGCGGGACGGCCTGGCCGTCCTGGAGCCGCTGCTGCGGCACGCCGTCGACCAGATCCGCGGCGGCGACCATCCGAGACCGTCGTGATCCCGTCCTGGCCCGCGGTCCTGGTCGACGGCGACGTCGTCCTGCGGCCGATAAGGATGCGGGACCACGCGGCCTGGCGCGAGGTGAACCGGCGCAACCGCGAGTGGCTGCGCCCGTGGGAGGCGACGGTCCCGCCGCCGCCCCCGGGCGCCCCGGCCGCCCAGCGCCCGACCTACCGTCAGATGGTGCGCCACCTGCGGTCGGAGGCGAACGCGGGCCGGATGCTGCCGTTCGTGATCGAGTACCGGGGGCGGCTGGTCGGCCAGTTGACGGTGGCCGGGATCACCTGGGGCTCGATGTGCTCGGGGCACGTGGGGTACTGGGTGGACAGCGCGGTGGCCGGGCGCGGGGTGATGCCGACGGCGGTCGCGCTCGCCGTGGACCACTGCTTCCGCACGGTCGGCCTGCACCGCGTCGAGGTGTGCATCCGCCCGGAGAACGGCCCCTCGCGCCGGGTCGTGGAGAAGCTGGGCTTCCGCGAGGAGGGGCTGCGGCCCCGCTACCTCCACATCGACGGGGCGTGGCGGGACCACCTGGTGTTCGCGCTCACGGCGGAAGAGGTGCCGGAAGGGCTGCTGAGGCGCTGGCGTCAGGCAAGAATGAAATAAGTGTTCGAATTCAATCGGTAGTTGACGGTCAATCGATCTGAACAATCACAAAAAAGTTCAGTGATATCAGCCAGATCGTGCGACACACCGGGCCAATTGGCCTATGCCCTCGCGCGAACCCCTCTACGGTGTGAACCGTGAGCAGCAGCGGCCTCATCTACGCAGTCATCGTCGGGGCCTGGGCCGCCTACTTGGTACCGATGTGGCTCCGCAGGCAGGACGAGCTGAACGAAGCACGTCCGACGGAGCGCTTCAGCACCGCCATCCGGCTGCTTTCCGGACGGGCGGGCATGGAGCGCCGTTACGCCAAGGAGCTGAAGGAGCGGGACCGTACGGCGGAGGGCCCGACGCCCGACGTGGACCCGGACGCGGTGACCGAGCATCTCGGCTCGGTCGACGTCCGGGCCTTCTCCGCGCCCGCGGCCAGGACGGAGGCGCGCCTGGAACTCCCGGACCGCGACCGCGCGTCGGACCGCGGCCCGGACCACGCGCAGGACCGTGAACCGGGACGCGACCCGAACCGCGAACCGGAACCCGCGTCCGCCCCGGTCCGGCCCGCCCCGGGCGCCGCCGAGCGCGCCCGCCGGGGCAAGGTCCTCGCCCGGCGCCGCCGCACCACGATCGTCCTCTTCCTCGGCTTCACGCTCGGCGCGATCGTCGCGGCCGTCGGCGGCGTCCCCTTCCTGTGGGCGCCCGCCGTCCCCGCCCTGCTCCTCAGCGCGTACATCGTCCACCTGCGGATCCAGGAGCGGCGCCGCTTCGTGTACGTGATGGACCGGCGCCGCGCCGAAGCGGCGGCCGCCCGGCTGCGCGAGAGCCGCCGCCCCGCCCCGACGCCCGAACCGGAGGCCGACCCGGCGCCCGCGACGGCCCCGGCGGTCTCCCCGCAGGAGGCGGACCGGCGCGCCCTGGTCGAGCAGACCGACCACGCCGAGTGGGTGGACCAGCAGCGCGACCGCGGCCCGGCCCGCGGCGACAGCTGGGACCCGGTCCCGGTCCCGCTGCCCACGTACGTCACCGCCCCGGTCGCCCCGCGGGCCTCCGGCGGCGTCGACATCACGGACCCGGATACCTGGAGCGCGGCCCGCTCCTCCACGGCGGCCGACCCGACCCCCGCCCCGGCCCCCCGCAAGCGCCCCGCCGCGCCCCGCCGCGACCGCGACCACGGCCGCACCCCGCTCTTCGACCAGTACGCGGACGACGACCGTCCCCGGGCCGCCAACGAGTGACCCGGGCGCTCCCCACCGCCCCTTCCGCCTCGACGCCGTCGGCGACCTCCCGAAGGCGGGCCTCCTGCCGAAGAAGGACGCCGGGCGCCCGTCGGGCGCACGTGGTCGTCCTCCGGTGCGGGGCCTCGTCGTCGGGGGCTCCGGGAGGGGAAGCGGAAGGGGGCCCCGAGGTGCTCGGCGGGGCCCGGCCCGGTCCGGCGACGGCCTTCGGCTGACCTGCGGCGGAAGGGATTTTTGTTCTCGTCGGTCGGGGTGCTAATGTTTCACACGTCGCAAGGGCCTGTGGCGCAGTCTGGTAGCGCACCTCGTTCGCATCGAGGGGGTCTGGGGTTCAAATCCCCACAGGTCCACAGACGACGGGAATCCCGTCCGATCCAACGATCGGACGGGATTCCTGCTTTTTCGGGGACGTCGGCCTGCCCGAGAAAGCGGGGAACGGCTCCCGCCGACCGGGGGAACGGGCTTCGTATTTCCCGGTTCTCCGGTGAGGCGGCGCAAGGCCGTGCGTCACCCCGGGTCAATAATGCGGAGCGTGACCCACAGTTCGAAGAACCGGTGGAACGAGCTCGCGCTGTTCCTGGTGGTGACGGGTGTCAGCGTCTTCGCTCTGTCTTCTCTGGTGACGTTCCTGATCGGTGACCGGGACGTGGTCGTCAACGGAATCCTCGTCGTCCTCCCCAGCGTCCTCCTCGGGCTCGGCACCGCACGGGCCTACCGTCGCCGCCCGGCGGGCGGGGTCGGCAAGTAGGCAGTCCCGTCGGCTCGGCGAAAGCCGGGAGCGATCGACGGAGTCGCTTCCGGCCCGTGCGGCGCGGCCGCGACCTCCGAGGAGCGTCGGCGGCCAACCGGGCGTGGAACGGGAACTCTTCTCCCCGGGCGCTCCCGGCGCAGCCGTCAGACCAGGGACTTCGCGTAGCAGCGGCTCTCCGGGTGGTTGCGGTAGTGGCCGAACTTCGGGCACGGGGCGTAGCCGCTGGAGGCGTAGAGGGCGATGGCCTCCGGCTGGGCCGTGCCCGTCTCCAGGACCATGCGGACGCGGCCGGCGGCGCGGGCGTCGGCTTCGAGGGCCGCGAGGATGCGGCGGGCCAGGCCCAGGCCGCGGGCCTCGGGGATCACGTACATGCGCTTGAGCTCGGCGTCGCCGTCCGCGTAGCCGTGGTCGTTCGCGTCCTGCGTGCGCCAGCCGCCGGTGGCGAGGGGGTGGCCCTCCGGGTGGTACGCGAGCAGGTAGAGGCCGCGGGGCGGGACGAACATCCCGGCGTCCAGCGGTGTGACGTCGCCCTCGTCGCCGTAGCGGACGGCGTACTCGGCCTGGACCGCGTCTTCGAGCTTGACGGCGTCGGGGTGGTCGTAGGGGGTGGGACGGATGTTCATGCGCTTCATCGTACGTGTGTGCGGGTCGTGGGTGTCGGTATTCTCCCGGGATGCTCACTGTCACGACCGCCAATGTCAATGGTCTTCGCGCCGCCGCCAGGAAGGGCTTCGCCGAGTGGCTGGCCGGGACCTCCGCCGACGTCCTCTGCCTCCAGGAGGTGCGCGCCGAGGAGGCGCAGCTGCCCCCGGAGGTGCGGGCGCCCGAGGGCTGGTTCGCGGTGCACGCGCCCGCCACCGCCAAGGGCCGGGCGGGCGTCTCCCTCTACACCCGGCGCGAGCCGGACGCGGTCCGGGTCGGCTTCGGGTGTCTGGAGTTCGCCGACAGCGGCCGGTACGTCGAGGCCGACCTGCCCGGCGTGACCGTCGCCAGCCTCTACCTGCCCTCCGGCGAGGTCGGCACCGAGCGGCAGGACGAGAAGTACCGCTTCATGGGCGAGTTCCTGCCGTACCTGAAGGACCTCCGCGCGCGGGCCGCCGCCGACGGGCGCGAGGTCGTCGTCTGCGGCGACTGGAACATCGCCCACCGCGAGGCCGACCTCAAGAACTGGAAGGCCAACCAGAAGAAGGCCGGCTTCCTGCCCGACGAGCGGGAGTGGCTGACCCGGGTCCTCGACGGGGGCGACGGCGGGTACGTGGACGTCGTGCGCGCGCTCCACCCCGACCAGGAGGGGCCCTACTCCTGGTGGTCCTACCGCGGGCGGGCCTTCGACAACGACAGCGGCTGGCGGATCGACTACCAGATCGCCACGCCCGGACTCGCCGCCAGGGCCGTGAAGGCGTACGTCGAGCGGGCCGCCACCCACGACGAGCGGTGGAGCGACCACGCGCCCGTCACCGCCGTCTACGACCTGTAGGCGGGCCCCGGCCCTCAGGGCTCGTCGCGCAGGCGGCGGTCCAGGGCCATCGACAGCTCCGCCTCCACCACGCTCTTCGCGAGCGGGCGCAGCCGCCACAGGTCCTGTTCGGCCGCGTGGGAGCGGAGCAGCTCGGCGAAGAGGTCCGCGAGCGCCTCGGCGTGCTCGCGGACCCTCGCCCCCGCCTTGAGGACCTCCGCCAGCGGCACGCCCTCGCGGACGAGCGCGGCGGAGACGTCGAGCAGCCGGCGGCTGATGTGGACGATCTCCTCGCCGTCGGTGACGAGGTAGCCGAGGTCGAGGGCGGCGGCCAGGTTCTCGGCCGTGACCTCGCCCGCGAAGTGGTCGGCCAGCTCCCCGGGGGTGAGCCGGACCGGCTCCTCCTCGCTGGGGACGTCGATGGCGAGGACCTCGCGGACGTTCCGGCCGCTCTCGAACGCGGTGGTGAGGTCGGCGATGCCGTTGAGGGTGTGGCCGCGCTCCAGGAGGGCCGCGATGGTGCGCAGCCGGGCCAGGTGCTGCTCGTCGTACCAGGCGATCCGGCCCTCGCGGCGGGGCGGCGGGATCAGCCCGCGCTCGCGGTAGAAGCGCAGGGTGCGCACGGTGATGCCGGCGGCGGACGCCAGCTCCTCCATGCGGTACTCGCGCACGCCCCCCTCGGCCGCCGCGCCGCCCGTCACCGCGCCCTCGGCCGCCGCGCCGCCCGCCGACGGGCCCGCGCCCGCGGGCGTGCCCGTGTCCGCCGGTGCGCCCGCACCCGGTCCCTCGTGTCCGCCCGTCCCGGGACTCGATCCTTCTGCCACGCCCGTCAGCCTATGTTGTACCGCCGGTAACTTTCCCTCGTCGTACCCCTACCGCTCGGTAGGGAGCTGCTCTACAGTCCCCACCATGCCAGTGATTGCTGGCGGAATCGGGCCGGGCGCACGGGAGGCGGCATGGCGAAGCACGAGAACGTACGGGTGGCGGTGATCGGATCGGGATTCGGCGGCCTGGGGGCCGCCGTCCGGCTGCGCCGCGAGGGGATCACCGATTTCGTCGTCCTGGAGCGGGCCGACTCCGTGGGCGGCACCTGGCGCGACAACAGCTACCCCGGATGCGCCTGCGACGTCCCCTCCCACCTCTACTCCTTCTCCTTCGCGCCCAACCCGGACTGGCCCCGCACCTTCTCCGGGCAGCGGCACATCCGCGCGTACCTGGAGCACGTCACCGACACCTTCGGGATCCGGCCGCACCTGCGCCTGAACCACGAGGTGCTGCGGATGGAGTGGGACGCCGACGCGCTGCGCTGGGAGATCGAGACCTCCGCCGGCTCCTTCACCGCCGAGGTCGTCGTCTCCGCCACCGGCCCGCTCTCCGACCCCAAGATCCCCGACATCCCGGGGCTCTCCGACTTCCCCGGCAAGGTCTTCCACTCCGCCCGCTGGGACCACGACCACGACCTCGCCGGCAAGCGCGTCGCCGTGATCGGCACCGGCGCCTCCGCCATCCAGATCGTGCCCGCCATCCAGCCGCGGGTCCGGAAGCTCACGCTCTTCCAGCGCACGCCCCCGTGGGTCATGCCCCGCATGGACCGGAACATCACGGGCGTCGAGCGCCGGCTGCACCGCGCCCTGCCCGTCACCGCCACCCTGCGCCGCGGCCTGCTCTGGGGCATCCGCGAGCTCCAGGTCGGCGCCTTCACCAAGCACCCCGGCGAGCTGGGGCTCGTCGAGAAGCTCGCCAGGGCCAACATCGCCAGGGCGGTCAAGGACCCGGTGCTGCGGGCCAAGCTGACCCCCTCGTACCGCATCGGCTGCAAGCGGATCCTGCTGTCGAACGCGTACTACCCGGCGGTCGCGCAGCCCAACGTCGACGTCGTCGCCTCCGGCCTGCGCGAGGTCCGCGGCTCGACCCTGGTCGGCGCCGACGGCAGCGAGACCGAGGCCGACGTGATCGTCTTCGGCACCGGCTTCCACGTCACCGACATGCCGATCGCCGAGCGCGTCTTCGGCGCCGACGGGCACTCGCTCGCCGACGCCTGGAAGGACGGCATGGAGTCGCTGCGCGGCGCCACCGCCGCCGGCTTCCCCAACTGGATGACGATCATCGGCCCCAACACCGGCCTCGGGAACTCCTCGATGATCCTGATGATCGAGTCCCAGCTGAACTACATGGCCGACTACCTGCGCCAGCTCAACGTCCTCGGCGGCCGCGCCGCCCTCGCCGTCCGGCCCTCCGCCGTCCACTCCTGGAACCGCAAGGTGCAGGCCCGGATGGAGCGGAGCGTCTGGAAGTCCGGCGGCTGCGAGAGCTGGTACCTCGACGCCAACGGCCGCAACACCACCCTCTGGCCGGGCACCACCGGCGAGTTCCGGCGCGAGACCCGGCAGGTCGACCTCTCCGAGTACGAGGTGATCCGCGCGCCCAGGACCGCCCCGGCCGCCAAGAACCGTCCGTCCCGCACGAAGGAGGCCGCCCAGTGAGCCGGCACCTGACCCCGCTCCCCGGAGCCCGCGAACTCACCGTCACCTCCGCCGACGGCTCCCGCGTCCACGTCGAGGTGTACGGCCCCGAGGGCGCCCCCGCCGTCGTCCTGGCCCACGGCTGGACCTGCTCCATCGCCTTCTGGGCCGAGCAGATCCGGGCGCTCGCCGCCGACCACCGGGTCATCGCCTACGACCAGCGCGGCCACGGGCGTTCGCCCGACCCCGGCCCCGGCGGCTACTCGACGACCGCGCTCGCCGACGACCTGGAGGCGGTGCTCGCCGCCACCCTCGCCACCGGCGAGCGGGCCGTCCTCGCCGGGCACTCCATGGGCGGCATGACGATCATGGCCGCCGCCGAGCGCCACGGGCTGCGCGACCACGCCGCCGCCGTCCTGCTCTGCTCCACCGGCCCCTCGCGGCTGACCGCCGAGGCCACCGTCGTGCCGCTGCGGCCCGGCGGCCTGCGCACCCGCCTCACCGAGGCCGTGCTCGGCTCCAAGGCGCCGCTCGGACCGGTCAACGCCGTCTCGAAGAAGGTCCTCAAGTACGCGACCATGGGCCCCGGTTCGGCGCCCGAGAAGGTCGACGCCTGCGCCCGGATCGTGCACGCCTGCCCGCGCGGTCCGCGCCACGGCTGGTCACAGGTCCTCGCCGGACTCGACCTCGAACACGGAGTGCGGGCGCTGCGGCTGCCGGTCGCCGTGCTCGTCGGCACCGCCGACCGGCTCACCCCGGCCGCCCACTCCCGCGCCCTCGTGGAGGCGCTGCCGCACTGCACGGGCCTCGTCGAGCTGCCCGGCATGGGCCACATGACCCCGGTGGAGGCCCCGGAGGCCGTCACCGCGCAGATCCGCGAACTGACCCTCACGTACCTGGGCGTGAAGGACACCACCACCGTGAACGCCAAGGAGGACGCATGAGCAGGGTCAGTCTCGAAGGACAGGTCGCGGTCGTCACCGGAGGGGCCCGCGGCGTCGGCGAACTCCTCGCCCGCAAGCTCTCCGCGCGCGGCGCGAAGATCGCGCTCGTCGGCCTGGAGCCCGAGCAGCTCAAGGAGGTCGCGGGCCGGCTCCACACGGAGGCCGACTGGTGGCACGCCGACGTCACCGACCACGAGGCCATGGCCCGGGTCGCGACCGAGGTGAAGGAGCGGTTCGGGAAGGTCGACATCGTCGTCGCCAACGCCGGCGTCGCCTCGGGCGGCCCGTTCGTCGACTCCGACCCGGCCGCCTGGCGGCGGGTCGTCGAGGTCAACCTGATCGGCGGCGCCGTGACCGGCCGGGCGTTCCTGCCCGTCCTCATGGAGTCCCGCGGGTACTTCCTCCAGATCGCCTCGCTCGCCGCGATCACCCCGGCCCCGATGATGACGGCGTACTGCGCCTCCAAGTCGGGCGTGGAGGCCTTCGCGCACAGCCTGCGCGCCGAGGTGGCGCACAAGGGCGTGAAGGTCGGCGTCGGCTACCTCTCCTGGACCGACACGGACATGGTGCGGGGCGCCGACGAGGACGACGTCATGCGGGAGCTGCGCCAGCGGCTGCCCTGGCCGTCGAACCGCACGTACCCCCTCGGCCCGGCCGTCGACCGGATCGTCGAGGGCATCGAGCGGCGCTCGCCGCACGTGTACGCCCAGTGGTGGCTGCGCGGGATGCAGTCCATCCGCGGCTACCTGCCCGGCCTGATCGCGACCGTGGGCCAGCGCGAGATGAAGCGCTTCGAGCCGCGCCTCGGCACGGTCTCCAAGGGGCTCGTGGGCGCGGGCGGCGCGGCCGACGAGCAGGCGCGGACGGAGCGGGTCTGACCCCCGGAACCCCCGCCCGACCTCCGCGCCTCACGGTCCGTAACTGATCGAAATGCGCGGAATGTTCGCTCGTGCGAGGCTGATCGAGGTCGGGGACACCACGTCCCCGACCTCCCCCACACCTCTCACAGGAGTGAACTTCCATGGGCGTGCAGGACCAGTTCAAGGACAAGGCCGAACAGCTCAAGAGCCAGGCCAAGGAGGCCATGGGCAAGGCGAAGGACGAAGCGTCCGAGCGCGCCTCCCAGGGCCGCGACCGCTCCCAGGACGCGCAGGACCGCGCCCAGCAGGAGGTCCGGGACCGCCGCAACCAGGGCCGCCAGGCCTGACGTCCGCCGGTTCGCACCGGAGGCGCACCCGGGACACCGGGTGCGCCTCCGTGCGTTTCCGGCCACCGCCCGCAACTCCCGCGCGTCCGCCGCCGGATCTCCGTACGGTGGCGCCCATGGCCGTACTCGAACGTCTGCGCCCCGACCACGCCCCCGCCCTGCTCGTGTTCGAGCGGGAGAACCGGGACCACTTCGCCGCGTCCGTGCCCGACCGGGGCGACGCGTACTTCAGCGGGTTCGAGGAGCGGCACCGGGCGCTCCTCGACGAGCAGGAGGCCGGGACGGGCCACTTCCACGTGCTCCTGGGGGAGGGCGGGGAGGTCCTCGGCCGGTTCAACCTGGTCGACGTCGCCGACGGGGGCGCCGAACTGGGCTACCGGGTCGCCGAGCGGGCCGCCGGGCGCGGGCTGGCGACGGCCGGGGTCCGCGAGGTGTGCCGGCTGGCCCGCGAGGAGTACGGGCTGAGCCGGCTGACCGCCGTCACGACCCTCGACAACGCGGGATCGAGGGCCGTGCTCGGGCGGGTCGGCTTCGGCGCGGTCGGGAGCGTGGTGCTGGACGGCCGCCCGGGCACGTCGTACGAACTCGACCTGGCCTACGGGGCGGTGTGAGGGGACTCAGCCCTCCGGCCTCGGCGGCAGCTTCGGACGGGAGCGGTCCGGGAGCTCCTCGTACGCCGGGGGGCTCGCCGCCGGGGTCTCCTCCAGGAGGGCGAGGGCGACGTGGACGGCGTCGTCGAGCTGGGCGTGGCGGCCCTCCGCCCAGTCCAGGGGGGTGCGCAGGACCGCGAGGTCGGGTTCGACGCCGTGGTTCTCCAGGGACCAGCCGTACTCGGGGAACCAGGCCGCGTTCATCGGCACCGTGATCTGCGTGCCGTCCCCGAGCCGGTGGCGCCCGGTCATGCCGACGACCCCGCCCCAGGTGCGCTGCCCGACGACCGGGCCGAGGCCCAGGAGCTTGAAGGCGGCGGTGATCATGTCGCCGTCGGAGGAGGTGGCCTCGTCGGCGAGGGCGACGACGGGGCCGCGCGGCGCGTTGGAGGCGTAGCTGACGGGCTGGGCGTTGCGCGTGAGGTCCCAGCCGAGGATCCGGCGGGTCAGCTTCTCGATGACCAGCTCGCTGATGTTGCCGCCCGCGTTGCCGCGCACGTCCACGATGAGGGCCGGCCGGGAGACCTCCATGCGCAGGTCGCGGTTGAACTGCGCCCAGCCGGAGCCGCCCATGTCGGGGATGTGGAGGTAGCCGCAGCGCCCGCCGCTGAGTTCGCGGACCACGGTCCGGCGCTTGGCGACCCAGTCCTGGTAGCGCAGCGGGCGCTCGTCGACGAGCGGGACGACGGCGACGCGGCGGGCCCGCCCCTCGCCCTCGGCGGGGGTGAAGGTGAGCTCGACGGTGGTGCCGCCGGTGCCGGAGAGCAGCGGGTACGGTCCGGTGACCGGGTCCACCGGCCGCCCGTCGACGTGGGTGAGGACGGCGCCCTCGCGGATGCCCGTACCGGCGAGCGGGGAGCGGGCCTTGGAGTCGGAGGACTCGCCGGGCAGGATCCGCTTCACCGTCCAGCCGGCGTCGCGGAGCACGAGGTTGGCGCCGAGCAGGCCCATGGGCCGCTGGTAGTGCGGCGGGCCCTCGTTGCGGCGGGCCGGGGTGACGTACGCGTGCGAGGTGCCCAGCTCGCCCATCACCTCGCGCAGCAGGTCGGCGAACTCGTCGGGGGAGGAGACCCGTTCGACCAGCGGCCGGTACTGGTCGAGGACCGCCGTCCAGTCCACCCCGCCCATGCCGGGCTCCCAGAAGTAGGCGCGGACGATCCGCCCGGCCTCGTCGAAGGCCTGCCGCCACTCGGCGCCCGGGTCGACCTCGTGCAGGATGCGCCGCAGGTCCAGGTAGACGGTCGAGTCGCCGTCCCCGGCCTCGGTCGCGGGCACCGCCCGCAGCTCGCCCTCGTCCGCGACGACGAGCCGGGTGCCGTCGCCGCTGACCGCGAACCAGTCCAGGTCGGAGGCGAGTTCGCTCTTGCGGGCCTTGGTGATGGAGAAGTGCTCCAGGGTGGGGCGGCCCGAGGTGTCGGCCGGGTTGGCGAAGGTCTCGCCGAGCGCGCCCGAGATGGGCCAGCGCAGCCAGACCAGGCCGCCGCCGCTGACCGGGTGCAGCGCGGAGTACTTGGAGGCGGCCACCGGGAAGGGCGTGACCCGCTCGGCGAGGCCCTCGGTCTCCACCGTCACCGTGCCCTCGGCCGGCGCCGTGTCGTCGTCGGCCGGGTCCAGGCCGCCGGCCGCCGGGCGCCCGTCCGGGAGCAGCGCGAAGGGGGACGGGGTCGCGGAGGAGAGCGGCACGAGGTAGGGGCGGCAGCCCAGCGGGAACGACAGGTCGCCGGTGTGCACGTCGTACACCGGGTCGAAGCCGCGCCAGGAGAGGAAGGCGAGGTAGCGCCCGTCCCGGGTGAAGACCGGGTTCTCGTCCTCGAAGCGCCCGTTGGTGACGTCCACGACCGTGCGGGCGCCGGGGCCCGAGATCCGAGCCATCCTGATCGAGCGCAGGGAGCGGCCGATGCCGGGGTGGGACCAGGTCAGCCAGTCGCCGTCGGGGGAGAAGGCGAGGTCGCGGACGGGTCCGTTGACGGACCTGATCAGCTCGGTGACCTCTCCGTTCGATTCCTCGCTCGCGTCGAGCAGGAGCAGCCGGCCGTCGTGGGAGGCGAGGGCGAGCCGCTCGCCGTCCGGGTCGGCGACCAGCTCCTCGACCCGCCCGAGGCCCCCCGTGGCGAGCCGGCGCGGCGGCCGGTCGCCGCTGGCGCGCGGCAGGTGGGCGACCTCGACGGCGTCCTCGCCGTCGGCGTCGGTGACGTACGCGACCTGGCCGCCGCTGCCGAGCATCTCGGGCAGCCGGACCCGGACGCCGGGAGAGTCGGTGATCGTGCGGGCCGGGCCGTCGCGGTGCGTCAGCCAGTACAGGCTGCCCCGGACGGAGACGGCGCTGGCCCGGCCGGTCTCGTCGACGGAGAGGGAGTCGATGTGGTGGGCGGCGGGCACCTGGTAGCTCCGCCGGCCCACGCGCTGGCCGCCGAGCCGCACTTCGAGGCGGCGGGGGCGCGAGTCGGGGGTGAGGGCGTCCACGGTCCACAGCTCGCCCGCGCACTGGTAGACGACCCGCCGCCCGTCGCTGGAGGCGTGCCGGGCGTAGAACTCGTCGTGGTCGGTGTGGCGGCGCAGGTCGGTGCCGTCGGGCCGGCAGGAGTACAGGTTGCCGACGCCCTCGTGGTCGGAGAGGAACGCGATCCGGCCCCCGACGGCCATCGGGCAGTCCAGGTGCCCGCCGATGTCGGGCAGCAGCCGCTTGCCGTGCAGCCAGAGGCGGCCGGTGGCGCCGCCCAGGTACCGCTTCCAGGCGGCGGGCTCGTGCGGCGGCTTCCCGGTGAGCAGCAGCGTGCACCGCTCGCCGTCGTGGCCGGGGGCGGTGGTGTCGTCGGTGACCGCGATGTCGGAGACCGGGCCCCAGGGCAGCCGTCGGCCGGGGGTGCCGTCGGTGGGCACGGTGTAGGCCCACGAGTAGTACGAGAAGGGCTGCCCGTGCGAGGAGACGGCGAGGATCTCGGAGCGGCCGTCCTTGTCGGGGGGCGTCCAGCCGCAGACCCGGGTGTCGGTCGAGCCCCAGTGGGTGAGCCGCCGGGCGGTCCCGCCGTCGACCGGGACGAGGTGGATCTCGGCGTCCAGGCTGCGCCAGTTCGTGTACGCGATGTGGCGCCCGTCCGGCGAGAAGCGCGGGTGCCCGACCCGGGTCCGGTCGACGGTGAGGCGCCAGGCCCGGTCCGGTCGCCGCCCCTCGGGCGCGAGCGGGGCGATCCAGAGGTCGTCCTCGGCGGCGAAGCACAGCAGGTCGTCGTGGAGGTGCGGAAAACGGAGATACGCGACGTCGTCACTCACCTCCCCATGCTTTCCGGGCGGCGGGGGCGTGGCAACTCGTACGTGTTTGCGGGCGGGTACGCGGGAGGGGGCCCCGATGTGGCCCAGGACACGTACGAAACGGTTTCGTTTCGCTGGGAGCGGGGGTACCTTCGTACCGTACGAAACCGTTTCGTTCGCCCTTCCCCGGTCCGTGGAGGGGCCGCTGAAGCAGGAGACCCGGCATGGCGCGCAGCAGACTCACTCCCGAGCGGGAGTCCGAGCTGTACGCGGCCGTGCTCGACCTCCTCCGCGAGGTCGGCTACGACGCCCTCACCATGGACGCCGTCGCCGCCCGCACCCACTCCAGCAAGGCCACCCTCTACCGCCAGTGGGGGAGCAAGCCCGAGCTGGTCGCCCGGGCGCTGCGCGCCAACAAGCCGGCCGACCTCTCCGAGATCGACACCGGCTCGCTGCGCGGCGACTTCCGGGAGATGGTCGACCGGGCCGACGACTGCCAGATGGAGAAGGACTCCGCGCTGATGCGGGGCCTGGCCCATGCCGTCCACGACAACCCCGACCTGCACCGGGCGCTGCGCGAACTCCTCATCGAACCCGAGATGAACGGTTTCGAGGAAGTGCTGCGCCGGGCGGTCCGCAGGGGCGAGGTCGACGCCGACAACCCGGCGCTGAAGCTCGTCCCGCACATGCTGATCGGCGCGTTCGTCGCCCGCCCGCTGATCGAGGACCAGCCGGTCGACCACGCGTTCCTCAGCACCTACGTCGACGCCGTCGTGCTCCCCTCACTCGGCGTCTGAGCCCCACGGGAACCTCCCCGGAGGCCCCGGCACCACCCGCACCGCCCTCTCCACCTGACGTCGCGCCGCTCACGCCGTCGGGCCGGCTCCCCATGCCCCTGTCCCTCAACACCGGGAGTACGCCCCCGTGGCCACGTTCCTGTACAAGCTGGGCCGTTCCGCCTTCCGGCGCCGACGGCTCGTCGCCCTCCTCTGGGTGGCGCTCCTCGCGCTCGCCGGCGTCGGCGCCGCGACCGCGCCCGCCGCCACCTCCAGCTCCTTCTCGATCCCCGGCACCGAGGCCCAGCGCGCCTTCGACCTGCTCGAAGAGCGCTTCCCGGGCGCCGGGGCCGACGGGGCCACCGCCCGCGTCGTCTTCAAGGCCCCCGAGGGCCAGAAGGTCACCGACCCGGCGCACAAGGCCGTCGTCGAGGAGACCGTCGCCGCGCTGAAGTCGGGCTCGGACCAGATCGTCTCGGTCGCCGACCCGTACACCGCGCGGGCCGTCTCCCAGGACGCCTCCACCGCCTACGTCTCCGTCGCGTACAAGGTCAACGCGATGGAGCTCACCGACGCGACGCGCGAGGCCCTGACGCAGGCCGGGCACCAGGCCCAGGGCAAGGGCCTGACGGTCGAGGTCGGCGGCGACGCCCTCCAGACCATGCCCGAGACCGGCGCGGGCGAGATCGTCGGCGTGGTCATCGCCGGCTTCGTGCTCGTCGTCACCTTCGGCTCGCTCGTCGCCGCCGGACTCCCGCTGCTCACCGCGATCATCGGCGTCGGCATCGGCGTCTCCTCGATCACGGCGCTCGCGAACGTCCTCGACCTCGGCTCCACCACCTCCACCCTCGCGATGATGATCGGCCTCGCGGTCGGCATCGACTACGCCCTCTTCATCGTCTCCCGCTACCGCGCGGAGCTGGCCGAGGGCCGGGACAAGGAGGAGGCAGCGGGCCGCGCGACCGGCACCGCCGGCTCCGCCGTCGTCTTCGCCGGACTCACCGTCGTCATCGCCCTCGTCGGCCTGGCCGTCGTCAACATCCCGATGCTGACGAAGATGGGCTTCGCCGCCGCCGGCACGGTCGTCATCGCCGTCCTCATCGCGCTCACCCTGATCCCGGCCCTGCTCGGCTTCGCCGGCGACAAGGTCGTGGGCCGCAAGCAGCGCAAGGGCGCGACGTCCGGGGGCGACAAGGAGGGGAAGCCGAACGGCGGCACCCGCTGGGCCCGCTTCGTCATCCGCCGCCCCGTGCTCGTGCTCCTCGTCGGCGTCCTCGGCCTCGGCGCGATCGCGGTGCCCGCCGCCTCCCTGGAGATGGGCCTGCCGGACGACGGCGTGAAGCCGGTCTCCACCACCGAGCGCCGGGCGTACGACATGCTGTCCGACGGCTTCGGCCCCGGCTTCAACGGCCCGCTGCTCGTCGTCGTCGACGGCGACGGGGCCGCCGCCGACAAGACGGTCTCCGCGATCAAGAGGCTCGAAGGCTGGGCCGCCGTCACCCCGGCGACCCCGAACAAGGCCGGCGACGCCGCGATGATCACGGTGGTCCCGAAGGACCGCCCGTCCTCCGTCGCCACCGAGAACCTCGTCCACGACATCCGCGACGCCACCGGCGACGACGTCCTCGTCACCGGCGCCACCGCGATGAACATCGACTTCTCGCAGAAGATGAACGACGCCCTGGTGCCCTACCTGGCCCTCGTCGTCGGCCTCGCCTTCCTCCTCCTGACCCTGGTCTTCCGCTCGGTCCTCGTCCCCCTGAAGGCGGCCCTCGGCTTCCTGCTCTCGGTGGTCGCGGCCCTCGGCGCGGTCGTCGCGGTCTTCCAGTGGGGCTGGCTCGGCAGCCTCTTCGGGGTCGAGCAGACCGGCCCGATCATGTCGATGATGCCGATCTTCATGGTGGGCGTCGTCTTCGGCCTCGCGATGGACTACGAGGTCTTCCTCGTGACCCGCATGCGGGAGGCGTACGTGCACGGCGAGCGTCCCGGCGAGGCGATCGTGACCGGCTTCCGGCACAGCGCCCGGGTGGTCACCGCCGCCGCGGTGATCATGATCGCGGTCTTCTCCGGCTTCATCGGGATGACCGACCAGATGATCAAGATGATCGGCTTCGGCCTGGCCGTCGCGGTCCTCTTCGACGCCTTCGTGGTCCGCATGGCGATCGTCCCGGCCGTCCTCGCGCTGCTCGGCCACAAGGCCTGGTGGCTGCCGAAGTGGCTGGACCGGCTCCTGCCGAACGTGGACGTGGAGGGCGAGGGACTCGCCGCGCACGTCGGCGGAACCGGCTCGGAGGAGAGGCCGGACCTCGTGAAGGTCTGAGTCCGGCCGGGTGGGGGGCGTGCGGGCGGTCCGCACGCCCGCGCCCGACGCCGTCGGCGCGTCGCCCGTCAGCGACGCGCCGACGGCGTTCGCGTGCCCGCCGCGCGGGAGGGCGCGGAGGGCCCGGAGGAGTACGTGTGGCGCAGGAACCGGGCCAGGGCGGCGGTGTCGAACTGGACCACCTCCACCCCCTCCTCCGTGTGGAACTCCACCACCGTCTGCACCCGGCCGCAGGGCCAGACCCCGATGTCGCCGCGCCGGGTCGGGGTCCGCAGGCCCGTCTCCAGGAGGGCGCGCGGGAAGGACCACTCGACGGCGCCGGGGAAGACGAAGCGGACGGTCGCGGGGGAGTAGCCGGGGTCGTAGCGCAGGGCCACCGGGACGGGCCGGGAGAGCGGGGCGTCGGTGATGATCCGACCCTTGGCACGGTCGTCGACGGCGGGGGCGGGTGCGGTGGCCATCGGTGGCTCCTGACTTTTTGTCCTCTTATAAGCCAATGTGGCACTTCTTCCCCGTGATCGCACGGCCCATGCGGGGGAAGGTGCGGCCATGATGTGACCCGTGCGCTCTTGCAAGGCCTTCGCAGGAGCGCCCATCATTCCGACGTGCATGTACCTGACGGATTCATCAACGCCCCCGTATCGGCCGTCGCCGGTGTCGTCGCCGCCGGCGCCGGCGCCGTCAGCCTGCGCGGAGCCCGCCGCGAACTCGGGGGCACCTCCCGCGCCGGAGGCCACGGGGGAGAGCGGACGGCGCCGCTCGCCGGACTCGTCGCGGCCTTCGTCTTCGCCGTCCAGATGCTGAACTTCCCGGTCGCCGCCGGCACCAGCGGACACCTCCTCGGCGGCGCGCTCGCCGCGATACTCGTCGGCCCCTGGACCGGCGTCCTGTGCATATCGGTCGTCCTGCTCATGCAGGGCGTCCTCTTCGCGGACGGCGGCCTCACCGCGCTCGGCGTGAACATCGACGTCATGGGCGTCGTCACCGTCGTCGTGGCCTACGCGCTCTTCCGGGGCCTCGTCCTGGTCCTGCCGCGCACCCGCCGCTCGGTGACCGCCGCCTCCTTCGCCGCCGCGCTCGTCTCCGTGCCGGCCGCGGCCGCCGCCTTCACCCTGATCTACGCGATCGGCGGCACCACCGACGTCCCCGTCGGCAAGGTCCTCACCGCGATGGTCGGCGTGCACGTCCTCATCGGCGTCGGCGAGGCCGTCATCACCATGCTGACCGTCGGCGCGGTCCTCGCCGTCCGCCCCGACCTGGTCCACGGCGCGCGCGGCCTGACCGCCCCGCTCAAGCTCCGGGTCGACGGCGAGCTGGTCGACGCCGCGCCCGCCGCCCCGGCCCAGGGCTCCCCCCGGAAGCTGTGGATCGGCGGCGTCGTCACCGCCCTCGTCCTCGCCGGCTTCGTCTCCTTCTACGCCTCCGCCAGCCCCGACGGCCTGGAGAAGGTCGCCGCCGACAAGGGCATCGACGCCAAGGCCGAGGAGTACGAGCACGCCACCGCCGACTCCCCGCTCGCCGACTACGGCGTCCGGGGCATCGCCGCCGAGCGCCTCTCCGGCGGCCTCGCCGGCGTCATCGGCGTGGGCGCCACCCTGGCCGTCGGCACCGGCGTCTTCCTGGTCGTCCGCCGCCGGCGCGCCGCCGCGGCGGAAAGCGTCTGACATGGGTGCGGGCCACGCCCACAAGCTCTACCGGCACGGGCACTCGCCGGTCCACGCGCTGCCCCCGCACACCAAGCTCGTCGCCGTCCTCGGCTTCGTCGTGGTCGTCGTCTCGACGCCCCGCGAGGCCGTCTGGGCCTTCGCCGCGTACGCCGCGCTCCTCGCGGCCGTGGCGGCGAAGGCCCGGATCCCGGCCGGCTTCCTGCTCAAGCGGCTCCTCGTCGAGGTGCCGTTCGTCGCGTTCGCCCTGCTCATGCCGTTCGTCGTGCCCGGCGAGCGGACCGAGGTCCTCGGGATCTCCCTGAGCGTCCCCGGACTGTGGGGCGCCTGGAACGTCCTCGCCAAGGGCACCCTCGGCGTCGCCGCCTCCGTGCTCCTCGCCGCCACGACCGAGCTGCGCTCCCTGCTCCTCGGTCTCCAGCGGCTGAGGCTGCCGCCGCTGCTCGTCCAGATCGCCTCCTTCATGATCCGGTACGGCGACGTCATCACCGACGAGATGCGCCGCATGTCCGTCGCCCGCCGCTCGCGCGGCTTCGAGGCGCGGGGCGTGCGCCACTGGGGCGTCCTCGCCAAGTCCGCGGGCGCGCTCTTCATCCGCTCGTACGAGCGCGGGGAACGGGTCCACCTGGCCATGGTCAGCCGCGGCTACACCGGCACGATCCCGGTGCTCGACGAGGTGACCGCCACCCGCGCCCAGTGGGCGCGCGCCGCCGCGCTGCCGCTGGCCGCCCTCCTGATCTGCCTCCTGGGACGGACCCTATGACCACGCCCCCCTCCCTCGACGTCCGCGGCCTCGCGTACGCCTACCCCGACGGCCACCAGGCCCTCTTCGGGGTGGACCTGACCGTCGGACGCGGCGAGCGGGTCGCCCTGCTCGGCCCCAACGGCGCCGGCAAGACCACCCTCGTCCTCCACCTCAACGGCATCCTCACCGGCGGCGCGGGCACCGTCACCGTCGCCGGACTCCCGGTCGGCCGCGCCCACATGGCCGAGATCCGCCGCAGGGTCGGCATCGTCTTCCAGGACCCCGACGACCAGCTCTTCATGCCGACCGTCCGCGAGGACGTCGCCTTCGGGCCGGCCGCCGCCGGACTGCGCGGCGCCGAGCTGGACGCCGTGGTGCGGCGGGCCCTGGAGCGGGTCGGGATGGCGGAGTACGCCGACCGGCCGCCGCACCACCTCTCCTTCGGACAGCGCCGCCGGGTCGCCGTGGCCACCGTCCTCGCCATGGAGCCGGAGATCCTCGTCCTCGACGAACCGTCCTCCAACCTGGACCCGGCCTCGCGCCGCGAGCTCGCGGACGTCCTGCGCTCCCTGGACGTCACCGTCCTGATGGTCACCCACGACCTCCCGTACGCCCTGGAGCTCTGCCCGCGCGCGGTGGTCCTCAGCGAGGGCGTCATCGCCGCCGACGGGCCGACCGGCGAACTCCTCGCGGACGAGGAGCTGATGGCCCGGCACCGCCTGGAGCTGCCGTTCGGCTTCGTGCCGCGGTCGGTGGTCTGAGGATCCGCCTTCCCGGCGGCCCGAGGGCCCCGGAATCGGTCCCGCGCCCGCCGCGTTGCACCATGGGGGGTCGGAACAGGGCAAGAGGAGGAGCGGGAACGTGGACGTCCGGGGCACGGTGGCGGCGGGCTGGGAGCCCGTCGGGGACGCGTTCCTGCGCAACTTCGAGCAGCGCGGCGAGCGCGGGGCGGCCGTCGCCGTCCACCGGGACGGCGTGAAGGTCGTCGACCTGTGGGCGGGCACCGCCGACGTGGACGGCGGGGACCCCTGGACCGAGGACACCGCCCAGGTCGTCCGCTCGGCCACCAAGGGCGTCGCCGCCGCCGTGCCCCTGCTGCTCCACCAGCGTGGCCTGCTCGACCCGGACGCCCCCGTCGCGACGTACTGGCCCGAGTTCAAGGCGGCCGGCAAGGACCGCGCGACCGTGCGGGACCTGCTCGCGCACCGGGCCGGCGTCCCCGTCCTCGACCGGCCGCTCACCCTCGCCGAGGCCGTCGACCTGCCGACCGCGACGGCCGCCGTCGCCGCCCAGGCCCCCGTCTGGGAGCCCGGCACCGGCCACGGCTACCACGCCCACACCTTCAGCTGGCTGCTCTCCGGCCTGGTCCACCGGGTCACCGGCCGGACGATCGGCCGCTGGGTCGCGGAGGAGATCGCCGGTCCGCTCGGCCTCGACCTGTGGATCGGGCTCCCGGAGGCGGAGGCCCACCGGGTCGGCCGCATCGGGCCCGTCGAGGAGGTCGAACCGGCCGGGAGCGGCGCGCTCCGGCTCCGCCCCAAGCGCGCGGTCACCGAGGCCTACCGGGACCCCGGCTCCCTCACCCGCCGCGCCTTCGGCGTCATCGACCCGAAGCCCGACGAGAACGACCCCGTCTACCGGGCCGCCGAACTCCCCGGCTCGGCCGGCGTCGCCACCGCCCGCGCGCTCTCCCGCTTCTACGCCGCCACCCTCGGCCCCGTCGACGGCGCCGGGCGCCTCTTCGCCCCGGCGACCCTCACCCTCGCCCGCACCGAGGAGTCGGCGGGCACGGACCGCGTGCTGCTCGTCGGCACCCGCTTCGGCCTCGGGCACATGCTGCACGGCCCGGCCTCGCCGCTCCTCGGCCCGTCCTCCTTCGGCCACCCGGGCCGGGGCGGCTCCCTGGGCTTCGCGGACCCCGACTCCGGGATCGCCTTCGGGTACGTCACCAACGGCATGCGGAAGACGGTCACGGCGGACCCGCGGGCCCAGGCGCTCGTACGGGCGGTGGGGGCGGTGGCGGGCGTAGGGTCGGCCCGGCAGGCGACGAAGGCGAACTGAGACGGGGAGTGGGCGCATGACCGCGGAGACGGCGGGGACCGGGGGGACCGTGGAGACGGCGGGGGCCGCGGAGACGGCGGGGACCGGGGGGACCGTGGAGACGGCGGGGACCGTGGAGACGGCGGAGGCCGGGATCGGCGGCCACGCCACGTACGAGAAGCTGATCGCCCTGCTCGACGAGCGCGGCGCCGCCTACCGGGTGCTCGAACACGCCCCCGAGGGCGCCACCGAGGCGGTCAGCGCGCTGCGGGGCAACACGCTCGCGCAGGCGGCCAAGTGCATCATCGCGATGGTCAAGATCGGCAAGAAGGAGAAGCGGTTCGCGCTGGCCGTCGTCCCCGGCGACCGCCGGATCGACCTCGCGGCGGTGAAGGCGCTGTACGGCGGCACGTACGTCTCCTTCGCCTCCCCGGAGATCGCGGAGGAGCTCGCGGGTTCCCCGAGCGGCACCATCCTGCCCTTCGCCTTCGACGAGCGCCTCGAACTGATCGTGGACCCGGACCTGTTGGGCCACGCGGAGCTCTACTTCAACGCGGCCCGGCTCGACCGCTCGCTCGCCCTCTCCACCGAGGACTACCGGGCGATCGCCGAGCCGCGCGTGGAGCGGGTCTCGACGGTCTGAGGCCCCTCAGGCGGCGGACGGCGTCAGCGCGAGCACCATCCCGAGGCCGACGAGCACGGTGCCGACGGCCTTGTTGAGCACGGTCTGGCGCCGCAGCAGCCGGGTCCGCAGGTCCTGCCGGGAGAACAGCAGCGCGACGAGCGCGAACCACACCAGGTGCGCGAGCGACATGAAGAGGCCGTAGCCGATCTGCTGGGGCACGGGGGTGTCGGCGCTGACGACCTGGGTGTAGGTGCTCAGGACGAACAGCATCGTCTTCGGGTTGAGCGCGTTCGTCAGGAAACCGGTGCGCAGCGCGCCCGCCTTCGACGGGCCCCCGCCGTCCGACAGGTCGACGTCCCCCCGGGCCCTGGTGACGAAGGTCCTGTACCCGATGTACACCAGGTAGGCGGCGCCGATCAGCTTCATCGCGGTGAAGAGCGCCGGGCTCCGGGACACCAGGAGCCCGACGCCCAGCATGGTGTACGTGACGTGGACCAGGACGCCGAGGGCGATGCCGACGGCGGCGAGGACGCCGGCGGTCCGCCCGTACAGACAGCTGTTGCGGACGGTCATCGCGAAGTCCGCGCCGGGGCTGATGACGGCCAGGACGGTGATGACCGCCACGGCGATGAGCTGACCCATGTTCCCGTCGTTCCCGTCTTCTCGTGCGGACCGCTCGCGCGGACCGCTCGTACGGGCTTCCCGCACGGACTCCTCGTCCGGGCCGGGGCGGTGGGGATCCGCGCCGGATGCCGGGGCTTGCGACAGTAGATGATCTCCGGCGCGCCGCGCGAGGCCCTTCGAACGTTCCTCTGGTGCGGACGCCGCGATCGGTGCTGTGATCGGCCCATGGAGCACATGAAGCGCATGGAGCACGTGGGACGCATGGAGCACATGGAACGCATGGATCTCGGGAAACGGCTCGACGGGTACGGGGTGCTGATCACGGGAGCGGCGCGCGGCATCGGCGCGGCGACCGCGCGCCGCCTCGCGGCGGAGGGCGCGCGGGTCCTCGTCACGGACGTGGACGAGGAGGCGGCCCGGGCGACGGCGGCGGAGCTGCCCGGGGCGGAGTCCGTACGCTGCGACGTGTCCGACCAGGGCTCGGTGGACGCGGCCGTGGCGTACGCGGTGGAGGCCTTCGGCGGCCTCGACGTCCTCGTGAACAACGCGCTCGGGCCCGTGGTCCCCGACCGGGAGCGCTTCGAGGACGAGCCGGACGAGGTGTGGTCCGTCCAGCACGAGATCACGTTCATGGGGGCGGTGCGCTGCTCGCGGGCGGCGCTGCCGCACCTGGCGGCGGCGGGCGGGCGCGGGGCGATCGTCATGATCGGGTCGGTCAACGGGGAGGCGGACTTCGGCAACCACGCGTACAGCGCCGCCAAGGCCGGACTCGCCTCCTTCACCCGCACCCTGGCGGGGGACGCGGCGGCGCGCGGGGTCCGGGTCAACCAGATCAACCCGGGCACGATCGCGACCAGGGCGTGGGAGGGCCGGGAGGCCGGGCTCGCCGCCCTCGCCGAGCGGGTCTACCCGCTGGGCCGCGTCGGCGCCCCCGAGGACATCGCCGCCGCCGTCGCCTTCCTGGCCTCCCCGGACGCGTCCTGGGTCACCGGCACGGTCCTCCGCGTCGACGGCGGACTCCTCGCGGTGAACCGGCACTTCGCGGAGGTGCTGGGGGACTGAGGGCGCCGGCCCCCCCCGCCCGGACGACACGGCGTCCGGGCGGGCGGGTGGGAACTGACCCGTGTGAAAACGCTCCTACCGAGCAGGCGAAGGAGAGGAGAAGCGGGCAGACGGACGAAGAGAGGACGCGATGAGCACCATCCAGCGACCGGTCCACGGTGGTACCGCCGACGCGTCGGTGGGCGACCTCGTCTCGCGGGCGTCGCAGCAGATCTCGGAGCTGGTCCGCGACGAGATGCGGCTCGCCCGGGCGGAGATGACCGAGAAGGGCAAGCGCTACGGCGTGGGCGGCGGCCTCTTCGGCGGCGCCGGCCTGGTCGGCGTGCTGGCCGCGCAGGCCCTCGTCGTCGCCGTGATCGCGGCCCTCGCCCTGGTCCTCCCGGTCTGGGCGTCGGCCCTGATCGTCGCCGCCCTGCTCGCGGCGGGCGCGGCGGGCATGGCCGCGGCCGGGAAGAAGCAGATCGACGAGGCGGGCACACCGGCTCCCGAGCAGACCATCGACAACGTCAAGGCCGACGTGGCCGAGATCAAGGAGAGGGCCCACCGATGAACCACCGGACGCAGGGCGACAAGACCGCGAACGACCTCGGGGAGCTGCGCGAGCAGGCCGAGCACACCCGCGACGAACTCGGGCGCACGGTGGAGGCGCTGGCGGCCAAGGCGGACGTGAAGGCGCAGGCCGGGGAGAAGGTGGCCGAGGCGCGCGAGAAGGCGGCGGTCGCGACCGAGCGGGCCAAGGAGAAGGCGGTGGTCGCCGCGGACCTGGTCAAGGAGAAGACGGCGGTCGTCACCGACCGGGCCAGGGAGAAGGCGGCGCAGGCCGCCGACCTGGTGCAGGAGAAGACCCCCGACCCGGTCCTGGAGAAGGCCGGTGCGGTCGCGCACAAGGCGAAGGCCAACAGGACCCCGCTGGTCGCCGTGGTCGCGGCCCTGGCGGGCTTCCTGCTCGTGCGCCGGATCGTCCGGGGCCGCCGGGGGCGCCGCTGACGGCGCCGCCGGGGAACACCGGCACCGTGCCCCGGCCCCGGGTGGGATACCTCCCCGGGGCCGGGGCACACGGGTTCCATGAACGGACACCATGCGCGCCCCGGCAGCACCATGTTCGGCTCAGTCCTGACCCCGTCGACCGACCGCCCCACGGCCAGGCACTCGCGACCGGGCAGGCTGGCGACCCGCCTCCGCCGCCGGTTCCTGGCGTACGGGGCGGTCGAGTTCCTCTCCACGCACGTCCCGGACGACCCGGGCCCCGGGGAGGAGCGCCTGCTCCTGGTCCACGCCCGCCAGGTCGTCGGGCAGGTCCACTACCGGATGTGCGCGCGGTGCGCCCGGGGCGTCATCACCGACGTCGCCCTCGACGAGCGGTTCCGCGGCAGCGGCCTGGGCACCCGGGCCCTCTCCCACCTCCGCGCCCGCCACCCGGGGACCGCCTGGCACAGCACCCTGACCCTCCGCGCCACCCGCGACCTGCTGCGCCGCATGCGCATCCCGACGACGGGCCCGGGCCCGCTCTGCGCCCACGCGGGATGACGACCGGCCTCCTCACCCGGGCACGAGCCGGACGTCGCCGAGGGACGCGACGTACGCGTCGAGCGCCAGGGGAGCGGACGCGCGACGACCTCCACCTCGGGCCAGAGGTGCCGGGCGGTGGCGTACGCGCGCCGCTCCTCGTACGGCTTGCTGACGAGCAGTACGGAGGACACCTCCACGCCCCGCCCCGCGAGCAGCTCCCGGGAGAACCGGATGTTCTCCCCGGTGTTCCGCGCCCGCGTCTCCACGAGCACGACCTCCCCGGGCACCCCGCTCCCCACCGCCCGCTCCCGGTAGTGCACGGCCTCGCCGCGCGGCATCCGGTCCCCGGTCGTCGGGCTGGTGGCCCCGGTGAACACGATCAGCGGCGCCATGCCCCGCCGGTACAGCTCCACCGTCGCGTCGGCCACCCCGAGATCGTGACTTCCGAGCCCGACGGCCACGGAACAGGGGCGCGGCTCGTGGCCCATCCGCTGGAAGTCCCAGAGGAGCCGGGCGTCGGCCATCACGTGGCCGGGGATCACGGTGCTCGTCCGAGGTGGGGCTCGGGCCGGTTCTCCAGGAAGTGCCGGAGCCGGAGGCGCTGGGTGGGATGGATCGGCAGGGCCGCGAACTCCTCGGGGGCCACGAAGCGGAGTTCGGTGCTCTCGTCCGACACGGCCAGGGACTCCCCCCTCTCCATGACGCCCCCCGGCAGCGCCCACAGCCCGCTGTCCCGTCGCCGCTGCAACAGCACACGTCCCCGCCCGTCGGTCACGACGGCGGAGGCCGCCACGACCATGCTGTTGGGCTCCGGAGCTTCCGGATCGTCGTAGTACTCGGTCCGTGCCATGCGCTCAGCCTTCCACGGGGGAGGGAGCGGACACGCCGGGGTGGTCACCGTGCGGGTCGAGACCCGCCACCCCGTGTACGGCGTCGGTTCCCCTCCCCGTACGAGGGACATCCCGTCCGTGCGCCACGAGAGGGCAGGCGCACGGACAGGGCGGTTCATACGGTCAGCCCGTCGGGGGCACGGGGCGGTCGGGGGCGTCCAGCCACGGAGTCTCACCCGTCGCCGTCACGGTCAGCCCGAACCGCTCGGGCCCGGGACGGTCGTGCGACGTCCACCACGCGTACGCGGCCTCCGTCTCGTCCCAGAGGCGCCGCGGTCCGTGCTGCCAGACCGTGAACCGGTCGTCCGACTTCCCGTCCCAGTCCACGGCCGCCCACGACGTCGCGTCGGTCGTCGCGACCCAGAGCCGGGACGCCACCCCTTCCACGTCGGGGTCGTCGTGCCACGTCCACCACACGTCACGGAGCCGCAGCCCCATGGCGAACTGCGCGGCGAGGTCGTCGCCCGCCACCCGCCACGGCGGAAGGCCGCTGCCCGACTCGTCGGGCCGGTGGGCGTCGCTCACCACGTCCCGGAAGATCCGCAGATCGGTGCGCTGTGCCCGCATGAGCATGAACGCGGAGTGCGGCGAGAAACGACCCGACGCGGTGCCGGCGTCGTCCACGGTCATGCGGAGCAGCCCGTAACAGATCCAGGGGCTTTCCCAGGGGGTCAGGACGACGCCCCCGGGCCTGACCTGTTCGAGCCACGGGCGGGGGACGGAGCGCACGGAGCACGTGGCCACGAGCCGGTCGTACGGGGCGCCGCCCGCGTGTCCCAGGGCACCGTCCCCGGCGACCACCTCCGCCTTGAGCCCCTGCCTCCACAGCCGTTCCCTGGCCGAGGCCGCCAGCACGGGGTCCACTTCGACGGTCGTCACGTTCTCCGGGCCGACCACGTGGGACAACAGCCCCGCGTTCCAGCCCGTGCCGGTGCCGATCTCCAGGACCCGGTGTCCGTCGCCCACGTCCGCCATGCGCAGCATGCGGAACACGATGCCCGGCGCGCTCGCGGACGACGACGCCCAACGTTCGCCGCCCTCCCCGGGGTCCTCGCCGTCGTTGATCTGCGTCACCACGGAGTCGTCGGCGTACACCGCACGCAGCCACGTCTCCGGGGCGTCGGCACGGTCGCACGGCTCCAAGTCGTCGCCCAGGTAGATGCGTTCGGGCACGTACGCGGAGCGGCGCACGGCCCGTGCGGCACGCTCCCACTCGGGCGGCACGAGCCCTTCCTGTTTCAGAGTGCCGAGCAGACCGCGAAGCGCGGTCCGCTCGGCCGCCGCGAAGTCTTCCGTCACCGTCACTTTTCCTTCTTGTGCTTCGGCGGGTCCTTCGGCTTGGCCGTGTCGGAGGACGGCTTGGCCGTGCCCGGGTCCTTACCGCCGGAGTGCTGTCCGGTACCGCCGCTTCCGCCCTTGCCCGTTCCCCATCCCATACTGCTGTCCCCTCTCGGTCATGGACCTTCATGGACCTTCTGTGGAACCCGCCCCGGGCGCCGCTGTCCTTCCGCATCCGGGGCGGGAGCCTCGACGCGGCGGACCTGCCGCGAGTGGCGCGCCAACGCTTCGAGTTGTCGGCGCTGGTACGGCGTGGCGGGGCGAAGCCGCGAGGCGGCTGCCTGCCACCGGTAGCCGGAGGGCCGTTCGAGGGCCACGAGCGCTCCCGTCACGGACCGCACCACGCCCACCATCTCCGCGCCCGGGTCGAACACGGGGGAGCCGTTCACCAGGAACGCGGGGCGTGATCCCGGCTCCGGCGGTTCAGCTCGCGCACCTGCGGGGACATCGCGTCGGACTGCCGGGCCGGCACCATGTCGTCGGCGTACGCTTCCCATTCCCTTCCCCCTGTCAGTGGCCGAAGTTGGTAACAGGGCCCCACGTGACCCATCACGCGCCCCACGCGGTCCGTACGGGTGTCCCGGGCGACGTCCCCGGGCTCCCAGTGGCGCGGGTGCTCCGTGGCCCCGCCGGGGTCGCCCACAAGCCGCTTGAGCCCCGTGTGCACCTGCTCGATCAGGACCCGTGTCGGCTCCGCGTACTCGCGCGGTA
Organism: Streptomyces sp. NPDC092045; assembly: GCF_044756005.1. Lineage (NCBI taxonomy): Bacteria > Bacillati > Actinomycetota > Actinomycetes > Kitasatosporales > Streptomycetaceae > Streptomyces > Streptomyces sp. NPDC092045. Next base: position 74,453 of record NZ_JBIVSC010000008.1, on the reverse strand, counting down.
CGGACTCCGGAACGAGCCGCCAGAACGCCCCCGCGTCTATCTGCGCGCCGAGCTCCGTCACGCTTTTCTGCCCCGTGGCGATGGCTCTCTCGTCCATGGTTCGGTCCCTCGCGGTGACGTCGTTCCTCGTGGCGATCCCTGCTCGCTCTAGGCAACCGCGTGACTACCGACAGCGGTACTGTTGCGAAGGGGGCGGGACTTAAGAGCTTTAAGTGCGTGCACATCGCGGGGAGTTGATTACTCGTGGCCGGCTCGAAGCCGAACGAAGGACTCGTGCGCCTCTACCGGGAGACCGGCTGGACGCTGCGGCAGTTCGCCCAGGAGATCAACCGGCTGGGTACGGAGCGCGGCACGCCCCTCCGGTACCGGGAGCCCTCGGTCCACCAGTGGCTCAAGGGCCACCTGCCGAAGGAAGCGGTCCGGCCGCTGGTCCTGGAGGCGTTCGCCCGCAGGCTGCGTCGTCCCGTGGCGTACAGCGAGACGGGTTTCCCGCCTCCTCCCGCCGAAGAGTCCAGTGCGCTCCCCAGTACCGTGGAAGGACTGTTGGACCTGGGGAGGCAAGACATGGATCCGTCCCGTCGCAGCGTTCTCGGGGTCGGTCTTTTCTCCGTCGCGCTGACCATTCCCGACTGGCCGGACGTCATCGGTCGAATGGAAGCGGCGCATAAGGGTCATGTGCGGCGCATAGGAACGGCGGACGTCCGGGCCGTGGCCGCCATGACCGAGCGGATCTCCAACCTCGACGACCAGTTCGGCGGCCGGACCGCCCGCCCCATGGCCGCGGCGTTCCTCGTGAACACGGCGGCCCCGTACTTGCGCGCGGAAGCCCCCGACGACGTACGCAAGGCGATGACGGGTGCCGTCTCGGACCTCTGCTACCTCACGGGGTACATGGCGGTGGACGAGGGGCTGCACGGATTGGCGCAGCGGTACTACCTCAAGGCCCTCGAACTCGCGGGCGCCGCCGAGGACCACTTGACGTTCTGCACCACCCTGCGGGGCATGAGCGTCCAGGCCGTCGACCTGGGGCACGGCGCGGAGGCGATGCGGCTCGCGGACGCCGCTGCCGCCGCCTCGCCGCAAGCGGGGCCCCGGATGCGGGCCTTCCTCGCCGGCCAGCAGGCCCACGCGGCGGCGCGGACGGGGGCGCGAGCCGCAGCGCGGACTTATCTCAAGGAAGCCGAAGTGGCCATGGAGAAGGCCGAGTCGCAGTCCAAGGCCTTCGGCTCCTACGATCCTTCCTCACTCCTCTACCACACCAGCCAAGTGCGTTTCGAACTCGGCGACGTCGCCGGATCGATCGCGGCCATGCAGGAATCGGACAAGGTCCGCCAGAGCGTCTACCGGCGCGCTCGCGTCCGGCACCGCTGCACCCTGGCCGAGAGGCAGCTCGACCTGGGGCACCTCGAAGCGGCGTGCGCCACATGGACCCTCGCGCTGGAGGACTATCCGAGCCTTCAGTCCGGGCGGGCGGACGAGCGCATCAAGGTCATGCACGGCCGCATCAAGCCGTACCTGAAGAACCCCGTGGCGCGGGACCTCTTCGAGCGGGCGCGGGGGGTGACGCCCCCCAGCCTCCTCCCCCGGTGAGGGGAAGCGAGCCCCTGGCCCCGTCGACACGTCCGTCCCCGTCACCCCGCGTGCAGCATCAACCCGATCCCCACCGCCATCAGCGCCGCCGCCGCGATGCGCGGGCCGCCGAAGCGTTCCTTGAAGAGGAGGGCGCCGATGGCCGCGCCCACGATGATGGAGGACTCGCGGAGGGCGGCGATCGGGGCGAGGGGGGCCTTCGTCTGGGCCCAGAGGACCAGGCCGTACGCGGCGACCGAGAGGGCCGCGCCGAGAAGGCCGCGGGCGGCGTACGGGCGGAGCTGGGGGAGGAGGGCGGCGCGGCGGCGCCACAGGGCGTACGCCGGGATCGCGAGGCCCTCCAGGACCATCAGCCACGCGACGTAGCCGAGCGGGGTGCCGGAGGCGCGGACGCCCATGCCGTCGACGACCGTGTACAGGGCGATCGAGACGCCCGTCGCGCCCGCCGCCAGGAGGGCCGGGCCGTGCGGCCGCGCGCCCTTGCCCCGGACGCCCCACAGGGCGAGCCCGGTCAGGCCCGCGCAGGCCACCGCGACCCCGAGGAGCTGCCATCCGTCCGGGACCTCGTCGAGGAGGGCGGCCGCCAGGAGGGTCACGATCAGCGGGGCCGTACCGCGCGCGATCGGATACATCTGGCCGAAGTCGCCCAGCGTGAACGAGCGCATCAGGAGCGCGTAGTACCCGACGTGCAGGAGCGCGGACACGATCAGGTACGGCCACGCCCCCGCCGCCGGGAAGGGGGCGAAGGGGACGAGTGCCAGGCCGATCAGCGCCCCGCCGCCCGCGATCAGCGTGAAGGAGAGCAGCTGGTCCTTGATGTGGTGCGCGAGGGCGTTCCAGCCGGCGTGCGTGACGGCCGCGACCAGGACCGCGAGCGTGACGAGCGGAGTCACACCGACGCCTCCCGCACGTCCACCACCGTGCCGCCCGCCTGCGCGACCAGCGACCTGGGGTCCATCGCGAAGACCGTGTGCGGGGTGCCGGCCGCCGCCCACACCGCCTCGTGGGCCAGGATGCCCCGGTCCGCGAGGACCCGGGTCCGGGTGCGGTGGCCGAACGGCGGGACGCCGCCGATCGCGTACCCCGTCGTCTCCCGGACCAGCTTCGCGTCGGCCCGGGTCACCTTCTCCGCGCCCAGTTCCTCCCGCACCCGCTCGACGTCCACCCGGGACGCGCCGTCCATCAGGACGAGCACCGGCACCCCGTCCGCCGCGAAGACCAGGGACTTCACGATCTCCTCGACCGCGCAGCCGATCGCGTCGGCGGCCTGCTGCGCGGTGCGGGTCTCGTCCGGGAAGCGGCGGACCTCGACGTCGAGCCCCAGCTCCCGCAGGGCGGTGGCGAAGAGGGGGTGGGCGGTGGTGTGATCGGTCGTCATGGGGGGACGGTAGTCACCCGCGTACGGGTCGTGCGACCGGCTTCCGCCCTCCGGGAGCCGTGGGCGGATCAGCCCGCCTTCAGCACCCTCGCCACCACCTTGCCCGCCGAGTCGCCCCCGTGTCCGCCGGACTGGACCACGGCCGCCGCCGCGAGGTCTCCCGAGTAGGCGGTGAACCAGCTGTTCGAGACGGACTGGTTGCCCATCTCCGCCGAACCCGTCTTCGCGCCCTTCGGGGACGGCACTCCCGCCATCGCCTCCGTCGCGGTGCCGTCCGCCGCCGTCGCCGCCGACCTCATCATCTTCTGCAGGCCCGAGGCGATTCCCGCGGGCAGGCGCTCGGCCGTGGCGAACTCGCGGTCGCCGTACTTCTCGGCCACCAGGTACGGCTGGAGGAAGCCGCCGTTCTTCACGGTCGCGGAGAGCGAGGCGACGTTCAGGGCGTTCATCGTGATCCTGCCCTGGCCGATGTACGAGGCGGCCGTCTCGGGGCCGTCCGACGCGGGGACGCTGCCGTCCGTCGTCGAGGTGCCGACCTCCCAGGTGGCGCCGATGCCGAAGTAGCGGCGGGCGGTCTCGCCGAGGGCGGTGTCCGCGACGTCCTTCTCGTTGAGGGGGCCGATCGCCTTGATGAAGGCGGTGTTGCAGGAGCGGCGGAACGCCTCGGTGAGGGTGCCGTTCTTGATCTCGAAGCGGTCCAGGTTCTGGAAGGTCCTGCCGAGCCACTGCGCGGTGGGCGGGCACTCCACCCGGTCGCCGGGGCCGGCGATCCCGTGCTCCATCATCATCGCGGCCGTCACGATCTTCATCGTCGAGCCCGGGGCCTGCGTTCCCAGGAAGGCCGTGTTGTAGCCCCCCGCGGGGCTGTTCGCCACCGCCCGTATCGCGCCCGTGGACGGCTCGATCGCCGTCACGGAGGCCTGCGCGTAGGCCGTGACCGCCTTCTCGGCCGCCGCCTGGACCCCCGCGTCGATGGTGGTCTCTATCGTGCCCGGCTTGCCCTGCCGCAGGACGAGGAGGGTGGTGTCGGCGACGGTCTCGCTGCCCGAGTCGATCCAGGTCTCGACCCCGGTCGTGCCGCCCGCCTGTGCCCCGTACCGCTGCCGCAGGGTGTCGATGACGGCGCCGAGCGAGGGGTACTTCTCCTTGGTCAGCTCGGCGCCGTTCCGGTCGACGGCCTTCACGGAGGCGACCTTCGCGGTGCCGGTGCGCAGGGTCGCGTCGGCGGTCAGCTTCGGGTGCAGGACGGTCGGGCGCCACTGCACCAGCGGACGGCCGGTGGTCTGCCCCCGGACCACCGTCAGCTCGGAGGCGTACGACAGGTCCTTGGAGACGCCCTCGTGCGAGACCGTCGCCCTCACGGTGAACGGCACCTTCGTGCCGACCGGCGTCCCCGGGGTGATGACCGCCTTCGAGACCTTCGCGCCCTCCTTGTAGGCGAGCAGCGCGGGACCGGCCGTGACCGGGTCGTTGGTGAGCTGGGCCGCCTTGTCCGACTCGCCGGCGGCCCAGGCCGCCAGGAAGTCCTTCGAGGTGGCCGCGGTCTCCTCGGGGGTGACGGGCCCCGATCTCTTCTCCGGCACGGCCTCGCTCCGGGTGTTCACGGTCGCGTCGCCGCCCGTGACCCCGTTCCACAGGTTGTAGCCCCCGTACCCGACCCCGCCCGCGACGACCGCGAAGACCCCTCCGACGACCGCGACCTTGGCTCCGCTGCGCATGACTGCGCCTCCCCTCCCCCAGACGACCGTCCAGTCAAGCAGTGTGCTCCCGGGCGTGTCGAGCGACCTTCGTCATCTCCGTCACTCCAGCCCCGGGCGCCACCGGTGGGCGCGTCCGTCCGGGCGGGGGTGACGGCCACGGCCGTCCACGATACTTTGAACGTGTTCAAGTCGTTCGGGCCGGAGGTGGGGCATGCAGGTGACCGCAGCGCGAGAGGGTGTGCACCCCTGGCAGTTCGGCCTCGTGCTGCTCGCCGCGCTCACCCCGCTGATCCCGCTGCTCTCGTGGACGGACGAGGGGTACACCGATCTGCCCACCGTCCTCGTGACCGCCGGGCTCACCGCCGTGCCGCTGCTGTTCCACGCCCGGCCGACGGGCTTCGGCCGGTGCGCCGCAGTCGTCTCGGCGCTGCTGCTGTGCTGGTCCTTCACGGGCGCCATGATCGGGATGCTCCTCTTCCTCCCCTCGGCGCTCCAGCTCCTGCTGGCCGCCGGCGCGGACCCGCGGCGGCGGCCGGCGCCGGCCGGGGTGATGGTCGGCCTCGGCCTCCTGCTCTCCGCGCTCCTCCTGGCGCGCTTCTGGAGCGAGTGAGCCCCGCCCGGTGGACCCCGGCGCCGGCCGCCACCGACGCCGGAGGGGGCGCGACCGCCGGCCGCGCCCCCTCCCTCACCTCCGCCCCGCTACACCCACGTGTCCAGCCACATCCGCCCCCGCCAGTCCTCCAGCGGGATCGGCGTGCCCGTGTAGATCGGCCAGAAGTAGATGAAGTTCCAGACGATGAGGAGGACGAGGCAGCCCGCCGCCACCGCGCCGAAGGTGCGGCGCCTCTCCGTGGAGCCCCGGGGGCCGATGAGCGCGCCCAGCATCATGGCCACCGCCAGGCACAGGAAGGGCACGAAGACGACCGCGTAGAAGAGGAAGATGGTGCGTTCCTGGTAGAGGAACCAGGGGAGCCAGCCCGCCGCGATGCCGCAGGCGATCGCGCCCGCGCGCCAGTCGCGGCGGAAGGCCCAGCGCCACAGGACGTACAGGACCGCGAAGCAGGCGGCCCACCACAGGAGCGGGGTGCCGAGGGCCAGGACCTCCTGGGCGCACTTCTCCCCGGCGTCGGCCGGGCAGCCCTGCGTGCCGGGGGCCGGGGACTCGTAGAAGTACGAGACGGGGCGGCCGAGGACGATCCAGGACCAGGGGTTCGACTCGTACGTGTGCGGCGAGGTCAGGCCCACGTGGAACGAGTAGACCTCGGTCTCGTAGTGCCAGAGGCTGCGCAGCCAGTCCGGCAGCCAGCTCCAGGTCCCGCCGCCGTCCAGCTTGTCCTGGTCGGCCGCCCAGGAGCGGAAGTAGCCCTTGTCGCCGACGATCCAGCCGGTCCAGGTGACCAGGTACGTCACGACGGCCACCGGCACCACCGACACGAACGCCGGGACCAGGTCCTTCCGGATCACCGAGGCGTATGGGCGGACCGCCCCGGCCGTGCGCCGCCCGGCCACGTCCCACAGCACCGTCATCAGGCCGAAGGCCACCATGACGTACAGGCCGTTCCACTTGGTCGCCGCCGCCAGCCCCAGCATCACGCCGGCCGCGATCCGCCACGGCCGCCACCCGAGCCGCAGGGACTCCGCGACCTCCGCGTCCGGCCGCAGCACCCCCTCCTCGTCCTCCGGGAGCGCCGCCGCCAGCCGTTTCCTGACCCGGTCGCGGTCCAGGACGAGGCAGCCGAAGGAGGCGAGCACGAAGAACATCAGGACCTGGTCGAGGAGCGCGGTGCGGCTCATCACGAAGTGCAGCCCGTCGACCGCGAGCAGCAGGCCCGCCAGGCAGCCCAGGAGCGTCGAGCGGAACAGGCGCCGCCCGATCCGGCACAGCATCAGGACCGACAGGGTGCCGAGCAGGGCCACCATGAAGCGCCAGCCGAACGGCTCGAAGCCGAACAGCTTCTCGCCGACGCCGATCACCCATTTGCCCATCGGCGGGTGCACGACGTAGCCCGGGTCGGTCGGCACGAGGACCGATCCCGGGTCCTTCAGGATCGTCTTGTCGATGTCCTTCGGCCAGGACCCCTCGTACCCCTGGTTGATCAGGGCCCAGGAGTCCTTGGCGTAGTACGTCTCGTCGAATATCACCGCGTTCGGCCTGCCCAGGTTCCAGAACCGGAGCAGGCCCGCGACCGCCGTGACCAGGAGCGGACCGCCCCAGGCGAGGAGCCGCCACAGCCGTTCGGCCCGGTCGGGGCCGACGCCGAGGAGCGACCACACGCGCGGGGAGGGCCGGGTGTACGGGGGGTCGAGCCGCTCCCGCAGCCCGACGGGGGCGGCGCTTCCGGCGGGCGGCGCGTAGCCGAAGAGCCGGAGCCGCTGCTGCCACGAAGAGGGCTCTGCCACGGACTGCCGGCCCTCCAGGGTCTCGGGTGCGGTACTGGTCACCGCGCCATCGTAGGGAACGCGCCTGTGCGAGTCGCCTGTCCGGGCTGGGAGGATGGCACCTGTGACAGGAACGCTGGTACTCGCAGGGACCCCCATCGGCGACATCGCGGACGCCCCGCCCCGGCTCGCCACCGAGCTGGAGAACGCGGACATCGTGGCCGCCGAGGACACCCGCAGGCTGCGCGGCCTGACCCGGGCCCTCGGCATCCACACCTCCGGGCGCGTCGTCTCGTACTTCGAGGGCAACGAGTCCGCCCGTACGCCCGAACTGGTCGAGGCCCTGGTGGGCGGGGCGCGGGTGCTGCTCGTGACCGACGCGGGCATGCCGTCCGTGTCGGACCCCGGCTACCGGCTCGTGGCCGCCGCCGTCGAGGAGGGCGTCAAGGTGACGGCCGTCCCCGGCCCGTCCGCCGTCCTCACCGCCCTCGCCCTCTCCGGCCTGCCCGTCGACCGCTTCTGCTTCGAGGGCTTCCTGCCGAGGAAGGCCGGCGAGCGCCTCGGACGGCTGCGCGAGGTCGCGGACGAGCGGCGGACCCTCGTCTACTTCGAGGCCCCGCACCGGCTCGACGACACCCTCGCCGCGATGGCCGAGGTCTTCGGCGCCGAGCGCCGGGCCGCCGTCTGCCGCGAGCTGACCAAGACGTACGAGGAGGTGCGGCGCGGCCCGCTCGCCGAGCTCGCCGCCTGGGCCGCCGAGGGCGTGCGGGGCGAGATCACCGTCGTCGTCGAGGGCGCCCCCGAGACCGGGCCCGCCGAACTCGGCGCGGAGGAGCTGGTGCGCAGGGTGCGGGTGCGCGAGGAGGCGGGGGAGCGGCGCAAGGAGGCGATCGCCGCCGTCGCGGCCGAGGCGGGCCTTCCCAAGAGGGAGGTGTTCGATGCCGTCGTCGCGGCAAAGAACGCGGCCGCTCAGGACCCCGGAAAGGCTGAGCGGGGCCCCGGGAAAGGTAAAGGGCTAATCTGAAAAGCAAAGCCGAAACCGGCGCCGGGACCCTTCGCAGGGCGCTTGGCAAGGGAAGGGCCAAAAGCCCTCCATGGTTCGACCCGCGCTGATGCGCTCCGGCCCGAAAAGGCGTCCACTGATCAGTGGAGAGGAGCTGGCATGAGCGAGATCACCGGCACCGGCACATCCGTCGCCCACGAGGCGTACGCCTTCGCCTGCATGCGCTGCGGATACGGCTGGGAGCAGGCGTACGACATCGAGCACCACGTCGACGCCGCCGGCCACGCGTTCGTCGTCTACAAGGCCGGGGGAGAGCGGGTACCGTCCCCGCTGTCCAGTCCCACCTGCATGAACTGCGGCGGCCACGTCGTCAGGATCATGCGCGCGGGGCAGGTGTCCTCGGTGCTCGACCTGATCGCCGCGACGGAGAAGCACGGACGCGGATCCAAGGAGACCAAGCCGATCGGGCCCGCGGGACCCGTCGGACAGGAACTGACCGAGGGCCCCGACGCCCCGCCCGTGCCGCACCACTGGCACCTGTCGGACCTCCTGCACCCCTTCCGCAAGCGCGGGTAGCCGAAAAGCGGCGGGCGCCGGTACTCGTGGCCCTCGTACGATCGGGGCCATGAGTGCCAAGGACGCCCCGCCCCCGCTGCCCGAACCCCTCCTCGTGGAGGTCGCGGACTCGCACACCCACCTGGACCTCCAGTCCGGGACCGTCGAGGAGGCCCTGGTGAAGGCCGCCGCCGTCGGCGTCACCACGGTCGTGCAGGTCGGCTGCGACGTGAAGGGCTCCCGGTGGGCCGCCGAGACGGCCGCCGCCCACGAGAACGTGCACGCGGCCGTCGCGCTGCACCCCAACGAGGCCCCCAGGATCGTCCTCGGGGACCCCGACGGCCGGTCCCGCCAGGGAGCGCGCGAGGGCGGCGGGGACGCGGCCCTGGACGACGCGCTCACCGAGATCGACCGGCTCGCCGCCCTGCCGCACGTGCGCGGGGTCGGCGAGACCGGGCTCGACTTCTTCCGCACGGGCCCCGAGGGCGTCGCCGCGCAGGAGCGCTCCTTCCGCGCCCACATCGAGATCGCCAAGCGGCACGGCAAGGCGCTCGTCATCCACGACCGGGAGGCCCACGCCGACGTGCTGCGCGTCCTGGACGAGGAGGGCGCCCCCGAGCGGACCGTCTTCCACTGCTACTCCGGCGACGCCGAGATGGCGGAGATCTGCGCGGCCAAGGGCTACTACATGTCCTTCGCCGGCAACGTCACCTTCAAGAACGCCCAGCCGCTCCGGGACGCCCTCGCGGTCGCCCCCCTGGAGCTGGTCCTCGTCGAGACCGACGCCCCCTTCCTCACCCCGGCGCCCTTCCGGGGCCGACCCAACGCCCCGTACCTGATCCCGGTCACCGTCCGGGCCATGGCGGAGGTGCGCGGGATCGGGGAGAACGAGCTCGCCGGGGCGATCGCGGTGAACACGGCCCGGGCGTTCGACTACTGAGCCGGGGGCGCCGGGCCCGGCGCGTCCGACCGCCGGGCCCCGGGCGTCCGACCGCCGGGCCCCCGCGCGTCCGAGCCCCGGACCCCGGGCCCGTCCCCTCACCGACCATCACCGATCCATAACGGTTACGGGAAGTAGTCGGGTCGCCGTGGAGCGTGACCGGGGTCGGGGCTAGGGTCCCGGCCTCGTGAGCACTTCCCAGGGCAGTCACCGGGCCGGGCGCCGGAGCGCCGGCACGGCCCCCGGCGCCCTCCCCGCCCCTCCCGGTCCCTCCGCGCCCCCCGGCCTCCCGCTCCACGAGCAGCCCACGCAGGCGGCGCCGCTCGTCGCGCCCGGGGGCGTGCCCGGTGCCGCGCCCGGCACCGTCCCCGGGCAGGGCACCCGGGCCGGGGCCCGCCGGGCCGCCCGCCGCCGCAGGCCCTCCGTGGGCTTCCCGAGGTCGGCGGGCTCCACGGGCTCCACGGGGTCTGTGAGCTCCGCGGGCTCCATGGGGGAGGGACTGCGGCGGCTCGTCCCGCAGGCCCTCGTCGTCGCCTTCCTCGCGGGCGGCACCACCGCCTTCGTCGCCGACGACAAGACCGTCCGGCTCTCCGTCGACGGCGTTCCGCGCACCCTGCACACCTTCGCCGACGACGTCGGGGAGCTCCTCGCCGACGAGGGCCTGGCCGTCGGCGGGCACGACATCGTCGCCCCCGTCCCCGGCCACGCCCTCGCCGACGGCGACGAGGTCGTCGTCCGCCACGGACGTCCGGTCTCCCTCACGCTCGACGGCCGGCGCCACCGGGTGTGGACGACCGCGCGGAACGTCGAGGAGGCGCTGCGCCAGTTCGGGGTGCGGGCGGAGGGCGCGTACGTCTCGGTCTCGCGCTCCGCCGCCATCTCCCGGCACGGCCTCGCCCTCGACGTGCGCACCGAGCGGGCCGTCACCTTCCTCGCCGACGGGCGCGAGCGGACCGTCCGCACCAACGCCGCCACCGTCGGGGAGGCGCTCGCCGAGACCGGCATCACCCTCTCGGGACAGGACGCCCTCTCCGTCGACCCCGGCTCCTTCCCCCGCGACGGCCAGACGGTCGCCGTGCTGCGGATCACCGACAGCAGGCGGGTGCGCGAGGAGACCGTCCCGTACGCCGTCGAGCGGGTCCGCGACCCGGAGCTCTTCGCCGGGACGGAGGTCGTCGAACGGCAGGGCGTCCACGGCCTCCGCCGCGTCACGTACGCCCTGCGCACGGTCAACGGCGTCCAGGGGCGGCCCCGCAGGCTCGGCGAGGAGATCGTCCGCGAGCCCGTCAACCGCACGGTGCGGGTCGGCACCCGCCGCCCGCCCGCCTCCGTCGCCGGCGCCGACGGCCTCGACTGGGCCGCGCTCGCCGCCTGCGAGTCCGGCGGCCGGCCGGACGCCGTCGACCCCTCGGGGACGTACGGCGGGCTCTACCAGTTCGACCCCGCCACCTGGCGCTCGCTCGGCGGCACCGGCACCGCCCAGGACGCGCCCGCCGCCGAGCAGACCTTCCGCGCGAAGAAGCTGTACGTGCGGCGCGGGGCGAGCCCGTGGCCCCACTGCGGGCGCCGGCTGGGCGGGTGAGCGGACCACGGGGCGGGACGGCGGGCCGCGCGGGCGAGCGGCGGGCCGTGCGACGGGCAAGGCCTAGTCTGTACTGGTGAGCGACACCACCGGTTCCGAAACCTCCGACGCCCTCCTCGGCCCCGCCGACATCCGTGAGCTGGCCGCCGTCCTCGGCGTGCGCCCCACGAAGCAGAAGGGCCAGAACTTCGTCATCGACGCCAACACCGTCCGGCGGATCGTCCGCACGGCCGGGGTGCGCCCCGACGACGTGGTCGTGGAGGTGGGGCCCGGCCTCGGCTCCCTCACCCTGGCCCTCCTGGAGGCCGCGGACCGGGTGACCGCCGTCGAGATCGACGACGTGCTCGCCGCCGCGCTGCCCGCCACGATCGGGGCCCGGATGCCCGAGCGGGCCGACCGCTTCGCGCTGGTGCACTCCGACGCCATGCTGGTCGAGGAGCTGCCGGGCCCGGCGCCGACCGCGCTCGTCGCCAACCTGCCGTACAACGTGGCCGTGCCCGTCCTGCTGCACATGCTGGAGCGCTTCCCGAGCATCGAGCGGACCCTCGTCATGGTCCAGGCCGAGGTCGCGGACCGGCTCGCCGCCCGGCCGGGGAACAAGGTGTACGGCGTGCCGTCGGTGAAGGCCAACTGGTACGCCGAGGTGAAGCGGGCCGGCGCGATCGGCCGCAACGTCTTCTGGCCCGCGCCGAACGTCGACTCCGGCCTGGTCTCCCTGGTCCGCCGCGCCGAGCCGCTGGCCACCACCGCCACCCGGCGGGAGGTCTTCGCGGTCGTCGACGCGGCCTTCGCGCAGCGCCGCAAGACCCTCCGCGCGGCCCTCGCGACCTGGGCGGGCTCCCCGGCGGCTGCGGAAGAGGCCCTGGTGAAGGCCGGGATCTCGCCGCAGGCGCGCGGCGAGGCCCTGACGGTGGAGGAGTTCGCGCGGATCGCGGAGGCGAAGGCATGAGCGGCGGCACGGAGCCGGTGATCGGCGGTATCGGCGGTACGGAGCCGGTGATCGGCGGTGCGGAGTCGGTGGACGGCGGTATCGGCGGTATCGGCGGTATCGGCGGTACGGAGCCGGTGCGCGGTGGTGCCGGTGGTGCGGAGCCGGTGGACGCCGGTGTCGCCGGTGCCGGTGGTGCGGACGAGGGGCGGCGGTCCGTCACCGTCCGCGTCCCCGCCAAGGTCAACGTCCAGCTCGCCGTCGGCGCGGCCCGCCCCGACGGCTTCCACGACCTGGCCAACGTCTTCCTCGCCGTCTCCCTGTACGACGAGGTGACCGCCACCCCCGCCGAGACCCTGACGGTCACCTGCGAGGGCCCGGACGCCGACAAGGTGCCGCTGGACCGCACCAACCTCGCCGCGCGCGCCGCCGAACTGCTCGCCGCCCGGCACGGCCTCTCCCCGGACGTGCACCTGCACATCGCCAAGGACATCCCGGTCGCCGGCGGCATGGCCGGCGGCAGCGCGGACGGCGCGGGCGCGCTGCTCGCGTGCGACGCGCTCTGGGGGCTGGACACGCCCCGCGCCGAACTCCTCGACATCTGCGCCGAGCTGGGCTCCGACGTGCCCTTCAGCCTCGTCGGCGGGGCGGCGCTCGGCACCGGGCGGGGCGAGAGGCTGACGGAGCTGCCGGTGGGCGGCGACTTCCACTGGGTGTTCGCCGTCGCGGACGGCGGGCTCTCGACCCCGGTGGTCTTCGGCGAGTTCGACCGGCTCGCCGAGGGCACCGACGTCCCCGCACCGGCCGCCTCGCCCGTCCTCCTGGAGGCCCTGCGCACCGGCGACACCGCCGCCCTCGCGGGCGCCCTCGCCAACGACCTCCAGGCCGCCGCGCTCTCCCTGCGCCCCTCGCTGGCCGCCACCCTCGCGGCCGGCACGGACGCGGGCGCGCTCGCCGCGCTGGTCTCGGGCTCGGGCCCGACGACCGCGTTCCTGGTGAAGGACGGGGAGGCGGCGAAGGCGGTCGCCGCCGCCCTGACCGCCTCGGGCACCTGCCGCACGGCCCGCACGGCCACGTCCCCGGCGCCGGGCGCGCGCCCCGTCCGGTAACCCGACCGCGTACGTCCGGATCACACCCGCCCGGATCACGTACGTCCGGATCACACCTGTCCGGATCACGTCCGTCCGGGGCGCGCCCGTCCGGGTCGTTCAGTACGCGGCGGGGGCGTCCGGCAGGGCCGTGCACAGGGCTTCGAGCGCGCCGGCGAAGGCGTGCTCGGGCGGGGTGCCGTAGCCGACGACCAGGCCGTCGCGGACGGCCATGGTGCTGTCGGGGTGGCGGTAGAACGCCAGGCCGTCCAGGGCGAGGCCCTGGCGGCGCGCGGCGCGCAGCGCGGCCTGCTCGGTGCCGGGCGGGAGTTCGAGGACGGCGTGCAGGCCCGCCGCCACCCCGCTCACCCGGACGTGCGGCGCCCGCCGGGCCAGCGTGGTGGCCAGCTGGTCCCGGCGGCGCCGGTAGACCTGCCGCATCCGGCGCAGATGGCGGTCGTAGGAGCCGCGGGCGATGAAGTCGGCGAGCGTCAGCTGCTCGACGGCCCCCGACCACATCTCCCGGGGCCCCTTGGCGGCGAGCACCTCGTCGACGAGCCGGCCGGGCAGCACCATCCACCCCAGGCGCACGGCGGGGGACAGGCTCTTGCTGACGGAGCCGAGGTGGACGACGCGCTCCGGATCGAGTCCCTGGAGGGCGCCGACCGGCTCGCGGTCGTACCGGAACTCGCCGTCGTAGTCGTCCTCGACGACCAGTCCGCCGGTCGAGCCGGCCCACCGGACGACCGCCGCGCGCCGCTCGGGGTGCAGCGGCCCCCCGGTGGGGAACTGGTGGGCCGGGGTGAGGAGGACCGCCCCCGCCCGCGCGGCCGCCAGCTCGTCGGTCCGGGCGCCCCGCGCGTCGACGGTCAGCGGCAGGGTGCGCAGCCCCGCCCCGGTGACGATGCTCCGGTGGAACTCCAGGCCGTACGCCTCCACGGCGACCGTGCCGTCCAGCAGCGAGCACAGCAGCCGCAGGCCGTGGGCGAAGCCCGAGCAGACGACGATGCGTTCGGGCGAGGTGCGCACGCCCCGGGAGCGCGCCAGGTACGCGGCGAGGGCCCGCCGCAGTTCGATCCGGCCCCGGGGGTCCCCGACGCCGAAGGCGTCGTGGGGCGCGGCGGCCACGGCGCGGCGGGCGGAGGCCAGCCAGGCGGTGCGGGGGAACGCGGAGGCGTCGGGGGAGGTGGGCATCAGGTCGTGCACCGGCCGCCGGGGGGCCGGCCGGAGCGGCGCGCGCGCCCGGTCGGCCTCCAGCGGTTCGGGGCGCGGCGCGACGTGCGTTCCCGAGCCCTGCCGCGCGGTCAGCCACCCCTCCGCGACGAGCTCCGCGTACGCGTCGGCGACGGTGTTGCGGGAGATCCCGAGGTCGGCGGCGAGCGTCCGGTGTGGCGGCAGCCGGGTGCCGGGGGCCAGGCGCCCGGAGCCGATGGCGTCCCGCAGGGCGCGCATGAGCCGGGCGCGGACGCCTCCGGGGCCCTGCGGCACGAGGTGGAGGTCGACGCCGTTCGCCGGCGGCACCTCCGGGGAATTGCCCCAGGAATCCGTCATGGAAATGCACCATAGCGGGGGGCGCTTCCGCTCCTGGGGTCGAGGCATGACGACTTATCAGGTCCCCGAGCGCATGAACTTCTCCCAGGTCGCCCCGAAGGCCTTCAAGGCCCTCCTGGCCCTCGACGCCGCCGCCCGCGACGGCCTCGACCCGGTGCTCCTCGAACTCGTCCAGATCAGGGTCGCCCAGATCAACCGGTGCGCCTACTGCATCGACTACCACGTCGCCGACGCCCGCAGGGCCGGCGAGAGCGAGGACCGCCTCCACCAGCTCGTCGCCTGGGAGGAGTCCAGCCTCTACACCGCCGGGGAGCGGGCCGCCCTCGCCCTGGCCGAGGCGGTCACGCTGCTGCCCGCGGGCGTGGGCGACGAGGTCTACGCCGAGGCGGAGGAGCACTTCGGCGAGAAGGCGCTGGCCCAGCTGATCGCGCTGATCCTGACCGCCAACGCGTGGAACCGGATCAACGTCACCACCCGCAAGACCCCTGGCACCCACTAGGACGCGTCCGGCGGACCGGGGCCGCGTCCCGGCTCCGGTCCGCCGGGCAGGGCGCGGGTCCCGGTCCGCCGGGCGCGCCCCGGGTCCCGGTCCGCCGGGCACGCCCCCGGCCCCGTCACCGCCGGGGCCGTCCTCGCCCTGTGGGGCCTGGGCTACGGAGCGGTCCCGGTCACCTTCCAGACCTGGATCCTCGCCGCCGCCCCCGACGCCGTCGAGGCCGCCTCCTCGCTGTACGTGTCGGTGTTCAACCTCTCCCTCGCGCTCGGCGCCCTCCTCGGCGGCCTGGCCGTCGACCACGTCGCCACCGCCGGCGCCCTCTGGGCCGGCGGCGCCCTCGCCCTCCTCGCCGTGCCGCTGCTCCGCGCGGGCCGGGGTACTCGGGTACGCGTCTGAGTATCCGCGCCCTGTTCCCGGCCGGGCCCGCGCGGGACCGTACCCCCATGGGAAGCCGCAACCGCCTCCGCGCGCGTGACCTCGCCGCCGCCACGCCCTCCAGCCGGGACCGGTACGTCGACCTGCTCCGGGTCGCCTCGCTCGCCGTCGTCGTGCTCGGGCACTGGCTGATGGCGGCGGTCGGCCCGGACGGGGAGGTGGGGAACCTGCTCGCGGTCGTGCCCGGACTCCAGGCGGCGACCTGGGCGTTCCAGGTCATGCCGGTGTTCTTCTTCGTCGGGGGCTTCTCGCACGCCCTCGCCCACCGCTCCCGCCCCCGGTACGCGGAGTTCCTGCGGGCCCGGCTCCAGCGGCTGCTGCGGCCCACCACGGCGTTCGTCGCCGTGTGGGGCGCGGCAGCGCTCGTGCTCCAGCTGCTCGGCGCCGACGGAGGGCTCACCGGGGTCGCGCTGCGGCTCGTGACCCAGCCGCTCTGGTTCATCGGGATCTACCTGGCGATGGTCGCCCTCACCCCGCCGCTCCTGCGGCTGCACGAGCGGTGGGGCCGGGGCGCGTTCGCCGCGCTCGCGGGCGGCGCGGTCGCCGTCGACGCCCTGCGGTTCGCGGCGCACGTCCCGTTCGTCGAGTTCCTGAACTTCGCGTTCGTGTGGCTGGCGGTCCACCAGCTCGGCTTCCTGCGCGCCGACGGCATGCTCCGCCGCCCCGCGCTGCTCGCCGGCGCGGGCCTCGTGGGCGCGACCGCGCTCGTCGCCCTGGGGCCGTACCCCCTCTCCATGGTGGGGATGCCCGGCGAGAAGGTCTCCAACATGGCCCCGCCGACGCTCGCCCTGCTCTGCCACGGCCTGTGGCTGGTCGGCGCGGTCGAACTGCTCAGGGGGCCCGGGACCCGGCTCGTCGCCCGCGCCCGGGTCTGGCGGGCGGTGGTCGCCGCCAACGGGATCGCGATGACCGCGTTCCTCTGGCACCTGACGGCCATGCTCGGGGTGTACGGGGCGCTGCTCGGGAGCGGCGCGCGGCTCCCCGACCCGGCCTCCGGCGCCTGGTGGGCGCAGGTGCCGCTCCGGCTCGCGGCGGCGGCCCTGCTCACCGCCCTCCTCGTCGCCGCCTTCCGCCGCTTCGAGACCCCGGTGCCGCCCGCCCCGGCGACCGACGGCGGCGGCCCGCTCGCCGCCCTCGGCATCACCCTCGCCCTGCTCGGCGTCCTCGGCCTCTCCCTGACCGGCTTCGCCGGGCTCCTGGACGGCCACGCGGCGACCCTGATCGTCCTCCCGCTCACGGCCCCGGCCGCCGTGGCGCTGATCCTGGCGGGATGGCTGGCGGTGGAGCGGGCGGGCCGGGCGGCCGGGTCGGTCACCGGCCGGACGCGCTGAGCGCCACCAGCCCCTTCGTCCCCATCCCGTACACCTTTCCGCCGCCCGCCCGGAGCGCGCGCAGCACGCCGCTGCCGACCGAGGTGGACAGCCGGTACGTCCAGCGGGCCCGGCCGTCCTTCGCGTCCAGGGCCCACAGGTGCCCGCCGGAGCTGAGGTAGACGGTGTCGTCCGCGCTCTGGAGCACGGGCAGGCCGCCGCCCCCGGCCTCCAGGGTGTCGACCGAGCCCGCCCAGCGGACGGCGCCGGTGCGGGCGTCGAGCGCGTACACCCGGATCGCGAGGGAGGCGGGGGCCATGGAGGCGGCGGCGAAGACGGTCTTCCCGTCGGGGCTCGCCACCACCGTCTTCAGCGGGACCTCGGGAGAGGACCAGACGACGTTCCCGTTCGCCGGGTCGATCGCGTGGAGCCGGTCGGAGACGTGGAGGAACAGGCCGCCCGCCGAGACGAACGGCCCGTCCCGCCACGGGGTGTGGCGGCCCTGGAGCAGGGCGTCGTACGTGCCGGACGCGCCCTCGGCGCCGGGCGAGGGCTGCTCCCAGAGGAGCTTGCGGGTGCGGACGTCGAGCGCCGCGATCTTCTGCGCGCTGCCGTCGGTCTGCCGGCTCGCCCAGAACAGGCCGGTGCCGGAGGACGGGACGAGCAGCTGGCCCTGGGGGTACTTGACCTCCGGGTCCGTGAGGATCACCTGCCAGCCCTTCCGGGTGGCCGGGTCCAGGGACCAGACGAACGGGCCCGAGACGATCGAGAACCCCTTCTTCGGATCGATGCCGCTCCTGCTCGCCGTCCCGTCGACGTACACCCGCCCGCCCAGCATCCCGACCACGGACACCTGGTTCGACGTGCCGTACGGCAGCGGGACGGTCCACGCCTCGGCGCCGGTGTCGAGGCGGACGGCGCGCAGGACCTGGGAGAGCCCGCCCGCGCCCTGCCGCATCACGCCGTACACCGTGCCGCCGCCGACGGTCGCGACGAGCCCTCCGCCGTAGGCGCCGGTGGACAGGTCCGCCGGGTGGGCCAGGGGACCCCACTTCCTGCGGCCCGCGCCGTCGAAGGCCCACATGTTCTTGGTGCTGAGGGCGACGACGGTGTCGCCCTCGCGCAGGAGCTGCACCAGCGGCTCGGAGACCGGCGCCGTCCACAGGGGCTTCGCGGTGACCCGGGTGCCGAGGGGGCGTTCGGGGTCGGTGAGGGCGGGGGCGGGCCTCTTCCCCGCCCGCGGCTTTCCGTCGGCGGTCGGGCCGGTGCCGCCGTCCCCGTCCCCGGCGAGCCAGAGTCCGAGGCCGGTGCCGCCGCCCGCGAGGGCCACGGCGCCGCCCGTCAGACCGAGCAGCAGCAGCCGGCGGCGGCCGGGACCGGGGGCCGCGGGCGGCGCCGAGGGAGCGGCGGGGAAGGGCGGCGGCGGGAGCGCGGGGCCGGCGGCCGGGGCCCCGGCGGGAGGCGCGGGCGCCGGGGCCGGGACCACCGAGGGTGCGAGGACCGAGGCGGCCTCCTCGATCGCCGCGATCAGGGCGGGCGGCAGCCAGGCGCCCGAGGTCCTCGGCGCCTCGCCCCGCTCGGCGATCCCGACGATCTGCCGGGGCGTGGGCCGGTCCTCCGGGCGCTTCGCCAGGCACGCGGCGACGAGCAGCCGCAGCCCCTCGGGCACCCCCGACAGGTCCGGCTCCTCGTACACCACGCGCCGCAGGACGTCCGTCGGCGTACCGCCGTCGAAGAGGCCCGTGCCCCGGGCGGCGAACGCGAGGGTCGAGCCCAGCGAGAACACGTCGCTCGCGGGCCCGACCGGATCCGCCACGGCCTGCTCGGGCGACATGTACGCCGGGGTGCCCAGGATCATGCCGGTGGCGGTGAGCGCCGTGCCGTCGGCGCTCCGCGCGATGCCGAAGTCGATGAGGTGCGGCCCGTCGAGGGCGAGCAGCACGTTCCCGGGCTTGAGGTCGCGGTGGGTGAGGCCCGCCGCGTGGACCGTCTCCAGGGACGCGGCGATCCCGGCGGCGAGCGCCCGCAGCGCGGACTCCGGCAGCGGGCCGCCGACCGCCACCGCCCGGCCCAGCGAGACGCCCGGCACGTACGCGGTCGCCATCCACGGCACCGGGCCGTCCGGGTCCGCGTCGACCACGGGCGCGGTGAACGCGCCGGACGCGGCCCGCGCGGCGGTGACCTCGGCCCGGAACCGGGCCCGGAACGCCGCGTCGGCCAGCTCCGGCCGGATCAGCTTCACGGCGACGGTCCGGCCGCCCGACGAGCGGCCCAGGTAGACCGCGCCCATGCCGCCGGCGCCGAGCCGGCCCAGGAGGGCGTACGGGCCGATCCGGGGCGGATCGGCGGGACCCAGCGGTTCCAGCGGGCTCATCCTCAGGCTCCGTTCGCGTCCAGTGCGGCGACGGTCGTCGCCGCGACGTCGGAGACGCACAGTCTCCGGTCACCGGCGCTCCAGGCGACCTTCAGGAGGTCGTTCCCCTTGAAGCCGCCGAACTTCCAGCGCGCCGCGCCGCTCGCGGCGGAGAACGCCCACAGCGTTCCGTCGGCCCCCATCCGGTACACGTTCCCGTCGGCGCACAGCAGCCGGGCGCCCAGGGCCCCGAGGGACCCGCCCGCGGGTTCGGCGGGCAGCGGGGTGCGCCAGCGGGTCTTCCCGTCCGCCGCGCCCAGGGCGGTCAGCGACATCCCGCCGTCCTCGTCCCGGAGGAGCACGAAGACGGTCTCGCCCTTCTCGTCGGTCGCGCAGCCGCCGCCCCGGGGGGAGGCGGGGACGACCTTCGGCACCTTCCACACCGCCCGGCCGTCCGCCGGGTCCAGCGCGGACAGGGTGCCCTGCTTGTCGGCGGCGAGGAAGTACCGTCCGGCCGCCCCGACCAGGACGGCGGCCGTCTCCTTCGTCCAGGCGGTCCTCCCCCCGGCGTCCAGGGCGACGAGCCGCTGGGCGTCGGCGTACAGCAGGCCGCCGCCGGTCGACGGCAGCCCCCAGAAGACGGGTGTCGCCTCCGTGGTGTGGACCCAGGCGGTCCGGCGTCCGGCCAGGTCCACCGCCCACACCGCCGTCGAGGTCGTACCGCTCCCGGCCTCCAGCAGGGGGGAGAGGAAGGCGCGGCCCGCGCGGACGCCGGGGAAGGAGAGCACGCCGATGGCGGGCGGGTCGTCCAGGAGCGTCACCCGGGCGTCCTTGCCGTCGGCCGTGCGGACGGAGAGCACCCCGGCCCGGGAGCCGGACAGCGCGAACCTCGATCCGGAGACGTGCAGCCGGTCGCCGTCGACGGCGGCGAGCGTCTGCACGTTCGGGCCCGCCACGGAGGGCAGCAGGTCGTGGTCCCCGACCCTCACCGTCCACGCCGTGCGGCCCCGGCGGTCGAGCCCCACGACCGTCTCCAGCATCACGCAGGCGACGATCCCGCTCCCGGGGAGCACCTGTGCGACGGAGGAGGGCAGCCGCGCCTGCCAGGCCAGCTTCGCGTCGGGCACGCTCTCGGCGGACGGACGCGGCTTCCCCGTGCTCCCGGACGCCTTCGCGCCGCCGGGCTCCTTCGCGCCGCCGGCCGTCCCGCTGTCGCGGTTCAGTGCCCAGGCGGCCCCGGCCCCGGCGGCGAGCGTCCCGGCGGCCAGGCCCAGGAGCAGCCTCCGCCGGCCGGGGCCGGGCGGCGGAGGCGCCGGGGGCCCGGACGGCGGGGCGGCGAGCGGCGGCGTCGGCGGCGTCGCGGGCGCGGGCGGCTCCGGAGCGGGCGCCGCGAGCGCGGCCCGCAGGGCGAGGACGTCGGCGGCGACCGGCCCGGGCAGCCAGCCGTCCGGGAGGCGGGGCGCGTCCACCGGGGAGCCGGCGTGCGCGACCCCGGCGAGCAGGGCGAGACGGGGGTCGGGCCGGTCGCCGGGCCCGGTGCCGGGCGCGGGCAGCGGGCCGGCCCCGGGCCGCGGCCCCTCGACGGCGGCGATGACCTCGCGCGGGGACGGGCGCTCCGCCGGGTCCTTGGCGAGGCAGCGCCCGATCAGCGGCCGCAGGCTCTCCGGGACGGCCGACAGGTCCGGCTCGGTGTGCACCACCCGGAACAGCACCGCCGCCCCCGCGCCGTCCCCGAAGGGGCTCTCCCCGCGGGCGGCGAAGACCACCGTGGTCCCGAGCGAGAACACGTCGCTCGCCGGGGTGAGGTGCTGCCCGAGGGCCTGCTCGGGCGACATGTACGGGGCCGAGCCGATCACCGCGCCGGTGGAGGTCAGGGCCGTGCCGTCGGTGGCCCGCGCGATGCCGAAGTCGATGACGTGCGGGCCGTCGAGGGCGAGGAGGACGTTCGCCGGCTTCAGGTCCCGGTGGACCACCTGCGCCGCGTGCACCCCCACCAGGGCCTCCGCGAGGCCCGCCGTCAGCATCCGCAACGCGGCCTCCGGCAGCGGCCCGTGGGCGGCGACCGCCCGGCTCAGCGGGACGCCCGGGACGAACGCCGTCGCCATCCACGGCACCGCGGCGTCCGGGTCGGCGTCCACGACCGGGGCGGTGAACGCCCCCGAGACCAGCCGCGCCGCCGCCACCTCGCGCCGGAACCGGTCCCGGAACTCCCCGTCCCCCGCCAGGTCCGGCCGCACCACCTTCACGGCCACCGTGCGGCCCCCGGACGAGCGCCCCAGGTACACCGCGCCCATGCCGCCCGCGCCCAGCCGGCCGACGAGCGCGTACGGGCCGACCTGCCGCGGATCGCTTCCGGCCAGTCGTTCCATGCCTGACCTCCCTCCCCCGTGAGGCCCCACAGGGTAGTGGCGATCACCACGCCGGGAAGGACGTTCGCGCGCACCCGCCCGGATCGGGTGCCGTCCGCCGCCCGGCCGGCGACGGCGGGTCCCGGCCCCGCCCGCGGCCCCGCGCCACAACCTTTTCGTCACGGAGAGTGACAGGTCGCCCCACGGTCTACCCTGGACGTCGATCGATCACCCCGTCAGGAGTCAACGTGGCCGTCAACCTGGTCAATGTCGAGAACGTCAGCAAGGTGTACGGCACCCGTGCCCTGCTCGACGGCGTCTCGCTCGGCGTCTCCGAAGGGGACCGGATCGGGGTCGTGGGCCGCAACGGCGACGGCAAGACCACCCTGATCCGGATGCTCGCCAGGCTGGAGGAGGCCGACACCGGCCGCGTCACCCACAGCGGCGGCCTGCGCCTGGGCGTCCTCACCCAGCACGACTCGCTCGACCCGGAGGCGACCGTCCGGCACGAGGTGATCGGCGTCATGGCCGACCACGAGTGGGCCGGCAGCGCCAAGATCCGCGACGTGCTCACCGGCCTCTTCGGCGGGCTCGACCTGCCCGGCTTCGAGAACGGCCTGGACACCGTCATCGGCCCGCTCTCCGGCGGCGAGCGGCGCCGGATCGCGCTCGCCAAGCTCCTCATCGAGGACCAGGACCTCATCGTCCTCGACGAGCCCACCAACCACCTCGACGTCGAGGGCATCTCCTGGCTCGCCCAGCACCTCCAGAACCGGCGCTCGGCGCTCGTCTGCGTCACCCACGACCGCTGGTTCCTCGACCAGGTCTGCACCCGCATGTGGGACGTGCAGCGCGGTGACGTGCACGAGTACGAGGGCGGCTACTCCGACTACGTCTTCGCCCGCGCCGAGCGCGAGCGGATCGCGGCCACGGAGGAGGTCAAGCGGCAGAACCTGATGCGCAAGGAGCTGGCCTGGCTGCGGCGCGGCGCCCCCGCCCGCACCTCCAAGCCCCGCTACCGCATCGAGGCCGCCAACGAGCTGATCGCCGACGTCCCGCCGCCGCGCGACACCGGCGAGCTGATGAAGTTCGCCAACGCGCGCCTGGGCAAGACGGTCTTCGACCTGGAGGACGTGACCGTCACCGCCGGGCCCAAGGAGCTCCTCACGCACCTCACCTGGCAGCTCGGCCCCGGCGACCGCGTCGGCCTGGTCGGCGTCAACGGCGCGGGCAAGACCTCGCTCCTGCGCGCCCTCGCGGACGCGGCCCGCACCGGCGGCGAGGAGCAGCCCGCCGCCGGCCGGATCGTCGTCGGCAAGACCGTCCGGCTCGCCTACCTCTCCCAGGACGTCACCGAGCTCCCCGGCACCCTGCGCGTCCTGGAGGCCGTGCAGCAGATCCGGGACCGGGTCGACCTCGGCAAGGGCCGCGAGATGACGGCCGGCCAGCTCTGCGAGCAGTTCGGCTTCTCCAAGGAGAAGCAGTGGACGCCGGTCGCGGACCTCTCCGGCGGCGAGCGCCGCCGCCTCCAGCTGCTGCGCCTGCTCATGGACGAGCCGAACGTCCTCTTCCTCGACGAGCCCACCAACGACCTCGACATCGAGACCCTGACCCAGCTGGAGGACCTCCTCGACGGCTGGCCGGGCTCCATGGTCGTCATCTCCCACGACCGGTTCTTCATCGAGCGGACCACGGACAAGACGTTCGCCCTGCTCGGCGACAGGACCCTGCGGATGCTGCCGCGCGGCATCGACGAGTACCTGGAGCGGCGCCGCAGGGCCGTCGAGGCGGCCGTCCCGGCGCCCGCCGCCGCCCCCGCGCAGCCGAAGCAGGGCGTCTCGGCGGCCGACGCGCGCGCCGCGAAGAAGGAGCTCCAGAAGGTCGAGCGGCAGCTCGACAAGGTCTCCGAGAAGGAGGCGAAGCTGCACGCCCGGATCGCGGACGACGCCACCGACTTCGAGAAGGTCGCGAAGCTCGACGCGGAGCTGAGGGACCTCGTCGCGGAGCGTGAGGAGCTGGAGATGCGCTGGCTGGAACTGGCCGAGGACGCATAACGAGGGCATTACAGGCCGGTCCTCCCTTGGGAACAAGGGGCGGACCGGTCGCTTTTGCGCCATCGCGTGGGTGGTAGAAAGAAAACCCGTTCACGCCTAGGGGGAACCAGCCATGTCGCAGCCGCCCAGCAACCAGCCGCCGGGGGGCTTCGGAGCCCCCCGGGACCCGAACCAGCCCTCGGGCCCCTCCCCGCAGGGGCAGCCGCCCGTGCCGCCGGTCCCGCCGCAGACGCCGCCGCCCCCGCAGGGGCCGCCGCCGGCCGCGCCCGGCCCGTACGGACAGGCCCCGCAGCAGCCGGCGCCCGGCTACGGCTACCCGCAGCAGCCCGGCCAGCCCGGCCAGCCCGGTCCGTACGGCCAGCCGGTCCCGCCGCCCTACGGCTACCCGCAGCAGCCCGGCCAGCCCGGTCCGTACGGCCAGCAGCCCAACCCCTACGGCGGCTACCCCGGCCAGCCCGGTCACCCCGGCGCCCCGACCCCGCCCGGCGGCGGTCCCGCCAAGAACCGGACCGCCCTCGTCGCCGGCGTGGCCGCCGCGGCCGTCCTGGTCGCCGCCGTCACCACCTGGGCCGTCGTCGGCGGCGGCGGTGACGACGAGAAGGACCCGGTGGCCCAGCCCACCGCCACCGCCTCACCGACCTCCGGCGCCCCCAAGCCCTCGGAGTCGGTCGACCAGGGCGACGGCTCCGGCGACGGGCGCAACGGCGAGGAGGACCTCAACGCGGGCCGCCAGGACGGCGAGGCCAAGGTCAACTGGCTCCTGAAGAACACCGTCGACCTGCCCCGCAACGGCGCCGACGTCAAGGGCCCCTGGGTCGTCGGGGACACGGTCGTCAAGGCCATGTACAAGAGCGTCGAGGGCTACGACCTCGCCACCGGCGCCGTGAAGTGGACCGTCGACCTCCCGTTCGAGCTGTGCGCGGCCCCGACCGAGCCCTCCGCGAACGGGGTCATGGTCTTCGGGTACGAGGAGAGCGCCAAGGACGGCGCCAAGTGCACCGAGCTCCAGCAGATCGACCTGAAGACCGGCAAGGCCGGCTGGAAGAAGGCCGTCCCGAAGGCCACCGGCCTCTTCGCCTTCTCCGACAACACCCTGACCATCAGCGGCAACACGGTCACCGCGGCCGGCTCCAGCAGCGCGTACGGCTTCTCGCTCGCCGACGGCCGGCAGCTCTTCACGGGCGCCACCAGCGGCTGCAAGCCCTTCGCCTACGCGGGCGGCAAGAAGCTGATCGCCGCCATGAACTGCCCCTCGGGCGACAGCTCCAAGAAGGTCCAGGCGGTCGGCGAGGTCGACCCCGCCACCGGCAAGCCGAAGTTCACCTTCCGGCTGGAGGCGAACTGGGAGGTCGACAAGGTCTACTCGGTCGACCCGCTGGTCGTCTCGGCCACCCAGCGCGAGCAGAAGAAGTGGGGCATCTTCGCCCTCCGCCCCGACGGCAGGCTGCGCTCCAACATCCAGGGCGGCACGGACAAGTTCGCCCCCTCGTGCGGCGGCAGCTTCGTCATCTTCGGCAAGAACCTCCAGGGCTGCACCGGCGTCGCCGCCGACGCGAACACCTTCTACATGGCGACCGACACCGGCTACGGCAAGGCCAACGAGGTCGTCGCCTTCGACCTGGACAACGGCAAGGCCAAGTGGCGTTCCAAGGCCCCCGGCGAGCAGACGATCGTGCCGCTGCGCACGGAGGGCTCCGAGGTCCTGGCGTACGTGAAGGCCTCGTACAACAAGGGCGGTGCCGTCGCCACCATCGCCCCGACCGGCGGCGCGCCGAAGATCCTGCTCCAGCACCCGGCCTCCACCGCCGAGATCGAGAACAACTTCTACAGCGCCGGCTACGCCTACGGCAACGGCACCTTCGTCGTGGCGAGCGGACGCGTCTCCGCCACGAACGACAAGGAAGAGAAGCTGGTCAAGACGATGATGGCCTTCAGCAAGTGAGGTACACGGACCGATGACGCAGCCACCCCCGCCCCCGCCGAACCAGCCGCCGGACCCGCAGGGAGGCTTCGGAGCCCCGACGCCTCCGCCGCAGGAGCCCGGCTACGGCCACCCGCAGCAGCCCGGCTACGGCTACCCGCAGCAGCCCGGCCCCGGCTACGGCTACCCCCAGCAGCCCCCGGCCGACCAGGGCTACGGCTATCCGCAGCAGCCCCCGACGGCTCCGCAGCAGGCCCCGTACGGCTACCCCGGGCAGCCCCGGCCCGACCAGGGGTACGGCCACCCGGCCCAGCCGCACCAGCCGCAGTCCCCGTACGGCTACCCGACCCAGCCGCAGCAGCCGCAGTACGGCGGCGGCCACCAGCAGCCCGCCCCGCCGGCGCCCGGCGGCGGCAAGAAGCTGTCGGCGCAGCTCCAGATCGTCATCGCGGCGGTCGTCGCGATCGCCCTCATCGTCGGCTTCGGCATCTGGTACGCCAACTCCGGCGACGGCTCCGACGAGGCCAAGGACCCGGGCGGCACCACGCAGGGCGCCACGGGCGGCGGCGACACCGGCGCCAAGGGCGGCGGGGGCGGCAAGGAGAAGGCGCCCGCCGACACGCAGGCGAAGGTGGCCTACAAGATCGACATCCCGAAGGTCCCGGACGTCACCGACGTCTCCGGCTCGTGGATCACCGACAAGGCGTTCGTGAAGCCCGGCGTCAACTCGCTGGTCGCCTACGACCTGGACAAGGGCGGCGTCCTGTGGACGCTGCCGCTGACCGGCCAGATGTGCGGCGCCTCGCGGCACGTCAGCGCCGACAACAAGCTGCCGATCCTCTTCGAGGCGGCCAAGCGGGTCGCGCCGCGCTACTTCCAGCAGTGCACCCAGGTCGGCGTGGTCGACCTGAACACCGGCAAGCTGGTGTGGTCCGACGCGGTCTCCGTCGGCGACGAGAAGGCGCGGCTCAGCGAGGTCACGCTCAGCGGCTCGACCGTCGCGGCCGGCGGCGGCGACGGCGGCGCGGCCTTCGACCTCAACAGCGGCAACCCGCGCTGGAAGCCGAAGGAGGACGCCAACCGCTGCTACGACCTGGGCTACGGCGGCGGCCCGGCCCTCGTCGCGGTCCGCAAGTGCGGCTCGTACGACAACCCGACCGTGCTGGTCCAGAACCTCGACCCGGTGTCGGGCAAGCCGCTCTCGCAGTTCAAGATGCCGACCGGCGTCAAGTACGCCTCGATCGTCTCCAGCAAGCCGCTGGTCGTCGCGGCCGACGTCGGCGAGACCGCCGGCGACGGCAGCGGCATCTCGGACTTCTTCTCGATCGACGAGAAGACCGGGAAGCTGAAGGCGAAGATCACGGCGGACGCGGACCAGTACGCGGCCCGCTGCCGCACGACCCAGGTCGAGTCCTGCCACCAGGCGGTCGTCGGCAACGGCAAGCTGTACGTGCCGACCGAGGAGCACGAGGGCAGCACCGGCGAGTACGGCTCCGAGACCAACGAGATCGTCGGCTTCGACCTGGCCACCGGGCGCATGCTGCCGGAGAAGGCCGACGCGGGCGACAAGTACACCTACGTCCCGATGCGGATGGACGGCGCCAACATCATCGCCTACAAGGAGGCGCCGTACGACAAGGGCGGCCGGGTCGTCTCGGTCGACGGGGCCACGATGAAGGAGACGCTCCTCCTGGAGAACCCGGCGGACCGGACGACCCAGAACCCCGAGCGGAGCTTCAGCCTGAACGGCGCCGACCTCCGCTACGCGGACGGCCGGTTCTTCCTCTCGGACAACCTGCTCAGCAAGCCCCGGGAGTCGGACACCGGCCCCAAGGACTACCTGGCGGTCTCCTTCGCCGTCCCGCGCTGACGGCGGAACGGCACACGGCCGCGGGCCCCTCCGGACCACCGGAGGGGCCCGCGGCCGTCTCCGGCGGTCCCGTTCGCCCGGCCGGGCGGCCCGTGTCCGGGATTGGCGCGATACGGGGCGGGGGAGCGTGTAGCTTGCCGGGTTCGGGCCCGCCGGGTTCTCCGGCGGGCGGAGGAGGGGGAATGACCGGGATGGGCGTACGCCTCGTGGTGGTCGACGACCACCGGCTGCACGCGGAGGCGCTCGCCTCGGCGCTGAAGCTGCGCGGGCACCGGGTGCTCGCGGCGGCCGCGCCGGTGGCGGGGGCGGCGGAGCTGGTGGTGGGCCGGGTGCCGGAGGTCTGCCTCCTGGGCACGGCGGCGCCGGACGGGCCGGGGGTCTTCGACCCGGTCGTGCGGATCAAGCGGGAGCGGCCGCAGGTGGCCGTGGTGGTGCTCGGCCCGGTGCCGTCGCCGCGCGGGATCGCGGCGGCGTTCGCGGCCGGGGCGTCGGGGTACGTCCGCCACGACGAGCGCATCGAGGGCGTCGAGCGGGCCCTGGTGAAGGCCAGGGCGGGCGAGTCGGCGGTGGCGCCGCAGCTCCTCCAGGGCGCCTTCGCGGAGCTGCTCCACCCGTCGGAGCAGCCGGACGACGAGGGGCAGCGGCTGCTGCGGCTGCTGACCCGGCGGGAGGCGGAGGTCCTGGTGCGGGTCGCGGAGGGCGAGGACACCCGGGTGATCGCGGTGGGGATGGGGATCGCGCCGAGCACGGCGCGGACGCACGTGCAGCGGGTCCTGATGAAGCTGGGGGTCGGCTCCCGTCTGGAGGCGGCGGCCCTGGCGGCCCGCACGGGCCTCCTGGACCGGGCCCTGCCGGGGCCGAGGGGCGCCTGCTAGGGGACGTCTCGCCGACCAGGCCGGATCGGGGTCGGACGCGCCCCGGGGGCCGGGCGGGCGCCCCCGGCTCCGTCCGGGGAGTCCGCGTGGATCGCACCCCGCGCCGGGGCGGTCCTCGCCATTGACGGTGATGTTCGAATGTGATTCTTTGTGCGTGGTTCTGTTTGAGCGCGCTTGGTCCTGCCCGGAGGGCATCCCGTGAAGAAGACCGTCACCACGCTCGCCGACGGGCGCGAGCTCATCTACTACGACGCGCGCGAGGACACCGTCCGCACCGCCGCCGACCCCCGCCCCCTCACCCGCGTCGTCTCCCGCTCCGAGATCCGCCGCGACGAGCTGACCGGCGACCCGGTCACCGTCGCCTCCCACCGGCAGGACCGCACCTACCTCCCGCCGGCCGACGCCTGCCCGCTCTGCCCCTCCCGGGACGGCCGCGAGAGCGAGATCCCCGAGAAGGACTACGAGGTGGCGGTCTTCGAGAACCGCTTCCCCTCCCTCTCCGGCGGCGTCGGCCGCTGCGAGGTCGTCTGCTTCACCGACGACCACACGGACTCCTTCGCCGACCTCACCGAGGAACGGGCCGCCCTCGTCCTCGACGCCTGGACCGACCGCACCGCCGCCCTCTCCGCCCTCCCCGGCGTCGAGCAGGTCTACTGCTTCGAGAACCGGGGCGCCGAGATCGGCGTCACCCTGCCCCACGCCCACGGCCAGATCTACGCCTTCCCCTACGTGACGCCCCGGACGGCCGCCATGAGGCGCCGGATCGACGAGCACCGGGAGGCCACCGGACGGAACCTCTTCGACGACATCGTCGCCCGGGAGAGGAGCGACGGCGAGCGGGTGGTCCTGGAGACCGACCACTGGATCGCCTTCGTGCCGTACGCCGCCCACTGGCCGTACGAGGTCCACCTCCACCCGAAGCGGCGGGTGCCCGACCTGCTCGCGCTCGACGGCGCCGCCCGCACAGAGTGCCCACAGGTCCTTCTGGAACTCTTGAGGCGCTTCGACCGGATCTTCGGACCGGACGCGCCGCCGACGCCCTACATCGCCGCCTGGCACCAGGCGCCGTTCGCGGACGGGCGGCGCGAGGACTTCGGGCTCCACCTGGAGCTCTTCACCGTCCGGCGGGCCCCGGACAAGCTCAAGTTCCTCGCGGGCACCGAGTCCGGCATGGGGGCCTTCATGAACGACGTGCGGCCGGAGGACGCGGCCCGACGACTGCGAGAGGTGGCGAGCGCGTGACGCGCAGGTATCTGGTGACGGGCGGAGCGGGGTACGTGGGCGGCGTGGTCGCCGCCCACCTCCTGGAACGGGGCCACCGGGTCACCGTCCTCGACGACCTCTCCACCGGCTTCGCCGAAGGCGTCCCGGAGGGCGCCGAGTTCGTCGAGGGGCGCGTCCAGGACGCCGCGCGGTGGCTCGACGGCTCCTACGACGCCGTCCTGCACTTCGCCGCCTCCTCCCAGGTCGGCGAGTCCGTCGCCAGGCCCGAGAAGTACTGGGAGAACAACGTCGGCGGCAGCATGGCCCTGCTCGCCGCCATGCGCGCGGCCGGGGTCCGCCGCCTCGTCTTCTCCTCCACCGCCGCCACCTACGGCGAGCCGGAGACCGTGCCGATCCCCGAGACCGCGCCGACCGCCCCCACCAGCCCCTACGGGGCGACCAAGCTCGCCGTGGACCACATGATCGGCGGCGAGTGCGCCGCCCACGGCCTGGCCGCCGTCTCGCTGCGGTACTTCAACGTGGCCGGGGCGTACGGCCCGTACGGCGAGCGCCACGAGCCCGAGTCGCACCTCGTCCCGCTCGTCCTCCAGGTCGCCCTGGACCGGCGCGAGGCGATCTCCGTGTACGGCGAGGACTACCCGACCCCGGACGGCACCTGCGTCCGCGACTACATCCACGTCGCCGACCTCGCCGAGGCCCATCTGCTCGCCCTCGACGCCATGACGGCGGGCGAGCACCTGATCTGCAACCTGGGCAACGGCAACGGCTTCTCCGTCCGCGAGGTCGTCGAGACCGTCCGGAAGGTCACCGGCCACCCGGTCCCCGAGGTCGTCGCCCCGCGCCGCCCCGGCGACCCGGCCGTCCTCGTCGCCTCCGCCGACACCGCGCGCGAACGGCTCGGCTGGACCCCCTCCCGCCCCGACCTGGCGGACGTCGTCACCGACGCCTGGGCCTTCGCCCGGAGCAGAGAAGGAGAGCGCCCGTGAGCGTCGCGGCCGGATTCGAGCGCCTCTACGGCGCCGCCCCCGACGGGGTCTGGGCGGCCCCCGGGCGGGTCAACCTCATCGGGGAGTACACCGACTTCAACGACGGCTTCGTGCTGCCGCTCGCCCTGCCGCACACCGCCGTCGCCGCCGTCTCCCGCCGCGACGACGGCGTCCTGCGCCTGCACTCGGCCGATGTCGACGGCGGGGTCGTCCGGTTGGCCGTGGACTCCCTCGAACCGCTCTCCGGCGGCGGCTGGGCGGCCTATCCGGCCGGGGTCGCCTGGGCGCTGCGGGAGGCCGGGCACCCGGTGACGGGGTTCGACCTGCACCTCTCCTCGACCGTGCCGACCGGCGCCGGGCTCTCCTCCTCGGCCGCCCTGGAGGTCGTCACCGCGCTGGCCCTGAACGACCTGTTCGGGCTCGGCCTCTCCCGGCCCGAGCTGGCCCGGCTCGCCCAGCGCGCCGAGAACGCCTTCGTCGGCGTGCCCTGCGGGGTCATGGACCAGATGGCCTCCGCCTGCGCGGTGGAGGGCCACGCCCTCCACCTGGACACCCGCGACCTGTCGTACCGCCGGGTCCCCTTCGACCTGGCCGCCGAGGGGCTGACGCTGCTCGTCGTCGACACCCGGGTGAAGCACGCGCTCGGGGACGGCGCGTACGCCGAGCGGCGCGCCGGGTGCGAGGCCGGCGCGCGGGCGCTCGGCGTGCGCGCCCTGCGCGAGGTCGACGCCGCGCGTCTGCCGGAGGCGCTCGCACGGCTGGAGGACGAGACGGTCCGGCGGTACGTGCGGCACGTCGTCTCGGACAACGCGCGCGTGGAGCGGACGATCGCGCTGCTCGACGCGGGCGATCCCCGGGCGGTCGGCCCGGTCCTCACCGAGGGCCACGCCTCCCTCCGGGACGACCTGCGGGTCTCCTGCCCCGAACTGGACCTGGTGGTCGAGTCGGCGAACGCGGCCGGGGCGCTCGGCGCCCGGATGACCGGCGGCGGCTTCGGCGGCTCGGCCGTCGTCCTGGTGGAGACCGACCGGGCGGAGAAGGTCGCCGCCGCCGTCGGCGAGGCCTTCGCCCCGGCCGGGCACGCGGCCCCGGGCGTCTTCCCGGCCGTCCCCTCGGCGGGCGCCCGCCGCCTCTGAGGAGACCTGCCGCCGCCGGGGGCGTCCGCCGCCTCCGAGGAGCCCTTTCCGGCCCCGGCCCGCGGCGGTTCCGGCCGCCGTCCCCGACAGTTCCGCGATTCGGCCCCCGCCGTGACGCCCCGCCCCTACCCTGAGGGGCGGTGCCGGCGGGAGCCGGCGCCGCCCGGGGGACGGGACCCGCCGGGTACGGCGCCGTGAGCGGGGTATCCGTCCACGCACGGCGGCGGCCGTGTCCCACGACGTACCCGCCCCGGCGCCGTTGCCCGCGCCGGTCCGTTCCTCGACGCATGGGGGTGTCCGTGGCACGTATCCGGGTCCTGGTGGTGGACGACCACCGGATCTTCGCCGAGTCGCTGGCCGCCGCCCTCGCGGCGGAGCCGGACGTCGACGTCGCCGCGGCGGGCAGCGGTCCGGCCGCCCTGCGCTGTCTGGAGCGGGGCGCGGCGGAGGGGCGCAGGTTCGACGTGCTGCTCGTCGACGCCGAGCTGGGCGCGGGCCCGCCCGGGGCGGCCGTGGCCCGCGCGGTGCCCGACGACGCGGAGGGCGCGGTGGACGGGATCTCCCTGGTGGCCGGGGTGCGCCGGATCCAGCCGGCCGTCCGGACCGTGGTCCTCGCGGAGCGGGACGACCCGCACCGGGCCGCGCTCGCCCTCCAGTCCGGGGCGTCGGGCTGGGTCGCGAAGGACTGCTCGCTCCAGCGGCTGCTCGCGGTGGTCCGGGGGGTGCTCCGGGACGAGACGCACCTGCCGCCGGCCCTGCTGACGGGCGTCCTGCGGGAGCTGACGGCGGCCCGCAAGCACCGCACGGACAGCGAGCGGCTGGTGGAGTCGCTGACCCCGCGCGAGCGGGAGGTGCTGCGCTGCATGGTGGCGGGCCTGGGCCGCAAGGCGGTCGCCGAGCGCCTCTTCCTGTCCCCGCACACCGTCCGCACCCACATGCAGAACGTGCTGGGGAAGCTGGGCGTGCACTCGACCCTGGCGGCGGTGGCCCTGGCCCGCCGCGCGGGCGTGGGGCCCGCGGAGCCGCTGCCGGCGGCGGCGGCCGTCCTAGCCGGGGACGTTGTCGAACGGGGCGGTCAGCCGGCGTAGCAGGGCGGCCAGTTCGGTGCGCTGGGCGCCGGAGAGCCGGGCCAGGATGGCGCGCTCCTGGGCGAGGAGCCCGGCGAGCGCCTCGTCGGCGCGGTCGCGGCCCTCGGGGGTGAGCCGGACGAGGACCCCGCGGCGGTCGCTGGGGTCGGGGAGCCGTTCGACGAGGCCCTTCTTGGCGAGCCGGTCGATGCGGTTGGTCATGGTCCCGGAGGTGACCAGGGTCTGGGTGAGGAGCTGGCCGGGGGAGAGCTGGTAGGGCGCTCCGGCGCGGCGCAGCGAGGTGAGGACGTCGAACTCCCAGGGCTCCAGCTGGTGCTCGGAGAAGGCGAGGCGACGGGCGCGGTCGAGGTGCCGGGCGAGCCGCGAGACGCGGCTGAGCACCTCGAGCGGTTCCACGTCGAGGTCGGGGCGCTCGCGGCGCCATGCTGCGACCAGTCGGTCGACCTCGTCCTCCATGACGATCAGTGTAGAGGGTCTGTTGACATAAAGTCTCTTCAGGTGAAGTTTCTTTAGATAAAGATTCTTGACATCAAGATATAGTTCGTCGAACTATGGGGAAGGGACCCGGCCGGAACACCGTTCCGCTTCGGTCATTCGTTCCAGCAAGGGGGCTTCGAACATGCATTCCGTGGAATCCGCCGCGCCCACGTGGGATCCGCAGCAGTACCTCCGCCACTCCGGACACCGCGCCCGGCCCTTCCTCGACCTGCTCGCCCGAATACCGCACCTGCCGGCCCAGGACCGGCCCGCCCGCATCGCCGACCTCGGCTGCGGCCCCGGCAACGTGACGGCCCTCCTCGCCGACCGGTGGGCCGACGCGCACATCACCGGGTTCGACCTCTCGGCCGAGATGCTGGAACGGGCCGACAAGGACTGGGCGGGGACCACCGGGGGAGGGGGCTGGATCGACTTCCGGCCCGCCGACGCCGCCCACTGGACCCCGGACGAGCCCTACGACCTGGTCGTCTCCAACGCGGCCCTCCAGTGGGTCCCCAACCACCCCGAGTCCTTCCCCCGCTGGATCGACGGACTGCGCCCCGGCGGCACCTTCGCCTTCCAGGTCCCCGGCAACTTCGTCTCGCCCAGCCACGCCCTGCTCGGCGAACTCTGCGACGCCCCCGAGTGGCGCGACCGCCTCGGCGACCAGGGGCGCCGCTTCGTCCACGTCCTCGGCACCGCCGACTACCTCGACCGCCTCGTCGGCCTCGGCTGCGAGACGGACGTCTGGGAGACCACGTACTGCCAGCTCCTCCAGGGCGAGGACCCCGTCCTCGACTGGGTGAAGGGCACCGCGCTGCGGCCCGTCCTCACCGCCCTGGGCGACGACCGGGAGGCGGTCGACGCCTTCCTCGGCCAGTACCGCGCCCTCCTGCGCGAGGCCTACCCGCCCGGCCCGCACGGCACGGTCTTCCCGTTCCGGCGCGTCTTCGCCGTCGCCCGCAAACCGGTCTGAACGCGCGGGCGCCCCGCACCGGACGTACCGGTGCGGGGCGCCCGTGGCCGGGGGCCGGTCACGACATCGAGTTGTAGATCCCGAAGCCGGTGCCGATCCCGGCGCGCTGCGAGAACTTGTTCGGCGCGGTGTTCAGGTAGGAGAACAGCTCTCCGTTGGCGGCCACGCCCAGGAGGTCGCCCTTGCCGTCGGCGTTCAGGTCGCCGGGGGCGACGATCCCGCTGTAGATGTGCCAGCCGGAGCCGATCTTCACCCGGCCCTTGAACGGGGCCGTGGCGCTTCCGGTGCCCGCGTACAGGTACAGGTCGCCGCCCGAGGTGCGGGCCACGACGTCCGCGCGGCCGTCGCCGGTGTAGTCGCCCGCACCGACGATCTTGTTGTACGCGTTCCAGCCGCCGCCGAGGTTGATCCGCGACGCGAAGCCGGTGCCCCAGCCGTTGCCCCGGTACAGGTAGAGGACGCCGGACTTGTCCCGGGCCAGCAGGTCGCCGTTGCCGTCGCCCGACAGGTCGCCCGGGCCCACGAGCGCGTTGTACACGCCCCAGCCGCCGCCGATGTATTCGCCCTCGACGTAGAGGTTGCCCTGGAAGAGCTCCGCGATGTCCGACGAGCCGTCATGGTTCAGCGTGGACAGGTACGTGAAGTTGGCGCCCGCCCAGCCGCCCTTGTCGCCGTACTGGGCGCGGTCGCCGAGCCGGCCGGTGTTGGTGGGGCCGTACCAGAACATCGTGCCGGACTTGTCCCGGGCCATCAGGCCGTCCTTGTCGCCGGTCACGGGGATGTTGCCCGCGCCGCCGAACTGCGGGATGCCCTGCCAGTTGGAGCCGATCTTCTGGCGGGCCGAGAAGGTGCCGTTGCCCCGGCCGGTGTAGTACCAGAAGTTGCCCTGGAGGTCGCGGGCGATCATCTCGCCGTTGCCGTCTCCGTTGTCGTCGCCGACCGGGAAGATCTGGTTGTAGATGTCCCAGCCGCCGCCGAGGGCCTTGCGGGTGGCGAACGGCGACGCCTTGTCGCCCTTGCCGGCGTAGAACCACAGGGTTCCGGCGGGGTCGCGGGCGATCACGTCGGCCCAGCCGTCGCCGTTGTTGTCGCCGATGCCGAGGACCTGGTCGTAGATGTTCCAGCCGGCGCCGATCTTCACGCGCGAGGAGAACGGCGCGTAGCGGTTGCCGGTGGCGTAGTACAGGTACAGGTTGCCGGCGTGGTCGCGGGCGAGCAGGTCGGCGCGGCCGTCGTCGTTCACGTCGCCCGGCGCGAGGACCTTGTTGTAGATGTTCCAGCCGCCGCCCTCCCAGGTGTACGAGGCGTAGGTGGGAGTGGCGTCCGCGTACAGGGTCAGGGTGCCCCGCGCCGAGAGCGTCAGGACCTCGGGGCCGCTGACGTCCCCGTCCTGGTTGCCGATCGGGACGACGTCCTTGACGGGCTCGGAGGCCTCCCCGAGGAAGAGCCCGCCGGTGCCCGCGGCCGTGGCGGTGTAGAGGTTCCCGTTCCAGGAGCGGAAGATCAGGTCGCCCGCCCCGTCGCCGTCGAAGTCCGACAGCTGCGGAGAGGCGCCGACACCGGCGGTCGCGGTGCCCGCGCGGTCCGCGCCGGACGTCTGCCGCTTCAGGGTCGGCGGGGTGAAGTCGGGTGCCGGCTTCTCGGCGACCGGACGGGGCGCGGGCCCGTCGGCCGACGCCGGGGTCGCGAGCAGCATGCCCGCGGAGAGGACGAGAGCGGTGCAGGCCGCGAGGCGCGCACGCGTGGAGTACACAGGACGCAAGAGATCCCCCCCAGGGATCAGATGACAGAGGACCGGGCGCGGGGCTCAGCGGCACGCCCGCACGCGGAAGACGCGTACGGGAGGCGAGCACCTTCCCGGTTGCGGCAGGAGCATATCCCGCCGGTACGACAAGTCATCAATGAATATGACCGGCAATCAGTGGCCCTCCCGATTGCCGGGCCCGGACCTTCCCGCGCTCCCCGATCGCCGGGCCCGGACCTTCCCGCGCCCCCCGATCGCCGGGCCGGGGCCTTCCCGCCCCCGCGGCCCCGGGCCCCGCCGGCCCCTCCCGGTCAGCTCTTCCGGTGGCCTATCAGCCGCGGCTTCTGCTCAAGGCCGTCCAGGCCGTGCCACGCCAGGTTCACCAGGTGCGCGGCGACCTCCGCCTTCCTCGGACGGCGCACGTCCAGCCACCACTGCCCCGTCAGGGCCACGCTTCCCACCAGCGCCTGCGCGTACAGCGGCGCCAGCTTCGGGTCGAACCCCCGCGCCTTGAACTCCAGGCCCAGGATGTCCTCCACCTGCGTGGCGATGTCGCTGATCAGCGACGCGAACGTGCCCGTCGACTGCGCCACCGGCGAATCCCGCACGAGGATCCGGAAGCCGTCCGTGTAGTTCTCGATGTAGTCGAGCAGCGCGAACGCCGCCTGCTCCAGGAGCTCCCGCGGATGCCCCGCCGTCAGCGCCCCCGTCACCCCGTCCAGGAGCTGGCGCATCTCCCGGTCCACCACGACCGCGTACAGCCCCTCCTTGCCCCCGAAGTGCTCGTACACCACCGGCTTGGAGACCCCGGCCTTCGCCGCGATCTCCTCCACCGACGTGCCCTCGAAGCCCTTCGCGGCGAACAGCGTGCGGCCGATGTCGAGCAGCTGCTCCCGGCGCTCCGCGCCCGTCATCCGCACCCGGCGCCCGCGCCGGGGCTTCTGCTCTCCGCCGCTGCCGCCACTGCCGCCGGTCCTGCCCTCGATCGCCACGTCTTCCATCATGCCGCGTCTGCGGACACGCTCTGGCGGCGGGCTTCGATGCGGGACTTCGCCGGCCAGCGCACGTCGTACGCCCAGCCCGCCCTCTCGAACCAGCGGATCAGCCGCGCGCTGGAGTCGATCTGCCCGCGCAGCACCCCGTGCCGCGCCGACGTCGGGTCCGCGTGGTGCAGGTTGTGCCACGACTCGCCGCAGGAGAGCACCGCCAGCCACCACACGTTGCCCGAGCGGTCGCGCGACTTGAACGGACGCTTGCCCACCGCGTGGCAGATCGAGTTGATCGACCACGTCACGTGGTGCAGCAGCGCCACCCGCACCAGCGAGCCCCAGAGGAACGCCGTGAACGCGCCCCACCACGACCACGTCACCAGACCGCCCACCAACGGCGGGATCGCCAGCGACACGACCGTCCACAGCACGAACTGGCGCGAGATCGCCCGGAGCGCCGGATCCCTGATCAGATCGGGGGCGTACTTGTGCTGCGGCGTCCGCTCCTCGTCGAACATCCAGCCGATGTGCGCCCACCACAGGCCCTTCATCAGCGCCGGGACCGTCTCGCCGAACCGCCACGGCGAGTGCGGGTCGCCCTCCGCGTCCGAGAACTTGTGGTGCTTGCGGTGGTCCGCCACCCAGCGCACCAGCGGGCCCTCCACCGCCAGCGACCCCATGATCGCCAGCGCGATCCGCAGCGGCCGCTTCGCCTTGAACGAGCCGTGCGTGAAGTACCGGTGGAAACCGATCGTGATCCCGTGGCACCCGATGAAGTACATCGCCACCAGCAGACCGAGGTCCAGCCAGCTCACCCCCCGGCCCCACGCCAGCGGCACCGCCGCGAGGACCGCCAGGAAGGGCACCACGATGAACAGCGTCAGGGCGAGCTGCTCCACCGTCCCCTTCCTGTCGCCGCCCAGCGTGGCGAAGGGCAGGGCCCCGGCGCCGTCCGGATCGTCCGGTGCCTGGGGCGCCGAGGTCATCTCGGGGCTCATGGTCATGGGTCTCCCTGGGGGGTGAGGGCAGAAGGGGTGACGCGCGCGGAAACGCGCACGTGAACACGCCCGTGGCTACGGCTCCGTAACCTACGGTGTCGTAAGTATGGCAGCGTCGTGGCGCGCGGCAAGAGGGCACGAGAGGGGCCCGGCCGCCACCGGAGGGACGGCCACCTATCCTTGGTGCGTCGGACAGCGCGGTCCGCAAGCCTCCAGAACACCTCCAGACGTGCTCAAACACTGCAAGGAGCCGCACCTGTGAGCAGTGCCGACCAGACCCCCACCGCCAGCGCCGAGCTGCGCGCCGACATCCGCCGACTGGGCGACCTCCTGGGCGAGACCCTCGTCCGGCAGGAGGGCCACGAACTCCTCGACCTCGTCGAGCGCGTCCGCGGCCTCACCCGCGAGGACGGCGAGGCCGCCGCCGAGCTGCTCCGCGGCGTCGAACTCGAAACGGCCGCCAAGCTCGTGCGCGCCTTCTCCACCTACTTCCACCTCGCGAACGTCACCGAGCAGGTCCACCGCGGCCGCGAGCTCCGCGAGAAGCGCGCCGCCGAGGGCGGCCTCCTCGCCCGCACCGTCGACATGCTCAAGGACGGCGACCCCGAGCACGTCCGCGAGACCGTCAAGAACCTCAACGTGCGCCCCGTCTTCACCGCGCACCCCACCGAGGCCGCCCGCCGTTCCGTCCTCAACAAGCTGCGCCGGATCGCCGCCCTCCTGGAGACGCCGATCGCCCAGGCCGACCGGCGCCGCACCGACCTGCGCCTGGCCGAGAACATCGACCTCATCTGGCAGACCGACGAGCTCCGGGTGGTCCGCCCCGAGCCCGCCGACGAGGCCCGCAACGCCATCTACTACCTCGACGAGCTGCACGCCGGCGCCGTCGGCGACGTCCTGGAGGACCTCGCCGCCGAGCTGGAGCGCGCCGGCATCGAGCTGCCCGCCGGCACCCGCCCGCTCACCTTCGGCACCTGGATCGGCGGCGACCGCGACGGCAACCCCAACGTCACCCCCCAGGTCACCCGCGACATCCTGATCCTCCAGCACGAGCACGGCATCACCGACGCCCTCGAACTGGTCGACTTCCTGCGCGGACTGCTCTCCAACTCCATCCGCTACACCGGAGCCACCCCGGAGCTCCTGGAGTCCCTCGGGCGCGACCTGGAGCTCCTCCCCGAGATCAGCCCCCGCTACAAGCGCCTCAACGCCGAGGAGCCGTACCGCCTCAAGGCCACCTGCGTCCGGCAGAAGCTCGTCAACACCCGCGAGCGCCTCGCCACCGGCACCGCCCACCAGGAGGGCCGCGACTACCTCGGCACCGCCGAGCTGATCGACGACCTCGCCCTCATCCAGACCTCGCTGCGCGAGCACCGCGGCGCCCTCTTCGCCGACGGGCGCATGGACCGGGTCATCCGCACCCTCTCCGCCTTCGGCCTCCAGCTCGCCACCATGGACGTCCGCGAGCACGCCGAGGCCCACCACCACGCCCTCGGCCAGCTCTTCGACCGCCTCGGCGAGGAGTCCTGGCGGTACGCGGACATGCCCCGCGACTACCGGCAGAAGCTGCTCGCCAAGGAGCTGCGCTCGCGCCGCCCGCTCGCCCCCACCCCGGCCCCGCTCGACGCCGCCGGACAGAAGACCCTCGGCGTCTTCCACACGATCAAGGACGCCTTCGAGCGCTTCGGCCCCGAGGTCATCGAGTCATACATCATCTCGATGTGCCAGGGCGCCGACGACGTCTTCGCCGCCGCCGTCCTCGCCCGCGAGGCCGGCCTCGTCGACCTGCACGCCGGCTGGGCCAAGATCGGCATCGTGCCGCTCCTGGAGACCACCGACGAGCTCAAGGCCGCCGACGTCATCCTCAACGACATGCTGGCCGACCCCTCCTACCGGCGCCTCGTCTCGCTCCGCGGCGACGTCCAGGAGGTCATGCTCGGCTACTCCGACTCCTCCAAGTTCGGCGGCATCACCACCTCCCAGTGGGAGATCCACCGCGCCCAGCGGCGCCTGCGCGACGTCGCCCACCGCTACGGCGTCCGCCTGCGCCTCTTCCACGGCCGCGGCGGCACCGTCGGCCGCGGCGGCGGCCCCTCGCACGACGCGATCCTCGCCCAGCCCTGGGGCACCCTGGAGGGCGAGATCAAGGTGACCGAGCAGGGCGAGGTCATCTCCGACAAGTACCTCATCCCGTCCCTGGCGCGGGAGAACCTCGAACTGACCGTCGCCGCCACCCTCCAGGCCTCCGCCCTGCACACCGCGCCGCGCCAGTCCGACGAGGCCCTCGCCCGCTGGGACGCGGCCATGGACACCGTCTCCGACGCCGCCCACACCGCCTACCGCAAGCTCGTCGAGGACCCCGGCCTGCCGGCGTACTTCCTCGCCTCCACCCCCGTCGACCAGCTCGCCGACCTGCACCTGGGCTCGCGGCCCTCGCGCCGCCCCGGCTCCGGCGTCTCCCTCGACGGACTGCGCGCCATCCCGTGGGTCTTCGGCTGGACCCAGTCCCGCCAGATCGTCCCCGGCTGGTTCGGCGTCGGCTCCGGCCTCAAGGCCCTGCGCGAGGCGGCCTCGCAGCAGGAGGGCGCCCCCGTCCTCGCCGAGATGTACGAGCACTGGCACTTCTTCCGCAACTTCCTCTCCAACGTGGAGATGACGCTCGCGAAGACGGACCTGCGCATCGCCCGCCACTACGTCGACACCCTCGTGCCCGACGACCTCAAGCACGTCTTCGAGGCCATCCGGGCCGAGCACGAGCTGACCGTCTCCGAGGTCCTCAAGGTCACCGGCGGCGAGAAGCTCCTCGACTCCAACCCGGTCCTCCAGCAGACCTTCGCCATCCGCGACGCCTACCTGGACCCGATCTCCTACCTCCAGGTCGCCCTCCTCGCCCGCCAGCGCGCGGCCGTCGAGCGCGACGAGGAGCCGGACCCGCTCCTCGCCCGGGCCCTGCTCCTCACCGTCAACGGCGTGGCGGCGGGCCTGCGCAACACCGGCTGACCCCCGAACCGACACGACGAAGCCCCCGCCGGGACCTCTCCCGACGGGGGCTTCCCCGTGCGCGCGGAGCCGGACGTACGGACCGGAGCACGAGGGCGTGCGGCTCGGGGTACGAAGACGTGCGGGCCGGAGTGCGAGGACGTGCGGCTCGGAGTACGAAGACGTGCGGCTCAGAGCGCGAAGAACGCCGCCACCAGCAGCGCCCCGCCGAGCCCCGCGAGCGACCACGCCGCCCGGGGCAGCCGCAGCCAGCCGACCAGCGGCGCCGCGAGCAGCAGCGCGCCGCCCAGCGGCAGCCAGGCGTGCAGCCCGCCGCCCCAGCCCGCCCGCACGGCCTCGTCCGTGCCCGGCTTCACCACCACCGGGATCGTCACGCCCGGCTCCGCCGCCACCGAACGCCCTATCGTCAGCGAGCGGCGCGCCGCACCGGGCTCCCCGGGAACGTAGCGCCCGCCGCACGTCTCCTCGCCGCAGGACGTCACGGTCAGGGTGCCGTGCTCGCGCCCCTTGCCCAGCAGCACGTGCTGGGCCGAGGCCCACGAGGCCCAGACGCCCGCGACGACGAGGAGCAGGGCGACCAGGGCCAGGGCGGCGTTACGGACGTGCGTCATGACCCGCGATCGTACAGTCGTACGTCCGTATGGCCGTACGCCCGTATGACCGGACTCAGGAGTTGTACGCGGACTGGGCCCGCTCCAGGCCCTCGGCCACCAGGCACTCCACCGCGTCCGCCGCCCGGTCCACGAACCAGTCCAGATCCTTGCGCTCCGCCGACGAGAAGTCCTTCAGGACGAAGTCCGCGACCTGCATCCGGCCCGGCGGGCGCCCGATCCCGCACCGCACCCGGTGGTAGTCGGCGCCCATCGCCTTCGTCATCGACTTCAGGCCGTTGTGCCCGTTGTCGCCGCCGCCCAGCTTCAGCCGCAACACCCCGTAGTCGACGTCCAGTTCGTCGTGGACCGCCACCACGTGCGCCGTCGGCACCTTGTAGAAGTCGCGCAGCGCCGTCACCGGGCCGCCCGACAGGTTCATGTACGACATCGGCTTCGCCAGGACCACCCGGCGGCTCGAAGGTCCGGGCGGGCCCATCCGGCCCTCCACCACCTGCGCCTGCGTCTTCTGGGCCCGCTTGAACGAGCCGCGGATCCGCTCCGCGAGCAGGTCCACAACCATGAAGCCGATGTTGTGGCGGTTCGCCGCGTACTCGGGCCCCGGGTTGCCGAGGCCGACGATCAGCCAGGGGGCGTCGGCGTCGTCCGTCATGTGCGTCAGGTCTCCTCGTGTCCGTGGGCCGTCGTGTCCGTACCCGTACAAGGGAAACGGGGTGACGGGCCGTGCGGCCCGGTCACCCCGTCACATCAGGCAGAGCCTACGGCTCAGGCCTCGTCGCCCTCGGCGGCGGCCTCGACGGCCTCGCCCTCGGCGGCCTCGTCGCCCTCGGCGGCCGGCTCCTCGGCCTGGGCGGCCAGGACCTGGAGGACGACGGCGTCGGCGTCGGTCACCAGGGTGGTGCCCTTGGGGAGCTCGATGTCCTTGGCGAGGACGGAGGCGCCGGCCTCCAGGCCCTCGACGGAGACCGAGAAGGACTCGGGCAGGTGGGTGGCCTCGGCCTCGACGGAGAGGGTGTTCAGCACGTGCTCCAGCAGGTTGCCACCGGCGGCCAGCTCGCCCTCGGCCTGGACCGGAACCTCGACGGTGACCTTCTCGCCGCGCTTCACGAGGATCAGGTCGACGTGCTCCAGGAAGCCCTTCAGCGGGTCGCGCTGCACGGCCTTCGGGATCGCCAGCTCCTGGCCCTTGCCCTCGATGTCGAGGGAGAGCAGGACGTTCGGCGTGCGCAGGGCGAGCAGCAGCTCGTGGCCCGGGAGGGTCAGGTGGACCGGGTCCGTGCCGTGGCCGTAGAGGACGACGGGGACCTGGTTGGCGCGGCGGATCTTGCGGGCGGCGCCCTTGCCGAACTCCGAACGGACGGAGGCGGCGATCTTGACCTCGGACATGGTGCACTCCTCGTAGAAGGTGACGGAAGACGTGGTCACCCGGCCACGACTGGCGATGGCCTGCTACGAAGAGCGCGTCGATAACGGACCGCCGTGACCCTCAACGGGCACGGCCTCCCTCGCCGAGCAACTTCGGCAGTCTACCCGCCGCCCCCGAACCGCCCAAATGGATCAGCCGGAGCACGGCGAAGGGCCGCCTCCCCACCGGGAAACGGCCCTCCCCACTCCTGCTCGGAGGCTCAGTGCTCCTCGAAGAGGCTCGTCACCGAACCGTCCTCGAACACCTCGCGCACCGCGCGCGCGATCGTCGGCGCGATCGAGAGCACCGTGATCTTGTCCAGCTCCAGGGCGCCCGGAACCGGCAGCGTGTCCGTGAACACGAACTCGCTGACCTTCGAGTTCTTCAGGCGGTCGGCCGCCGGACCCGACAGGATGCCGTGCGTCGCCGTCACGATGACGTCCTCGGCGCCGTGCGCGAACAGGGCGTCCGCCGCCGCGCAGATCGTGCCGCCCGTGTCGACCATGTCGTCCACCAGCACGCAGACGCGGCCCTTCACGTCACCGACGACCTCGTGCACGGTGACCTGGTTGGCGACGTCCTTGTCGCGCCGCTTGTGCACGATCGCGAGGGGGGCGTCCAGACGGTCGCACCAGCGGTCGGCGACCCGCACGCGGCCCGCGTCCGGGGAGACGATCGTCAGCTTGGAGCGGTCGACCTTCGCGCCCACGTAGTCCGCGAGGACCGGCAGCGCCGACAGGTGGTCCACCGGGCCGTCGAAGAAGCCCTGGATCTGGTCCGTGTGCAGGTCCACGGTCAGGATCCGGTGCGCGCCCGCCGTCTTCAGCAGGTCCGCCACCAGACGCGCCGAGATCGGCTCGCGGCCGCGGTGCTTCTTGTCCTGACGGGCGTAGCCGTACGACGGGATGATCACGGTGATGCTGCGGGCCGAGGCCCGCTTCAGCGCATCGATCATGATCAGCTGCTCCATGATCCACTTGTTGATCGGAGCCGTGTGGCTCTGGATCAGGAAGCAGTCCGCACCACGGGCCGACTCCTGGAAGCGGACGTAGATCTCACCGTTGGCGAAGTCGAACGCCTTGGTGGGAACGAGGCCGACGCCCAGCTGGTGCGCGACCTCCTCGGCCAGCTCGGGGTGGGCGCGGCCGGAGAAGAGCATCAGCTTCTTCTCGCCGGTCGTCTTGATCCCGGTCACAGCACTGTCTCCTCAGACGTGTTCTCTGGCCGCGATCCGCGCTCCCGTGCGCGTGAGCGAAACCAGCCGAATTTGTGTGCACGTATCACGGTACGCCGAGTTCGGCGTACCTGTTTCCGGTCAGCTTTCGCCGGCGGAACCCTCCGGGGCGCCCTGGGCGGCCTGCGCGGCGGCGCTTCCGGGCCGCTTCCGGGCCACCCAGCCCTCGATATTCCGCTGCTGGCCCCGGGCCACGGCCAGGGCGCCGGCCGGCACGTCCTTCGTGATCACGGACCCGGCGGCCGTGTAGGCGCCGTCCCCGATCGTGACGGGAGCCACAAACATGTTGTCCGAGCCGGTCTTGCAGTGGGAACCGATCGTGGTGTGGTGCTTCGCCTCGCCGTCGTAGTTCACGAAGACGCTCGCCGCGCCGATGTT
Organism: Streptomyces sp. NPDC092045; assembly: GCF_044756005.1. Taxonomy (NCBI): domain Bacteria; kingdom Bacillati; phylum Actinomycetota; class Actinomycetes; order Kitasatosporales; family Streptomycetaceae; genus Streptomyces; species Streptomyces sp. NPDC092045. The sequence continues at coordinate 29,851 of NZ_JBIVSC010000008.1, read as the reverse complement.
CGTGTACTCGCCGATCGTCGCGTCGCCCACGTACGACAGGTGGGGGACCTTGGTGCCCTCGCCGATCGTCGCGTTCTTCATCTCGACGTACGTGCCCGCCTTGGCCTTCGGGCCGAGGTTCGTGCCCGGGCGCAGGTACGCGTACGGGCCCACGGAGGCGCCCGCGCCGACCGCGGCCGAGTCCGCCACCGTGTTGTCCACCCGGGCGCCCGCGCCGACGGTGGTGTCCTTCAGGCGCGTGTTCGGGCCGACCACGGCGTCCTCCCCGACGTGCGTGGCGCCGAGGAGCTGCGTGCCGGGCAGGAGCACCGCGTCCTGCTCGAAGGTCACCGTCACGTCCACGAACACCGACCCGGGGTCGACGACGGTCACGCCGGCGAGCATGGCGCGCTCCAGGAGGCGCCGGTTCAGCAGGCCGCGGGCCTCGGCGAGCTGCACCCGGTTGTTGATGCCGAGGATCTCGCGGTGGTCGGCGGCCACGGAGGCGCCGACCCGGTGCCCGGCCTCGCGCAGGATCGACAGCACGTCGGTGAGGTACTCCTCGCCCTGGCTGTTGTCGGTCCGCACCCGGCCCAGGGCCTCGGCGAGCAGCTTCCCGTCGAACGCGAAGACGCCGGAGTTGATCTCCTTGATCGCGCGCTGCTCGTCGGAGGCGTCCTTGTGCTCGACGATCTCGGTCACGGCGCCGGTCGCCGCGTCCCGCACGATCCGCCCGTAACCGGTGGAGTCGGGGACCTCGGCGCTCAGCACGGTGACGGCGTTGCCGTCGGCCGCGTGGGTGTCCGTCAGGGCGCGCAGGGTCTCGCCGGAGAGCAGCGGGGTGTCGCCGCAGACGACCACGACGGTCCCTCCGGGCGCCTCGCCCAGCTCCTCCAGGGCCGTGCGCACCGCGTGCCCGGTGCCGTTCTGCTCCTCCTGGACGGCGGTGCGGGTGCCCGCGTAGTGCTCCTCCAGGTGCCCCCGCACCTGCTCCCGGGCGTGCCCGACGACCACGACGAGGTGCTCGGGCTCCAGCTCCCGCGCGGCGGACACGACGTGCCCGACGAGCGAGCGTCCGGCGATCTCGTGCAGGACCTTGGGGGTCTTCGACTTCATGCGGGTGCCCTCACCCGCTGCGAGGACGACGACGGCTGCCGGGCGATTGGTGCTCACGGGGATGCCCTTCGGCTTTGGGTGGTGGACGCACGAAGGATACCGGGGGGTCGGGGGGCGGACATGAGCGCGGGTCCCGACCGTGGAGGTCGGGACCCGCGACGCACAGCTCCCCCGCCAGGACTCGAACCCGGACATAGGGCACCAAAAGCCCCAGTGCTGCCAATTACACCACAGGGGATGGTGTATGGGGTTTAAACGGACATGTCGTCCGTCCCGTGCCCCGGCGGCTCCTACTATGCCGTACCAGGCCCCTTCCGTGCGACGGTACGGCGCCGCGCTCCCGGGGATCCGGATCACGGGACGGCCGGGTCGCCGTTGCGGGACTCCGCGTCGCGGCCCGCCCGTAGGGTGGTGGGCATGACCGTAACGGGGGCAGATCGGGACGCCGCTGGCGTCGGGGGCCGGTGGTGGGGGAGACGGCGGAGTGCCGTCCTCGACGTGGGGCTCGCGGTCGTGTCCGCGCTGGAGTGCGGGCTCGAAGGCGTCGACTTCGCGGAGAGGGCCGCGCTGCCCGTGCCCCTCGGGGTGGTGTTCGGGCTGCTCGTCGGCTCCGTGCTCGTGGTGCGCCGCCGCTGGCCCATCGCCGTCGTCCTCGTGTCGATCGCCGTCGCGCCCGCCGAGATGGGCTTCCTGATGGGGATCGTCGGGCTCTACACGCTCGCCGCCTCCGACGTGCCGCGCCGGATCACCGCCGTCCTGGCCGGGATGTCCACGACGGCCGTGTTCGTCGTGACGGTGTTCTCGCTGCGGCAGGACATCGCCCGCGCCGAGCTGGAGACGAGCAGCTGGTACGTGCCCGGCATGGCGCTCCTCCTGACCCTCGGGCTCAACGCGCCGCCCCTCCTCCTCGGCCTCTACATAGGGGCCCGCCGCCGGCTCATGGAGAGCCTGCGGGAGCGGGCCGACAGCCTGGAGCAGGAGCTGTCGCTCCTCGCCGACCGGGCCGAGCAGCGGGCCCAGTGGGCCCGGCAGGAGGAACGGACCCGGATCGCCCGCGAGATGCACGACGTCGTCGCGCACCGGGTGTCCCTGATGGTCGTGCACGCCGCCGCGCTCCAGGCGGTGGCCCTGAAGGACCCGCAGAAGGCCGTGAAGAACGCCGCCCTCGTCGGCGACATGGGCCGACAGGCGCTGACCGAGCTGCGGGAGATGCTCGGCGTGCTCAGGGAGGGCACCGTGCCCGCCGCCCCCGCGCCGGTGCCGCTGGCCGCCGTCGGGCGGGCCGCCGCCGCGGCCGCCGAGGCCGCCGCCGACGACGGGCCGTGCCTGGACGCCCTGGAGGCGCTGTGCGAGCAGTCGCGGCTCGCGGGGGCGGTCGTGGAGTTCGTGGTGACGGGGGAGGTGCGCGCGTACCCGCCGGAGCTGGAGCGCACGGCGTACCGCGTGGTGCAGGAGGCCCTGACCAACGTCCACAAGCACGCGGCGGGCGCCGAGGTCGTGGTGCGGCTGGCGCACCGCGCGGCGGAGGTCGCGATGCAGGTGGAGAACGGCCCGTGCCCCTCGGACGCGGGCGGCGCCGACGTCGGTCTGCCGAGCGGGGGCAACGGGCTCGTCGGGATGCGGGAGCGGGTCTCCCGGCTGGGCGGCGCGTTCGTGTCCGGTCCGACGGACGCGGGCGGCTTCAGGGTGTCGGCGGTGCTGCCGGTGCGGGAGCGGGAGGCCGGGGCGGAGCGGGCGGTGGAGGCGGTGTGAGCCGGGCGGGGCCGGCCTCTTCCGGCCCCGTGCGCCCGCTGCCCGCCCGTACGGCCTACCCCGCCGTCAGCCGCGTCGGCTGCGCCCCCGTCACCAGGGCCGAGAGCGCCGCGTCGATGTCCTGGCCGAGGTACCAGTCGCCCGCGTGGTCGAGGCTGTAGACGCGGCCCTCCGCGTCCATCGCCAGGACCGCCCGGTGGTCGCCCTCCTCCCCGAGCGGCGCGAGTTCGGTGTCCAGGGCGCGGCCGAGGTCCGCGAGGGTGCGGGAGAGGTGGAGGCCGGCGAGCGGGTCGAAGCGGACGGCGGCGGGGGCTATCTGCCGGCCGTGTCCGGGCGCGGTGATCCGCAGGCCGCCGAACTCCGCCCAGGCCTCGACGACGGCGGGGAAGACGCTGTGCCGGTGGCCGGCGGGGGAGACGTGGGCGCGCAGGGCGTCGGCCCACTCCTCGGCGAGCTTGATGTCCCAGCGGCCGGGCTGCCAGCCGGCCTCGCGGAGGGCGGCGTCGACGTTGACCGGGAAGCGGGTGGTGCTGTGGTCGGGCATGGAGATGCGGTCAGCCGTTCTCGACAGGCGTGGTGGGGTCGACGGCGCGGACGCCGAAGTGGGCGAGCATCGCCGTGCAGGAGCGGCAGGGCGGCGCGTAGCTCCCGTGCAGCGGGTCGCCGTCCTCGCGGATGTGCCGCGCGGTGAGCTTGGCGTGCTTGAGGGAGCGGCGGGCCTCGCCGTGGGTGAGCGGCTTGCGCTGGGCGCGCCGGGAGCGTCCGCCCTCGGCGGCGGCGAGGTGCCGGGAGAGCAGGATCGCCTCGGGACACCGCCCGGTGAACCGTTCCCGCTGGCCGCTGGTGAGGGTGTCCAGGAAGTCCTGGACGAGCGGGTGCAGGGCGGGCGGACGGTCGCCGCGGCCCGCGGTGCCGGTGAGGGTCTCGCCGCGCACGGAGAGGGCGGCCCCGACGGTGGGGAGGATTCCGTCGCGGCGGTGACGCAGTAAGGGGGCGCGGCCGGCCTCGGCGCTGCTGCTCCAGTTGAGGCGTGGGTCACCCTGTGTGGGCGTCGTTGCTGCGTGCATGGTGCTGGTCTTCCCCTCCTGCAATCCCCCCGAGTTGCGGGGACAGCCTGCCAAATGGGGAGGCACATGGGGAAGCTGGGGCGCCGAAACGTGCTTTCGGTGTGTCGGAATCATGGTGCCTCTGTCATGGGGCCGTGACGTTTGGTCACCGCCGGATCGGGCCGGTTCGGCCTCTTGTGGCAGCGCATAGGCTGTGCGGCATCAGTCGGCGGCAGTCAGCGGTCCGGCTGTCGGTAGCAGTCAGCGACGCCATGCAGGGGGCAACCGCCATGACGACAGGTCGGCTCGGGCAGGACACCGCGCCACCGAACGCGGCCTACGCCGGGCAGGTCGTGCACTTCCCGGATCCGGTCCGTGCTTCCCGGCACCCCAGGGGTGTGCGGGTGGACGGGCGCGGCTACCCGGACTTCTCGCCGTACGCGCGCGCGGCGGCGGAGATCGCGGATCCGCCGGAGGGCTTCGGCGTCGACGAGCTGCGGCTCACGGACTACGTGTCGGCGAACGCGGCGATGGCCGCGACCGGGCACGAGCTGTGGGACACGATCCCGGCGGTGGCGACGCCGCACGGCTGGACCTGGCACCACGTGGCGCACAGCCGCCGGATGGAGCTGGTGCCGGTCGAGGTGAAGGCGCTGCTGCGGCACCACGGCGGGGTGGCGACGGCCGCCGTCGACCACGCGAAGCGGGGCACGCGCCCGCTCCAGGAGACGCGTCCGGCGCACTTCGGGCTGCCGAAGGGCGGGGTGTCGGTGTCGGAGCAGCAGCTCCAGGGCGTCGAGGAGGACCTGGGCTACCGGCTTCCGGGGGCGTACCGCTCGTTCCTGAGGGCGGCGGGCGGGTGCGCCCCGGTGGGGGCGGCGCTCGACGCGGAGCTGGGGCTCCTGGTGGACCAGCCGTTCTTCACGGTGCGGGAGGAGGCCGGGGTCAACGACCTGGTGTACGTGAACAAGTGCCTCCGCGACCACCTGACGAAGGACTACCTGGGCGTCGCGTTCGTGCAGGGCGGTCTGATCGCCCTGAAGGTGCGGGGCGGCGGGGTCGGTTCGGTGTGGTTCTGCGCGTACGACGACGCGCGGGACGCGGGCGAGGTCGCGGCGGGCTGGTCGGTGAACGAGCGGGTGGAGCGGTTGCTGCTGCCGTGCGGCGCGGACTTCGACGCGTTCCTCCAGCGTCTGGCGGGCAATCCGCCGGAGCTGGAGACGGTGGCGAACCTGATGGTGGACGGCGGCTTCGCGCGCGCCGTGCCCGTGGTCCCGGTGGGGGAGTGAGCTGGCTGTGGTGACGTTCGCGCAGGCGCAGGAGCGCGCCGAGGAGTGGATCAACGGCGATCTGCCGGGCTACCAGCACCGCGAGGTGCGGGTGCGGGAGTTCGAGCTGGGGTTCGTGGTGTGGGCGGAGGACCGCGAGGGCGGTCCGACGTCGGACGGCGGGCGCCAGCGGCTCGTGATCGCGCGGGACAGCGGTGAGGCGACGCTGTGGCCGGGGCTGCCGGTGGGCGAGGTGATCCGGCGGTACGAGGAGGAGTACGGGTCCGCGGAGGAGGTGCCGCCCCAGGCGGCGGTGCCGGCGGCCCGGATCGATCTGAACCAGACGTCGTTCCTGCTGACTCCGCCGGAGTGGTTGCAGGACGCGGCGGACAAGGCCGGGCTGCCGAGGGAGGAGTCGCACGCCTCGCAGGAGAGCGCGAGCGCGGCGGGTCCGGTGGACGACGCGTCGGACGTGGTGGGCGGGGCGGGCGGGACGGGTCCGGTGCCGTCCTCCTCGGCGTCCTCGGCGTCCTCGTCCTCTTCCGGGTCCTCGGGCTCCTTCGCCTCCCCGGCGTCGTCCTCCTCTCCTTCCTCTCCCTCTTCTTCCGTGTCCTCGGAGTCGTCGGCCGGTGCCTCGTCCCCGGCGGACTCCCCGTCGGCGGCCTCCCCGGCGCCCGGGACGTCCACGGCTTCCGGTTCCGGGGCCCCCGCGTCGGGGACTCCCGCGCCCGGGACCCCCGCGTCCGGGACCCCCGCGTCCGGGACTCCTGCGCCCGGAACTCCCGCGTCCGGCGCCGCTTCCGACGACGCCCACGAGCCGACCGCGATGGACGGCGTTCCGGCGTCCGCGCCCGTGGTCCCGGCGGCACCGCCGGCCCCCGCGCCCGCGGGCAGCCCGTGGGTGGACGCGAACGCGAGCTCCGGCGGTGCGGACGGGGCGGTGCCGCTGCCCGCCACCGTCTTCGCGCCGCCGCTGACGGGGACGGACGACGAGGACGCCCCGCCGCCGGTGGTGGGCGCCGACGCGCCGACCGCCCTGATGAAGGGCGGCAGCGCGCTGCCCCCGACCGCCGTGGCGCCCCGGCTCGACCCGGCCGCGCCGCCCCCGCCGGGCGCCGGCCCGGCGACCCCGCCCGGTCCGGCCGCCCCGCCGCTTCCGCCGCCCGGCCCCTCGGGCGCCGGGGACATCGCGGACGCCACGACGAGCAAGGCCACGGCGCCGCCGAAGGGCGGTCGCGGTCCGGCCGGTCCGCCGCCCCCGCCGGGCGTCCCGGGCACGCCGGGCGCGTCGTCGGGCGGCAACGCGTACATCCCGACGCAGCTGGTGTCGCAGCTCGGGCCCGACGGGCCCCCGCCGCCCGCGCAGCCGGGTCCGCCCGGTCCGCCGCCCGCCCCGCCGGGGCCGGTGACGCCGCCGCAGCCCGTGCACCACGCGGCGACGATGCTGGCGCAGCCCGGTCCGGCCGGTCCGGGCGTGCCTCCGCCGCCCCCGCCGCCGCCGGGCGTGCCCGGCACGCCTCCGGGCGGTGTCGCGCACGCCGCGACGATGCTGGCGCACCCGGGGCCCGGCGGTCCGGCCGGTCCGCCGCCCCCGCCCGCTCCGGCGCCGCCGGTGCACGGCGGGCACACGCCGCCGCCCGTGCCCGGTCCCGTACCTCCCGCGTACGGGTATCCGCAGCAGCCGCCGGGGCAGCCGACGGTCGGTCCCGGCTACCAGGCGGTGCTGCGCTACCGGGCGCCCGACGGTTCCGAGGCGCAGATCATCCGGCGTTCGGCGCCGGGCACCCCGCATCCGGAGTGGCAGATCCTGCACGAGCTGCGCGCGATGAACGTGCCGCCGCAGCAGGTGCTCGAACTGCACACGGAGCTGGAGTCCTGCGAGCTGCCGGGCGGTTACTGCGCGCGGATGATCCGGGAGACGTGGCCGCAGGCGCGGATCACCAGCATCGCCCCGTACGGTCGCGACCACGCGGGCCGGCAGCAGGGCATGCGCCAACTGATCACCCACCAGGGCGAGTTGCACCAGGTCGCGGACGGCCCGGCGCGGCCCGCCCCGGTGCGGGCGCCGCTGCCGCCGGTGCAGCCGGCGCCGCCGGTCCCGCCGGAGGCGATCGCGCAGGAGCTGGCCGGGGCGTTCGGTCCGGGCATCCTCCGCTTCGACCAGCGGGCGGTGTCGCGGCAGGGCGTGCCGGAGCTGGTGGCGCGCACGCTGGTGTGGGCGGGGCTGCCGGCGGACTTCGGTCCGTTCTTCTGGGCGCAGCCCGCGGTGCCGGTGGTGCCGACGCTGGCGGAGCTGGCGGCGCAGCGGCAGGTGCAGGCGGCGCCGGACGCGAGCTCGTACCTGGTGGTCGGCTCGGACTTCGGGCGGGCGCTGTGCGTCCAGTACGGGACCGCGCACATCGTGGCGGTGCCGGTGGAGGCCGGTCCGGGCGGGCAGCCGGTGCCGCCGCAGTTCGTGAACACCGGGCTGCCGGAGTTCACGCGCTCGATGGCGCTGCTCGGCCGGATGTGGCGGCTGCGGTTCGGGCTGAACCCGGAGCAGGCGGGCCGCTGGACGGTGGACTTCCAGGCGCAGCTGGCGATGCTGGACCCGGCGGCGCTGGCGTCGCCGGAGAACTGGTGGTCGGTGCTCCTGGAGCAGATGTGGGACGGCCTGCTCTGATCCTTCCCGGTCCACGGCCGGACGGAATGTGACGAAAGGCGCTCGACGTGTGTACACGTTGGGCGCCTTTTGTCCGTTCTGATGGAGCATCCTGGAAGTTCGGGCCAGAGGGAAGGGACGTCAGGGATGGGTTTCGCTGTCGGGCGGGGACGGAGCTACCGCCCCGAGCAGGTCGACCGCTTCCTCGCCGGGCTCTCCGCCGAGCGCGACGACGCCCGGGAACGGGCCGTGCTGCTCACCGCCCTGGTGGCGGAGCGGGAGACGGAGCTCGCGGGGCTCCGCGAGCTCGTCGGGACGCTGCCGCCGCAGCGGTACGAGTCGCTGGGCGAGCGGGCGCGGAAGATCCTGGAGTTCGCCGAGGCGGAGGACGAGGCGCTCGTCCGCGCCGCCGAGGCCGACGCGCAGGCCCTCGCCGAGGAGGCCGGCGCGGCGGGCCGGGAGGCGGCGGAGTCGGCGCGGGCGTACGCGGAGGGCGTCCGCGCGGCGGCGGAGGCGGCGGCCCGCGCCGCCCTGGAGGCGGCCCGGGAGCGGGCCGGGGAGCTGACGGCGGAGGCGGAGCGCGAGGCGGCGGAGCTGCGGTCGGCGGCCCGGGAGGCCTTCGAGGAGACCGAGCGGCGCGCGGCGGAGCTCCTGGCGGAGCTGGCCGCCGGGCAGAAGGCGGTGCGGGAGGAGACCGAGCGCGAGGAGCAGGCGCGGACGTCCGAACTCGACGCGCGCCACGACGAGTCGATCGGGGAGGCTGAGGCCCGTCTCGCGGAGGCCCGCCGCGCCCTGGCGGAGACCGGGGAGCAGGCCCGGCACGGCCAGGAGGACGCGGACGCGCGGGCGGAGGAACTCCTCGCCGCCGCCCGTCTGAAGGCCGAACGGGCCGAGCGCGCGACGGAACGGGTCCTGCGGGAGCACGAGGAGGCCCGGGACGAGATCCACTCCCACATGGAGCACATCCGCGACTCCCTGGCGGCCCTGACGGGCCGGGGCCCGGAGGAGGAAACGGAACCGGAGGCCGGGCCGGCGGCGGAACCGGGGCCGGGCGGCACGTAGCGGGCGTCCCGCGGGCGCCCCCTAGGGCTGCTTCTCCTCCCCCAGGACCGGGAAGCGGCGGGGCGCGAGAAACAGCAGGACCAGGAGGGCCAGGGCCGCCGCTCCCGCCGCGCCCAGGTAGACGTAGTCCACCGCCGCGTCGACCGCGCGGCGCAGGAGGTCCGTCGTCGCGGGCGGCAGGGAATCGGGGGAGTCCAGGGCGCGCGCCAGGGTGTCCAGGTCGCCGTCCGCGCCGAGCCGGGCGGACAGGACGCCGTTCGCGACGGCGCCGAAGACGGCCGCGCCGACGCTCTGGCCGACCTGGCGGCAGAAGAGGACGGACGCGGTGGTCGTGCCCCGCTCCTCGTACGGGACGGTCGACTGGACGCCGACGATCAGCGGCAGTTGGAAGAGGCCGAGGGCCGCGCCGAGGAGCAGCATCAGGAGCGCCGGCTGCCAGGGCTCCCCGGGGAACGGCAGCAGCGGGAAGGCGAGCAGGACGAGCAGCGCGCCCGAGATGCCGAGGACGGCGGTGAGCCGGAAGCCGATGCGGGCGTAGACCCGGTTCGAGAGCGCCGCGCTGACGGGCCAGCTCAGGGTCATCACCGACAGGACGAAGCCGGCCGCGATCGGGCCGAGCCCCAGGACGGACTGGGCGTACGTGGGCAGGAAGACGGTCGGGGCGACCATGAGCAGGCCGAGGGCCCCGAGCGCGAGGTTGACGGCGGCGATCGTGCGGCGGCGCCAGACCCAGCCGGGGATGATCGGTTCGGCGGCGCGCCGCTCCACGAGGACGGTCACGGCGCCCAGGACGGCGGCCCCGCCGAGGAGCCCGAGGGAGGGCGTCGAGAGCCAGGGCCAGGCCACGCCGCCCTGGACGAGGGCGGTCAGGAGCAGGGCGCCGGTCGCGAAGACGCAGAGCGCGCCCGCCCAGTCGATCCGCACGCGCGCGCGTGTCTCTGTTCTCCTCGACCCAGACCCGGACCCAGACCCAGACCCGGACCCAGACCCAGACCCAGACCCGGACCCAGACCCAGCCCCAGACCCAGACCCAGACCCAGACCCAGCCCCAGACCCAGACCCAGCCCCAGACCCGGACCCCGGCCGCACGCCCGCGCCCGCCCCCGCCCCCGTCGGCCGTCCCGGTTCCACCAGGTACCGGCAGATCAGCCACAGTGCCACCAGGCCGACCGGCACGTTGATCAGGAAGATCCAGCGCCAGTCCGCGTATCCCGCGAGGAGGCCGCCGGCCGCCGGGCCCGCGACCGCGGAGGCGGCCCAGACGGAGGACAGCTTCGCCTGGATCTTCGGGCGTTCCTTCAGCGGGTACAGGTCGGCGGCGATCGTCTGGACCGTGCCCTGGAGCGCGCCGCCGCCGAGGCCCTGGACGACCCGGAAGGCGATCAGGGACGCCATGTTCCAGGCGGCGGCGCACAGCAGGGAGCCGACGAGGAAGAGGACGACCCCGGCGATCAGGACCGGCTTGCGGCCGAAGGTGTCGCTGAGCTTCCCGTACACCGGCAGGGTGACGGTGACGGCGAGCAGGTAGCCGGAGAACAGCCAGGAGAAGACGGCGAGTCCGCCGAGGTCGCCGACGATCTGCGGGACGGCCGTGGACACGATCGTGCCGTCGATCGCGGCGAGCCCCATCCCGAGCATGAGCGCGGCGACGACGGGCCTCCGGCGTGCGGGTGCGGGGACGGAGGACGGGCCGGTTCCGGTCCGTGTCGTCGACGGCTCGGTCACCGTACGTCCTTCCTTTCTTCGTACACCTAAATTCCCGGGGGACAGCGTGCCACTCGGACCGCGGATGGAGGAACCCTTAGGGGCCCCTCCCCCATACGGCCCAGGGGCCGTTCGTACCGGCGGAGGAGGAGAACTCCCTCTTCGAATCCTTAACTTGAACCTACAAACCCATCACCGCTCCGACCCGAGGAGAAAACCGTGACCACGGCTGTGACCACCCCCAGGCCCGGGGGAACCGGAGGGGCTACGGCCGTCGCCGCGCGGGCGCGCCAGGTCGTCAAGGCGTACGGCTCGGGGGAGACCCGGGTCGTCGCCCTCGACTCCGTCGACGTGGACATCGCCCGCGGCCGGTTCACCGCGATCATGGGGCCCTCGGGCTCCGGCAAGTCCACCCTGATGCACTGCCTCGCCGGGCTCGACACCGTCACCAGCGGGCAGATCTTCCTGGACGAGACCGAGATCACCGGCCTCAAGGACAAGAAGCTGACCCAACTGCGCCGGGACCGGATCGGCTTCATCTTCCAGGCGTTCAACCTGCTGCCGACCCTGAGCGCGATCGAGAACATCACGCTCCCGATGGACATCGCGGGCCGCAAGCCGGACGCCGACTGGCTGCGCCGGGTGGTCGACACCGTCGGGCTGTCCGAGCGGCTCAGGCACCGGCCGAACGAGCTCTCCGGCGGCCAGCAGCAGCGCGTGGCCGTGGCCCGCGCGCTCGCCGCCCGCCCCGAGATCATCTTCGGCGACGAGCCGACCGGAAACCTCGACTCGCGGGCCGGCGCCGAGGTCCTCGGCTTCCTGCGCACCTCGGTGGACGAGCTGGGCCAGACCATCGTCATGGTCACCCACGACCCGGTCGCCGCCTCCTACGCCGACCGCGTCCTCTACCTCGCCGACGGGAAGATCGTCGACGAGATGGAGCGGCCCACCGCCGAGGCCGTCCTCGACCGGATGAAGGACTTCGACGCGCGCGGGCGGACCTCATGAGCGTCCTCAAGACCTCCCTGCGCAACTTCCTCGCGCACAAGGGCCGGATGGCGCTCTCCGCCGTCGCCGTCCTGCTCTCCGTCGCGTTCGTCTCCGGGACCCTGGTCTTCACGGACACGATGAACACGACGTTCGACAAGCTCTTCGCCACCACCGCCTCCGACGTCACCGTCAGCCCCGAGGGCGCGACCGACGACGAGACTCCGCAGACCGGCCGGCCCGAGACCCTCCCCGCCGCGCTCGTGGACGAGGTCGCGCGGGCGGAGGGCGCCCGGAACGTGCAGGGCGCGGTCGCCTCCCTGAGCGTCACCGTCGTGGACGCGAGGAACAAGAACGTCGGCCCGACCGGCGGCGCCCCGACGATCGCCGTCAACTGGACGCCGAACGAGCTGCGTTCGGTGGAGATCGCCTCCGGCCACGAGCCGCGCGGCCCCACCGACGTCGTCGTGGACGCCGCCACCGCCGAGAAGCACGGCCTGAAGCTCGGCGACGAGCTGCGGACCATCTCCGTCACCGGCGACTTCACCGCGAAGATCTCCGGCATCGCCGAGTTCAAGGTCACCAACCCCGGCGCCACCCTCGTCTACTTCGAGACCGCCACCGCCCAGCGCGAACTGCTCGGCAAGGAAGGCCTGTTCACCCAGATCACGGCCGACGCCGCGCCCGGCGTGAGCGACGAGGCCCTCAAGGCGGGCATCGCCGCCGCCGTCGGCGACGGCTACAAGCTCCAGACGGCCGCCGAGGCCGCCGACGCGGGCCGCGAGGAGCTCGCCGGATTCCTCGACGTCATGAAGTACGCGATGCTCGGCTTCGCCGGGATCGCCTTCCTCGTCGGCATCTTCCTCATCGTCAACACCTTCTCCATGCTGGTCGCCCAGCGCACCCGCGAGATCGGCCTCATGCGGGCCATCGGGTCGAGCCGCAGGCAGGTCAACCGCTCCGTCCTGGTCGAGGCGCTGCTCCTCGGCCTGGTCGGCTCGGCCGCCGGCGTCGCGGCGGGCGTCGGCCTCGCCGTCGGCCTGATGAAGCTGATGTCCGCCGTGGGCATGGAGCTCTCCACCGGCGACCTCACCGTGAAGTGGACGACCCCGGTCGTCGGCGTCGTCCTCGGCGTCGTCGTCACCGTCCTCGCCGCCTACGTCCCGGCCCGCCGCGCCGGGAAGATCTCCCCGATGGCCGCCCTGCGCGACGCGGGCACGCCCGCCGACGGCAGGGCCGGCCGGATCCGGGGCGGGATCGGCCTCGCCCTCACGGCCGCCGGGGCCGCCGCCCTCGTGGCCGCCGCCCGCGCCGAGGAGGCCGCCCCCGGCTCCGCCTGGCTCGGCCTCGGCGTCGTCCTCTCCCTGCTCGGCTTCGTCGTCGTCGGCCCGCTGCTCGCCGGCGTCGTCGTCCGCGCCCTCGGCGTCGTCGTCCTGCGGGTCTTCGGGCCCGTCGGCCGGATGGCCGAGCGCAACGCCCTGCGCAACCCGCGCCGCACCGGGGCCACCGGCGCCGCCCTCATGATCGGCCTGGCGCTCGTCGCCTGCCTGTCGGTGGTCGGCTCCTCCATGGTGGCCTCCGCCACCGAGGAGCTGGACCGCTCCGTCGGCGCCGACTTCATCGTGCAGTCCGGCACCGGGCAGCCGATCGTGCCGCAGGCGCAGGCCGCCCTGGAGAAGGCCCCGGGCATCGACCACGTCACCGAGTACAAGTGGATCGACGTCACCGTCACCGACCCGCGCGGCAAGAAGGCCGAGGAGGGCCTGGCCGCCACCGACGCGACGTACATGCGGGACCTGCGCCGGGAGACCACCGCCGGGCGGCTCGCCGACGCCTACGGGCCGGACGCCATGTCCGTCGGCAGCGACTACGCCACCGCGCACGGCGTGAAGGTCGGCGACGTCCTGACCGTCGCCTTCAAGGGCGGGAAGACGGCGAAGCTGAAGGTCGCGGCGATCACCTCCGACCAGGGGAACGTCGACAAGGGGGCGATGTACACCGACGTCACCACCGCCGCCCGGTACCTGCCGGCCGACCGGGTGCCGCACAGCCTGCTGCTCCTCGCCAGCGCGAAGGAGGGCCAGGAGACGCAGGCCTACCAGGCCCTCAAGGACGCGCTCGCGCCCTACCCGCAGTACAAGGTCAGCAACCAGGCCGACTACAAGAAGGAGCTCCAGGACCAGGTCGGACAGCTGCTCAACATCGTGTACGGGCTCCTCGCCCTGGCGATCGTCGTCGCGGTCCTCGGCGTCGTGAACACCCTGGCCCTGTCGGTCGTCGAGCGGACCCGCGAGATCGGCCTCATGCGGGCCATCGGCCTCTCCCGCCGCCAGCTGCGCCGCATGATCCGCCTGGAGTCGGTGGTCATCGCCCTCTTCGGCGCGCTCCTCGGCCTCGGCCTGGGCATGGGCTGGGGCACCGCCGCCCAGAAGCTCCTGGCCCTGGAGGGCCTCGGCACCCTGGACATCCCCTGGCCGACGATCCTCACCGTCTTCGTCGCCTCGGCCTTCGTGGGCCTCTTCGCGGCCCTGGTCCCGGCGTTCCGGGCGGGGCGGATGAACGTCCTGAACGCGATCGCGAGCGAGTAGCGGTCCGCACGAAGGAAGGTACGGCCCCGGTGCGTGCGCGCCGGGGCCGTACGGCTGCTCGGAGGGCTCAGACCGTGAGCACGGGCACGTCGTACCGGGGGATATGCTTGTCCCGGGTGACGAGGGTGAGCCCCTCGGTCTGCGCCTGGGCGATCAGTATCCGGTCGAAGGGGTCGCGGTGGTGGGGCGGGAGCCGTCCGGCGCGGATGCCGTGCGCACCGGTGATCGGGAGCGGCTTGAGCTGGCAGTCGCGGGCCAGTTCCGGCAGTTCGGCCGGTCCGTCGAGCCTGCCGAGGGCCTGCTTGACGGAGAGCTCCCACGGGGTGACGGCACTGACGTACGCGTGCTCCTCCGTGTCGAGCAGGTCCTTGACGTCGTCGGAGAGCTGCGGGGAGTCGAGCAGCCACCAGATGACGACGTGCGTGTCGACCAGCAGCTTCACTCCGTGGTGCCTTCCGGGCCGAGTCCGAAGGCCTCGGCGAAGCCGGGGTCGTCGGACATGTCGTCGAAGTCGTCGTGGAGGACGACCGGCGCGGTGAGGGACCCCCGGGCGGTGCGCCGGACCTTCCCCCGGAGCGGGATCACCTTCGCGACCGGTTCCCCGGACTTGCTGATGATCACCTCCTGGCCGGTCGCGACCGCCTCCAGGATCTTGGAGAAGTGGGTCTTCGCCTCGTGGACGTTGTACTGCCGGGATGCTTCCATCGCGGCCTCTCACAGCTAGGTGGAGCAAGGGTGGACTAAGCGATGGACTAATTTTAGGCGTACAAGCCGCGGGCGAGCCAGCCGCTTCGCCCTCCCGAGCGGCCCCCTTCCTTCGGGCGAGTGACAGTGGCACGTCGTAGGCTGGGGACGCCCGGGCCGAACGCGTCCGGGACCACCCGGCCCGTACGACGTGTCGGGCCGTTCGCGTTGTCCGCCCTCCAGTTCCGGGATGGAAAAGCCCCATGAGCCTGCACGGTCTGCTCGACGCCGTCGTCAAGGACGCCGCCCTCGCCGAGGCGGTGAAGGCCGCCGCCGACGGGAACCGGCCCCACGTGGACCTGGTCGGGCCGGCCGCCGCACGCCCCTTCGCCGTGGCCGCGCTCGCCCGGGACTCGGGCCGGCCGGTGCTCGCGGTGACCGCGACCGGCCGGGAGGCCGAGGACCTGGCCGCCGCGCTGCGCTCGCTCCTCGACCCCGACACGGTCGCCGAGTACCCCTCCTGGGAGACCCTGCCGCACGAGCGGCTCTCGCCCCGCTCCGACACCGTCGGCCGCCGCCTCGCCGTGCTGCGCCGCCTCGCGCACCCGAGGGACGACGACCCGGCGGCTGGGCCGGTCGGCGTGGTCGTCGCGCCCGTCCGCTCGGTGCTCCAGCCGCAGGTCAAGGGGCTGGGCGACCTGGAGCCGGTGGCGCTGCGGTCCGGGCAGACGGCCGATCTGAACGAGGTCGTGGAGGGCCTGGCCGCCGCCGCGTACTCCCGGGTGGAGCTGGTCGAGAAGCGCGGCGAGTTCGCCGTGCGCGGCGGCATCCTGGACGTCTTCCCGCCCACCGAGGAGCACCCGCTCCGGATCGAGTTCTGGGGCGACGACGTCGAGGAGATCCGCTACTTCAAGGTGGCCGACCAGCGGTCCCTGGAGGTCGCCGAGCACGGCCTGTGGGCGCCGCCCTGCCGCGAGCTGCTGCTCACCGACTCCGTGCGGGAGCGGGCGGCGGCCCTCGCCGAGGAGCACCCCGAGCTGGGCGAGCTGCTGAACAAGATCGCGGAGGGGATCGCGGTCGAGGGCATGGAGTCCCTCGCGCCGGTCCTCGTCGACGACATGGAGCTGCTGCTCGACGTGCTGCCCGAGGGCTCCATGGCCGTGGTCTGCGACCCCGAGCGGGTGCGGACCCGGGCGGCGGACCTGGTCGCCACCAGCCAGGAGTTCCTCCAGGCGTCCTGGGCGGCGACCGCCGGCGGCGGCGAGGCCCCGATCGACGTCGGCGCCGCCTCCCTGTGGGGCATCGCGGACGTCCGCGACCGGGCCCGCGAGCTCGGCATGCCCTGGTGGTCGGTGTCGCCGTTCGCGGCGGACGCGGCCGACGCCGACGGCGACACCCTCGCCCTCGGCATGCGCGCCCCCGAGTCCTACCGGGGCGACACCGCCCGCGCGCTCGCCGACACCAAGGGCTGGCTGGCCGACGGCTGGCGCACGGTCTACGTGACCGAGGCCCACGGCCCCGCGTCCCGCACGGTCGAGGTCCTCGGCGGCGAGGGCATCGCCGCCCGCCTCGACTCCGACCTGACCGGGATCACGCCCTCGGTCGTCCACGTGGCCTGCGGCTCCATCGACCACGGCTTCGTCGACCCCGGCCTGAGGCTGGCCGTCCTCACCGAGACCGACCTGTCCGGGCAGAAGGCGGCCGGCAAGGACGGGCAGCGGATGCCCGCCAAGCGGCGCAAGACGATCGACCCGCTGACCCTGGAGGTCGGCGACTACATCGTGCACGAGCAGCACGGCGTCGGCCGGTACGTCGAGATGGTCCAGCGGACCGTGCAGGGCGCCACCCGCGAGTACCTGCTCGTGGAGTACGCGCCCGCGAAGCGCGGCCAGCCCGGGGACCGGCTCTACATCCCGACCGACCAGCTGGAGCAGGTCACCAAGTACGTGGGCGGCGAGGCGCCGACCCTGCACCGGCTCGGCGGCGCGGACTGGACGAAGACGAAGGCGCGCGCCAAGAAGGCCGTCAAGGAGATCGCGGCCGACCTGATCAAGCTGTACTCGGCGCGGATGGCGGCCCCCGGCCACGCCTTCGCCCCGGACACCCCCTGGCAGCGCGAGCTGGAGGACGCCTTCCCGTACGCGGAGACGCCCGACCAGCTGTCCACCATCGCCGAGGTGAAGGAGGACATGGAGAAGACCGTTCCCATGGACCGCCTGATCTGCGGCGACGTCGGCTACGGCAAGACGGAGATCGCGGTCCGGGCGGCCTTCAAGGCGGTCCAGGACGGCAAGCAGGTCGCGGTCCTCGTCCCGACGACGCTGCTCGTGCAGCAGCACTTCGGGACCTTCTCCGAGCGGTACTCGCAGTTCCCGGTGAAGGTGCGGGCGCTGTCCCGCTTCCAGTCGGAGAGCGAGTCGAAGGCGACCCTGGAGGGGCTGCGGGACGGCTCGGTGGACATCGTCATCGGCACCCACCGCCTCTTCTCCTCCGAGACGAAGTTCAAGGACCTGGGCCTGGTCGTCGTCGACGAGGAGCAGCGCTTCGGCGTCGAGCACAAGGAGCAGCTGAAGAAGCTCCGGGCCAACGTCGACGTCCTCACCATGTCCGCCACCCCCATCCCCCGCACCCTGGAGATGGCGGTCACCGGCATCCGCGAGATGTCCACGATCACCACCCCGCCGGAGGAGCGCCACCCGGTCCTCACCTTCGTCGGCCCGTACGAGGAGAAGCAGATCGGCGCCGCGATCCGGCGCGAACTCCTGCGCGAGGGCCAGGTCTTCTACATCCACAACCGGGTCGACTCCATCGACCGGGCGGCGGCGCGGCTGCGCGAGATCGTGCCCGAGGCGCGGGTCGCGACCGCCCACGGCCAGATGTCGGAGCAGGCCCTGGAGCAGGTCGTGGTCGACTTCTGGGAGAAGAAGTTCGACGTGCTGGTGTCGACCACGATCGTGGAGTCCGGCATCGACATCTCCAACGCCAACACCCTCATCGTCGAGCGCGGCGACAACTTCGGGTTGTCGCAGCTCCACCAGCTCCGGGGCCGGGTCGGCCGTGGCCGCGAGCGGGGCTACGCGTACTTCCTGTACCCGCCGGAGAAGCCGCTGACGGAGACCGCGCACGAGCGGCTCGCGACGATCGCCCAGCACACCGAGATGGGCGCGGGCATGTACGTGGCCATGAAGGACCTGGAGATCCGGGGCGCGGGCAACCTGCTCGGCGGCGAGCAGTCCGGCCACATCGCGGGCGTCGGCTTCGACCTGTACGTGCGGATGGTCGGCGAGGCGGTCGCGGACTACCGGGCGTCGCTCGACGGCGGGGCGGAGGAGGAGCCGCCCCTGGAGGTCAAGATCGAGCTGCCGGTCGACGCGCACGTGCCGCACGACTACGCGCCGGGCGAGCGGCTGCGCCTCCAGGCCTACCGGGCCATCGCCTCGGCGAACTCGGAGGAGGACATCAGGGCCGTGCGGGAGGAGCTGACCGACCGCTACGGCAAGCTGCCCGAGCCGGTGGAGAACCTGCTCCTGGTGGCGGGCCTGCGGATGCTGGCCCGTGCCTGCGGGGTCGGCGAGATCGTCCTCCAGGGGCCGAACATCCGCTTCGCCCCGGTGGAGCTGCGCGAGTCCCAGGAGCTGCGCCTCAAGCGCCTGCACCCGCGCACGGTGATCAAGCCGGCCGTCCACCAGATCCTGGTGCCGCGCCCGACGACGGGCAAGATCGGCGGCAAGCCGGTGGTGGGCCGCGAACTCCTCGCGTGGACGGGCGAGTTCCTGACGACGATCCTGGGGTCGTGAGGCGGGGGCGGTCCTCCGGGACCGCCCCTACCCCCGCCGCGTGAAGAGCAGGCCCGTGAGCGAGCGGAAGTACTCCTCCGGGTCCCGGCCGCCCAGCGCGTCCGTCACGTTGCGGGTGAGGAGCAGCGTCGCGAAGCCGTGGGCGAGCGACCAGGCGGCGATGCCGGCCTCGCGCGCGTCGGGGACCTCGTCCAGTTCCGCGACGCCCGCGCGGAGTTCGGCGGAGGCGCGCTCCTTGGCGGCGCGCAGGTCCGGGTCGTCGGCGCGCAGCAGCTCCGGCCGGAACATGACCTGGAAGTGGGCCGGGTGCTCCACCGCGAACCGCACGTACCGCACGCCCCGCTCGCTCAGTTCGGGCGTGCCGGCCAGGGCCCGGGCGAGGAGGTCGTGGCCCTCGGCGGCGACGGCGGTCAGGAGCCCGGTGCGGTCCTTGAAGTGGTGGGCGGGCGCGGCGTGCGAGACGCCCGCGCGGCGGGCGAGGTCCCGCAGGCTCAGCGCGCCGGGACCCTCGGCGGCGATGACGTCGAGGGCGGCGGCGAGGACGGCCCGCCGCAGGTCGCCGTGGTGATAGGTGCTCCGGGTCGTCATGGGACCAGCCTAGCCCTCGTCTAGTCATTGACAAGTTCGCGGACGGGGCGCAATCTTGTCAGTGACAAGACATGGGACGGGCGACCGTGAGGGAGAACGCCGTGGAACCCGGACGCGCACGCCGGATGTGGCACCTGCTCGAACCGCTGCACGCCCTGCTCTACTACGCCCCCGAGGCCTTCGAGGAGGCCGCCGCCCTCGGCTACGACACCGGCGAGCGCTGGCCCTCCTACTTCGCCTGGCGGGCCGCGCCGCTCGGCGCCGCCGGTCCGGTCCGGGTGGCCTCCGCCTTCTACGGCTTCAGTCCGGAGACGGTCGCCCGGTACGTCCCCGCCGTCTGGGCGACCGTCGGCCCCGCCGACGTGCTCGCCGCCCGGCTCCGGGCCGTCGACCGCGCCTACCGGGCCGTCCTCGGCGCGGACGCGGTCGCGGACCCCGTCCTCGCCGAGGCCGCCGCGCTGGCCCGCCGGGCGGCGGAGGCGGCCGGACCCGCCGGCCGCCCGCTCGCCGCCGCCAACGCCGAACTGCCCTGGCCCGACGCCCCGCACCTCGTCCTCTGGCAGGCCGCCACGGTCCTGCGCGAGCACCGGGGCGACGGCCACCTCGCCGCCCTCCTGGCCGCCGGGCTCGACCCGGTCGAGTCGCTCGTCTCCTTCGCGGCGGTCGGCGCCGCGCCCGAGCCCGTCTTCGCGAGCCGGGGCTGGTCCGCCGCCGAGTGGTCCGCCGCCCGGGACCGGCTCGCCGCCCGGGGGCTCGTGGGCGCGGACGGCGCGGCCACCGACGCCGGACGGGCCCTGCGGGCCGGGGTCGAGCGGCACACGGACGAACTGGCCGCCGCGCCCTGGGCCGCCCTCGGCGCCGAGGACACCGGCCGGCTCGCCGACCTGCTCGGCGGCCCCTGGCTCGCCGTGATCGGCTCCGGCCTGCTGCCCGCCGAGAACACGCTGGGCATCGGCAAGGTGTGAGCGGCCGGGGCGTGCCGGGTCCGGGCAGGTGTGACGGGCCGGTGCGGGGGGAATCCGTTCGCCCCGGGGCCGAAGGGCCTCCTCGCCGCCCGACCTAGGATTTCATGGTGCCGACGTACCGAAGGACCCTCGCCGCCTCGGCCCTCGCCGTCGTGGCCCTCGCCACCGCCGCCTGCTCCCCCGTGCCCGGCGGGGGTAGGGAGGGACGGCCCGCCGCGGCCGGCTCGGCCCTCGCCGCCGTGGACACCCTCACCGTCAAGGGCCGTGCCCCGAAGACCGGTTACGACCGGGAGGAGTTCGGCCAGGCCTGGGCGGACGTCGACAGGAACGGCTGCGGCACCCGCGACGACATCCTCAAGCGGGACCTCACCGGGGTCCGCTACACGGACGGCCACTGCAAGGTCGCCTCCGGCACCCTCACCGACGACCCGTACACCGGCACCACCGTCACCTACGTCCGGGGCCGCAGCAAGGTCGACATCGACCACGTCGTGGCGCTCTCCGACGCCTGGCAGAAGGGGGCGCAGCAGTGGAACGCGGAGACCCGGCGCCGCTTCGCCAACGACCCGCTCAACCTCCTCGCCGTCGACGCCGCCACCAACCGCCGCAAGTCCGACGGCGACGCCGCGACCTGGCTGCCGCCGAACGGCGCGTACCGCTGCACCTACGTGGCCCGGCAGGTCGCGGTGAAGAAGAAGTACGGGGTGTGGGCGACGGAGGGGGAGCGGGACGCGATGAAGCGCATCCTGAAGGAGTGCCCGCAGCAGAAGCTCCCGTAGGGGGGCGGTCCGGCGGGAAGGCCTGCGGGGAACCGGAGGAAAAACGGTTGGCCACCGCCGGAACGATCTTTAGTCTGCGGCCATGGACCTGAACATATCGACCCTCGCCGAACGCCCCGAGCTGGAAGGGCCGATGTGGGACATGCGCCACCTCTGGCCCGAGTTCATGATGCACGACCCGGTGGGCTGGGCGAACATGGGCCAGATCGTGCGGCAGCTCCCGGAGTACGTGCTCGTCGCCACCGACGCCGACGGGAAGTTCGTCGCGCGCGGCTTCAGCGTCCCCTTCCGGATGGACCTGGACGGCCGCCGCGCGCTGCCCGACCGGGGCTGGGACGAGGTGCTGCTCTGGGCCTTCTCCGACCTGAAGCAGGGCCGGGAGCCCGACACGGTCAGCGCGATCGAGATCACGGTCGACCGGGACCACCTGGGACAGGGCGTCTCGCACCGGATGCTGTCCGCCCTGCGGGAGAACACGGCCGCGCGCGGCTTCTCCGAACTGGTCGCCCCGGTCCGCCCCAACGGCAAGCACCGGGAGGCCGGGACGTCCATCCACGCGTACGCCTTCCGCACCCGCGAGTCCGACGGCCTGCCGCACGACCCGTGGCTCCGCGTCCACGTGCGCGCGGGCGGCACGATCGAGGCGGTGGCCCCGGCGTCGATGACCGTCCCCGGCTCCGTCGAGCAGTGGCGGAAGTGGACCGGCCTGCCCTTCGACACGGACGGCCCGGTCGAGGTCGAGGGCGCGCTCGTCCCGGTCCACTGCGAGGCCGCGCGCGGCTACGCGGTCTACGTCGAGCCGAACGTGTGGGTCCGGCACCGCGTGTGACGCGCCCGCGTGGTCGCTTGTCCGCGTGGCCGCCCGTGCCACCGCACACCCGCGCCGCCACGCGCACGCGTGAGGAGGGCCGCTCCCCTGCGACGGCCCTCCTCACGCTCTCCCCCTCCTGAAACCCGGCCCCCCCCGGGCCCGGGATCCCCCGATCCCCCGGCACCCGGTCCGGCTCCGCCCCCCGGGGCTCAGTCCAGGTCCGCGATGTCCTTCGGTGCCGGGGCCTTCGCCGTGACCGGCTTCCCGTACTGGCTGAAGGTGATCGTCCCCGGCTCGTCGCCGCCCTTCGTGACGATCCTGAGGACGTACGGCGTGCCCTCCGTGGCCACGTACACGGTCCTGGTCGCATCGCCGTCCGGCTCCGTCAGCGCGAGCGCCTTCTGCCCGCCGACGGTGGTCTCCGCGCCCCGCTCGATCCCGCTCGCCCCCTGTTCCAACCCGCCGAGGAGCTTCTCCGGGTCGCACAGCTCCACGGCGTCCTTCGCGTCGGGGTCGGAGGCCGGCAGTTCGACCCAGCGGCCCCTGAGGGCCTTGAGCATGGCCTCCCGCACCTCCGGCGACTCGCCCTCGGACTCCTCGTTCAGGGCGGCCTCGTCGAAGCGTAGGTACACGTTCTTCCGGTCGGCCCTGATCAGTTCGGTCGTGGCGGCCGTGCCCGTGGTCACCGTGCCGGTGCACTTCCCGGTGCCGTCGAAGGAGACGTAGGACCTCGTCCGCTCGCCCTCGGACGTCAGGTCGACGTCCACGGTCAGGGACTTCGCCGTCGCCGTCGCCGCGAACGCCTTGTCGACGATCTGCGACCCGGTCAGCTCCGCGTAGGGCCCCGCGGGCTTCGCTTCCGCCGGGGACGGGCCGCAGGCGGCGGCGCCGGCCGCGACGGCGGCGCACAGGAGCGCGGCGGCGGCGGTGCGGCCGGCACGGGGGCGGGAGGAGGCGGGGGCGGGGGCGCGCATGGGGTTCTTCTCCGGAAGAGGGGTGTGTGTACGGGGGAGGGTATGCGGGAGCGGGGTCCGGGGGCGGGCCGGGGCGGGGCCCCGAAGGGCCCCGGTCCTCGCGGGCGGCCGGTCGCGGCCGGGTCAGCCGAGCTTCAGCTCCCACTGCGAGGCGTTGTAGTCGAAGCCCGGGTTCACCTCGACCGTCAGGTTCTTGGCGTCCTTGGGGGTGTCGAAGGCGACGGTGAGGGTGGCCTTCTTGCCGGGCAGGACGGCGCCCTGGAAGCCCGTGCCGACCTTCTCGTCGAAGATCTGCTCGGCCGCGACGCCGTTCGTCCCGGCGCGGCCGGTCAGCGTGACGAGGGTGGCGTCGAACTTCTTCTTGCCGCCGTTCTCGATGACCACGGTGACCTGGTACGCCTTGTTGCCCTCGGTGTGGCCGGCCGCGAACTCGCTCGGCTTGTACGCCTTCGGGTCCGAGACCGTGACCTTGAGGTCGTCGTCGTAGACCGAGGTGTCGCCGTCCGCCAGGTTCTTGGCCGCCGGGTCCTTGGGAGCGGAGTCCTTGATGGCCTTGTCGATCTCGTCGACCGCGTCGCTGACCGCCGTGAACGTGATGACCGCGCCGACGACCGAGAGGATCAGGGCGACGAGGCCGAGGATCGCGCCGGTGAGCGCCACTCCCTTGTTGTTCGCCTCGCCGCGCTTCGTCCGGCCCTTGCCGACGAGCCCGAGGATCAGGGCGATCAGGCCCAGGATGCCCGCCAGCCAGAAGAAGAACGGCACGAGGCCGGAGAGCGTGCCGATGATGCCGAGGATCAGGGCCGCGGTGCCGAGGCCGTTGCGCATGGCCCGGTGTGGGGCGGCGGGCGGGACCTGGGTGTCGTACGACATGGGTGTGTCCTCCCGGACATTGAGGATGTCTGGTGCGATGGGTCAATCACAGCAGAGCCTGTGAACCGAGTCAACATGGTTCACGGAAAACAGATCAGGCCACACTGTGAAGTGCTCGCGCCGTGGGTCGTCAGTAGGATGGGCGTCACACGAGAGTTGTCAGCGCCAGCCAGGGGAGATGGGTCAGGTGCCGGAGAACGCAGCGGACGCGCGTGCGGCGGAGACGGGCGCGGCGGAAGCAGGGTCGGCGCGGACGGGTGCGGCGGAGGCGGAGGCACCCGCGGGGGCCGCCCCCGCCGAGGCCGCCGCCGAGGTGACCGCCGCCGGGATCGCCCGGCTCGCCGGGGTCGGCCGGGCCGCCGTCAGCAACTGGCGCCGTCGCCACGCCGACTTCCCCAAATCCGTCGGCGGCACGGAGACCAGCCCGTCCTTCGCCCTCGCCGAGGTCGAGGAGTGGCTCCGCGCCCAGGGCAAACTGGCCGAGGTCCCGCTCCGGGAGCGCGTCTGGCAGCAGGTCGCGGGCCATCCGGCCGGTGCCGTCGCCGCCCTCGTCCACGCGGGCTGCGCCCTCCTCCTCGTACGGGACCGGTCGGCGGCCTGGCCCTCGCTCGCCGCGCTCCCGGACGACCGGCTCGGGGAAGTGCTGCCGGTCGCCCTGGAGGAGACGCTGACCGAGCGCCTCGGCCCCGGGCGGGCCGTCCTCACCCCCACCTCGGGCGCGCTCGCCGTCTCCCTGCCCCTGCTGCGCGGGGCTGCCGAACTCGCGGCCGACACCGGCGCGCGCCAGGCCTTCGAGTTCCTGCTCGGGCGCCACCTCGACGCCAACCCGCGCCAGTACACGCTGACCCCGCCCGGCCCCGCCGCCCTCATGGCGGCGCTCGCGGCCCCCGCGCCCGCCGGCGAGGGCGCCGCCCCGCTCACCGTCCTCGACCCGGCCTGCGGCACCGGCGGCCTGCTCGGCGCGGTCGAGCGCCCCGGCGCCCTCTGCGGCCAGGACGCCGACCCCGACCTCGCCGCGCTCACCGCCCTGCGCCTGGCCCTCGCGGCCGACGCCGACATCCGGATCAGGTCCGGGGACAGCCTGCGCGCCGACACCTTCCCGGCGCTCGCGGCGGACGCCGTCCTCTGCCACCCGCCGTTCAACGAGCGCAACTGGGGCCACGAGGAACTGGCCTACGACCCGCGCTGGGAGTACGGCTTCCCGGCCCGCACGGAGTCCGAACTCGCCTGGGTGCAGCACGCCCTGGCCCGTCTCCGCCCCGGCGGCACCGCCGTCCTCCTCATGCCGCCCGCCGCCGCCTCCCGCCGCTCCGGCCGCCGCATCCGCGCCGACCTGCTCCGCCGGGGCGCCCTGCGCGCGGTCGTCGCCCTCCCGGCCGGCGCCGCGCCCCCGTACGGCATCCCGCTCCACCTCTGGGTGCTGCGCAAGCCCGTCCCGGGCGGCCGGCCCCCCGCCGAACTCCTCCTCGTGGACACCGCGTCCGAGCACGCCGGACCGGGCCGGGAGGGCCGCGACCGGCTCGACTGGCCGGCCGTCCACACCGCCGTACTGGACGCCTGGGCGCCCTTCGACCGGGACGGGGCCCTCGCCGGGACCCCGGGCACGAGCCGCTCCGTCCCCGTGATCGAACTCCTCGACGACGACGTCGACCTCGCGCCCGCCCGCCACCTGCCGCCCCCGGCCGCCGCCGAGGGCGCGGCCCAGCTCGCCGGGGTGCGCGAGCGCCTGACGGAGACCCTGCGCCGCACCCGCGAACTGACCCCGCCGCCCGTCGCCGACCCGCCCGCCGCCGCGACCGGCAGGCCCACCACGACCGTCGGCGAACTGGCCCGCGCCGGAGCCCTGGTGCTGCGCGCGGGCGGCGCGGGCACGGCCCCGGCCGCCGCCCCGGTCGCCGTCCTCACCGACCACGACGTCCTGGCCGCCCAGCCGCCCTCCGGCACGCTGCCCGACGGCCCGCCCGAGGAGCCGGTCCTGCTGGCCGCCGGGGACGTCGTCGTCCCGGTCCTCGGCGGCGGGGCGGCCGTCCGGGTCGTCGACGCCACCGCCGAGGGCGCCGCCCTCGGCCGCAACCTCCAGCTCCTGCGCCCCGACCCGGCGGCCCTCGACCCCTGGTTCCTGGCCGGTTTCCTCCGCGCCACCGCCAACACCCGGCAGGCCAGCAGCTACGCCTCCACCGCGACCCGCCTCGACGTCCGCCGCCTCCAGCTGCCGCGCCTGCCCCTGGCCGAGCAGCACCGCTTCGGCGAGCGGTTCCGCGCCCTCGCCGCCTTCGAGGAGTCCCTGCGCCTGACCTCCCGCCTCGGCGACCAGCTCGTACAGGGCCTGTACGACGGCCTGGCGGACGGTTCCGTGGCTCCCTGACGGCCCCTCCGCTCCCCGCTCCTCCTCATCTCTTCGACAACGGTTCCTGGTATCCCGGAACCGTTGTCCGCAGGGGTGTATACGCTCGTCTCCGCACCCCAGATCCGTCCGAGCAGGAGCAGCAGGATGTACGGCCCCACGCAGGTCCCGCAGGTTCCGCAGCCGCCGAAGAGCACCCTCTCCGGCGGACGGATCGCCCTGCTCGCCCTCTTCTGCCTCCTCGCGCTGCTGAGCTGCGGCTTCCTGTCCTGGGCGCCGCTGATCCGGCTCGCGTGCGTCACCCGCAGGGCACGCGACTGGGTGGTGTGCGGCGTGCTGTTCGCGGGATCGGCCGCCCTGTTCTCGTACGCGGCGGCCACCGGCGACAAGGAGACCGGCACCGGGGAGTCCTTCGTCGCGGTCGGAGTGATGGTGGGTCTGGTGGCGGGCTCGATCACGTACTACCTGTTCGGGGAGATCCGGCACGCGGAGCGCCTCCGCACCGCGCCCGCGTACGGCCCGGTGGGGTACACGTACGGCAACGGCGCCGCCACCCTCCCGCGCGCGGACGTGCGGCCGAACCCGTACGCCAACCCCGTCACGCACACCCCCGTCGGCCCGGCGCCCGTCGTGCCCGGTCCCGCCGCCCCCGTGCCCCAGCCGCCCGGCCACCGCATCGACCAGGTCCGCGCCGAGCTCGACGAGCTGAGCCACCTGCTGCGCAAGGAGACCGGGGAGCCCCGGCCGGGCGAAGGCGGCCGGTGAACGGGCGGGTCGTCGGCGGGCGTTACGAGCTCGCCACCGTCGTCGGCCAGGGCGGCATGGGCCAGGTCTGGACGGCGTACGACGGACGCCTCGACCGCCGGGTCGCGGTGAAGCTGCTGCGGCCGGCCGGCATGAACGGCCAGGCCTCCTCCGCCGACGAGCTGCGCCGCCGCTTCGTGCGCGAGTGCCGGGTCACCGCGCGCGTGACCCACCCCGGCCTGGTGACCGTGCACGACGCGGGCAGCGAGGGCGAGGACCTGTACCTCGTCATGCAGTACGTGGACGGCGCGGACCTCGCCGACCACCTCGCCGAGCACACCCCGTACCCGTGGGAGTGGGCGGTGTCCGTGGCGGCGCAGCTCTGCGCGGTGCTCGCCGCCGTGCACGCGGTGCCGATCGTGCACCGCGACCTCAAGCCGCGGAACGTGATGATCCGCCCGGACGGGACGCTGACCGTCCTCGACCTCGGCGTGGCCTCCGTCCTGGACACCGACACCACCCGGCTCACGCACACCGGCTCGCCCATCGGCAGCCCGGCGTACATGGCGCCGGAGCAGGCCATGGGCGGCGCCGTCGGCCCGGCCACCGACCTGTACGCGCTCGGCGTCCTGCTCCACGAACTCCTCAGCGGGAACGTGCCGTTCGCCGGCTCGACCGCGCTCGGCGTGCTGCACCGCCACCTGTACGAGCCGCCCGTCCCGCTCCGGCAGCTGCGCACCGAGGTGCCCGAGCCGCTGGAGGCGCTGGTGCTCCGGCTGCTCGCCAAGGACCCGCGGGACCGGCCGGACGGCGCGCACGAGGTGTACGAGCACCTGCTGCCGCTGCTGCCCGCGCGCGGTGCCCCGGCGGGCCCGATGGACCCGACCCGGCCGTTCCTGCGCCCGCACGCGCCCTGGCCGGACCGCGCGCGGACGCCGGCGGGCCCGGTGCGCCCGGTCCCGACCCCCCAGGTCCCGGTCCCGCCCGTGCCCCGCCACGCCCCGGCCCCGACGCCGGTCCCGCAGGCCGACCCCCGGGTGTACGCGCAGCCCGGTCCGTTCGCGCGGCCGGACGTCGCCGCCGCCGTGGACGAGGTCAAGCGGCTGCTCGCGGAGGGCTCGCTGACCCAGGCGGTGGACGTCCTCGGCGGGATCCTGCCCGCGGCCGAGGCCGAGCACGGGGAGCGGTCGCCGGTCGTCCGCATCCTGCGCAAGCAGTACGCGTCGACGCTGATGGACGACGGCCAGTACCGGCGCGCGCTGCCGGAGCTGCGCCGCCTCGCGGCGGACCGCCAGGCGGAGGCGGGCCCGGCGGACCCGGGGACCCTCCAGTTCCGCTACGACGCGGCGCTGTGCCTGGAGCAGTTGGGGGAGACGGCGGACGCGCTCGCGGAGTTCCGGGCGGTCCTGCCGTACTACGAGCGGGAGCCCGCCCGGGCGTTCGACATCCGGCAGCGGATCGGGCTGCTGCTCCTGGCGGCGGGCGAGCACGCGGCCGGCCGGGACCAGCTCCAGCGGCTGCTGTTCGACGCGGAGCGCGCGTACGGCCCGTACCACCCGCTTCCGGCGGAGCTGCGCAGGGCGTTGGACCACCAGCGGATGATGGGCCCGCGCCCCTGACGGGGGCCTCCGGCGACGGGACGGCGTCCTCGGAGGGGACCGCCGGCAACGGAACGGCGTCCTTGACGGGACGGCAGGATCACGACTCGGCAAATGATCGGCAAGTGGATCTTCGTGATCCTTTTTGCCGTTTTTGATACATGTAACGTTCGCGTCTGATCATGTCCATACCTTCAAGGAATCCCTCATGACGACGCCGCCCGCGCCCTTCTCCCCCGAGCAGCAGCCTGCCCCCGAGCAGCAGCCCGCCCCCGCGAAGAAGGGTTCCGCGATCCTCAAGAAGATCGGCGGTGTCGTCGTCGCGATCGTCGTCGCGATAGCCGTGAAGCTGGGCCTCCCGCACCTCACCGGCGAAGCCCCGGTGCACGCCGAGGCCGGCGAGTGCGTCACGGTCACGGGCCCGGACAACGACCCGAAGGTCGACACCGTCGACTGCTCCTCCGGCAAGGCCGACCTCTTCAAGGTCGTCAAGGTCATCGACGACACCTTCGACGTGAACAAGTGCGGCGAGGAGCTGTCGGCGCTCGCCCAGCAGCTGAACTCGGACAAGTTCGTCCTCTGCCTGGAAGAGGTCGCCGCGAAGTAGGCGCGCGCGTATTTCTCGAAGAGAGCTCGAAACGGCCCGGAAGGGCCCGGGAAGAGCCGGAAGAGGGCCGGGACCCGTAAGGGGTTTCGGCCCTCTTCCGTGCTTCGGAGCGGGGCGCCGTCAGAACGTCGGTCCTGCTGCTCGTCCCGATCGACAACCGCAGCGAGACGCGGACCCCCGAGAACCGGCCCGCCGGCCGGAAGGAGCAGGGGAGGTGCTGGGGCGGCCACCACCACGCCCGCGTCGCCGTCATCGTCGCCGCCTTCGCCCTGCTGGTCACCGCCCTCGTGCGAGCGCCCGGGTAGCGTGCACCCGGTGGAGAGCGAAGAGACCGCGACGAGCGGACCGACGAAGCCCGAGGTCGTCCCCCCGGAGGGCGACGCCCCCGCCGAGCTGACGACCCGGGACCTCGTCGTCGGGGACGGGGACGAGGCGAAGCCGGGCAGGGTGGTGCGGATCCACTACGTCGGCGTCGCCTTCGCCTCCGGGAAGGAGTTCGACTCCTCCTGGGGCCGCGACGAGCCGTTCAAGTTCGCGGTGGGCGGCGGCCGGGCCATCAAGGGCCTGGACCGGGGGATCAGGGGGATGAGGGCCGGCGGCCGGCGCGAGATCGTCGTCCCCCCGCGCCTCGGCTACGGCAAGCAGTCGCCCTCGTCCCTGATCCCGGCCCACTCGACCCTCGTCTTCGTGGTGGACCTGCTCTCCGTCTCCGCCTGAACCGGGCCGGTGGCGGTGGCCTGTGACGTGGTGGGCCGCGATGCGGTGGGGGTGCGTGGCCGGTGCGCGCGCCGTTCCACGGGTCCGTACCGGATCGGGGCGGCCTACGACCCGGCCGTGCGCGACATCCTGTAACTGATCGTTTCAGAATGAGTTCGGCGTAGGGGCTTGGCAGTCGGGTTGGGTGACGGCACAGTGGTTCGGGTGTCGGATGATCTTGTGCCTGA
>NZ_JBIVSC010000007.1:0-239367 GCF_044756005.1 Streptomyces sp. NPDC092045 | reverse complement strand
GGGCGTCGTCGGTGGAGACGGTGGTGGGGCGGGCGAGCTCGGGCAGTCCGTCCAGGGCGGCCCGGCGCATCGAAGCCCCCGGATTCCCGGCGGCCTCGGGGCCGGGGCCGGCGGGGGCTGATCGGACGCGGGGGGTGGACATGGGGCTCCTTCGACGGTGCTCGGGACCTGCCCCGACCCCGTGAAGAGGGCGACGGCGCGGGTCCGCCGGTCAAGCGTCTCGAACCAGGATGCCCCGTATCCAGGGGTTTGGCACGATTTACCGGGGAAGCCGTCCGGGAGGGGAGACGGACCCGTCTCCGAGCGAGAGGAGCGAACGATGCCGCGCGGATCGAGCCCCAAACGGGAACGACAGTACGAGCACATCAAGGACAGCGCCCTGGACCGCGGGGAGAGCGAGAAGCGCGCCGAGGAGATCGCCGCGCGCACGGTCAACAAGGAGCGGGCCCGCAGCGGCGAGTCCAGGACGGCGAGCAAGAGCTCGACGCAGGACGTGTCCTCGTCCCACCGGGGCGGCAAGCGCTCGCACAGCGGCGCGCAGGGACCGACGTACGACCAGCTCTACGCCGAGGCCAAGCGCCGCAACGTCCACGGCCGGTCCTCGATGGACAAGGCGGAGCTGAAGAAGGCCCTGGGCGAGTGACGCACCCGGTGGAGCGCTGAACGGCCCCCGTGCCGTGTCCCGGACGGTCGTCGTCCGGGACACGGCACGGGGGCTCCTTCCGCCGGCTCCTTCCGCCGGAGTCACCAGGGGCTCACCAGCGGTACCAGCGGCCGCCGCCGCTCCGCATGAAGAAGCCGAGCACCCAGAGCACGAGCAGGGCGATGGCGATGTACCAGAGCACGTCGACCGCGAAGCCCGCGCCGAACAGGACCAGGATCACCAGGAGGACGAGGAGAAGGGGGACCACGACGTCACCTCCGTCGTTCACGGTGGCGTCCGGCGCTCGTCCGCCCGGACAGCCGCTACACCGCCCCTGCCCGCTCCCTCCGCGACCATGCGTCGCCGCGCGTTCCCGCGACCGTGCTCCTGCCACCGCGTTCCTACGCCCCGGGCCGGTGCTCCACCACGCCCCGGGCGATCCCGAGGCCGACGAGGTCGTGGGGCCGCAGCCGCAGCTCGTCGGCCGTCGCGCCGGCCTCCCTGGGCGCCCGCTTGAGGATGGCCGCGGCGGCCTCGGGCGCGATGACGGAGAAGTACGCGTCCGGGGTGACCCAGGTGTTCCCCGGGGCGGCGAGCGCGAGCGCCCCGCCCGAACCGCCCTCCCCGATGAGCAGCGAGGTCAGCGGGGTGCGCGCGCCCGCCACGGCGGCGAACAGGTCCGCGATCGCGCTGCCCGCGCCCGAGCGCTCCGCCTCCGCGTCGTTGGCGGCCCCCGGGGTGTCGATCAGGGTGAGCACCGGGACGCCGAGACGGCCGGCGAGGCGCACCAGCCGGGCGGCGGTGCGGAAGCCGGCCGGGCGGGTCGCGGTGCCGCACTGCGCGGCGTAGGCGACCGTGCGCCCGTCGGGGAGCCGTCCGAAGCCGCACCGCACCCCCGGGTCGACACCGCCGCAGCGGTCGCCGGAGATCTCCTCGCGGAGGGTGAAGTGGGCGTCGAGGTACGCGCCGGCCCGGGGCCGGTCCGGGTGCCGGGCCCGCGCCACGGCCTCCCGGCCGCTCGCCGGGGGCGCCGCGCCGGGGCCGCCGAGCGCGTACGGCGGCGGGACCGGGCCCTCGGCCGGACGGGTGAGCAGGGACAGCCAGCGCCCGAGGACGGCGCGCAGCTCCTCCGGCGGCACGATCGCGTCGACGTGCCCGTGCGCGAGCTGCGCCTCGGCGGTGTACGCGCCGGGGTCCGCGTCCGGCGGCCGCACCCGGGAGCCGGCGAAGGCGACCTGCGCGCCCGGCAGCGCCAGGACCACGTCGGAACCCGCGCCGAGCGTGGCCCAGCCGCCCCCGGTCGTCGGATCGCGCAGGACCGCGATCTGCGGCAGCCCGGCGGCCCTGGTCAGCTCCGACTCGCGGGCCAGGTGCTGGAGCTGGAGCAGGGCCCGCATGCCCTCGTGCATCCGGCTGCCGCCGGTGGCCGGCAGGACCACCACGGGCAGCCGCCGCTCCCGGGCCAGGGCGTGGGCCGCGACGGCCCGCGCCCCCGTCCGCTCCCCGAGGGAGCCGCCGAGGAACCGGAACTCGAAGGAGATCAGCACCGCCTCCACCCCGCCGATCACGCCCGTGCCGCACACCACCGACTCGGTCTCGCCGGTCCGGGCGGCGGCGCGGGCGTGCGCGGCGGAGTAGCCGGGCCAGCCGATCGGTCCGTCACCGGTCAAGGCGCCTTCGTCGAAGGGCAGTTCGGTGAAAT
Organism: Streptomyces sp. NPDC092045; assembly: GCF_044756005.1. Classification (NCBI taxonomy): domain Bacteria; kingdom Bacillati; phylum Actinomycetota; class Actinomycetes; order Kitasatosporales; family Streptomycetaceae; genus Streptomyces; species Streptomyces sp. NPDC092045. The sequence goes on along the minus strand of NZ_JBIVSC010000007.1, from coordinate 237,022 downwards.
CGTCGGCCACCAGGGCGAGCGCCCCGCGTGCCGTCGTCGGGTCGGTCATGCGGGCCTCACAGCCGGTCGCGGGTACGGGGACGCGTACGGGTGGATCAGCGGTGCGCCCCACCGTACCGCCCGGTCCGGCAGCGTCCCGGGGCGGCCCCGGGGACCGGCCTCAGGCCATGATCCCGCTGCCGTGCGGGGCGTACAGGTCCAGGAGCCGGACCCGGGTCACCTGGAGGCGGTGCGCCAGGATCGAGCCCAGCCAGAACAGGACCGAGGAGCCGAACTCCGGATCGGAGCGGCACATCGACCGGACGGCCGGGGCGTTGAACTCGTACGCCCGCACCGGTGTCATCGCCTCGGCGCCCGACTGGCACAGGTACGGCGGGAACATCCAGGAGAGGCCGACCAGCTCGCCGTGGTGCAGGGTCTCGATCACGGGCGACCCGCGCCCCGGCACCCGCGCGTCGAGCGTCACCGCGCCCGTCTTCACGATCCAGAAGCGATCGGCGTGCCGCTGCTCCTCGAAGAGGCGGTGGCCGGACTCGAAGTACACGTCCTCGGCGAAGGCCATCAGGCGCTCCCGGTGCTCCGGGGGCAACGTGCTGACCTTGGGCGTGGCACTGCTCATGGCGGGCCCTCCTCGCACACTCGACTCCCACCCCCAGTGTCGGCCAAGGAGCCGCCGCGCGCGCAGGCTCGGGCCGCAGGTCACGCCCCCGGGACCGCCCCCTCACCCTCCGTGCGCCCCCGCCCGGCGCGGGCGGTTCCGGCGGAGGGCGGAGCACGCACGTGGGGAGGGAGCCGCCGAGCGGGGGTGGTGCGACCCGGAACGGGGGACGTGACCCGAGGCGGGGGGCGACCCAGGAGGGTGCCGGGCCCGTCCCGGACGGCGGCGACGCGCTCGTGGTGCCGCGCGGGGTCGAAGCACTTCGGGACCCTGCACGTCCTGCGCTCCATCGACCTCACGGTCCACCGGGGCGGGGCCGTCGTGGTCGTCGGCCCCTCCGGCTCCGGGAAGTCGACGCCGTGCCGGGCGATCAACCGCCTGGAGAACCACCGCGCCGTGCGCGGCGCGGCAAGGGGTCCTCCGGCGCGGTCGTCGGCCCGGGCGCTGGAGGAACCGGCCGCGCCGGGCGAGCGCGGGGACCGCCCGGGCAACCCCTGAAGCGGCGGGGCGGGCCCTCAGCGGCGTGCCAGCGCCAGCAGGCTCAGACCGAACATCAGGACGCCCAGCGGGACGTGGACCGCCGGGACGTGCGCGATGCCGACCGCCACCTGGACCGAGGCGAGGACGAGGAATCCCGAAGCGTGCCACACGGGCCGGAGCGGGCCGCCGCCGGGCTTCCACGCCAGCACCGCCGCGAGCACGTACAGCATCGACGCCCCGTACATCACCCGGGCCCCGACGTCGTGCGGCGTCCCTCCGTGGGACGAGGTCAGCAACAGCCCGGCGGAGACCGCCTGGAGGAAGAGCGTCAGGGTCTGCAGGAGGATCGCGGTCCTCAGGAAGGAGAAGCCGCGCTCCGCGTGTGCCGTCACCTGGGTGGCCATGTCACAGTCCCCTTTTCCGCCCCGGCCTTCCGGCCCCCGGGCAGTGGATCGATAAGGTCTCACCCGTCTGACGACGCGGGCCCGCGAAAGGTAAGGCCGGGGTCCGCGCGGGTGCGGGGAAGGGGGCGGCCGGGGCATGGGGATCGCGGGGACCGGCACGGACGGCACGGAGGACACGGACGGCACGGCCGGCGAGCGAGGGCGGCTGATCAACGTCGCCTACCGGCTGCTCGGTTCGGTGACCGAGGCCGAGGACGCCGTGCAGGAGGCCTACGCGCGCTGGTACGGGCTGCCGGGGAGCCGGCGGGAGGAGATCCTGTCCCCGGGGGCCTGGCTGACGACGGTGACCGGCCGCGTCTGCCTGGACCTGCTCGGCTCGGCGCGGGCCCGCCGCGAACGCTACGTCGGCGCCTGGCTGCCCGAGCCGCTGCCCGACCGCGCCCAGTGGGACCGCGCGGGCTCCTCCGCCGGTCCCGGGGACCCCGCCGACCGGATCGTCCTGGACGAGTCGGTGGCCATGGCCTTCCTCGTCGTCCTGGAGTCGATGACGCCCGCCGAGCGGGTGGCGTTCGTCCTGCACGACGTCTTCCGGTACCCGTTCGCCGAGATCGCGGGGGTCCTCGGCAGGACCCCCGCCGCCTGCAAGCAACTGGCGGCCTCCGCCCGGCGGCGGGTCGACACCGGGCGCGGACCGGCGCCGGCGACCGGCCGGGCCGACGTGGTCAGGCACGTCAAGGAGGCGTGGGAGACCAAGGACGTCGCGGCCCTCGTCGGACTCCTCGACCCGGCCGCCGTGATGACCGCCGACGGCGGCGGCACGGTCGGCACCGTCCTGCGCCCGGTCGAGGGCGGTACCCGCGTCGCCCGGTACATGGTCGCCGTGGCCGACAGGGCGCCGGGCCTCGAACTCCTGGAACGGTCGGTCAACGGCGTGCCCGGCCTGGTGGCCCGGAAGGACGGCGTCGTCGTCACCGTGGCCGCGTTCGACGTCGCCGACGGGTGCGTCGCCAGGATCTGGGTGGTCCGCAACCCGGAGAAGCTGCGGCCGTGGACGGGGGACTTCCCTGACGCACCTCAGGGTCCGCCCCGTCACGCCTGACGGGCCGGGGCCCCTCCCGCGGGTGAAGGGGCCCCGAGGACACCCCGAAAGCACCCATCCGCGAGGCGATCCGTGCCGAAGTACTCAGCATGAACGCCACCAGCGACGTGCACCGGCCCGTCCGCGAAGCCACCCGCACCGACCGCCTCCTCGCCGCGCTCGGCGGTCTCGTCGCCGCGTACGTCTCCCTGGCCGTCGCGGACCTCGTCGCCTCCCGGGTCCGCCCCGAGGCGAGCCCCGTCGTGGCCGTCGGCGGCGCCTTCGTGGACCGGACCCCGGCCGCCCTCAAGGACTGGGCGATCCGGACCTTCGGCGAGGACGACAAGGCCGTCCTCCAGCTCGGCATCCTGCTCGTCCTCGCCCTGCTCGCCGTGGGGACCGGGCTGCTCGCGCTGCGCCGCCGCGCGCTCGGCTCGGCGGCGGTCGGCGCCTTCGGCGTCCTCGGCGCCCTCGCCGCCGTCACCCGCCCGGACTCGGACTCGGCCGTCGACGCCGTGCCCTCCCTCGTCGGAGCCGCCGCGGGCGCGCTCCTCCTGTACGTCCTCATGGGCCGCCTCCTCGCCCCCCGGCCCGGCGCCGTGACCCGGCCCGGCGCCGGTGCCGGGAGCGGTGCCGGGAGCGGGGCCGGGTCCGGGACCGCAGCCGAGAACGAGAGCGGGAGCGCGACCGGGGCCGGGGCCGGGGCCGGGACCCGGGCCGCCCGCGCGGACCGCAGGAGCTTCCTCCTCGTCGCCGCGTCCACCGGCCTCGCCGCGACCGGGGCCGCCGCCCTCGGCAGGGCCGTCGGCTCGCCCGCCGAGGAGAACGCCGCCGCCTCCCGGGCGGCCCTGCGCCTGCCCCGGCCGGCCTCCCCGGCGCCGCCCGTCCCCGCCGGAGCCCGGCTCGCCGTCCCCGGCATCAGCCCCTTCGTCACCCCCAACCGGGACTTCTACCGGGTCGACACCGCCCTCGTCGTCCCCAAGGTCGACGCGAACCGCTGGCGCCTGCGCCTCCACGGCACCGGCGTCCGCGAGGACCTCGTCCTCACCCTCCGGGACCTCATGGCCCGCCGCACGGTCGAGCGGGACATCACCCTGTCCTGCGTCTCCAACGAGGTCGGCGGGCCGTACGTCGGCAACGCCCGCTGGCTCGGCGTCCCCCTCGCCGACCTGCTGCGCGAGACCGGGGTCCGCCCGCCCTCCGAGGGCGGGCCCGCCGACCAGCTGGTGGCCCGCTCCGTCGACGGCATGACCATCGGCACCCCCGTCGAGGACGTCATGGACGGCCGCGACGCCCTCCTCGCCTTCGGCATGAACGGCGAACCCCTGCCCTTCGAGCACGGCTTCCCCGTCCGCATGGTCGTCCCCGGCCTCTACGGCTACGTCTCCGCCTGCAAGTGGATCGAGTCGATCGAGCTCACCACCTTCGACGCCTACGACGCCTACTGGGTCCCGCGCGGCTGGGCCGCCGAGGCCCCCGTCAAGACCCAGTCCCGCATCGACACCCCCCGCCCCTTCGGCCGCCCCGCCGCCGGCACCGTCATGGTCGCCGGGGTCGCCTGGGCCCAGCACCGGGGCGTCCGCAGGGTCGAGGTGCGGGTCGACGACGGCCCCTGGCGGGAGGCCCGGCTCGCCGCCGAGGACACCCGCGACACCTGGCGCCAGTGGACGTACCCCTGGGAGGCCGCCCCCGGCCGCCACACCCTCACCGTCCGCGCCACCGACGGCACCGGCGCCACCCAGCCCGAGCGGCGCACCGAGACGATGCCCGACGGGGCCCAGGGATGGCACTCGGTCGTCGTGACGGTCGAGTGAGCGCAGCGGGCACCCGCGACCGTGGACGCGCGACGGGTCGCGGGCGAGCAACGGATCGTCGGTGCGTAACGAAGCACCCGGAGGCACCCGTTCGGGGGACATATGAGGGACACTGCTTCCGTGCGTGGACATCTGCCGGACGAGAACCCCGGTTTCGTGGGACGCCGCACGGAACTGGAGCGCGTCTCCGCCGCGTTGGCGGAGCACCGCCTCGTCACCGTGACCGGCGTCGGGGGAGTCGGGAAGACCCGGCTCGCGCTGCGCGCCGCACACCGGGCCGCCGAGCGGTACCCGGACGGGGCCTGGTGGACCGACCTCGGCCAGCTCGACGGCGAGCGGCTGCTCGTCGCGCTCGTCGCCGACTCCGTGGACCTCGCCGACCACACCCCCGGCACGGCCGCCACCGGCCTCTGCCGCCGCCTCGCCGGCGACCGGCTGCTGCTCGTCCTGGACTCCTGCGAGCACCTGGCCGAACCCTGCGCTCGGCTCGTCGCCGAACTCCTCGCCGCCGCCCCCGGCCTCACCGTCCTCGCCACCAGCCGCCGGCCCCTCGGCGTCGAGGGCGAGGAGACGATCGCCCTCGACCCGCTGCCGCCCGCCGGACCGGACGCCCTGGCCCTGCTCCGCCGCGCCGCCGGGGAGGACTTCCCCGCCGCCGGACCCGCCGGAGAGATCTGCGTACGTCTGGAGGGCATCCCGCTCGCCCTCGAACTCGCCGCCGCCCAGATCCGCCTCCAGGGCGCCGAAGCCGTGCGCGACCAGCTCGGCTCCCGCCTCGACGCCGCGCCCGGCGCCCGCTTCGACCTGCTCGTCCACACCGAGCGCGTCTGGCCCGGCCGCCACCAGACCCTGCGCGCCGCCATCGGCTGGAGTCACGAGCTGAGCACCCCGCTCGAACGCCTCCTCTGGGCCCGGCTCTCCGTCTTCCGCGGCCCCTTCGACCTCGTGTCCGCGACCGCCGTGTGCACCGGCGGACCGCTGGACCGCGCGACCCTGCCGGAGGCGCTCGACGGACTCGTCCGCTCCTCCGTGGTCCGCCCGCCCGACGCCGCCGGACGCCACCGGATGCTCGACACGATCCGCGAGTACGGGGCGACCTGGCTGGACCGCACCGGCGGGGCCGGAGCCGTCGCCGACCGGCACGCCGCCCACTTCCGGGACCTGGCCCGCCGGGCCGAGACCGAGTGGCACGGCGTCCGCCAGCTCCGCTGGTACCGCACCGTCGACGCCCACCACACCGATCTGCGCACCGCCCTGGACCGGCTCCTGCGCACCGACCCCGACGCCGCCCTCGACCTCGTCGGCTCCGTCGCCTTCGCCTGGTCCTGCCGTGGCCGCCTCCGCGAGGCCCGCGACGGCCTCGAACAGGCCCTGCTCCTCAGCGAGGCCCGCGGCCGCGTCCGCGCCCGCGCCCTGTGGGCCCTCGGCGTCACCCTCGTCCTCCAGGGCGAGTTCGGTCCCGCCCAGGACGTCAGCGAGCGCTGCGCCCGCGAGGCCCGGCACGCCGAACACGCCGAACCCCCCGGCTCCGCCGGTCCGGTCGACGACACCGGGCGTACGGAGCGCGGCGAGGCCGCCGGCCGCGACCGGCCCGGCGACCTCACCCTCGACGCCGCCGCCCTCGCCGGCCTCCTCGCCCTCACCACCGGCCGCCCGACGGCCGCCCACGTCGTCGTGGGCCACGTCCTCGACGCCGCCCGCGGCGGACCGGCCGACTCCGCCGCCCGGCTCCGCTGCCACCTCGTGCGGGTCTTCGCCCTCACCGGCCTCGGCCGGCTCGCGGAGGCCCGGGAGCGGGCGCTCCGGCTGCGCGCCCTGTGCGAGGAGCTCGACGAGCACTGGACCCGCACCGCCCTGGAGTACCAGCTCGCCCTCACCGGCCTCCTGGAGGGCGACCCGGCCGCCGCCTCCGGCCACGCCCGCGCCATGCTCGAAGGCACCCGCCGCCTCGGCGCGAGCCTCGGCGTCGCCCTCGGCCTCGACGTCCTGGCCACCGCCCTCGCGGCGGCCGGGGAGGGCGAGCGCGCCGCGGACGTCTCCGGCACCGGCGAGGCGTACTGGCGCTCCACCGGCCAGCCCCGGCGCGGCCTGCCCGGCCTGCGGGCCCTGCACGAGAAGTACACGGACACGGTCCGCGCCTCGATCGGCGAGCCCGCGTACGAGGAGATCTTCGTCCGCGCCCTCACCGGCCTCCCGCAGGACGGCCTCGACCGCGCCCTGCGCGGACCCGGGCACGCCTGACACGTTTCGGACCCTCCGCACCGGGACATCCGCGCCATGGGACCGGCACGCGGCACCGACCGCCACCCCCGTCGCCCCGGGCATGCCGCCCGACCTGTCTGAACGCACCGGCACGGGCAGGCCCGGCGCGGGGCGACGGCAGGGCGCCCCGGTGCGTAGAGTCGGCCCCTGTACCAGCAGTGCGGGCCGTACGCGCGGACGAGTGCCACGGCACGCACGAGCGAACGACCCACGACGAGGAGACCCCCGTGACCGACCCGGCGTCCACCGCCCTCCAGCAGCAGATCGCCCGGGACCTCCAGGTGTCCGGCACCTTCGACCCGGCGGCGGAGATCGAGCGCCGGGTGGCCTTCCTCGCGGAACGGCTCACCTCCACCGGGCTGCGCGCCCTCGTGCTCGGCATCAGCGGCGGCGTCGACTCCACCGCCGCGGGCCGGCTCTGCCAGCTCGCCGTGGAGCGCGCCCGCGCCGCCGGCCACGACGCCGTCTTCTACGCGATGCGCCTGCCCTACGGCGTCCAGGCCGACGAGAAGGACGCGCGGGCCGCCCTCGATTTCATCCGCCCCGACAAGGTCCTCACCGTGGACGTGAAGGCGGCGAGCGACGCGGCCCTGGAGGCCTGCCTCGCCGGTGACGTGACCTTCCGCGACGCCCACCACCAGGACTTCGTGCAGGGCAACATCAAGGCCCGCCAGCGGATGATCGCCCAGTACGCGGTCGCCGGCGCCCACGACGGCCTGGTCGTCGGCACCGACCACGCCGCCGAGGCCATCTCCGGCTTCTTCACCAAGTTCGGCGACGGCGCCGCCGACGTCGTCCCGCTGACCGGTCTGACCAAGCGGCGCGTCCGCGCGGTCGCCGCCGAGCTGGGCGCCCCGGACGGCCTCGTGCGGAAGGTCCCCACGGCCGACCTGGAGACCCTCGACCCGGGCAAGCCCGACGAGGACGCGCTCGGCGTCACGTACGACGAGATCGACGACTTCCTGGAGGGCGAGCCGGTCTCCCCCGAGGTCTTCGACGCGATCGTCCGCCGCTACGAGCTCACCGAGCACAAGCGACAGCTCCCGATCGCGCCCTGAACGATCACTTCTTGACCGATCACTCCCCGAGTGATCGCCTCCTGGGCGAGCGTCCCCGACCGGGTGCCCCGGGAGGGCGGCGGCCACCGGCCCCGCCCTCCCGGCCTTTGCGGCTTCCCGGCCCTCCCGGCCCGCGCCCTCCCGCCCCCGTGGCCCGAACGGGCCCGGCCGGGGTGCGCGGGGGAGCCGTACCGCCTCGAATGGGAGCGTGACCGCGCCGCCCGACGACTGCCTCGCCCGCAACGAGTGGATCTGCGGCGCCTACCTCTCCACCCGCGGGGAGATCCTCGCCGACGCCGTCGTCCAGCACCTCCGGCTCACCGGCGCCTCCGTCGCCCTCGCCCTCCTCATCGCCCTCCCCCTGGCGATCGCCGCCCGCCGCCTGCGCTGGGTCGCGGCCCCCGTCCTCGGGATCACCACGCTCCTCTACACGATTCCCGCGCTCGCGATGTTCTCGCTGCTCCTGCCCCTGTACGGGCTCTCCTCCGCCCTCGTCGTGGCCGGTCTCGTCCTGTACTCGCTCACCCTCCTCGTCCGCAACCTCCTCGCCGGGTTCCGGGCCGTCCCCGAGGAGACCCGGCAGGCCGCGCGCGGCCTCGGCTACGGGCCGCTCCGGCTCCTCCTCGCCGTCGAACTGCCCCTCGCCCTGCCCGCCGCCATGGCCGGGCTGCGCATCGCGGCCGTCTCCGCCGTCTCCCTCGTCACCATCGGCGCGATCGTCGGCCACGGCGGCCTCGGCAACCTGATCTACGCCGGGATGAACACCTACTTCAAGGCCCAGGTCCTCACCGCCTCCGTCCTCTGCGTCGTCATCGCCGTCGCCGCCGACCTGCTCCTCCTCGGCGCGCAGCGGCTGCTCACCCCCTGGACCCGGGCGCGGTCCGCGTGAACACCGTCTCCGCCGCCTGGTCCTGGCTCACCACCGCCGCCCACTGGTCCGGCGAGAACGGCGTCGGGCACCGGCTCGGCGAGCACGTCTTCCTCACCGTCGCCTGCCTCGCCCTGAGCTGCGCGATCGCCCTGCCGACCGCCCTGGTCCTCGGTCATCTCGGCAGGGGCGGCGGGCTCGCCGTGAACCTCGCCAACGCCGGCCGGGCCGTTCCCACCTTCGCCGTCCTCGTCCTGCTCCTGCTCAGCCCGCTCGGTCCGTACGGGGAGTGGCCGACGATCATCGCCCTCGTCCTGTTCGCCGTGCCCCCGCTGCTCACCAACGCGTACGTCGGGATGCGGGGCGTCGACCCCGACGTCGTACGGGCCGCCCGGGGCACGGGCATGACGGGCGCCCAGACCCTCGCCCGGGTCGAGCTGCCCCTCGCGCTGCCGATGGTCCTCACCGGGGTGCGGATCGCCGCCGTCCAGCTCGTCGCCACCGCCACCGTGGCCGCGCTCGCCGGAGGCGGCGGCCTCGGCCGGATCATCACCGCCGGCTTCAACCTCGCCTCCACGCCGCAGGTCGTCGCCGGGGCCTTCCTCGTCGCGGCGCTCGCCCTCCTGGTGGAGGGGGTCTTCGAGGGCGCCCGGCGGCTCGCCCCGGGCCGGACGCGGGGGAGCGGCGCATGAGGGCGTCCGGGTCCCCGGGGCGCGGTTCGGAAGCCCCGCGCGCCCGGCGGCGCCCGGCGCGCGCCCTCGCCCTCTGCCTCCTGGCTGCGGTCTGCGGAGGCTGCTCCACGGGCCCGTCCCTGGAGGACCGGGACGCCGTCACCGGACGGCCCGGCGACGGGCGGCGGCTGGTCGTCGGCTCGGCCGGGTTCACCGAGAGCGACCTGCTCGCCCAGATGTACGCCCTGCTGCTCCAGGACGCCGGGCACTCGACGAAGATCCTCTCCGTCACCAACCGCGAGCTGTACGAACCGGCCCTGGAGAACGGGCAGATCGACGTCGTGCCGGAGTACGCGGCCACCTTCGCCGACTGGCTGAACGCCAAGGCCGACGGGCCGGACGCGCCGACCGTCGGCTCGCCCGACCCGGCCGCCACCATGAAGGCGCTCCGGGCCCTCGCCGGGCCGCGCGGCCTGACCGTCCTCGATCCCGGCCGCGCTGCCGACCAGAACGCCTTCGCCGTCACCGCCGCCTTCGCCGCCGAGCACCGGCTGAAGACCCTCAGCGACCTCGGCGCCAGCGGCCTCCCCGTCCGGCTCGCGGCCGGGGACGAATGCGTCCGGCGGCCTTACTGCGCCCCCGGCCTGAAGGAGGTCTACGGCATCGACGTGACCGCCGTCGACCCGAAGGGCGTCGGGACGACGCAGGCGAAACAGGCCGTCCGGAGCGGCCGGGACCAGCTGGTCCTCACCACGACCACCGACGCCACCCTCGACGACTTCGGGCTCGTCCTGCTGGCCGACGACAAGCACCTGCAGAACGCCGACCTCGTCGTGCCCGTGGTCAACCGGGAGCGGGCCGGGGACGAGGGCGTCGTCCGCGCGCTCGACCGGCTCAACACCGTCCTGACCACCGCCGACCTGGCCGGCCTCAACGAGCGGGTGGACAGCCGGCGCCGCCTTCCGGAGGACGTGGCGCGGAACTACCTCACGGGCAAGGGCCTCCTGGCGGACCCACGCCACCGCTGACCGCCGGCCGGCTCGCTCCCGGTCCCGCCGGGCAGCGTCTCCCGTCACGCCCCTTGCGGGGCGGTCCACGGCCCTGCTATCCATTCGTTAGGAAGGTTTCCTTCCAGTCCCGGAGGCGTCAACCCTCCGGCGTCCAGCCCTCGTTCGTCGTTCCGTGGAGACCCCCATGACTTCCGCACGAACCGTACGACCCCGCGCGCGTCGCCTCGGCGTCGCCGGCACCGCCCTCGGCACCCTGCTCCTCGGCCTCGCCGCCGCCCCGCCGGCCGTGAACGCCGCCCCCGCCCCCGCCGCGCCGTCCGGGACGGCCGCCACCACCCCGGCCGCGATCAACGGACAGCTCAAGGTCTGCGGCACCAAGCTCTGCAACCGGTACGGCAAGCCGATCCAGCTCCGGGGCATGTCCTCGCACGGCACCCAGTGGTACAGCCAGTGCCTGACGGGCGGTTCGCTCGACGCCCTCGCCAAGGACTGGAAGGCCGACGTCCTGCGCGTCTCCACGTACGTCCAGGAGGACGGCTACGAGACCGACCCGCGCAAGTACACCGACCTCGCCCACGCGCTCATCGAGCAGGCCACCGCGCGCGGCATGTACGTGATCGTCGACTGGCACATGCTCGACCCGGGCGACCCCCACCACAACCTCTCCCGCGCCAAGACCTTCTTCACCGAGATCGCCCAGCGCCACGGGAGCAAGACCAACCTGCTGTACGAGATCGCCAACGAGCCCAGCGGCGTGTCCTGGTCCAGGATCAAGAGCTACGCCGAGCAGCTCATCCCCGTCGTCCGGGCCAAGGACCCGGAGACGCCGGTCCTCGTCGGCACGCGCGCGTGGTCCTCGTTCGGCGTCTCGGAGGGCGCGAACGAGTCCGAGGTCGTGTCCGCGCCGGTGAACGCGTCCAACATCATGTACACCTTCCACTTCTACGCGTACTCGCACCGGGACGAGTACCTGAAGACCCTCTCCCGCGCCGCCGACAAGCTGCCCGTCTTCGTCACCGAGTTCGGCACCCAGAACTACGCGGGAGAGGGCTCCAACGACTTCACCATGACGCAGAAGTACCTGGACCTCATGGCCTCCAAGAAGATCAGCTGGGTCAACTGGAACTTCTCCGACGACGAGCGCAGCGGCGCGGTCTTCAAGACCGGCACCTGTGACAAGGGCGGCCCCTGGACCGGCACCGGGCCGCTCAAGCCCGCCGGCGTCTGGATCCGGGACCGCGTCAGGACGGCGGACGACTTCCCCACCTCCTGACCCGCCCCCTCCGCCCCGTCGCGGACACGCCCCCGCCGTGCGGTCCACCGCCCCGGCGGGGGCGTTCGCGCGGGCGGCCGGGGCCCGGCCCGGCGGCGCGCGAAAGTCCAAGCGGTGGGCCCCCCTTACCCATGGCGCGGCCGTGACGGGCGGCGGTAGAACTCGCGGCGGGGCCCCGAGGCCCCGCGAGGAGAGGACCCGCACATGAGCACCCACGTCGGCGCGGAGATCGCCGGACAGCCCGACTGCTGGCGCCGCGCCGCCGAGGACGCGGAGCGGCACGCCGGGCTGCTGCCGGCCCGGGGCGAGCGCGTCGCGGTCGTCGGCTGCGGCACCTCGTACTTCATGGCCCGCGCCTACGCGGCCCTGCGCGAGTCCCTCGGCGCGGGCGAGACCGACGCCTTCCCCGCCTCCGACGCGACCCCGCTCGGGCGCGGCTACGACCGGATCGTGGCCCTCACCCGCTCCGGCACCACCACGGAGGTCGTGGACCTGCTCGCCCGCGCCGCCGGCCGCGTCCCCGCGCTCGTCCTCACCGGGGCGCCGGGCAGCCCCGCCGGGCGGCTCGCCGACCGGGTCCTCGACCTCGGCTTCGCCGACGAACGCTCCGTCCTCCAGACCCGGTTCGCCACCACCGCCCTCCAGCTCCTGCGCGCCGGACTCGGCGTCGACCTCGGACCGGCGATCGCCGACGCCGAACTCGTCCTGTACGAGCGGCTGCCCGCCGCCTGGGAACGGCGCGGCCAGTTCACCTTCCTCGGCACCGGCTGGACGGTCGGACTCGCCGACGACGCCGCCCTCAAACTGCGCGAGGCGGCCCGCGCCTGGACGGAGTCGTACGCGGCGATGGAGTACCGCCACGGCCCGATCAGCATCAGCGACCGCTCCAGCCTCGTCTGGTGCCTCGGCCCCGCCCCCTCGGGCCTGCGCGACGAAGTGGAGTCCACCGGCGCCCTGTTCGCCGCCGACGCCATCGACCCGGTCGCGGCCCTCGTCCGCGCCCAGCGGCTCGCGGTCGCCCTCGCCGGCCGGCGCGGCCTCAACCCCGACCGGCCCCGGCACGTCTCGCGGTCGGTGATCCTCGCCGGTGCGTTCCGCCCGACGGGCCCTCAGGCGGCCCGTATCCTGCGCCCATGACCGGAAACGACGTCCCCGACCTCGCCGAGATGCCCGGCGACTGGCGGCGCGCGCTCGCCGTCGTCGCCCACCCCGACGACCTGGAGTACGGCTGCGCGGCCGCCGTCGCCGGCTGGACCGACGCCGGGAAGGAGGTCGTCTACGTCCTCGCCACCCGGGGCGAGGCCGGCATCGACACCCTCGCCCCGGACGTCTGCGGACCGCTGCGCGAGCGGGAGCAGCGGGACAGCGCCGCCGTCGTCGGCGTGGACACCGTGGAGTTCCTCGGCCACCGGGACGGCGTCGTCGAGTACGGCACCGGGCTGCGCCGCGACATCGCGGCCGCGATCCGCCGCCACCGCCCCGAACTCGTCGTCACCCTCAACCACCGCGACACCTGGGGCGGCGGCCCCGGCGCGCCCTGGAACACCCCCGACCACCTGGCCGTCGGCCGCGCCGTCCTGGACGCGGCGTCCGACGCGGGGAACCGCTGGATCTTCCCCGAGCTGGCGGAAGAGGGCCTGGAGCCGTGGGACGGCGTCCGCTGGGTCGCCGTCGCCGCCTCCGGCACCCCCACCCACGCCGTCGACGCGGGCCCCGGCCTGGACCGCGCGGTCCGCTCGCTCCTCTGCCACCGGACCTACCTCGAGGCCCTGACGGACCAGGACCCGGAGGAGTACGTCCGCTCCTTCCTGGCCGGAACGACGGGCGGGGCGGCCGACCGCTTCGGCGGCCGGCCGGCCGTCGCCTTCGAGCTGTTCCCGCGCTGACCGGGCGGCGTCAGGAGGAGGCCCCGCCGTCCACCGCCGCCTCCAGGTCGCCGAACAGCAGCTCGGTGTTGATGGTGACGCCCGCCCGGTAGCCCAGGCCCACCGCGTTGACCACCTGCTCCTGCGGGCCCGTCACGTTCCCCGCCGCCCACACGCCGGGCACGCTGGTGCGGCCCGTCCCGTCCACCGCGACGAACTCCCCGAACGGCGTCCGGTCCGTCTTCGCGCCGAGCTGCCGCAGCACCCCGTCCCGGGCCGCGAGGCGGTCCGCCCCGACGAAGACCACCTCGCGCGGCACGAACCGCCCGTCGGCGAGCCGGACCCCGGCCAGCCGGTCGTCCTCCACCGCGAGCCCGGCGACCTCGCCGGTCACGACCTCCACCCCCGCCGCGTCGAGCAGCGCCGCCTCCCGCTCGGAGAGCCCGGCGGCGGTGTGCAGGAAGAGCGTCACGTCCGAGGACCAGTGGGAGACCATCAGCGCCTGGTGCGCGGGCATCGCCGGATGGGCGATCACCCCGAACGGCCGGTCGCGGACCTCCCAGCCGTGGCAGTACGGGCAGTGCAGCACGTCCCGGCCCCACCGCTCGGCCACCCCGTCGATCTCCGGCAGCTCGTCGACGAGCCCGGTCGTCACCACGAGCCGCCGCGCGCCGACCGCCGTGCCGTCCGCGAGCGACACCGTGAAGCCGTCCCGTCCGTCCGGCGCCGCGCCGGTGACCCGTCCGGCCCGCCACTCCACCCCGTACGCGGCGATCTCCTCCCGGCCCGCCGCCAGGTACGCGGCGGGGCTCATGCCGTCCCGGGAGAGGACGCCCTGCATGTGGGCCGTGGGGGCGTTGCGGGGCTCGCCCGCGTCGACGACCAGGGTCCGCCGCCGCGACCGGCCCAGGACCAGGGCCGCGCTGAGCCCGGCCGCGCCGCCGCCGACGACCACCACCTCGTACTGCTCCGTGTGTGCGTTCATGGGACCGAGGTTCGCTCCGGTTCTGCCGGGACCGCAAATGAACTTGCCGTTCCTGCAACACTGGACCCATGACCGAAGACGACCGCATCGACGCCGTCCTGAACGAGGTCGGCCCCCGCCTCCGCCGCCTCCGCCACGACCGGGGCGTGACCCTGGCCGAGCTCTCCGCCGCCACCGGCGTCTCCGTGAGCACCCTCTCCCGCCTCGAATCCGGGCAGCGCAGGCCCAGCCTCGAACTGCTCCTGCCGCTCGCCCGCGCCCACCAGGTCCCGCTGGACGAGCTGGTCGGCGCGCCGCCCGTGGGCGACCCCCGGGTCAAGGCCAGACCGATCGTGCGGCACGGGCGCACGATGTACCCGCTGACCCGGCAGCCCGGCGGCCTCCAGGCGTACAAGGTGATCCAGGAGAAGCCGTACGAGTCCCCGGAGCCCCGGGTGCACGAGGGGTACGAGTGGCTGTACGTCCTCTCGGGCAGGCTCCGGCTCCACCTCGGTGGGCGCGAGGTCGTCCTGACGGCGGGGGAGGCGGCCGAGTTCGACACGCGCGTCCCGCACTGGTTCGGGCCCACCACCGAGGGGCCGGTGGAGTTCCTGAGCCTGTTCGGGCCGCAGGGGGAGCGGATGCACGTCAGGGCCCGGCCCGAGAAGTCCCGCTGACCGGCTCCCCGGGGGGCCGGGAGGCGTGACCGGCCCGTCCTCCGGGAAGTCGGCCCGCTCCCGTCGCCGTTCCCGGGAAGTGGGGCCGGCCTGTTCCCCGGACGCAAGCGACCGCTTAGTATGCAACCGACCGCACGGTACGGAGGAGGCTCCCGGATGCAGGCATGGCGTGTGTACGAGAACGGCGAACCGGACGCGGTGATGCGCCGCGAAGAGGTGGAACCGCCCGTCCCCGGCGAGGGGCAGGTCCTCCTGAGGGTCCGCGCCGCGAACGTCAACTTCCCCGACGCGCTGCTCTGCCGCGGCCACTACCAGGTCCGCCCACCGCTGCCCTTCACCCCCGGCGTCGAGATCTGCGCCGAGACCGAGGACGGGCGCCGGGTCATCGCCACCACCGCCCTCCCGCACGGCGGCTTCGCCGACCACGCCCTCGCCGACGCCGCCGGACTGCTCCCGGCCCCCGAGTCGCTCGACGACGCCGAGGCCGCCGCGCTCCACATCGGCTACCAGACCGGCTGGTTCGGCCTGCACCGCCGCGCCGCCCTGAAGGAGGGCGAGACCCTCCTCGTCCACGCGGCGGCCGGCGGCGTCGGCAGCGCGGCCGTCCAGCTCGGCAAGGCGGCCGGCGCCACCGTCGTCGGCGTCGTCGGCGGACCCGAGAAGGCCGCCGTCGCCCGCGCCCTCGGCTGCGACCTGGTGATCGACCGGCGCGCCGAGGACGTCGTCGCCGCCGTCAAGGCCGCCACCGGCGGCCGGGGCGCCGACGTGATCTACGACCCGGTCGGCGGCGACGCCTACCGGCAGTCCGCGAAGTGCGTCGCCTTCGAGGGCCGGATCGTGGTCGTCGGCTTCGCGAGCGGCACCGTCCCCGAACCCGCCCTCAACCACGCCCTGGTCAAGAACTACTCGGTCCTCGGCCTCCACTGGGGCCTGTACGCGGCGAAGGACCCCGCCTCGATCGTCCGCTGCCACGAGACCCTCACCGCCTACGCCGCCAAGGGCCTGATCAAGCCGCTCGTCGCGGAACGCGTCCCCTTCGCGGGCGCGGCCGACGCCGTCCGGCGCGTCGCCGACGGCACCACCACCGGCCGCCTGGTGGTCCTCCCGGAAGGAGTCCGGGCATGACCGCCACGGCCCCGGGCGCGATCGACGCCGACGGCCTCCGGGCCCGTACCCGCGCCCTCCTCGACGCGCATCCGCCCGCCACCACCGACCGCACCGACTTCCTGCGCGCCCGCTTCGACGCCGGACTCGCCTGGGTCCACCACCCCGTCGGCCTCGGCGGGCTCGACGCGCCCCGCGCCCTCCAGGCGGTCGTCGACGCCGAACTCGCCGCCGCGGGCGCCCCCGACAACGACCCGCGCCGGATCGGCATCGGCCTCGGCATGGCCGCCCCCACCCTCCTCGCGTACGGCTCCGACGAGGTCAGGCACCGCTTCCTGAAGCCGCTGTGGGTCGGCGAGGAGGTGTGGTGCCAGCTCTTCAGCGAGCCCGGCGCGGGATCCGACCTCGCCGCCCTCGGCACCCGGGCCGTCCGGGACGGCGACCACTGGGTGGTCGACGGGCAGAAGGTGTGGACCTCCAGCGCCCACCTCGCCCGCTGGGCCATCCTCGTCGCCCGCACCGACCCGGACGCCCCCAAGCACCGGGGCATCACCTACTTCGTCTGCGACATGACCGACCCCGGCGTGGAGGTCCGGCCGCTGCGCCAGATCACCGGCGAGGCCGAGTTCAACGAGGTCTTCCTCACCGGCGTCCGCATCCCCGACGCCCACCGCCTCGGCGAGGCCGGGGACGGCTGGCGGGTGGCGCAGACGACCCTGATGAACGAGCGGGTCTCCATCGGCGGAGCCCGCGTCCCCCGCGAGGGCGGCATGATCGGGAAGGCCGCCGCCACCTGGCGCGAGCGCCCCGAGCTGCGCACCCACGAGCTGCACCGGCGCCTCCTCGACCTCTGGGTCGACGCCGAGGTCGCCCGGCTCACCGGCGAACGCCTCCGCCAGCAGCTCGTCGCGGGCCGGCCCGGCCCCGAGGGCAGCGCCACGAAGCTCGGCTTCGCCCGGCTCAACCAGGCCATCAGCGGCCTGGAGGTCGAACTCCTCGGCGACGAGGGCCTGCTGTACGGGGACTGGACCATGACCCGCCCCGAACTGGTCGACTTCACCGGCCGCGACGCCGGCTACCGCTACCTGCGCTCCAAGGGCAACTCGATCGAGGGCGGCACCAGCGAGGTGCTCCTCAACATCGTCGCCGAGCGGGTCCTCGGCCTGCCCTCCGAGCCCCGCAACGACAAGGACGTCCCCTGGAAGGACCTCGCCCGATGACGGACCAGCCCGACCTCCTCTACTCCGAGACCGAGGACGACCTGCGGGCCGCCGTCCGCGCCCTGCTCGCCGACCGGGCCGGCCACGCGGTCCTCCTCGACCGGATCGAGACGGACACCCCGTACGTCCCCGGCCTCTGGACGTCCCTCGCGACCGGCATCGGCGCCGCCGGACTGCTCGTCCCCGAGGAGTTCGGCGGCCAGGGCGCGAGCCACCGCGAGGCCGCCGTCGTCCTGGAGGAACTGGGCCGCGCGGTCACCCCGCTGCCCTACCTCACGAGCGCGGTGGTGGCCACCGAGACCCTGCTCGCCCTCGCGGCGCAGAGCGCCCCGGCCGCCGAACTCCTCGCCGCCGTCGCGGGCGGCGGCACGGTCGCGGTCCTCGCCGTCCCCCTGTCGACGGCGCCGGACGCGGACCCGCCGACCGCGCCCTCCGCGGCGGCCGTCGCCGACGCCGCCGCCGCCGACGTCCTCCTCGTCCCGCGCGCCGACGGCCTGTACGCCGTACCGGCGGGCGGGGCGACGATCGAGCCGCGGACCCCGCTCGACCTCACCCGCCCGCTCGCCCGGGTCACCACGGAACCTGGCACCGGCACCCGGCTCGCCGGACCGGACGCGGCCCGCGCGGCCGTCCGGCGCGGACTGCGCGCGGGCGCCGGACTGCTCGCCTCCGAACAGCTCGGCCTCGCGGAACGGTGCCTGGAGGACACCGTCCGGTACACCCGCGAGCGCCACCAGTTCAACCGGCCCGTCGGCTCCTTCCAGGCCCTGAAGCACCGCATGGCCCAGCTGTGGCTGGACGTCGTCGGGGCCAGGGCGGCCGCCCGCGCCGCCGCCGACGCCCTCGCCAAGGACGCCCCGGACGCCCCGCTCACCGTGGCCGTCGCCCAGGCGTACTGCTCCAAGGTCGCGGTCCGCGCCGCCGAGGAGTGCGTCCAGCTGCACGGCGGGATCGGGATGACCTGGGAGCACCCCGCGCACCTGGCCCTCAAGCGGGCCAAGGCCGACCAGGTCGCGCTGGGTCCGGCGGGCCGCCACCAGGACGTGATCGCCGCCCTGGTGGACCTCCCGGCGCCCGTGTAAGGGGCTGTCTGTCCGTGCCCCTTATACATACTGTTTAATTGCATGCTGTTGGCAAAAACAGTTGATCTTCAAAAGGGGTACGGACACGATGACCGCCCGATCCATCCGCAACGCGGCGGCCACGGTGCTGGCGGGCTCCCTCGCCCTCACCGCCGCGGCCTGCACGAACCCCGGCCCCGCCACCGGCGGCACCGGCGGGCCCAAGGATTCCGCGGTCGTCGGCATCGCCTACGAGCCCGACAGCCTCAGCCCCCTCCTCGGCTACGGCAAGGACGGCAACTCGAAGATATTCGACGGCCTCCTCGCCTTCGACGCCGACATGAAGCTGAAGCCCGCCCTCGCCCGCGAACTGCCCCACGTCGGCGACGGCGGCCTCACCTACACCTACAACCTCCGCGACGGCGTGACCTTCAGCGACGGCGCCCGCTTCACCGCCAAGGACGTCGTCTTCACGTACCGCACCATCCTCGACCCGAAGACGAACAACCCCTCCCGCACCGAACTCGACGCCCTGAAGAGCGTCGAGGCGGTCGGCGACGACACCGTCGTCTTCCGGCTCAAGTACCCCTACGCGCCCTTCGCCGAGCGCACCGTCCACGCCATCGCCCCCGAGCACGTCGCCGCGCGGCAGGACGTCAACACCGGCCCCTTCACCACCAGGCCGATCGGCACCGGACCGTACGTCCTCACCGGCTGGTCCAAGGGCGAGAAGCTCAGCTTCAAGGCCAACCCCACCTACTGGAACGGCGCGCCGCAGGTGAAGAAGTTCACCATGGCGATCATCAAGGACGACGACGTCCGCGCCACCCGGCTGCGCGCCGGCGACCTCGACGGCGCCATCCTGCCGCCCAACCTCGCCGCCGGCTTCGAGGCCGACAAGGGCAGGAAGACCTGGACGGCGAAGACCTACGACTACCGCACGGTCACCCTCCCCACCCACCACGAGGTGACCGGCGACACCGCCGTCCGCCGCGCCCTCGACCTCGCCGTCGACCGGCAGGCCATGGTCGACAAGATCCTCGAAGGCGCCGGGAAGCCCGCCTACGGGCCCGTCCCCACCGACAGCCCCTGGTTCACCAAGGGCACCGAGCGCCGCCACGACCTCGCCGGGGCGCAGAAGATCCTCGACGAGGCCGGCTGGAAGCCCGGCCCCGACGGCGTCCGCGTCAAGGACGGCGTCCGCGCCGCCTTCCCGCTCTGGTACCTCTCCGGCGACAAGCTCCGCCAGGACCACGCCCTCGCCTACGCCTCCGACGCCAAGAAGGCCGGCATCGACATCACCACCCAGGCCGGCACCTGGGAGGTCATCGAGCCCCGGATGAAGACCGACGCGGTCCTCGCCGGCGGCGGCTCGCCCGGCGACCCCGACTTCGACCAGTACCTCCTCCTGAAGTCCTCCCTCGGCGGCGACGGCTTCAACAACATGGCCTGGTACGACAACAAGACCGTCGACAAGGCCCTGGAGGACGGCCGCCGCACCGACGACCCCGCCAAGCGGCACGCCGCCTACGACACCGTCCAGCGCGAACTGGTGAAGAACCCCGGCTACACCTTCCTCACCCACATCGACCACCTCTACGTCGTGAACGACTCCTGGGACGGCCCGAGCACCCAGACCGAGCCGCACGACCACGGCCTCGCCGCCGGCCCCTGGTGGAACGTCGAGACCTGGAAGCCCAAGAACGCCGGAGCGGCGCAGAAGTGAAGCGCCGCCTCCCCTGGGGGGCCATGGCGCGGATGACGGGACGGCGCGCCCTGGCCGCCGTCCCCGTCCTCCTCGGCGTCACCCTCGCGGTCTTCGCCGTCGCCGAGGCCTCCCCCTTCGATCCCGTCAAGGCCTACGCCGGCACCGCCGGACTCACCTCCTCGCAGGAGAACCTCGACCAGCTCCGCGCCAACCTCGGCGTCGACCGGCCCCTCCTCACCCGCTGGTGGGACTGGCTCACCGCCGCCCTCACCGGCGACCTCGGCGACTCCGCCGTCATGCGCCGGCCCGTCGCCGAGGTCATCACCGAACGCGTCGGCTGGTCCGTCCTGCTCGCCGCCACCGCCTTCGCCGTGGCCATCGCGCTCGGCACCCTCCTCGGCGTCCTCGCCGGACGCCGCCGCGGCGGCCTCCTCGACCGGGCCGTCAGCTCCGCCGCGTACACCCTGGAAGCCGCCCCCGCCTTCTGGCTCGGCCTCCTCGCCATCTGGTTCTTCGCCCTGAAGCTGGGCCTCCTGCCCGCCGGCGGCCTCACCGACACCGCGAGCGACACCGTCACCTTCGACCAGGTCGCCCGCCACCTCGTGCTGCCCGCCCTCGTCCTCGGGATCTCCCAGCTCCCGTGGTTCTTCCTGTACGTCCGCCAGGGCGTCGGCGACGCCCTCGACGAGGACCCCGTGCGCGGCGCCCGCGCCCGCGGCCTCGGCGAGCGGACCGTCCTCACCGGCCACGCCCTCCGCTCCGGAATGCTCCCCATGCTCACCCTCGTCGGCTCCCGCGTCCCCGAGCTGATCACCGGCGCCCTGCTCGTGGAGACCGTCTTCAGCTGGCCCGGCATCGCCGCCGCCACCGTCACGGCCGCCACCTCCGTGGACTTCCCGCTGCTCGCCGCGCTCACCGTCCTCGCCACCGCCGCCGTCCTCCTCGGCAACCTCCTCTCCGACCTGCTGTACGGCCTGGCCGACCCGAGGGTGGGCTTCGATGGCTGACCCGCGCACCCACCGCACGCGCCTGTGGACCTCCGCCGTCACCGTCGCGGTCGTCCTCCTCGCCGTCCTGCTCGTGCCGCCGCTCGTCCAGCTCGACGAGCAGGCCGTCGACCTCTCCCGCAAGCTCCTGCCGCCGTCCTGGGACCACCCCTTCGGCACCGACGACCTCGGCCGCGACCTCCTCCTGCGCTGCGTCTACGGCCTGCGGGTCTCGCTCCTCGTCGGACTCGTCGCCGCACTCGTCGCCACCGTCATCGGCACCGCCGTCGGAGCCGCCGCCGGCGCGCTCGGCGGCTGGACCGACCGCACCCTCATGCGGCTCGTCGACGCCTTCTCCTCCGTGCCGCACCTGCTCCTCGGCATCTTCGTCGTCGCCCTCTTCCGGCCCGGCGTCTGGCCCGTCATCGTCTCCGTCGCCGTCACCCACTGGCTCTCCACCGCCCGGATCGTGCGCTCCGAGGTCCTCTCGCTGCGCACCCGGCCCTTCGTGGACGCCGCCGTCTCCGGCGGCGCCGGCCGGTGGCGCGTCGCCGTCCGGCACCTGCTGCCCGCCGTCCTGCCGCAGGCCGGGCTCGCCGCCGTCCTGATGGTCCCGCACGCCATGTGGCACGAGTCCGCGCTCTCCTTCCTCGGCCTCGGCCTCCCCAGCCACCAGGCCAGCCTGGGCAACCTGGTGCAGAACGCGCGCTCCTCGCTCCTCGCCGGGTACTGGTGGCCCACCCTCTTCCCCGGCCTCCTCCTCATCGTGCCGACCCTCGCCATCGCCGGACTCGCGGGCGTGTGGCGCGACCGGCTCAACCCGCGCCGCCGATCGGAGCTGATGCTGTGAACGCGCCCCGCGCCCCGAAAGCCCCGAACACCCCCGACGCCCCGGAGCGCGCGCTCCTGCGCGCGCTCGACGCCGTCACCGCCGAGCGGGCCGAGGACGCCGTCCTCAGCGTCCGCGGCCTCACCGTCCGCTTCCGGCTGCGTGGCGGCCGCACCGTCGACGCCGTCAGCGACGCCGACTTCGACCTCGCGGCGGGGGAGTGCCTCGCCCTGGTCGGCGAGAGCGGCTGCGGCAAGTCCGTCCTCGCCTCCGCCCTCCTCGGCCTCCTCCCGGGCAACGCCGAGACCTCCGGCACGGCCCTGCTCGCGAGCCCCGACGGCCGGGACGGCACCGACCTGCTCGCCGCCGACGAGAAGACCCTCGCCCGCACCGTACGGGGCCGCCGCGCCGGCCTCGTACCGCAGAGCCCCGCCGCCCACCTCACCCCCGTCCGCACCGTGCGGTCCCAGCTGGAGGAGACCGTCCGCGCCCTCACCGGCGCCTCCCGCCGCGCCCGGCGCGCGGCCGCCGAGGCCGCCGCGGAGCGGACCGCCTTCCCCGCCGACCACCTCGACCGCTACCCGCACGAGCTCTCCGGCGGCCTCGCCCAGCGGGCCGCCACCGCCCTCGCCCTCATCGGCGACGCCCGGCTGCTGCTCGCCGACGAACCCACCACCGGCCTCGACCGCGACCTCGTCGACCGCACCGCCGACGAACTGCGCCGCCACGCCGACGACGGCCGCGCCCTCCTCCTCATCACCCACGACCTCGCCGCCGCCGAACGCGTCGCGGACCGCGTCGCCGTCATGTACGCGGGCCGGATCGTCGAGATCGCCCCCGCCCACCGCTTCTTCGGCCCCGTCGGCCCCCGCCACCCCTACGCCCGGGGCCTGCTCGACGCCCTGCCCGACCGGGCCTTCGCCCCCATCCCCGGCATGCCCCCGGAACTCACCGACCTGCCCGGCGGCTGTGCCTTCGCCCCGCGCTGCCCGCGCGCCACCGACCTCTGCGCCACCCGTCCCGAGCCCACGGCCGGGGTGGCCTGCCACCACCCGGAGCACCCCCGTGCTTGAACTCGACGCCGTCACCGCCGGCTACGACCGCCGCGCCCCCGTCTTCCGGGGCGCCTCCCTCTCCGTCGCCCCCGGCGAGTCCGTCGGCCTCCTCGGCCCCAGCGGCTGCGGCAAGTCCACCCTCGCCCGGGTCGCCGCGCTCCTCCACCGCCCCGAGGCGGGCCGGCTCGTCCTGGACGGCACCGAGGTACGGGCCTGGCGCCACCGCGCCCCGCGCGAGCTGCGCACCGCCGTCGGCGTCGTCTTCCAGCAGCCCCGCACCGCCGCCGACCCCCGGCTCACCCTCGCCGACCTCGTCGTCGAACCGCTGCGCGCCACCGGCCGCCGCGCCGAGGCCGCCGCGCGCCTGGCCGAGCTGGCCCCGGCCGTCGGCCTCACCCCCGACCTGCTCGTCCGCCGCCCCCACGAGGTCAGCGACGGACAGCTCCAGCGCGCCTGCCTCGCCCGCGCCCTGACCCTGCGCCCCCGCTGGCTGATCTGCGACGAGATGACCGCCATGCTCGACGCCTCCACCACGGCGGCCCTGGTCGCCGCCGTCGAGGCCTACCGCGCGGAGACCGGCGCGGGCCTCCTCGCCGTCGGCCACGACCGCGTCCTCCTGAACCGCTGGTGCGACCGCACGGTGGAGTGGAAGGACTGCCTGCCGGCCGGGAGGTGACCGCCCCGGAGGCCCCCGGCCCGGATCTCACCCGGATGGCCGCCCCGCCATACGCCCGGACGGAGCGCTCATTCCGCCACACTGTCCGCCGAAAGCCGCAATTCCGGTGCGGTGTCGGAGGGACGTGAACGCGATGGCCGTTTCCATTTCCGTGGTGCTGCTCCTGCTGATCCTGGCCGTGATCTTCCTGCGGAACGGCGGTCTCAAGCTCTCGCACGCGATCGTCTGCGCCCTGCTCGGCTTCTTCCTCGCGGGCACCAGCATGGCGCCCACCATCCACGAGGGCGTCGCCGCCACCGCCGACGTGGTCTCCAGCCTCAAGCCGTGACCCCCGGGCGCGGGGCGGGTCATTCCATCTCGGGCATCTCGCCCACCGTGGTCCTCATGTCGATCACGGCGAAGGCGGCCCCCTGCGGGTCCAGGATCGCCGCGAACCGGCCGAACGGGCTGTCCATCGGCCCGAAGACCTTCCGCCCGGAGAGCCGCTCCGCCGCCTCCACGGCCTTGTCGCAGTTGTCGACGGCGAAGTAGATCTGGATGTACGAGGGGACCTCCGGCGGGAAGTCGTCGGTCATCGTCATCCGCCCGAGGACCGGGTCGCCCCCCAGGTCGAAGACCCGGTAGTCGACCTCCTGGTCCTTCATCGTCTTCGAGCCGTAGCCGAAGACGGAGGTGAAGAAGGCGTCGGACTTCTCCGGCTCCCGGGTGAACACCTCCGCCCAGGCGTACGAGCCGGTCTCGCCCTCCAGCTCGAAGCCCCGGTGCTTCCCCGGCTGCCAGACGCCGAACACGACGCCCGCCGGGTCCCGCGCGAGGCACATCGTCCCGGAGTCCCCGATCCGCATCGGCTCCATCAGGACGGTGCCGCCCGCGGTCCGGATCCGCTCCGCGGCGGCGGCGGCGTCCGGCGAGGAGAAGTAGAGACACCAGGCCGACTGCGGCGGGGTGTCCTGCCCCGGCATCGGCGGGACGACTGCCGCGACCGCCTTCCCGTTCCTGTACGCCTCCGTGTAGTCGCCGAACTCCGTGGACGCCTCGGCGAAGGTCCAGCCGAGCACGTCCTCGTAGAACGTCTTGGCGGCCTCGGCGTCGGTGAACATCGCGTCGGTCCAGACCGGCGTGCCTTCAGGTCGTGCGGCCATGACGGTGACTCTCCTCCGGTCGACGGGGTCTTCCTGTGAGCCACGCTAGTCAGGGCCGCCGCACCCCGCGCGGCGACGCGGAGCGCCGCCGGACCGGACGTCAGCCGGGCAGCCGCCCCATCGCGTACCGGTGGAACGGACCGCCGGGGATCGGCAGGTCCGGGCGCCACATCCGCAGCACCTGCGCCGAGGGCAGGAACAGCGCCTCCGGAAGCCGGTCCGGGGCCGTCCACTCCCAGTGCCCGACCTTGTCGGGCTCGGTCGCGGCCGGCGTCCCGCGGAAGGCGCCCACCGCCGTGGCCACGGTCATCCGGGTCACGCGGTCGGAGGTGACCGAGTCCAGGATCAGCCCCAGGACCTCCACGTCGGCCGCGTCCGCGACGAGCGCCGTCTCCTCGGCCAGCTCGCGGACCGCCGCGGCCTCCACGGACTCGCCCGGCTCGACCTTGCCGCCCGGCAGCTCCCACACCCCGGAGCGGTGGAGCCCGAGCAGGACCCGGCCGGAGGCGTCGGTCACGACGACCCCCGCCCCGAGGGAGGCGTGGGCGGTCGGCGGCTGGACGTTGCGCCGGGCCGAAGCCGCGGACGCCCGGTCGGAGGCGGTCATGGCACCCCTTCTACCAGTCCCGCCTCAGTCCGCGGGCGCCGGGGGCACCACCGCCACCGGGCAGTGGGCCCCGTGCAGCACCGCGTGGGCGACGGAACCGACGAGCAGCGAGCCGAGGCGGTGCCGGTGGTGCCGCCCCACGACCAGCAGACCCGCGTCCCGCGAGCCCTCCACGAGCCGCCCCGCCGCGTCCCCCGGCACCACCACCGGGCGCAGCTCCACGTCCGGCCACCGCGCGACGAAGGGCCGCAGCCGCTCCTCCTGCTCCCGCTCCGCCCCCCGTACGAGCTCCTCGGCGTCGTCCGCGAGGGGCAGCGGGGGCGGCACCTGGAGCGCCGGGGACGGCGCGGCGAGCAGGGCGCCCTGCGGCGGGGGCAGCCGGAACGCGGTCACGGCCTCCAGCGGCACGCCCCGGTGGTGCGCCTCCTCGAACGCGAAGGCCGGCACCTGGTCCGGGGACTCCTCGGGATGCAGCCCCAGAAGCACCCGCCCCGCCCCCGGCCCGCCCTCCGGGACGGCCGTCCGGGCCTCGTGCGGGACGACGACGAGCGGACAGGGGGCGCTCGCGGCCAGGGTGCGGCTCGTCGAGCCGAGCAGCGCGCTCGCGAAACCGCCGCGGCCCCGGGAGCCGGTCACCAGGAGGCGGGCGCCCCGGGCCACCGCCGCCAGGGCGTCGGTCACGGACCCGTCGAGGGACTCGTACCGCACGGGGACGCGGGGCCCGCGCCGCTCCATTCCGGCCGCCACGCCGTTCAGCACCGTGTCGGGAAGCTCCGGCGCTCCGCCCAGGGACTCGATGCGGGCCGTGCCGAGCTGGAGCTCCTCGGGGCGGACGTGGACCACGACCAGCGGGGAGCCGGAGCCCTCCGCGGTGCCCAGGGCCCACTCCAGGGCCCGGAGCCCGTGCTCGGACCCGTCCACGCCGACGACGACCGGCGGCCGGTGTGCGGTGCTCGCGTCCCTCGCGAGGGGGTGATCACTCATGAGGGGATGACTCCCTCACCGGCCCCCGCGCCACACCGGTCCGGCCCGGTCGTGACCGGGCCGGAGGAGGACGGCGGACGCGGGGGAGGGGACCGCGCTTCCCGAGCGGGGGGTCAGGCCTCCTGCGCGCGGCGCGCCCGCTCCTCGTCGCGCTCCTTGATGCGGGCGGTCTCCTTGCGGACCTCTGCCTGCGTGGCCCGCTCCTTCCGCAGCCACTCGGGCGACTCCTGCTTGAGCGCGTCGATCTGCTCCGTGGTGAGGGGCTCGGTGATGCCGCCGCGCGCGAGACCGGCGATGGAGACGCCCAGCTTCGACGCGACCACCGGGCGGGGGTGCGGACCGTTCTTCCGGAGTTCCTGGAGCCAGGCGGGCGGGTTCGCCTGGAGCTCGTTCAGCTCGGTGCGCGAGACGACACCCTCCTGGAACTCCGCGGGGGTGGCCTCGAGGTACACACCCAGCTTCTTCGCCGCGGTCGCGGGCTTCATCGTCTGGGTGTTCTGGTGCGACGTCATGCGACCAGGGTATCGAGCATGTGGACGGACTCCGACCACGGCGGCTACCGGTAACCTGGCGGAGTGACAGGCACGGACGCTTCCTCCTCGGACCCCACCCCGGACCCTTCCTCCGGCTCCTCCCCGGAGACCCCTTCGTTCCGGCTCGCGTACGTGCCGGGCGTGACCCCCTCGAAGTGGGTGGGGATCTGGAAGGAGCGCCTGCCCGACGTGCCGCTGACCCTCCACGCCGTGACCCCGGCCGAGGCGTTCGGCGTGCTCCGGGAGGGCGCGGCGGACGCCGGCCTCGTGCGGCTCCCCGTCGACGGGGACGACCTCAGCGCGATCCCGCTCTACACCGAGACGACGGTCGTCGTCGTCCCCAAGGACCACCTGTTCGCGGCGGTCGAGGAGGTCTCGGCGGACGACCTCGCCGAGGAGCTCGTCCTGCACCCCCTCGACGACACCCTCGGCTGGGAGCGCCCGCCGGGCCGCCCGGCGTTCGAGCGCCCCGCGACCACCGCCGACGCGATCGAGCTCGTCGCGGCCGGGGTCGGCGTGCTCGCCGTCCCGCAGTCCCTCGCCCGGCTGCACCACCGCAAGGACCTCACCTACCGGACGCTCGACGGCGTCCCGCAGTCGCGCGTCGCCCTGTCCTGGCCGGCCGCCGACGAGGCGCCCGACCTGGTGGAGGAGTTCATCGGCATCGTGCGCGGCCGGACGGTGAACAGCACCCGGGGCCGCCGCGCGGAGGAGCGCAAGGGCCGGAAGGAGCAGAAGCCCGCCACGTCCGGGAAGCCCGCCAAGTCCGGGAAGCCGGCGGCCGGTTCCCGGACCTCCACCTCCGGGCGGCCCTCGGCCCGCAAGGGCGGCACCGGGGGCTCCGCGCGCGGCGGCCGGAGCGGGAAGCCCCGCCGCAGGTCCTGAGCCCCGGCCCGGGTGTCCGCCCGCCGGACACGCCCCGCCCGCCGTACGGGCCCTCGCCATACTGGCCCCTCCCGATCACAGGGATCGCACTGATCACACAGGAGGAGCTTTGGCCGCCAGTTTCAGGACCGTCGTCGAGGTGGGCCCTGACCACCTCGACCAGGCCCGGTCCATCGACCGGTTGTTCCAGGAGGCGATCGCCCCGGCGACCGTCAACTTCGACTTCGAGGCGATACGGGAGGCGGCCGCCGCCGTCCCGGACAGCACCGTGGTGCGGATGATCAGGGGCTGGGGGCTCCAGGAGCACGCCCCCGTCCTCGTCATGGTCCTCTCCCTCAAGGAGGCCGTCCGGCAGGCGCTCCCGCCCGAGTGCGCGGACGCCGGCTTCTGGGCCACCGTCGAGCGGGAGCTCGTCGCCGCCTTCACGGGGCTCGCCGCCCAGGAGGGGCAGCCCGGACTCTCCTTCTACGAGGAGTCCGGGGAGCGCACCCGCTTCTACCGGGACCTGTTCTTCGCCCTCCAGGACGAGGAGACCGGGGAGCACATGTACGCCCTGGCCTTCTGCGTGGACGTGACCGTCGAGCTGCCGAAGGCGGAGGCCGTCGCGCTCGACCTGACGGACGTCGTGCCCTTCGCGGTGCGGCTGAACGCGATCGTGATCCGCCAGACCCTGGACCTCGTGGCCTGACGGCCCGCCCGGTCACGCACCGCACCGCACCGCCGGCCCGCCGTCCCGGGCCGGACCCCCGTACCGCCCGGGAAGACGCCCCGCGGTAGGGACCGCCCGGAGCCCGGACCGCCCGCCGCTCAGACCGGCCGCCGCTCAGACCGGCCGGCGCCAGCGGCCGCCCCGCGCCGCCGCGACCAGCTCCGGCACCGTCGCCAGCTTGACCCTGGGACGGCCCGCGTCCCGCCCCCGCGCCCGCTCGGTCCGGTCGATGGCCGCGAGGCCGCGCGCGTCGACGAGGCCCTCGCTGCGGCTCCTGGCCAGCCTGCGGAACTCCGCCGACGTGCCCGTCGGCTTCGGCAGCGTCCCCGCGACCGCGTCCGCCAGCAGCGTCCCGACGGTCTCCTCCGCGCACGCCCGGTTGGCCCCGATGCCGCCGGACGGCCCGCGCTTGATCCAGCCGACGACGTAGGCGCCGGCCACGCCGCCGACCCGGCCCGCCTCGTGCGGCACCGTGCCGGTGGCCTCGTCGAACGGCAGCCCCGGCAGCGGCACGCCCCGGTAGCCGACGGCCCTGACCAGCAGTCCCGCCCCGATCTCCGCAACGGGCTCCGCGCCGTCCCCGGTCACCCGGACCGCACGCACCGCGTCGGTGCCGAGCGCCTCGACCGGCGCGGAGTGGAAGCGCAGGACGATCCGGCGCCGGTCCGGCGCGGGCGACCGCGTCCAGTCCACCGCCTCCCGGGCCACGCCCCGGAGCAGCGCCGCCTTCTCCCCGGCCGCCGCCGCGTCGATCGCGGCGCCGGTGCGCGGGTCCCGGTCGTCGACGACCAGGTCCACGCCCGGGAGGTGCTTGAGGGCGAGCAGTTCGGAGGCCGTGTACGCGGCGTCCCCGGGCCCCCGGCGGCCGAGCAGCACCACCTCGCGGACCCGGGCGCCGTTCAGGGCGGCGAGGGCGTGGTCGGCGATGTCGGTGCCGGCGAGGTCGGCCGGGTCCATGACGAGGACGCGGGCCACGTCGAGCGCCACGTTGCCGTTGCCGACCACCACGACCCGCTCGGCGGAGAGCGGGACGGCGTCCGCGCCGGTCTCCGGGTGCGCGTTGTACCAGGAGACGACGGAGGCCGCGGAGACGCTGCCCGGCAGGTCCTCGCCGGGGATGCCGAGCCGCCGGTCGGAGGGCGCGCCCACCGCGTAGACCACCGCGTCGTGGTGGGCGGCCAGCTCCTCGGCGGTGACGTCCCGGCCGATCTCCACGCCGAGCCGCATCCGGACGCGGGGGTGGGAGTGGAAGCGGGCGAAGGTCTCCCCGGCGCCCCTGGTCGCCGGGTGGTCGGGCGCCACGCCGTAGCGGACCAGACCGCCGGCCACCGGCAGCCGGTCGATCAGGGTCACCTCGGCGTTGGTGTGCAGGAGCAGGTCCTCGGCGGCGTACATGCCGGCCGGTCCCGTGCCGACGA
The DNA here is from genome assembly GCF_044756005.1 of Streptomyces sp. NPDC092045. Lineage (NCBI taxonomy): Bacteria > Bacillati > Actinomycetota > Actinomycetes > Kitasatosporales > Streptomycetaceae > Streptomyces > Streptomyces sp. NPDC092045. The sequence goes on along the minus strand of NZ_JBIVSC010000007.1, from coordinate 207,023 downwards.
CCGCGATCCGCAGCGGGGCGAAGTCGGACGGGAGCGAGCGCGGGAAGGCGGGCTCGCCCCAGGTGTGGAAGTTGGGCGAGGCCACGGCCGGGCCGGGCGTGCGCTCCGCGTAGTACTCCGCGTTGATCGCCTCGTACTCCCGCAGCCGGCCGGTGAGGCGGTCGGCCGGGAAGATGGCGTCGACCGGGCAGGCGTCGGCGCAGGCGCCGCAGTCGATGCAGGCCTTGGGGTCGATGTACAGCATCTCCGTGGTGCCGAAGTCCGGTTCCCCGGGCGTCGGATGGATGCAGTTGACCGGGCAGACGGCGACGCAGGTCGCGTCGTTGCAGCAGGTCTGGGTGATCGCGTAGGTCATCTCGTCGACTCGGTTCGGGTGCGGGGCAGGGGGACGGACGGGGCGGGAGCGGACGCGGGCTCAGATCAGGCTGGCGCGCCTGTAGATGAGGAGCGCGGGCCGGGTGAGCAGCCGGGCCGAGGCGAGGAACTCCATGAGCCCGGCGCAGCTGGAGCGGAGCTGGGACTTGTAGTGCTCGTTGGCCGCGGCCTCGCGGCGCGCCCGCTCCGGGTCGAGTCCGGCCTGCGCGTACACGTCGGGGCTGACCATGCTGGTGACGATGTAGTACGAGGCGATGGCGACGACCAGGGCGTGGAAGTGGCGGCGGGCCGTGCTCGCCCGCGCGAGGCGGCGGCGCGTCTCGTCCCGGGCGAACTTCATGTGCCGGGACTCCTCGACCACGTGGATGTTGCTGATGGTGCGCACGAAGGGGGCGACCCGCTCGTCGCGCATCCAGTCGCGCTGCATGACGTCGAGGACCTCCTCGGCGACGAGGATCGCGGCGTACGCGGCCTCGCCGAAGCCCACCGTCTTGAAGGCGCGGCCCAGTTCGAGCACCGCGCGGCGCGGGCGGTAGGCGGGGGCGCCGAGCTTCGCGGAGCCGCGGCCGAACATGATCGAGTGGCGGCACTCGTCCGCGATCTCGGTCAGCGCCCACTGGAACCGGGGGTCGGTGGGGTCCTTCGCGTACATGTCCCGCAGCACCATCTGCTGGAGGATCATCTCGAACCAGATGCCGGTGCTGGCGACCGAGGCGGCCTCCTGCCGGGTCAGCTCCTTGCGCTGCTCCTCGGTCATCTCGTTCCAGTAGGCCGTGCCGTAGAGGCTGTTCCACTCGGGGCTCTGGCCGTGGAAGTCCTTGTCGAGGGGGGTGTCCCAGTCCACCTCGGTGGCGGGGTCGTACGAGAGCTTGGCCGCGGACCGGAGCAGGCGTTCGGCCACGTCCGCTTCCGAGACGTTCCCGTCCTCGGCTCCGTCGTGGCTGTCCGGACGAACGGTGCTGCTTGCCATGGTGCGGCTCCTTGGGTCGCGATCGACTCGGAGGCTTGTTAGACACCCCGTCTAGCAAGCTTGTTGGACGGAACGTATAGCAAGGGGCCCGGGTAGGCCTACCCCTCGGTAAGGACTTGTTTCCGAAACCTCTCCCCGCGCACGCGCGCGAGCCCCTTTCCGGGCGCACGCGAACGGGGCCGGAGCGCCTGGGCGGCTGCTCCGGCCCCGTCAGGGGGTCGCGCGGTGTCAGAAGGTCAGGTTCCAGGCGTCGATCCTGCCCGAGTCCTGGCTCGCGTTGTCGTTCACGCGCAGCTTCCAGACCCCGTTCGCCACCTCGGACGAGGCGTTGACGGTGTAGGTCTGGACGATGTCGTCCGCGCTGCCGCCGGTCCGGTTGTGCAGCGTGTAGACGCTGCCGTCCGGGGCCACCAGGTCGACCTTCAGGTCACCGATGTAGGTGTGCTTGATGTCCACGCCCACCTTGAGGGCGGCCGGCGCGTTGCCCGTCACGCCGCTGACGGTGAGGGGGCTCTCGACCGTGGTGTTGTCGGGGACCGTCACGTCCGTCAGGTTCTCGAAGTACTTCCCGGGCGGCGGGGTCGAGCCGCCGACGGCCTTCAGGGCGTCGACCGAGCCCTCGCCGAAGAAGCCGTTCTTGGTCGCGGTGCCCTTGCAGCGGGTGTCCGACGGGCAGGCCCTGTCGGTCGCCTGGACGCCCAGCTGGTCCCGGATCTGCGCCGGGGTGAAGGACGGGTTCGCGCTCGCGATCAGCGCCGCGACGCCGGCCACGTGCGGGGAGGCCATCGAGGTGCCGTTCATGTTGCCGTACTTGCCGCCCGGGAGCGTCGAGTAGACGCCCGAGGAGCCGTCGCCGCCCGGGGCCGCGATGTCGATCACGCCGTTGCCGAAGTTCGAGTACGAGGCCTTGGCGCCGCCGTTGCCCTGCGCGGCGACGGTCACGACGCCCGGCAGCTCGGTCGGGATGTCGATGCAGGCGTTGGTGATGGTGCGGGTGACCGGGGTCGAGTCGTTGGGGCTCGCCGTGTCGGTCGTCTTGTTCGCCAGGTCGTAGTTGGAGTTGCCCGCGGCGGCGACCTGGAGCGAGCCCTTGCCCTCGGCGTACTCCTGCGCCCGGCGGACGCCCTCGATGATGGCGGCCTGGTCCAGGTCGTCCGGGCAGTTGAACTGCCACGGATCCGTGTAGTAGCTGTTGTTGGTGACCTTGAAGCCGTGGTCGCCGGCCCAGACGAAGCCGCAGATCGTGTTCTCCGCGAAGAACAGCGTGCTGCCCGGCTCCGCGATGCGGACCGAGGAGACCTTCACGCCCGGCGCGACGCCGATGACGCCCTTGCCGTTCTTGGCGGCGGCGATCGTGCCGGCCACGTGCGTGCCGTGGGTGTCGACGTCGCGCCAGGCGCCCGCGCGGGCGTCCGCCTTGCCGTAGGCGCAGGAGGCCGAGTCGGCGGCATTGAAGTTGGGCGCGATGTCCTGGTGCTGGTCGTCCACGCCGGTGTCCAGGACGCCGACCTTCACCGACGCCGAACCGGTGGTGACGGCCCAGGCCTGGTCGGCCTTGATCTGCGTCATGTCCCAGCGGTTGGACTCGGTGAGCGTCGTCGCCGACTGCGACGGGTTGGCCGGGAGCGCCGGGTTGTAGGCGTCGGCCGGGACGTCGGACGTCCGGGTCGCGCCGACCTGCTGGACGCCGGAGACCGTGCGCATCGAGGAGGCGAACGACGCGGACGTCGAGTGCGCCACGATCACGCCGATCGCGTCGTAGGTGGCGAAGACCGAGCCGCCCTTGGTCGCCACGGAGCCGCTCACGGCGGCGGTGCCGCCGGGGGCCGTGATCACCAGGTACGCGCGCGTGCCCGCGGCCCAGGCGGCCGGGGCGGCGGCGGGGGCCGCCTTCGCGGTGGCCGTGCTCGGGGTGGTGGCCGTGCTCGCCCCCGTCGAACGGGCCGCGACGGGCGCGGTGTCCGACGTTGCTGCGTGGGCGAGTCCGGCGGGGGTGGCGAGCGCCATGATCGTGCCGAGGGCCGCGACGGATATGGCCGAGGTTCTCGACCGGCCGGCCGTCCGGCCGGATATGAGGGAAAACATTGCGTCCTCCGATGGCCCGGTGGCGTCTGGGACGCCCGCCGGGCCCTGTGATGTGTGGGGTGGACGCAAGATCCCAGAATCGCCCCCCGGAAGGAAGTGTTCTGTCCGAGAAGCCCGTTCGCGTTACGCACTTTTGATCGAACAGCGTCAAGACGACGAAATTTCCCGGACACCTGTCCATGTATGCTGGACACCTGTCCAGCAAGTGTGAGCGGTGGGAGACGGCGATGGAGACGACGGCGAACGTGCTGGTGGGCCTGGTGGCCGCCCTGCACGTGTACATCCTGGTTCTGGAGATGTTCCTGTGGGAGAAGGGACCGGGACGCGGACTGTCCGGCTTCGACGCCGAGTTGGCCCGCGCGACCGCCCCGCTCGCCGCGAACCAGGGCCTCTACAACGGCTTCCTGGCCGCCGGCCTCGTCTGGGGCCTGATCGCCGGGGACCCCACGGGCCACCGGGTCCAGGTCTTCTTCCTCTCCTGCGTCCTCGTCGCCGGCCTGTACGGCGGCCTCACCGCGAACCGCCGCATCCTGGTCGCCCAGGCACTGCCGGGCGCGCTGGCCCTCGGCGCCGTCCTGGCCGCCGGATGACCCCGGCCGCCGAGGACCCCCGGGCCGCCCGGACCCGGGCCCGGCTCCGCCGCTCCCTCCTCGACGCCTGCGCGGAACGCCCGCTGACCGAGGTCACCGTCGCCGCGCTGGTGCGCCGGGCGGGGATCGGCCGCGCCACCTTCTACCTCCACTACGCGGACCTGGAGGCGCTGGCCGTCGACGCCTGCGCCGACGTGGTCCGCGACGCGGTCGACGCCCTGCACGCCTGGCGCGGCGCGCCCGATCCGGAGGCCCCGCCGCCCGCGCTGCTCGACTTCTTCGCCGGACTCGCCCCGCACGCCGGGCTCTACCGGGAGCTGCTGCGCCCGGGCGGCGGCGGGCCGCTCGGCCGCGTCCTCCACGAGGACCTGCGCGCCCGCAGCCTCGCCGAACGGACCCTGGTCGGCGCCCCGGAGCCCGGCCTCGTCGCGTCGGCCGTGGCCGCGGCCTTCGCCGGGGTGCTCGCCGACTGGCTGCACGGCCTCGTGGAGGGCGCTCCCGGGGAGATCGCCCACCGGGTCTGGCGCCTCCTGATCGCCCTGCACCGGACGCCGTTGCCGTAGCCGTGACCGCAGACCGGGACCGCCGGCCGGAACCCCGTACGGGCCCCGGCCGGCGGTCCGGGTGCCGCTACTTGAGGTACGGTCCGGCGGTGCCGATCCGGCCGGGGCCGTTCAGGACGTACACCCGCAGGTTGCCCTTGCCGGGTGCCGCGACCGTGAGGGTCCCGTTCGTGACGGTCCGGACGTCGCCGGTGACGGCGTCGGTGTACGTGCCGTTGGGGACGCCGGTGTAGGTGGCGCCGCCCGAGACCGTGACGAGCGCGAAGCTGTCCGTGCCCGCGTCGGTGTAGCGGCGCTTGAACGCCATGCCGCCCGAGACGCCCTCCGTCGAGTACTGGCCCGTCTGGAGCGCGGGGACCGCGCGGCGGATCTGGTTGAGCCGCTGCACGTGCCGGACCAGGGGCTGCTGGAGGGTGGTGGCGACGGTGCCGGACGCCGACGCGACCGTGGAGAAGTCGGAGGCGGTGACGGAGCCGGCGAGGTGCGCGCCGAAGTAGGCGCGGCCGGTGCCGGCGAGCGGGCAGGACGGCCCGCAGTCGATCTTCTTCCCCTTCTGGAACTCGATCTCGGAGCCGTAGTACAGCGTCGGGATGCCGCGGAAGGTCCACATCAGGGACATGTTCTCGGCCCAGGCGTCGGTGCCGCCCGCGTACCGCTCGCTCGACTTGTTGGGGCCGTAGTCGTGGCTGTCGACGTAGACGACGTTGTAGGTGGCGTCGTTGTAGCTGTCGTCGGAGTCCTTGCCGTTGGAGAAGGCGTTCTGCGCGTCGCCGAAGTTCATGTGCATGCGCATGTCGATGACGTTCATGCCGGAGGAGCGGCTGTGGTCGGGCGCGTGGTAGCTGTTGCCGTTCAGGAAGGCGTTGGTGGACGTGGGCTGGTTCCCCGTGCCCTGCTGCTGTTCGTACTCGTACATCTCCAGGGCGGCCCTGCCGTCGTCGAGGTCGTACTCCTTCCGCTCCTTCCAGGTGTAGAACTGCGCCGAGTGGTTCACCGAGCCGCGGTTCCACTTGTCGTTGACGAAGGCGGCGACCTCGCCGAAGACGAAGAAGTTCTTCGCGGCCTCCGCGCCGTGGCGCCGGGCCACCCGTTCCTGGATCGCGGGCAGGAAGCGGCGGTTCCAGGTGGTGCGCGGGATGTGCACGGCGGTGTCGACGCGGAAGCCGTCGACGCCCATGTCGATGTACTTGTCGTACGCGCCGATCAGGTAGTTCTGCACGGCCGGGTTCTCGGTGTTCAAGTCCGCCAGGTCCTCGTGGAGCCAGCAGGAACGGGAGTCCTCGCCCTCCCAGTTGCCGATCCAACACTGGTGGTAGAGCGCCTTCGGGAACATGCCGGACGTGGGGCTCGGCCACTGGCAGTTGTAGACCGTGTAGCCCTCGGCGCTCTTCCCGCCGGTCGGCTTCCCCCAGTTCACACAGGTGTTGCCGGTCGGCTCGGCCGTCGACCACAGGTCGCCGTTGTAGTACGACTTGCCGCTCTTCGGGTCGACCGTCAGGCCGTCGTACTCGAAGCCGGGCTGCCTCTCGTCGTAGTACCAGCTCCACTGGCCGTCCCGCACTCCGTACACGGTGGGCGTGAACAGGCCCTTGGCGCCCCAGCGGGAGGAGTGGTTGTAGACGACGTCCTGGTAGATCTTCATGCCCTTGGCGTGGGCGGCGTCGATCAGGTCCTGGTAGGAGGCGCCGGCCGACTCCAGGCGCGGGTCGACCTGGTAGAAGTCCCAGCCGTGGTAGCCGTGGTAGTCGTAGTCCGAGCGGTTGAGGACGACCGGGGTGACCCAGATCGCCGAGAAGCCGAGGCCCTTGACGTAGTCGAGCTTCTGGATCAGGCCCTTGAAGTCGCCCCGGAACATGGGGTCGTCGTTGGCCGCGTTGCCCGACTTGACGTGCTGGCTCCCGCCCCGGTTGTTCGACGGGTCGCCGTCGTTGAAGCGGGCGGTGAGGACGAAGTAGATCGGGTCCTTGCGCGGGTCGGTGCCCAGCGGCTTGCCGTTCGCCGGGGCGGTGGGCCTGTCGCCCGTGGTCGCGGTGGCGGGGGAGGAGGCGGCGGAGACGTTCCCGGCGGCGTCCACGGCCCGCACCGTGTAGGTGTACGCGGTCCGTTCGGCCAGACCGGTGTCGGAGAGGACCGTGGAGCCGACGTCGGTGACGACCGTGCCGCCGCCCCCGGTGCGGGTGACCTGGTACCCGGTGACGCCCCGGTCGTCGGTGGACGGGTTCCAGGCGAGCAGGACGGAGGTGCCGTCGGCCGTCGCGGTGAGGCCGGCGGGGGCGGTGGGGGCCCGGGTGTCGGGCGGGGTGGCGGCGCAGGGGTCGGCGGCGTTCGCCGTCACCGCCCGGTTCAGGACGGTGGAGACGCCCGCGCCGAGGGCGTAGTCGGAGCCGCCGTTGTTGTCCCAGGTGCCGTTGCCGTTGTTGAAGGCGGCCTTGAGGCCGGTGGCCGTCCCGAGGTCGATCTCCCGCTTCCACCAGCCGGCGCAGGCGGCCTGCATGCCGACGCCGGGGGCGGCGGTCCAGGCGCCGCCCGTCGGCTGGTAGTGGACGTTGGCGGTGGACCAGCCGAGGGAGGCGGTGGAGTAGTAGACGGTGGCCTTGCGGGACTCGGCGGGCGGGGTGTCGGCGCAGGGGTCGGAGTGGGCGACGGCCCCGTCCCTGACGGTGACGGCGCCCGTGCCCAGGGCGTAGTCCTTGCCGCCGTTGTTGTCCCAGGTGCCGTTGCCGTCGTTGAAGGCGGCCCGGAGGCCGGCGGCCGTTCCCAGGGTGACGGTCTTCTTCACCCAGCCGGTGCAGGCGGCCTCCATGGCGGTGCCGGGGACGGTGGTCCAGGAGCCGCCGTCGGGCGCGTAGTGGAGGTTGTACCGGGCCCAGTTCTTCGTCTTCGTCCAGTAGTAGACCGTCGTCGTGCCCTCGACGGCGGCGGCGACGGGGGCGGTGTGCGGGGAGGGGGCGTCGGGGGGTGCGGCGACGAGGCCGAGGAGGCCGGCGGCGACGGCCAGGGCGGCGACGGCGCGCGCCGGTGGCCGGGTGCGGGTGCGTGTCATCTGAATCTCCAGACGGGGCCGCGCGTCCGGGCAGACCTCTGCCCGGGAAGGGGGGCGAAGCCTGATGGAAACGCAGTCGGAAAGTTGCAGAAACATCTTGCGCTGGCCGGAAGTTACCGCCGGTCGTCCCGTGCGTAAAGGGTTTCGACGCGGCGGGTTCTGCCTCGGCGGGCATGCCTGCGGGGCCCTCGACGGCCGCGATGCCCGCGACCGTCGAGGGCCCCGACGGGACTTTCCGCCCTCCTGCGCCTACTCGACGGAAGGGGCGGCCGACAGTGGCCGGACCCTCTTCAGGGGCGCGGCCAGGGCCGGCCCTCCAGGCGTTCGATGTCGCGGTTGAAGCGTTCCAGGAAGGCGGCGAAGCGGGAGACGTCCTCGGGGGACCAGTGCTCCATCACGCGTTCCAGGCCCGCGACGTTCGAGGCGCGGTCGGCCTCCAGGCGCCGTTCGCCCTCCTCCGTGATGCGGAACTTGCGGGCGATGCCGCCGTCGGGGTCGGGGATGCGCTCCACGACGCCGGCGCGCAGCATCGCGGCGGTCTGCCGGTTGAGGGTGGACGCATCGAGGCCGAAGGCCTCGCCGAGCTGCCCGATGGACATCGGACCGTGCATGCGGATGCGGCTCAGCAGGACGTACGCGCTGCGGTCGAGCCGGTCGCCGCCCGCGCGGGAGCGGGGCGCGTACAGGTGCGCGTGCCGGCCGAGCAGCATGGTCTCGAACTCGACCAGGTCGGTGGGCTTGTTTACGGGCTTGTCCATGGGGGCATTCTCTCCTGCGGCGATCCTATGTGCATCATGCATGGTTTGTGTATTCAGCATGCAATGTGCATGATGCATACGCATCGTCGTGAAGACCCAGGGAGAAACACGTGGACGGCTCCAAGCCCGACGCCCGACCAGGAGGCGTCGTCGGCGTCCTCGCCCTCGCCGGCATCGTGGCCGCACTGATGCAGACCCTGGTGGTGCCGCTCATCGGCGACCTCCCCCGGCTGCTCGGCACCACCCCCTCCAACGCCTCCTGGGTGATCACCGCCACCCTCCTCGCGGGCGCCGTCGCCACCCCCGTCGCCGGCCGGCTCGGCGACACCCTCGGCAAGCGGCGGGTCCTGCTCGTCTCCGTGGTCCCGCTCGTCGCCGGCTCTGTCGTCTGCGCCCTCTCCTCCTCCGTCGTCCCGATGATCGTCGGACGCGGCCTCCAGGGCCTCGGCATGGGCGTCGTGCCCCTCGGCATCAGCCTGCTGCGCGACATCATGCCGCCGGAGAGGCTGGGCGGGTCCATCGCCCTCATGAGCGCCTCCATGGGCGTCGGCGGCGCCCTCGGCCTGCCCTTCTCCGCCGCCGTCGCCGAGAACGCCAGCTGGCGCGTCCTCTTCTGGGTCGCCGCCGGCCTCAGCGTCCTCGTCGGCGCCCTGATCTGGCGCGTCGCCCCCGCGGGCCGCCGCGCCGCCGCCCCCGGCCGCTTCGACCTGCCCGGCGCGCTCGGCCTCGGCACCGGACTCGTCGCCCTGCTGCTCGCCGTCTCCAAGGGCGCGAGCTGGGGCTGGGGCAGCGCCACCACCCTCGGCCTCCTCGCCGTCGCGGTCGTCGTCCTGCTCGCCTGGGGCGCGTGGGAGCTCCGCACCCCCGACCCCCTCGTCGACCTGCGGGTCACCGCCCGCCCGGTCGTCCTCATGACCAACGCCGCCTCGGTCCTGGTCGGCTTCGCCATGTACGCGCAGTCCCTGGTCGTCCCCCAGCTCTTCCAGCTGCCCGAGGCCACCGGCTACGGCCTCGGCCAGTCGATGATGGCCATGGGCCTGTGGATGGCCCCGGCCGGCCTGATGATGATGGTCCTGGCCCCGCTCGGCGCCAAGCTCTCGGCCGCCCGCGGCCCCAAGGTCACGCTCTCCGTCGGCGCCCTCGTCATCTCCGCCGGCTACGGCTCCTCCCTCGCCCTGATGGGCTCCACCTGGGGCCTGCTCGCCGTCACCCTCGTCTGCAACACCGGCGTCGGACTCGCCTACGGGGCCATGCCGGCGCTCATCATGGGCGCGGTGCCGCAGGAGGAGACCGCCTCGGCCAACAGCTTCAACACCCTGATGCGCTCCATCGGCACCTCCGTCTCCGCCGCCGTCATCGGCGTCGTCCTCGCCCAGATGACCACCACCCTCGGCGGCCATGCGCTGCCCTCGGAGGACGGCTTCCGCGTCGCCATGCTCATCGGCTGCGGGGTCGGCCTCGCGGCGGCGGTCGTCGCCGCCCTCATCCCGGCCCGGTTCGCCGCCGACCCCGCCGAGAAGGACGGGACGGCGGCCGTACGCGCCCCCTCCGGGGCCGAAGCCCCCGCCTGACCCGCGCCCCGACCGGGCGACGCCGACGGGCCCCGGCGGCCGTGGACCACACGGCCGCCGGGGCCCGTCGGGAAGACCGGGGGAGCGCGCCCCTCAGTCCTCCGCCTCCAGCGTGAACAGCGCCCCTTCCGGGTCCCGCACCACCGCGCGCCGGGCACCGCCGTCCGGCTCGCGCACCCCGCCCCACTCACCGCCCGGCACCACCGAGCCGCCGTGCTTCGGGACCGCCGCCTCCGCCGCCTCCAGATCCGGCACCCGGAAGCGCACGAGCCAGCGCGGCCGCAGCTGCGGTCTGGGGGAGGCGGACTCGACCGGGCCGCTGTTCAGCCGGGCGACGGCCTCGCCGTCGCGTCGCAGGACCACCCGGTCGTCCTCGTACGACACCTCGCAGGAGCCCGGGACGGCGTCCGCCCACCGGAGCACCCCGCCGTAGAAGACGGCCGCGTCGAACGCGTTGCGGGTGTGCAGCTCCAGCCAGGCCGGCGACTGCCGCTCGCCCACGTGCCAGCGCGACACCAGCCGTCCCTCCCACACCCCGAACGCCGCGCCCTCAGGATCGGTGGCGAGCGCCGCGCGGCCCCGGGGCGGAAACGCGACCGGCCCCACGCCGACCGTGCCGCCGCGCTCCCGGATCCGCGCGACCGCCGCGTCGGCGTCGTCGACGGCGAAGAAGACCGTCCAGGCCACCGGCACCTGCATCTCCGCCGCCACGGCCGCGATCCCGGCCACCGGCACCCCGTCCCGCTCGCCCACCACGTACGCCTCGCCGAGGGCTCCGCGCCGGAACGTCCAGCCCAGCACGGCCCCGTAGAACCGCTCCGCCGTACCCAGGTCCCGTGCGGACAGGTTCAGCCAGCAGGGAGCCCCCATCGCCTCTCCGGTCGTCGGCCCCGCCACCGGCGCCACCTCCTCGTCGTCCTGCGTCCAGAGCGTGTCCGTCCACCAGAGTGCCCCCTGCGTCCAGAGTGCGCCGTGCGCCCCTTCCCGGCCCCGCCGGTCCTCATGCGCGGATTCACCCGCGTGCCGCCGATCACCACCCGGCCGAGGGGGAGACGGGGCGGTGACGGAACGGACCCGGCGCGCTCAGTGGACCGCGTGCGCCGCCCGGGCCGCGTAGGCGCGGACGTCCGCGTCGGGGTCGTCGGCCGCCCCGGCCAGGGCGGTCCGGGCCGCCGGGTCGTCCCGGTGCGCGAGGAGCGAGAGGACGGCCGCCTTCCGCACGTCCGCGTTCGGGTCCGCGAGCACCGGTGCCAGGACCGGCACGGCCAGGCCCGCCGGGGCCGCCCGGAGCGCGGTCGCCGCCCCGGCCCGCACCTGCCAGGCGGGGGCGCCGAGCGCGGCGGCGGCCCGCGCCGCGTACTCGGGCGGGCAGCCGGTGCCGGCCAGGGCGGCCAGGGCCGCGCCCCCGACCAGCGGATCGGCGTCGTCGAGCAGCGGCGCGAGCGGACCGGGCCGGGGGTCCCGCACGGCCGCGAGGCCCCGGGCCACCGCGACCCGCACCTCGCGCGCCGGGTCGGCCGCCGCCCGCGCCAGCTCCGCGACCGCGTCCACCGAGACCAGGGCCCGGACGGCCCCGACCCGTACGTCCACCTCCGGGTCGGCGAGCGCCGCCGCGTACAGCGGGGCGTCCCCGAGCCGCAGCGCCCGCAGGACGTCGAGCGCGGCGGTCCGCACGCCCGGATCGGGCACGCCGAGGGCCTCCCGCAGGCCGTCCCCGAGCACCGGCTCCGCCGGCAGCACCTCGACCAGCTCGCGCAGGGCGGCCGAGGCGGCGGCCCGCACCCGGGGCGAGCCGTCCCGCAGCCGCGCGGCGAGCGCCGGACCGGTCCCGGCCGGAGCGGTCTCCCCGAGGGCGGTGACGGCGGCGGCCCGCACCGCCGGATCGGCGTCCTCCAGGTACGGGCCGAGCACGTCGAGACCGGGGGAGTCCTCGACGAGCCCGAGCAGTTCGAGGAGCCGGGGAGAGGGCGCCGCGGCGGGGCCCTCCGCCGGGTCCGGCACTGGGCCCTCCGCCGCCGTGACGGCCCCGTCCGCGGCCGGACGCGCCGCCGGGACCGCCTCCCGGGGCCCCGCCGTGGCCACCGGCACGAGCTCCACCTCGCCCAGGTGCCGCTCGGGGCCGCCCGGCGGCGCGAACTCCGGCACCGGCACCAGGTACGGCTCCACCGGCCGCGCCGTGAACTCCATCGCCCCCGAAGGGGACTTGCGCAGGTCCAGGTGGTGCAGCCAGTCCGCGTCGTCCCGCTCCGGGTGGTCGAGCCGCTCGTGGTAGAGCCCCCACCGCGACTCCGTCCGGGCCAGCGAGGCCCGCGCCGCCATCTCCGCGCAGTCCCGGATGAACGACACCTCCGCGCACCGCATCAGCTCGTGGGCCGTGCGCGCCCCCATCCCGGCGATCTCCCGCGACATCCGGTCGAACGCCTCCACCGCGAGGGACAGCTTCGCGCCCGTCTTCGGCGGCGCCACGTAGTCGTTGACGAACCGCCGCAGCTTGTACTCGACCTGCGGCTGCGGAGGACCGGACGGATTCCGCAGCGGCCGGTAGATCAACTCGTGCGCGTCCAGGACCTGCCGCCGGTCGAGCTCCCCCTCGTACGCCGTGTACCGCGCCGCGTCCTCGCCCGCCAGGTCGCCGAAGACGAACGCGCCGATCATGTAGTTGTGCGGCACGGAGGCGAGGTCGCCGGCCGCGTACAGCCGGGGCACGGTCGTCCGGGCGTGCGCGTCCACCCGTACCCCCGAGGCCGAATGGCCCCCGCACAGACCGATCTCGGAGATGTGCATCTCGATGTCGTGCGTCCGGTAGTCGTGGCCCCGCCCCTCGTGGAACGTCCCCCGGGTGGGGCGCTCCGTGGTGTGCAGGATCGACTCGACCGCGCCGACGGTCTCCTCGGGGAGGTGGCTCAGCTTCAGGTACACCGGCCCCCGGTCCGAGGCGAGTTCGGCCGCGAACTCGGCCATCATCTGACCCGACCAGTAGTCCGACTCCACGAACCGCTCGCCGTGCCGGTTCACCTGGTACCCGCCGAACGGGTTGGCGACGTAGGCGCACGCCGGCCCGTTGTAGTCCTTGATCAGCGGATTGACCTGGAAGCACTCGATCCCGGTGAGCGCCGCGCCCGCGTGGTACGCCATCGCGTAGCCGTCGCCCGCGTTCGTCGGGTTCTCGTACGTGCCGTACAGATAGCCCGACGCGGGCAGCCCGAGCCGCCCGCAGGCGCCCGTCGCCAGGATCACGGCCCCGGCCCGCACGAGGACGAACTCGCCCGTGCGGGTGTGGAACCCGGCGACGCCGACGGCCCGCCCGTCGTCCGGGTGGGTGAGCACCCGGACCGGCATCACCCGGTTCTCGATCCGGATCCGCTCCCGCATCTCGCGCCGCCGCAGCTGCCGGTAGAGGACCTTCTTGACGTCCTTGCCCTCCGGCATCGGCAGCACGTACGAACCGGACCGGTGCACCTGCCGGACCGCGTACTCGCCGTGCTCGTCCTTCTCGAACTTCACCCCGTACGACTCCAGGCGCCGCACCATCGCGAAGCCCCGGGTCGCCGTCTGCCGGACGGTGGACTGGTCCACGAGGCCGTCGTTGGCGCGGGTGATCTCGGCGACGTAGTCGTCCGGTTCGGCCCGGCCCGGCACGACCGCGTTGTTGACGCCGTCCATCCCCATGGCGAGGGCACCGGAGTGCCGGACGTGCGCCTTCTCCAGGAGCAGCACGTTCGCCCCGCGTCCGGCGGCGGTCAGCGCGGCCATCGTGCCGGCGGTCCCGCCGCCGACCACGAGCACGTCGCAGGAGAGCTCGGTCGCGCCGGCGGGGTCGGGGACGGTCAGGGGGGTGTCCACGGAGGAGCCTTTCGGGGTGCGGAGGGGTGCGGAGGGTTGTGGAGGGGGCGGGGCGGGTCCGGCCGGGGGCGTCCGTCAGAGGGAGTCGAGGACGCGGCGGCGCAGCGCGGCCGTCGCGGGCGCGTGCAGGGCGTCCCGCGCACGGGGGTGCGGGACGTCCAGGACCTCGCCGGACGCGAACAGGGCGACCCGGTCACCGAGGTGGAGCGCCTCGTCCACGTCGTGCGTGACGAAGACGACGGTCGCGCCCGTCCCGCGCAGGATCTCCACCAGGAGGTCCTGCATCCCGGCCCGGGTGTGCGCGTCCAGCGCGCCGAACGGCTCGTCCATCAGGACCGCCCGGGGCCGGCCGGCCAGGGCGCGGGCGAGCTGGACCCGCTGCCGCTGCCCGCCGGACAGCTGGTGCGGCAGCCTGGCGGCGTGCCCGGCGAGCCCGACCCGCTCCAGCCACTCCTCCGCCGAACGGCGCCGCTCGGCCCGGGGGACCCGGCGGATCGCCAGCGGCAGCTCCACGTTGGCGCGGACCGTCCGCCACGGCAGCAGGGCGTCGTGCTGGAAGACGAGCGCCCGGTCGGCGCCGGGCCCGCGCACCGGCTCCCCGTCCTGCGCGACCCGCCCCTCCAGGGGCGGCAGCAGCCCGGCGAGCGTGCGCAGCAGGGTCGTCTTGCCGCAGCCGGAGGGGCCGACGACGGCGAGGAGTTCGCCGGGCGCGATCCGCAGCTCCACGGGGCCGGACACGGGGGATCCGTCCGGATGCCCCAACCGGGCCCCGTGCAGGGCGAGTTCCGCGCCCGTGGCGTTCACCGTGCTCGTGGCGCTCATGGCACCGGCTCCTTCTCGGGCAGGGGTACGGAACGGGAGGGCGTGCGGGCGGGAGCGGCGGGAGCCGGGGCGACCGCCGTACGGCCCGGCCCGGCGCCCCGTTCGGCCGGGCGCGGCAGCCAGGAGGTGACTCGGCGGCCGAGCGTCTCCACGGCGGTGGAGGTGAGCCAGCCGAGCGCGCCGATGGTGGCCATGCCGACGAAGACCCCGGGGTAGTCGACGACCGTGTAGTCCTGCCAGGTGCGGTAGCCCACCCCGTACTCGCCGGAGATCATCTCCGCCGAGATCACACAGATCCACGAGACGCCGATCCCCACGGACAGACCGCCGAAGATCCCCGGCAGGGCGCCCGGCAGGACCACCGAGAACAGCACCCGGGCCCGGCTCCCGCCCATGGTCAGCACCGCCTCCTCCCACACCGGGCTCAGGGCCCGCACCGCGTGCCGGGTCGACACGAGCACCGGGAAGAGGGCGGCGGCGCAGGTGATGAAGACGATGCCCTGCTCGTTCGTGGGCAGCAGCAGGATCGCGACCGGGACCAGGGCGATGGCCGGGACGGGCCGCACGGCCTCCACCAGCGGGCCCAGGACGTCGGCGGCCCACCGGGACCGGGCCACGGCCGTCCCGGCCGCCACCCCGAGGACGGCCGCCAGGAGGAACCCGACCGTGATCCGGCGCAGGCTGTGGCCGAGGTCCTGCCAGTACGCCCCGGTGCCGACCCGGTCGGCGAACGCGGAGGCGACCTCCACGACCGTGGGGAACTGCTCGAACCGCAGCCACAGGTTGACGTCCAGGGAGGTCAGGAGCTGCCACAGGCCGAGGGCCGCGAGCGGCGAGGCGATCCGGACCAGCCGGCGCGCCACGGGCGACGGGGCCGTGCGCGCGGACGCGGTCCTCCCCGCGCTCACGACGCCGCCCCCACGGCCTCTGCGTATCCGGTGATCCGGGAACCGGGGTGACCGGCGACGTACCGCTCCGCGCCCGCCCGGGTCACGAAGGCGCGCCACTCGCCGCCGTCCCGCACCCACACCGCCCGGTCCGCGAACCAGGGCGTCCCGGTCACCGCGTCCGGCACGTACGCGGCCCGCACCCGGCCCGCCCCGGCCTCCCGGACCGCCTTCAGGAGGGCGCCGGGACCGTCGAACACACGGGTCGAGCCCTGCCCCTTCAGCCACAGCTCCGCCTTGGGCGCCCCCGCCTCCGGATACGCGGCGCCCGGTACCGCCCGCTCCAGCGGGGCCGGGTCGACGAACGCGTCCACGTCGACCTCCTTCACCAGGCCGGCCGCCGCCAGGACCGGCACGTCCTCCTTGAGCGCGGCCACCAGCTCGGGGCGGAGCGCCGGGTCGAAGGTGGCGATGCCCCGGGCGCCGTTGTAGAGGTAGACCACCTCGGCGGGCAGCCCGGTCTCCTTCGCCACCGCCTCGGCGGACGCGACCGGCCGGGCGCGCAGCTCGTCCGTGGCCCGCCGCTGCGCACGCAGGAACGCGTCGAGCACCGCCGGCCGCTCCTTCGCGAACCTCTCGCGCACGGCGACGCCGTGGAAGGTCGGCAGGTCCAGTTCGGCCCCGTCGTACAGCGCCGTCGCCCGGCCCTGGAAGGCGAGCAGTCCGGGCCAGGCGACGAACTGGGACAGTGCGTCGACGCTGCCCGCCGCCAGGGCCGAAGCGCCCACGCTCGGCTGCTGGTTGAGCTTCCGCACGTCCTTCGCCGGGTCGATCCCGGCCCGCTGGAGCGCCCGGACCAGGGTGCCGTCGGCGGCCGAACCGACGCTGGTGGACACCTTGCGGCCCTTCAGGTCCGTCAGCGACCGCAGCGGCGAACCGGGCGCGGTCACCACGGTGTTGAGGCCGCCGCGCAGGTTGTAGCCGGTCACCGACACCAGCCGCGTCGGCTGCTTGAGCTGCTTGCCGCGCGCCGCGTTGAGGAGCAGCGGGAAGTCGCCCATCGAACCGATGTCGATCTTCCCCGCCGTCATCTGCGCGGTGATCGGCGCCCCGGTCGCGTAGTCCTGCCAGTTCACCCGGTAGGTGACGCCGTCCTTCCGGCCCTGCGCCGCGAGCTCCTCCTCGAAGTGGCCGAGGGAGCGCAGCAGGGTGCCGGCGGTGACGGTGTTGATGGTCTTCGACTGGTAGCCGACGGTCACCGTGACCGACTTCGCCCCCGCCCCGCCGCCGGTGCCCGACCCGCAGGCGGTGGCGAGCGGCAGCAGGAGCAGCGCGAGCGGAAGGGCGACTCTCTTCGTTGACATGGTGGTTCGGCCTTTCACCGGAGCAGGTAGGGCATGTTGACGGTGACCGCGCCGGTGGGGCAGCGCGCCGCGCACGGGCCGCAGTACCAGCACTCGTCGACGTGCATGTACGCCTTGCCGTCCTCCTCGCGGATCGCGAGCGAGTCGAGCGGACACACGTCGACGCAGAGCGTGCAGCCGTCGATGCACTTCGACTCGTCGATGGTCACGGGCACGTCGGCGCGCTGGGGAACCAGGGGCATGGCTGTCTCCGGGGAACGGGTGGTGTGTCGTCAGGGTTCAGAGGGCGCGGCGCAGGACGCCGCTCATGGTGATGCGGTCGCCGCGGAAGCGGATGAACTCCAGGTCCACCGGCCGTCCGTCGGGCAGGCACGTCAGCCGCTCCAGCATCAGGACGGCCGCCCCGCGCGGGGCCTGGAGCACGGCGGCGGAGTGCGCGTCGGCGTTGACGGCCTCCAGGGTGATCTCCGCGTGCCCGAGCGGGGACCCGGTCAGCTGCTCCAGGAGCCGGAAGACGTCCGTGTTCTCCAGGTCGCAGCCGAGGAGTTCGGCCCCGATGTCCATCGGCAGATAGGACAGGTCCAGCGAGAGCGGCAGGCCGTCGAGCCGTCGCAGCCGCTCGACGCACAGCACGTCGGAGTGGTCGGGAAGGCCGAGCCGGTGGGCCACCGGGCCGGGCGCCCCGACCGGCCCCACGGTCCGCACCTCGTTGGTGACCCGCCCGTGCTCGCGCAGGGTCTCGGCGAGCCCCTGGAGCCGGTCCAGGCCGTGCGGGTACTTCTCGCAGACCACCACCGTCCCGACCCCCGGCTGCCGGTCGACCAGCTGCTCGCCGCGCAGCAGGTCCAGGGCCTGCCGCACGGTGTTCCGGCTGGCCCGGTAGTCGGCCGCGATGACGTCCTCCAGGGGCAGGACCCCGCCGGGGAAGGCGCCCGCCAGGATCTGGTGGCGCAGCAGGTCGGCGAGCTGCCGCGCCCGGTCCGCCCGGAGGCGCCGGCGGCGGGCGGCGGCGACGGGGCGGGCGGCGGGAGCGGGTTCGGCGGGCATGACACGGAACGTAGCGGCGGACCGGCCCCGGTGGTGTTGCCACAACATTGCGCCACCTGACGCCCCCTCCACACCTCTCTGACCAGCGGATACGCGGGAGGGGCGGAGAGTTCCGCCACCCGGCCGCCCAACAGGTGGACGCCCGGCGGCCCACGATGCGGATCGGAGGCGGGGCCGCTTACGGGTGGTGGGCCCGCGTGGGGCCCGCGCCGGGCCCGCGTGGGGGCCCCGGGTCCGTGCCCGGCCGGTGGGGCCGGACGCGGGGCCGTCATGCCGTGTGTCCGCCAGACCGCTTGCCCGTCAGACCGCGTGTCCGTCAGACCGCGTGTCCGTCGACCGCGTGCCCGTCGACTTCGTGGCTCAGGGCGACGGAGAGCCGGTGGTGGAGGATGCCGAGGACCGGCTCGCCCGGCCCGAACAGGCCGTCGGCGAGCTTCCAGTAGCGCCGGATCAGGGCGCTGTCGCTCCGGGCCAGCACCGGGACGAGGCCGCGCCGGAAGTCGGGGGTGTCCCGGACGCCCTGCGCGCCGGCGTACGCCGAGACGAAGCACTCCAGGGCCCCGCCGGTCCGCCCGGTCCGCCGTTCCGCCTCGGCGAGCGCGTACGCCTCGGCCAGGCCCTCGTACAGCACGTCCGGCCGGTACGCGCCCTCCGGCAGCGGCTGCGCCCGCCGGCACTCGGCGCCGCCGGGGAGCGGACCGGAGACGAGCGCGTGCAGCCGGGCGAAGTCCAGGACGCGCGCGGGACTCGGCTCCGCCGGGGGCGGCGGCACCACCGCGTCCAGGACCAGGGACACCACCCGCCCCGGAAGGCGCACGGGCAGGATCCGGCGCCAGAACCGGACCAGGGCGTCCGTGCCGGGCGGCGCGGGCACGGCGCCGAGCAGCCGCGCCCGGTCCGCGCGCTCCCCGGCGGGGCACTCCTGGAGCGACCGCAGGGCGGCCTCCTGCCAGCGCAGCGCGGCCAGCCGGGAGCCCACGTCCCGCAGCCGGTCCGCGAGGACCTCCGCGGGCACCCCGTCCCGGTCGAGGACCCGTTCCACCTCGGGCACCGGCAGGTCGAGCGCGCGCAGCGAACGGATCAGCCGGAGCCGGTCGAGCGCCCCCGGCCCGTACCTGCGGTGTCCGCCGGAGCTGCGGGCCGCCTCGGGCAGCAGGCCGCGGTCGGAGTAGTAGCGCACGGTCTTGACGGTCACGCCCGCGCGGGCCGCCAACTCCCCGATGCTCCACAGGCCGTCGGACACCACGACACGCACCTCCCCGGAGGAGACCGACCTTCCACGAGCACCCCATTCTGACGCCGGGCCCGGCCCGCCGCTCCGCCGGGGGCGCCGGTGGCGGCCCTTGAACCTCCCGCAGGGGGAGCTCCTAGCGTCGGAGACGGCGACACGGCCCCGGAAGAAGAGGCGAGGAGACGCGCATGACGACGTTCGTACTGGTGGCGGGCAGTTTCACCGGCGGCTGGGTGTGGGAGGAGACGGCGGCCCTGCTCCGGAGGGCGGGCGCCGAGGCGCACCCGGTGACCCTGACGGGCATGGACGACCGGCACGAAGCGGCCGGGGTCGGACTGGAGACGCACGTCGAGGACCTGGTGCGGCTGATCGACGGCCTCACGGCGACCGAGGTGGTCCTCGTGGGCCACGGGTACGGGCTCCACCCGGTGCTCGGCGCGGCCGACCGGCGGCCCGGACGGACCGCCCGGATCGTCGCCCTGGACACGCTCCTCCCGCAGGACGGGGAGCCGGCCGCGCGCTCCGTGCCCGACCCCGGGGGCCGGCCCGGCGCGGACGGCCGGGCCCCGCCGCCGACGCGGGAGACCCGGTCCCGCTGGGGCGACCTCCAGGGCGTCCCCGAGGAAGCCCTCGTACGCCTGGAGCGCCTCGCCGCGCCCCAGCCGGCCGCCACGCTCACCGCACCGCTCCGCCTGACCGGGGCGGCCTCCGCCCTGCCGGTCACCGGCGTCCTGTGCACGGCCGCCGGGTCGACCGTCGCCATGGTCGAGATGCTCGTGGAGTCGGGCCCGCCCCGGTTCCGCGCGCTGGCCGACGACCGGATCCGCTTCCTCGAACTCGCCACCGGACACTGGCCGATGCTCTCCGCGCCCGCCGCGCTCGCGGAGACCCTGCTCCGCGCGGCGGCGGGCGGGGGCCACCGGGTGACCGCGCCCGCGGACGAGCGGCCGACGCACCTCCGGCCCTTCCTCGAAGGCGTACGGGACGTCCCCGAGGTCCCGCGCGAACGGCACGGCCGGGTCGACCTCCACCTCCCGGACGCCCAGGGGCCCCGGCCGGCGATCGTCTTCGTCCACGGTGGTCCGGTCGACCCCGACCAGCGGCCCACCCCGCGCGACACGCCGTTGCTCCGGGGGTACGGACGCCTCGCGGCGGGCGCCGGAGCCGTCGGCGCCACCCCGGACCACCGGCTCCACGGCCTCGCCGACTACGCCCTCGCCGCCGAGGACCTCGCCGGGGCCGTCGCGCTCGTCCGCGCCGACCCGCGCGTCGACCGGGAGCGCATCGCGCTCTGGTTCTTCTCCGGCGGCGGGCTCCTCGCGGCGGACTGGCTCGCCGCGCCCCCGCCGTGGCTGCGGTGCGTGGCCGTCACCTGTCCGATGCTCGCGCCGCTGCCCGGCTGGGAGGCGGTGGAGTCCCGCTTCCGCCCGGTCGACGCGGTGGGCACGGCGGACGGGCCGCCGGTGGTCCTGACCCGGGCCGGGCTGGAGCACCCGGCGATCGCGGCGACGGTCGAGGAGTTCCTGACCGCCGCCGGGAAGCACGGGGCCCGGGTCGAGACCGTCGACGTGCCCCACGGCCGCCACGGCTTCGAACTGCTCGACCCCACCGAGGAGTCGGCGGAGGCGGTGGAGCGGGCGATGGCGGCGGTGCTCGCGCTCCTCGAGGAGTGACGACCGTACGTGCTTACGGCCGGGGCGACCGTGCGCGCCCGCGGACCCGGTCGGTCCGCACCGACGCCGGGATCTCCGCGAGACCGACGACCGGGCAGCCGAAGATACCCGTCAGGGAGAGCCGCTGATGCCCGGTCAGCCCGTTGAGGAAGACCACCGCGTCCGCCCCCGTCCGCTCGCGGACCTCCGCCACCTCGTGGACCTTCCCGCGGCTCAGGAGCGTCCGCGAGGAGAACGGAAGGGACGTCTTCCGCGCCCCCCCGTGCGAGACCCCGCGCCGCTGCACGGCACGCGCCACGACCCGGGCGCCCCGGTCCGCCAGACCTGCCGCCGCCGCGTCCATCAGGGCGGCGAAGTCCCGCTGCCCGGCGGGGAAGTACCCGACGAGCACGACGTCGGCGCCCGCGACGTCGAAGGGCGGGGCGTCCGCGGGGGCGCCCGTTCCCCGGGTCCGGCGGGCGGGGCGCCGGCCGCGCCCGTGGTGTCGGTGCATGGGGTCACGGTAGGGCGCCCGCCGCCCGCGCCGACAGCCGTTTTCCCCGGGGCGCCGCGAGCCGGGCCCGTTGTCGGACCCCTGCCGTACCGTCGCGGGGGCACGGACCGAACAGGGGGACGCCGGTGGGCAGCCACTACCAGACGATCGTCGACCTCGACGCCACGCCCGAGGAGGTGGAGGCGCTCGGGGCCCGGGTGACGGCATGGCTGGTCGAGGAGGGGATCGCGGTCGCGGGGGAGGGGTTCTCGCACCACGACCGGCCGGTGCTGACGCCCGGACCGCGCTGGTCGTGCGTGACGGACGAACGCCGCCGGCCGTCGACCGACGGCCTGGCGGTCGTCACCGGACGCACGGTGTTCTTCGGATCGCCGAGCACCGGCGGCTCGCCCGTCTGCCCCCACTGCGCGGAGACCGCGTCCGGCGAGGACGAACGGCTCTCCTTCTCCGGGGCCATGGACGACTGGTACGCCACGGGCGGGGCCGCCGTGCGGTGTCCGGGGTGCCGGCGGGCGGTCCCGCTGCCCGCGTGGGAGTGGGAGAACGACTGCTTCGCCTTCGCGTACCTGGGCATCGAGCACTGGAACGGCCCGCCGCTGCGGCCGGAGTTCGTCGCCGAGCTGACCCGCGTCCTCGGCCACCGCACCCGTCTGCTCTCGGGGAAGGTCTGACGGCGCGCCGCCGGTCCGCCCGGCGGCGCGAGGGCGGGGTCAGGGGGTCAGGGGGCGACCGTCTCCGTGGTGATCAGCTCGACGAGACCCGGCAGGCCGCCCTCGGCCAGGGCGCGGCGCTGGCGGTCGGCCGACGTGCCCTCCCGGAGCAGCCGGTGGAGCAGGGAGGTCACCTCACGGGTGTCGCCGGCCTCGTCGAGGGCGGGCGTGATGTGTTCGAGGAGCGAGCACATCACGTCGCCCGCCCGGCGCGAGCGCCCCTCCGGGTCGACGAGGAGGCCGCTCAGGCCGTGCCGGGCGGCGTGCCAGTTGGACGCCTGGAGGAGTTCGGGCGAGCAGTCGGGGAGCGGCACCCCGGCCTTCTCCTCGTCGATCGCGGTGGCGACAAGGGCCCGTACGATCCCGGCGAACATGACCGCCTCGTCGGCGCGGAGCTGGACGTCGGCGCAGCGCACCTCGACCGTGGGGTACCGGTCGGACAGGCGGGCCTGCCAGTACAGCTGGCCGGTGTCGGTGATGATGCCGGTGTCGAGCAGCGACCGCACGCGCTCCTCGTGGTCCGCGAGCGAGGTGAAGCGCGGCGGGGGACCGCTGACCGGCCACCGGCCGAAGACCACCGTGCGCCAGCTCGCGAACCCGGTGTCGCCGCCGTCCCACAGGGGCGAGTTCGCCGACATGGCCACCAGGACCGGCAGCCAGACGCGGATGCGGCTCAGGACGGCGACGCCCATCTCGCGGTCCGGCACGGCCGCGTGCACGTGCATTCCGTTGACCAGCTGTTCGGCCACGAGCTGCGGGGCCTGGGAAGACATCGCCAGGTAGCGGGCCTTCCGGGTGACCGGCACGGGCGCCGTCTCCCGGTAGGGAGCGGTCGCGCAGGCGGCCAGCAGGCAGCCGTTCCTCTCCGCCGCCATGCCCAGCGCGTGCCGCAGGCGCAGCAGGTGGCCGCCGACCTCCTCCAGGTCCGTGCACACCGGTGTGGCGACCTCCACCTGCGCCTGGAGCAGTTCCGACTGGACCTCGGAGCCCTCCACGAGCGGCTGCAGTCCGGCGGACGCGCGCACCTGGTCACCGAGCGGCACCGGAAGGCATGTGTCCGGATCGAGCAGCAAGTACTCTTCCTCGACCCCAATAGTGATCATGCCCTTCCGACTACCCCCGATCGGCGGCGGAAATCGGTCCGGCGGTCATCGCTTTTCCGCAGGTCACGCGGATGGCACCGCCCGGCTGCGGACGGTGAGGAGGAGCGCCGTCCCTCAGTCGCCGAGGTACCGCTGCATCCAGTCGGCGGCGGCCCGGCGGAACAGCCGCCGGTTGTCCGCACGCCGGAACTCGTGCCCCTCGTCACGCAGCGTGAGCATCTCGGCCGGCAGGCCCCGCTCCCGCGCGGCCCGCACCATCTGCTCGGACTCGCCCGGCGGGACGTTCGTGTCGTGCTCCCCGTGCACCGCGAGCAGCGGGACGCGCAGCTCGTCGACCCGGCTCATGGGGGACAGGGACCGCAGCAGCTCCCGGTCGCGCACCGGATGCCCGTACTTGTGCGCCGCCGACTCCGCGATCCACGGCTCCGTCCCCGCGAAGAACGTGGCGAGGTCCGACATCCCGCACACCGCGACCCCGGTGCGGAACAGCTCCGGGTGCCACACGAGGGACGCCATCGTCAGATAGCCGCCGTACGAGCGCCCCATCACCGCGAGGCGCGTCGGATCGGCCAGGCCGTCCAGGACCACGTGCGCCGCACAGTCGGCCACGTCGTCGATCGCCGCGAACCGCCCCGTACCGAGGTCGGCGTCCACGAAGGACCGCCCCCAGCCGGACGAACCGCGCACGTCGGGCGCGAAGACGTCCAGGCCCCGGCCGAGCAGCTCGTGGTACAGCGGGTCGAACACCGGCCGTTCCTGCTCCTCCGGTCCGCCGTGCAGGTGGATCACGCACGGGGCGGGGCGTCCGGCGTCGCGCCCGGGGGCCCGGTAGTACCAGCCGCCCAGGTGCATCCCGTCGCGGGCCACCGGGCGCAGCGGTACGGGCCGTACGGGCGGCCGGCCCGGAGGCACGGCGTCCTCGTCCCGGGAGGACCAGGGCGTGCGCGCCGACCGCGCCCCCGGCGGCGCCCACCACACGCCCGGACGGCGCTGCGAGCCCGACACGGCGAGGACCGTCCCGGCCGGCCCGGCCCGGGCGATCCGGGTGACCACCTCGTGCGGCAGCGGCACCCGCCGGGGCCTGGCCGCCGTGGACAGGCTCAGGGTCTCCAGCTCGGTGGCGCCCCGCACGTTCCACGCGAGCGCGGCCGTGCGCCCGTCCTCGGCGAACGCGAGGAGCTCCAGGTCGCCGCCCTCGCGCTCGGCCACCACGGACAGGCCGAGGCACCCGCCGTCCTCGTCGAGCGCCGCCGCGAGGAGCGCCGCGAACTGCCGCTCGTGGTCGCTCCGCAGCCACAGGGTGCGGCCGTCCTGCGAGAACCGCCCGATCCAGGGGTCCCCGTCGCCGACCCGCAGGACGAAACGGGTCGTGAGGTCGGCCGTGCGGACCACCACCGCCTCCCGCCGTCCGCGCGGGCCCCGGCGCACCAGGGCGAACCGCCCGTCCTGGCCGACGTCGCACACCCGCAGCGTCGCCGCCCCCGACTCGGCGGCGACGAGCACGGGCGACCCGATCCCGGAGGGGTCGATCAGGTACGCGGTGAGCCGGTCCGGCGCCCCGCCGCCGAGCCCGCTCCCACCGCCGTCCGGGCCGTCGGCCCCGTGGACCGGGCCGTCCGCCGGGTGACCCGGTCCGCCCGTTCCGTGATCCGGCCCGCCGTCCCTGCGGCCCACCTGCCCGTGCCCGGCGCCGCCCAGCAGCGTGGCCGGGCCGTCCCGCTCCGCCCAGCCCGCGGCCAGGTCGCCGAACGCCGTCTCGTGGTCCGGGGCGGCCGGCTCCCGGAGGGCCGCCGCACGGCCCGTGGGAGGCGGCGGCTCGGCCACCGTGACCGCCACGGCCGAGCCGTCGCGCGTCCAGCAGCCCAGGTAGGCGGAGCTGCCCGCGTCCGCGCCCGCCACGATCCGGCGGCCGGTGCCGTCCGGCCGTACGCACAGGACACGGGTGTGCTCGCCGCCCCCCGGGGCGACCGTGTAGGCGATCCACCGGCCGTCGGGGGACCAGGACACCTCCGTGACCGGATCGGGGTCCGCGTCGAGGAGGTGGATCTCCGAGCCGTTCGTCAGCCCGGTCCACAGCTGGGGGACGCCCGTCCGGTCGCAGATGAACGCCACCCACTCGCCCGTGGGGTCCGCCGACGGGTACCAGCAGCCGTGCGAGACCAGCGGCCGGGGCGTGTCGCGGGTTCCCGCCGCGTCGGCCAGCGGCACCGGCACGGGCGCCGCCGACATCGCTCCGATCAGTCGATCCCGTGCGTCTGCAGCCATATCTCCAGCAACGCTACGTGCCACAGGGCGTTCGCTCCTCGCTTCGTCCGGTGGTGGTCGGGGGCGGCGAGCAGCTCGGCGACGTACTCGTCCCGGAAGACGCCCCGCGCGCGCGCCTCCGGCGCGGACATCGCCTGACGCACCCGTTCGAGGACGGGCCCCGCCATGTGGCGGATGGCCGGCACCGGGAAGTAGCCCTTGGGCCGGTCCACGACCTCGCGCGGCAGCAGCTTCCGGCCCGCGTCCTTCAGGACGCCCTTGCCGCCCTGGGCCAGCTTCAGCTCCGGCGGGCAGGCCGCCGCCAGCTCGACCAGCTCGTGGTCCAGGAACGGCACCCGGGCCTCCAGGCCCCAGTCCATGGTCATGTTGTCCACGCGCTTGACCGGGTCGTCGACGAGCATCACGTGGGTGTCGAGCCGCAGCGCCGCGTCGAGCGCGGTCTCGGCCCCCGGCGCGGCCATGTGCTCGCGGACGAACAGGCCGGACTCGTCCCGCCCGGTCAGCAGGTGCGGCTGGAGGATCCGGGCGAAGTCGGAGTGCGGACGGTCGAAGTACACCTCCGCGTATCTCTCCGGCTCCCGCTCGCGCGCCACCGAGGCCAGGTCCGGGTACCAGTGGTAGCCGGCGAACACCTCGTCGGCGCCCTGGCCGCTCTGGACGACGCTCACCTCCTTGGAGACCAGCTCCGACAGGAGGTGGAAAGCGACCACGTCATGGCTGATCATGGGCTCGCTCATGGCCAGGACCGCGCTCTCCAGGGCGGTCGAGACCCGGTCCGAGGGGACCATCAGCTGGTGGTGCTCGGTGTCGTAGCGCCGGGCGATCAGGTCGGAGTACGCGAACTCGTCGCCCTCCTCGCCGCCCTCCGACTCGAATCCGACGCTGAACGTCGCCAGGTCCCGCTGCCCCTCCTCGGCGAGCAGCGCCACGATCAGGGACGAGTCGAGCCCGCCGGAGAGCAGCACGCCCACCGGCACGTCGGCGACCATCCGGCGGCGCACCGCCGTCCGCAGCGCGTCCAGGACGGCGTCGCGCCAGTCGGCCGCGTCCATGCCCGCGTGCTCGTCGCGGCGGGTGTACGACGGCTGCCAGTAGACCCGGTCGCGGTACGTGCCGTCGGGCTCCACCACGCGCACCGTGGCGGGCGGCAGCTTGCGCACCCCGTTGAGGACGGTCCGCGGGGCCGCCACCGTGGCGTGCCAGCTCAGGTACTGGTGCAGGGCGACCGGGTCCAGGGACGTGTCGACGCCGCCGCCCGCGAGCAGCGCGGGCAGGGTGGAGGCGAACCGCAGCCGGCCGGGGGCGTGGGACAGGTACAGCGGCTTGATGCCCAGCCGGTCGCGGGCCAGGACGAGCCTGCCGGTGTCGTTCTCCACGACGGCGAACGCGAACATGCCCATGAAGCGGTCGACGCAGTCGACGCCCCACTGCTGGTACGCCTTGAGGACCACCTCGGTGTCCGAGGTGGAGAAGAACCGGTGCCCCAGGGTCTCCAGCTCCCGCCGGAGCTCCCGGTAGTTGTACACGCACCCGTTGAACACGCCCGTGAGCCGGGCCTCGGCGTCCGCCATCGGCTGGGCGCCGCGCTCGGACAGGTCGATGATCTTCAGCCGGCGGTGCCCCAGGGCCACCGGGCCCTGCGACCAGACGCCCCGGCCGTCGGGACCGCGGGCCGCCAGACGGTCGGTCATGCGCTCGACCGCGGCCACGTCGGGCCTGCGGTCGTCGAAACGTATCTCACCACTCAGACCGCACATGTCGCACCCGTCCGTCGTGCCTCCGCCGCCCCCGGCGCGTCCGGGGCCTCGCAGCCCTCCTCGACCTCATGTGCATCACTCACTGCAGACTCCTCGAAGACAGGGAGCAGGCGCCCGGGCGCCCCTCGGTACGGGGCGCGCGGCGACCCGCTCCGTAGGGCGAGTGCCCGTCCGGCCGGGGATCATTCCTTCCGGAGCGTCACGCCGCACACACTCTCCGTGCCGTCCACCTGGGTTTTTGTCCGTTTCGGCGGGGAAGTCGAGACAGCATGGACCACTCACAAGCACCCGTGCTCGACGCCCTGGCCGCCTACCACGCGGAGAACCAGACCCCCTTCACCCCGCCCGGCCACAAGCAGGGCCGCGGCGCGGACGCCCGCGTGCGCGCGGTCCTCGGGGACGCAGTCTTCCGGTCCGACGTCCTGGCCACCAGCGGTCTCGACGACCGCACGTCGTCCAGGGGCGTCCTCGCCGGGGCGCAGGAGCTGATGGCCGACGCCGTCGGCGCGGAGCACACGTTCTTCTCGACCTGCGGCAGCTCGCTCTCGGTCAAGGCCGCCATGCTGTCCGTCGCGGGGCCCCACGAGAAGCTGCTCGTGGGGCGGGACGCCCACAAGTCCGTGGTGTCCGGCCTCGTGCTCGCCGGGATCGTGCCGGTCTGGGTGGACCCCCAGTGGGACGCCGATCTCCACCTCGCCCATCCGCCGTCCGCCGACGCCTTCCGCGCCGCCTTCGCCGAGCACCCGGACGCCCGGGGCGCCCTGGTCACGACGCCGACCCCGTACGGCACCTGCTCCGATCTGAGGGCCATCGCCGACGTCTGCCACGAGCACGGCGTACCGCTCGTCGTCGACGAGGCGTGGGGCGCCCACCTGCCGTTCCACCCGGACCTGCCGACCTGGGCGATGGACGCCGGCGCGGACGTGTGCGTGACCTCCGTGCACAAGATGGGCTCCGGCCTCGAACAGGGCTCGGTCTTCCACCTCCAGGGCGACCTGATCGACCCCGAGGTCCTCAAGAACCGCGAGGACCTGCTCGGCACCACCAGCCCCTCCGTCCTGGTGTACGCGGCCCTCGACGGCTGGCGCCGCCAGATGGTCCAGCACGGTCACGCCCTCTACGACGACGCGCTCTCCCTGGCCAAGACGGTGCGGACCCGGATCGACGGCATCGCCGGCCTGCGCGTCCACGGCCGCGACGACTTCTGCGGCCCCGGCCGCGCGGCCGACCTCGACCCCCTCCAGGTCATCGTCGACATCACCGGACTCGACACCACCGGCTACCGCGTCGCCGACTGGATCCGCGAGCGCCACCACGTCAACCTGCACCTGTCCGACCACCGCCGCACCAGCGCCCAGCTCACCCACGCGGACGACATCCACAGCGCCCAGCTCCTGCTGGACGCCCTGCGCGACGCCGTCGCGCACGCCGACGAGCTGCGGCCCGCGCCCCGGGTGGAGGTGCCCGACCCGGCCGACCTGCGCCTGGAGCAGGCGATGCTCCCGCGCGACGCCTTCTTCGGACGGGTCGAGCAGGTGCCCCTGGACAAGGCCGCCGGCCGGGTGGCCGCCGAGATGCTCACGCCCTACCCGCCCGGCATTCCCGCCGCCCTGCCCGGCGAGCGGCTCAACGCCGAGGTCCTGCGGTACCTGCGCAGCGGCGTCGAGGCCGGGATGGTCGTCCCGGACGCCGCCGACACGCAGGTGAAGACCGTACGCGTGACCGCCGAGGACTGACGTTCCGGTCTCCCCGGGGCCCGGCCCCCGCCCTTTCGGGGCCGGGGGCGGCCGTGCCCGCCCGCCCCGGAACCGAGGGGAGACCGGTCCGCGTCACAGCCCCGCCGCGGCCTTCTCCCGGAAGCGGTCCCAGGCCCGCTCCGGCACGTCCGCCCGCAGCAGGACGTCCACCGCCGTGCAGGCGAGCGCCCCGGCCGCCGCGAGCATCGCCCGCCGCGCCCGCGGCCCGGCGGCCGCCTCCGCGAACTCCGGCGTGTGGTCCGAGCCGTCCGCGCCCATGATCGCGAGGAACGGATGGATCGCCGGTACGCGCGTGCTGACGTTCCCGATGTCCGACGACCCCAGGTAGACGCCCGCCTCGGGCTCCGTCAGCCGGACGCCCGCCCGCTCCAGGTGCCCGGCGAAGAGACCGGACAGCACGTCGTTGTCGCGGAAGTGCTCGTACCGGCCGCCCACGTCGGTCACCTCCACCGTCGTGCCGGTGGCCAGCGCCACGCCCCGGGCGCAGGTGCGCAGCTCCTCCACCAGCTCCTCCAGGGCGGTCGTGGTCCCGCCGCGCAGCCCGAAGAGGCCCTCCGCGTACTCGGGGACGATGTTCGTGGCCCGGCCCCCGTCCGTCACGATCCCCTGGACGTGCGACCCGGAGGGCAGGCGCTTGTGCAGGACGCCCAGCGCGTTGAACAGCTGGATCAGGGCCCCCAGCGCGTCGATCCCCTCCGTGGGGCTGCCCGTCGGATGCGCGGCCCGGCCGTGGAACCCCACCCTGATCTGCGCGCTGGCCGTCAGCGGGGCCCACCTCCAGTCGTACACGCCGGGATGGAACATCAGGGCCGCGTCCACCCCCTCGAACAGGCCCGCCTCCACCTCCGCGACCTTCCCGCCGCCGCGCTCCTCCGCCGGGGCGCCGACGGCGAGCAGCGTCCCGCCGATCCCGTCCCCGTCCCCGTCGAGCGCCGCCCGTACGGCGAGCGCCGCGCCGAGGCCGGCCGCCGCGATCAGGTTGTGCCCGCAGGCGTGGCCGAGCAGTGGCAGCGCGTCGTACTCCATCAGCAGGGCGACGCACGGCCTCCCGCCCGCCGTGCCCCGTCCGCCCTCCCCGCCCGCCCGCGCGGCGAAGGCGGTCGGCAGCCCCGCCACGCCGCGCTCCACCCGGAAGCCCTCCCGTTCGAGCTCGTCCGCGAGGAGCCGGGACGCCCCGTGCTCCTCGTAGGCCGTCTCGGGCTCGCGGTGCAGCGCGAGGCCCACGTCCCAGAGGCGGTCCGCCCGGGCGGCCACCTCCTTCCCGACGCGGGCGTACACGGCTTCCGGGGTACGGGACTCCTCCGGGACACGGGATTCCGGGGTGCGGTCTTCCGGGGTGCGGGACACGGCGTCTCCTCCGGTGCGAACGGTCTCCGACACCCCCGCGTCTTCCACGTCCGGCGCGCACGATGCCCGGAACGGCCGCTTCTTCTCCGACCGCCGGGCGACCGCCGGCGCCTCTCCGGACGCGGGACGCACACGTACATCCCCTCGCGGCGGGTAGGCGCGGCGGACACGAGCACCGACGGAGGACGGGAGAGGCGTGTCCGCAACGAAGATCCGGGCGGGTGACTGGTGCCGGAGCCGGTGGCGCACCGCCCGCGCGACCCTCGGGGACGCGGTACGGGGACCGGGCGAGGCGCGCGACGGGCTGCTGCTCCAGGCCAAGGGCGCGGCCGCCGCGACCGTCGCCTGGAGCCTCTCCTCGTGGCTGCTGCCCACGAACGTCACGGCGTTCGCCCCGTTCACGGCGCTCCTCGCCCTCCAGGCCACGGTCTACCGTTCGATGTGGGACTCGGCCCAGTACCTGGCGGCCATGGCGATCGGCACGGCGGTGGCGGCGGGCTTCGGCAGCACCGTCGGCGTCCACGCCTGGACCCTCTGCGTCCTGGTCTTCGTCGCCCTCGCGGCGGCCCGCCTCCACCTCCTCGGAGGACAGGGGGCCCAGGTCCCGGTGGTGGCCCTCTTCGCGTTCGCGGGCGGCGGCGGGCGGATCGACTACATCGG
Source organism: Streptomyces sp. NPDC092045 (assembly GCF_044756005.1). Taxonomy (NCBI): domain Bacteria; kingdom Bacillati; phylum Actinomycetota; class Actinomycetes; order Kitasatosporales; family Streptomycetaceae; genus Streptomyces; species Streptomyces sp. NPDC092045. The sequence continues at coordinate 176,109 of NZ_JBIVSC010000007.1, read as the reverse complement.
CCCCCTGGTCGCGTCCGCCGCCATCGGGGTGTGCTGCGGCCTCGCCGCCCACTTCGCCTTCGCCCCCTCGCCGCACACGGACACGGCGCGGCGCCGGGTCGAGGAGCTGGCCGCCCGCACGCACACCCTCCTGCGCGACCTGGCCCGGACCGCCGCCGCCAAGACCGACGGCGAGGGGGCGCGCGAGGAGGACTGGCCGCGCCGCTGCGAGGAGCTGGCCGCCCGGGCGGCGCACGCGCGCACGGTGCTCGAGAGGGAGCAGGAGAACACCAGGCTCAACCCCCGCCGCCCCTGGAACAGCGCCCAGGCCTCGCTCCGGCGCTGCCACGAGACCATCGGCATGGTCGAGCGCATCGGCACGCACGTCCGGTCCGTCGCCCGCGCCCTGACCTACGAGCCCCGGCGCCCCTCCGGTGGGCCCCGGCGCTCCTTCGAGGCGTCCGTCTCGGCGGACTTCGCCGCCTCCTACGCCGAACTGCTGCACGCCACCGCCGAGACGCTCGAAAGCCTCGCCCCGCCCCAGGGGCCGGGCGACCCCGCCCGCCTCCACCGAGGCCTGGAGGAGGCCGAGCGCCGCTACGAGGAGGTGGCGGCGGCCACGGCCCGGGCCGACCGCCCCGGCCGGGAGGGCGAGTGGTCCGTGCACGGCACGGTCCTCGTGGAGGCGGCGCGCATCCTGGAGGAGATCAAGCACACGGCGGACCTCGCCGCCGACACGCGCGGCTGAAAGCCGTCGCGCGCTCCGGGCCGCCTCGCGCCGCCGCCCCGCGAAGCCCCCGGCGGCGGCGCGCTGTGACAGGCCTGTTACCGGAGGGGTGGCTTCCGTCACGGTCGGGGCGGTCCGGGACTGATCGACTCTCCCCATGCGCCGCACCCCCCTCCCCGCTCTCGCCCTTCCCGCCGCCTGTCTCCTGGTGCTCACGGCCTGCGGAACCGAACGACCGGGAACCGCCGCGTCCGCGGCCCCCTCCGCCGCCCAGGACTGCGGAGCCGGAGCGGCCACCGGTTCGGGACCGCCCGCCGGCGCGGAGGCGTCCACCGGTTCCGGGGCGCCCGCCGGAGGCGCGTCGCCGGGCGGTGACGAGGTCGTCGTCATCGGTACGGGCACGGCCCCCGGCGCCGACCGGACCCGCCCCTGCGCCACGTACTCCGTCACCAACCGGGGGACCGAGCCCTTCACCTACACCGTCACGTTCCGGTTCCTGTCGGCGCGGACGGGCAGGGGGCTGGTGAACCCGGAGGAGACCGTCCGGGACGTCGCCCCCGGCCGGACCGTGCGCCGCACCGTCACCCCCGAGGGCATCTCCCCGGACGCGGCGTCGGGGCCGGTGCGCGCCGAGGTCCTCACGGTGAGGAGCGTCCCGGCGGCCGAGGAGTCCTCCCGAGGGGGCGCCTGCCCGCCCACGGGCGTGCGCGTGTACGCCGACGAGGGCGACGCCGCGATGGGGCTGCGCGTCGTCGGCCTCCACCTGGAGAACTGCGGCACCCGGCCGTACCGGCTCAAGGGCTATCCCCGCGTCGAACCCCTCGACGAGGACCACGTCCGGCCCGACGGCGTATCGGTCCTGGAGGGCGGCGGCGCGATCGCGAGCGCCACCGGGGCCGACGGCCCGCCCGAGCAGCTCGTCCTCGCGCCGGGGGAGCGCGCCCACGCGGGTCTGGTCTGGCGCAACACCGTCGACAGCGTGACCGAGGGCCCCGTGAACGCCCCCTACGCGCGCGTGTGGGCGAAGCCCGGCGCCGCCCCGGTCACGGTGATCCCCGAATTCGACCTGGGCACGACGGGGAAGCTCGGCGTCGGCCCCTGGAAGAAGGAGAAGGGGCGGTGACCCCCGCGGGCGTTAGCGGAACGACAGCGGGACGTGAGCGGCGACCGGCAGGGTGGTGCGCGTCAGCAGGCCGGGACGGTGCGACCGACCGCTCCGGCCCGGCTGTCGACGCGTACCGGAGGGCCGGACCGGACCGAAGGGCCGGGGCCGCCGCCGTCGCGGCGGGCGCCCCGGCGGGGGCGGAGCCCGGAGCGGTCCCCGGTGCGCGTCGTTCCGGGCCCGCCCGGACGCCCGGGGGACGGACTCCGCCCCGACGTGTGGAGGACGGTCTCCGCCCGGACGCGTGAGTGAGGGACTCCGACCGGGCCGGACCCGGGGCGAGCCGTGGGGGCTCGCCCCGGGCCCCGTCCGGTCGGGGCCGCGACGGGGCCCTGGCCGTGAACGGTCGGGTCGCCCGACCGTCGGACGCTCGGCCGTCGGGCTCCGGCCTGTGCCGGGCCCCCGGCCCGTGACGGGTTCCCGAGCTGTGCCGGACCCCGAGCTGCGACGAATCTCCGGCCTGCCCCGGGCCCCGTCCGGTCGGGGCCGCGACGGGACCCTGGCCGTGAACGGTCGGGTCGCCCGACCGTCGACGCCCGGTCGCCGGACTCCGGCCTGTGCCGGGCCCCCGGCCCGTGACGGGTCCCCGAGCTGTGCCGGACCCCGAGCTGCGACGAATCTCCGACCCGCGACGAATCTCCGGCCCGCACCGGGCCCCGGTCGGCCCGGACCAGGCGCTCAGCTCGCGACCGTGACCACCGTGGCCGCCATGACCACGACCATCGCCGCCTGCATGTCGTGGATCGCGCGGCGCACGTCCTCGGCCGCCCACTGGCCGGCCGCGATCGCCTCCAGGCGCGGAGTGATCTCCTTGCGCGGCACGTCGGGGAAGGCGACGCGGTGCAGCTTCGCGCCGTGGAGGAGCGCGACGAGGCCCGCCGTGCGGGTGTCGGGCACGGCGCCGCCGAGGACCACGGCCCGCAGCCTGTCCCGCAGCTCGCGCTCCACGGAGCCGTCCGCCTCCGGGTAGCGGGTGACGGGGAGGATCCCCAGGACCCTGCGCTGCTCGGCGCGGACGAGCCCCCGCCCGTGCAGGCTGTCGGTCGCGGCCTTCACGGCCTTGTGGTAGTCCTTCGTCAGCCACTCGGTGACCTTCGGGACCCGGCTCTTCCGCCCCGCCCACTCGGCGATCTGCCGCAGCCGCTCGTCGAGGAGCGGGACGCCGGTGGGCGTCGTGTCCGCCACCCGGAGGCGTCCCCCGTCGACCGCCACGCGCCCGGCCAGGACGAGGTCGAGCAGGATGGCGCCGGCGACGGCCCACGCGGCGGACTGCTTCTCCTTCGCCGCCCCCGACTCGTCGTCGAGGGACAGCAGCATGATCTCCTCCGCGAGCGTGACCGTCACTCAGTACCTCCTGCTGTCGTGCGTTCCCGGCGACCGTTCTTCCGGTCGACCGTCCTTTCGTGCAGATGGACGACAGGACGTTTCCCCTGGTTCCCCCGGTGGAGGGCCGTCGTTGGTCTGGACCTCCCGGTCGCGGGACGCCAAGCTCTCCGTATGGACTTGGAGTTGAGGCACCTCAAGACGATCCGGGCCATCGCGGACGCGGGGAGCCTCACCAGGGCCGCCACCGCGCTCGGCCTCGCGCAGCCCGCCCTCAGCGCCCAGCTCAAGCGGATCGAACGCGCCCTGGGCGGCGAACTGTTCGAGCGGGGCCGGGAGGGGGTGCGGACCACGGCGCTCGGCGACCTCGTCCTGGAACGCGCCCGCGTGGTGCTGCCCGCCGTGTGCGAACTCCAGGAGGAGGCGGTGCGGTTCGCCCGGGACGGGGCGGAGGGCTACCGGCTCGGCGGCACGCACGGTCCGCTGCTCGGCGGCCTCGTCGACCGGATCGCCCGCACCGATCCCGGGACGCCCGTCACCACGCACACCTCCTGGTCGGAGCGGGAGATCGCGGGCGGGGTGGTCGCGGGCCGGCTCGACTTCGCGCTCGTCGGGGTCTGCGGCGAGAGCGGCCCGCCCGAGGCGGGCCGGCTCGCCTGGACGGAGGTGGCCCGCGACCCGGTGTACGTGATGCTGGCCGCCGACCACCCACTGGCGCCCCGCACCGAGATCGACCTGGCCGAACTGGCGGCGGAGGCCTGGACCGACGTGCCCGGCGACGGCTGTTTCGGCGACTGCTTCGCCGCCGCGTGCGTACGGGCCGGGTTCACCCCGGCCTGCGTGTACGAGACGGACACCGCCTCCTGCGTGCACCTGGTCCAGGTCGGCCGGGCCGTCGGCCTGTGCCGGGCCACCTTCCCCCTCACCCCCGGCCTCGTGACCCGGCCCCTCGCGGGCGCGCCCCTGGTCTGGCGCCACCTGCTCGGCTGGCACCCGGAGGGCCGCGCCGCCGGCCGGGCCGCCGCCGTCCTGAACCACACCAGGGCCGCCCACGAGGAGGCACTCGCCCGCAGCGCCGGTCGCACGGCGGCCCCGGCACCCCGCGAGGGCACCCCGCGCTGACCCGCCCGAACACCCTCGTGCCCGCCGAAGCCCCCGTACCCGAAGCCCCGCGACCGCCCTCCCGTGTGCCCCCTCCGCATCCGAAGCCCTTCGCCCCGGGCATAACGCCGTGGCAGGGGCCGACTGGCAACTGCCGTCTCCCCGGCGGGATCCCTACGGTTTCAGCAGATCCCCCACCGCCAACCGAGGAGACTCCCCATGCTCCGACGACACGCCCGCACGGCGTGTACCGTGCTGGCCGCCGCCGGTCTCGCACTGGCCGGCCTCCAGGCCGGTTCCGCCACCGCGGCGCCGCACGACAAGGACCGCGCCCCCACCGTGAGAACGGCCGCCGACGCCCTCGGCGCCGCCTCCGCGCAGCCCGAGCTCCTCCGGGCCATGCAGCGCGACCTGGGCCTCACCCGCGCCCAGGCCGAGAACCGGCTCGCCAACGAGGCCGAGGCCGGGGCCAGGGCCGCCGGACTCCGCCTGGACCTGGGCGGCGCCTTCGCCGGCGCCTGGGTGGACGGCGCCGAGTCCGGCACCCTGACCGTGGCCACCACCCGCGCCGCCGACGCCGCCGCGATCCGTGCCGCGGGCGCCCGCGCCGAGGTCGTGACGCACGGCCTGACCGCCCTGGAGCGGGCCAAGGAGGCCCTGGACCGGGCCGCCACCGCCGAGGCGCCCGTCCGGTACGTCGACGTCCGCGCCAACGTCCTCGTCGTCGAGGAGGCACGGGCCGGGGCCGGCGCGCGGCTCGTCGCGGCCACCGGCGTCCCCCGCGGCCTGGTGAAGGTGGTCCGCACCGCCGAGGCGCCCCGCCCGCTGTACGACCTCCGGGGCGGCGACGCGTACTACATGAACGGCAGCGGGCGCTGCTCCGTCGGCTTCCCGATCACCAAGGGCACCACCCAGGGCTTCGCGACGGCCGGCCACTGCGGCCGCGCCGGCACCTCCACCAGCGGCTACAACCAGGTCGCCCAGGGCAGCTTCCAGGCCTCGGTCTTCCCCGGCAACGACATGGCCTGGGTCGCCGCCAACTCCAACTGGACCGCCACCCCGTACGTGAAGGGCTCGGGCGGCGCCAACGTCCAGGTGACCGGCTCGGTCCTCCAGCCCGTCGGCTCCTCCGTGTGCCGTTCCGGCTCGACCACCGGCTGGCACTGCGGCACCGTGCAGCAGCACAACACCAGCGTCACCTACCCCGAGGGCACCATCTCGGGCGTCACCCGCACGACGGTCTGCGCCGAGCCCGGCGACTCCGGCGGCTCGTACATCTCCGGCAGCCAGGCCCAGGGCGTGACCTCGGGCGGTTCCGGCAACTGCTCCAGCGGCGGCACGACCTTCTTCCAGCCGCTGAACCCGATCCTCCAGAACTACGGCCTGACCCTGAAGACCACCACCGACCCGGGCCCGGGCCCCGGTCCGGGCGAGCCCGAGCCGGGCGGCACCTGGGCGGTCGGCAAGGTCTACAAGGCCGGTGACACCGTCACCTACGGCGGCGGCACCTACCGCTGCCTCCAGGGCCACCAGGCCCAGACCGGCTGGGAGCCGTCCAACGTCCCGGCCCTGTGGCAGCGCGTGTGACACCAGGTCCGTCCCCGCGGTGACCGGGGGTGCCGCGGCTCCGAGGGGGTGCCGCGGCACCCCCTCCTCGCCGTGTCCGGATCCCTCACTCCTCCGCGAGGCCGCCCCGGGCGATCACCTCCGCGTACCAGCGGGCGCTGTCCTTCAGCGTGCGCCGCTGCGTCGCGAAGTCCACGTGGACGATGCCGAAGCGCTTGCTGTAGCCGTACGCCCACTCGAAGTTGTCCAGGAGCGACCACAGGAAGTAGCCGCGCACGTCCGCCCCGTCCGCCAGGGCCCGGTGCACCGCCGCCAGGTGCGCGTGCAGATAGGCCACCCGCTCCGGGTCCTTCACGTTCCCCGACGGGTCGGCGTAGTCGTCGTACGCCGCGCCGTTCTCCGTGATCACCAGCGGCACGCCCGGCAGTTCGTCCCGCAGCCGGACGAGCAGCTCGTGCAGCCCGTTCGCGTCCACCGGCCAGTCCATGGCCGTGCGCGGTCCCGGCGCCGGCACGAACCGCACGTGCCGCTCCGCGCCCGCCCACGGCGCCGGCGACTCCGAGGAGCCCGCCGCGACGACCGACGGGGAGTAGTAGTTGATGCCGAGGGAGTCGATCGGCGCGGCCGCCGCCGCCAGGTCCCCGTCCCGGACGAACGACCAGTCCGTGACCGACGCGGTGTCGCGGACCAGGTCCTCCGGGAGCCGCCCGTGGAAGACCGGGTCCAGGAAGATCCGGTTGCCGACGGCGTCGATCCGGCGCGCCGCGTCCAGGTCCTCGGGGGACTGCGTGAGGGCCCGTACGGCGTGCAGGTTGAGGGTCAGGGACACCTCGGCGGACGCGGGCAGCGCGCCGCGCAGCGCCCGCGCCCCCAGGCCGTGCGCCAGGTTGAGGTGGTGGGCGGCGCGCAGCGCGGCCAGGTCGTCGGTGCGGCCCGGCGCGTGCACGCCGTTGCCGTAGCCGAGGAAGGCGGCGCACCACGGCTCGTTGAGCGTGGTCCAGGTCGCCACCCGGTCGCCGAGCGCGTCCGCCATGATCCCGGCGTACTCGGCGAAGCGGTGCGCGGTCTCCCGGTGCGGCCAGCCGCCCGCGTCCTCCAGCTCCTGCGGCAGGTCCCAGTGGTAGAGCGTCGCCACGGGCCGGATGCCGGCCTCCAGGAGGGAGTCGGCCAGGCGCCGGTAGAAGTCCAGGCCCTTGCGCACGGCCGGGCCGCGCCCGGTGGGCTGGACCCGGGGCCAGGCGATCGAGAAGCGGTAGTCGGTCACGCCGAGCCGGCGCATCAGGGCGACGTCCTCGTCGAGCCGGTGGTAGTGGTCGGCGGCGATGTCGCCGGTGTCGCCGTTGCGGACCTTGCCCGGCGTACGGCTGAAGGTGTCCCAGATGGACGGCGTGCGGCCGTCCTCGGCCGCCGCCCCCTCGATCTGGTAGGCGGCGGTGGCGGTGCCCCAGCGGAAGCCCTCGGGGAAGCGGAGCGTGGTCGCCGGGTCGGTGCGGGCGTCGAGCGCGGTCATGGGGTGGGAACTCCCTGGGGTGAGACGTTCTGTGGGGAGGGGGAGGGGGAGGGGCGGCGGGGGCGGTCAGCCCTTGACCGCGCCCTGCATGATGCCGCCGACGATCTGCCGGCCGAGCAGGCCGAAGACGAGCAGCACCGGCAGGGTGCCGAGCAGCGTGCCCGCCATGATCACGGACTGGTCGTGGACGTAGCCGCCGCCGAGCTGGCGCAGGGCGACCTGGACGGTGGGCTCGGAGGAGGACAGGGCGACGACGGGCCAGAAGAAGTCGTTCCACGAGGCCATGAAGGTCAGCAGGCCGAGCACGGCCATGCCGGGCCGGGCGATCGGCACGACGATCGACCAGAAGATCCTGGCGGTGGACGCGCCGTCGACCCGGGCCGCCTCGATCAGCTCGTCCGGCAGCGACTGCACCAGGTACTGGCGCATGAAGAACACCCCGAACGCGGAGACCAGGCCCGGCAGGATCACCGACTGGAGCTGGTTCACCCAGCCGAGTTCGGCGATCAGCATGAACAGCGGGATCACGCCGAGCTGCGGCGGGATCATCATGGTGCCGACGGTGACCGCGAGCAGCGCGCCCCGGCCCCTGAAGCGCAGCTTGGCGAAGGCGAAGCCGGCCAGGGTGCAGCACAGCACGGTGCCGAGGGTGACCGACCCGGAGACGACGAACGAGTTGAGCAGCGCCTTGCCGATGTCGGCCTCTTCGAGGACCGCCTCGAAGTTCTTGATCAGGTTCGGTCCCGGGAGGAGCGCCGGCGGGACCTTCGCCAGATCGGCGTTGGAGCGGCTCGCGGCGACGATCGTCCAGTAGAACGGGAACGCGGAGAACAGCACGGCGACGATCAGGATGCCGTACGCGAGGGGGCCGGCGTGCAGGGTGCGGCCCGCCCGGGAGGCCCCCCGGCGCGGCGCCCGGCCGGGCTCCGGGGCGGAGGGGGCGGCCGGGGGAGCGGCGGGCGCCGCCGGGGCGATCGGCGCGGTCATCGGCCGGCCTCCTTGCGGGAACGGCGGCGCGCGATCAGGGCGTTCAGCCCGACCAGCGCCACGATGAGCAGGAACATCACCCAGGCGATGGCCGCGGCCCGGCCCAGGTGGAAGAAGCCCCAGCCCTGCTCGTACATGTAGAGCCCGAGCGTCTGGTACTGGTGCGAGATGCCGCCCGAGATCGACCCTTCGAGCAGCAGGGGCTCGCCGAACAGCTGGGTCGCGCCGATCGTGGAGACGATGACGGTGAAGAGGATGGTGGGCCGCAGCCCGGGCAGCGTGACGTGGAAGAACTGGCGCCACCGCGACGCCCCGTCCATCGCGGCCGCCTCGTACAGCTCGTCCGGGATCGACTGCATGCCGGCCAGGTAGATCAGGGCGTTGTAGCCGGTCCAGCGCCAGACGACGACCGTCGACACGGCGATCTGCGAGGCCACCGTGCCGTTCTGCCAGTCGACGGGGTCGACGCCGACGAGTCCGAGCGCGTAGTTGATCAGGCCGAAGTCCCGCCCGAAGAGCTGGGCGAAGACGAGGGTGGCGGCGGCGACCGAGGTGGCGTACGGCAGCAGCACCGCCGTGCGCAGGAAGGTCCGGCCGCGCATCCGGTAGTTCAGCAGGTGCGCCAGGCCGAGGGCCATGACGAGCTGCGGCACGGTGGAGAGCACGCCGATGGTGAAGGTGTTGCGCAGCGCGGTCCAGAAGTACTCGTCACCGAAGAGCGCGGTGTAGTTGCCGAGCCCGCGCCACTCCATGTCGCCGGGTGTCTGGAGCTCCACCCGGTAGAGCGAGACGAAGGCCGTGTAGATCAGCGGGAAGAGGCCGAAGGCGGCGAACAGGGTGAAGAACGGGGCGAGGTAGGCGTACGGGGAGACCTTCTGCCAGGTCCGCCGGGCGGGTCCGGGGCGCCGGGGCGGCACGACCGGCTTCGGCCGGGCCGGCGTCTCGGGTGCGGTGAGGGTCACGGTGCGGCCCTTCGGTGGGTGTCGGAGCGGGGGAGGCGGGGCGGACGGACCCCCCGTTCCCGGGGGCGTCCGTCCGGCGGCGCGGGTCAGCCGATGGTGTTCTCGACGCCCTTCTTGGCGTTCGACCAGGCCTTCTCGGGCGAGACGCCCTTGCGCTCGACCTCGCTCAGCGCGTTGGTGATCTGCTGGGCGATGTTCTGGTCGTGAACGCCGAGGACCTGGACCGGGGCCTCCTTCGCCGCCTCGCCGAAGATCTTGCCGATGGGGGCGTCCGAGAAGAACGCGTCCTTCGCGTCGGCGACCTTCTCGATGGCGCCGGTGGCGGAGGGGAAGTTGCCCTGCTTCTGGAAGAGCTTGGTCTGCTGCTCGGGGGCGGTGAGCCACTTGATCAGCTCGTACGCCTCCTTCTTGTGCTTCGCGGCCTTCGGCACCGCCAGGTAGGAGCCGCCCCAGTTGCCGGCGCCGCCGGGCAGCTCGGCGACGTCCCACTTGCCCTTGCCGGCCTCTCCGGCCTGGCCCTTGATGTAGCCGAGCATCCAGGCGGGGCACGGCATGGTGGCGAAGGAACCGGCGGAGAAGGCCTGGTTCCACTGCGGGGACCACTGGTCGAGCTTGGCGCTCAGACCGGCGTCCGCGGCCTGGACGGCGTGGTCCCAGGCGGAGCGCAGGGCGGGGTTCTGCTCCCAGATCAGCTTCCCGGAGGCGTCGTAGTAGCGCTCCTTCTCCTGGCCGATCATGATCGAGTAGAGGCTGCCGACGCTGTCGAGCCAGGCGCTCTTGGCGGGGGCCTTCGCCTTGTACCGCTTGCCGAGCTCCAGGTAGCCGTCCCAGGTGTCCCACTTCTTCGCGAGCTCCTCGCGGTCGGTGGGCAGCCCGGCCTGCTCGAAGAGGTCGGTGCGGTAGCACATGGCCTCCGGGCCGACGTCCGTGCCGAGGCCGAGGACCTCGCCGCCCTTGCCGGTGGCGGCGGCCCACTTGGCCGGGGCGAACTGGTCCTTCAGGGAGTCCGCGCCGTACTTCTTCAGGTCCTCGAAGCGGTCGGCCTGCTGCTGGGTGACGGAGGCGATGCGGCCCACCTCGATGCCCTGCACGTCGGCGAGGCCGGCGCCGCCCGCGAGCCGGGTCTGGAGGGACTTCCAGTAGTCGGCCTCGTCCTCGGTGTCGGTCTGCTTGATCGTGACTCCGGGGTGGAGCTTCTCGTACTCGGCGTAGAGCCCGGCCTCCTTGTATCCGAAGGAGCCGAAGAGATCGACGGTGATCGTGACCTTCCCTCCCGCGCTGTCCGAGGACGAGTCGTCCGACGACCCGCCGCAGGCGGCGAGCAGGGCCCCGGCGAGCGTGACCGCACCCAGGCGGACGACGGCTCTCTTGGCGGCTCGGGCGATGGGCATGGGAAGCCTCCCTTGGCTCCGGAACGAGCGAGAGCGGTTGAGAGCGCTCTCAAGCGTGCGTGGGGAGCGTGCCCGTGTCACGGTGCATCCGTCAAGGCTCGAAGGCGTAACGGACGAGAAGAGGCGCCAACTCCCGCCCGTGTTCAACCTCTTGACACGCTCGTTTCCAGGGTTTTACGTTTCCGTCACTCTGAGAGCGCTCTCAGCCATTCTGGAGGCCGGGCTTCCGGACTCTCGAACACGGACCTCCCCGCTCCGCGCACCCCCGTCCGAGCTCCATCCGCCACCGTCCGGGCGGCTCCGTCCGTCCCTCCCCGAGCTCCACCCCCTCGGAGCTCCCCGAGCTCAACCCCCTCGGAGCTCCCCGAGCTCCATCCGCCGCAGACGACATGAGGTGCCCCTTCATGCCATCCCCCCGCACCCGGCCCGCCGCAGCGCTGGTCCTGGTCTCCGCCCTCGCCGCCGTGGGACTCGGCCCGGCCGCCGCCCCGGCGGCCGCGGCCACCGTCCCGGCGGGCGCCGGAAGCTACTCCGACACCCGCCCCGCCGGTACCTCCGGACCCACCACCAACACCGGCGCCCCCGTGACCCCCAAGGTCACCGCCGCCGCCCAGGGCAAGCCCGTCCCCACCAACGACTGGTGGTCCTCCCTCGCCTTCCAGCGCTACGGGGACAACCCGTACTCCACCCCCATGTACGGCCACCCGCTCACCTACCAGGCCGTCTCCGGCGGCCTGGAGGTCGGCTACCCCACCAGCCCCGCGATCGTCGGCGACGGGCGCCAGTACGAGTTCGCCCACAAGCGCGACCTCACCCTCGGCCTCACCGGTCTGAACTCGCCCGACACCAAGGCCGACGCCTGGTCCGACTGGACCGTCACCCCCTACTGGTCCGACGGCGCCCGCACCCTGCGCACCACCATCGGCCACGGCCTGCCCTTCGTGTACGCCAGGGGCACCGGCGGCGACGCCCGCGTCACCACCGCCACCGCGCCGACCGTCTTCTCCGACCAGGGCAACGTCCTCGGCATCACCGTCGGCGGCCACCACTACGCCCTCTTCTCGCCGAGCGGCACGGACTGGAACGTCTCCGGCTCCACCATCACCGCCGGACTCGGCGGCAAGGACTACTTCTCCGTCGCCGTGCTGCCCTCCACCGACGCGCTCGCCACGTACCGCAAGTACGCCTACAGCTTCGTCACCGGCTCCACGGTGAACTGGAGCTACGACGCCGGCACCGTCCGCGCCACCTACGGCCTCACCACCGAGGCCAGGGAGGGCACCGAGCGCGGCACCCTCCAGGCGCTCTACCGCCACCAGTGGCTGCACACCACCGACCCGCTGACCCCGTACACCTACGTCTCGCCCCGGGGCACCATGAAGGTCCGCGAGGCGGCCTCCTTCACCACCACCCAGAAGGCCGCCGCCACCCTGCCCGGCCTGCCCGGCGCCGGCGTCGACACGGCCCGCCTGCGCGGCCACCTGAACGAGGTCGCGAACTCCTCCGACCCGTTCTCCGGGGCCGTCGACACCTACTGGACCGGCAAGGCCCTCGGCAAGCTCGCCCAGCTCGTGCCGCTCGCCGACCAGATCGGCGAGGGCGCGATCCGCGACAAGCTCCTCGGCCTGGTCAAGGGCCGCCTCCAGGAGTGGTTCACGGCCGGCGGCGCCACCGAGTTCTCGTACGACAGGGCCTGGAAGACCCTCACCGGCTACCCGGCCTCCTACGGCAGCGACACCGAGCTCAACGACCACCACTTCCACTACGGCTACTACGTGTACGCCGCCGCGATCGTCGCCCAGTACGACCCGAACTGGGCCGCCGACTCCGCCTGGGGGACCATGGTCAAGACCCTGGTCCGCGACACCGCCAACCCCAGCCGCACCGACAGCGCCTTCCCCTTCCTGCGCGGCTTCGACGTCTACGCCGGACACAGCTGGGCCAGCGGCCACCAGGGCTTCGCCGCCGGCAACAACCAGGAGTCGTCCTCCGAGTCGACCAACCTCAGCGCCGCCCTCGTCCTCTGGGGCGCGGCCACCGGCGACACCTCCCTGCGCGACCTCGGCACGTACCTCCTGACCACCGAGGGCGAGGCCATCGCCCAGTACTGGTTCGACGCCGACCAGCAGGTCTTCCCCGGCTCCTTCCAGCACGACACCGTCGGCATGGTCTGGGGCAGCGGCGGCGCCTACTCCACCTGGTGGACCGCCAACCCGGAGGAGATCCACGGCATCAACGTCCTGCCCGTGACCAGCGGCGGCTCGCTCCACCTCGGCGGCCGCAAGGACGCGATCCGGCGCAACATCGCCGAGATGGAGCGCGAGAACGGCGGCCCCGCCGTCGAGTGGCGCGACATCCTCTGGGAGTTCCAGTCCCTCGCCGACCCCGGCGCCGCCAAGGCCAAGTGGGACGCCGGGCACGCCGGATACACCCCGGAGGCCGGCGAGTCCAAGGCCCACACCTACCACTGGCTCACCGCGCTCGACACGCTCGGCGCCCCCGACGCCACCGTCACCGGATCGATCCCCACCTCCGCCGTCTTCACCAAGGGCACCACGCGCACCTACGTGGCCCACAACCACGGCTCGACCGCCCGCACGGTCACCTTCTCCGACGGCAAGTCCCTCTCCGTCCCGGCCCGTTCCACCGCCTCCGGCAACGGCACGGCGGGCCCCGGTCCCGACCCCGACCCGGAGCCGGGCACCGGCAACACCTTCCAGCTCCGCACCGGCGGCACGCTCACCACGGCCACCGGCGCCGCGGCGGGCAGCGACACCCTCGCCTCGGCGCAGGGCGGCAACCACGACGGCACCCCGAACAAGCCGCTCGTCTACGTCGCCAAGAACGTCAACGGCACGCTCCGGGCGGGCGGTTCGACCGCCTTCCGGCTCCAGGTCGACGCCGGCACGTCGGTCGGCCTCGGCCAGCAGGCCCGGATCAGCTACGACCTCACCGGCGACGGCACCTTCGACCGCACGGAGACGTACCACTACTTCGCGACCGACCCGGTGACGGGCTGGGAGGAGTACGCCCAGTCCCGCGGCCTGAAGTCCGCCACCGGCACGCTCGGCAACCTGCGCGGCGGAACGGTCCGCCTGGAGGTCTGGGGCGCGATCGGCAACGGCGACGCGCGGCTCCAGACGGGCACGGACCGCTCCGTGGTGGTCATCCCGTACGACTGACCCCGCGGGTAGCGGGGAACGGGGCGGCGGGCCCGGGTGCGTCACCCGGGCCCGCCGCCCCTTCCCGCGCGTCAGGCGGAGGCGCGGCGGACCAGCGAGGTCGGGGTGATCACGGAGCCCGGGATCTCGGGCCCGGTCCCGTCCAGCAGCCGCATCAGCAGCTTCACCATCAGCCGGCCCATGCCCTCGACGTCCTGGTGCACGGTGGTCAGGGCGGGCGAGGTCCGGTCGACCACCGAGGCCATGTCGTCGAAGCCGACGACCGCCACGTCCTCCGGCACCCGCACCCCGCGCTCCCGCAGGGTGCGCAGCGCGCCCGACGCCATCAGGTCGTTGGCGACGAACACCCCGTCCACGTCCGGCCGCCGGTCGAGCAGCTCCGCCATGGCCCGCGCACCGCTCTCCTCGGTGAAGGCGCCCGCGCACAGCAGCTCCGGATCGGCGTCGAGGAGGACGTCCCGGTAGCCGCGCAGCCGGTCGATCGCCGAGGTCTGGTCGGCGGGGCCGGAGATGTGGGCGATGCTCCGGCGCCCGAGGCCCACCAGGTGCCGCACCGCCTCCCGGGCGCCGCCCCGGTTGTCGCAGTCGACGAAGGGCACGGCCGGATCGGTGCCGGGAGCGGGCCGCCCGCCGACGACCACCGGGATCCGCGCCCCCTCGATCACCGCCGGCAGGGCGTCGTCGCTGTGCAGCGAGAACGCGAGCGCGCCGTCGACGTGGCCCCCGCCGAGATAGCGGGCGATCCGCTCGTGGTCCCCCGGGCCCTCCACCCACAGCAGCACCAACTGCGAGTCGTGCGCCGTCAGTTCCCGGCTGATGCCGCGCACCTGCTGCTCGAAGAACGGGTCCGAGAAGATCCTGAACTCGGGCTCCGCGATGATCACGGCCACGGCTCCGTTGCGCCGGGTCACCAGGGTGCGGGCCGCGTGGTTGGGGACGTAACCGAGCTCGTCGACGGCCCTGCGCACCTTCTCGACCAGGGGGGCGCGCACGCCGGCGCCCCCGTTGACGACCCGGGAGGCCGTGGCGCGGGAGACGCCGGCCCGCGCGGCGACGGCTTCCAGCGTGGGGCGGGACCCCGTGGTCTGCTCGGACAAGGCGGGCGCTCCTCGACTGCGTCGGCTGGGCGGTGTACCGGGTCGTACGGGGCGCGCACGGGTACGGTGCGCGTTCTCGTCCGGTCCAGGATATCTGTAACCCCCACCTTCTGAGAGCGCTCCCAAGGCGAACGCGTCCGGCTTCCGGCCGCTCGCCCCCGCGTGACGGCGGGGCGCCCCGGGAACGGGGAGAGCCGCCCGCGACGCGGAACCGCCCCGCGTGCCGGGGCACGCGGGGCGGTTCCGTGCGGTCGGACGGGAAGCCGGTCAGCTCGCGGCCGGGACCTCGGCCCGGGCCGGAGCCTCCGCGTCGGACGTACGGGCGGCCAGCGCCTTCTGGGCGAGGAGGCCGAAGACGACGGCGAACACCACCCACAGCACGACCTGGACGCCGAGCGAGGCCAGGCGGAACTCCCACAACAGCTTCGCCGGGAAGCCCGCCTTGACCGCGTCGTCGTTCGCCGGCAGGACCGCGAAGGCGAGGGCCGTCACGGCGACGAAGCCGAAGCCCGCCACCAGGCTCGCGTTCCAGTTGCCCAGGCGCGGCGCCAGACGACGGCCGAGGACCACCGCGGCGACGCCGAGCAGCACGCTGAGCAGGATCATCAGGAAGAACAGGGTGGTGCGCTTCCCGATGGTGTCGGGGTTGCCGACGGCCGGCGGGGTCGCCGGGTACTTCAGGAACGGCACCAGACAGACGGTGGTGAAGGCCGCCGCCGCGGTCAGCGCCGCGGTGGCCCGCGGGCTGAACCGGCCGATACGGCCGAGCGCGAACGAGAAGGCGAGCGCGGCGATGCCGCCCAGCGCCACCCCGTAGACCAGGACGCCGGTGGCCAGGCCGAAGGTGGACTGCACGGAGCGGCTGACCACCTCCTCCTCTTCGGCCTCCTCGCCGGCGCCGCCGCCGTGTCCGGCGTGGGCCGCCTCCTGGGCGGCCTGGGCCTCCTCCACGGCGATGGAGCCGTCCACGGAGGGCTCACCGCCCACGTAGGCCACGGCGAAGGCGAACAGACCTGCCATCAGACCCGCGAGCATGCCGCGGATCAGCAGGGTTCTCACGGTCGAGGCGTGCATGTGTTCGTCGCCTCTCAGTGGCACGGGAAGCCGAGCAGGTGGCGCCCGTCGTGCACCCACTCGTGCACGTCGGAGCCCGCGAAGAGGGAGGTGGCACCCTGCTCCGCGCCCACGAAGTACAGCGCGATCAGCGCGAGAAGGCCGACGAAGAAGGCCCAGGGCAGTACGGCCCGTACCGGCAGCGGAGCCGGTACGGCCACGGACGGGGTGGAAACGGCAGCGGAAACGGCAGCCTCGGCCATGATGAAACCTCCTGCGGGAACACGCGTCCCGAACGGTGGTGCAGGACGACGGTCCACGGGTCTGACTCGCCGCGGCCCCCTCACCCGGGACGCCTCGGCACACAGTGGCGCGACCGTGCCGGGTTCCCACCGGACTTCCGTCTCGCCGTCGTCACGCTGTTCAGATGTCGCCCGACCGTACCGCGTGACGTGGACATTGTTAAGGGCGTGAGGCCCGGATCACGTTCCGTGCGCCCCCGGCCGGAGCGCCCGCCTCCCCGCGGCCCGTACCGTACGGGGGACCGGCCCGCCGCCCGCGCGGGCGCCGACCGGGAAGGATTCCGATGACGGTCCGGCTGACGCTCGTCCCGCCCGCCGCGAGCGACGCGCTGCGCGAGGTCCGGTTCGACGACGACGGCCCCCTCGATCCGGTGGGGCTCGCCCGCGCCGAGGCCCTCGCGACCGCCTTCGGCCCCGCCGCGCGCGCGTACGCCTCGCCGTCCGCACGCTGCCTCGGCACCGCCCGGGCCCTCGGCCTGCGCGCCGAGCCGGCGGCCGGTCTGGCCGGCTGCGCCATGGGGCGGTGGCGGGGGAGGACCCTGGAGGACGTCGCCGCCACCGAGGAGGCCGCCCTCGGCGCCTGGCTGTCCGACCCGGAGGCCGCCCCGCACGGCGGGGAGTCCCTCCGCGACCTGCGCGTCCGGGTCGGGGCCTGGCTGGACGCGCTCCAGGAGGGATCGGGGCGCGTCACGGCCGTCGTCGAACCGGACGTCGTCCGCGCCGCCGCGGTCCACGCCCTCGGGGTCCCGGACGGGACCGCCCGCCGCCTGGACGTCCGCCCCCTGACGGCCGTTCACCTCAGCGGGCGCGGCGGCCGCTGGAACCTGCGCGTCGGCGAGCCGCTCACCGGGTGACGGAACGGGACGACGGGAAGGGGAGAGAACCACCTGAGGTTCCCTCCCCTTCCCGTCGTCCGCGCGCCTCAGACGGTCCGCCTCCACTCCCTCAGCAGCAGGTAGCCCAGGTACGCCCCTCCGACGGCCATCGTGTAGAGGCCGACCGGCAGGTCGTCGAAGAGCGGAAGCTGCTGGGCCGCGAGGTCGGCGAGCACCAGGAGCAGGGCGCCCAGCACGGTCGACATGACGAGCTGCGGCCCGCCGCCGCGGGTGACCCGCTTGGCGATCTGCGGCGCCGTCAGGGAGATGAAGGCGATCGGGCCGGCCACGCTGACCGCGCCCGCGGACAGCACGATCGACAGGGCGACCGCCGCCGTCGCGGTCCGGTCCGGGCGGGCGCCCAGACCGGTGGAGAGGTCGTCGCCCATCTCGCCGATGTTCAGCGGCCGCGAGAGCAGCGCCGCGAGCGGCAGACAGACGAGCAGCACCACCCAGATGACCGTCGCGTCGTCCCAGGAGCGGGCGGAGAGGCTGCCGTTGATGTACGCGGTCAGGGCGCTCGCCTTGTCGCGCTCCACGGCGTAGACCACGTACTGGGTCAGGGCCGTCGACATGGCGGCCACGCCGATGCCCGCCACGACCAGGCGTCCCGGGTTGCGGAACCCGGTCCCGGTGGAGACGTACACGAGCCCCATGGCGGCGACCGCGCCGACCAGGGAGCCGACGGAGACCGGGACGGTGTCGGGGAAGAACAGCGCGGCGGCCGCGGCCCCCGCGCCGGAACCGGCGCTGAGCCCGATCACGTCGGGGCTGCCCAGCGGGTTGCGGGTGACCGACTGGAACAGGGCCCCGGACAGGCCGAGGGCCGCGCCGGTGGCGATGGCCACCACGAGCCGGGGGCCGCGCAGCCGGTTCAGGACGAAGGCGTTCTTGCCCGTCGCCTCGCCCATGAGCGCCGACGGCAGATCGGCGAGGTCGATGCCCAGCCTGCCCATCGTGAGCGTCGCCACGCCCGCCCCCAGGAGGAGCAGCACCGACAGCACGGCGGCGGTCAGGGAGGAGCGGCGCACGGGGATCGCGACCCGGGGGCCGATCCGCACGAGGACGCGCCCCGCGGGACGCGACGGCGCCGGGGCCGGAGCCCCGGTCCGGATCTCGGTCCGGTCGGCGGTCTTCATGCCGCTCCCCTCATGCGACGGACGGCGAAGAGCAGCGCGGGCGCGCCCACGAACGCGGTGACGACGCCGACCATCAGCTCCTCGGGGCGCAGCAGGACCCGGCCGACGACGTCCGCGAGGAGCAGCAGCGTGGGGCCCGCGAGCGCGGTGAACAGGATCTGCATCCGGAAGTCGGCGCCCACCAGGGCCCGGACCAGGTGCGGGACGGCGAGACCGACGAAGGCGATGGGGCCGACCGCCGCCGTGGCCGCCGCGCTGAGCAGCGTCGCGGCGAGCAGCCCGGCGCCCTTGACGCGGGCGGGGCTGATGCCGAGCGAGGCGGCCTTGTCGTCGCCCATCGCCATGGCGTTGAGCCCGGGGGCGAGGACGAGGGCGAGGAGCAGCCCGGCCGCGGCGAACGGCAGCACGTCCCACAGGACGTCGAAACCGCGCCCGCCGAGCGACCCCACCACCCAGTAGCGGTACGTGTCGAAGACCTTCGGCCGGGACAGCGCGACGGCCTGGATGAACGCGGCGAGGATCGCGGAGAGCACCGCGCCGGCCAGCACGAGCCGCACCGGACTGCCGCCCCCGCCGGCCGTGCCGACGACATGGACGAGGACGCCGGTCGCCAGGGCGCCGGCGAGGGCCCACCAGATGGTCTCCCGCTGCCCGGACGCGCCGAGGAACGCGGTGGCGGCGACGATGCTCGCCGACGCGCCCGCGTTGATGCCGAGGAGTCCCGGCTCGGCGAGCGGGTTGCGGGTGATGCCCTGCATCAGCGTGCCGGCGATCCCGAGGCAGAGGCCCGCGAGCACGCCGAGGGCGGTGCGCGGGTAGCGGCTCTCGACGACGGTGCGGAGGTAGTCGTCCCCGCCGCCGGTGACGACCCGCAGGACGTCGGGGAGGGAGGTCGGCTTGCTGCCGAACATCACGCTGGCGAGCAGGGCCAGCGCGAGCAGGACCAGGCACAGGACGGCTGCTGCTAGGTACCGGGCAGGGCCCCGCCGTACGTCGGCGGGGCCCTGGACGGTCCGGGAGAGTGTGGTCACGCCGGAATCCGTTGTTACTTCCCGGCCTTGGCGACGGCCTTGTCGATCATCGGCAGGTAGCGCTCGATGCTGTACGGCACCGTCAGCGGGTTGATCATCGAGGAGGCGGTGACGAACGGGGTGTCGTGGCTGTAGACGAGCGCGTTCTTCTTCACGGCCGGGATGGCCGCGTACAGCGGCTGGGCCTCGACCGTCTTGCGGGACTTCTCGTCCATGTAGAAGGTGAAGGCAATGTCGCTGTTCGACAGCTTGTTGGCGTTCTCCAGGCCGATCAGGGCGGAGTCGGTGCCTTCGGTCTCCTTGAAGGTGTTCACCACCGGGTCGACCTTGAGGCCCAGCTTGGAGACCATCGCGACGCGCTGCTCCTCGGGCTTGAAGACGCCGAGGGTGCCGGGGCCGGTGTTGTAGATGTACGAGAACGTGACGTTCTTGTAGTTCGGGCGGGAGGCGGCCGCGTCGGCGAGCTGCTTGTCGATCTTCGACTCCAGCTCCTCGGCCTTCTCCGGCTGACCGAGCGCCTTGGCGACGATCTCGATCTGCTGGTCCCAGTTCGTGCTCCACGCCTTCTCGGGGTAGGCGACGGTCGGCGCGATGTCCTTGAGGACGTCGTACTGCTTCTGGGTGAGGCCGGACCACGGGGCGAGGATGACGTCGGGCTCCAGCTCGGTGATGGCCTCGATGTCGAGCTCCTCGCCGCCCTTGAACTGCTTGGGGAGCGTGGCGCCGGACTTCGTCACGGCCTCGTGGATCCAGGGGAGGTAGCCGGTCTTGTCACTGCCCCAGGGGTACTCCTCGATGCCGACCGGGACGTTGCCGAGGGCGATCGCGGTCTCGGCGGAGCCCTGGCCGAGGGTGACGACGCGCTTGGGCTTCTCCTTGATGACCGCCTCGCCGAGGGCGCTCTTGATGGTGACGGGGAACGCGCCCGCCGGAGCCTTGGACGCCGGGCCCGCCGCGTCGTCCTTTTTCTCGTCCGAACCGCATCCGGTCACCATGAGGCCGAGCGAGACCGCGGCGGCCCCCGCCACGAGGGCGCGGCGGCGAAGAGGGGTGAACACAGAAGGCATGACGGTTCCTTGTCTCCGGGCAGAGGTGTGCGAGGCCGCGCCCACGCCTCTCCGGACGTGATCACGTAGAGGCGGCGGCCGTCGCGAACGCTTGTTAGGTGAGCCTAACCTATTCGTTCTCGTGCTCGAACGCCAGGGGGGTCGATCTTCGGCGGGGGGTCCGCAAGGGGCACCGGAGGGGTGAGAACGGGAAGGGCCGGAAGCGGCACGAGTGACGTTCGGGGCGCACACGAACGGGGTAGCCGCCCGTGTGGCGCGGGCCCCCGCGGCACGGTCCCCTGGAGGATGCAGGGGCTCACGTGTCGGTAGGACGAAAGGCTCACAGGATGATCGCACCTGATCGCCACCTGCACGGCGGACGGCCGGGCCTCCCGCCGGCCCGGACAGGGGCGGACGGGCGATGAGCCCGGCGAGGGCCCTCGATCCGAAGCTGTTCGACGCGACCGTGGCGGCGGTTGCGCTCTTCGCGGGCCCCGACCACCTGCTGTTCTACGTCAACGCGGCCTACAAGAGGATGCTCGGCGCCCGCCCCCTCCGCCGGCCCGCCCGGGAGGCCTATCCGGAACCGGCCGCCGAGCGGTTCCTGTCCGTCCTGGACGACGTCCTCACCACCGGACGACCCCGCCAGCTCACCGAATCCCTCCTGCCGGCACCCGGCGGCCCGGAGGAGGTCCGCTACTTCGTCTCCTCCTGCACCCCCGTCGCCACCCCGATCGGCGACGGGGTCCTGGTCGTGACCCTGGAGACCACCGCCGAGACCCGCGCGCTCCAGCGCTTCGAGGCCCTGGTGACGGCCGTCTCCCAGATGGTGTGGGTGGTGCGCGCGAACGGGCACGTCGAGGAGATCGTCCCCGGCTGGGAGAAGCTGACCGGCACCCCCCTCCCCGACCGGGAGGGCGAGGACATGTACGCCCACATCCACCCCCGGGACCGGCAGGCGCTCGTCGACGCCTGGCGGAGCGCGCTCGCCCGGCGGCCCCCCGAGATCTACCAGAACACCTTCCGGCTCCGGACGGTCGACGGCTCCTACCGCCACATGGCCACGCGCTGCGTCCCCATCGTGCGGGACGGGCGCGCCGACGAGTGGATCGCCGCCACCGTCGACATCGAGGACACCTGGGGCGCGGAGCTGCGCGAGCACCTCCTCGCCCGGGTGGCACAGACGTCGGGCGGCGGCCTGGACGCCGCGTTCGCCGCGGTGGCGGACTCGGTCGTCCCCGACCTCACCGACGCCTGCGTGATCCTGCTCCTCTCCCACGAGGAGTGGCCGCTCCCGGAGCACGCGACGGTCACGGCCCGGCGGGTCGCCTCCGCCACCCGCCCCGGACTCCCGCCCGCGCCCGCGCCGATGGGGCAGAGCGTCACGGTCACCCCGGCCATGCGGGAGGTGCTGGAGAGCCGCGAGCCGAGGACGTTCCGGCTGCCGGTGGACGGCCGGATCCCGCCCGGCCTGGTGCCGGAGGTCACCGAACGGTGGCTCGCCGCGTCCGGCGCCACGAGCATGACCCTCGTCCCCCTGGTCGTCGACGACATCGTCCTCGGATACGCCACCGCCGCCACCAGCGGGGACACCCCCGTCCCCGAGCCCGCCGACGTCGAGCTGCTGCGCGAGGTCCTGCACCACGCGCAGCGGCCCATCCGCAAGGTCCTCGACCTCCAGCAGGCCCGCCGCACCGCGCTGCGCCTCCAGCGCGCCCAGCTCACCCGCCCGCCCGAGGTGCCCGGGACGGTCCTGGCCGCCCGCTACCAGCCGGCCAGCCCGGCCAACGAGATCGGCGGCGACTGGTACGACGCCATCACGCTCCCCGACGGCACCGTCGTCCTCGACATCGGGGACGTCGCGGGGCACGACCTCGGTGCCGCCACCGTCATGGGCCAGATGCGCAGCATGCTCCGCGGCCTCGCCTGGAACAAGGGGCCCGAGTGCACGCCGGCGGCCGTCCTCGCCATGCTCGACGACGCCGCCGAAGGGCTCGACGTCGGCTCCTTCACCACCGTCGTCCACACCCACCTGCACCGGTGCCCCGACGGCACCTGGCGGATGACCTGGTCCAACGCCGGACACCCGCCGCCCCTGCTGATCCCCGCGCGCGGAGAGCCCCGCTTCCTCGAAGGCGGCGGCGAGGACCTGCCGCTCTGCGTCGCCCCCGAACTCCCCAGGACCACCCACGCGCACGCCCTCGCCCCCGGCGACACGCTCCTGCAGTACACCGACGGGCTGATCGAGACCCCCGGCACCTCCCTCGACACCGGGCAGAGCCGCCTCCTGCGGGCGGCCGCGCTCCACCGGGACGAGGATCTGCCCGACCTGCTCCGTCTCCTCCAGGACCTCTCCGACCACCGCGACGACACCGCCATGATCGCCTTCCGCGCGGAACCGGTCGTCCGGGGAGGGTGAAAACGCCTCCGATCTGCGAAGGACCGGTTCTTCCCGCCCTCCTGGCGGTCCGACGAGATGTCCCGGCCCCTCGGCATCGAGGTCATCTGGACCGACGCCCGCCGGGGACCGGACGGACGCTCCGACCGCTCGGAGGAGCCTTTCCCCGCCTCGTACCCGGACCCCTTCCGCGATGAGCGACAGCCGGCGAAGCCGGTGACGACCCGGGAAGAAACGTTCACTCTTCCCCTTCGCGGGTCCTCCGGCGCGTGTGCTCCGGCGTGTGTCCTCCGGCGGCGGAGGGCGGATCAGGCCGGTGCGCCCCAGGCCTTCGTCAGACCGTCCAGCCACGCGGGAGGCAGCTCGGCGGCGTCCCACTCCTCGTAGAGGGCGGAGGGCGCCGCCGCGAGCCGCTCCAGGACGGCGACGCTGGTGGGGGAGTGCACGAGGGTGTAGCGGCCGTGGATCGCGATGGCACTGCCCGGCCCGTACTCCGCGTACAGCCGCTCCAGACGCTCCCGGTGGGTCGTGGCGAACTCCGCCAACCGCCCGGCGTACCGGGAGCGCTGACGGGAGTTCATCGTGCGCAGGACGGCGCCGAGCACCTGCTCGGTGACCTCCGGATCGAGGTCGGAGACGTCGGTGAACGAGAGGTAGATCGGGGTGACCGCCACCTTGGTCCGCTCCATCTCCGTGCGCCCGACGGGAGGGCGGTCGTCGGGGGAGTCGGCCGTGGGATCGGCGGCGAGGGCCCGGCGCAGGGACCGTTCGGCGACGCCGCCGAGCTCGTCGGCCACGGCCCGGGCCCCGTCGAGCCAGCCGGCGGCATAGGCCTCGCCCTTCCCGTCCGGGGCGCTCCGCCCGGCCCCGCCGACCTCCTCGTACGCGAGGGCCAGGGCGCCCGCCTCGACGAACCCGATCAGCTCCTCCGCGTCCCCGGACCAGACGCCGGCCCGGGCGAGGAGCTGGAGCAGCGTCCTCTTCGCGTTGAGCACACTGGCCGCGTCGAGCCGCTGCCGTCCCTCTTCGGCGGTGGTCATGGAGGTCCTCCTCGTCGTACGGGCGGCACGGTGCGGGTGCGCGGAACGCTCTGTTCGAGCCTACGCAACACCCGTTGCCCCCACGACGCTTCCCCCGACGTCGCGCGCGTCGGCACCCCGCTTCCCGCCGTACGGGGAAGGCCGGTGCGGAGACGGCCGTACGGAGGGGGCGGGCGGAGCGGCGCACGGCGCCCGCCCGGGTCAGCCGCGGTACACGCGCAGCTCCGTCACCTCGTACGACATCTCCGCCGTGCCGGGCGCGGGCGCCGGGTGGTAGCGGCCCGCGCACACCGAGAGGTTCACGATGAGGTGGGCCCGCCAGGAGCGGCCCACCCCGCGGCGGTCGTCGAAGGCCCGCGCGCCGTTCACCCACCACACCACCGAGCGCGCGCCGAACTCGACCCGGAAGTCGATCCACGCCCCCGGACGGACGGCCGGGTCCCGGAAGTAGTGGTGGCGGCCCCGGACCCGGTTCGACAGCTCCAGGAGGTCCGGGTTGTCGGGGTGGTACTCGAAGACGTCGATCTCCTGGCCGCCGTCGCGCCAGGTCCAGATCGCCGGCCAGGCGCCGATCTCCGAGGGCAGCCGCACCCTGGCCTCCAGGACGTCGCCCGTCCGCACGAGGAACCCCTCGGCGCTGCCCTCGGTGGTGAGCAGTCCGGCGGTCCAGCGGCCATCGGGCCGGGGGGTCGCCCGGAAGACCCCGCTCCTGCTGTACGCGGGATCGTCCGTGAGGTGGTCGAGCTTGTTGTCGCCGGGGTTGGTCGGGCCGCCGTGGGGATAGGCCCAGGAGCGGCCGGCGACCCACTGCTCGGCGGAGGAGAAGTCGGCGTCGAGGACGAGGTTCCGGGGCGGTCGCGCCTGGCCGGGCACCCCCGGCGCGGCTCCGGAGTCGGCGGGTGGTCCCGTGCCGGAACCGGAACCGCGGCGCAGCAGTCTGTCGAAGAAGTCGGAGAGCACGGCTCACTCCTCTCGCACGGGCACGCGTCGGCCCGTGGACGATCTGCCCCGTTCCGTCCGGAGTAACCACAGTGTGTCACCACTTGGCGACAACTCGTCACCAAACCTGTCGCCTGGCGCCGTCACCGCACCCCGTCACCGGCTCCCGGCCCCAGCCTCCGTGACCGTCACCATCACAGGCTTCACAGGCTTCACAGGCCTCATCGCCTTCACCGTCCCCACCGGTCTCACCGGGACGGCGGCACTCGCACGCGCCTCCCCGGGGGTACGTATCAACGCCGTCGGCACCGGCCGCACCCCGCCCGCTCCTCGCCGGATCCGGCCGGGAGGCGTCCGGCGCCCCCGCCGGCCCGCCGAACCCCGGAAACCGCGAGAAAGCGAAGGACACACCGTCATGAAGGCACTCCAGTACCGCGCGGTGGGCTCCCCGCCCGAGGTCGTCACCGTCCCCGACCCGGAGCCCGGCCCCGGGCAGGTCCTCCTCAAGGTCACCGCCGCCGGCGTCTGCCACTCCGACATCGCGGTCATGAGCCGGCCCGCCGACCAGCTGCCCTTCCCGCTGCCCCTGACCCTCGGGCACGAGGGCGTCGGCACCGTCGAGGTGCTCGGCGCGGGCGTCGCGGGGTTCGCCGTCGGCGACCCGGTCGCCGTCTACGGACCCTGGGGCTGCGGTGCCTGCTTCATGTGCGCGCAGGGCAAGGAGAACTACTGCCTGCGGGCCGAGGAGCTGGGCATCAGGCCGCCCGGTCTCGGCGCCCCCGGCGCCATCGCCGAGTACATGGTGGTCGACAGCCCCCGCCACCTGGTCCCGCTCGGCGGCCTCGACCCCGTGCGGGCCGCGCCGCTCACGGACGCGGGCCTCACCCCGTACCACGCCGTCAAGCGCTCCCTGCCGAAGCTCGTCCCCGGCAGCACCGCCGTCGTCATCGGCACGGGCGGGCTCGGCCACGTCGCCGTCCAGCTCCTGCGCGCCATGACCGCGGCCCGGGTCGTCGCCCTGGACGTCACCGAGGAGAAGCTCGCCCTCGCCCGCGCCGTCGGCGCCCACGAGGCCGTGATCTCCGACGCGTCGGCGGCCGCGAAGGTCCGCGAACTGACCGGCGGGCGCGGCGCCGAGGTCGTCCTCGACTTCGTGGGAGCCGCTCCCACGGTGACCTCGGCGGGCGCGATGGCCGCGGTCGAGGGCGACGTCACGATCGTCGGCCTCGGTGGCGGCGCCCTGCCCGTCGGCTTCGGCTCCCCGGCGTACGAGGTCTCCGTGGCCTCCCCGTACTGGGGCACCCGCGCCGAGCTGATCGAGGTGCTCGACCTGGCCCGCGCCGGCTCCGTCGACGTCCACGTGGAGACGTACACCCTGGACGAGGCCCCGAAGGCCTACGAGCGGCTGCACGAAGGGCGCGTCGCCGGACGCGCGGTCATCCTGCCGAACGGCTGACCGCCCCGCGGGGCCCGGGCCGACGCGCGCGAGCGGGCGGCCCCGGGCCCGCGCGCTCACGAGATCATGACGGTCCAGGCGCCGAAGAGCGACGCCGCGTACAGCAGGACGCCGACCGGCAGGTGGATCCACGGGGTGCGTCCGCGCCGCCGGGCCCACAGGCCGAAGCCCGTCGAGACCGCCACCCCGAGCCCGAGCCCGATCCAGGGCAGGGCCCACACCGACAGCAGCCCGAAGGTGGTGCACACGAGCGCCGGGTTGCGGGGACCGCAGCTGTCGGTGGCGAAGATCGAGAGGTAGAAGGCGAGCCCGTCGACCACGGACCCCAGCGAGGCCGGCAGCCCGACCGTCACCAGGTATCCCGTGGGGGCCCTTCCCCGCCCGTCGTCGGCGGGACCGCCCTGCCCGGGCGCCCCTCGACCGTGGGGGCGGCCCGGTCCGTGGGCCCACGGACCGTGGGGTCCCGCCCCGTGGGCGCCCCGTCCCGGCACGTCCCGACCGTAGGGCCACCAGCCGTGGCGGCCCTGCCCGGACACCTCCTGCCCGGGCGTGCCCCACCCGGGCGTGCCCCGCCCGCTCGCGCCCCGCTCGTGGAAGCCCATCGTCCGTACCGTTCCCTTCCGCTCCGCGTCGGCGCACGCCGTGCGGCCCCGGTGGAAACGGTAGGAGCGGCCGGGGCGGCGGAGGATGAGCACGCGTACTCGACTCCCCTGAGTGCGAACGCCCGATCCCCTCGAACGCCCTTGCCGCGACCCGCGCCGATCACGTAACGTCCTGCGACGTGAACACCGGACCGGCGATGCGCCACACACGGACGGGCGACCCGGTGGACGACTGACCGCCCGGCGGGTGCGCGGGACGTACCACCGCCGTTCGACACGAGGACCCCCCAGTGCACGAGCACTGCACGTTCCTTCCCCTGTCGAACAAGAGCGAGGTCGTCCCCATGTCAGTCACGTTCAACCACACCATCATCGCGGCCGAGGACCGGCACGAGTCGGCGCGTTTCCTCCGGGAGCTGCTCGAACTCCCCGAAGCGCCCTCCTGGGGCCCGTTCGTCAACGTCCAGCTCCCCGACGGCGTACTGATCCAGTTCGCCGAGCCCCCGGTGGAGATCCAGATGCAGCACTACGCGTTCCTCGTCGACGACGAGCTGTTCGAGCGGGCCTACGGGCGCCTGCGCGAGCGGGGCATCGAGCACTGGGCCGACCCGCAGATGCGGCGGCCCGGCGAGACCAACACCGAGCACGGCGGCCGCGGGGTCTACTTCAAGGACCCCGCGGGCCACGCGATGGAACTGATCACCCGCCCGTACCTGTAGGAACCGGGCGCCGCCGGGATCGGTCGAGGAACTCCCCGTCCCGCGCCACGACCGCCCCGCCGTGGACGACGACGTCCCGGCGGGGCACGTCGACGACCACCTGCGGCAGGCACTCGCCCCGCACGAGGACGAAGTCGGCCGGGGCGCCCGGCTCCAGGTCGGCGTGCGCGAGGCCCATGACGTCCGCGCCGCCGTGGGCCGCGACCCGGTGGCACTCCGCCAGTTCGTCGTCGAGCCGCACGTCCGTCACCCAGCCGAGGACGTGCGCGCGGTGCAGCATGTCGGCGTTGCCGAACGGGCTCCAGGAGTCGCGCACGCCGTCCGAGCCGAGGCCGACCCGCACCCCGTGCTCGCGCAGCCGGGCGATCGGGAGGACCAGGGAGTCGGACGGCGCGACCGTGGTGAGGGCGATGTCCTGCTCGCCCAGGTCGGCCGCTACGGAACCGAGTTCGCGGTCCGGCAGGCCGGGCAGGCAGAAGACGTGGCTGACGGTCACCTTGCCGGCGAGGGAGAGGGCGCGGGTGCGGTCGATGATGCCGCGCAGGGCCTTCAGGCCCGTCTCGCCCCGGTCGTGGAGGTGGATGTCCACGCCCACGCCGTGCCGGTCCGCGATGCCGAAGACCAGGTCGAGCTGCTCGTCGAGGGCGCGGTCGAAACCGATCGGGTCGATGCCGCCGATCATGTCCACCAGGCCCTCGCGCGCCGCGCGCTCCAGGAGCGCCGCCGTGCCCGGCGTACGGACGACGCCGTGCTGCGGGAAGGCCACGATCTGGACGTCGAGGGCGTGGCGCAGCTGCTCGCGGGCCTCCGCGACGCCCTCCGCCCCCTCCAGACCGTAGGCCGGGGCCACGTCGGCGTGGGCGCGCATCGCCCGGGTGCCCCGGGCGACGGCGTGGCTCATCAGCCCGTACGCGCGCTCCGCGACGGAGCGGCGCTGGGAACGGAACAGCTCCACGTCCTGGGCGACGTGGTCGGCGATGCCGCTCGCCGGCTTCCGCGACACCCAGGAGCCGCCCCAGGTCGTCTTGTCGGGGTGGACGTGCGCGTCGACGAGGGACGGGAGGGCGATGCGGCCGCCGCCCTCGACGACCTTCGCGCCGCGCGGCGCCGGACCGGCCGAGATCCGGCCGTCGACGACCACCAGGTCCGTGGCCCTCTTCGCGCCGAACGGGCGCACGTCGCGGAAGACCAGGGCCTCGGCGCGGTGCTCCGCCGCGGGGGACACCGGGGCATCGACCGCTCCGACCGCTCCGACCGCCTCGGTCGCGCCCCCGGCCGGCATCGTGCGGCGGGAGAGCGCGCCGGGGGAAGGCGGGGACGACTGCATGGGGGACTCCTTCGGCGCGGGGCATCGGCTCCCTACTTGGTATACCAAGTGCATAGGAGTGACAAGTCACGCAAGGAGAAGCTCCAGAAAAGCCGGGTTCTTGAAGCGTGCGAGAAGGGAGCAAGAAAGAGGCCTGATGTTTTGGTATACGAATACTTCAGGCGCCGAAGAGCGAGCGCAGCGCGACGGCCCTGCTGTCGCGCACGTGCAGCAGCGTGCTCGCCGCCGCCGCCTCCGGGTCGCCCGCGGCGATGCGCCGGTACATCTCGGCGTGCTGGGCCCGCATGTGCGCGGGCTCCTCGCGCAGCCCGAACAGCAGCCGCAGCTGCCAGCCCAGCTGCTCCATCGTGCGGGCGAGCAGGGGATTGCCCGACAGCGCCACGACCTCCTCGTGGAACGCCGTGTGCGCCGCCACCTCGCCGGCTCCCTCGTCGGCCGCCGCCGCCGACTCGGCCCGGCGGAGGGCCGCCTCCAGGGCGGCGGGGCTCCCGTCCGCCGCCACCGCCCGCGCCGCGAGCCGCGACGCCTGGACCGCGAGCGGCTCCCACACCTCGTACAGGTGCTCCACGTCGGCGCGTTCGAGCCGGCGCACGCGGACGCCGCTGTGCGGGAGCAGTTCCAGGAGCCCTTCGGCCACCAGGGCGCGCAGCGCCTCGCGCACCGGTACGCGGGACATGCCGAGCTCCTCGGCGACCTCCCGCTCCACCAGCCGGGCGCCCTGCGCGTACCGCCGGTCGACGATCCGCTGGAGGACGGCCTCCCGCGCCCGCGCGCTGAGGGGGCCCGGGCCCGCCCCGCCCGGACCCGCCCCGCCCGGACCCGCCCCGCCCGAACCCGTCCCGCTCGGACCCGCCGCCTTGTCCGCCGTCACCCTGTCCGCCCCTTCCCTCTCCGCGGCCCCCCGTCGGGTGCGTCCGGGGCGAGGATACGCCGGGCCCCGGACGCCTCCGGATATTCGTGTGCATCCGGTCCGGCCCGGTGATGGGATCGGTCGATGCGACAGGAGACACCCATGACGTCCACGAAGCCGATGACCGTCGACCGGGGGCGGTTCGAGGACGCGGTCACCCCCTGGGAGGACGAGGACTGGCGCGCGGCCGCCCTCGCGTGGGCGGAGCGGGCGCTCGACCGGCACGGACTGGTCGAGACCGGGACCCGCGAGGTCAGGCTCCGCCCCTGGTCGATCCTCGTGCGCTTCCGCACCGGACCCGGGGAGCGCGACGCCGTCTGGTTCAAGGCGGGAGCGCCCGACAACGCCTTCGAGGCGCCCCTCGGCGACGCCCTCGCGCGGTGGGCGCCCGGCCACGTCGTGACCCCGCTGGCGGTCGACGCCGGGCGGGCGTGGTCCCTGCTCCCCGACGGCGGACCCCTCTTCCGGAACGTCCTGGACGCGGGCGACGCGGGACCGGACTCCTGGGTGGGGGCCCTCGCCCAGTACGCGCGCATGCAGCGGGCGCTGACCCCGTACGCGGACCGGATGACCGCCCTCGGCGTGCCCGACGCCCGCACCGCCCGGCTGCCCGCCCTCTTCGACGGCCTCGTCGCGGACAACCCCGTCCTGGACCCGGCGGCCCGCCGCGCCCTCCTGGCCGGGCGGCCCCGCCTGGTCGACTGGTGCGCGGAGCTCGACGCGTACGGCGTCCCGGACTCGCTCGACCACTGCGACCTGCACGACGGGCAGGTGCTGGCTCCCGCCCCCGGCCGCTTCACCTTCTTCGACTGGGGCGACGCGGCCGTCGGCCACCCCTTCGGCAGCCTCCTCGTCCCCGCCCGCGCCGTCCTCGAACGGTACGGCCCCGAGCACGTGGGGCGGCTGCGCGACGCCTATCTGGAGCCCTGGACCGACCTGGGCCCCTCCCTCCCGGAGCTGCGCCGCGCCGCGGGGCTCGCCACCCGCCTCGCCGCCCTCGGCCGGGCCGCCTCCTGGTTCCGGCTCTTCCCCGGCACCCCGACCACCGGCTGCGACGAGGCCAGCGCCCACTGGGTGGGGGAACTCTTCGGCGCGACCACGGTGTTCGAGGACGCGGCGGGCTGAGGGAGGGCGCCGGCCCGGGGGAAGGAGGAGGCGCGAGGGCCTGTTGGTCCGCCGGGACGGACCGCGCCTGTGGTACTGCCTTACGGAAGCAATGTGATATTTGCCCCGTAATGCCGCGCAATGCCGTGAAAGGTGCCGCCCGTGTCGCAGGAAGAAGAGAGGCCGGAAGGCCGTCGGAAGGGCGCCGAACGGGCGAGGAGCCGGGGGCTGCCGGTGCTGCCGACCCTCCTCACCCGCTCCGACCGGCGCCACCACGCCCGTACCGACCGGATCGTGTTCGGGGTCGCCGCCGTCCTCACCCTGGCCTTCGTCGTCTGGGGAGCCACGGCCACCGAGAGCCTTCAGGACGTCTCCAGCTCCCTCCTCGACGGGCTGATCCGCGACGGCGGCTGGGCGTTCATGCTCGCCGCCTCCGGGTTCGTCGTCTTCGCGCTGTGGCTCGCCATCAGCCGCTACGGCCGGATCACCCTCGGCCGGGAGGAGGAGGGCCCCGAGTTCCGGACCGTGTCGTGGATCGCCATGATGTTCAGCGCCGGCATGGGCATCGGCCTGATGTTCTACGGCGTGAGCGAACCGCTCGCCCACTACGGCACCCCGCCGCCCGGCACCCACCCCGTCGACTCGGCCGAGCGGATGCAGACCGCCATGGCCACCACGCTCTTCCACTGGACGCTCCACCCGTGGGCGATCTACGCCGTCGTCGGCCTCGCCATCGCCTACTCCAGCTTCCGGCGCGGACGCCGCCAGACCATCAGCGCCGTCTTCGTCCCGCTGATGGGCGAGAAGCGGGCGTACGGCGGTCCCGGCCGGGTCATCGACATCCTGGCCATCTTCGCCACCCTCTTCGGCTCCGCCGCCTCCCTCGGCCTCGGCGCGCTCCAGATCGGCAGCGGCTTCGAGGAGCTGAACTGGATGGAGAAGACCGGCACGGGGCTGCTCGTCGCCATCATCGCGGTCCTCACCGTGGCCTTCGTCCTCTCCGCCGTCTCCGGCGTGGAGCGCGGCATCCAGTGGCTCTCCAACATCAACATGGTGCTCGCGGCGATCCTCGCCGTCTTCGTCTTCGTGGCGGGCCCCACCATCATCGTGCTCGACCTGCTGCCCACCTCGATCGCCGCCTACATCGGCGACCTGCCGCAGCTGGCCGGCCGCACCGAGGCGACCAGCGGCGAGAACATCCACGACTGGCTGGGCAGCTGGACCGTCTTCTACTGGGCGTGGTGGATCTCCTGGACGCCCTTCGTCGGCATGTTCATCGCCCGCATCAGCCGGGGCCGGACCATCCGCCAGTTCGTCGGCGGGGTCATCCTCGTCCCCAGCACCGTCAGCCTGATCTGGTTCGCCATCTTCGGCGGCACGGCGATGAAGCTCCGGGAGCAGGGCGAACTGGCCGGGGAGAGCACCCCCGAGGGACAGCTCTTCGGCGTCCTCCAGGAGTTCCCGATCGCCGGCACCATGAGCCTGCTCGTGATGATCCTCGTCGGCATCTTCTTCGTGTCCGGCGCGGACGCCGCCTCGATCGTCATGGGGACGCTCTCGCAGCGCGGCTCCTTCGAGCCCACCCAGCCCGTGGTGGTCTTCTGGGGCGTGGTGACCGGCGCGGTCGCCGCGATCATGCTCCTCATCGGCGACGGCGAGGGAGACGCGCTCGCGGGCCTGCAGAACCTCACCATCCTGGTCGCGGCGCCGTTCGTGCTCGTCATGATCGGGATGTGCGTGGCGCTCATGCGGGACCTGCGCAGGGACCCGCTCATCGTCCGCGGCGAGATGGGGGAGGAGGCCGTCGAACTCGCCGTGATCGCCGGACACGAGAAGTACTCCGGGGACTTCGAGCTGCGGATCGGGCCCGGAGAGGGCGAGTCGGGCCAGGACGGCCGCTGACGGAGGACGGGGGGCGGGGACCGGGGCGGCCCGCGCCCGGTGGGGGCCGGCCTTCCCGCGGGCGGCCCCCACGGCGGCCGGGACGCCCGCGGGAACCGCCCGCCCGGCGGTCAGGCGGGGGAGTCGGCGGGGCCGGCGGTGAGGTCGGTGGAGCGCAGCAGCCGCAGGAACGCCTTCAGACCGGCGATGATCTCCTCGTTGTCGGTGAGCCGGTTCACCGTCGCCTCGAACTCGCGGGCCAGGGCCGCCACGCTCCGGTCGGTCCGCTCGGCGCGCTCGTGCGCGGAGAGGCCGACCGCTTCCACGGTCCTGCGCAGCTCTGCCAGGGCCCGGTACTGCTCCTCCGCCTTGTCCTGGAGCACCGTGCCGCCCGCTTCGAGGGCGGCGACCCGCTCCCGCAGCGCCACCACGTCGTCCCGGGGGTACGTCACCTCCCGGAGCAGCGTGCCCAGCCGGCCGCGCAGTCGGCCGAAGTACGCCCCGGCCGGCCGGAACACCGTGCTCAGCAGGAAGAACCCGGCGCACCAGTAGCCCGCCTCCCGGCCGGTCGCGGCGGCGACCGCGAGCACGGCGGCGGCCGTCGCCACGTGCCCGGCGACGGCGACCCGCAGCATCACGCGCGCGATCCGCCCCGCCTCGGCGTCCCGCTCCCCGGAGACTTCGAGGCCCTTCTCGCGGCTGACCGCGATCTCGGCGAGGACCGCGTGCGCCCGGAAGTACAGGTTCCACGGCGCGGTCAGGAGCAGCAGGAGCCAGAGCAGCCCGAGGACGCCCGCCCCGACGGCGAGCACCGTCCCGGGCGGCGCCCCCACCGCGTACGCCAGGACCAGCGCCCCGACCGCGAGGCCCGCCACCACGAACGCGCCCACGACCCTGCTCATGCCGTCCCCCTCCGGACCGGTGCGCGGGGACCCGCGCACGCCTGCGGTCATGGTTCCGTCGAAACCTGCCCCCGGCATGAGTACGGCTACTCAGAAACGGGACCGTTCCCGAACCCGCCCTTCAATAGAGGCCGTTCATGGCCGCCCGCACCTCCGCGAGCGTGGCGTCGGCCACCGCGCGGGCGCGCTCGTTCCCCTCCCGCAGCACCGCGCGGAGGTGGGCCCGGTCCTCCGCGTACGCCGCGCGGCGCGCCCGGACCGGCGCCAGGTGCTCGTTGACCGCCTCCGTCACGGTCCTCTTCAGCGCGGCGGCCCCGCCCGAGCCGATGCCGGCGGCGATCTCCTCGGGGGTGCCGCCCTGGCAGAGGGAGGCCAGGAGGAGCAGGGAGGACACCTCGGGGCGGTGGACCGGGTCGTACGCGATGCGGCGCTCGGAGTCGGTCTTCGCGCCCCGCAGCAGCCGGGCGGTCTCGTCCGCGCTCGCCGCCAGGGCGACGGCGTTGCCCCGGCTCTTGCTCATCTTGGTCCCGTCGGTGCCGAGCAGCAGCGGCGCGTCGGAGAGCAGCGCCTCGGGCTCGGGGAACACCCCGTCCCCGTAACGGGCGTTGAAGCGGCGGGCGATGGTCCGGGTGACCTCCAGGTGCGGCAGCTGGTCCTGGCCGACCGGGACCAGGTTCGCCTTGCAGAAGAGGATGTCGGCGGCCTGGTGGACGGGGTAGGTGAACATCAGGCCGCTGACGGCGGACTGCCGGGAATGGGCGATCTCGTCCTTGACGGTGGGGTTGCGGTTCAGCTCGGCCACGGACACCAGGCTGAGGAAGGGCAGCATGAGCTGGTTGAGGGCGGGGACGGCGCTGTGGGCGAAGACCGTGCTCCGCGCCGGGTCCACCCCGATCGCGAGGTGGTCGAGGACCAGCTCCTCGACGTGTCCGGGCAGGTCGTCCGCCACGTCCCGGTCGGTCAGGACCTGGTAGTCCGCGACGATCACGAACAGTTCCACCCCGAGGTCCTGGAGCCGGACCCGGTTGCGGAGCGTGCCGAAGTAGTGCCCCAGGTGCAGCCGTCCGGTGGGCCGGTCCCCGGTGAGGACGCGGAACCGCCCCGGACTCCGGCGGACCTCCTCCTCCAGGGCGGCGCTGCGGACCCGTGCGTCGGCCGTGACGGAGGGAGGGACGGGGGCGGGAGGGACGGTGGTGTTCACGGGGTCTCCTGGTGGGTCGTGGACGCCGCCGAACGACAGGACCCCGTTCAGGGAAACGCGAAAGGGCCGTTCGTCCGAACGGCCCTTGGGTCATGCGCGAGGAACGGCCGCTCCTAGGAGGAGCGCCGCCAGCTCGGACACGACGAAGAACGCATGGGTGAACCTTACAGGCCTCCGCCGGTGCACCGGCGGAGGCCCGCGGGTGCACCGGCGGCCCTCAGGCCAGGACGACCGGGAGCTCGAAGAGGTCGTTCTGGGTGACGACCGGCTTGTTGCGCAGCTCCTCGCGCGGCACGGCGAGCCGCAGCTCCGGGAAGCGCCCGTACAGCGCGGGCAGCGCCACCGACGCCTCCAGGCGGGACAGCGCCGCGCCCGGGCAGACGTGCGGGCCGTGGCCGAAGGAGATGTGCCGGTTCGGCGCGCGGGTCACGTCGAAGTCGCCCGCCGTCGGACCGAACTGGGCCTCGTCCCGGCCGAGTGCGCCGAACGACACGATCAGCCCCTCGCCCTTGGGCAGGACCCGGTCGCCGACCTCGATGTCCTCGGTGGCGAACCGGATCAGGACGTGCGAGGTGGGCGTCGACCAGCGCAGGGTCTCCTCGATCACGTTCTCCCACGGCACCTCGCCCCTGAGCACCAGGTCGCGCTGCTCGGGGTGGGTGCTCAGGGCGACCACGGCGTTCACGATCAGGCTGATGGTCGTCTCGTGACCGGCGGCCACCATGAGCTGGAGGGTGTTGGTGATCTCCTCCGTGGTGAGCCGGTCGCCGTCCTCCGACGCCTCGATCAGCGCGCTGGTGAGGTCGTCGCCGGGCGCCTCCTTCTTGCCCGCCACGATCCCCGAGAACAGGGCGCCCAGGTCCGCCATCATCTGCGGCACCTCCTCGGGCGGGGTCTGCGTCGAGAAGAACTTGTCGAACAGCTCCTTCATGCGCGGCTGGTCGGCCCGGTCCACGCCCATCAGCTCGCAGACCACGTTCATCGGCAGCGGGTACGCGAACTCCGCCTTCAGGTCCACCGTCCCGCCCGCCGGGCGCTCGGCGAGCCGGTCCAGCATCTCCGTGGTCAGGGCCTCGATGCCGGCGCGCAGCCGCTCCACCCGGCGCGCGGTCAGCGCCTGCGCGACCAGGGTGCGCAGCCGCCGGTGCTCCTCGCCGTCCACGGTCAGCATCGACCTGCCGGGGTTGGCCAGGCCGATCAGCGGCCAGTCCAGGGGTATCTCGCCGCGCTGCCAGGCGCCCCAGACATCGATGTCCTTGACCAGCCGGGGGTCGGTGAGCAGCTTCCGGGCCTCGGCGTGGCGGGTGACGGCGAAGCAGGGCACCCCGCCCGGCAGGACGACCCGGGCGAGCGGTCCGGCGGCGCGCAGCCGGGCGCTCTCGCCGTCGAGGTCGGTGACGAACGGGTCGAGCTCGATGACGTCGGTGCCGGACGCGGCGGTGTGGTCGTACGGGCAGCTCATCCGAGGGCTCCAAGGGCGGGGGTCGGGGTGTAGGTCACGGGGAGCGCGGTCAGCCCGCGCAGCCAGGGGGAGGGGCGGCGGGCGAGGGCCTCCGGGGCCACCGCGAGGTCCACGTCCGGCAGCCGGTCGAGCAGCACCTCGATGCCCGTCCGGGCGATGGTCTCGGCGACCTCCTGCGCGGGGAACGGGCAGCGGTGCTCGCCGTGCCCGAAGGACAGGTAGGCGTTGTTGCCGCCGGTGAGCGCGCCGGAGTCGGCCCGTACGTGCGGGTCGGAGTTGGCGGCGGCCAGGCCGAGCAGCAGCAGGTCGCCGCCGCCGATCCGGCGCCCGCCGAGGTGGGTGTCGCGCGAGGCCCACCGTCCGGCGACGTTCTGGGTGGGCGTGTCCTCCCAGAGGACCTCGTTCATCGCCTCGCCGACGCTGTGCCGGCCGCCGGACAGCGAGGCCGCGAACCGGTCGTCGGTGAGCATCAGGCGCAGCGAGTTGCCGATCCAGTCGGCGGTGGGCTGGTGGCCGGCGGCCATCATCACCATGAGGTCCTGCGCGACCTCCTCGACCGTGAAGCCGGCCGTGTTGCCGAGCATCCGCGAGGCGACGTCGTCGCCCGGGGCCTCCGCCTTGGCGGTGAGCAGCCCGAACATGGACTCGCCCAGGTGGCGCTGGCCCTCCAGGGCGCCCTCCTGGCCGTTGATCATGTCGTTCATGGCCTTGACGAGCCCGGGGCCCTGCTCGTCGGCGAAGCCGTAGACGCTGGCGAGGACCCGGACCGGCAGCAGCATCGCGTACTCGGCGATGATGTCGCAGGAGCCCTTGCCGCACAGCGTGTCGATCAGCTCGTCGGCGAACCGCTCGGCGCGCTGCCTGAGGACGAACGGGTCGATCGCCTCCAGGGCGCCCGAGACGACGTCCGCGCGCTCGCGGTGCCGCTCGCCGACGGTGTAGAGGATGGACGGCTGCTTGCGCCCGATCATGGGCAGCAGGGGCCAGTCCGCCGGGATGCGGTCCCACTGGTTCCACAGGTCGGAGTCGCGCGAGAAGAGCACCGGGTCGCTGGTGACCTGGTGCAGCTCGCGGTAGCCGAGGACCAGCCAGGCGGGCACGCCCCCGTCCAGGACGACCGGGGCGACCGCCCCGTGCTCGCGGCGCATCTGCCGGTACAGCTCGGTGGGGTCGGTCTGGAACCGGGGCCCGCCCAGGGGGACGGGCCGGGGCGCGGAGTGGGGCACGGGGCAGGTCACGGGGCGGGCTCCGGAATGGGCTGCGGCGTCGGGTCCTGGGCGACGACGGACTGCAGGTGCTCGACGAGCGTGATCAGGACCTGCTTGCTGGACTCGCGCGACCGGGCGTCGCAGAAGACCAGCGGGACCCCGTCGGAGAGGTCGAGGGCCTCGCGGATCTGCCCGGCGGTGTGGGCGGGGCCGCCGAAGTCGTTGCAGGCGACGACGAACGGCGTGCCGTGGTGCTCCAGGCGGTCGATCGCGTACCAGGAGTCGGCGAGCCGGCGCGTGTCGACGAGCACGACGGCGCCGAGCGTCCCGGAGAACAGCCGGTCCCAGAGGAACCAGAACCGCTCCTGTCCGGGCGCCCCGAACAGGTAGAGGATGTTGTGGGCGTCCAGCGAGATCCGGCCGAAGTCGAAGGCCACGGTGGTGGCCGTCTTCGCGGCGACGCCGACGGTGTCGTCGACGCCCTCGCCCGCCTGCGTCATGGTCTCCTCGGTGTTCAGCGGACGGATCTCGCTGACCGAGCGCACCAGGGTGGTCTTGCCGACGCCGAAACCGCCGACGACGACGATCTTCAGTCCGTTGTCGGCGGTGCTGTGCAGGGTCTGGCGCTGTTCAGAGGTTACGGAGTCCAACGAGCACCTGCTCCAGGATGTCGTGATCGGGAAGGCGGTACGACGCGCGGGGGTGCCGTGCGCTGATCCGGCCGGTGTCGTGGAGGTCGGCCAGCAGGATCCGGGTGATCGACACCGGCAGGCCGAGCCCGGCCGCCACCTC
Source organism: Streptomyces sp. NPDC092045 (assembly GCF_044756005.1). Classification (NCBI taxonomy): domain Bacteria; kingdom Bacillati; phylum Actinomycetota; class Actinomycetes; order Kitasatosporales; family Streptomycetaceae; genus Streptomyces; species Streptomyces sp. NPDC092045. The sequence continues at coordinate 137,735 of NZ_JBIVSC010000007.1, read as the reverse complement.
CACCACCGCCGTCGGGAAGCGGCACATGCGCAGGATCACGGCGTGCTCGGACTGCATGCCGGGGGCCGGGTCGCTCTCGGCGACCACGAGGGTCACCAGGTCGAAGGCGTCGGACCCGGCGCGGCTGCGGCCGCCGGTCAGGGTGTAGAGCCGGTCCGGGGAATCGTCCCTGCCCGGCCTGGGTCGGCTCATCCCCGGGGCCTCGCGACCAGGTACTCGCCGAGCTGTTCGACCAGTTCGGACATGTTGTGGCCGACCAGTCCGGCGTCGGCGTCCTCGTCGGCGACGAGCGCGAGGTGGGCGCCCTCGCCGGCCTCCACGATGAACAGGATGCCGCCGTAGAACTCGGCCATCGCGGAACGGACGCCGCCCGTGCCGTCGCCGAACTCCACGGACGCACCGTGCGACAGGCTCTGGATGCCGGCGGCGATCGCGGCGAGCTGGTCCGCCTGGTCGACGGAGAGCTCGGGGGTACGGCAGAGCTTGAGGCCGTCACGGGAGAGCACCAGGGCGTGTCGGGTGCCCGGGGTGCGTTCCAGCAGGCCCTCCAGGAGCCAGCTCAGCTTCTCGTCGGTGGTGGTGCCGGTCATTTACGGGGTGCCTTCCGGGTGCGGGGAGTTCGAGGACGGCGACGTCCGGGGGGCGGACGTCCGGCCGGCCTGGTCGGACGGGACGGGCGGGTCGGCCGGGGAGCCGTCCGCCGCCGGGGAGGTCTCGGGGCCGGCGTCGGGCCGGTCGGCGGCGTCGCGGACCGCCCGGCGGAAGGTGCCGAAGCGGGACGCCGCCCCGGCCGCCGCGCCGCTGCGCGGGCCGGCCGCGCGGGGCTTCGCGGCGGCGTCGGGCCCCTCGGGGTGGGCGGCGGCGAGCGCGCGGCCGCGACGGCGGCGCGGCAGGCCGCTCTCGCCGAACTGCGGGTGCTCGCCGGTGCCCTCACCCGCGGTGTCCGGGGCGGTGTCGGGCTCGTGCACGGTCTCGGGCTCCCGGACCCGCGCGCCGGCGGGGGAGGGCGACGGGGCGTCGGCCGGCGCCCGGTCGGGAACGGGCGCGGTCAGGCCGCGGCCGGACACGGGGGGCAGCGCGGCGCCGGGCGCGGCCGGCGTCTCGGCGGGCACGTGGCTGATCAGCTCCTGCGGCAGCATCAGCAGGGCGCCGGTGCCGCCGCGGGCCGAGGGGCGGAACGACACGGTCAGACCGTGCTTGCGCGCCAGCCGGCCGACGACGGCCAGGCCGAGCCGGGTGCCGGACAGACCGGCCAGGTCCTGGTTCTCCGCGCTCACGGCGGTCTCGGCGCGCCGGAGCTGCACGTCGCTCATCACCAGGCCGCTGTCCTCCACCGCGATGATGACGCCGGCGGGGACCTCCTCCACGTACACGTGGACCTCGGCGGTGGGCGGCGAGAAGTTCGCGGCGTTGTCCATGAGTTCGGCCAGGGCGTGCATGACGCCCTCGGCGGCGTGGCCCGCCACGGCCGCGTCGCTGCTGGAGTGCAGCCGCACCCGCTGGTAGCCGCCGATCCGGCCCATGGCGCCGCGCAGGATCGACTCCATGACGATCGGGCGGGCCCAGCGGCGGCCGGACCGCGCTCCGGTCAGCACGGCGATGGAGTCGGCGAGCCGGCCCGCCTGGGCGGTGCGGTGGTCGAGGTGCAGGAGGTCGGTCAGGACGTTCTCGTCGGCGTGCCGGTGCTCCATCTCCCGCAGGTCGGCCAGCATGCTCGTGGCGAGCGCCTGCATGCGGCCGGCCGCGTTGGCGGCGGCGGCCATGGCGGCGGACCGGCCGGACTCGGCGCGGCGCAGCCGCTCCTCCAGGCGCGCGACGTCGGCGGCCCGGGCCCGGGCCAGCTCCGCCGTCTCGGCCGCGTGGGCGCGGACCAGTTCCTCGGTCCGAGCGGCGCGGGCGGCCTCGGCGGCCGCGGTGTCCGCCGCGTACCGCTCCCTCAGGGCCGCGGTCTCCCGCTCGGCCGAGGCCGCGGCCGCCGAGGCGTACGCGTCGCGGGAGGTGAGTTCGGCGGTGAGCGTCTCGACCCGGCGGCCGAGGGCGCGCGAGGAGCGCCCGTACCAGGTGACGGCGAAGGCCGAGGCGGCGAGCAGCAGGACGCAGCAGACGGCGAACCAGGCGAGCGCGGGACGGACCCCGGCCGGCGCCGCGGCGGTCGCCGCCGCGGCGAGCGCACCACCTGCGGCGGCTGTCAGCAACGAGGCGAGCAGGGCAGGGCGGAAGGGGGTGGACGGCGCCGACATCAACCAGACTCTCAGAAACGGGCACGCGGGGAAGGGAGTCGCAACGACGGCACTATAGAGGCGAGATTGATCAGTTAGGAACTCACGTGATCGGATCGGTAGGCAGGTAAAGATTCAACTGTCCCATTTATGCAATCAAGAGTGATCGAATTTACTCACAGTTCACCGAAGTGCCGGTCCTCGTCCGCTCCCTGTCGGGCGCTCAGGCCGTCGGCCGTCACGCGTTGAGGTACTCGACGTGCAGACTGCCGGGCACGTGCCGGCGCGTCCGCCCCCGGCCCCACGCGCCCGGGGCGAACTCCACGCAGAAGTGCCCCGCCTCCGGGTGGCGCCGCGCGTGGGAAGGCGCCTCCTCGACGAACCGGCGCAGCGCGGCACCCTGTTCGCGGAACGCGGTGGAGCTGCCGACGACGAACAGCGTGTGCGCGGCGACGTCGAAGGCGAGGTGGTCGCGGTACGTCCGGTGGTGCCGCCGCTCGTGGTCGACGGCGTCCTCGTCCGGAAGGTCGTCGTCGGGCAGGGACACGGTGCCGGGCACGCCCGCGCCGAGCCGCGCCCTGACGCCCTTCCAGGCCGAGGCCGGGAACTGGAGGCTGTGATGGACCAGCACCAGGTCGAGCGCGACCGGCTCGGTCCCGCCGGCGTCGTCGTGGGGCGCCGGATTGCCCCGGAGCGGCAGGTACACCAGTGACCGGGCGGACCGGGCGGCCAGCGCCCACAGGGTGGCGAGCCGGTCGGCGCCGTCCCGGTCGGCGTACATCGACAGCCAGTGCCCGTCGTCGCGCAGCGCCGGCCCCGTCGCGTCCGGCCCGGGGACCGACCGCACCACCCGGAGCTCGCGCCCGTCCAGACCGACCCTGTGCACCCGCACCCGCTGTTCCACGTCTTCCCTCCGGCTCGCCGTCGTCGCACCCTAAGCGGAACCGCCGGATCGCGCCCCCCGATTGACGACCGGCGCCCGCCCTACCGCTCGCGCTCGACGAACGCGGGGCGCAGGGAGTCGTCGACCGGGTCGTAGTAGCGGTGGAACACCGGAGTGGCCGAGCCGGAGACGGGCGGGACGATCCAGCTCCAGTCGGCGGGGGTCGGCCTGCCGTGGCGGGTCTCGCGGTCGATGTGCCGGAGGAACCGCTCGGACTCCGTGTGGTGGTCCGCCATCGTCACCCCGGCCTCCTCGAAGGAGTGCAGCACCGCCACGTTCAGCTCGACCAGCGCCCGGTCCCGCCACAGCGTCCGCTCCGACGAGCGGTCCAGACCCAGACGGTCGGCGACCACCGGCAGCAGGTTGTAGCGGTCGGTGTCGCCGAGGTTCCGCGCGCCGATCTCCACCCCCATGTACCAGCCGTTGAACGGCGCCGCCGCGTAGCGCACCCCGCCGATCTCCAGCGGCATGCCGCTGATCGCCGGCACCGCGTACCAGCGGAGCCCGAGCTCCGCGAACCACGGGTGGTCCGGATGCCGCAGCGGCACCTCCAGGACGCAGCCGTCCGGCAGCTCGTACCACTCCGGCCGGGCGTCCGGACGCTCCCGCACCATCAACGGCAGTATCTGGAAGGGGTCCTCGGTCCGCTTCCACCCCAGCTCGCGGGCGCGCGCGGTCGGCTCCGCGCCGCGCGGATCGCCGAGCCAGCGCCCCTCCGGGGTGCGGTGCCCCGCGTAGCGCACCAGCTGGTCGTTGACGATCCGGGGCCCGGGGCGGCCGGGCCGGTCCGGCGCGAAGACCGAGATCACCGGCCGGATCCGCCCGCCGTTGCCGGCCAGCCTCAGGTGCTCGAAGCAGGCCTCGGCGATCCCGTCGGCCGAGGAGACGTGCCGCAGGTCGCGCACCACGAGACTGCGCCAGTAGAGCCTGCCGATGCAGCGGGCCGCGTTGCGCCACGCGACGCGGGCGCCGAACGCCAGCTCGTCCTGGGTGTGCGCGTACGTGCCGGTCCGGTCGATCTCGGCGAGCACCGCGCGGACCCGGGACTCCGCGTCACCCGCCCGCGGCTCCTCCCGGTGGAACTGCCGGACGAAGCGCTCCGCCTCCCGCCGGTCGGTGGCGTGCGGCTCCGCCTCGCGCGGTCGTGGGGGCCCCTGGGGGCCGGGGGTGACGTCGGACGTGAACGGACAGACGTCGACGGGGGCCGACTTCCGCCGGCGGCGCAGACTGAAGACCAAGGTGTTCCCTCCCGGCCTCCATGACTACCCGATGTGTTCGCGCGCGTGTGGAGAGTGTGCGTACGTCGTACGGGAACGGCACCGCGCTGGTACCGTGTCCGGTTCGCTACGACTCCTGGGCACCCGGCACGTTCTGCTCCGCCCAGACCACCTTGCCGGTGACCGTGCGGCACGAACCCCAGCGGCGACAGAGCATGTTGATGAGCTGGAGCCCTCGCCCGCCCTCGTCGCTGAGGTCCGCGTGCTGGATCTGCGGCAGGTCGGGCCCCGTGTCCGAGACCTCCACGACCAGCCGCTCGCCGCGCCAGAGGCGCAGCTCGCCCGGCCCGTTGCCGTACCGCAGCGCGTTGCCCACGAGCTCGGAGACCACCAGCTCGCAGACGTCCGCGAGCTCGTCGAGGCCCCACTCGGAGAGCTGACCGGTCACCAGGTTCCGCGCGACCGAGGCCGCCCGCCCGTCCTTCGGCAGCTCCCACACCCGCAGGTCGTCGCGCGGGGACGGCGAGTCCGTCGCGACCAGGAGCACCGCCTCGTCGAACCGCTCGGCCCCGGCCGGAGCGCGCTCCACCAGACCGCCCGCCTCCAGCGACCCGGGGGTCAGGCCCAGCGCGGCCGACCGCAGCCGCTCCAACTGCTCGTCCAGGTCCTCGGTCCGGGTCTTGATGAGCCCGTCCGTGTACATCACCAGGTGCCCGCCGTCGGGGACCTTCAGCCGGATCGGGTCGTACGGGATCACCCCCGCGCCCAGGGGCGCGCCGGCCGGCACGTCCGCGAAGTCCGCCGCGCCCCGCCCGTCGAGGAGCAGCGGCGGCAGGTGCCCGGCACTGGCCAGCGTGTAGCTGGAGTCCGCCGGGTCGTAGACCGCGCACAGACACGTGGCGACCTGCTCGTCCTCCAGGTCGCGGGTGGCCAGGTCGAGCCGCGCCAGGACCCGCTCCGGGGCCATGTCCAGGGTCATCAGGGTGCGGGCGACGGCCCGCAGCCGGCCCATCGTGGCGGCCGCGGGCAGCCCGTGCCCCATCACGTCCCCCACCACCAGGGCCGTCCGCCCTCCGGGCAGCGCCATCACGTCGTACCAGTCCCCGCCCACCCCGTGGCCGGCCGTCGAGGGCGCGTACTCCGAGTGCAGCCGCAGCCCCGGCGTCACCGGCGTCGCGCGCGGCAGCAGACTGCGCTGCAACGAGACCACGTGCTCGCGCTCGCGCCCGTAGAGGCGCGCGTTGTCGATGAAGACGGCCGCCTTCGAGGCGAGCTGCTCCGCCAGGGCCAGGTCCGTGGAGGAGAACGGCGGCGTTCCGCGCCCGCGCACGAAGTCCGCGCTCCCGAGCAGCAGTCCGCGGGCGATCAGGGGCACGGCCAGGTAGCTGTGCACCCCGGCGGCGCGCATCTGCGCCGCCGCGCTCGCCGTCGGCGCGACGCGGGAGAAGTCGTCGCCCCGCATCCGGCTCAGCAGGACCGGCTTGCCCTGCCGGAGGCAGTACCTGTGCAGCAGCGTCTCGTGCCGCTCCTCGGTCTGGACGTAGGTCTCGCCCACCGGGGTCGGCTCCAGGGAGGAGAGCTCCTCGATGGCGCACAGCGCCGTGGCCCGCAGCAGCGGAATGCCCTCCCCGGTCCACCGGGCCCCCTCCTCGCCGCGCAGGACGCTCTCCAGGACGTCCACGGCGGCGCCGTCGGCGAACCGGGGCACGGTGAACTCGGCCAGTTCCTGCGCGGTGCGCTCCAGATCCAGGGTCGTGCCGATCCTGGAGGTGGCGGAATTCAGCCATGCGAGCTGGCTGCGGGTGGTGAACCGGTCGGGCGGCAGCAGACCCCTGCTCCTGCGGAACCGCGCGCCCGCACCGGCCGAGTGGTGGGCCGACGGACTGCTCCCGGCCGAGGCGCGGCTGGTCAGGCGCCGCCTGTCGCTCCCGCCGTTCACTCTTTCGGCCTCCAGACAGGAATGTGACGCCATCTGTTGCACAGTCTGCACCGGAAGAGGCCACAGTGCATCAGGCATGCGGAAGCAACCTGCGCAAGTATGCCCGCGGCCACGCTGAGTCACCCGGGCGCGACCGTCCGCGACGCCGGACCGGGGCACGGGGCCTCCGGGCGGGCCGCCCGTACCGGAGGCCCCGTCCTCAGATCCCCACGACCTTGGCCGCCGCCGACACCTCGTACACCAGGGTGACCGTGCGGCGGCCCCCCGGCGGCAGGGAGACGTCCCAGCGGACGATGCCCTCCGCGTCGACCGGGGCGGGCGCGGGGGAGCAGGACTCCTCGCGCAGGCGCACCTCCACCGCCGAGACCTCGGAGACGGGGATCCGCTCCCGCACGACCACCACCCGCTCGCCGTCCTCGCCGGGCGCGGAGAACCGGGACAGGTGCAGCCGGACCGTGCGGGTGGTCACGGCCCGCTGGGTCAGCCCGGTCGTGTCGTGGGACTCCTCGGCGTACCGGACGACCCGGATGTCGTCGCGGCTGCCGCAGGCCAGCTCCGCGCGGGCGCCGGGAGCGGTGAAGTCCAGCGTGCCGCGACCGGCGAAGCCGCTGCCGCGTACCAGGTCCACCGGTCCCGCGAGCAGGGCGTGGCCGGACCGGTTGTCGAACCGCACCACCTGGGTGACCAGCGGCGACAGCTCGGGGGAGCAGGCGTACTCGCCGCCCGCGTCCGTGGTGAAGGCGGAGAGCGGCACCCGGTGCGCACGGCCGTCGCCCGGCACGGAGACCGGCGCCGGGGCGTTCAGGACGCGCGCCTCGCCGCCGTCGTCGACCCCCGGCAGCCCGAGCACCGGCGCCGGTCCGAGGTCCCCGATCAGCTCCTCGCGCACCTCGACGTCGACCGTGCGGCGCTCGGCGGCGGAGCGGTCCCTGAGCGTCAGCCGGTCCTCGGCCAGGCGCGGCGGCTCGGTGGCGAGCGCCGAGCGGGCCGTCGACAGCGTCAGCCGCACGTCCGACCAGTCCTCGCCGGTCCGCTGCCAGACCACGGCCTCGGTCTCCAGGGTCAGCGAGCCGCCGTCGAGCACGGCCCGGTAGGCGGGCCGCCACAGCGCGCACGGGGTGAGGTGGCCGAGCCGCAGCCGGGCCGGGCCCGGCTCCGCCGCCTCCACCGTCAGCTCCACGTGGGCGACCAGCTCGGCCGGCTCCCGCTCGGCCTCCTCCAGGGCCCGCAGGGTCGCGCCGTGCTCGGCGGCGAGGTCGGTCAGCCGGGCCTCGACGGCGCGGAGCCGTTCGGCGTACGTGTCGCGCTCGGCGTCCACGCGGTCCAGTTCCCGGCCCCAGCGCTCCCCCTCGCTCTCCCCGGCGCCGGCGCCCTCGCGGATCTCCCGCAGCAGGTCGGCGGCGAGCCCGCCCAGCAGGTCGAGCCGGACGCGCAGCCGGTCGCGCTCCCGCTCCGCGGTGCGCCGCTCCTCTTCGAGGGCGTGCGCGCGCAGACGGAGGGCGGAGTCGCCGTCGGGCGAGGGGACCGGGCCGCGCGGCGTCCAGGTGCGGACGATCCGCGCGCCCAGCACGGTCGCCGGGCGGTCGGAGACCAGCTCGGCGTGGAGGGTGCGGTCGACGGCGAGCGCGCTGACCGGGCCGAGGCGCAGCCGCTGGACACCGGCCGTCAGGTCGAGGTCGGCGGTCCGCTCGACGTGGGCGCGGTCCTCCAGGCAGGTGACGGCGGTGACGGGAAGGGCGATCGGTCGGGTTTCCGTGGTCATGGTGGGGTCAGCTCCTGCGGTTGCCGTCGACCAGGGCCTTGCCGGCCGGGACGCGGATCTCGTAGCCGCCTTCGAGGACGGCGGTGCCACCGGCGGGGAGTTCGACCCGCCGGACGCGGGTGCCCGCCGCGTGCTCCTCGGGCCCGTCCTCGGGCACCGCCCAGCCGTCCCGCTCCTCGATCCGCACGTCGGGCTCGGAGGTGACCGGCACCCGTTCGCGGACCTCCACGACGGCGGGCGCCGCGAGCCGGTTCACCAGCTCCACGCGCACCTGGTGGTCGAGCACGGTGACGTTGTTGCGCAGGCCCGCGGTCGACTCCCGCAGATGGGTGCGGCGGGTCACGCGGACCGCCTCGGCCGGGCCCAGGCCCAGCCGCCCGACACCGCCGGGGGCGAGCGTGGGGAGCGCGGCCGTCAGCAGGAACTCGCCGTCGACGGTGACCTCCACCGGCCCGGCGAGGAGGGCCCGGCCGGTCGCGTTGGAGACCACGAGCGTCGCGTACACGGTCTCCTCCACGGACGGCACGCAGAGGTGTTCGGTGCGCAGGCCGACCGGGATCTCGCCGACGGCGACGGTGTGCCAGGTGCCGTCCGACGGCACGTCGGCGCGGGCGTCCGCGTCGAAGCGGTGGTCGAACGAACCCGCCGACTCGCGGGGACGCACGGCGTACCGGGGCAGCGGCAGCGCGGCCGCCCCCTCGGCGCGGCGGCGGTGCTCGGTCGCCACGGCGTCGAAGGAGGAGCCGGGGAACAGCCTTCCCCGGCGCGCCTCCCGGTCCTCGGGTCCGGACAGGACCAGGGAGGCGTAGTCCAGCTCGTCGCCGTCCGGGCGCGGCGGACCCGACGGCGCCGGGGGCGGCGGCGCGGCCGGGGCGGGCGCGCCGGGAGCCGCGGGCGCCATGGAGCGCCGGGCGGCCTTCGGCGCGGAGCCCGGCGCGGCGCCGTAGCCCTGCGGCGCGGGTCCGGGTGCCCCGCCGAAGGCCTCGGGGGCGAAGCCGTACGCGGCGCCGGGCGGCGGGGGCGCTCCGGTGAGGGCGGGCGGTCCGGCGAAGCCCGGCGGCGCCGGGGCCGGGGGCGGCGCCGGTACGGGAGCGGCCGCGACCGGTACGGCCGCGGAGCCCGCCACGGCGCCGCCGAGCGGGGAGGAGGCCGGGACGGGCCGGGGGCCGGCCGCCTCGTACCCGCCGAAGAGGTCGGCGAGGCCCGCCGGGGGCTCGCGCCAGCCGGACGGCGCGGGGGCCGCCTGCCGGCGTCCGATCCGCACCGAGCGCAGGCGCGGCAGGTCGGTGCGGCGCCGCAGGTCCGCGGTGGCCAGCGCGAGGCGCACCCCGGTCCAGTCCTCGCCGGTCCGCTGGGCGACCGAGGCGCGCAGCACCAGCCGCCCGCCGTCCTCGTCCCGGCGGTGGGAGAGCCGGTAGGCCGGCACCCAGACGGCGCCCGGCACCCCGTACTCCAGTTCCACTTCCGCCGGAGCCTCCCCGCCGGCCGCGCCGTCGAGGGTCAGGACGGCGCGGACGCCGGTCCCGACGTGCTCGGCGGGGGCGTCGGTGGAGGCCCGGTCGAGCCGGTCGAGGGCGACGGAGAGCGCGTGCCCGACGCGGCGCAGCTCCTCCTCGAACCCGGCGAGACCCGCGTGCAGCCGGGCCAGCCGCTCGTCGACGAAGTCGGCGAGGTCCAGCCAGGCGTCGACCGCGGTGCGGCGGTGCGGATCCTCGCGCTTGCGGGCCGGAGGGACCGGATGCAGGCCCTCGACCTCGGCGATCAGGGTCCGCTGCCGGTCCCGGCGCCCCTCGGCCGCAGCGTGCGCGTCGCGCAGCCGTTCGACCTCGCGCCGCAGTTCGTCGGGCGGGCCGCCGTCGAGCGGCTCGGACGCGACCTCCACCCGTGCCTCGGTGACCCGCACGCCGGAGGGGCCCAGGACGCGGGCCCGCAGCGACCCCGGGTCCAGGGTGCGGGGCAGTCCCGCGACCCGCACCCGCCCGTCCCGGGGCACGACGCCCCGGGCCAGACGGCGGCAGACCGCCCCCTGCGCGTACACCACGACCGAATCGAGGGTCGACCCCCAGCTCCGGGCCGTCTCCTCCGACATGCGCCTCGCCCCCTGCCCCGTCCGTCGTACCGGTCGAAGCCTACGCGGACGGGCCGCGCCCCGGGCCCGGAGGCGTCCCTCAGGCCTCGGGCGCCTTCGCCAGGACCGTCCGCACCTCCTCCGCCAGCGCGAGGAAGTCGCCGGTCGGCGCGGTGGGGTAGCTCCGGTGGTCGCGGGCCCAGGCGTCGTCCTTCGCGAACCAGTCGACGGCGACCGGCGCCCGGCCGGTCGCCAGGGCGGTGTCGAGGCTCGCGAAGTACGCGGCCCAGCGCGGCGCGTAGAGGTCGCGGACCAGCCCGTCCCACTCGCGGTTGGCGTAGTCGCGCAGCCCCGCCTCGCTCGGCCCCCGGCCGCCCCAGGTGGTCAGGATCGAGCGGGCGTCGTACTCCAGGCGGTCGCGCTCGGCCGGGTCGGCGCCCCAGGAGCGGGCGCTCTCCAGCCAGGGGCCGAGCAGGAACCGCCGGTCGGAGCCGACGAGCCGGCCGAGCAGCTCCGTGTGGGAGTTCCACTCGCGCACCAGCGTCCGGAAGCGTTCCAGGTCCTTGGCGTCGTACGCGGCCCTGATCCCCGGCAGCAGCACCCGGCCGCGGTTGGTGAGCGCCTGGCGCGCCACGTCCACCAGGTCGTGGCGGTACGCGTCCGTGGTCCGCAGCGCGGGCGCGACCCGGAGCAGTTCCGCCAGCGCCCGCTCCACCGTGGTGGCGTCGTACCGGGAGAAGGCCGGGCTCCAGCGCGCGGACCCGGTCGCGGTGAGGCTCGGCCGCGCGGTGAAGAGGCTGTCCTGCGGCTCGCTCCACGTCCCCGGCGCCATGCCGTACGGGCCCCGGCGCAGCTCCTCCCAGGCGGCGGCCGCGTGCGGGTCGGCCCCGCCGTAGCGGCGGGCGGCGTAGTCGGCGAACCAGGCCCGCTGGTCGACGGGCCCCGGCTCCCAGGCGAGTTCGGTGAACAGGTCGAACCCGGCGGGGTTCCCGCCGGTGGCCTCCGGCAGGTAGGCGATGCCGCGCAGCGCGGAGCCCGGCGTGGTCCGCCAGGAGTGGAAGCGCCCGCCCCACGCGCCGGTGTTGGCGCCGAGACTGGTGTGGCCGCCGAAGTTGGCGATCGAGCCGAAGGCGTAGGGCGTGCCGCCCCACTCGGTCTCGCGGTCGAGGCCGTCGTAGCGGTCGGAGAGGCCGTCGACGATCAGGACCCGGTCGCGGTCCACCCCGCTGAGGAACGCGGCGGTCGGGTTCTTCTGCCAGCCGAGCATGACCCAGGTGGCGCCGGGGCGGGCGGTGTCCAGGGCCCGCTGGACGGCCCCGGCGGCCGCGGCGACGTCGACCCCGCCCGCCGTGCCGCCCTCGTGCAGCAGGTCCATCTTGAACATGTCGCCGTCGCCGTCGCCGAACCGCTCCCGCTGGACCCGGTAGTAGGCGGCGGCGAGCCGGTCGAAGACCAGGCCGGTCGGGTCCAGCCAGTCGGGCCGGTCGAACCCCACCCACTTGCCCTGCGGCACGGTGACCGCGCCCGGGTTCCGCTCGGCGAAGCCCGGCGGCACCGTGCCGAAGTAGCCCGGCAGGACGGGGGCCATGCCGAGGGAGCGGAGCTGCCGCGCGATCCGGGCGCCGAGCGCCGCGCGGGCCTCGATCAGCTGTTCGGAGACCGGGCCCGCGAAACCGGACATGTTCTGCAGCAGCCACCAGGCCTGGTGGCCGGGGGCGGGGATCCAGCTCCGCAGCTCCTCGGCGCCGTAGCCGAACTCCTGGAGGGCCCGGTAGTACGGGTACTCGGCCCCGGTCGGCACGAAGACCTCGTTCACGCCGTGCAGGGCCATCAGGTCGATGTCGCGGCGGTACGTCTCGAAGTCCCGGTAGGCGCCCGAGTAGCCCTCGTCGGTGTCGTTCAGGGCGTAGCGGTGGGGCACGTTCGCCGACCGGGTGAGGGTCCCGGGGACCGCGGGGAGCACGGCGGGCAGCCGGCCGAGGCTGTCGCCCGGCCAGCCGATGTCGACCCCGGCGACCCGTTCCAGGTACCGGCCCGCCCCGGCGAGCAGCGTCGCCGGCGAGGTGCCCCGCACCTGGATCCTGCCCGCTCCGCCGGAGACCGCGAAGTAGTCGCCGGACTCCGGCCGCTCGACGGGGATCAGGGTGAACTGCCGTGCCCGCGAGGACAGCAGGCGCTCCAGGCTCGCCCGCGCGGGCGCCGGGTCGAAGACGGGCGCGGCGGCGGAGGAGGCGGTCCCGCCCCGGTCGGACAGCGCGCCGGGCGTCACCGCCGTCGCGACGACGAGCACCACGAGGACGAGGACGTGACGGCATCGGAGGATCGGACGACTGCCCATGTGCTTCCCTGCTCGAAAGAGGCCGGCGGATCGTCCGCCCACTTTCCTACGCGCCCCCTCGCGCCGGGCGGAAGCGGAGCGGGGCCCGGCGGGGTCTCATTCATACGGGTGTACACGGCACCCGCCGGCGCGCGAAGCCGCCGGTGCGGAAGGCCGGAGGCGCACGAGGTCGCCCGTCGCGCGGTGCTCCGGTGGCAGGGGAGCCAAGTCCCCTGTCCGCACGAGTGGTTGACGAATGGTCTGGACCAACCTACGGTCGGCTGGAGCGCGCGCCACCCCCAGGACCCATCCCCCCACGTCCCAAGGAGCACGCATGCCAGGCCCCAGGATCACCCGCGTCCTCGGAGCGGGTCTCACCGCCCTGCTCACGGCCGCCGCCCTCGCCGCGCCCGCCGCCGCCGAAGGCGCGAAGCCCGAACGGACCGCCGTGTCCGCCCCCGCCTCCGGAACCGGAGCGGCCGCCGACACCTGCGCCCTCAAGCCCAAGCCCGCCGGAAAGGTCCTCCAGGGGTACTGGGAGAACTGGGACGGCGCGGCCAACGGCGTCCACCCGCCCTTCGGCTGGGCCCCCATCGACGACCCGCGCTTCGCCGCCCACGGCTACAACGTCATCAACGCCGCCTTCCCCGTGATCCGTTCGGACGGCACGGTGCTGTGGGAGGACGGCATGGACAGCACCGTCCGCGTCGCCACCCCCGCCGAGATGTGTCGCGCCAAGGCGGCCGGGGCGACCGTCCTGATGTCGATCGGCGGGGCCACGGCGGGCATCGACCTGAACTCCGCGGCCGTCGCCGACCGGTTCGTCGACACCATCGTGCCCATCCTGAAGAAGTACAACTTCGACGGCATCGACATCGACATCGAGACCGGCCTGGTCGGCAGCGGCTCCATCACCACCCTCTCCGCCTCCCAGGCCAACCTGATCCGCATCATCGACGGCGTCCTCGCCCGGATGCCCGCCGGCTTCGGCCTGACGATGGCGCCGGAGACCGCGTACGTCACCGGCGGCAGCGTGGTCTACGGCTCGATCTGGGGCGCCTACCTGCCGGTCATCAAGAAGTACGCCGACAACGGGCGCCTGTGGTGGCTCAACATGCAGTACTACAACGGCAGCATGTACGGCTGCTCGGGCGACTCCTACTCCGCCGGCACCGTCGCCGGGTTCGTCGCCCAGACCGACTGCCTGAACAAGGGCCTGGTGATCCAGGGCACCACGATCAAGGTCCCGTACGACAAGCAGGTGCCCGGCCTGCCCGCCCAGCCCGGCGCGGGCGGCGGCCACATGGCCCCGTCGGCCGTGGCCCAGGCGTGGAACCACTACAAGGGCGCCCTCAAGGGCCTGATGACCTGGTCGGCGAACTGGGACGGCGCGAAGGGCTGGACCTTCGGCGACAACGTCAAGGCGCTCCAGGGCCGCTAGGGCGTGTGTCGAAAGTCCCGCCTGCCCTCCGGGTAGACGGCGCTACTTTCGACACACGCCCCAGGACCCGAACCGCCGGACGGGCCCGGGCCCGTCCGGCGGCTCAGGGGAAGAGGACCCGGGCCAGGGCGAGGCCGACGAAGACGGCGCCGAGCCCGGCGACGACGGAGGCGGCGACGTTCGCCACGGCGAGGAACCGCGCGCCGGACTCGGCCAGCCGCAGCGTCTCGTAGGAGAACGTCGAGTACGTCGTCAGCGCGCCGCACAGCCCGGTCCCGAGGAGCAGCTGCGCGGTGTGCCCGGCCGCGCCGGACAGCGCGGCCCCCGTGAGCAGGCCGAGGAGCAGGGAGCCCACGACGTTCACGGTGAAGGTGCCCCACGGGAAGACGGTGTCGTGTCGGGCCTGGACGGCGCGGTCGGTCAGATAGCGCAGGGGCGCGCCGACGGCGCCACCGGCGGCCACCAGGAGGAAGTCGTTCACCGCGGGCCCTCCCCGGCCCCGTCGACGAGGGCGGTCGGACGGACCGCCGGATCCGTACGCCGGATCACGACGCGCTCCGGTGGGACAGGAGGCGGCGCGTGCCGAACGCGCCGGCGGCCACCGCCGCCGTCGCGGCGGCGACGGTCGCCACGAGGTACGTGAGCGCCGTGCCGGCGCGGCCCGCGTCGACGAGGCGTTCGACGTCCACGCAGTACGTGGAGAAGGTGGTGAACCCGCCCAGGAACCCGGTCCCGAAGAACGGGCGCAGGAGGGGGTGGGCCGTGAAGGCCTCGGTGACGGCGACCAGGAGGACGCCGATCGCCAGGCACCCGGCGGCGTTCACCGTCAGCGTCGTCCAGGGGAAGGCGGCCGCGGGCGTGGGCCACAGCAGCGACGCCCCGAAACGGGCCAGGGCGCCGAGCGAGCCGCCCGCCGCGACGACCGCGACCACCGCCGGGGTGCCGTGGCCCGCGCGCCGGGACCCCCGGCGCCGGCGGACGTCCGCGGGAGTGACGTCGGGGTCGACCGGCTCGGAGGCCGTGGTCGGTGGGGGTTCTTCGGAACGCATGCCTCTCCCTACGCGTGGTCCCCCGCTCGCGCGGATGCGGGCGGGGACGGGTCACGAGTAGGGACCGTCGGCGACAGCGCGTGCCGCGGTTCGGGTACGGCGGGCCCCACCGCCGCGCGACGGCCCGGGGACGGTCGCGTCTCCAGGATAACGGGCGGCACCGGGACACCGCCGCCCGGCACGGGACGGGGCGGGGCAGGTGAGGAGGGGTGGGGGGACACGCGGGAGCGCCGGTGCGCGGCCGCCGGGAACGGCCGCGCACCGGCTCCCGTCAGGCGGTGTGCAGGGTGAGGCCGTAGCGGCCGAGGATCTCGTTCACGGGCTGGAACCATGTCTCGCCGCCGGAGGAGCAGTTGCCCCAGCCTCCGGAGGTGACGCCCTGGGCCTGGTCGCCGCTGATGAACGCGCCGCCGGAGTCGCCGCCCTCCGCGCAGACGCTGGTCTTCGTCATCTGGTGCACGGCGCCCTGGCTGTAGTTGACCGTCTGGTTCTTGCCGAGGACCGTGCCGCAGTGCCACTTCGTGGTGGAGCCCGAACGGCAGATCGACGCGCCCACGGGCGCCTCGGCGGAGCCGCGCACCAGCCGGTCCGAGGTGACGCCCCAGCCGAGGACGACGGGCACGGTCCACCAGCCGCTGTGGATGCTCACGTACGCGTAGTCGTCACCGGGGAACGAGGAGCCCTGGAAGGTGCCCATGGCCGAGCCGTCCCAGCCGCGCACCGCCGCTCCGGCCCGGCCGCAGTGACCGGCCGTCACGAACCCGCCGTGCACGGAGAAGCCGATCGAACAGCGCACGTTGCCGGTGTAGTACGGGTCGCCGCCGACGGTCCCCGCCGCGTAGGTGCGGGGTGCGGCGGCCGTCTCGGTGACGGTGACCGGCCCGTTCGCCCGGGCCTTCTCGACGAAGGCGCGCACCGAGGGGGCGTCCCGCTCGGCGCGGACGACCGTGACGGCGACGCTGTTCGTCCTCGGGTCGACGTGCCAGCCGGCCACGCCCTTCGGCGCGGAGAGCCCGTCGAGGCGGGCCTTGGCCCGGTCGAGGGCGGCGGCGCTGTGGCGGACCACCCGGGTGTCGGCGCCGAGCGCCCGCACCCCGGCCTCCTCGGCCCGGTCGGTGAGGGCGACGACGAGCCGCCCCGAGGAGGAGTCGAACCACGAGCCTCCGTACGCGCCTCCGGCCGTCTGCCGGGCGGCCTTCTCGACCTCCGTCGCGGTCTTCTCGGCGCGCAGCCGCTCCTCGGCCTGGGTCCGGGTCAGGCCGAGGTCCTGCTGGAGGGCGTCGAGCAGTCCGGCCGAGGCGGAGGGGGCGGCGGGCGGCTCGGGGAGCGGGGCGGCGTTCGCGGCTCCGAGGCCGGTGGCGCCGAGACCGAGCGTCAGCAACAGGGCCGCGATGGCGGAGCCCAGGGGGGTGGTGCGTTTCACGAAGCCTCCTGGTGTGGGGGTGTCGAACGCTTGAGAGCGCTCTCACGGAGCGTCGGCCGTTACGCTAGCGGCATTGACTTGGCAGGTCCATACCAAAAACACGACAGCGGTCGTCGGTCTCGCGGGACGTCCGCGTCCGCCCCCTCGGGCATCCGGACGCGCGAACGGGCCGCCGGTCGTCCGGCGGCCCGTTCCCCCGGGGGCGTACGACCGGAGCCCGGTGGGCCCGGCCGGCCGGGCCCGGCCGGCGTACGAGGTCGGGTGTGTGCGAGGTCGGGTGAGCGCGGGGCCTGGTGCGTGCGGGCCGAGCGCGCCCCCGGCGTGCCTCAGCCGCGCCGGGGAAGGCGCTTCGCGAGGAACTCCTCGAACGTCACCCGGCCCACGGCCCGCTCCGGCGTCAGGTGCCCGCCCGCCCGGAACCCCCGGTAGGCCTTTCCGGCCAGCGGCACGTTCACCAGGCGGCGGTGCTGGCCGATCGCCTCCAGGTACGCCCGGGCCAGCTCCGCCAGCGGACGCACCTCGGGGCCGCCCATGTCCGGCACCCGGCCCGCGGGCTCCCCGGCCGCGAGTTCGGCGAGGCGGGCGGCGACCTCCGCCACCTCGATCGGCTGGTCCGAGACGCCGGCGGGGAGCGGCACGACCGGCACCCTGGCCGCGTTGCGCAGGAACTCCACCACCAGGTCGTGGAACTGCGTGGTCCGCAGCACGGTCCACCCGAGCCCGGACCCCTCGATCGTCTTCTCGACGGCCAGCTTCGTCCGGTAGTAGCCGAGCGGCACGCGGTCGACGCCGACGATCGAGATGTGGACCAGGTGCCGGACCCCGGCCCGGCGCGAGGCCCCGACCAGATGCCGCGCCGCCCGGTCGTCGCCGCCGCGCAGCGTGGTCGCGCAGTGCACCACCCTGTCCACACCCTCGACGGCCGCGTCCAGGCCCGTGCCCCCCTCGCGCAGGTCCACCGCGTACGGCCGCGCGTGGCGGCTCAGCACCCGCACCTCGGCGCCGTCCTCGCGCAGACGCTCGGCGACGAGCCGTCCGAGCGTTCCCGTACCCCCGGTCACCAGGATCGTGGTCATCGTGTCTCTTCCCTCCGCAGGGTGCGCGCTCCCCGGTGGAACGCGCTTCGTCAGCCGAGAACCGGCGAGCCCCCGGAAATGTGACAACCGGCGCCGTCCGGCCTCATCCCAGGACGCCTCCCCGGGCGAGCTGCCGGCCCGCGAAGGCCAGCTTGTCCGGGTTCATCACGACCTCCACACGGCTGATGGCGCCGTCGCGCACCTCGAAGGCGGTAGCACGTAGACGGCCCGCTCCGTCGGGGTGAGCCGTTCGAGGAGCACGAGCAGGGCCGTCGAGACGGCGTCGCGCCGCTCGGCGGACTCCAGGGGGCCGAGCGTGCCGTCGCGGGTGAAGACGGGTTCGGGCAGCCACGGTCCCGCGTACTCCTCGCGCTTCGCGCGGGCCGAGGCGAGCCGGTTGGGGCCGAGGCGGGTGACGACCGTGGCGAGCCGGGCGGCGGGGTGGGCGATGGACGCGCGGTCGGCCCCGCTCCAGCGGAGGTACGCGTCCTGCACGGTGTCCTCCGCCTCCTCGGCGGAGCCGAGCATCCGGTGGGCCGGGCCGAACATCCTGGGCCGGTGGGCGGTGAACTCGGCGGCCGGGGCGTCGGCGGCG
The DNA here is from genome assembly GCF_044756005.1 of Streptomyces sp. NPDC092045. NCBI lineage: Bacteria > Bacillati > Actinomycetota > Actinomycetes > Kitasatosporales > Streptomycetaceae > Streptomyces > Streptomyces sp. NPDC092045. The sequence continues at coordinate 119,686 of NZ_JBIVSC010000007.1, read as the reverse complement.
CCGTCGTCCGGGGCGAGGGGCTGCGCGGTCTCCGACGTCACGCGGCCAGCCTGCCACAGGGCCCCCGCGGAGGCCGGACACGGACCGGGCGCGGGTCGGTCCGCCGAGACGGCCCCGACCAGGTCGCCGACCTCGCGGTCCGGCAGGGCACGGGCCACGTCGGCCTGGGCGATGACGCCGACGAGGACGTGGCCGTCGATGACGGGCACGCGGCGGGCCTTGTGCTCTTTCATGACGTCGAGGACCTCCTCGGCCTCGGCGTCCGTCCGCACGCGGACGATCTCGTCCCGGGCGAGGCCGCCCACCCGGCACTCCGCCGGGTCGAGGCCCTCGGCCACCACCTCCAGCACGATGTCGCGGTCCGTCGGCATGCCCTTGGGCTTCTCGTCGGCGCCGCAGACCGGCAGCGCGCCGGCCCCGAGCTCGGCCATCCTCCGCGCGGCGTCGCGCACGGTCTCGCTCGCCTTCACGCAGGTCGCGTCCGGTGTCATCGTCTCGCGTGCCGTGGTCATGGGAATCGCCCCGGTCCGTTCCGTGGAAGTCCCGGCAGAAGTCCTGACAGGCAGGCGCCTGCCCCCGGCGCCGCCCCGGCCGGGGCCCCGATGCCCGCCGCCGGCTTCCCCGGTGAAAGGCCTTAAGATCCTTTTCCGCGGTGTGCGGGGCCGGCCCGGCGAGGGCCGGAACCTCAGGGGAGGAAAAGACATGGGACGGTTCCGTCGGATGCGCATGGCTTTCGCGGGCGCGCTGTGCGCCGCGCTGCTGCCCGCGACCGCGGCTCAGGCCGGGACGACGAGCACGACGACGTACACCGTCTGGCAGTGGAACGTGGCCGGACAGAAGCTCAACGCCGGTTCGCCCACCACGGGCATGGTGCGGGGGGCGGTCGGCTCGATCGTGAACCGCGGCGCGGACTTCGCGGCCTTCAACGAACTCTGCGCGAGCCAGTGGCGTGAACTCGTCACGCAGCTGCGAGCGGCGAACTGGCCCGAGGACCCGGACAACTTCGGCCGCTTCGAACCCAGCAGGGCGGCCGACACGGGCGTCTGCAACGGCGAGGAGTTCGGCAACGCGATCTTCAGCAAGCGTCCGCTCGGCACCGCCGACCGGATCAAGCTCCCGGACGACGGCACCGCCGAGAAGCGGAACATGCTCTGCGCGCCGCTCCTCGCCGACCCGGCCACGCGGTTCTGCACGACGCACATCACGGTGGCGTCGGACGCCGACAAGCTGAAGCAGCTGGCGGCCGTCCAGACGCGGATCGACGCATGGGCCAGGAGCGGACAGACGGTCATGATCGCGGGGGACTTCAACGTCCAGCCCCACTACCCCTCGCTGAACACGTTCTACTCCGCCACCCTGAACACCTCGGTCAACGGCGGCAACACGGGACTGTTCCGGGAACTGGACGACAACGACTCCGCCCACTGCCCCGGATACGGAGAGTGGACGGCCGACGACGCGACCGTCGGCCCGTCGCCGTGCGGGACCATGCGGAAGATCGACCTGATCTTCGTCCCCGAGGCCGCGCTCGCCGCCCCGAACAGCTACAGCGCCGACTCGCTGGCGATCTCCACCGACTGCGCCCGCACGAAGACGTCCCCGGACGGACGCTGCTCGGACCACCGCATCCTCGTCGGCACCGCCACCGTGAAGTAGCCGTACGGCTCGCGGGCCCGAAACGACCGGGCGGAGCGCTCCGACCCCCGGTGGGAGCCGGACCGGGGCCGGAGCGGCGGCCGGGTCAGGGAAACGGGTGCGGAGCCCGCAGGAGCTCCGCGTCCGTGAGGTCGTGGGGCCGGTGGCCGCCCCGGTGGAGGGCCGTGCGCAGCCGGGGCATCAGCAGGGCCCGCTGCCGGTTCCAGCCGAAGTCGATCGGCAGCAGCCCCGGCACCACCGTGGCGACCGTCCGCAGCCCCGCCCGCTCCTGCTCGGGGGTGGTCTGGTCGACGACCACGACGTCGTGGCCCGCCCCCACCAGCTCGTCCACGACCACGGCCACGTCGTCCCGCAGGTCCCCGGTGCGGGGCCGCCCGCCGCTCTCCCACTCCCCGTACACCTCGTCGAACGGACGCGCCTCCGACGGCTCCAGGTACGCGCGCGCGTACGCGGCCATCCGGGGCAGCCCGTAGAGCTGCGGATGGTCCTTGAGGTGCCGTACGAGGGAGAAGTCGTCGGCCATCGCCTCCAGCTCCGACCGGCGCTCGGCCGTCTGCCGGGCCAGGTGCGGGATGTAGCTCAGCACCTCCGACAGGGCGCCCTCGACGGCCGACCGGGGGTCCAGCGAGGCCGCCGCCGCGAAGGACAGCGTGCCCGGACCGCCGTCCCGGCGCACGCCCACCACCGTGACCGCCGGGACCGCGAGGTCGATCCGGTTGTCGAAGGCGCGCACGTCGTAGCCCTGGAGCGCGGCCCGCTCCACCATGGCGGCGACCGTGGGGCCGCCGACCGTCGCCAGGTCGATCCGGGGCAGCCGGGCCGCCCCGTACCAGCCGTTCAGGAACGAGTCCCGCTCGACGAGTTCGAGCAGGCCGCCCAGGACCGCCTCCTCCGGGCAGCCGCCGATGGCGCAGCCGTTGGAGCACTCGAAGACGAAGTCGTCGTCGGCCGTCGGGATGCTGTAGTACACCAGCCGCGACGGCACCAGGACCGGGCGCCCGTCCCGCAGCGACCGGCCCCGCTCCCAGGGGATGGGCCGGCCGGGGTCGAAGGGCCTGACCATGGGGTCGTCCCGGTACGTCTCCGGGGCGTACAGACCGCACACCGCCGGATCGACCGCCTCGTCCCCCAGCGCGTCGTACGCGGCGACGACCGGCGCCCGGCCGGTGCGCCTGCGGGTGCCCGCGTACCGCTCCAACCCCTCCAGGAACGCGAGCCGGCGGCTGGTGGCGAAGGAGTTCTCCTGCCCGCTCCAGGTCACGTCGTGGAGCCCCGCGTAGCCCCGGACGAACACGCTCCCGGCCACCGGCGCGGTCGTGGACGAGGTGACGTCCGCCCAGGTCCCGGCCCCGAGAGCGCCGCAGACCGGATTGGCCAGGGCGTCGACCGGGAGCGGGTACGAGAAGGCCGACCGCAGCCGGTAGCCGTCCGGATCCGGTTTGGGACGCGGTACGAGGTCGAGCGGAGGGACGCCGTCCCCTCCTCCCGGCCCGCAGTGCGGGCAGAGCGGGTCCGCGAGCAGCGGATACGTCCTGACCAGCAGGTTCGCGAGGTCGACCCGGGTCACCTGCGGCAGGGCGCGGTCCGCCGCGAGCGCGGCGGGCGGCGCCGGGCGCGGCCCGCGCAGCAGCGCCTCGCACAGCGCGGCCACCGTGTCGTGCGCGTGCCCGGTCAGCGGCGGCCAGGCGGCGGCCGGGCGGGGCCCGTCCGGGCCGCCGGTCTCCAGGGCGTCCCGCTCGCTCCGGCTGCGCAGCCGCTGCCACCGCAGGGCCAGGCAGCTGCCGCAGGCGGGCGCGCTCCCGTCGCCGCCCCAGGGGCCGAGCAGCACCGCCGAGGCGCTGAGGTGGACGAGCGCCGCCGGCCGTTCGGCGGCCCACGGGTCCGGGGCCCGCCCGCCCCCGGCGCCGACGGCCCCGACCGGCACGACCCGGGGCGCGCCGGAGCCGAAGTGCCCGTCCAGGAAGGTCTGGAGGGCGTCGCGGGCCTCCGCCAGCGGCTGCGGGAGCGCGACGGCGGTCACGAGCTCTTCGTCCAGCGGAAGAAGCGCGTCGCGACGGCCCCGAAGAGCACGCCGAACACCACGAGCCCCGCGCACCCCACCCCGATGTCGGAGAGGTCGCCGCGGCCCGTCAGGGCGGCCGACACCGCGTCGTTGAGGTAGCGCAGCGGCAGCACCCGCGAGACGTTCTGCAACCACTCCGGCATGGAGTCGAGCGGGAAGAACGAACCGGAGAGGAACGCCATCGGCAGGATCAGGAAGTTGGCGATGCCCGCGACCGACTCCGGGGTGTCGGCGACGCTGCCGATGATCACCCCGAGCAGCAGGAAGGTCGTGACGCCCAGGACCAGGACCGGAATCAGCAGCGGCCACCGCGAGGCGGGCACGAGCCCGAACCCCGGCAGCATCGCCACCCCGACGAACAGCACCGACTGCACGAGCCCCACGCCGAGCGCGAGGACGTAGCGGGAGCCGATGACGGAGGACAGCGGCGCGGGCGACATCCGGATCATCCGCAGGATGTCGTCCGCGCGCCACTGCATCAGGGTGAACGCGATGCCGAACACGGCGGCGTTCGCGACGCCCCAGGAGAGGACCCCGGAAGCGGTGTACGACAGGTACGAGAAACCGCTCTCCTCGACGGCCCTCCCCCGGAAGACGAGCCCGAAGACGACGAGGAAGAGCAGCGGGAAGGCGAAGGTGAAGAAGACCGTCGTCTTGTCCCTGACCTGGGCGCGGTAGCCCGCCGCGGTCAGCGCGGAGTAGGCGCTCATGCCTGCTGCTCCTGGGTGTTCGGGGCGGGGGTGTCCCGCCGGGCGGTGAGTTCGAGGTAGACGTCCTCGAGACTGGGCGTACGGGTCTGCACCCCGTCGAGGCCCGTCACGGCGTCGAGGGCGGAGAGCACCTTGCCGGTCGAGCGGGTCTCCAGGACGAGGTGCCCGCCCTGCACGGCGACGCCGTCCACGCCCGGCAGGGCCCTGGCCCGCTCCTCGTCGATCCGGCCGAGCGGCACGAGCAGCCGGCTGCTCGCGCCGGAGGTGCCGATCAGGTGCTGCGGCGCGTCGGTGACCACGAGCCGCCCGGCCACCAGGATGCCGACGCGGTCGCAGAGCGCCTCCGCCTCGTCCAGGTGGTGCGTGGTGTAGACGATGGTCCGGCCCGCCGCCTTGAGGCCCCGCAGGACCTCCCACAGGTCGCGCCGGCCCTCCGGGTCGAGCGCCGCCGTCGGTTCGTCCAGGAAGATCAGCTCGGGGCCGTGGACCAGTGCCGAGGCGATGGCGAGCCGCTGCCGCTGCCCGCCGGACAGGTCGTCCACCCGGACGCCGTGCCGCCCGCCGAGCCCCACGGCCTCCAGGGTGGCGTCGACGGCCGCGCGGTCCGCCCCGAACAGCGCGGCGACGGTCCGCAGGTGCTCGTGGACGGTCTGCCGCACGAAGAACGCGGAGGACTGGGTCTGCACGCCCATGCGCGGCAGCAGGGCGGTGTTGCGCGGCCAGGGCGGCTCGCCGAACACCGAGACCGTGCCGGAGTCGGCCCTGCGCAGCCCTTCCATGATCTCCACCAGGGTGGACTTGCCCGCCCCGTTGGGCCCGAGCAGCCCGAAGAACTCACCGCGCCGGATGCTCAGGGACACCCCGTCGACGGCCTTCCGGCCGCCGTAGCTCTTGGTCACGCCGGTGACCTCGACGGCCGGGGGCGCCCCGGCGGGGTCGGGAGTGGGGGAGGAGGAGCTCATCCAAGTACCTCATTCGTGGATCTCGTGGTCTTCCGCGGGGGCGGGCGTGTCGGGGGAGGGGACGGGTGGGCCGGGGAGGGGCGGGCGTGTCGGGGGAGGGGACGGGTGGGCCGGGGAGGGGCGGGCGTGTCATCGGAGCAGCAGCAGGACGACGACCGCGCAGGCGCCGCCGGCGGCGAGCAGCACCAGGACGACCGACGCGACCGCGTAGGAGGTGTGGATGCGGCGGGCGCGCGGCGGATAGGCGGCGACCGCCTCCCGTCCCCGCCGGCGCAGCGCCAGGTAGGTGCGGGTCTCCGGGGCGAGGTGCGTGGTGCCCAGGAGGTGGCTGAGGATCCGGTAGCCGTCGAGCGGCGGCAGCGGGACCAGATTGCCCAGCGCCTGCACGATCCCCACGAAGAGCATCCCGGTGAGCACCGGCCGCGCCGGGTCCGCCGCGTCCAGGAGCGCCCACCAGAGCGCGAGGGGCAGCAGGAGGAGCAGGTTGACGTGGGCGCCGGCCGCCGCGACCACCAGTTTCGCCCGGCGACCGGGCAGGAACGGGTAGTTGTCGACCGTGCAGTACATCATCATCGCCGGGAACCGCCAGCGCAGCCCGATCTCGGTGACCACCCCGCCGTAGTGCCGGGCCGCGACGCCGTGCGCGAGTTCGTGCAGGCAGAGGCCGAACCAGAGCAGGACGGCGAACGGGACGAGGACCGGGGGCCGGGCGAGCAGGGCCGCGAGGCCGTCGAGGAGCGCCGCCGGATCCGCGAGCACGGCGAAGGTCATCAGCAGGGACGCCGCCGCCAGGGGGAGCTGGACCCACGGCCGCAGCAGCGGCGACAGCAGCCGGTGCAGGCGCCCGGCGGTCGCGTGCGCATCGGCCACGGTCCGCCGGCTGCCCTTCCAGAAGGTGCCGGTGCGGGCGGGCGGCGGCTCCGGCGGGGCCGGGTCCGGGGCCCCGGCCAGCAGCCCCCGGGCCCCGAGCAGCCCGAGCAGCCGCGTCCACTGCTCCTCGGGGAGCCGGCGGCGGAACCGCTCGGCGTACGCGGCCACGACGTCGTCCACGTCCCGGGTGCCGTCCAGCAGTCCGATGACGAAGTGCTCCCTGGGCCCGACCTCGAACGCGGCGCCGCTCACCGGGTGCTTGACGAGGTGGACGGTGCGCGGGCCGCGCAGCACGGCCGGGCCGATCAGTACGCCCGGCCGCATCGCGGGCCGGTGGGCGCGCGCGGCGGAGCGGTCGCCGCTCGCCCGGTCGACGGTGCTCAAGAGACGCCCCGCTTCCCGTGGTCGGCCTCCCGCAGGACCCTGCCCAGGACGAACGACAGGTACGCCTCGTCCCGGATCGTCACGTGCAGCCGGTTGTTCGTCATGTGCATGTACGGCGAGAGGAGCCGGGGCAGCACCGCCGGGACGTGCGTGACGGGCACGAGGGGAGCCGCGTCCGGGTCCTCGGCGCGCTCCTGTCCGGTGTCCTCGCGGACCGGACCCTCCCACGCCGGGAAGGCGAGCTCGCCGCGCCCGGTGAGGTCCGCCACCCGCTCGCGCAGCTCCAGGCAGTGCTCGGCCCAGCGGCGCAGGAACACCGGGAGCCCGGACGGGTCGCCGCCCGCCACGGCCTCCCTGATCCGCGCGAACCGGGCCCCGAGGGAGGGCGCCATCCGCTCGTACGTGCGCTCGTACTCGGTGGACCCGATGAAGCCGGTGCCCGGGAACAGCCGGTGCCAGAAGGCGTAGTACGAGTCGAGGTAGTCCGCGAGCCGCTCCTCCTCGGGCAGGAAGCAGCTCGCCATCACCATCATGAGCTGCGCGGACGTCCCCAGCAGCACCGTCCGCAGGTGCAGGTTCATGCTCCGGTACGCCTCCAGGACCAGGTCGCTGGAGTGCCGGAAGTGCCACTCGGCGAGCTCCACCCCGGCGGGGCCGCCGTACTTGGCGTACTCGGGGGCGTACGCCTCGTACGAGAAGGAGTTGTTCGGCCGCAGGTTCATCCGCCCGTCCGGGCCCATGTACCGGGCCCGGTCCCCGCCCGGGAACTCGATGTCGAAGAGCGAGTTGTAGAAGTCCCTGAGGAAGCCGGAGTCGACCTCGTAGAGGGCGGGGCGGGACGTCAGGAAGGCCTGGATCGCCTCCTCGGCCCGCCGGCGCACCTCCGCCTCGGCACCGGGGCCGCTCGGGCGGAGCCGCAGCCGCACGTGCGGCCCCTCCAGCCAGTAGGTGATGAAGAAGTGCCCGGCCAGCAGACCGTCCTCGGTGAGCCCGTCGACCAGCGGGCGGACGCAGTCGACGAGGAGGGGACGGGGGTTGGCGGCGTAGAAGACGTGCAGCGCCAGCCAGGGGGAGGGGCCGCCGTCCCCCGGGGCCGGACGGAAGGCCGCGGGCTCGGTCAGTTCGGGCATGACGGGGCGACCTCCGGGCCGGACGGGGACGGAACGGGAAGGGATCGGGGGGCGGAACGGCCTTCGGGGGCCCGGCGGGTGGTGAAGGTCTCCACGGCGAGCTCGGCCACGTGCCGGCCGCGCTCCGAGGTGACGTGGAGCCCGTCCTCGGCGGGCAGCATCTCCTGGAACACCACCCGGACACCGGGCTTCCGCTCCACCAGGGCGTCGAGCGCGGCCAGGGAGAGGGGGCTGTCGAAGTCCACGTACGCGGGCTTGGCCCCGACCGGCCCCCGGTCCGCCCGGGAGACCGTGGCGAAGCAGCGGTCGGGCAGCCCGTGGGCCCGCCGCCACCGCTGCCAGTCCAGATAGTGCTCCTCCTCGCCCGGTCCCGGGCGCCGGACCGGCAGGACCTCCGCGAGCGCGGTCCAGCTCCGCCGGCCCACCACCACGTCCCCGTGCCGGATCCGGGGCCTGCGGGTGACCCCGTCCACGACCGCGCCCTCCGGCACCCCCGCCCACACGTCGAAGGGGGCCATGGTGCTGGGGGAGAGCAGGAGCAGGGTGCGGGAGATGTCGGGGAGCGCGATCGGCACCAGGTAGCCGAGGTAGACCGGCACGACCTCGCGGCCGAGGCGCCAGGACCGGAGCACCAGCCGCCCGGCCGCCTCGTCGTGCTCGACGTACAGGTCGTCCAGGTGGATCCGGGCCTCCTCGGGCACGGTGCTGGTCTCGCCCGGACAGACGATCTGGTGGTCGGTCAGCCGCCCGTGCAGGTTCAGGTTGCTGCTGACCGGCCCTCCGGTGACCTCAGCGAACACCGCCCCCTCCGGCCGCCGCTCCGCCGTCTCCGCACGCAGCGCGTCGGAGAGCCCCGGGCCGGACGTCCCGGGCCCGTCGTACAGGTGGGTGAACCGGCTGAAGGGGAAGGAGAGGCCGCCGTACGACTTGTTGAGCACGACGAGGGGCCGGCCCCCGGCGGGCCGCGAGAGCTGGAGGTGGTGGCTCTGCGGGACGAAGTGCCCGGTGAGCGGAGCGAGTTCCCCGGCCGTCTCCGCCAGCAGTCCGCCCGGCAGCTCGACCTCCTCGGTGTCCCGGTCCACCTCCCGCTCCCACAGGGCGCACACGCCGTCGTGGAAGCGGCGGCGGGCCCGGTCGAGGGTCCGCATCTCCTCCTGCCCGAGCCAGTTCTCCTCGGGCCGGTACGCGCCGTCCCCGTCGAAGGCGACCCGCCGGGAGGTGAAGGACACGTACTGGTCGAAGAAGTCCTCGTGGAAGTCGTGGACCAGGCCGAGCAGATCGGTGCAGCGGCCGCCGCGCCCGTGGCGGGCGACGAAGAAGCCCAGCAGGGTGATCCGCTGCGGGAGCGTCAGGTCGAAGAGCGGCAGCACGCCCTCGACGGCCCGCAGTGCCCGGCCGGTCTCCCCGCCCAGCACGCCGGACCCGCAGACCGGACCGCCGCCCGTGTCGACGTCCTCGTACACCAGCGTCTGCGGCAGGGACGGTTCGGCGGCCCCCAGTTCCCCCTGCACCTCCTGGAGGCGGCTCCGCAACGTGCCCAGCAGGGCGCGCCGTTCGTCGGCGTCCGCCCCCGGACAGCGGGCGAGGCAGTCGGCCGGGCCGTCCAGGAGATCCGCCAGCCGGTCGGCCCACGGCACGCCGAGGGAGCGCAGGGCGTCCTGGTAGGAGCGCAGCGGATCGCCGCCGTGCACGTCCGTGCGGAGCACCGGGACCTGCACCATGCCGACGTTCAGCAGGGCCGACGCGTACCGCTCGCACTCCTCGCGGCCGGCCCCGTGCTCGGCCTCCAGCCAGTCCACCAGGTCCCGGTGGCGCACCTTCCCGTCCTGCCCGCCGAGCCACTCCAGGAGCCGGTCCAGGGTGCCGCTGCCGCGCAGGAAGAACAGCCGGTCCCGGACCGCGTCGAAGGTGACGGCGGCCCCGTCGTCGCCCGCCGTCGTCACGTGGCGCACGTACCGGATGCGGTCGGCGTCCCGCTCCCAGCCCTGCGAGAGGACCACCGGCAGGTCCCGGCGGCGCTCCGGATCGCCGGTGATCAGCTCGGTCAGCCGGGTCAGCACGACCACGTTGAGCCGCACGCGGCCCGTCCACTCCCCGTCCACGCGCAGATCGGCCCGGTCGTCCGCCGGATCGCCCGAGAAGGAGGCGAGGCCGACGCCGGTGAAGGTGCTGAAGGGGCTGGTCTTGCAGGCCGTGCGGTAGAGGTAGGCGAGCGCGGAACGCTCGATCTTGCGCAGCCGGTTGCCCGGCACGGGGTCCGTGTCGCGCAGATAGGCGTCGAGGCGCGCGTCGAGGGCGGGCGAGGCGAGCAGCAGACCGCGGCGCAGCCGCTCCTCGGACAGCGCGCGCCGCAACGCGCCCCGGCTCTCCCGGAGTTCGCCGTCGAGCAGCTCCGCGCCGCCGGCCGTCAGCTCCGCGAGCCGCGTCCGGTCCCGCAGCCACCGCGCGGTCCGCTCCCCGGCCTCCGGGTCGAGCCCCGCCACCAGGCGCGCGGCGGAGTCCGGGTCGGCCGGCAGCCGGTTGTTGAAGATCCGCCGCCGCAGGGCGAGCAGGGCGCGACGCACTCCGGCGTCCCCGTCCCCGGGCGCGGCGGTCGACCCGACCAGGGCGTGCAGGAGGTCGCCGAGCCGCGCCCCCTCGGCGGCGAGGCGCTCCTCCTCGTCCAGGACGGCGTCGGCCCAGCGGCGCGTGCCGGGGCAGCGCAGCCCGTGGACCGTCTCGACCGGAAGGCCGGCCGCGCGGAGCACGAAGCGCCTGCCCGGCTCCCAGTGGGCCCCGGTCCCGTCCCGGGCCTCCGTGGCGCCGGACTCTGTGCGTGTCATGGGAATCCTCCGGGGCCGTCAGGCGATCTCGTGGCGGAAGTCGGCGGGCCCGGGCCGTTCGTGACCGAGGGCCATGACGAGCAGCGGGGCCTCGTCGCCGCCCGTGAGTCCGAGCCGCTCGGCGTACGAGACGTTGTCGAAGCCCAGCGCCACGCCCGCGCCCAGACCCAGGGCCGAGGCCGCCAGGTAGAAGCCCTGGGCCACGGCCCCGGCGGTGGCGACGGCGAGCCGGTAGCCGCGGTCGCCGACGGCGTCCAGGACGGCCGTGGTCCGCACGGTGGGCACCAGGACCGCCCCGGCCTGCTCCAGGTTGTAGTTGGCCAGGAAGTAGTTCTCCTGGAGGAAGGGGCCCTGCGGCCCGCTGACGACCGGACGCAGGTCGCCGCGGTCGGGGTCGTACGCGTACGCGCCCTGCCCGATCCCCTCCACGTGGTTGACGAAGGCGTAGAGCCGGGCGAGCCGGTGCTTCCCGGCCGGGTCGCCGTCGCCGGCCAGCCGGGTCCCGGCGCAGGCCGCCAGGACCGCCGAGAGGTGCTCGGCGGAGACCTTCCGGCGCGCGTCGAACCGGCCGAAGCTGGAGCGCCGCTCCCGCAGGGCCCGGCGCACCCCGGTGTCCGGGAAGGCCGGTGCGGGCAGGGGGACCCGCACGTCCCCGTCGGCCGCGTCCGTGGGAACCGCGTCCGCGAGGGCCGCGGCGGCGGCCAGCGCGTCCGGGGCGGGCCGGGCGGTGGCGCCCTCCAGGGTCGCCCGGTGCATCGCCCGCACCTGCGGGAAGTCCAGGAGGACGCGGGAGCGCTCGGCGTCCCGGTGCCGCACGGCGGGCCGGTGGCGCGGGTCCGCGCGCGGGACCCGCGCCCCCTCCGCGCGGGGCCCGTCCCAGCGCAGCGGCACGACCGCGAACACCGCCTCCTCCTCGCCCGGCACCCCGAGCAGCCCGTTCAGGGCGGGCTCGTCGAACCACAGGGCGGGCGCGAGCCGCAGCCCCCGGGCGGCGGCCCAGATGCGCCAGGTCTGGACCAGAGTGCCGAGGTCGGTGCAGACCACGTGGAAGCAGAAGCTGTTGTACTTGAAGGAGTTCTGCCAGTACTTGACGCCGAGGACCAGGTACTGGTCGGTGTCGAGGGCCCCGTCGGGCGCGTCCGGGCCCAGCGCCTCGCGGACCCGGTCCGTGACGTCTCCGGTCAGCAGCCGTTGCAGGGCGTGCCGCTGGACGTCGTAGTGGTGGAGGCCCGGGGTGAGGGGGCCGGAGGGGCCGGACGCCCAGTGGACGCTCACCGGGTAGAGCCCGCCGCCGCCCGCCGTGCCGCGCGACCAGTTGGCGTGGTGGTAGTACGGCAGCCCGGCCAGATCGGTGTTGGCCTGGACGCCGAGACGGCGCCCGGTCAGCCCGTACGAGTCCTTCAGCATCGCGGAAAGCAGCGGGAGGTCGAACCCGGGACGCGCCCCGGTCCCCGGGCCCCCGCCGGCGCCGGGCAGCAGACCGGGCGCGATCGGGACGTCCGCGAGGTCCTCGGTGTCCGGCAGCGCGAACGCCTCGGCGTCCGGGTAGTACTTGCCCCGGCGCGGGCCGTCGGCCCAGTTCACGACGTGGTCGGTGGGCTCCATCGGAACGCGGCCGCGGTGCAGGACGGCGTGCGCGTACTCATGCGCGTACCCCATGGGTTCCCCCTTTCTCCGGGTTTCCCCGGGCGTCGGGCGCGCTCGCCCGGTCGGATGGCCTCGCCCCGCGGGGCGTCACGGGAAGGGATGCGGGCCGGGATTGAGGTCGGCCCCGGTCAGGTCGTCCGGCCGCAGGCCCGCCTCGCGCAGCGCGGTGCGCGTCCGGGGCATGTGCCGGGCGCGCTGCCGCGTCCAGCCGAAGTCGAGCGGCAGCAGGCCCGGCACGAGCACCTTCACGGTGTGCAGCCCCAGGGCCCGCTGCTCGGGCGCGGTCTGGTCGACGACGACCACGTCGAACCCGGCGGCGGTCACGGCCTCCACCGCCGTGAGCAGGTCGTCCCGCACGTCCGACCCGATCCCCTCGAACCCGGGCGGACGCAGCCCGGCCACGGCCACCGGCTCCGGGGGCGAGGGCCTGCGGAGCAGGAAGTCGGCGTGGCGGCCCATCTCCGGCACCGCGTACACCAGCGGATGGTCGTGCAGGCCGGTGATCCTCCCGAAGTCCCCGGCCATGGCCCGGTATCCGGCCTCGTTCCGCTCGAACCGCTGGAGGAGCTGCACCGAGTCGGTGGCGATCTCGCACAGCGCCGCGGCGAGCGCCGCCTCCGGGTCCAGGGACGCCCCTGCCCCGAAGCACATCCGGGCCGGACCCCCGTCGAACCGCTCGGCGACCCCCGTCACCACGGGCACGGGGAAGGTGATCCGGGTGTCGAAGAACCTCGCCCGGTAGCCGTACAGGGCCATCCGGTCCACCATGATCCGGGTGCGCGGGTCGGCACTGGTCGCCGGATCGATCTCGGGGAGCGGCTGTTGCCCGTGCCAGGCGAGCAGGAAGGCGTCCCGCTCCAGGACCTCCATCAGGCCGCCGAGCACGGCCTCCTCCAGGCTCCCCCCGGAGGAACAGCCGTTGGAGCTCTCCTGCACGAACCGGTGCTCGATCCCCGGCTTGTGGTAGTAAGCGAGCACCTCGGGCACGGCGCGGGGGACGCCGTCCCGCAGCGACCAGCCCCACACCCACGGGACGGGACGGTCCGGCGCGAACGGCGGCACCCACGGGTTGGCCCGGTGGAACTCCTCCGCGTAGAGACCGGTCTCCCGGGGGTCGACGGCGGTCGGCCCCAGCTCGTCCAGGGACGCCGTCAGGGTGACGGCGCGCCCCCGCGCCCGCATCCCCGCGAAGCGCTCCAGGCCTTCGAGGACGCCGATCAGGGTGCTGGCGCGGTACGCGTCGGCGTGACCGCCCCAGAACGTCTCCCGCAGGTACTCCCCGGACCGGCTGGAGAAGCAGCCGACGGTGGCCGAGGTGGTCGGCGAGGTGACGTCGCACACCACCGACGGACCCACCGCGCCCCACTGCGGGTTGGCGAACGCGTCCACCGGCAGGCCGTACGCCTCCACCGGCCGCACCCGCCCGGCGCCCGGCCGGTGCGGGGGCGCGGGCCGCAGGACGAGGGCCGCCGCCTCCGCCGTCACCGGTTCCGGGACGCCGCAGCCGGGGCAGTCGGGCTCCGGCACCAGCGGGTGGTGCCGCACGGTCAGCCGCTCCAGGTCCACGAGCCACACGTCCGGGAAGGGGCTCCGGCCGTCCGGGGGAGCGGCGGCGAGCCCGGCGACCAGGGCGGCGACGGCCCGCGCCGCGAACGGCGTCCGGTGGGGCCAGGGCCCCGCCTCCCGGGTGCCGCCGCGCAGTTCGAGCCCTTCCCGCAGCCCCACCGAGCGCACGCCCTGCCAGCGGCGCTCCAGGCAGACGCCGCAGCCGGGACGGTCCGCCACGGGCCGGGGCCCGACCAGGACGTGCCCGCCGTACAGGTGGACGGGGAGCGCGGAGCGCGCGGCGGCCTCCTCCCGCCCCACCCGGAAGGCGTCCCGTACGCCCAGCGCCGAGACCGCGAGGTCCGGGACCGGGCGGCCGGGCACGGACGGCAGGTCCGCCAGGGCGCCGCGGAGCTCCTCGGCGAAGAGGCGGCACGCCTCGCGCCGCGGTTCCCCGGCCCCGTCGACCGGGGCCTCGACGAGGTCAGCGGTCATCGCCGGCCGCCCTGGTGAGCAGGACCCGGACGGTGTGGATCCCGGCGGCGGGCAGGTCGGCGGCGTGCGTGGGCACGACGAGGGCGTCCCGTTCCGCGGCGGCGAGGCGTTCCAGCACGTCCGTCCAGGTCACGGCGGAGAGGGCGGGCGCGGGGGCGTCGGCGGTCACCGGGATCAGGGCCGCGTCGAGGTCCGCGAGGAGCGGGTCGCCGGTGTCGGGCGCGCCGAGGACCCCCTCCGCGGCGAGCTGGGCCGCGCCGAGCAGGTCGCGCAGGGCGTCGGTGGCCGCGTCGGCCCGGTCGAGGGCGGCGCCGACGGCCCACCCGCCCGGCCCCGCGTGCCCGTCCTTCCCGCCCCGTTCCGCCGTCCGGCTCCTGGCGAGGACGACGGACACCCCGGTGCGCTCCTGCTCCCCGAGGTCGAGGAGTTCGACGTCCAGGCCCAGGTGCCCGGCGGAACGCAGCAGGAAGCGCGTCTCGGGAGCCCCGTCGAACACGGCCGGGGGCACCACCGCCGTACGTCCCGCTCCCCGTACGGACCGCCGCAGCGCGTCGTGGGCGAGCGCGGACAGCAGACCGGCCGCCGAGGCCTCCGGCAGACCGGCGCCCGCGCCGGCCCCGGCGCGGGACGGCTCGAAGCGGCGGTCCGGGTTGTCCGGCCCGAAGGGGCGGACGGCACCGGCCGGCACCCGGACCGGCTCCTTGGTCAGGAGTGACGTGGCCAGGACCCAGGAGGCGACCGGATCGCCACCGGCGCCGGTGGCCGTGGTCAGCGCGTCGGGATCCACCCGGGGGACCGCCTCCTCGTGGCCCGAGGGGGAGCCGGTCGCCGCGGAGGCGGCGGGGACGACGTGCTCGGCGTACACCTCGGCGGCGGCGTCGAGGGCGCGCAGCCGGGCGCCCGCCGTGTGCTGGACGTCGAAGGCGACGACGGTCCGCGTCCCGGCCGCGCCGAGGCCGACCTCCACGGCGCCGACCTTCAGCGGGGTCTGGGTCACCGGCTCGTCCGCGTACCGGGTGAAGACCCCGACGGACGGCCGGACCGCGAGCGAGCGCCGGTCGAGGTCCGCGAGCGGCCCCTCGGTCGCGCCGTCCTCGGGGGCGGCGGCGACCACCGGCCGGAAGGCGGGCCGCCCGGCCGCCTCCGCGAGGTCGACGGGCCCGGCGGAGGCGGCCCGAGTGCGGCAGAGCGGGCAGCGCGGATGGGGCAGCAGACGCTCCGCCAGCACGTCGAAGGAGGCCGTGTCCTGGAGCAGCACCTGCCCCCGCGTCTCGGCCGGCAGCGCCTCCGTCACCAGCCGGAACACCTCGTACCCGAGCAGGTTGCCGAGCATCGCGGCGAGCGGGCCGCGCGGTGCGGACGTGGAACTCCCCTGCGAAGCGGGGCCGTTCAGGGCGAGGTCGCTCCACAGGTCGGCCGCCACCGCCGCGTCCCCCGTCGCGCCGAGCCGCAGGGCGGCGCAGGCCACACAGCCCTCGGAGTCCGGCGCACCGGTCGGCCCGACCACGACCCGTCCGCCGAACGTCCAGGCGGGGAGCAGGAGCCGCCCCTCCGGGACGCCCTGTCGCAGCAGGGCGACCGAGGTCCCGAACGCGTCGCGCCCGGCGGCGGCCACCACCACGTCGTACCCCGCGTACGCGTCCCAGCCTCCGGCCCCGCCGGACTCCGTGTCCGGGAGCACCGTCACCTCCGCCGGGCTGCCGCCGGCGCCGAGCTCCGCCGCCTCCGCCCGGAGCGCGCCGAACTCCGCCGCCGTGGCGGGCCCTTCGGCCAGGGCGGCCCCGACGCCGACGGAGGCGCAGCCGTTGCGGATCAGGGAGAGCGCGCACCAGCGGGCGACCTGGCCGTCGCCGAGGACGGCGACGCGGGTGTTCCGGAAGGCGGCGAACCGGCTCTCGGCACCGTCGACGTAGTGGTCGACGTACGCGATCTGCTGTGCGAAACGGGCCGCGACCGCCGGCTCCACGGACGCGTCCCCCTCGGCCGAGTCCGGCACGGGCCGGGCGAAGCCGCGGGAGTACAGCGCCTTGACCAGACTGCCCACCATGGCCTTCTGCGGCTCCTTGAAGCCCTCGCAGATCTCCGCCACGGTCCGGCTGCCGTCGAGGTGGGGGACGAGGAGGGTGGCGAAGCGGTAGGCGGACGGGGAGCCGACCTGGAAGCCGCCGTCGGCGTTGTGGAAGATCACGCCCTTGGGCGTCTCGGTGAACAGCACGTCGCGGCGCACCCTGGGGCGGGTGCCGGCGGTCTCCTCGTACGGCGTCGTGGGCATGCGGGGAACGCACCTCCGGGTCGGGGCCTTGTGGGCCGCGCGGGACTGAAAGGCGGGACGTACGGGGTCGCGGAGGACGGGTCGGGTGGCCGTTCTCCGGGGGCGGTGCGGCCCGGTCGGGTCAGGTGGCTCCCGACGGCAGCGCGCGCCGGGCCGCGGTGACGAGGGGCGGCGGTGCGCCGCCGGGACGGCCGGACCGGTGCAGCGCGTGGGCGCGGAACAGCGGGTTCATGCGGAGGGCGCCGGGCTGGTCCTCCTCGATGAGCCCGGTGTCGAGGAGCCGTTCGAGCACTTCCTCGGCGTCCGTCTCGGGGACGGAGAGGGCCCCGGCCGCGTCCGGCGCGGTGATCCGCCCGTCGAGGCGGGCCAGCCGCAGGTGCGCGTCGGCGAGCGGGGCGGGCAGCCGGCGCAGGGCCCCGTCGAGGGCGAGCGGCACGGACATCCTCGGGTCGTCGGGCAGCGCGAGCCGGGCGGGCAGGTCGCGCAGCAGCCACGCGGAATGGTCGGCCAGGCGCATCCTCGGCCGGGTGAGCAGCCGGGCCGCGACGATCCGCAGGGCCAGCGGCACGTGTCCGCAGGCCTCGGTGAGGGCGTGCGCGGCGGCGGTCTCGGCCGCCACCCGCTCCTGGCCCAGGACGGCGGTCAGGAGCGCGCGGGACTCCCGTGGCGACAGGGCGCCGAGCTGGACCACCGCGGGCCCGTGCGTGGCGACCAGGGCGGCCAGGCCCATGCGGCTGGTGACGACGACGGCGCCGCAGCCGGTTGCGTTCAGGAACCGCCGTACCTGGTCCGGGTGCACGACGTCGTCGAGCACCGCCAGGGACGAGCCGGGGGAGGCCCCGGAGGGGAGGAGCGCCCGCAGCTCCGCGGCGGCCTCGTCGGAGGCGCGGGGCGCGCCGTCGGGCCCGCTCATCGGCAGCAGCACGGCGCCCGCCGGGTAGCGGTCGGCCACCAGGTGCGCCGCGTGCAGGGCGAGTGCGGTCTTGCCCATGCCGGGGCCGCCCGAGACCACCGCGAGCACCGGGGCGGAGCCGCCCCGCGCGCCCTCGCCGAGGTGGTTCACCAGGGCGGCGGTCTCGCGGGTGCGGCCGGTGAAGCCGGGGACGTGGGGCAGACGAGGCCTCGCGGTCTCCCGGCCGTCGGAGGAGGAGACGGGGGGAGGGGAGGGGCGGGAGGGCGACGCGGACGCGGGCGACGCGGGCAGGGGTAGTGCGGATGCGGGTGGTGTGGACAGGAGCGACGCGGTGGCCGGAAGGCGTCCCCGGGGTTCGTCGCCACGCAGAATGGCCAGTTCCAGTTCTTGCAGTTCCGTGCCCGGGTCGACGCCGAGTTCGTCCCGGAGGTGCGCCCTGATCCTCCGGTACTCGGCCAGGGCCTCGTTCTGCCGTCCCACCCGGTAGAGCGCCCGCATGAGCTGGGCGGCGAGCCCCTCGTGCTGGGGGCGGACCCGGGTGGCCTCCCACAGGTCGACCAGGACGTCGCGACATCGGCCCCGGGCGAGCTGGATCTCGCAGACGCGCTCCAGGACGCGTAACCGCTCCTCGACCAGCCGGGGCACCTCGTCGCGGTGCAGGAGCTCCGAGGGGACGTTGGTGAGGAGCGGCCCCCGCCACAGGTCGAGGGCCTGCCGCAGCAGGGGGAGTTCGGCCTCTCCCGCCTCCTCGGCCTCGGCGGTCAGACGGCGGAAGTGCAGCAGGTCCAGGCTGTCGCCGTCGGCGGGGAGGAGGTAGCCGCCGGCGACCGCGACCACCGCACGGTCCTCGATGTCGTACTTGGCGAAGAGGCGGCGCAGCCGCAGGACGCAGCTCTGGAGGGCCGCCTTCGCCGTCGCCGGCTGCTCCTCGCCCCAGACGGCCTGCCGGAGGCGGGAGACCGGGACCACCTCGCCGGGGCGGACCAGGAGCGCCGCGAGGAGCGACGTCGGTTTGGCGGGTGGAAGGACCACCACGTCACGCCCGTCGGTGATGCTGAGCGGACCGAGCAACTGGAAACGCACCGAGTTCCCTCCGTTGACGGTTGAACCCCTGCCGGGCCTGCGTGCCACGGCGCCTCCGGGACGCGTGACCCACGGCCGCAGGCAGGGCGGAGCGCCTGTGGAGCCGTCTTCACGCGTGGTTCGGCCGTGTGGCAGTGGTGAGTGTCTACCTGCGTAGATCGCACGGTCAAGGGGGGCCGTGAAATGCCGGAGGAGCACGCGGGGAGGAGGCAGCGGGGCGCGGGCGGACAGCGCCACTGGTGGAGGCTTGATCGCTCCCCGGTGGTCCAACTCGCTTGGCCCGTAAGCGACTTGACATCCGCGTGGCGTTTCCCGGGCGTTGCCGCGGTGTTCACGCGGGCCGGGCGGGGGCGCGGCGGCACGCGGAACGCCCGGCCGGCGCGCGCCTCCTCGCGGAGACGTGCGCGGACCGGGCGCCGGGGCTCCGACGGACGTCAGGCGGAGCAGGAGGTGGTGCTGCAGGTGGAGCTGGAGGTCGAGGTGGAGCTGGTGCTGGTGCAGCCGGCCAGCACGACCTCGCTGGCGTCCGAGTAGTCCGAGATCTCGAACGTCTCGGCCTCCAGTTCGAGGATCTCGTCCGCGAGGGTGCTCAGGTCCTTGTTCATGGTGCCTCCCGGTGAGTCAGGGCGGATCGCCGCGGCCGGTGACCTCGTGGGTACCGGCACGGAACCATTCCACCGCCCTCCGCTCACCGCCGGCACACTTTCCGCCGACGGCCCGCTGTCACATCGCTGGCACCTCACTGGCACCCGGCGCGGGGCCGCCGCCGTCGTCCCTCTCCGGAGCCCCCGGAGGAGCGGCCTCCGCGCCGACGGCGGCGGGCCCGTCGAGGTCATGCGGGCGGCATCAGATCGCCCTCGCTGATGGTGTACGTCAACGGCGGGTAGACGAAGTCCACTTCCCTGTTCTCGCGGCGCCGCAACCCGTAGAACTCCTGCCTCTGCTCGTCGTCGGCCACCGTGAGGCGCGCGCCCTGCGGGAGGTGCGCATGTCCGCCGTGGAACCGGACGGAGGTCTTCGAGGTACGGAACGTCACGCCCAGCCATTCGTTGTCCGCCGCCCGCCCGGGCGCGTCCAGCACGATCTTGTGCCTGAGCCGCCGGTTCGTCCCGACGGAGAACGCGACGATTCCGTTGTGGACGAGGGGGATCTCGAACTTCTCGGCACCGGGCTCCTTGGACCCGAAGACCAGTTTTCTCGGCTGGCCCGCCCCGGGATCCCGATAACAGGAGAAGACGGCGATGAACGACTCGTCGGCCAGGTCGAGGGCCTGGTCGGAATGGCTGCCCATGGTCGTGCAGGCGTTGGTGTAGATCTCGACCAGGGCGTTGTCGAAGCCGACCGGAAGCCCCGCGCCCTCCCGGACCCTCCGCGCGAGTCGTTCGTGCACCGCCCGGAAACGCCACGCCGGACCGCCGTACCGCGTGGTGGTGCGTACGAGAGGCACCCCGCCCGCCTCGTCGACCCTGGTGAGCACGGTGCCGCGCCGGCCCTTTCCCAGGTCCTCCAGGCGGACCGACGCGGACAGCTCCGCGAAGAGGCCGGCCTCGGGCGGCAGGACGCACGAGACGATCTCGTCGGGAATCCTAGATCCGGGGGGCAAGGTAGTCCCCCGAGTTCATGCTGAAGAGGAATGCGTCGCCGTAATCGACGAAGGACGACGACTCGTTCTCCTCGGCGTACAGCCTGCGCAGCTCGTTCGTGCCGTCCTCGGTGGGCGGCTCCAGCTCCACCGGACCACCGGCCGTTCCGAGGAACGTGCGGCCGTCCTTGTGGACGGCTTCCGTGCTCGAACAGCGCACCACGTATCCCAGGCGGGTCGGGAGCAGCGCGGCGTCCAGCGCCGAGGGCCGGATCTCGTGCGTGTACAGGCGGTTGGTGGACAGCGGCACGAAGAGCACGGACCCGGGATGGAGGGTCAGGGCGAACTGCCGGAGAAGCGTGCCCCCGTCGAACTCCTCGGCCGACTCCTTGAGGCGGAAGTGGAGCCTGGTCAGCGCGCTGACACCCTTCACGCCGTGGTCGAAACCGTCCTCGGCCAGGGGCCGCAGGCCGTCGAGCCGGTCGTAGAAGGTGCAGAAGGCCATGACGCCGTTGACGGGCATGTCCTTGGTCTTGTCGGCGTGGGACGAGATCTTGGCCTTGGACTGCTTGCGCCCGGCCGTGGCACCGGTGTTGTGGTAGGTCTGGGCGAGGACGTGGTTGAGCGGTGCCTGGCCCCGGAAGACGGCGGCGGCCTCGCGGTTCAGCTCCCCGACGATGTGCGTGTCGGTCGGGCGGAAGTTCTCGGTCGGCCCCGAGAGGTTCGTGGAGCACCGCAGCAGGTTGAAACGCAGTGCGTCACCGTCTCGCGTGACGGGCGTCAGGTAGATTCCGCTGCGGTGGGCCGTTCCGGGCTTGGTGGACTCGGTCAGGGACTGGAACGCGTGCTCCGCGCGGATCCGTCCGAAGTGATCGGCGTCGAGTCCGAAGAAGCGGGGGTAGTACACGCCGACGCCGTGCACGCGGCGCGGAACCCGGCCGGGGCCGACGGGTGTCCACGGAGCGTCGTCGCCTTCGCGGTGGCCGTGCGACGGCTCCCGGACAACGAAGACCCGCTCGGCGGCCTTCAGCGGGCCGTGGCCGATTCCGGATGTGTCGCCGCACAGGTAGACGGTCTTCCGCGCGAGGTCGAGCGCGCCGGAGGCGAGCTCCTCCGGTGTGACGACGGATCCGAAGAAGTCCCGGATCGGCTCGTCGTCCCGCGACGCCGGAGGTGCGACCAGGATGTTGTCCGCATCCTCGATGCGGGCTTCTGCCGGTTCTGTCGCCGGTTCTGACGTCGGCCTTGTCGTCGGCTCTGTCGGGCGCATCAGAAGGTGCCTTCCGTTCGCGGATTTCGACGGTTCCCCACCACCGTGGGTACGGCAACGGTCCGTCTGCTTTTGTCCACCCCGCGCGGGGTGGACAAAAGCAGACGGACCGTGGGACCCCGATGCTCTCACGGGGTTTCGACAGCGGGCAACGGCGTTCTGCCGCACGGGCGGACGGTGCGCGGGCGAGCCGGTCCGCGCGGGCGTGCTGCTCCGCCGGTCAGTCGCGCGAGTTGCCGAACAGCAGGCGGTACGCGACCAGGAGGACGAACGACCCGGCGATGGCGGCGCCCCAGGTGGCGAGGTCGAAGAACTGGTTCTCTATCGGCCGGTCGAGGAACCGGGCGGAGAGCCAGCCGCCGAGGAAGGCGCCGGCGATGCCGATGAGGGTGGTGCCGATGAGGCCGCCCGGGTCGCGGCCGGGCAGGAGGATCTTGGCGATGGCTCCGGCCAGGAGCCCGAGGACGATCCAGCTGATGATGCCCATGGGGTGGAGGCTGCCTTCCGTACGGCGTCGGGGGAGGGTGCCCGGCGGGGAGCCGGCTCAGGCGCGGGGCGCGTCGGGACCGGAGGGTCCCGCCGGGGGACGGGTGGTGTCGCCCGGGGCGGGGTGGACGGTCCCCGTGATCACGGTCGGCCCCTCGACCGTGGGCGGCGGCGTCGACCCGGCCTTCATCGCGGCGGCCTCGCTCTTGAGGATCCGGGCCGACTTGCCCATGGAACGGGCGAGGTCGGGGAGCTTCTTGGCGCCGAGGAGCAGGATGACGACGATGAGCAGAATGGCTATTTCGCTGATGCCGAACATGGTGTCCGTGTCCTCTTCGGTGGGGCGGGGGTGAGCGGGAGGGAGGGGGACCGGCGGGACGAAGACGGGGGGGGAGGGGGAGGCGGAAACGGGGGTCAGACGTTCACGCCGAAGTCGGCCGCGATGCCGGCCAGACCGGAGGCGTAGCCCTGCCCCACCGCGCGGAACTTCCACTCGGCGCCGTGCCGGTAGAGCTCGCCGAAGACCATGGCCGTCTCGGTGGCCGCGTCCTCGGAGAGGTCGTAGCGGGCGAGTTCGACGCCGTCGGCCTGGTTCACGACCCGGATGAAGGCGTTGCGGACCTGGCCGAAACTCTGGCCCCGGTTCGCCGCGTCGTGGATGGAGACGGGGAAGACGATCCGCTGGACGTCGGAGGGGACGGCGGACAGGCCGACCTTGACGCTCTCGTCGTCGCCGTCGCCCTCGCCGGTGAGGTTGTCACCGGTGTGCTCGACCGAACCGTCCGGGCTGGTCAGGTTGTTGTAGAAGACGAAGTGCCGGTCGGAGAGGACCTTGCCCGCCTCGTTCAGGAGCAGTGCGCTGGCGTCCAGGTCGTAGTCGGCGCCGGTGGTCGTCCGCACGTCCCAGCCCAGACCGACCACGACCGCGGTCAGCCCCGGGGCCTCCTTGCTCAGCGAGACGTTGCCGCCCTTGGCCAGACTCACACCCATGCCGCATCCCTTCGTACGGGACCGGGCCGGGCCCGGCCCCGGATCATCGAGTACCAGTGTCAAGAAATCTACAGCAGTGTAGAAAATTACGGTATGTGCCCGTCCGGTGGACCGCGCGGGCCGGTGCCGCCGGCCGGCCCCGGCGGGAAGGGACCCGCGACCGGACGCGGTCGCGAGCCCCTGCGGCAGCCGTGGGCGAGCACCCCTCGTCGCCCTGCGTCAGCGGTGGAGGGGCTGCCTTCCGTAGCCCTGCGGCAGCGGTCGGGGGGCTACCCCTCGTCGCCCTGGGCCTCGTCCTCGCCCTCGTCGTCGCCCTCGAAGAAGTCGCCCACCTCGTCGACCACTTCGGCGGCCACCATGCCGCCGACCACGCCGACGGCGAGCCCGGCCGCACCGGCCGCGACCGCGGTGCCCACGCCGGACCCCGAGCCGTGCCCGCCCCCGCCCCCGTGACCGTGTCCGTGTCCGTAACCGTGGTCGTGATCGGCGTACGAGCCCTGGGGGGCGTACGAGGCGCGGTGGTCGACGAGGCCGTCCATCCACTCCTCGACCCGGGCGTTCCAGTCGACCTGCTCGACGCCGTGGTGGCTCACGGTGAAGCGGGTGAGCACGTCGTGCCCCTCGGAGAAGAGGCCGCCGCGCTTGTCGGCCTCCAGGACGACCTCGAGGCCCGCGGGCCCGGCCAGGAACGTCAGCTCGACCTCGTTCACCCGGTGCGCGTACTTCGGGGCCGGGGAGAGCTCGATCTCCTGGTAGAACGGCAGCTGCTGTCCGGTGCCGTTGACGCGGCCCAGCTCCAGGTCGGCCGACTTGAAGCCGAAGCCCAGCCCGCCGAAGGCCTCCAGGATCGCCTCCTGGACGGGCAGGGGGCGGACCGCGAGCGGGTCCAGGTCGCCCTTGTCCCGCGCGCCGGCGATTCCGAGCTCGGTGCGCACCCCCAGGACGATGCCCAGGCCCTGCCCGTACAGCTCGGTGATCGGCGTCTCCCACGGCAGCGGGAAGGAGAAGGGCACGCTGCGCCGCTCGCCCTCCGCGAGGCGGAACTCCCCGCCGACGACCTGCCGGTGGAAGACCACCGTCCCCTCCGACTCCCCGTCGTCGTGCTCGGCCTCCACGCGGGCCACGAGCTCCAGGGTGATGTGCTCGACGGTGAAGTCGGCGCCGCCCCCCTGGAGGTGGACCTGTCCGCCGAGGACGCCGCCCGGCGCCACCGCGCCCGGATCGAGCACGGTGTCCACCGAGGGGCCCCCTACGCCGAGCGAGCCGAGCAGACGCTTGAACACCATCGGGCGTTCACTCCTTCATGTCCCGTGTGCGGCGCAGCCCTTGGAGCTGCGACACTCTCTCATCTACATGTGTGTAGAAGCATAGGGGGTGGGCCGGGGTGGAACAGGAGCGGACGACGACGGGAGGCGCGGAGGTCCCCGGTGGGCCGCCGAAGGAGATCCTGGAGGAAACGGCGGCGGCCTTCGCCCTCCTGGCCTCGCCGGTGCGCCTGCGCATCCTCTGGACCCTGTCCCGGGGCGAGAGCGACGTCGCCCGGATCGCGGACCGGGTGGGCGGCGCCCTGTCCACGGTCAGCCAGCACCTGTCCGCGCTCGGACGGTCCGGCCTGGTGGGCTCGCGCCGCGACGGCCGGCGGCACGTCTACTTCGTCGACGACCCCGGAGTCATCGCCGTGGTGCGGGACATGACCGACCTGCTGGCCACCCGCACCGCGACGCGCCCCCCGCCCGCCCCGCCGACCGGCCCCCGTCACCGGGACCCCGGACCTCCTTGACCTCCGACCTCCTCGACTTGGGCCCCCTGGCCCCGGACCTCCCCGACCCCGGCCACGGCGCGACCGGTCAACCCGGCCACCCCGTCTCGGTGTAGAGGCGGCCGGTCCCGACGCCCTCGATCGCCGCACGGGCGTACGGGACGAGGGCGTCGGGAAGGTCCTCGGGGTCCCACCACCGCCAGGCCGCGCACTTGTCGGGCTCGCGCAGCTCCGGAACGCCCTTCCAGCGGTCGGCCCGGAAGAACAACTGGACGCGCGGCGGAACGCCGGGCCGGTGCAGCAGGTGCACGACGTGCACGAGGCCGAGGTCGGCAGGGTCGACCACGAGCCCGGCCTCCTCGTACGCCTCACGGGCGAGGCACGCGGTCGCCGACTCCGCCTCGCAGTGCCCGGCGAGGAAGTGCCACAGGCTCCCCGCGTACGCCGAGTCCGGGTGGCGCAGACCGAGCAGCACCTTCCCGTCGCGCTCCAGCCAGAGGTGCACCCCGACGATCTGCGGCACGCTCCCGGACGGAAAGAGGGGTGACGGCACGGGCCGGGCCTCCCCGGACCGGCCGCCGTCCGGGTCCGAGGCGCCCAGTTTGGCCCGCAGGCCGGGCGAGGTCACCCCGTCGAAGGGCAGCCGGCACGTCCCCTCGCCCTCCCCGGCCTGCGGGGCGGGCTCCGGGGCGTCGTCGGCGAGGCGGAAGGCGAAGCGGAAGTCGTAGTGCCGGAGCGCCGGTTCCCCCTTGGCGGGAGCGGGAGCGCGAGCGATGTCGTGGACGTCGACGTCGATCGGTACGGCTTCGAAACCGGGCGCCGGCGAGAAGAAGGAGGCGGGGATCCCCACCTCCTCCACGGCCCTCCGCAGGGCAGCGGCCGGCAGGCTCTCGTCGGAGTCCTCGACGTGGCCGCCCGGAGCGAGCGGCAGCCCGGTCGCCCGGTGGCGGACGTGCAGGACCCGTCGGTCGCGGTCGATCACGACCGCGCTGCACGTGACGTGTCCGAGGAGGGCGGTACGGCCCGCCGGACCGCCGTCCGTGCCGAGCGCGGTCAACAGCGGCTCCAGCGCACCGCGTTCGCCGGGATGCCGGGCCAGGTAGGCGGTCAGGAGGTCACCGATGTGGGAAGGGGAGGGCGGCATGTCAGAACCTCTCGGAACGCGGGGACTGGGGACGGGCGGGGCACGGGGGCGGTCCGTGCCCCGCACGCCGACTCTTCCCCACCCCCGCCGGATTTCGCGCGCACGGAGCGGAGACCGAGCTCGAGCCGGGCGCCGTTGCGGGCTCCCCGCCCGTGGTCGTAAGCGAGTCCGCCGCCTAAGAGGAGTTGCTCCGAGGCCGAGGTGCGGTCGGTCGCGGTCGCCCCGGCGGCGCTGTCGTCGTGGCTCATGCCGTCCTCCTCGCCCCCGGACGCGCCCCCGGACGCGCCCCCGGACGCGTCACGCGGGCGGCTTCGGCGGCGCGGCGGCCGCACGGCAGGGCGGGCGGGGGGCGGACGGGAGCGGGAGTCGGAGCGGGTCGTACGGGACGGAAAGCGAACGCGGGACGCGAGCGGACGGCTCCCGTGCGGATCGCCACCCGCGCCCCCCTCTCCTCATGGAGGGCGACCCCCGGTCTCCCTTCCGGCCCGAGCGGCGTCCCCGGCCCTCTTCTCCGAGGCGATCCGCCCAACGGCCTTCCCGAAGGAGCCCGTTGTCCTCGCGACGGGAGGGAAGCGACGATTCGTGCGGGCGATTTGGGGCGACTTGCCCCTTCACTTTTTAAGAAACCTTGTTGAGAAAGTCATAGCCCTGTGAAGGCCCGTTGATTTGCACTCGTCAATCGGTCAGGGTTTCGAGCGAGCCGCCGGAGAGTTTCCTTCCGGGGGCCCAACCCCCCACAAATCCTGACGAGGAGAGCCTTTTTTCATGGCAACTCACCAGCGCGTCCGCAAGTTCAGGATCGTCGCCGTCGCGACCGCGATCGCCGCGGCGGCCGGAGTGACCGTCGCCACCGGCCCGTTCGCCGGTGCGGCCCCCGCCCCCGCCGAAGGAACCGTCTACGGCCTCGGCGCGGAGAACGCCGTGGCGGGCAGCTACGTCGTGCTGCTCGACGAGACCACCGACAAGGCCGGCAAGACCGAGCTGGCGAAGGAGTACGGCGGCACGCTGCGCCGCAGCTACGACTCCCGCGTCAACGGATTCTCCGTCAACGACCTCACCGAGACGGAGGCCAAGCGCCTCGCCGCCGACCCGGCCGTCGCGAAGGTGGTCCAGAACCGCACCTTCACCATCAACGAGACCCAGGCCAACCCGCCCTCCTGGGGGCTGGACCGGGTCGACCAGGCGGACACCGCGGGCGACCAGAAGTACACCTACCCGGACGCCGCGGGCGAGGGCGTCACCGCGTACGTCATCGACACCGGCGTCCGCGTCAGCCACGGCGACTTCGGCGGTCGCGCCACCGACGGCTTCGACGCCGTCGACAACGACGACACCGCCCAGGACGGCAACGGCCACGGCACCCACGTCGCCGGCACCATCGCCGGAACCGCCCACGGCGTCGCCAAGAAGGCGAAGATCGTGGCCGTCCGCGTCCTCGACGACAACGGCTCCGGCACCACCGAGCAGGTCATCGCCGGCATCGACTGGGTCACCGAGAACCACCAGGGCCCGTCCGTCGCCAACATGAGCCTCGGCGGCAGCGCCGACCCGGCCCTCGACGAAGCCGTCAAGAAGGCCATAGCCTCCGGCGTCACCTTCGGCGTCGCCGCCGGCAACGAGTCCTCCGACGCCGGCCAGGGCTCCCCGTCCCGCGTGCCCGAGGCGATCACCGTCGCCTCCTCCACCAAGGACGACCAGCAGTCCAGCTTCTCCAACTTCGGTTCGGTCGTGGACATCTACGCCCCCGGCTCGGACATCACCTCCGCCTGGAACGACAGCGACACCGGCACCAAGACCATCTCCGGCACGTCCATGGCCACCCCGCACGTCGTCGGCGCCGCCGCCGTCTACCTCGGCGGCCACCCCGACGCCACCCCGGCCCAGGTCGCCGAGGCGCTCGTCGGCGGCGCGACCGCCGACAAGATCGGCAACGCCTCTCCCGGCACCGCCAACAAGCTCCTGAAGATCGTGGAGTAACCGCACCCGCCCGACGACGGCCCGCCGCACCCTCCTCGACGAGGGTGCGGCGGGCCGTTCGGTCGCGACGGGGCTCCTCAGCGCCCGCGCCGCCCCCGGCCGGCGGTCTCGTAGGCGTCCTCGCCCTCCTCCTCGCCCCCTTCGCCGTCCTCGTCCTCCTCGTCGTACTCCTCACCGGGCTCGGCGCCCTCGTCCTCGTCCTCGTACTCCTCCTCGTCCTCTTCCCCGGGCCCGTACTCCCCGTCCTCCTCGTACTCGTCCGGGGGTTCCCCCGCTCCCTCCTCCTCGTCGAACCCGTCCGCCTCCGCCTCCTGATCCTCTTCCCGCCCCTCTTCCTCCTCCTGCTGCTCCTCCTCCACGGCCTCCTCGTGCGTGCGGACCACCTCGCCGTCGCGGATCTCGCCGCGCCACCCCTCCGGCTCGTCGTCGGTGAGGGTCACGTGGCGGCGGAAGTGCTTCAGGTCGAGGCGGAGCCGGCGCCCCTGCGCGCGCCAGACGTTGCCCGTCTTCTCGAAGAAGCCGGAGGGGTAGTACTCGACGGTGACCAGGATCCGGGTGAGCGACGGGGCCAGTTCGTGGAAGCTGACGCAGCCCCGGGTCGACCCCTTGGCGCCGTCCGAGGTCCAGATGATGTGGTCGTCCGGCACCTGTTCCTGGACGGTCGCCTTCCAACTGCGGGTGGAGGGGCCCACCTTGACCTTCCAGTCGCTGGTGGTCTCGTCGCCCTGGGAGACGTTGCGCACGCCCTTCGTGAAGCCGCTGAAGTCCTCGTACTGGGCCCAGTGGTCGTACACCCTGCGGAGCGGAGCGCCCACGTCGACCGTCTCGACGATGCTGGTGATCTTCTGGGTCCCGCTCTTGCGCTTGCCCTTCCCCTTGCCGCCGAACAGGTTCGAGGCGGCGTCGGTGACCTTGTCCTTCATTCCGCCGAGCGAGTGGCCCACCACCGCCTTGACGGGGGAGTCCCCCTGGAGCAGGCGCCCGCCGATGTCCGCGATGCTGCCGCCGTTGTCGGCCACGTCCTGGAGCCGGCCGGTGACGTCGCCGAGCTTGTCCGTGGCCTTCTCGGCCAGTTGGCCCGCCTGGGCGGAGAGGTAGTCGCCGAGCTCGCCGAACAGCCGGTCCATCCCGGATTCCGACTCCTTGGCGGAGGTGCGGTTCTCGGATGCCATGGCCTACCTCCGCGCCGACGGCTTGCGCGCGGCCGTCTTCTTCGCGGCGGTCTTCTTCGCCGCCGGCTTGCGTGCCGCGGTCTTCTTGGCCGCGCTCTTCCCGGACGAGGCCTTCCCGGCCGTCGTCCCGCGCGCCGCCGTCTTCTTAGCGGGGGCGCTCTTCTTCGCCGGAGCGGCCTTCTTCGCGGGGGCGCTCTTCCCGGCGGGGGAGGTCTTCTTCGCCGGAGCGGTCTTCCTGGCAGCGGGCTTCGAGGCCGTCTTCTTCGCGGCGGTCCTCCTCGCCGCCGTCTTCTCGGCCGGCGCGCCCTTCCCGGCGGACGCCGAGGTGCCGCGCGTCCGGGACGACGGGCGTGAGGACCGGCGCGGCCGTGGCTCCTCCGGTTCGTCCTCCTCGGGCCCGGCCTCCTCCTCGTCCTCCTCCGGCTCCTCGTCCTCTTCGGGTTCCTCCTCGTCCTCTTCCTCCTCCCAGGCGTCCTCCTCGTCGTACTCGGGCTCCGACTCGTCGTCCTCGTAGTCCTCCCGGTCCTCGTCCTCGTAGCGCCCTTCCTCCTCCTCGTCCTCGCCGCCACCGCTGCCGATCGCGAGCGTCCGCTCGTGGAGCGAGTCGGCGAGGTCGGCGAGCTTGCGGTCGGCCGCCGCCCTGAGCGCCCGGCGGCCCGCGTTCAGGGTCTCGCCCTTCAGCTGGTCGCCCATCTCCGCGACCTGGGGTATCTCCTTGAGCCTGCTCAGGCCCTCCGCCGCGAGCTGCCGGGGTTCGAGGCCGAAGCGTCGCCCCGCCAGGTAGGTCGCCGCGGTGAACGCGAGGCGCCCCTTCTTCGTCCGTCCCAGTACGTAGCCCCCGGCCACCGCGGCCGCCAGGGCGATCTTGGACGTGTCATCCATGGCCTCTGTCCCTTCACCGGGCGTCCGCGGCCTCGCCGTCACCTCGTACGGAGCCCTCCGTACCGGGCCGTGCCCCCACGCGTACGTCGTGCGGCGCGTACGCCGTGGAGAACGCCCCGTTCGGGCGGTGAGCGACGTGCCTGCTCTCCCGGGCGTGACATTTACCCCTATAAGATGAAATTCTAGCTACAACTGGCCGTACGTCTTCCGGAAGTGCCACATGGCTTCAGCAGACTCGGACCGCCCCCGGCGGGCCGCCCCGCGCGGCGACGACGAACGGCGGGAGCGGCCCCCCGCCCG
This sequence comes from Streptomyces sp. NPDC092045, assembly GCF_044756005.1. Classification (NCBI taxonomy): domain Bacteria; kingdom Bacillati; phylum Actinomycetota; class Actinomycetes; order Kitasatosporales; family Streptomycetaceae; genus Streptomyces; species Streptomyces sp. NPDC092045. Next base: position 89,573 of record NZ_JBIVSC010000007.1, on the reverse strand, counting down.
ACGCAGGCCCGCACCGCGCCGGGCGAAGGCCGTCGACGCCGGATCGGCGATGAGTTCGGCCGCCGAGCAACTGGCGAAGCTGCTCGGCAGACCGCCCGAATCCGTCTCCTCCCTCAAGCCCACCGACTCGGGGTGGGAGGCGCAGGTGGAGGTGGTCGAGCTGGAGCGCATCCCTGACACGACCAGCGTCCTGGCCAGTTACAAGGTCTCACTCGACGAGGAAGGCGCGTTGATCTCCTTCGAACGCACCCGCCGCTACAACCGCGGGATGATCGATCGGCCGTTCTGAGAACGGTTCGGCCGTGAAGGGAGGCACCATGACGATGGTGCCGCAGGGCGGCGGCAGCGCCGCCGGCAGGGGCGGAGGCTCCTCGGGCACTCTCTACGACGTCCTGGAGCTCATACTGGACCGGGGCCTGGTGATCGATGTCTTCGTCCGCGTCTCGCTGGTGGGGATCGAGATCCTCAAGATCGACGCCCGGATCGTGGTGGCCAGCGTGGACACCTATCTGCGCTTCGCCGAGGCCTGCAACAGGCTCGACCTCGAATCCGGCCGCAAGGCTCCGGCGCAGCTCCCCGAGGTCGTCGGGGGCATGATGGAGGGCGGGGCCCACGGCAAGTCCAAGGGAGCGCTCAGCGGAGCGGTCGACGCCGTCACCGAGTCCCTGACCGGCAGGTCCCGCGACGACGAGGAGCCGGACGAGGAAGAGGCGGAGGAGGAGCCCGCTCCCCGGCGCCGGCGGCCTCCCGCCCGACGCGCGGCGCGCCGGGAGAAGGAGTGACCGATGGCCCTCTACGTCTACGCGATCACGGGGCGGGACCACCCCCTCGCCGTCACGGACATGACCGGAGTCGGCGCGGAACCGTCCCCGGTGCGCGCCCTCGCGTGCGGGCCGCTGTACGCCGTGGTCAGCGACGTCTCGGAGGAGATCCGGCCCAAGCGGCGCGACCTGCTGATCCACCAGGAGGTGCAGGAGCGCCTCATGGCGGGCGGTCCCGTCCTGCCCCTCCAGTTCGGTTACACCGCCGCCGACGAGGCGACGGTCGAGCAGGCGCTCGGCAAGGACGCCGACGGCTACCTCGCCAACCTGGAGCGGCTCGACGGTCACGCCGAGTACCACGTGAGGGCCTCCCGGAACGAGGAGGAGCTGCTGCGGCAGATCCTGCGGGAGAGCCCCGGGGCGCGGGAGCTCAACGAGCGGATCCGCGCCGGGGACCCGGACCCCCAGCTCCCGCTCGCCCTGGGCAGGACGGTCGCCGCGCAGGTGGAGGAGCGGCAGGACGCGCTCGCGGCCGGACTGACCGACGCGCTCGTCCCGTACGCCGGGGACCACAGCGTCCGGCAGGCGTCCGGCGACGACTTCCTCAACCTCTCGCTGCTGGTCTCCGACGACCGGAAGGAGGAGTTCCTCTCGGCGTGGTCGGGTCTGGTCCGGCAGCTCGGGGAGGGGGTGGATCTCCGGCTGAGCGGCCCCCTGCCGCCGTACAGCTTCGTCCGGTAGCGGGAAGGAGGGCGGACGGCAGGAGACGGACGAGGAAGGAGGAAGCGGAGGATGGGACTGCTGACACAGCTGCTCACGCTCCCCGTGGCCCCGGTGCGCGGCGCCGTCTGGATCGCACAGCGGGTCGTGGAGGAGGCCGAGGAGGAGTACTACGACCCGGCCCCCGTCTGGCGGGAGCTCAGGGAGCTGGAGGGCCGGCTCGTACGGGGCGAGATCGACCAGGAGACCTTCGACCGCCACGAGGACGGGCTGCTCGACCGGCTGGACGAGATCGACGCCCACCGGCGGGGCGCGCGATGACCCGGAAGCGAGGCCGCCGTGTCTGATCCCCTGCCCGACCGGTTCGGGTCCGCCCCCTCCCGGGCGGCGCCGTCGCCGTACGGACCGAGCTCCTCCGCCAACCTCGCGGACATCCTGGAGCGGGTCCTCGACAAGGGCATCGTCATCGCCGGGGACATCCGCATCAACCTGCTCGACATCGAACTGCTGACGATCAAACTGCGGATCGTGGTCGCCTCCGTGGACAAGGCGAAGGAGATGGGGATCGACTGGTGGGAGCACGACCCCTCGCTCTCCTCGAAGCACACCGGCGGCCCGCTGGCGGAGGAGAACCGCAGGCTCCGCGCGGAGCTGGAGGAACTGCGGCGCGAGAGGCCGGGAGCGGGAGAGCCGCTGGACGCGGAGGCCGTGGAGACCGTCGGGGAGGCCGAGGCCCACGACGAGGCGGAGCCGGACGACGGGACGGCCCCCGGTCGTGGAACGGGAGCGCGGAAGCCGCGGAAGCGCAGGACATGAACGGCCGCCAGGACCTCACCTACGTGTACGCCGCGGCTCCGGACACGCCGGAGGTGCGCGCGTCGCTCGCGGGCGTCCGGGGAGTGTCGGGAGCTCCGGTGTCCCTCCTGCCCCTCCGGACGGACTCCCGGCCGACGGCCTTCTCCACGACGGCCTCCCTCTCACCGGCTTCCCCCTCGACGGGTCCCCCCTCGGCAGGCTCCTTCCCGGTGGGCTCCCCGCCGGCGGACCCGCTCCCGACGACCGACCCGGCCCCCGGCCCCGACCCGGCCCCCGTCGCGTTCGTCGTCAGCCGGGTCGCGTCGGACGAGTTCGACGAGCGGACGCTGAAGGCCCGCTTCGAGGACCTGGAGTGGCTGGAGGGCGTCGCCCGCGCCCACCACGAGGTCGTGCAGACCGTCGCCCGCCACGACACGGTCCTCCCGCTGCGCCTGGCGACCGTCTACCAGAACGACGAGCGCGCCCGGGGCGCCCTCGCCGCCCAGCAGCACGTCTTCGCCGAACGGATCGGCCTCCTCCGCGACCGGAGCGAGTTCGGCGTCAAGCTGTACCTCGGCCCCACCGGCTCTTCGGAGCCCCGCGAGGACGCCGCCGACGCCTCCCTCGGTCCCGGCAAGGCCTATCTGCGAAGCCGCCGGGCCCAGCACAGCGCCCAGGAGGTCCGCTACCGGCACGCCCAGGAGGCCGCCGACCGCGTCGAGGCCCTGGCCGCCCGGTTCAGCACGCACCGCGTGCGCCACCCCGCCCAGCGCGGCGCCCTGGCGGGTCCGGAGGAGAACGTCCTCAACGACGCCTACCTCGTCCCGTACGACCGCGGCGAAGAGTTCCGGACGGCGCTCACCGCCGCGGTGGAGGGCCTCGACGGCGTACGCGTCGAGGTGACCGGCCCGTGGGCCCCGTACTCCTTCGCCACCCCGTCACCGCCCCCCGCGCCCGGAGCCTCCGGGGAGGGGACGGCGCCATGACGGTCTCCCGGCCCACCGAGTCGCTGCCCGGTCGGCAGGTCGCCCTGGTCGACCTCCTCGACAGGCTGCTCAGCGGGGGAGTGGTCCTCTCCGGCGACGTCGTCCTGTCGATCGCGGACATCGACCTCGTCCGCATCTCCCTCCGCGCCCTGATCGTGTCCGTCGACTCGGCGGCGGACCCCCTGACACCGCTGGACCGGGGGCCGGAGTGAACGACGGGGCGGCCCCGGCACCGGGGGAGCCGAGACCTCTTCCCGGGAGGCCCCCTCCCGAACGGCCCCCGGGAACGGCCCCGCCCCTGGACCGGGCGGGCACCGCCCTGAACGACGCCTTCCGCCTCCTCCGGGCCCCGCCCGCCCCGACCGACGAACCCCCGCGTCCCGCCCGCAGGCTCCGGACCGACCACGAATCGGTGGAGGAGGACCTGCTCAAACTCGTCCTCACGGTCGTGGAACTCCTGCGCCAGCTCATCGAGCGACAGGCACTGCGGCGCGTCGACGCGGGCGACCTCACCGACGCACAGGAGGAGGAGCTGGGCGCCACCCTGATGGCCCTGCACGACGCCCTGTCCGACCTCTGCGCCGAACACGGCTACACGCTCCAGGACCTCAACCTCGACCTCGGCCCGCTCGGCCCCCTGCTGCCGCGGTCGGACTGAGCGCCGCGGCTCGGGACCGCGCCGTCAGGAGGAGCGGGAGGAGACGGTGAGGCCCGCCAGGTCGAGGGCCCTGGCCACGGCGGGCGGGTCGAGCGGCGGGTCGTCGTGGCGGGCGGGCCGCAACCGTTCGAGGAGGAGTTCCGGCCGCAGCCGGTGCGCCTCGGCGTCCGCCAGGAGATCCGCCGCGTCCGCCCCGCCGCCGTCCGGGGCGCGGAGGCGGTCCGACAGCTCTCCCAGCACCTGTTCCCGGTCGACGAAGCCGCTCATGCCGCAGTCCAGGCCGTCGTCCCGGAGGTCGTCGGGGTACGGCGCGCGGGCCCAGGCCCCGTCCTCGTACCAGTAGACGCAGCCCAGCTCGTACCCCTCGATCCGGTCGCGCAGCTCGTCGTACGGGAGCCAGTCCGGTCCGCCGGCCAGCATGTCGATCGGCGTCCCGTGCCACTTCACCCCGCTCGACTCGTCCTCGCCGTAGAGCACGAAGCGGCCCTCGCCCCTCCGGGACATGGTCCACCAGGTGCAGCCGGAGTCGTCGTGGTGGAGTCCCTCGGCGTCGACCCGAAGACCGGCGCGGTGGCCGCTCGCGCGCCCCTCCTCCGCGGTGGTCGCCCCGATCGCCGCGAGCAGCGCCCACCGGCCCCACAGCTCCCCGCCCGGCGGAAGGTCCTCCGGAAGTCCCGGTCGGTGGATGGTCATGCGTGCCCCCGCGAATCCTCGTCCCGATGATGACCGCACCCACCGTACGGCCCTCCCGGAGGCCGGCCGCGGGGCCCCCGCCCGCCGGGCGGATCAGGAGCGGCCGGCCCCGGCGAAGATCCAGCGGTTGGCGGCCAGGGCGTCCTCCGGCTCCGGAAGCGGACCCCGGCCGTGGAGCGCGGTGAAGTCGTACGGGCGGTGCACGTCCACCCGCCAGCCGCGCGCGGCGAGGAACCCGGCCGAATCGGGGCGCGGCCCCGCGGCGAAGAGGCCCGGCAGGTCGATGCCGATCCGCTCGCGCGCCGCCGCGTACACGGGGCCGCCGCGCACGCGCGTCGATTCGGCGGTCACCTCCTTGATCTCGTACGCCAGCGTGCCGCCGGCGGCGCTGAGCCGGTCCACGTCCTCGATCAGCCGCCGCTCGGCCTCGGCGGGGAGGTAGAGCAGCAGGCCCTCGGCGAGCCAGGCGGTCGGGGCGGACGGGTCGAAGCCGGATGCGAGGAGGGCCGTCGTCCAGTCGTGCCGGAGGTCGGCGGCGCACGGGCGGCGCTCGGCGACGGGCTCCGCCCCGATCCCGTCGAGCACCGACTGCTTGAAGGCCAGCACGTCGGCCGAGTCGATCTCGTGGACCACGGTCCCGGCGGGCCAGCCGAGCCGGAGGGCCCGGGAGTCGAGCCCCGCGCCCAGCAGCACCACCTGGCGCACGCCCGACCGGGCGGACGCCAGCAGGTGATCGTCCAGGACGCGGGTCCTCAGCCCGAAGTACCGGCCGAGCCTGCCCCACAGCGGATCCGAGGCGCCGCCGGGCACCTCGTCGGGGTGCAGCGGCCAGCCGGCGGTGTCCGGCGCGGCCCGGACGAAGGCGGCGGCGAACGGGTCGCGGGCGAGCGCGTCGGGACGGTGGGTCTCGACGGCACGGGCGGCGGCCACCAGCAGGGCGGTGCGGCCCACGCCCGCCGTCACCCCCGGGGCCGGACCGGCTGTGGTGCGCACTTCTCCTCCTTCTCCTCTTCCTCTTCGTGCCGCCGCGGTTCCGCCGCGGGGACGTCCCACACGGACGGGTCGTCCGAGGCGGGGGTGCGGGCGCCGTAGAGGACGCGCATGAACGCGAGGACCTCCTCGTACGGCAGGTGCAGGGACGTGGTGCAGTCCGCCGGCACGGTGACGTGGAAGCCCTTCTGGAACGCGGTGCGGGCCGTGGAGTCCACGCACACGTCCGCGAACAGGCCCGCGAACACCAGGTGTGCGACGCCCCGGGCGCGCAGGTGCTCCTCGAAGCCCGCCGTCAGGAAGGCGTCGAAGCAGGCCCGCTTGGTGAAGACGGCCTCGCCGGCGGCGGGCAGGACCCGGTGGAAGTCCGCGCCCCAGGTGCCCTCCAGGCACTTCGGCGGCCTGCCCCGGCCCCGGTCCCGCAGTCGCCAGCTCGCCCCCTGGTGGGCGGGGTCGCCGGTGAAGCGGACGAAGACCACCTCCACGCCCCTGCGCCGGGCCTCCGCGACCGCTCCGGCGGTCGCGGAGACGACGGCGTCCAGGGCCGCCGGGTCGCCGCGGAACCGGGCCCCGGCCAGGGGACTCGCGCAGAAGTCGTTCTGCAGGTCCACCACGACCAGGGCCGTGCGCGCCGGTCCGGTCACGGGCCGCCCACCAGGGCCGCGTCGCGCAGGGCGCCGTCCGGTCCGGAGACGTCGAGCGCGTCGAGCAGGGCGTCGACCACGTCGCCCGTGGAGTGCCGGCCGCCGAGGTCGGGGGTGCGCACGCCCCGCTCGCCGAGGACCGCGAGGGCGGCCTCCACGGCCGCCACGGCGCCCTCGCACCCGGCGTGGTGCTCGGCGACGAGCGCGGCGGCCCGGACCGTGGCCACCGGGTTGACCAGGTCCCGCCCCGCCAGGTCGTCTGCCGAGCCGTGCACGGTCTGGTACTCCACCAGGCCCCGCAGCGCCGGATCGAGACAGACGTTCTCCGTGCAGCGGTTCTCCTGCCGGTCCGAGCCGTACCGGTCGAGGAGCATGACGTGCATGATGTCGGCCCACTCGTTCCCGGCGATCAGCAGGGTGCGGTCGGGCAGTCCGTGGGCGAGCAGGTTGCGGTTGACCGTGTCCGGCTGGAACACCTCGATCCGCACCCCGAGCCGCTCGGACAGGTCGGCCGCCCACGCGTCGAACGCCCCGTCGAGCAGATGGAACTTGTACGCCATGAGGATCCGGCCGATCCGCCCGTCCGGCCAGGTGCGCCGGGCCCGCTCCAGGGCATGTTCGACGACCGCGCCGGTGATCGCGCGGCTGAAGGTGAGGGTGCGGGTGACCTCGCCCTCGGCGTGCGTGTTCTCGCCGGTGTAGAAGCCCTGGGCCTGGTCCCTGACCAGCAGCAGCGACCGCCCGTCGGCCGCCAGCAGGTCCACCTTCACGGCCCGCAGCCGGCGCCGGACGAGGTACAGCGACTGGGCGTTGATCGCGGTGCGGAAGACCGCCGTGGTGCCGCGCCCGGCCAGCTCCCGGCACCACGCCTCGTAGTGGTCGGCGTCCTCGGCGGTCAGCCGCTGCACGGCGGCGACGTCGTGCTCCCGGCGGAGCGAGACGTACGAGTGGTACAGACGCGGCGAGCGGACGACGTCCACGCCCGTGCCGCCCGGACGGCCGGTGGCCAGGGCGCCCAGTACGCGCTCGAAGACGCCCGCCAGCTCCGGCCCCGTGCCGTGGCCGACGGCCAGGCCGATCACGGGCCGGACGCGGGCGGAAAGGTCCGTCACCGGCGAAGGGACCCGCACCGGCGGAACGGCTCCCGCAGCCGGTGCGGCTCCCGCTAACGGGGTGGTTCCCGTGGCCCCCCGCCCCGTCTCCCCGGTCATCGGGCGGCGCCGGGGACGAGGCGGTCACCGGCGATGCCGGCCTTCTCCGGGCGGTAGTAGTCCCGGATCCCGGCCGCCCAGACGGCCACCGGGACGCGGTCGCCGTCCACCGGGCCGAAGGCCTCGAACAGCGCCTCGATGTTGGGCCGCTCGAAGCCGATGGCGGTCATGAGGGCGAGGAAGTCGGGGCGGGCGACGAAGCCGTCGCCGTGCACGTCGCCCATCGCGGCCAGCGCCTCGGCGAACTCGTCGACGGCGGCGTCGAACCGCTGCGGGTCGAGCACGACGGCGGTGAACTCCTCGGGGCTGATCCGCCCGTCGCCGTCGGCGTCCAGCTCGGACAGGAGCGTGTCCCCGTACCGGCGGAAGGCGCCGAGGAGCCGCGTTCCGGCCTTCTCGTCGGCCGCCGGCAGCGCCGCGACGGTCCGCTTCCCCATCAGCTCGAAGTCGGCGGGCTCCAGGAAGCCGTTCCCGTCGGCGTCGAAGAGCGAGAACACGAGCTGCACACGGTCGGTGGCCTCGGTGGTGGGCATGAGGATGCACCCGGCTTTCGGTGAGGACGACGCCGGGACACGCGCCCGGCCGCTGATCCACTATCGGGGTGCGGGGGCGCTTCCGATGTACAGAACCGGGCTGTTGTACACGATCGGAGGCAGTTCGCCGGACGGCGCATGACGGGCCGGGAAGTTGGACATCAGGGGGCGGATCCCCTTCCGGCGGTCTGCCGTCCCCTGTGCGACCGTCGGCGGTCGACGGCGAACCGCCCGTCCCGGCGGGGCCGGAACGGGCGGGGGGAAAGGGAACGGCCCGACGGGAGCGGTCAGTCGCGGTCGACTTCCTTGCGGAGGACCCGCTGCTCGGTCGTGGAGACCTCGTACGTCGTCTTGTCCCAGTTGCCGGTGTCGACGACGTCCACCGACCAGGCGTCGTCGTCCAGTTCCACGGCCGTGACGGTGCCCTTGTCGTCCTCGGTGGCCGTCTGGACCGCCTGCTCCGGCGTCACGGTGGTCCGCTTCAGCCGGTCGGCCAGCTCCTGCTTGTCCTCGGCGTCCTGGTCCGCGTCCGGCTCGTCGCTGATGACCTTGCCGCTGACGCCGTCGACCCAGACGTCGTGGAGGGTGCCGTCCGAGGCGGCGACGCTCGCGTGCCACGCCGGAGTCCGCGCGCCCGCCGACGGGCTCGCGGAGGCGGACGCGCCGGCGCCGACGGACGGAGAGGCGGACGCGGTGGCGCTGCCGCTGGGCCGGGGGCTGCCGCTCGCCGTGGCGTTCGGCGGCGCCCAGGTGAGCTCGGTCTCGACCGGCTTGCTCCCGGGGACGGCGGCCACGGCGGTCTGCGTGGCCTTGTCCCAGGTGACCTTGGTGGCCGGGACGAGCCGCTGGCGCTCGGCCTGGTCGTCGGTGAGCCGGGGCGAGGCGGATCCCGAGGGGGAGGCGGGCGCGGAGGTCGGCGCCGACGGCTCGGCCGTGCCGGTGGTCCGGGCCGGTGCGACGCGGGCGGAGGTCGTGGTGGTCTCCTTCTGCTCGGAGCCGCAGGCGGCGAGCAGAAGGGCGCAGGACGCGGCGAGGCAGGCGACGGCCGGGCCGCGCAGTCGATGTCGCAGAGAGGTGCTCATGCACCCATTCCTGACCCGTGTCCTCCGCTCCGTGACGCGGCCGCCCGTCCAACCACCCGATCGCGGTCCTCCTCCGGTCCGGACGGGGGAAACCTCCCCGGTGCCCCCGTCCGGACGCCGCCTCACCGGTCGGACGACGAGTCGTCCTCCTTCTCGTCCCCGTTCGTGTAGCGGAACCGCGCCCACAGCGGGAGGAGGAACCAGCAGACGAGGTACCAGGCGAAGACCCCGGACACCAGCCACGGCACGTAGCCGTCGTGCGTGGCCACCCGCAGGATCAGGAAGAGCGCCGAGATCAGCGTCGCGAGGAGCAGGATGAGACCGAGGAACGTGAGCCGGGACGCCCAGACGACCGCCTGGGGCTTGATGCGGCGTCCCGACACGATGCGGTGGAAGGCCACGGGCCCGATGAGGGCGCCGGTCGCCAGCGAACCGAGCACGACGGTGACGAGGTAGATCGTCTTGTCGGTCTGCTCCAGGCCCTGGAAATGTGGTGTGAACACCACGGTGAGCAGGAAGCCCAGGAGGATCTGGACGCCGGTCTGGGCGACCCTGATCTCCTGGATGAGTTCGGTCCAGCGCCGGTCCGCGCGCTCTTCGGACGTCTCGTGTCTTCTGGTTCGCCGGTCACTGTCGGGTATCGCATCCTCAGCCATGGCGTCCTCTTTCCCGCAGGTCGGCATCCCATCCGCCTGGAGTTTTCCTTTTCCCAGGGTGCGCGTCACCCTCCGTTCCGGCCCGGCGGGAGGACCTTCGCGGCGGGCCGGAACCGGGAAGGCGCGTCCGTACGCACGCGCGCGTGGGGAGTGCGATCACCGGAGGGCCTGCGTAGCCTGGGACCGGTCCCCGGGGCGCCCGGGGGAGGACGGGCCGCTCCGCACCGCCGCAAGACGCCGGAGAAGAGCCGCGGAGGTCGTGTGTCGACGTACGAGGATGTCCTGGGCGGTCTGCTGGCCCGTTCCCACCTGCGGTCCGGGCGGGAACTCGCGGGCCTCGTCCAGGACGCGGGCCGCCGCATGGGGTTCGGGGGGACGGCCATGTACGTCACCGACCTCCAGCAGATCCGGCTGATCGCCCTCCCCCAGCCGCACGCCGCCGGCCCGCCGACGCTCGACGTCGACACCTCCCTCGCGGGCCTGGCCTACCGCACGCAGCAGGCGCAGCGGTCGAGGGACGGGTCCACCGCCTGGCTGCCGATGCTCGACGGGGTGGAGCGCGTCGGCGTCCTGATGGTGACGGCGCCCGTCCTGGACGCCGCCCTGCTCGAACGCGGTGAGACGCTCGCCGGGATCGCCGCCCTGCTCGTGGTGTCGAAGTCCTCCCACAGCGACCTGCTGGTCGAGACCGAGCGCGCGCGGGCGATGACGGTGCAGGCCGAGTTGCTGTGGGCCTTCCTGCCGCCTCGGACCATCGGCACGGCGGAGGTCACCTCCTCGGCGGTCCTCGAACCCGCGTACGACATCGGCGGCGACACCTTCGACCACACCCTGGACGACCGCGGCCTGCACCTGACCGTCATCGACTCCATGGGCCACGACCTCGCCTCCGGCGGGGCCGGCGCGGCCGGGCTCGCCGCCTGCCGGGCCGCCCGCCGCTCCGGGGGTTCGCTGAGCGACATCGTCACCTCGATCGACGAGATCCTGGACACCTGGTTCACCGACCGCCTCATGACCGCCGTCGTCGCCCATCTGGACGCCTCCGACGGGCGGCTGACCTGGATCAACTGCGGGCATCCGCCGCCCCTGCTGATCCGTCACGGCAGGGTGCTCCCGCAGGTCCTCGAACGGGAGCCCGACCTGCCCCTCGGCTGGGGGTTCCTCAGGGACGCGCCGCCCACCGAGCACACCGAGCGCCTCCAGCCGGGCGACCGGATCCTCCTCTACAGCGACGGCGTCACCGAGGCGCGCTCGCCCGGAGGGGACTTCTACGGCGAAGAACGGCTGGCCGACACCGTCATCCGCGCCACGGCGGCCGGTGCCCCCGCCCCCGAGGCCCTCCGCCGCCTGGTACAGGGGCTGCGGCAGCACCAGGGCCACAAGCTGCGCGACGACGCCACCATCCTGCTCACCGAGTGGCACCCGAGCGGGCGCGGCGGAGGAGCGGGGCCGGACACGGCGGAAGGACACCAACGGACTTCGGGGGCGAGTGATCGCTCCGGGCGCGGGTAGGCGCGGGTCGACAGCGAGACCACGGAGAACCGTCAGGAGGGTTCATGAGCACGCCCCCGAACGATCCCGTCCCTCCGAGCCCCACGCCCCCGCCCGGGCCAGGCCCCGCTCCCGGACCGGGACCGCTGCCGGGGCCGGTTCCCGGACCCGGCGGTCCGGACCCCGTTCCGCCCGCCCCGCCCCGGCCGGAGCCGGATCCGCCGGCCCCGACACCGCCTCCGGACCCCTTCCCGCAGCCCGGTCCGCTGCCCCCGCCGGGCCCCGGGCCGGAACCGGTGACCTGAGCGCCGGTCCGTGATCGGTGACCCGATCGTCGCGCGCGTCGGCCCCCGCCCTGTCGCAGGGCGGGGGTCGACGCGCGTGCGGGACCGGGACACCGCCCGGCCGGGAGGAACTCAGCCCGCGCCGAGCGGCGGCACCCGCTCGGACTCGGGAGGAGGCCCGGGCGGCGTGCCGTCACCGAACGGGCGCCCGCCGAGCTCCTCCCGGCCGTGCGCCGACAGCCAGTTCCGGGTGTCCGGGCCCAGGGGGACGACCCCGGTCGGATTGATGGCGCGGTGGACGACGTAGTAGTGCGTCTTGATCTGCTCGAAGTCGACGGTGTCGCCGAAACCGGGCGTCTGGAACAGGTCCCGCGCGTAGCCCCACAGCGCCGGGAGTTCGGTCAGCTTCCGCCGGTTGCACTTGAAGTGGCCGTGGTAGACGGCGTCGAACCGCACGAGGGTCGTGAAGAGGCGGACGTCGGCCTCCGTGAGGGTGTCCCCGACCAGATAGCGCCGGTTCCCAAGCCGCTCCTCCAGCCATTCCAACCGGTCCCACAGCCTTCGGTACGCCTTGTCGTAGGCCTCCTGGCTGCTCGCGAAACCGCACTGGTAGACACCGTTGTTGACGTCCCGGTACACCTTCTCGGCCACGTCGTCGATCTCGTCGCGCCACTTCTCCGGGTAGAGCTCCGGCGCGCCGTCCCTCTGGTGGGCCGTCCACTGGCTGCCCAGGTCGAGCGTGATCCGCGCGAAGTCGTTGGTCACCACCGCGCCGGTGGGGACGTCGACGATCGCGGGCACGGTGATCCCGCGCGCGTAGGCGGGGTCCCGCCGGAAGAACGCCTCCTGGAGCCTTTCGATGCCGAGGACCGGGTCCCTGCCGCCCGGGTCCAGGTGGAAGGACCAGCTGCGCTCGTCGTGCACGGGCCCGGCGATCCCCATCGACAGGACGTCCTCCAGGCCCATGAGGCGCCGGACGATCGAGGCGCGGTTCGCCCACGGGCACGCGCGGGCGACGACCAGCCGGTAGCGCCCCGGCTCGACGGGGAAGCCGTCCCGGCCGTCGGCCGTGATCCGTGTCGTGATGTAGTTCCGGTCGCGTTCGTACTCACCGTCGCCAGCCATGGCCACGAGCGTAGCCCGCCCCGTGCGGCTCCGCCCGCGATCAGCCGGGAGCGCCGTCCGGGGCCGCGGGCGCCGCGCGCAGGACCGGCATCATCGTCTCGACGGGCCCGTCCCGCGCCAGGTGGTCGAGGATCATCCGGTTGACCCGGTCCGGCTGTTCCAGCGGCACCAGGTGGGAGGCGCCGGGCACCACGGCCAGCCGGGCGTCCGGGAGCGCGCGGTAGAGGGCGGCGGTGTGTTCGAGCGTCATCATGTCGTCGTCGCCGACCACGACCAGCGCGGGCGCCCGCACGCGCCCCAGGTCCTCGGGGGAGAGCGTCGGCTGGGTCCGCCACATGTCGACCACCTTGGCCGCCACCACCGGCCAGTGGTCCGCGCCGTCCGGCGTGACGGCCGCGTACATCTCGCGGAAGAACTCCATGTCCGGGCTGTCGGGCGCCATCGCGTCGAGCATGGCCGGATCGGCGAAGCACTCGGGGCCGGGGCGGAAGTTCGCCCCGATCGCCACGAGCTTGCGGACCAGGTCGGGCCGGGCCGCGGCGACGAGCAGCGCGACGACGGCGCCGTCGCTCCACCCGACCAGATGCGCCGGACCGCCGACCACCCGCTCCAGGAACGCCACCGTGTCGTCCGCCATGTCCCGGTACGACAGCGGCCCGGCCACGTCGGGGGTGTGCCCGTGCGCGCGCCGCTCGGGCAGGAAGAGCCGGTGCGCGCCGGCCAGGTCGGGACGCTGGGCGCCCCACGTCTCGTTGGTGCAGAAGCCGCCGTGCAGCAGGACCAGCGGGTCGCCCTCGCCCTCGGTCTCGTACCAGGTCCTGACCCCGGGAAGGTCAGCGTATGCGCCCATCGTCCAGGCCCTCTCCGGATCGCCCCCCGATCCCGCCCAGTCTCCGCCGGGCGCGGGAAGGGCGCAAACGGTGATCCGCGCCGGCCCGCGCGGCGCACCGGTCGGCGTTCGAACGTGCCGCGAGGGTTCGAACGGAGAAGACGGGGCACCCGGTCATTCCGATCCGAGAAGGGGTGAATGGGCATGAGCGCAGGGGGGTCGACCACGGCCGTCGCGAGAAGAGCGGCCCGTGGGGACGTGGTGCGGGCGGGCGCCCGGGCGGGCTTCGTCGCGCGTGGAGTGCTGTACCTGCTCATAGGAGTCCTGGCCGTGCGCATCGGACTCACGGGCACCGGCGAACAGGCCGACAAGGGAGGCGCCCTCGCACAGGTCGCCGGGACGCCGTTCGGAGCGGTGATCCTCTGGGCCCTCGGCATCGGACTCGTCGGGATGGCGCTGTGGCGGCTCTCGGAGGCCCTGTTCGGCAGCGCCGGTCCGAAGGGGGACAAGCCGGCCAAGCGGGCCGTGTCCGGCGCCCGGTTCGTCTTCTACGCCGTCTCGGCCTTCTTCGTCCTGTCCTTCGCGACGGGGAACCGGAACAGCGGCGCCGGTTCGACCGACCGCCAGAGCCACGACATCACCGGCCGTCTCCTCGACCTGCCGGCGGGACAGTGGCTGGTCGGCGCGGCGGCGGTGGGCTTCCTCGGCGCGGGGCTGTGGATGGGCGGCCGGGCCGTGATGCGGAAGTACCGCAAGCACCTGACCTGGGCCACGATGTCCGAGAAGCAGCGGCGCTTCATGGACGTGACCGGCATCGCCGGCGGCGTGGGACGCGGTCTCGTCTTCGCGGCCATCGGTTTCTTCGGCCTGAAGGCGGCGATCCAGTTCGACCCGAACGAGGCCAAGGGCATGGACGACGCGATCCGCTCGTTCGCGCAGACCCCCGCCGGACCGTGGCTGCTGGTCGCCGTGGCCGTCGGACTCGTCCTCTTCGGGGTCTTCTCCTTCGGCCAGGCGAAGTGGCGCGACGTCTGATCCGTCGGCCAGGACCCGGGCGCCCCGCACGCGTACGCGTGCGGGGCGTTCTCAATGGCCGTAGCGGCCGGTGTCGACCTCCCAGCGGTGGTAGCCGGCGATCCAGGAGGAGAGGCCGTCGACGTACCGGCGGGCGGCCTCGTTCCCGGCCGGGGAGAGGCCCAGGAGGTCGCATATCCCGGGGACCTGGGCGGTCAGCTCCACGAAGCGGTCGACCATCGCCTGGGCCTCGCGCATCACCTGGGCGGCCGCCTCCTCGGGAGTGCCGCCGAGCTCCTCACGGACGATCATCACCATGTTGGCGACGTCGCCCCGGGCGAGCTCCTGCGCGTACGAGTGCACGTCATTGGTGAACGACGGTATGTCGGCGGCGAGTTGGCGCATCAGGCGCAAGGTCGGATGGTGCAGCACCTCCTGCGGCACCTCGAACCGGTTGAGCCGCTCGACCATGTCGAAGAGCGTCTCCATGGCGGCCGTGCCCCGGCGGAGCGCCAGATAGCCCTCCCGGTCCGGGAGCCGGCCGGAGAGCCGGCCGGCCGCCTCGGCCGGGTGGCAGGCGAAGTACCACTCCCAGTTGTAGGCGCTCCTGGCCCGCCACCGGGCGGACATGCCGCGCGCGCTGCGCTCCCAGAGGTCGGCGAAGGCCCGCTCGACGGGGGTGCGGGCGCCGGGCTCGGGGCCGTCCCCGTGCAGGAGGGCCGTCAACCGCGTGCAGACCTCCGCCACCCGCGCGGGGGCCCGGCCGAGACCGGTGTCGAACCCGTCGTCGAAGAGGAAGTAGAAGCCGAGCAGGTCCGCCGCGAGGGCGAGGTCGCCGGTGGAGCAGTCGGGACTGGTGAACGCCGCGAGCCGGGGCACCTCCCACCGCTCGTACACCGCCCGGTCGACGGCCCCGGCGAGCCCTTCGTGCCGCCGCAGCCACTCCCGGTGGAGGCGGGCGGCGGGCTCCCGGTCCGGATGGCTGTGCGGCGGGAACGGAAGGTCGAGCACTGCGGCGTGGAACACGTGCACCCCCTGGGCATTGGGCCCGGGTGCCACCGACGCCCCCCGGCGCGATCGAAGAGTACTTGAATTGATCACTAACTGCCAGGAATAACAAGGGGATCGAAACCGGATCCCAACGGCCGGGATCCGACCGGCGGCCGTTCGCGGTGGGGCCTGGGACGGTCAGCGACGATTCGTCCCGTGCGGGCGGCCGCCGCCCCCGGAGCCCGACCCGGACCTGTCCGAGACTCGCCCCCGGCCCCTCACGTAGAGTGGGGCCCGGGCCGTGACTGGCGCTTGAGGTGGATCACCACCGTGGAGCGGCCCGGCGGAGCGCCCACCGGCGCGGCCGTGCCGCATGCCGTGCGCCTGGGCGAACCACCGGTCAGAGACGACGCCCAGGAGTTGCCATGTCCACCAGCACCGCCGCCCTCATGGACGGTACGGCCCTCGCCCGCCGCACGGTCGAGGAGACCGCCGCCCGCGCCGCCGAGGTCACCCGCCGCACCGGCGTCACCCCCTGTCTCGCGACCGTCCTGGTCGGCGAGGACCCCGCCTCCGTGACGTACGTGAAGATGAAGCGGAACCGCTGCGCGAAGGCGGGGATCCGTTCCCGGCACGTCGAGCTGCCCGCGAGCACGACGACCGAGGAGCTCGTCGCCGCGATCACCGCCCTCTCCCTGGACCCCGAGGTCCACGGCATCCTCCTCCAGCACCCGGTCGGCCCCCACATCGACGAGCGCGCCGCCTTCGAGGCCATCGCCCCGGAGAAGGACGTCGACGGCGTGACCACGGCCTCCTTCGCCGCCATGGGCTTCGGCCTCCCCGGCTTCGTCTCCTGCACCCCCGGCGGCATCATGCGCCTCCTCGACGCCCACGACGTCGAACTGAGCGGCAAGCGGGCCGTCGTGGTGGGCCGCAGCGCCATCCTCGGCAAGCCGGCCGGACTGCTCCTCCTCGGCCGCGACGCCACCGTCACCTACTGCCACTCCCGCACCCGGGAGCTCTCCTCGGTCGTCCGCGAGGCCGACGTCCTCGTCGCCGCCGTCGGCAGGCCGAACTTCATCAAGGGCGAGGACATCAAGCCCGGCGCCGTCGTCGTCGACGCCGGCTACAACCCGGGCAACGTCGGCGACGTCGACTTCGCGTCGGCCGCCGAGCGCGCCTCCCTCATCACCCCGGTCCCCGGCGGCGTCGGCCCCATGACCATCGCCGTGCTCCTCGCCCAGACCGTCGAGGGCGCCGAGCGCCAGCTGGGGCTGTAGGACGACCATGACGGGAAGGCGGCAGGGCGCGCGTTCGGCGGTCGTCGCGATGCTGTGCGCACGACGCCCGGCCGACGGGGAGCGCCGGGGCCGCGACCACCGGCCGGCGCCGCGCCGCGCCCGCTGGTTCGGCACGCCGCTCGTCCCGCTGCTCACGGCCGCCCTGGTGGCGACCGCCTTCCTGTCCGTCCGGGGCGGGGAGGACGACGGGAACCCGGCGAGCGCGCCGTCCCCCGTCACCACCGGGGGCGCCGGCCCCGGCACGGTCCCCTCCGCGACCGGCGGCCCGTCGCCCCGCGCGTCCGGCGCCGGGAGCGCCGTCACGTCGGCACCCGGCACGACACGGGACGGCACGCCGACGACCGCGGCCACGCGGGACGGCACGCCGACCCGCACGGAGCCCGGAGACCGGACCCCGCGCACGGCCGCGTCCCCCGTGCCGTCACGGACCGGGAGCACCCCCTCCGCGAGCACCGCCCCGTCCCCCTCCGGCACCCCGAAGCGCGAACGGCGCTCCGGGCGGCCCCTCTCCTTCGAGGCGCTGCACGTGGGCGACTGCTTCGACATCGACCGCGAGGCGCCGGGCACCGTCGTCCGGCGGGCCTGCGACACGCCGCACTCCGCCGAACTCGTCGCCCGCCCCCGGCTGACCGGCCGCTACGCCACGGACCGGGCGGTGCGCGAGGCGGCCACGGAGCTCTGCCGCGAGCCGCTGCGCCGCAAGGCCGCCCGGCAGCCGCTCGGCACGCGCTGGACGACCTTCGTCCAGTACCCGTACCGGACGAGCCACCTCCTCGGCTCGGACACCGCCGCCTGCAGCCTGGCCGCCCCCTCCGCCGCCGGCGGCACGATCAGCCACCGGCTCAGATAGCGCGCCGGCGCGGGTGCCGCCCACCGCGGCCCGGTCTCCGGCCCGGACGGTGCCCGGCGCCGTTCATAGGCCCGGGGTGGTGCCCGTCCCTGACCGGGCCGCCTCGGGCCACGCCCGTCCCGGACCCGGCCCGCCTCAGACCGCGCCCGCCGCCGAGGCCGTCGCCAGGGCCGCCGCCGGGTCCCGGTCCGGCGGGCCCGCCGGAGTCCAGCGGCCCCCCGACTTGAGGTACGGCCACCAGCGGCCGTCCTCGCCGAGCCGCAGCTGCGCCTCCGCGCCCACGGCCGTCCACCGCGCCCCGCCCGCCCGCCGCAGGACCGGCCGCTCGTCGTCCTCCCAGGCCTCGGCGAGCCGCGCCCCGGCGCGGGTCAGCGCCTCGGAGTCCGGCGCCCACTCCTCCTCCAGTACGGCGAGGGCGGCGGCGCCCCCGAGCCGCCACGCGCGCGTGGCGAGGTCCATCTCCGCCCGCGACCGTCCCGAACCGGCGGTGAGCCGCGCCGCGATCCACGGAGCGGGAGAAGCCGCCGCGAGACGCACCGCGTCCTGAGCGCCCGTCAGGCCCGCCTCCGCGCACCCCGGCGCGCCGCCGTCCGACCCCAGCGCCTCGGCCAGCAGCCGGTGCGCGCGCTCCGCCGCGTCCGCCGCGAGGAATTCGAGGGCCGCCGGGTCCACCCCCGGCTCCGGCTCGGTGTCCGTGTCCAGGGACGGGGCCCGGCCCGGCGCGTCCGGCACGCCCGGAGGGCCGGGCAGCGGCGGCAGCAGGAACGCCGACGCGTACGCCTCCCCGGCCGGCACGCCCGGCATCCCGCCGACGTCCCCGGAGGCGCCGTCGCCGTCGTCCCCGTCGCGCGCCGGGGGAGCGGCGGCACGCGAGGCGCTGCGCTCCTGGAGCTGGTCGAGGAGGGTGCGCTCGCCGCGCCCGCGCATCAGGAGCAGGACGAAGGGGTCCTCGTCCAGGAGGCGCGCCACCTGGTAGCAGAGCGCCGCCGTGTGCGGGCAGTGGTCCCAGGCCTCGCAGCCGCACTCCGGATCGAGGTCGCCGACGCCCGGCAGCAGGTCGAGCCCGGCCGCCGCCGCGTCCTCCACCAGGTGCGGCGGCATCTCGCGGTCCAGGAGCGCCGCGATGTGGCCCGCGCTGTCCACCGCCAGGTCGAGCAGCCGCTCCCACTCCTCCCCGGAGAACTCCCGCACCAGCACGTCGCTCCGGTGCGCCGTGCCGTCCCGGTCCTTGACCACCGCGGTGATCCGGCCGGGCCGCACCGACACGGCTCCCACCGCCCCCGCGCGCGCGTGGCGCCGCCCCGCCTTGAGCTGTTGGCCGTCGAGCGCGGTGTCCTCCAGGGCCTTGAGCCACACCTGGCCCCACCAGGTCCGGGTGAACGCCCCGCCCCGGGCCGGCGGCAGCGCCGCGAACGTCCGCTCGCCGTCCCCGTGTCCGTACCCGCTCATCGTCCGTCCCCTCGCAGTCGCACCAGCTCCGCCAGTTCGGCATCGGTCAGTTCGGTCAGCTCCGGCGGCAGGTCCCCGCCGGTGCCGAGGACGCTGTCCGCGAGCTCCCGCTTGCGGTCGAGCATCGCGGCGATCCGGTCCTCTATCGTCCCCTCGGCGATCAGCCGGTGGACCTGCACCGGCCGGTCCTGCCCGATCCGGTACGCGCGGTCGGTGGCCTGCGCCTCGACCGCCGGGTTCCACCAGCGGTCGTAGTGCACGACGTGCTCGGCGCGGGTGAGGTTGAGCCCCGTCCCGGCGGCCTTCAGGGAGAGCAGGAAGACCGGCACCTCCCCGTTCTGGAAGCGGGCGACCATCGCCTCCCGCTCCGCGACCGGCGTGCCGCCGTGCAGGAACTGCGTCCGCACGCCCCGCGCCGCGAGGTGCGCCTCCAGGAGCCGGGCCATCCCCACGTACTGGGTGAAGACCAGGGTGCACGCGCCCTCGGCGAGGATCGTGTCGAGGAGTTCGTCGAGCAGCTCCAGCTTGCCCGACCGCCCCTCGATCTCCGGCCGCTCCTCCTTGAGGTACTGGGCCGGGTGGTTGCAGATCTGCTTGAGCCCCGTCAGGAGCTTCACGACGAGACCGCGGCGCGCCATTCCGTCGGCCTCGGAGATCGCGGCCAGCGTCTCCCGCACCACCGCCTCGTACAGCCCGGCCTGTTCGGGCGTCAGCGACACGGTCCGGTCGGTCTCCGTCTTCGGCGGGAGCTCGGGCGCGATGCCGGGGTCCGACTTGCGGCGGCGCAGCAGGAACGGCCGGACGAGCGCGGCCAGGCGCGCGGCGGCGGCCGGGTCGCGGCCGCCCTCGACGGCGGTGGCGAACCGGGCGCGGAAGGCGCCCAGGCCGCCGAGCAGCCCCGGCGTGGTCCAGTCGAGGATCGCCCACAGCTCGGAGAGGTTGTTCTCCACCGGCGTGCCGGACAGCGCCACGCGTGCGCGTGCCCCGACGGTCCGCAGCCGGCGGGCCGTCGCCGAGTACGGGTTCTTGACGTGCTGGGCCTCGTCCGCGACGACGAGTCCCCAGTCCCGCTCGGCGAGCCGCTCGGCGTCGAGCCGCATGGTGCCGTACGTGGTGAGGACGAAGCCGCCGTCGGGGAGCCCCTCCAGGTCGCGGGCGGCGCCGTGGAAGCGGCGCACCGGCGTGCCGGGCGCGAACTTCTCGACCTCCCGCTGCCAGTTGCCCATGAGGGAGGTCGGGCAGACGACGAGGGTGGGTCCCGCCGACGCCGGATCGGTCTGCCGGTGCAGGTGCAGGGCGATGAGGGTGATCGTCTTGCCGAGGCCCATGTCGTCGGCGAGGCAGCCGCCGAGACCGAGCGAGGTCATCCGGTGCAGCCAGTCGAGCCCGCGCAGCTGGTAGTCGCGCAGGGTCGCGGCGAGCGCGGCGGGCTGGGCCACCTCGGGCCGGTCGCCCCCGGGGTTCGCGAGCCGTTCCCGCAGCCGCTCCAGCGGGCCGGTCGCGGCCACCTCGACGGCCCGCCCGTCGACCTCGGTCGTCCCGGTGAGGACGGCCGAGAGCGCGTCCACCGGAGTGACCTCGCGGTCCTGATGGGCCCTGGCCCTGCGGACCTCGGCCGGATCGACGAGG
Source organism: Streptomyces sp. NPDC092045 (assembly GCF_044756005.1). Taxonomy (NCBI): domain Bacteria; kingdom Bacillati; phylum Actinomycetota; class Actinomycetes; order Kitasatosporales; family Streptomycetaceae; genus Streptomyces; species Streptomyces sp. NPDC092045. Next base: position 68,882 of record NZ_JBIVSC010000007.1, on the reverse strand, counting down.
ACCCACCTGTCGCGCAGCCGTACGAGGGGCCGTCCGGTCTCGGCCAGCCGGTCCAGCTCGGCGCGGGTCAGCTCGTGGTCCCCCACGGCGAAGCGCCAGTTGAAGGCGAGGAGGGAGTCGGCGGCGAGGAGCGAGGGCAGGGAGGAGGCACCCGCGCCGATACGGGTGTCGGCATCGGTGCCCGCGTGCACGTCGGCGTCGATGCGGCCGTCGGTACGGGTGGCGCCGTCGTCTGTCTCGGTGCCGACACCGGTGCCGGACGCGTGCGGGCCGATCTCCACCCGGGCCGTCAGCCGGTCGGAGAGTTCGCGCGGCCAGTGGACCCGGACGCCCAGGGCCGCGAGGGCGTCGGCCGCCGGGCCCAGGAGTTCCGCGACCTCCTCGTCGGCCAGTTCGACCGTGTCGGGCACGGCCGCCGACAGGAGCGGGGAGAGCGGGGGCCAGGCGCGGGCGGCGCGCCGGAGGGCGAGCAGGGCGTCCATACGGGCGCGGGGGCCGAACGCCGCCCCGACCGGCCCGGAGCCCGACCACACCTCGGCGGCGTCCGCGACCAGGGCCGGGTCGGCGACGCCGTGCAGCTGGAGCACCGCGCGGAAGCCGGGTGCCTCCCGCGACTCGGCGGTGAAACCGGGCAGTTCGAGGCGGAGCGAGAGGCGGACGCCCGCGTCGTGCACGGCGGCCACGTCGGACGCCCACGCCCGGTGCTCGGGAAACGTCCCCGCCGCCTCGGCCGCGAAGGCGGGCCCGCCGGCCGCCGCCGGAGCCGCCGGGGTGCGCGGCAGGGTGTCCGCGACGGCGTCGGCGAAGGCCCGGAGCAACGCCTCCGGTTCGGGGAGCAGGGGCGGAGCGTCGGGAGAGGCGGCGGGGAGGGGGACGGCATGGGCCGTGGGCGGCATCGACGCGGCGAGCGTACGGAGCTTCCCCAGGTCCTCGGGGCCGAGCGGCCCGGCCCGCCACGCGTCGTGGTCCCCGGACGTGAGGCCGGGCAGGAGCAGACCGCGCGCCACGAGGTCGAGGGCGAGCAGCGCGGCGGCGCCCCAGAAGGCGGCCGAGGGGGACGCGGCGTCCGAGAACCGGGCGCGGACGAGCAGCGGCAGGGCGTCCCGTACGGAGAGGGTCCGGGCGGGGACGGTCACGGGCCGGAGGGTGCCGCCGTCCACGACCGTGAGTCCGTCGGCGGCCGGGCGGGTTCCGGGGGAGTCCGGCAGCGGCTCGCCGTCCGGTGACCAGAAGGCGATCCGCCCGGCGCGGGGCGGATCCGCGGGGAGGAAGACGGCGGAGTTGCGGGGGAGACTTCCGGTGGGTTCGCGGGTCGGATCATCGGGTCCGTACGACAGCGACAACGCATTCCTCAAATTTGACTACTTGTATCGAGCCGCCGAGAGTACCCCACCGGACGCCCCCGCGCGCCTTCGTCCGCGGTGATCCGCGCCACAGGCCGAACTCCCTCCCGGAGGCTCCTTCCGGGGTGGGGCTCTCCCCACCCCGGCCCCCTGGCGCGCCCCCCGGCCGGGCCGGGTGGTGACGCCATGGCTCCACAAGGCCGCGCGTCCGTACGTTCGGTGGGTGCCCGCCGAGCACCTGCCGACTGCTCACCGAGCACCCACCGATCGACAGAAACCGGAGCCCGCCATGTCCCAGGCCACCCTCCCGCCCCCGGCCGCCGCACCTCCCGCGGCACCCGCCCGCGCCAGGGGCGGCAGCGAGTTCGCCCCGCTCCTGCGGACGGTCAGGGAACAGGGCCTCCTCGAACACCGACCCGGCTGGTACGCCCGCGTCATCGTCCTCAACCTGCTGGGCATCGCCGCCGTGGTGGCCGGACTCGCCCTCGTCGGCCCCTCCTGGTGGGCGCTCCCGCTCGCCGTCCCCCTCGCCCTGCTCTCCACCCGCGCCGCCTTCGTCGCCCATGACGCCGGGCACTCCCAGATCACCGCCGACCGCGGGACGAGCCGCGCCGTCCAGCTCTTCCACGCCAACCTCCTCCTCGGCATGAGCAGGGAGTGGTGGAACGACAAGCACAACCGGCACCACGCGAACCCCAACCACCTCGACAAGGACCCGGACGTCGCGGCCGACGTCCTCGTCTTCGCCGAGCACCAGACGGCGGGCCGCACGGGCCTGCGCGGCTTCCTCACCCGCCACCAGGCCGGTCTCTTCTTCCCGCTGACGACCCTGGAGGGCATCGCGCTCAAGGCGTACGGGATCCGGGCCCTGCTCGCGAAGGAGGGCCCCTGCCGCACCCGGCGCGAGCGGCTCGTCGAGGGCGGCCTCCTCCTGGCCCACTTCGCCGGGTACGCGACCCTGCTCCTCGCCCTCCTCACGCCCGCCCAGGCCCTCGTCTTCGCCCTGCTCCACCAGATGCTCCTCGGCGTCCACCTGGGCATGGCCTTCGCCCCCAACCACAAGGGCATGGAGCGGCCGGACGAGCACGAGGACGGCGACGACTGGGGTCATCTGCGCCGGCAGGTGCTCACCTCGCGCAACATCCGCGGCGGCGCCCCGACCGACTGGTTCCTCGGCGGGCTCAACCACCAGGTCGAGCACCACCTCTTCCCCAGCATGCCGCGCCCGAACCTCCGGCTGGCCCGGCCCGCCGTACGGGCCCACTGCGCCGCGCTCGGCGTCCCGTACACGGAGACCGGCTTCGTGGACTCGTACCGCCGGGCCCTCGGGCACCTGCACGAGGTGGGCGCGTCCCTGCGCGGCTGAACGGGACCGGCGCCGGGCCGCCGGAGGGCCGCCGGAGGGCCGCACCACCCTCCGGCGGCCCGGGGCGCTCACCCCGTCAGCGCGCAGGAGTCGACCACGTCACCGTCCGCCGGCCGCGGGACCGTGCGGTCCGCGGGCGGCGCCGCGCCCTCCTCGACCCAGCGGGTCAGCGCGTCGAACGCCGAGCGGTAGCACGGCAGGATCGGCCGCAGCCGGTCCGGATACGTGTCGTACAGGCCGTCGGTGTGCGTCCCGTCCCGCACCGTGTAGTACCGGTGCAGCCGGCCCCGCCCCCGGTCCTCGACCATCCGCGCGTACACGTCGGAGCCGGTGGTGATGGGCAGCAGGGTGTCCAGGTCCCCGTGGAGCGTGATGAGGGGCTTGCCGATCCGGCCCGTGAGCGCGACCTCCGCGACGGCGCGGTGGACGGACGCCGGCCGGGAGGCGTAGTCGTACGACGCGTCCGAGGCGCAGGGCGCGAAGATCTCCTCCGCGGTCCGGCCTGCGGTGGAGCCCGGACAGGCCGGGTCGTACGAGGGGTCGAACTCGGCCCGGAAGATCTTCTGCGTCAGGCCCCAGTACGCCTGCTCGTGGTACGGCCACAGGAAGCGCGAGTCCGGTGCGAACCCGGCCCCGATCAGGTCCTCGTCGGTGGCCCGCCCCAGGGAGCGCGCCACGGTGACGGGCAGGCTCGTCAGGAGGTTGGGGCCGCGCGCGGTCCACAGCACGCCCTCCCAGTCGACCCCGCCGTCGTACAGCTCGGGCCGGTTCTCCAGCTGCCAGCGCGTCAGATAGCCCGCGTTGGAGATGCCGGTCACGTACGTGTGCCCCGGGGACCGCCCGTACCGCTGCCGCACGGCCTTCTTCGCGGCGAGCGTCAGCTCGGTCACCCGGCGGTTCCACTCGGCGACCGCGTCGCCGGGCCTCCGCCCGTCGGTGAAGAAGTCCGGGCCGGTGTTGCCCTTGTCGGTCGAGGCGTAGGCGAAGCCCCGGGCGAGCACCCGGTCGGAGATGAGCGCGTCCGTGGAGTACTGGCGGCGGGTGCCGGGCGCGCCGGTGACGACGAGTCCGCCGTTCCAGCGGTCCGGCAGCCGGATGACGAACTGGGAGTCGTGGGCCCAGCCGTGCGTGGCGTTGAGCCGCGAGTCGTCGGGGAAGTAGCCGTCGATCTGGACGCCCGGCACCCCCGAGGGGTTGCGGGTCCCCTTCGCGGCGAGGCCGGCCTGGTCCGCCATGTCGGTGTACGGCGTGCCCGCGAGCCCGGCGGTCGTCAGGTCGTCCAGACAGGCGGACCGCTGGTGTTCGGCGCCCGGCACGTGGAGCCGGTGCCGGCCCGAGCAGTGCGCGGCGGCCCCCGACTCGGCCCCGGCGGGGGCAGCGGGGGCGAGGACGGTGACTCCGGCCAGGAACGCGGCGAACAGGGAGACGCCCGGGAACAGGCGCATGATGGGCCTCCGGTGGGACGGCGGAGAAGTGAAGTGGCGCCACATCGTGCGGCGCGCCCCTTCCGCCGGACCATGGTCGGAGACCACATCTCGGACCGTCGTCCTATGGTGCGCGCCCCGGACCGGGGGCCCGGAGCCGTCGCGCACCCGGCTCACTAGGCTGCGGGGATGCACATTCCCTCGGTCGACGAGATCCGCGAACTGCACAGGAAACACGCTCCTCACGAGGAGGCCTTCGAGCGCGTCTTCACCCACTGCGAGATCGTGTGGCGGATCGCCGAGCGCCTGCTCCCGCGCACGGGCGGGAACCTCGATCCGGAGCTCGTGCGCGCGGGGTGCCTCCTCCACGACATCGGGGTGTACCGCCTGTACGACACCGAGGGGCGGCTCGACGGCCGGAACTACATCCGGCACGGGATCCTGGGGCACGAGCTCCTGGCGGCCGAGGGGCTGCCGGAGGCCGTGTGCCGGTTCTGCTCGTGCCACACGGGCGTCGGGCTCACCAAGGAGGACGTGCTCGCACAGGGGCTGCCGCTGCCGCCGGCCGACTACCTCGCGGTCACGCCGGAGGAGCGGATGGTCATGTACGCGGACAAGTTCCACAGCAAGAGCACACCGCCGAGGTTCCTGTCCCCGGAGACCTACGCGGTCTCCGTGAGCCGGTTCGGCCGGGACAAGGTCGCGGCCTTCGGGGCGCTGCGCGCGGCGTACGGCGACCCGGAGCTCGACGGCCTGGCCGCCGCGTACGGCCACGCCCTGACCTGAGCCCCCGGGTTTCTACGAGGCGCCGGCCCGGGCCGGGCGCACGGCCATCGCGTCGAGTGCTTCGAGGAGCGCGGGAAGCCTCTCGCCCCGCGCCACCGGCAGCACCTCGCGCGGCACCTCGTCGAGCAGGACGAACGCCATGTCGTCGGCCTTCGCCACGAACGACCAGCCGGGGCCGTCCGCGCGCAGCAGGCGCGTGCCGGCCTCCGCGTCGGGGGCCGACCGCACCCGCCCCAGCGGCGGCGGCTCCTCCAGATAGGCGTGCAGCTCGTCCAGGACCCTTCTGACGCCGTCGTACGGGTCGCTCCCGGCGGCTCCGGCGGGCGCGGCCCCCGGGTCCTCCGCCGTCCCCGTGCCCTCGGCGCCCTCCGCGTACGTGCCGTCGTCGCCCATCCGGGACCGCCAGGCGGTCCAGTGGAGAGCCACCTGGTCGGCGCCCAGACGGCGCTGGGCCGGGCCCCACGCGTCACCCGACGGCGGGGCCAGCGGAGCGGGGTCGCCCTCCTCGGGCTCGGGGTCGTGCGGGGCCGGCACCCCCGGGGCGGAGGTCGCCACGGGGAGCGGCCAGCCCGGCAGCCCGGCCACCACGGACCGCTCGTCCGGGGACAGGTCGTAGGCCATGCCGCAGTCCCAGGAGGAGATGGCCACGGCGACCAGCGACACGTCGTCGACGACGACCGTCCACCGCGCCCCCAGGCCGTCCTGGCCGAAGACGAGTCCGTACCCCTCCGGATCCGTCGCCAGCCCCAGGGCCGCGCAGGCCGCCGGATAGTCGTCCCCGAGCACGCTCGGGAAGCGCGCGGGCGTCAGCAGCGCCGCGGTCAGCACGAACAGCGCGTCGGCGTCGCCGTCGCCCTCGGCGATCGGGTCCGTCCCAGCCACGGCAGCCTCCCCATCCGGTCGTCGGCGCACCTTAACCAGTGAGTAACCCACGCGTCGAGGGTTTCTCCGCGACGGGAGGGCCCGGCGCGTCCGAGGTCACACCGGGTCGCTCCGCAGGCCGAGCAGCGAGCGGGCCACGGCGAGCGGTGACTCGTTCCGCTGCCGGGCGAGGGCGACGAGGGCCCGGCAGGCCAGTTCGTTCACGCCGAAGGAGAGCGCGTCGGGGGAGACGCGGTGCGCGGCCTCCTCCGCCCGGGCGGGGTCGTCCTCGGCGCACGCGGCCACGTACGCCGCCGCCGCCTCGAAGAGGTTGTGCCCCTGCCGGGCGGGGCGCGCCGTCGTCGGCGCGGCGGCCCCGGGCGGCCTCCGGGCGAAGGGAAGGAGTCTGCGGAGACTTTCCGGTATCCGTGTCACGGCCCGCCGCCTTTCCCGGGCACGGCTGCCCGGCGCTTCCACCGTAGACAGTAGGGCGTCGGCGCAGAAGGGCGCGTCGGTGCCCGGCACCGGGGCACGGGGTGCGCGCCCCGGTGCCGGGCCGGCTCCCCCGGCAGGGCCGGCGGGGCGGGCCTCCGGTGGCTCAGTCCTCGCGGACGGCCAGGGCCAGGTACTGCGCGTCCTCGTCGACGTACTCGACGAGCCGCCAGCCCGCCCCGGCGAGCAGGGGGCGCAGCCGGGGCTCGGCGCGCAGGTCGTCCGGGGTGAGGGCGCGGCCGTGCCGGGCCGCCAGGGCGGCCCGGCCGATCGGGTGGAACAGCGCGAGCCGGCCGCCGGGCCGCACGACACGGGCGAGCTCCCGCAGACCGGCGGCGGGGTCCGCGAGGTGCGAGACGAGCCCCGCGCCGAAGACGGCGTCGAGCGCGCCGTCGCGGACGGGCAGCCGGCCGACGTCGGCGAGGAGCAGCGCGCCGCCGTCCGCGCCGCCGCGTCCGGCCCGGACGGCCCGTTCGAGCATCTCGGGGGTGAGGTCCAACCCGACGACGGTGCCGGACGGCCCCACGGCGGCGCGGAGCGGTGGAAGCGCGCGGCCGGTCCCGCAGCCCGCGTCGAGGACCGAGCCGCCCGGACGCAGGCCCAGCTCGGTCACAGCGGCGGCGTACGCGGGGCCGTCGTCGGGGAACCGGCTGTCCCAGTCGGCGGCGCGGGCACCGAAGAACTCTCGGACGCGTGTGGGGTCGTCGCTCATGCGCCCATGATCCCGCACCCGGAGGGGTGGGGGTCCGACGCATACGCCGCCCGAAGGGGTGAGGGCCCGGCACGTACGCCACCCGGAGGGGTGAACGTACGGCGTGGGCTTTCTGGGTGAGCGTTCGAACTCGGCGCGATCGTTCGGGGTCAGCTCTCTGTCACATTCCATCAGCTTTCGAAATGCGCCCCCGACGCGCCCCTCGGTGCGCACTAGCGTCCCTGAGCCATGGGACACCTGGACCACGCCGCCTTCGGCCGGCTTACCCCCGTGCTGTCGGACGCGATGGCCTGCGTCGGCGCCGCCCTCGGACTGCGCTGCACCGTGCGGGCGCTCGACGCGACCGGCCGGTCACGACGGAACTGGCTGCTCACCGCCGCCTCCGCGATCGGCAGCGGCATCTGGACGATGCACTTCGTGGCGATGCTCGGATTCGGAGTGCGGGGCACCGACATCCGCTACGACGTTCCGCCCACCGTCCTCGGCCTCGTCGTCGCGATGGGAGTCGTCGGCGCCGGCGTGTTCGTCGTCGGCCACGGAGGCGGCCGGGTCCGTTCCCCGCTGATCGGCGGACCGGCCACGGGCGTCGGCGTGGCGAGCATGCACTACCTGGGCATGGCCGCCCTCCGGCTCCACGGCCAGGTCCGGTACGACCCCCTGCTGCTCGGACTGTCCGTCCTCATCGCCGTCGTCGCCGCCACCGCGGCGCCGTGGGCGGTCCCGCACATCCACGCGCCCGCGGCCGTGGCCGTCGCCCCGCTCCTCATGGGCGCGGCCGTCAGCAGCATGCAGTACACCGGCACGCTCGCGGTGAGCGTCGACGTCGCGCCCTCCGGCGCCCTCCCCGGCGCCACGGTCGTGCAGTTCGTCTTCCCGCTCGCCGTCGGCCTCGGCTCGTACCTCTTCGCCACCGCCGCCTTCGTCGCCCTCTCCCCGACGGCCGGGGAACGCGCCGCGTACGCCTCCGCGGGACGCCCCGCCGCACCGGACGGGCATCCGGCGGACGCCGCCACGCCTCCCGGCCCCCGCGCCGCCGGAGCCGTCCGTCCCCGCACGCCCTGACCCGACGCCCCTCCCGGTCGAGCCGTCCCCGTCCGTCCCACCGCACCAGAGCCAGCCGCAGCCGGAACGAGGAGGCCATGCGAACTCCCCGCAGGACCGAGGACGCCGGGGCACCGGCACCGCCGACAGCCGCGCGCGGGCGGCGCGCGCACGCGGGGCCGGCCGCCGACGGGCCCGAGGAGCACGCCCCCGGATCCTTCCCGGCCGTCGACCGCACGGCCGACGGGGCGCCGACCGCGCCTCCGGGCGCCGACGGACCCTCCGCCCCCGGAGAGGCCCTCAGTCCCTCCGGGGGCACCTCTTCCGGGATCGTTCCGCCTCCGGCGGCGACCGCGTCCGGCCCGCCGCGCGCACCGGCCTGCGCCCCCGCACGGTCCGCGCCAAGATCGTCTCCCCTCTGGTGGTCCCGGTCGTCCCGCTCCTCGCCCTGTGGGGCTTCGCCACCGTCACCACCGCCCAGGACGCCGCCCCGTCCCCGTACTCACGGCACGGCCGGAACCCGGCCCGGAACAGAGGCCGGGGACCACGGCGGAATCGCGGCCGGAACCACGCCCGGAATCAGGGTCGGAGCAGCGGTCGGGATCCGGGCGGACGCCCGCCGGGGTCACCGCCCTGCGCCCGCGCGGCACCTCCGTACCGCTGCCGGCGGGGGAGCGGAGGGAAGAGCGGGAACAGCGGGAACGGCCGACCGGAGCACCGGCCCGCGACCCCGGTGCCGGGTCGAGACCCAGTCGGTGGCCGAACTCGCCGCCGGCGCCGACCTGCCCGTCGGAGTCGTCCGGGGGCTCCTCGGAGACCTCCTCGAATCGGGCTTCGTGCGTGTCCGCCGACCCGTGCCGCCCGCGCGGCTCCCCGACGAAAGAATCCTGAGGGAAGTAATCGATGGCCTACGAGCACTCTGAGAGAACCGGCGCGGACGACGACGCGGACAGCACCGTCCTCGCCCTGAAGGTCCTCGTCGCCGGCGGATTCGGCGCCGGCAAGACCACCCTCGTCGGCGCTGTCAGCGAGATCCGGCCCCTGCGCACCGAGGAACGGCTCAGCCGGGCGGGGGAGTTCGTCGACGACACCGGCGGCGTGGGCCGGAAGGCCACCACGACCGTCGCCATGGACTTCGGCCGCATCACGATCCGCTCCGGGCTCTCCCTCTACCTCTTCGGCACTCCCGGCCAGGACCGGTTCTGGTTCCTGTGGGACGAGCTGGCGCAGGGCGCGCTCGGCGCGGTCGTCCTCGCCGACACCCGGCGCCTGGAGGGCTGCTTCCCGGCGGTCGACTACTTCGAGCACCGGCGGATCCCCTTCGTGGTCGCCGTCAACTGCTTCACGGGCGCGCGTGCCTACGGCGCGCACGACGTCTCCCGTGCGCTCGACCTGGACCGGGGCACGCCCGTCGTCCTGTGCGACGCGCGCGACCGGGACTCCGGGAAGGAGGTGCTGATCCGCCTGGTCGAGCACGCCGGACGGATGCACACCGCCCGACTCCTCGGCACCGTGGGCTGAGCGGGGCGACGTGGGCGCGGGACCGGACGTCCGTTCCGGCCCCTCAGTCGGCGAGGCCGGCTTCGGCGATCACCTTGTCGATCCTCACCCGGACGAGGAGTTCGCCGGGGACGGCGTTGCGCTCGCCGAACTCCTCGGCCCGGTCCCCACCCATGTAACGGGCGCCGATGCGGGTGGCCCAGTGGCGCAACGCGTCCGGCTCCTCGCCGAGTTGGGCACGCCCGAACAGCGTGACGAAGGAGAACGGCGGGGTGTCGTCGTCGACGCACAGGGAGACCCGTCCGTCGCGGGCGAGGTTGCGGCCCTTCACCGTGGTTTTGCCGGTGTTGAACACGAAGTCGTCGCCGTCGAGCACGAACCAGATCGGCACGACGTGGGGACTGCCGTCGTCGCGGACGGTCGCCAGCTTGCCGGTGCGCGTGCCCTCGGACACGAAGGCCCGCCACTGCTCCTCGGTCATCCTCGTCATGCTTCCCATCCTGAGGCACGCGCGGGCGTGGTGCAGTGCTTGCCCTGTCCACGACAGTGCGTAAGGCTTGCGCCGACACGCGGACCACGCCGGCACGGGGAGCACGGGAATCCGGGTCGACGGGGACGCACCGCACAGGGGGAGGACCACTGATGGCGTTGAACAAGGGACTGGACTGGCTCCTGGACGACCTGACGCAGCGGGTCGGGCACATACGGCACGCGCTGGTGCTGTCGAACGACGGTCTGGTGACGGGCGCGAGCAACGGGCTGGCGCGCGAGGACGCCGAGCACCTGGCCGCCGTCTCCTCCGGTCTGCACAGCCTCGCCCGGGGCTCGGGCCGGCACTTCGAGGCGGGCCGGGCACGCCAGACGATGGTGGAGTTCGACGAAGCGCTGCTCTTCGTGACCGCCGCGGGCGAGGGGAGCTGCCTGTGCGTCCTGAGCGCGGCCGAGGCCGACGTCGGCCAGGTGGCGTACGAGATGACGCTGCTGGTCAACCGCGTCGGCGAACATCTCGGAGTCGAGGCGCGGCAGCCCGGCCATCCGGGTGACGGCCCGTTCTGACGCTCTGTCCCGGTCGTTCCCCTCACTGCCCCTCGCCGTACCCCCTCGGGGTTCTGCCGGTGCTTCGCCAAGGGTTGTCCACAAGCGGTTTTCCACAGGCGGTGCGGGGTTCGTCACTCTGCGTTACGTTCTTTTCGGCGGGTCGAACGGATCCGCGCCACGGAGAGCACGGACGTACGGGGGAGGGCCGCGCGATGGCGGTGGACGGTCGCATGACGATGGCGGACGGTCGCGAGAGGGCGGCGGGCGAAGCGGCGCGCACGGTGACGCCGGCGCGGGCCGCGCGGGAACTGGAGCTGGAACGCGACGAGTTCCGGCTCGCGGTCCAGCTCGGCCTGGTGCGGACGGTAGCGGCCGGGGAGGGGGGACGGCGGAGGGTCGAACGGGGCGAGCTCGACCGGCTCAAGGCCGCGCCGGACTTCCCCGCCGGCCTGCGCGACCGGGTGCGCGCGGTGGGCACCGGGGAGGCCGCCGCACTCCTCGGGATCACCCCGGAGCGGTTCACCAGGCTGGCCCGGACAGGCCACCTCAGTCCGGTGCGGTTCTCGCTGAACCGCTACCGGGCGGTGGTGTGGACGTATGTGGCGGAGGAGGTCGCCGACTTCGGCCGTGCCTGTCCGGCGCTGCTCGCGGGGCGGCTGCCGTCGGAGCTTCGCGAACGCCTGGCCGCGGGTGAGGACCTGCGGCCGAGGAACTGGCGGGCGCGGCGGCTCGCCCTGCTGCTGCGCGGCACCGACGACCCGTGGGCGCGGGCCTCGGCGGTCGCCTCCCTGCTGGACCCGCTCCAGGTGGCCGAGGTCGTGGACGACCCGTACGAACGAGCCCACCTCGACCGGCTGCGCCCGCCGCCACCGGCCGGAATGCCGGTGTCCGCCACCGCGCGAGAGCTCGCCGAGCGGCTCACGCGCGCCGACGACCCGGACGAGATCCTCTGGCACCGGCTGAGCCTGACGCTCGCCCTGGACGAGGCGCGGGCCGCGTGCCCGGCCCCGTACCCGGGAGAGGCCGCCACGACCGAGCCGATCGTTCCGACCGCCCGGGGGATCGACGCCGAGCCTGCCGCACGGTCCGACGCGGCGTCTTTCATGCGGCCCGGCGCGATGCCTTCCGTACGGCCCGGAGCGGCGGACCCGTGGGCCGTTCCGGTGGTGCTCCGCGGCGGCCCGCGGGCCCTGTCGGCCCGGCCCCGGTCCCTGCCGACGGCTCCGCCTTTCCCGACGGCGCGACCTTTCTTGGCGGCCCGGCCTTTTCCGACGGCCCCGGCCCCGGCTTCGGCCCCGGTTCCTCCTTCGGTCCCGGCCCCGGCTTCGTCCACGACCACGGCCCCGGGGCCGACTGCGGCTCCTTCCACGGCCCCGGCCCCCTCTGCGGTACCGCCTCCGTCCGCCGCAACCCCGGCTCCGTCCGTGACGACCCGCCGGGCCGCCCGCCCGGCCCGCACCCGGTTCCTCGACAGGTTCCGCCGGAGGAGGGCGGGTGGCGAGGCGCACCCTCGGCGGCGGCGGAGGCGCCCGGTGACGTGGCCCTGAGGATCGCGGCCCCGGCGCAGGCCCGCTCGGGCGTGGGACCGGACGGTGGGGTGGCGGGCCGTCGCGGCGGGCGTCGGGCGTTGCCGACGCCCGGCGACCGGTGGCCCTCGCGGAGCGGCCGCCCCGGAGGGATGCTGGAGAGGTGGCGCGACGAGCGCCCGGCACGGGGAGCGCGAGGCGTCACCGGCGACCGGGGGGCCGTGAGGAGATGAGCGACGTGTACGACCTGCACATCGACACCGACGTCACCGTCCAGTTGAGCGACTGCGGCCGGGAGGACGCCCGGGCCGTGTTCGACGTCCTCGACGCGGCCTACCGGCTGGAGGACATGACGACATCCGGCCCGCAGGCGGCGACGGGGCCGTCCCCCACCGTCTGGACGGCCACGTTCGACACGGCCGGAGGGGAGCACCGGAAGGCGTCGCCGGCCGCTCTGTCCGCCGTGGTCGGCGTCACGCTCACCGGTGGTTACCACGCCGTCGACGAGGTCGAGAAGGTTCTGGCCGCGGGCTTCGACGTCCAGTCCCGGCACACCGTCTCCGGCGACCAGGAGAAGGAGGCGCGTCTGCTGCTCGCCTCCCGCTGAGCGGCGGGCACCGCAAGCGCGCCACCCCTGTCGGAGGTGCCGCCGCAGGACGCCCCGGGAGACGCGGACGGGCGCTCCCGGGGCTCTCGCACGCCAGCGAACGGGTGTGCGACCCCCCTGCCGTCCCCGGTATACACCCTGTGTAGTGTGCATGTTCGGTCGCACGGCCCGCCCTGACCAGGCGACGGCCGCGGCTCTGTCGAACGTCACCGGGGAAAGCGGGTTCCACCATGTTCCGATCCAGGCTGCGCCGACGCGGGGGAACCGCCGTCGCCCTGCTGGCCGCCGTGTCGCTGATGACGACGCTGAGCGGCTGCGGCGTGGATCCGCTCACTCCCCAGGAGGCGCGGGAGGAGGCCGGGTCGGACGACAAGCCCGGCGGCACGGGCCGTCGCGTCGACTGCGCGAAGACCAAGTGCATCGCACTGACCTTCGACGCGGGGCCGGGCAAGGACACTCCCAGGCTCCTCGACATCCTCAAGGAGAAGAGGGTTCCCGCCACCTTCTTCCTGCTCGGCAGCAAGCACGTCGACCGCTACCCCCAGGTGGTCAAGCGCATGGCCGATGAGGGGCACGAGGTCGCGAACCACACCTGGACGCACCGGATCCTGACGGACCTCGACGCCGCCGGGGTCCGCGAGGAGCTGTCGCGCACCCAGGACGCCGTCGAGAGGATCACGGGCCGGAAGCCCACTCTGATGCGCCCGCCGCAGGGCCGCACCGACGACACGGTGTCCGAGGTCAGCGAGGAACTCGGACTCGCCCAGATCCTGTGGAGCATCACGGCCAAGGACTACTCGACCGACGACTCGGCCCTCATCGAGCAGCGCGTCCTCGAACAGGCGCACGGCGACGGGATCATCCTGCTCCACGACATCTACGACGGAACGGTCCCCGCCGTCCCCCCGATCATCGACGAGCTCAAGCGGCGGGGCTTCACCTTCGTGACCGTGCCGGAACTCCTCGCCCCCGGGAAGGCGGAACCCGGCACCGTCTACCGCCCCGAGAAGGACTGACGGGACCGGCGCGACCGCCGACCCCGCGACGCCCTGCCGGTCATGGAGGAACCGATCGGCAGTGAACCGATCACCGGCGAGCCGATCGCCGACGAGCAGATCACCGGCGAAATCGGGTGAGGTGGCTCACATCGCCCACTCGGGAACTCTCGGAACATTCGGGAAAGGTTTACCGTTCATACGTATGTGACGACGAAGGGGCCCGGTCCCCAAGGTCCCCCCCCCGAGAGGTGACCGCCCTTCGTCCGTCACGGCGATCGGCCCCGGTTGGAATCCCCCGTCCGACCGGGGCTTTGTCGTGCCCGCCCCTCTCCGGCCCGCTCCGGAGTCCCCTCCGCCCCGGCCGGTGTCAGATCCGGGCGGGCGGGGCGGTCGGGTGACGAAGGGCGGAGGCGAGCATCAGGCCCGCGCCCCGGACGACGCTGGTCGACGGGTCGTTGGCCAGGCGGAGGCGGGCCCGGAGCAGATGGGCCAGCCTGCCCGTCACGTCGAGGCGGAGGGCGCCGCCGCCCGTCACCAGGACGCCCCGGCGCAGCGCCCCGCGCACGGCGCCCGTGCGATCGCGCCGCCACAGGTCGCTCACCAGGTCGGCGGCCGTCCCGGCGACCGAGTCCGGGACGCTTCCCGGCTCCGGAAGGTCGTCGAGGCCGACCTCGGCGAGCCGGGCGTCCACGACCAGGCCGTCCACGACGAGCGTGACCTCGGTCAACTGCGCGCCGAGATCGACCACGAGCAGCGGGCCGTCGCCGGGCGGGGCCGCGTGGGCCGCCGCCGCGCGAGCGCTGTCCACGGCGAAGACCCGTACCGCGCCGAGACCGTCCGCCACCCGCTTCACCGCCTCCCGCTCCTTCCGGCCGGCGAGCACCGGGTGGGTCAGCATCACGACGGTGTCGTGACCGTCGCCGCCCGGTGCCCTCGCCGTCAGGCCCCGCAGGAGCCGGAGCTGGGAGTCCGCGTCGGTCACGCGGCCGCGCAGCACCGGGCCGCTGGGCACGTCCGCGAAGACGCCCGCCCCCGGGGCCCAGGCGCGGGTCCGGGAGCTGCCGATGTCGAGGGCGATTCCGCGCACCGGCCGTCCGGCACCCCGACCGCCGTGTGCTGACCCGAACGATCCCATCGTCTCCGTCGCTTCCGTCCGTTCCTCCCGGACCCGCTGAATGCGAGGCCGATACGGCACCTCACTATGCATTATCCGTGGCAACAGCGCCATGCTGCTTGAGGATCGAAGGGGCTTCGGGTGTGGAGGGTCAGCTTTCGGAGCCCAGCCACAGGTCGGGGCCGAAGACCTCGTAGTGGATGTCGGCCGCGGCGGTGCCCCGGCCGAGGAGGTCACCGCGCACCGCGCGCAGGAAGGGCAGCGGCCCGCAGAGGTACGCGGTCGTGCCCGCCGGCAGGTCGAGCGCGGTGACGTCCGCGCGGCCCGGCCGGGCGCCGGAGTCGCCCGGCTCCTCGTACCAGAGGTGCAGGCTCCCCTGCGGCAGCGCGTCCACGAGGCGCCGCAGTTCGGCGGCGTGCGCGTGGGAGGCGGGAGCGCGGTCGGCGTGGACGACCACGACGGGGCGGGCCGACCCGGTCTCCACGAGGTGGTCGAGCATCGCCAGCATCGGGGTGCTGCCGATCCCGGCGGAGGCGAGCAGCAGGGGCCCGTCGCCCTCGGGCAGGACCAGGTCGCCGAACGGGGCCGACACCTCTACCGCGTCCCCCTCGCGGGCGTGGGCGTGCAGCCAGGACGAGACCTCGCCCGCCGGGTCGCCGTCGACCCGCTTCACCGTGATCCGCCACTGCGGGCGGCCGGGGGCGGAGGAGAGGCTGTACTGGCGGATCTGCCGGGCGCCGTCGGGCAGGGCGACCCGGACGCTCACGTACTGGCCCGGCCGGAACGCCGTCGTGGGGCTCCCGTCCGTGGGGCGCAGGACGAACGAGACCGTGTCGGCCGTCTCCTCCTGCCGCTCGGCGATCTCCATCGACCGCCAGACCCCGCCCTCGGTGACGCCGGCCTCCTGGTACAGCCGGGCCTCCACGGCGATGAGCGCGTTGGCCATCAGCCAGTAGACCTCGTCCCAGGCGCGGGCCACCTCGGGCGTCACCGCGTCGCCGAGGACCTCCACGATCGCGGCGAAGAGGTGCTCGTGCACGACCTTGTACTGCTCGGAGGTCACCCCGAGGGAGGCGTGCTTGTGCGCGATCCGCGCCAGCATCGCGTCCGGGCGCCGGTCCGGGTGTTCCAGGAGGGCCACGGCGAAGGCGGCTATGGAGCCCGCGAGCGCCTGCCGCTGCTCGCCGTTGGCCTGGTTGCCCCGGTTGAACAGGTCGCGCAGGAGCTCCGGGTGGGCGGCGAAGAGACGCCCGTAGAAGCGCTCGGTGATCCGGTCCAGGGCGCCGCCGACGGCGGGCAGGGTGGCGCGGACGACCGGGACGGCCTGTTCGGACAGCATGGGGACTCCTAATCTGGTAGATCATCTACCTATTTAAGGGCGGAGAGGAGCACGCGCTCGCGGCGCGTGCGGTCAGGGGGTGGGGCGGGGGGAGAGGGAGAGGAGGAGCGGACCGGTCGGCGAGGACACGAGTTCCGCGACGGTCAGCGGGTCGAGCACGCGGTAGAACGCCTCCTGGGCCTCGCGGAGCGCGCCCCGGAGCCGGCAGGCGGACCTGAGGGGGCAGGGCGGGTCGCCCTCGCAGGCGACGACCTCCTCCTCGCCCTCCAGGGTGCGGGTCAGCCAGCCCACCGACGAGCGCCGGCCCCGTTCCGTCAGGGCGAGCCCGCCGCCGCGTCCGCGCCGCGCCTCCACCACGCCGAGGTGCTGGAGCCGGGTGATCACCTTCGCCATGTGGGCGTACGGGACGTCCATCGACTCCGCCACCTCGCGCGTGGTGACGGACTCCTCCTGCGCGGTGACCGCCAGGCGCATCACGGCACGGAGCGCCAGGTCGGTGAACTTCGTCAGCTTCACGGCGCGACCGTATCAAAGTGGTATGCGAGATACGTATTCAGGGGGTGGATTCACCGGCCAGTACGGGTACCGGCCCCCGGCGGCACCCGCACCGATGTGGACGTCGGGCCCCGCCGGGGCCGGTCCCCTCGCGACGGACCGGCCCCGGTCGCCGCGGCGGCGCCTCAGGACAGCACCTTGGCCTTCGCCCTCTCGAACTCCTCCGCCGTGATGGCGCCCTTGTCCTTCAGGTCCGCGAGCCGGGCCAGCTCGTCCGTGGGGCTCGCGCCGCCGCCCTGCGTCCCCGCGGTCCTGCGGATGTAGTCCTGGAACGCGGCCTCGCTGTCCTTCGCCTGCTTGACGTCACGCCGGCTCATCCCCTTGCCGCGGGCGATGACGTAGACCAGCACCCCGAGGTAGGGGAGCAGGATGCAGAAGATCAGCCAGCCGGCCTTGCCCCAGCCGTGCAGGCTGTGGTCCCGGAAGATGTCGGTGACCACCTTGAACAGCAGGAACAGCCACATGATCCACAGGAAGAACCACAGCATGGTCCAGAAGAGGTTGAGGAGGGGGTAGTCGTCCATGCCAGCACGCTCCGTTCCGGCGCCGGCCGGGAGCGGCCGGGCGTTGGAGCGAGTCTCACCCGGGCGCCGCGTCCCCGCACGTCGTGGCGGCCCGCCGCACGGGCCGCCCGTCCCCGTCCCCCGCCCCGTGACCGGACGGAAGTGCGCACCGGCCGGAAGCGCGCACCGGGCGAAGGCGCGCACCGGACGGAAGCGTGGACCGGGCGGAAGTGCGACGGACGCGGCTCAGGCGCCGCGCAGGGCCGCCAGGGCGCGGTCCGCGTGCGCGCTCATCCGCAGCTCGCTGCGCACGACCTCCCGCACCCGCCGGTCCCGGCCGATCACGAACGTGACCCGCTTGGTCGGCGCGAGCGAGAAACCGCGCTTGACGCCGAACCGCTCCCGCACGACACCGTCCGGGTCGGACAGCAGGGGATATCCGAGGGAGTGCCGCTCGGCGAACTCCTGCTGCCGCTCCACCCCGTCGGAGCTGATCCCGACGGGCAGCGCGCCGACGGCGCGGAACTCGGCCGCCAGGTCGCGGAAGTGACAGGCCTCGGCGGTGCAGCCCGGAGTGAGCGCCGCCGGGTAGAAGAAGAGGACGACCGGCCCTTCGGCCAGCAGTCCGGTCAGGGAGCGAGAGGTACCCGTCTCGTCCGGAAGGCTGAAGTCCTCGACGAGGTCACCGACGTTCATGGAGGTCCGTCCCCGATCCGTCCCGATGCGCCGCCGGAGCCTCCGGTGGCCGGCCGGTGACGTTACCGCAGAGTAGAGCTCCGGTCATCCCTCGGGTCCCGCCACGCTCCTCGGGTCCCGTCACGCTCCTCGGGTCCCGTCACGCTCCTCGGGTCCCGTCACGCTCCTCGGGTCCCGTCACGCCCCTCGTGCCGCCTCGGCCGTGGCCCGCCCCGTCCCCTTCCGGCCCTCCCGGGCTTCCGAGGCGACGCGCCGGTCGAGCACGGCGAGGGCGCGGGCGCCCCAGCGCAGGTTCTCCTCCTCGAAGAACCGGCCGCGCATCAGCGTGAGATACGGCCCGATGCGCTCCGCCTCCTCCAGGTACGCCTCCTCGTCCCGGCCGGCGAGCATCCGCTCCCGCAGGCGGTCGTAGCGGGCGAGCTTCGTCCGGGCCGTCTCCATCCGCCCGGCCACGAACGCGCGGACGGCCGCGGTGTCCCCCTCGTCGCAGGCCTGCACCTGGACCAGCAGCTCGTCGCGGACGGCGCTCGGGCGCGGAGGCGTCGACGTGCAGGCGGCCAGATCCCGCCTGCCCGACTCGGTGAGGCTGAACATCCGCTTGTTGGGCCGCCGTTCCTGCTCCACCACGCGGGCCGCGATCAGACCGGCCTCCGCCAGCCGGTCGAGCTCGCGGTAGAGCTGCTGCGGGGTGGCGGCCCAGAAGTTGGCGACGGACACGTCGAAGATCTTGGCCAGGTCGTATCCGGAGGCCTCGCCCTCCAGGAGAGCTGCGAGGACGGCGTGCTTGAGGGACATCCGGACACGCTAGCAGTCCGTTGAATAGTTTCTTCCGCACCTATTCAACGGAAGAACGGAAGAACGATCATCGCACCGACGGAGGCGGTCGGGGGCCGACGGAGGCCGCGAACCCTTCGCTGGCACGTACGTCCGGCGCCCGCCTAGGCTGGAGGGGAGGGGAAGCCGCGGGGGAGCAGATCCGAGGGCAGCGCGATGGGCAGCGACACGTTCGTCTACACCACCTACATCCGGACCACCCCCGACGAGCTCTGGAAGGCGCTCACCGAACCGGAGCTCACCCGCCGCTACTGGGGCGTGGCCTTCGAGACGGACTGGACGCCCGGCGCCCCCATGGTCTGGGAGGAGGGCGGTCGCAGGACCGCCGACCCCGAGCAGGTGGTCCTCCGGGCCGAGCCCGGCCGCCTCCTCTCGTACACCTGGCACACCTTCACCCCGGCCTGGGCGGACGCCGTCGGCCTCGGGCACGACGTGTACGAACGCCTCGCCACCGGGCCCCGGTCCCGGGTGACCTTCGAGATCGAACCGTCGGGCGACACGGTCAGGCTGACGGTCACCCACGGCGGCCTGGCGCCCGACGGCCCCATGGAGAAGCTGATCGGCGAGGGCTGGCCCGCGCTGGTCTCCAGCCTCAAGTCGCTCCTGGAGACCGGGGAGGAACTCCCGGAGCCGCCCC
This sequence comes from Streptomyces sp. NPDC092045, assembly GCF_044756005.1. Taxonomy (NCBI): domain Bacteria; kingdom Bacillati; phylum Actinomycetota; class Actinomycetes; order Kitasatosporales; family Streptomycetaceae; genus Streptomyces; species Streptomyces sp. NPDC092045. The sequence goes on along the minus strand of NZ_JBIVSC010000007.1, from coordinate 49,510 downwards.
GCTGACCCGCGGACCACGGCCGACCGCCTCCCTGCCCCACTGGCCCAGAAGGCGTCCGACGCGTCGTCACGCAGACGCGCGCGGGAGTGGGGCGCGCCGCCCCCCCGCGCTCGGTGCCCTCCTCGCCGGCCCGGCGGCCCGGTCGCCCGCCGGGCCGGACGGCGGCGGTGCGTACGGGGACGGCTACCGGTACTCGACCGTCAGCGTCACCGGCGCGTCCCGGTTCACGAAGAGGTACGCCGTCCCGGCCGGCGCCGACGCGAAGCCCAGGCGGAACTGGGTGGTCCCGCCCCGGTTCAGGGCCGCGAGGGCCTCCGCCGACAGGTCCGTCGACACCGCGCTCCCGGACGAGAGGGCGTCGATCCGCGCGCCGCCCGCCACCGTGGCCGGCGCCGACCAGTCCGCCGGCTCGACCGCGCACCCGCCGAAGCAGCCCGTCCGCACGTCCACCAGGAGCTGGTTCCCGGCGGGCGAGGTCCAGGGGTCGCCCGCACCGCTCGACCGCGTGACGGTCAGCCAGGCCCGCGAGACCTCCTTGCCGGCCGGGATCCGCGAGGTGTCGAAGGAGACCACCGTACGGTTCACCTTCCCGTCCGTGCCCCGGCCCAGCGCGAGCCCGGACACGTCCTCCAGGGTGCCGACCGCCGCCCCCGAACCGTCCGCCGCCGCCTTCACGTAGCCGTCCTCGGCGTCCGCGCTGGTCAGGACCGTCCGGTCGGAGGAAGGCGGCGGCGTCCCGGTGCCGCGCAGCGCCCGCACCATGCCCATGACCGCCTCGATCTGCTTCCCGCCGTGCCGGGCGTAGGCCGCGTCACCGAGGTAACCCCACCAGTTCCAGCAGCCGTTCGGGTTCTCCAGGGTCCCCGTGGCCGCCGCCTGCGGGTACAGCACGATCATGTCGTTGGTGTCGGCGTACTCGTTGAGGTAGGCGCCCTCGACGAACCGGGTCCCGAACCCCTGGTACGCGTACCCCTGCTTGCAGCCGTGCAGCGCCACGAGCAGACGGCAGCGCGCCCCGTCCGAGCAGGACCTCGGCACGTACGCGAAGCCCTCCGCCCCCATCGAGATCGCCGGGGCCGAACCGCCGGGCGCGTACGCGTTCTGGTCGAAGCGGATCAGCGAGCCGTCCGTCCCGGAACCGGGCGCCGCGACCGACCCGAAGAGGTGCCCGAGCAGTGCCCCCTCCGCGTCGGTCCCGCACTTGTTCAGGAACGGGGTCTGCGTGACCCCGCAGGAGTTGGGGCCGAGCGGCGTGATCCAGGCGTGCCCCGCCGCCGTGGACCGGTCGTGGCGGACCCGGGCGCCGAACCGCCCGTAGTAGTCGGAGAGCGCGTCCACCACCGGCCGCTTCACCGTCGTGTCCGCCGACCCGCTGAAGGCGTACACCGGGTCGCCCGCCAGGTTCGCGACCGGATCGATCTGCCCCTGCGCGGACCGGTCGCGGGTGGCCTGCTCCAGGGCGGCGAGCTGGAGGTTCTGCGTGGTGTCCATACAGGCGTTGAGCGCCGTGGCGAGCTGGCCCCGGGCGCAGTCGTACGGCCCCGAGGCGAACACCGCGGAGCCCTCGAACGTCCCCGAGTACGCCACGTGCAGCTGCGTGGCCATGTACCCGCCGGACGAGACGCCCGCGCTGAACACGGAGCCGATGTCGTACCCCCGAAGGGTGCCGGGCACGGGCGGGGGAGCGGCGGCCCCGGCGGGGACCGCGGTCGGGAAGAGGGTCGCGGCGGCGCACAGCAGCAGCGCCGCGAGACGGCGTGGCCCGCGCGAGCGGGCGGGACGGGATGAACGCATGGGGGCTCCCGGGCGGCTCGTTCCTGACGGGGGATCGGCCGGGACGCTACGGGCTCCCCGGAGCCGTCCTCCATGGGTGAGGACGCCACAATCCGGCCGGTCCGCTATGGCGGCCCGTCACCTGGCAGCCCGCGCGGGCACGTCCGCCGCGAGCTGCGAGGATGGTGCCATGGAGCACCACGAGGAGAAGGACGGCCCGCTGGCCGAGGCCGTCGCGCTGCGCCAAGGGGGACGGCGGGAAGAGGCCCGCGAACGGCTGGTCGCGCTCTCCGCCCGGTGGCCGGACGACGCCGGGATCGCCTACCAGACGGCCTGGGCGCACGACGTCCTGGGCCTGGAGGCGGAGGCCGTGCCGTACTACGAGAAGGCCCTCGACGACACCACCGGCCGGCTCGCGCCCGACGACCGGCGCGGCGCCCTCCTCGGCCTCGGCAGCACCTACCGGGTGCTCGGCCGGTACGAGGACGCGGTCGCCCTCCTGACCCGCGCGGTCGGCGAGTTCCCCGAGGACGGCTCCCTGCGCGCCTTCCTCGCGATGGCCCTCTACAACACGGGCCGGCACCACGAGTCGGTCTCCCTGCTGCTGCGCCTGCTCGCCGCGACCAGCGAGGACCCGTCCGTCCGCGCGTACCGGTCGGCCGTCGAGCACTACGCGGAGGACCTCGACGCGACCGGGTGACCGGGCGCGGACGGGGCCCGGGTCAGTCGTTCACGGCGGTCAGGAGGACCACCGCGTCCTCCAGGGCGGTGAGCCCGTGCCGCTCCTTGGGGATCATGCGGAGCGTGCCCGCCCGCAGCTCCTCCGCCCGGCCGGCCGCCGTGAGGCTCACCCGGCCCCGCAGCACCTGGAGGCTCGCGGCGGGCGGCGCGTTGTGCTCGTCCAGGGACGTGCCCGCCGTCAGGGCGATGACGGTCTGCCGGAGCACCCCGTCGTGCATCACCAGATGGGCGCTCCGCCCGTGCGGCGCGGTGCGGGCCGCGGCCAGGTGCTCGTCGGCGAGGGCGGTGAGGTCCAGCATCATGACTCTCCCTGCGGGATGCGCGGGTGGATGACCCCAGCCTCCCGCGTGACGGCGGGGACGCAAGTCGGGACCGCCGGCCGCACCCCGGCCGCCACCGCGACGAGTCCGCCGACGGCGACGCACGCCCCCGCCGCGAGCAGCGCGGCCCGCCAGCCGTGCGCCGCGTACAGCCACGCCCCGGTGAGGGACCCGGCCGCCCCGCCGCCGAAGGTGGCCAGCATGAAGACGGTGTTGACCCGGGCCGCCACCGCCCGGCCGATCCCGAAGATCCCGGCCTGGTTCGCCACCTGGCACGAGCCGACCCCCGCCACGAGCAGGTTCGCCCCGGCCACCAGGGCCGCCGGGGAGTACGGGAACAGCCCCGCCACCGCGAGCCCGAGCCCCGCGCACGCCAGGCCCCCGGCGCCCACGGCCGCCGTCCCGCACCGGTCCGCGAGCGGCCCGGCCCCCGCCGAGAGCAGCGCCGCCGGCAGGGTGAGGACGCCGAAGAGACCGGCGGCCCCCGGCCCGTACCCGAGCGGCGGGGACGCCAGGTGGAAGGCGAGCACCGCCCAGAAGACGCTGAACGCGGCGAAGGCGCAGGCCCCGAGCAGCGCCGGGACCCGCAGCTCCCGGTGGGCCGCGAGGAGCCGGGGGAGCCCGGCCAGGAGCCTCGCGTACGACCCGCCGCCCCGCTCGCCCGGCGGGCCCAGCCGCTCGGGCAGCCGGCGCGGCAGCACGCACAGCAGCACCGCCGTCGCCGCGGCGGCGACCACGTACGCCGCCCGCCACGTGCCGAGCGTCACGCACGGGCCGCCGAACCGCCGCACGAACTCGGAGACGTCGTCGTACCCGAGCGTCCCGCCCGTCTCCACCACGCGCTCCTCGCCGGCCACCCGGCGGAAGGTCGTGGGCCCGGCCGCCGCCCACGCCGCGCCGTTGTGCACGGGCGGCACGGGCTGGAGGTACTCCGCCGTGGCCGTCGCCCCGTAGGCCGCCGCCGAGTGCCCCACGAGCGCCGCGGGCCGCCGCCGCACCTCGGCCGTGTCCGACTCGACGGCGGTGCGGATCGTGCCCCACAGCGTCACCGTCTCCCCGACGATGTCGAAGCGGCCGACGTCCTCCACGTGTCCGGCGGACGCCGTGACCGGGGAGGCACGCTCCCGAGGCCCGCTTCCCCGGGGAGAGCGCGGCCCGGGGAACGCCTCCCCGGCCTGCCACCGGCAGGCCGGGGAGGCCCGGCGGGACCCGGCCCGCCGGGCGCGTGCGGGAGTCAGGAGGCCGGTCCGACCGGGGCGCTGGCGCGCCCCTCCTCCCGGCCGCTCAGCTCGGCGTCGAGCGTCGCCTGCGCCACCCGCATGCCCTCCGCGTACACCGGCTCCCGGAGCCGCCTCCACATCTCCTCCTCGGTGACGTCCTCGACGTGGCTCGTCACCCACCAGACGGTGCCGAAGGGGTCCCGGACGCGCCCGCCCCGCTGCCCGAAGGCACTGTCGGACAGCGGAGTGACGACACGGCCGCCCGCCGCGACGGCCCGGGCGAACACGGCGTCCGCGTCGGCGACGAACACGCGCAGCAGGGCGGGCATGACGGGCCAGTCCGGGCGCCGGTCGAAGGCCAGGACGACGGTGTCCCCGATCCGGATCTCGCCGTGGCCGATCGAGCCGTCCTCGGTGGGCACGCGCGCCAGTTCCTCGCCTCCGAACACCTCGGCGGCGAAGTCGAGGAAGGCTCCGGTGTCGTCGGTGACGACCCAGGGCGCCACGCTGGTGTAGCCCTTCGGCGCCGCGCCGGTCTGCTCGTCCATCTCACGATCCTTCCGTCGGCGCGCCCCGGGGAGGGGCGCTCCGGCGACGGTAGGCGTGAAGCAGGACAGGTTCTGTCCGCCTTGAAGGCGTGCGGAGGCAATTCCCGCCGGGGGAGGAACCCGCCGGGGAGAAACCCGCCTGAAGGGAAGCCCGTCGGAGGAGAAACCCTCCGGGGGAAACCCGCCCGGCGGAACCCCGTCGAAGACGGAACCCGCCGGGCGGACGACTTCACCGGGGGGAGCACTCCACTGCGCGCCGCACTCCGCCCGGCGGGGTTCTCAGACCGCCGCGTCCGGCCCGCTCCGCTCGATGATCGCCGCCGTGTCCAGGCCCGCCGGGAGCGTGCCGAAGGCCAGGCCCCGGTCGCCGTCGAGCCGCGAGGCGCAGAACGCGTCCGCCACCGCCGGATTCCCGTGCCGTACGAGCAGCGAACCCTGGAGCACGAGCGCGAGCCGCTCCACGAGCCGCCGCGCCCCGTAGGCCGCCGCGTCGGGATCGCCGAGCCCCGCCAGCTCCTTGCGGAGCCCGGCGACCGCCGCGTCCAGGCGCCGGTCGGCGCCCGCGCCCCGGTCGACCTCCGCGAAGAACGCCTCCACCGCCTGCGGCTGACGGGCCATCGCCCGCAGCACGTCGAGCGCGGCCACGTTCCCCGACCCCTCCCAGATGGAGGGCAGCGGCGACTCCCGGTAGAGCCTGGGCAGGCCCGAGTCCTCCACGTAGCCGTTGCCGCCCAGGCACTCCAGGGCCTCGGCGGCGTGCGCGGGCGCCCGCTTGCACACCCAGTACTTGGTGACCGCGAGCCCGAGCCGCCGCAGCTGCTCCTCCTCCGCGTCGCCGCGCGCCGCCCGGTCCACCGCCCCGGCGAGCCGCAGCGCCGCGAGCGTGGCCGCCTCCGCCTCCACCGCCAGGTCGGCCAGGACGTTCCGCATCAGCGGCTGGTCGACGAGCCGCGCCCCGAACGCGCCGCGGTGCGTGGCGTGGTGGACCGCGTGCACGAGCCCGAGGCGCATCCCGGACGCCGAGCTGATCGCGCAGTCGAGCCGCGTCATGTTGACCATCCGGATGATGGTCGCGACCCCGCGCCCCTCCTCGCCGACCAGCCGGCCGAGGGCGCCCTCGTACTCGATCTCGGAGGAGGCGTTCGACCGGTTGCCCAGCTTGTCCTTCAGGCGCTGGAGGCGGATCGCGTTGCGGGTGCCGTCCGGCAGGACGCGCGGCACCAGGAAGCAGGACAGGCCGCCCGGCGCCTGCGCGAGGGTGAGGAAGACGTCGGACATGGGGGCCGAGGTGAACCACTTGTGCCCGGTCAGCGCGTACAGACCGGGCTCGCCCGCCGGGACCGCCCGGGTCGTGTTCGCCCGGACGTCCGAGCCGCCCTGCTTCTCGGTCATCGACATCCCGGCGATGATCCCGCGCTTCTCCGCCGGCACCCGCAGACCGAAGTCGTACGACGGGGAGGTGAGCAGCGGCTCGTACGCCTCGGCGAGCTCCGGCTGGACGCGCAGCGCGGGCACGGCGGCGTACGTCATCGAGACCGGGCACAGGTGACCGGCGTCGGCCTGCCCCCACACGAACACCTTCGCCGCGCGCGCCACATGGGCGCCGGGCCGCTCGTCGGCCCAGGGCGCGCCGTGCAGCCCGTGCCGCACGGCCACGTCCATCAGGGAGTGCCAGTACGGGTGGAACTCGACCTCGTCGATCCGGTGGCCGTACCGGTCGTGGGTGTGCAGGACGGGGGAGTGGCGCTCGGCGAGCCGCCCCCACTCCTGCGCCTCGGCGCCGCCCGCGCGTGCCCCGAGCTCGCGGACCTCCGTCTCGGCCCAGCCGGCGCCCTCCCGCCGCAGCGCCTCCAGGAGCGCGGGGTCGGCGGAGGTGTCGTGACCGGTCAGCGGGGGGACCTGGTTGGTGACCTCATGCGTGGTCGGCATCGGGGACTCCCAGTGCTCGCAGGGTGAAGGTGACGAGTGCGGGTACGGTGCCGGGCCCGACGGACCCCTCCGCCAGCGGGCCGACGAGCGCCTCGGCACCCGCGCCGACCAGCGCCGAGGCCGTCAGGACGGGGTCCTGGGGCGGCAGCTCGCCCGAGCGGACGCCCTCCTCGACGCGGGCGGCGAACACGTCCCGGAACGCGCGCCGGAAGACGAGCCGCTCCGCGTCCACGGCCGGGTCGACGGGCTCGGCGAGCAGCGCGTAGGCGAGGCGCGGCGACTTCAGGGCGCGCTGGGCGAAGGTCTCGACGACGGCGACCACCCGCTCGGCGGCCGAACGGTGCCCGGGGTGCCCGGCCGCCTCGGAGACGGCCGCCACCTCCCGGCGCACCACGGTCCGGAAGAGCTCGACGGCGAGTTCGGACTTGCCGTCGAAGTGGCGGTAGACGCTGCCCGTGGCGATCCCGGCCCGCGCGGCGACGGCCGCCACGGTGCACCCCGCGTAGCCCTGTTCGGCCAGCAGCCCGAGGGCCGCCTCGACGACGGAGGCGCGCTGGGCGTCGAGCCGGGCCTGGACGGCGGGGGTGCGTCGGTAGGGCATGCAAGGAGTGAAGCAGTGATTCACCACTTCATCAAGGGTCCGGACGGGCGGCGGAGACACGACCGCCCCGCCGTCCTGCGCAGGACGGCGGGGCGGTGGAGAGGGTGCCGGCCGGCGGGCCGGCGGAGTCGGCGTCAGCCCGTGAAGACCTCGACGAGCGACCAGATCGCGAGGCCCGCCATGCACACGCCGCCGACGCGCTGGACGGTCTTGAGGGGGACGCGCTTCGCGATGAAGCGGCCCGCGACCAGGGCGAGGGCGGAGACGCTGGTCAGGGCGGCGAACGAGCCGATCGCCGTCGGCCAGGTGCCGTTGGTGGCGGCCAGGTTGGCGGTGGTGATCTGGGTCAGGTCGCCCCACTCGCTGATGAACACGGCCATGAAGGCGGTCGAGAAGACGGGCCAGAAGCCGGTGACCGTCCGGCCGCCCGTGTCGTCGTCCTCGTCGTCGTCCCCGCCGCGCAGCAGCATGAAGGCGCCGAAGCCGAACATGAGGGCCGAGACGAGTTTGACGATCCAGCCCGGCAGCAGCCCGAGCAGGCTGCCGGCGCCCACCGCGATGGCGACGTGCGCCAGGAAGGCGGTGGAGGTGCCGATCCACACGTACAGGGGACGCATGCGCGTGCCCATGGCGAGGGACGCGAACATCGTCTTGTCGGGAAGCTCGGCGAGGAAGATCAGCCCGAAGGCGGTGAGGATCGCCAAGGGGTCGAGGTGCATACCGGGGCTCTCTGCTCGGTCCGGGCCGCCGGGCCCCGCACGACACCTCGGTGGGCGACGGGAGGACCACTCGGCCCGGCATGACGGACCGTGCCCACGGATGCGCGGACGCGGTTGATGCCTGGCCGAAGGTCTCGCCCGTCCACGTCGTCCGTGGACCCGGTCACCGGGAACCCGGGGGTTCCAGTGTGTCGACGACCGGTTCGCAGGGCTACTCCCCTTCGCTGCCCTCCAGTGTAACGGACCGGGGCGCGAGAGTGAGCAGACACTGTCTACTCGTGGTGGTAGACACCGTCTACTCGGGCTTGGTAGACAGTGTCCATGCAGAGGGATCAAGAAGGTCACGAGGAACACGGCCACGAGAACGACCGCCGCGAGAACGAGAGCCACGAGGACGACGGGCTGCGCGGGCGGCTCGTCCGGACCGGCGTCGAGCTCGTGAACGCCGAGGGCGCCCAGGCCCTCTCGCTGCGCGAGATCGCCCGCCGCGCCGGCGTCTCCCACGGCGCGCCCCGCCGCCACTTCCCCACCCACCTCGACCTTCTGTCGGCCATCGCCCGGCAGGGCTTCGCCGAACTGTCCGCCCGCGTGGCCGACGGGGACCGCGAGGACGCCGGGCCGCGCGAGCGGATCGCGCTCCTCGCCGGCGTCTACCTCGACTACGCGGGGTCCCGGCGCGGCATGTACGAGCTGATGTTCCGGCACGACCTGCTGGAGAGCGGGCGGCTCGGGCTGCGCGAGACGAGCCTGCCGCTCTTCGCCCGGCTCGCCGAACTGGTCGCCCGCGTCCGCCCCGGCGCCGACCCCGTCACCACCGCGGGCGCCCTCTGGGCCAACCTGCACGGCATCGCCCAGCTCTGGCACTGGGGCAGCCTCCGGCTCGCGACCGGCGGCACCGACCCCGCCCCGCTGCTCGCGGCCGCCCTCGACGCCCACCTCGGGCCCGCGGATCCGGCCCCGTGAACCGGCGCCGCACCCCCGTCCTCGTCTGCGGCGTCGTCGGAGCCGCCGTCGTCGCCCTCGACGGCACGGTCCTGACCGTCGCCCAACCCGCCCTCCAGCGCGACCTGCACGCCGACGTCGGCCAGGTCCAGTGGACCAGCACCGGCTACCTGGTGGCCGTCGCGAGCCTCCTGGTCTTCGCGGGCCGCCTCGGCGACCGGCACGGTCACCACCGGGTCTTCGCCGCCGGCGCCCTCGGCTTCGCCGCCGCCTCCGCCGGTGTCGCCCTGGCCCCCGGGATCGGGGCCGTGATCGCCCTGCGGGTGCTCCAGGGGGTGTGCGGGGCGCTGCTCCAGCCCGCCACCCTCGGCATGCTGCGCACGGCCTTCCCGCCCGACCGGCTCGCGACCCCGATCGCCGTCCGCACCGCCGCCATCGGCCTCGCGGCCGCCGCCGGACCGCTCGTGGGCGGCGCGCTGGTCTCCTCGTACGGCTGGCGCTCGGTCTTCCTCCTGAGCGTTCCGCCGACCCTCGCCATCGGCCTCCTGGCCCTCGCCGTCCGGGGGCCGGTCCCCCGCACACGAGAGGCGGAAGCGCCCCGCCGGGCGGCCCCCGGCCTCGCCGCGCTCGACCCGGTCGGCGCCCTGCTGCTCGCCGTGGCCCTGGGGCTCCTGGTCCACGGGCTCGTCGAGGCCGCGCGGCCCGGCGGCGCCGGCTCCGGCGCGCTCGCGTGCGCCGGAGCCGTGGTCGCCGGGATCGCCCTGGCCCGGCACGAGCGCCGCGCCGCCCACCCCCTGCTGCCCCCGGAACTGCTCGGGAGCGTGCCCGTCGTCGCGGGGGTCGCCGCCCTCCTCGCCGCCTCGGCGGCCCTCTTCGGCTCGCTGTTCGTGGTGACGTACTTCCTCCAGGACGTCCAGCGCCTCGACCCCCTCACCTGCGCGCTGCGCTTCCTGCCGCTGGCCCTCCTCATGGTGCTCGGCGCGCCGCTCTGTCCGCTCCTCCAGCGCCGGTTCGGCCCCCGTCGCACGGCGACGGCCGGCGCCGCGCTCCTCGCGCTCGGCGTCCTGCTGCTCTCCCGCCTGGACGCCACGGCCGGGGCCGTCTCCGTCGGCGGCTGCTCCGCCCTCCTCGGCGCCGGGTTCGCCACGCTCATGGTCACCGCCACCTCCGTCGTCGTGCACCGCGCGCCCGAGGCCCACGCCGGAGTCGCCGGAGGCCTCCAGCAGACCGCCATGAACGTCGGCCCGGCGCTCGGCGTCGCCACCGCGACCCTCCTGCTCACCCTCGTACCGGACGGAGGATTCGTACCGGCGGAGGGCGCCGCGCTCCCGGCCCTGGCGGTGATCGCCGTCCTCGCGCTGCCCGCCGCCCTCGCCCTTCCCGGCGCCGCCCGCCGGGGGACACGCCCGGAACCGGCGCCGCCCCGGCCCGGCCGTCGGTCCTGCGTACGATCATGAAATGCCCACAGCCGGTTCCCGAAGCCGTACAGGCACGGCGGCACGCGCCCAGTTCGTCATCGGCCGGACCCTCCCCTTCCTGGTCGTGCTCCTGACGGCCCTCGCCGATCTGTTCACCCCGGACCGGGAGCGCTTCGACCGTCTTCTGGTCGCCGCACCCCCGCTCGCCGCCGTCACCTGGGGCGTGCGCGGGACGATCGGCATCGGGCTGTTCGCGATGGCGGTCCGCGCGCTGCTCAGCTTCAACCGGGGCGGGGACCCCCTGCCGGAATCCTTCGCGAGCGAGGCCGTCCTCGCCGTCGTGACCGCCGCCTCGGCGTGGGCCTGCAAGGTCCGCACCCGCCGCGAACAGGACCTGCGCGATCTCACCGCCGTCGCCGAGGTCGTCCAGCGGGTCGTGCTGCGTCCCCTGCCCCACCGCCTCGGCCGGTTCGAACTCCACCTGCTGTACGTCGCGGCCGCCGCCAAGGCCCAGGTCGGCGGCGACTTCTACGAGGCCGCCAGGGTCCCCGGCGCCGTGCGCGTCATGCTCGGCGACGTCCAGGGCATGGGCCTCGGCGCCGTCGAGACCGCCTCCGTCCTGCTCGGCGCGTTCCGCGCCACCGTCCACGACGCCCCCGACCTGGCCGCCCTCGCGAACCGGCTCGACGAGGGCCTCGCCCGCCACGACCCCCGCGACCCCGGCTCCGACGCGGCGGAACGCTTCGCCACCGTCGTCCTCGTGGAACTGCCCGACGACCGGGACGTCGCACGGTTCCTCAGCCTCGGCCACCCCACCCCGCTCCTCCAGCACGGGAACGGGGTGAGGGCCGTGCGCTTCGCCGCTCCGTCGCTGCCCGTCAACCTCACGGGCCTCGCCGACAGCCGTCACCGCATCGAGGAGGTCCCCTTCGGTCCGGGGGACCGGATGCTCCTCTACACCGACGGCGTCAGCGAGACCCGCGATCGCGGCGGCGCCTTCTACCCGCTGGAGGCACGGATGCGGGAGTGGAGCGGCGAGCCCGCCCCCGAGCTCCTGGCCCGTCTCCACCGCGACCTGGCCGCCCACGGCGCCGGAGGCCTCGACGACGACGTTGCCGCCCTCCTGGTGGTCCGGCCCGCCGATCCCTCCTGACCGCCGGACGGCCTCCGGCCCCGCGCCCCGCCGTCACACCGCCGGGGCGAGTCCCAGGTGCTCCCGGAGGGTCGTCCCCGTGTACGCGGTCCGGTACACGCCCCGCTCCTGGAGCTCCGGCACGAGCAGCTCCACGATGTCGTCGAGGCCGTCCGGCACGAGGTACGGCGAGACGTTGAAACCGTCCAGGGCGCCGTGCCGGACGAACCGCGCGAACTTCTCGGCGAGCCCGGCGGGGGTCCCCACGTGCCCGCGCTGCGGGCCCAGCTCGATCACCGTCTCGCGCAGCGACCAGCCGTTGGCCCCGGCCTTCGCCCGCCACTCGGCCACCACCGCCCGGGGATCGTCCACCCAGCGCGTCCCGAACTTCCCCCGGTCCTCGGCGACCACCGGATCCTCAGCGGGCAGCGGCCCGTCGGCGTCCCGCCCGGACAGGTCGAAGCCCCACAGCCGGCTCGCGATGCCGAGCGCCACCGCGGGCGTGACCTGTTCGAGGCGCACCCAGCGGGCCTTCTCCTCCGCCTCCTTCTCGGTCGCCCCGACGACGATCTCCGTGCCCGGCAGGATCCGCAGCGCGTCCTCGGCCCGGCCGACCGCCCGCAGCCGCCGCCGGACGTCCTCGGCGAAGGCGAGGGCGTCGTCGAAGTCCGTGCCGTGCGCGGAGAAGATGACGTCCACGTTGCGGGCCGCGAAGTCCCGGCCCTCCCCGGAGTCGCCCGCCTGGAAGATCACCGGGTGCCCCTGCGCGCTGCGCGGCAGGGTCGGCGCCAGGTCGACGTCGAACTGGGCGCCCTCCGCCCGTACGCGTCCCACCGCCCCCGGCACCGACCAGGAGCGGGCCTCGGCGGAATCCGCCACCGCGCCCTCCGCCCAGCCGTTCCACACGGCGCGCGCGACGGACAGGAACTCCTCGGCCCGCCGGTAGCGGTCGGCGTGGTCGAGGAATCCGCCGCGCCGGAAGTTCTCCCCGGTCCAGGCGTTGTGCGTGGTCACCACGTTCCAGCCGGCCCGGCCGCCGGAGAGCAGGTCGAGGCCGGCGAGCCGCCGGGCGAGGTCGCCCGGCTCGTTGTAGGTGGTGTTCGAGGTGGAGACGAGCCCGATCCGCTCGGTCGCGGCGGCGAGCGCCGACAACTGGGTGATCGAGTCGGGCCGGCCCGCCACGTCCAGTTCGTGGACGCCTCCCGCCGACTCGCGCAGCCGCAGGCCGTCGCCGAGGAAGAAGGCGTCGAAGAGACCGCGTTCGGCGGTCCTGGCCACCCGCAGGAAGGACGCCGGGTCGATCTGGGAGCCGCTGGACGGGTCCGACCAGATCGTCCAGTGGTTGACCCCCTGGAAGAAGACCCCGAAGTGCAGCTGCGCGTCCGGGCGCGGGACGTCGTTCGGATCGGTTCGGGTCATCGGGTCTCCTCCGGAACGGGCACGACGGCGTGGGTCGCGAAGCGGCTGGGGGGCCGGGGAAGGCCCAGGGCGGTGCGCAGGGTGGTGCCCGGCAGGGGCCGGGCCGCGAGCCGCCGCACGAACAGCTCGGGCAGCACGAGCCGGGAGAGCACGGCGAGGTCCTCGTCGAGGACGAGCGGCCGCAGCCGCACCCCGTCGACGCGCCCGCCGAGCTCCGCGAGCAGCTCCACCAGGCCGGCGGCCGGACCGGTGTACCGCAGCCGCCCGGGGCGCCCCTCCCAGGGCGCGTACCGTTCCAGGTCGGCGATCCGCTTCTGCGCCGTCTCGTGCGGGGTGTCCAGGGCCACCTCGACCTCGGCGAAGGCGAGCGGCGCACCGGCGGCCGAGGCCGCCGCGCCCGCCTCGGCCGGGGTCGGGCCGTCGACCAGGGCCACGTCGACCAGCCCGGCCGGAACGAGACCGGCGGGCGCCAGGACCACGGGCCGGCCCTGCGGCGGACGCGGCACGATCGACGGCCCCTTCACGGAGTACGTCTCGCCCGCGAAGTCCACGTAGTGCAGCCGGGACCGGTCCAGGTACCGGCTGGTGGCCACCGACCGGATCACCGCGTCGTCCTCCCACGAGTCCCACAGGTCCCGCACGACCCGGAGGCCGTCGCGGGCCTCGCGGGCGATCGCGTCGGCACCCTCGACGACCGGACGCCCCCAGGCGCGCGCGGCGGCCGGGTCCTCCTCGGTCCCCACCACCCAGCCGGCCCGGCCGGCCGAGACGTGGTCGAGCGAGGCGATCTGCGAGGAGACGTGGAACGGCTCGGCGTACGTGGTCGCGAGGACGGGGGCGATGCCGAGGACGCTCGTCGACGCGGCGGCGAACGCGGCCCGTTCGACCGCGCCGATCCGGCCCACCGGGCCGGTGCCGTCGGCGGAGCCGGGCGGCAGGATCGAGTCGTCGAGGGTGACCAGGGTGAACCCGGCGTTCTCGGCGGCGGCCGCGGTCCGGGCGAGCCGGCGCGGACTCAGCAGCTCTCCGGGGGCGTGTGCGGCACGGCGCCACGCGGCGGGATGGGCACCGTCGCCGTCGATCTCGACGGCCAGGTGCAGGGCGGGCTGGGGCATGGAAGTCCTTCCGAACGGCAGGGGCGCGCGGCGGCGCGGCAGCGGTGCGGGACACGGCTGCGCGGGGCCGGGCGACGGGACGTCAGGGGGCGCGCGGACCCGGGCGCGGCGGGGTCGCCGCGCGGTCCCGCGCCGGGTGGGCGACGGGACGCGCGGGCCCGCGGGGCGGGGTCAGGCGCGGAGGGAAGGACAGATGGCCGAGGCGGTGCGGCAGAGGTCGACGTGCCGCCGGCAGACGAGGCGGGCACCCGCCCGGACCGGGGCGTGCGGCGCCGTGGTCGCTGTGGGCACGTACGCCTCCCCCCGGGTCCCGGCCCCGCCCGGACGCGGACGGAGACTCCTCACCATAGGCAGGCGGCCTTCCGCGCTGTCAAGGTCGTCCCACCGACCGGAGCCACTCGGACCTTCGGCACGTCAGAACCGTTGGGGAACAAGGGAGTTGAAGGGAAGGCGGACACGGAACGCAAGGGTGTACCCGTGGATGACGGGCATCTCCCCTTCTCCGACCGGAGGTTGATCGAAAGTGGACCCACGGGCGGACGCGCCGGACCGCTCCCGGCGCCTACCGTGCCCGCATGACTCGACTCACCAGAGCCGTCGCGGCCACCGCTCTCGCCTGTTCCCTCGCTCTGACCGCCGGAGTCGCCACCGCGACCGCCGCCGACGCCCCCGCCCCCGGCGCGCGTGCGGCGGCCGCGCACCCGGCCCGGCCCGCCGCCCTCCCCGCGCCCACCGGACCGCACGCCGTCGGCAGCACGGTCCTGCCGCTGGTCGACCGGTCCCGCACCGACCCCTGGGTGCCCACCGCCGACGGGCGGGCGCTCATGGTCACGCTCCACTACCCGGCCGCCCGCTCCGGCGGCGGCAGCCCCGCCCCGTACGCCACCCGGGAGGAGGCGCGGCTGCTCGCCGAGCAGCTCGGGCCCGGCGTCTCCGGCGACGTGCTCGCCCGGACGCGCACCCACAGCAGGACCGACGCCCGGCCCGCGCCGGGCCGCCACCCCCTGGTGGTGCTGTCGCCGGGCTTCAGCGTCTCCCGCTGGACGCTCACCTCGCTCGCCGAGGACCTCGCCTCGCGCGGCTACGTCGTCGCCTCCGTCGACCACGCCTACGAGTCGTTCGGGATCAGCCTCCCCGGCGGCCGCACCCTCACCTGCGTCGCCTGCGAGGCGCTCGACGAGGACGGCGTGCACGGGAGCGTGGTCACCACGACCCGCGCCGCCGACGTGCGGTACGTCCTGGACCGGCTCGTCGGCCCCCGGTCCGTCTGGCGGCACGCCGACGCGATCGACGCCCGCCGGATCGGCATGGCGGGCCACTCCATCGGAGGGGCGAGCGCGGCCACCGCGATGGCGGCCGACCGGCGCATCGACGCCGGGATCAACATGGACGGCGCCTTCTGGGAGGAGCTTCCGGCGGAGGGCCTGCGGGGCCGCCCGTTCCTGATGCTCGGCACCCACGACGAGACACACCTGCCCGGCGGGGCCGACACCAGCTGGGACCGGACGTGGTCCGCGCTCGACGGCTGGAAGCGCTGGATCACCCTGGCCGGATCCGACCACTTCTCCTTCTCGGACGGACCCGTGCTCTCGCGTCACTTCGGCCTGCCCGAGCCGGAGCTGTCCGCCGACCGGGCCGTCGCCCTCACCCGGACGTACGTCTCGGCCTTCTTCGACCGGCACCTGCGCGGACTCCCGCGCCCGGTCCTGGACGGCCCGTCGGCGGCCAACCCGGAGGCGCACTTCCAGAACCCCTGACCGGGGCCCCTCAGGGGCGGTACGGAACGTTCTCCGCCGCCCAGTCGGCCAGGACCCGCGCGCACCCGGCGACCGATTCGCGCCAGGTGCGCGCGGCGCCCTCGCCGGCCTCGTCGCTGACGTGCTTCACCACGCGCAGCGGCACCCCGGCGACCGCGGCGACGTGCGCGAGGGCGTACCCCTCCATGTCGACGAGGGCCGCCTGCTCCGCGAGCCGGGCGCGGGCGGTCTCGTCCGAGATGAAGGTGTCGCCGGTGGCCAGGACCACGTCACCGCCGTCCGGCAGCGTCAGCGGTGCCCCGTAGGACTCTCCCGTCAGCATGGCGAGCAGCCGGCCGTCGAAGTCGTGCTGCACCACCGTGCCGACGACGTGCGTCCCGGTCAGGCCCGGCCGCAGCGCCCCGGCCGTCCCCAGGTTCACGATCCCTGACGGCCGGGTCCCCCGGCCGAGCGCGGTCGCCAGCGCGGTCGCCAGCGCGGTCGCGGCGTTCACCTTGCCCATGCCGGTGAGCAGCACCGGCAGTCCCGTGTCGAGGAACTGCGCCTCCTCCTTGACGGCGAGCACCAGCAGGGGGCGGTCGCCCGTGATCTCTCCCAAGAGTTCCATGGGCGCCACGCTAGTTCGGGGGCCCGTCCGGCGTACAACCGGGATGCCCGGAGCCGCCCGCCCCGCCGTCACGCAGGGTCGCTCCCTCCCCACGCGCCGCGGCGGCGCGCGGCGGCGAGGGCCCTTCCGGCAACCCGTTTCGGACACGGGCCGGATTCTTGCCGCAGGACGCTTGTGCGCGGCCCCGGCGCCCGGCACGCTCCTCGTATGAACACGGCCAGGCATGCCAGTGAACGTCTGATGAGCTGGCCCTCGCTGACCCCCGGCCGTGCCCATTGCGGCGCCGAGGTCGGACTGGGCACCGCGACGCAGGAGATCGTGCACTTCCACGGGGAGCACGAGGCCGACGTCCACCTCACCCGCGCCATGATCGCCAAGCTGCGCCCGGCCCTCCTCGGGTCGAGCGCCGTCCGCCTGCGCGCCGGCTCCGGGTGGGTGACGGTCCGTCTGGACATGGGGTCCGACATCGACCTGCTCGCCACCCTGGTGAGCGCGGCCCTCCAGGCCAGCGGCTTCCCCGACGCCGTCCCGGACGGCTGCACCCGCACCTGCCCGGTCCCCGGCGTCCGCCGGGGCCTCTGACCCCGCGCGCTCCGTCCGGTCCGTGCCGCGCGGCGCGGAGGGCTACGCCGGGATCGGGAACAGCATGCACGTGCTGGTCGCGTGGCCGAGCAGCCGGTCCTCCGCGTCGTACAGCCCCGCCTCCGCGAGCGACGTGCGGCGCCCCCGCGTCAGCACCGTGCCGACCGCCCTGACCTTGCCGGTGGCGATCGTGACCGGACGGAGGAAGCGGGTCGACAGGTCGAGCGAGGTGTACGCCGTCCCCCGGGGGAGCGTGGAGTGCACCGCGCACCCGGCCGCCGAGTCGAGCAGGGTCGCGTACACGCCGCCGTGCACGCTCCCGATCGGGTTGTAGTGCTCCTCGGCCGGCTCGAAGGAGAACACCACCCGCCCGTCCCCGACCTCTTCGAGGGCGAAGCCGAGGAGCGACGCGATCGGCGGGCCGGGCAGCCGCCCGGCGGCGATCTCCCGCAGGAAGTCCAGCCCCGCCATCGTCCCCGCCGCCCGCGCGGAGGCCGCGGGATCCTCCCACTCGACCGTACGCGTCCGTCCCACGACCACACTCCGCTCACTCCGGCCCGCTGACTCTGCATCCCGAAGCTAGCTGTCCCGAAAGCTGACTGTCAACGACGCAGCCAGCTGGCTAGAGTGGGGCGATGAAGTGGCTGGAGACGGACACGGAGAACTGCTCGGTCCGGCGCGCCCTGGACCTGGTCGGCGAGAAGTGGACCCTGCTGATCCTGCGGGACGCGTTCAACGGCGTGCGCCGCTACGACGAGTTCCGGCGGCACCTCGGGCTCTCCGAGGCCGTCCTCGCCGACCGCCTCCGCAAGCTCGTCGCGGCGGAGGTCCTGCGCGCCGAGCCCTACCGCGAGCCGGGCTCCCGGACGCGGTACGAGTACCGGCTCACCGCCAAGGGCGTCGACCTCTGGCCCGTCCTCCTCGCGCTCAAGCAGTGGGGCGACGCGCACGCGGAGGCCCCCGGAGGCCCCGTCCTCGACATCCGCCACACCGACTGCGGATCCCCCGTCCGCGTGGTCGTCCAGTGCGAGGGAGAGGAGCGGGCCGCCCTCTCCGCCCGCGACGTCACCGTCCGCCCCGGCCCCGGAGCCCGCCCCCTCCCCGCCTGAGCGCCCTCCCGACGCCCGCTTCCCGAACCGGCGGGAGCCCCGGTCCCGCCCTTCCGGGGCCCGCCCCACCCGTTCGGCGGCACCCCCGCGATGCCGCGCCGCCCGGCCGGGTACCTCACCAGGCATGCCCTCCACACCCGGTCCGCCGCACGACGGTGCCCCCACCGAACACGGCCACTGGTTCCGACGGGTCCACGACCGCGTCGCCGCCTCCTCCGTCGGCCTCGCGTGGAACCGCGGCCGCGCCATGGAGCTCATGCACCGCGCCATGGGCTTCGCGGCGCTCAGCCTGCTCACCCTCGTCCCCCTCCTCATCGTCGTCGCGGCGGCCGACCTGGCCAGGGGGCAGGGCTTCGCCCGCTGGCTCGTCCAGGGCCTCGGCGTCACCGAGGTCTCCCAGGAGGAGGTCGAACGGCTCTTCGGCCGGCCGGGACAGGCCCTGCAACGCACCACCGCCTTCGGCCTCGCCGCCCTCGCCGCCTTCGGCGTCACCTTCGGATCCGCCGTGCAGACCGGGTACGAACGGGTCTGGGACCTCCCCACGGCCCGCTGGCACACCATGTGGCGGCACGTCGTCTGGCTCGCCGTCCTCGTCGCGGCCCTCCTCGTCTTCGTCGCCTTCCCCGCCCCCGAGGACGCCCCGGCCCTCACCACCGCCGCCGTCGCCCTCGGCGACACCCTCGGCACCTTCCTCTTCTTCTGGTGGTCCCAGCGCTTCCTGCTCTGCGGGCGCATCCGCTGGCGCGCCCTCCTCCCCGGCGCCGTCCTCACCGCGCTCGGCCTCCTCGGACTGCGGATCTTCTCCCAGCTCGTCTTCTCCCCCCTCATCGCCTCGAACGCGGTGACGTACGGCCAGTTCGGCACCGTCCTCGTCCTCCAGTCCTGGCTCGTCGGCGTCGGCTTCGTCGTCTACGGCGGCGCCCTCGTCGGCCGCCTCGTCCACGAGCAGCTCGTCCGGCGCCGCCTGCGCCGACTCCCGTACCGCCCCGGAGGCTCCGAGGGAAAGGCCTGATCACACGATCCGGTGATCCGCCCGCGAGCGGCCGGGCCGTGCTCCCGCGACCGCTTGGATGGAGGCGATCCCATCGGCCCGTCGAGAGAGAGCCGCCCATGGCGCACACCTGGCTGCCGCCCGTCGAATACGTAGCGACCCTGCCGAGAGCGACGGCCTACGCCTGCCTCTACTTCACCGACACCAGGGGCCGCCCCCTCCAGCTGCGCGCCACCTACCACTCCGGGACGTGGCAGTGGCCGGGCGGCAACATGGACCCGGGGGAGACGCCCTGGGAGACGGCGGTGCGCGAGTGCCGCGAGGAGACCGGGATCGTCTTCACCGGCGAGCCCCGGCTGCTCGGCACCCACTTCACGACCGACCGGGGCGACGCCTGGCCCGCCAACCACATCGGCTTCGTCTTCGACGGCGGCGAACTGACGGACGAGCAGATCGCCGCCGTCGTCCTCGACCCCGACGAGCACAGCGAGTACGCCCTGCGCACCCTCGACGAGTGGGAGCGGGAGATGGACCCGGCCGAGTTCGCCCGCCTCGCGGCGACCGACCGCGCCCGCCGGACCGGAATCCCCCTGTACGCGGAGACCGGTTCGTAGGAGGGGCGAACGCGTGCCGGTGCGGCCGGTCGGCCGCACCGGCGGCGCGCCCCCGGGACCGGCAGCCCACCGGGCGGGCGACGTCGACCACGAGACGCTCCGGCGCGCGCGGCCGGAAGGACCTGTGGACCGGTTCGACGCCGAAGGCCGCTCCGAGGGTGACCACGCCCTCGGAGCCGCCCGTCGGCGCGACCCCCTTGAGCACCGGCGGGGAGACCCCGGCCGGCCGGGCCCCGGTGCACGGACCGTCCGGCGTCGTCGTGGGCGGCGGGGGAGAGCCCGAGTGCTCGGGGACGGTGGTGTCACCGGGGGAGACACCCGTCACGGCCGTACGGTTCCATCCGATATGGGGTAGAAGTGCGCTATGTGCTGGAGCGCGACGGCCGACCTCTGGGCGGGCCTCGGGATCGGCGCCGTGGGCGTGGCCTCCCTCGCCTCCGTGCGGCGTCCCGGGGACGCGCCGCTCGCCGCCCTGCCCCTGCTCCTGGGCGCCCACCAGGTCGTGGAGGCCGCCGTCTGGCACGCCGGCGGCGGATCCGGGCCCGCCACCCTCGCCTGGGCCGTCATCGCCCTGCCCCTGCTGCCCCTCTGGATCCCCGTCGGCGTCCTGACCGCCGCCCGCCCCGCCGACCGGCGGCGCCTGCTCCCGCCGCTCGCCGCCGGCCTCGCGACCGCCGGCGTCCTCGCGCACCGGCTCGCCACCGGCCCCGTCACCGCCGAGATCCGCGGCCGCACCCTCGGCTACGTCGTCGACCTGCCGCACGCGCCGCTGCTCCTCGCCGCGTACCTCCTCGCCACCGTCGGCGCCCTGCTCCTCGCCCGCGACCGGCTCCTGCGCCTGCGCCTGCTCGGGCTCCTGACCGGGGCCGGAGCCGCCGTCTGCGCCCTCCTGTGGACCACCGAGTTCGTCTCCACCTGGTGCGCCCTCGCCGCCGTCGCCTCCCTGCTGCTGCTCGTCTGGGTGCGGGGCCGGACCGGGCCCGATCCGCGTCCGATCCGGGCAAGCCCGTAACCCCCCGGCCGTTCAGCAGTTGACCCGGGCATGAAGAAGCGCAGCATGCTCGCCATCGCCTCCCTCGCCGCAGGCGTCGTCACGGCCCTCATCACGCCCCCGCCGCAGGCGAACGCCGTCGTCGGGGACAACCCCGTCGGCAGCCCCCTCGGCCTCCTCCAGGAGGACCGGGGCGCCGAGAGCGTCCTCCAGGACACCGTCCAGGGCGCCGGGGGCGCCCTCCAGTCCCCGGAGACCGGCGGACTGCTCTAGCCGGTCCGTCCGCCGTGTCCGCCGGTGCGGACCCGTGCCCCGCGCCCCCAGGGCGGCGGGGCACCGGCGTGCCGTGACGCGGCCGGAGGCAGCCCGTGCGCACCCGGTGCGCGAGTAATGACAGGATGTCCCCATGAGCGACAACGTTTACTTCGACATCACCATCAACGACGAGCCCGCGGGCCGCATCGTCTTCCAGCTGTTCGACGACGTCGTGCCGAAGACCGCGCAGAACTTCCGCGAGCTCGCCACCGGCCAGCACGGCTTCGGTTACGCCGGCTCCCCGTTCCACCGCGTCATCCCGCAGTTCATGCTCCAGGGCGGCGACTTCACCAACGGCAACGGCACCGGCGGCAAGAGCATCTACGGCGAGAAGTTCGCGGACGAGAACTTCCAGCTGAAGCACGACCGCCCGTTCCTGCTCTCCATGGCCAACGCCGGCCGGAACACCAACGGTTCGCAGTTCTTCATCACCACGATCGTCACCGACTGGCTCGACGGCAAGCACGTCGTCTTCGGCGAGGTCGTCGAGGGCCAGGACCTGGTCAAGAAGATCGAGGGCCTCGGCTCCCGCTCCGGCGCCACCAGCGCCTCCATCAAGGTCGCCGAGTCCGGCGTCGTGAAGGCCTGATCGCCTTCCGGAGCTGAGCGGAGGCCTCCGGGCCCCTGCTCGCCGACCCCGGCCGGGGCGGGAACGCGGTCCCACGGACCCGTGTTCCCGCCCCGCCGCGTCCTTCCGGGGCCCGCCGCGCTCCGAAGCCGGGCGCGGCCCCGGGACGGGCTCAGCCCTCCGAAGGGCCCTGCTCGCCGAAACGGCGCTCGAACCTGGCGATCCGGCCCTCGGTGTCCACGGTCCGCGCCTTGCCCGTGTAGAACGGGTGGCTCTCGGAGGAGATCTCGACGTCGATCACGGGATACGTGTTGCCGTCGTCCCACTCGATGGTACGGTCGCTGGTCGCGGTGGAGCGGGTCAGAAACGCGTACCCGGCCGAGCGGTCGCGGAAGACCACGGGGCCGTACTCGGGCTGCTTGTCCTGCTGCACGTGTCCTCCTCGGGCTGCCGCCCTGACTCGTCCGGCCTGATCGGCGCGGCACCCCCAGCCTCCCCGGGGCCGGGGCCGCCGACCAGCGCCGCGGGCCCGACCGGGTGAACCGGGCGACGGGACACGTACACGCGTACCGCCCCCGCGCTCCTCCGGCCGGCGCGGACCACCCCGTACGGTTCCTCCGGCCGGCGCCCATCACCTCGTACGGCCCTCTTGGACAGGCGCCCCTCGTACGGCTCAGCCGCGCTCCGGCCAACGCGCCGCGAGCAGCAGGGCGATGTCGTCCGGCCGGGCCGTGGCCTGCCGGGCCTCCCGGGTCAGCCGGTCGGCCGTCTCCGAGAGCGGCAGCGAGGCCGTCGCGGCGAGCTCCCGGCGCAGCCGCTCGATCCCCTCGTCGATGTCCCTGCCCGGCCGCTCCACGAGCCCGTCCGTGAACAGCGCGAGCACGGCCCCGGGGGCCAGCCGCAGCCGGGACACCGGATACGTGGCCCCGTCGTCGATCCCGAGGACCATCCCGCCCGCCAGGTCCAGTTGCCGCGCCGTCCCGTCCGGCCGCAGCAGCAGCGGCTGCGGGTGCCCCGCCCGCACCGCCCGCACCTCGCCCGTCTCCGGATCGAGCAGGACGTAGCAGCAGCTCGCGAACTGCCCCGGGTCCAGGTCGATCAGCAGCCGGTTGGTGCCCCGCATGACGTCCTGCGGCCGGTGGCCCCCGAGCGCGAACGCCCGCACCGCGCTGCGCAACTGGCCCATGGTGGCGGCGGCCGCCACCCCGTGGCCCTGCACGTCGCCGATGACCAGGGCGAGCCGCCCCTGACCCGTCTCGATCACGTCGTACCAGTCCCCGCCCACGTCCATGCCCTGCGTGCCCGGCAGATAGCGGCCCACCGTGTCCACCCCGACCCGCACCGGCAGCCGGTGCGGCAGCAGCGCGTCCTGGAGCCCGCGCGCGACCGCCGACTCGGTGTCGTACCGCTGCGCCCGCTCCAGGGCCTGCGCGATCAGCCCCGCGAGCGCCGTGAGCACGGTCCGCTCCTCCGGGCCGAACCCGCGCGGCCGGTCGAAGCCGAGGATGCAGGAGCCCACCGGCCGGCCCGAGGCGATCAGCGGCAGGAATGCCCGCGCCCCCTGCTCCGCGTCCAGCGGGAGGCCCGGATACGCCCGGCCCAACTGCTCCATCGACTCGAAGAACAGCGGCCTGCCCGTCGTCAGCGTGACCACCCCCGGTACCCGCGCGTCCAGGCCCACGCCGTCGAAGGGTTCGAGGAAGCCCTGCGGGAAACCCGTCTCCCACGCCAGGTAGAGGCGCCGGTCGCTCAGCAGGTAGATCGCCAGCTGCCGCCCGCCGAACGCCGGCAGCAGCTCCTCCGTCACCACCGCCGACACCTGGCGCGCCGTCACCGCCTCGGTGAGCGCGATCGCGAGGGCCACCGGCCGGTACAGGTCCGCCGCCCGGTCCCCGGGCGAGGCCGGGTCGTCCGCGACGCGCCGCCCCGTCCCGGCCCCGTGCGCGCGGGCCGCCGCCCCCTCCTCGGGCTGGAGCACCATCGTCACCCCGTCCCGCCCCGGATGCAGCGAGACCGACAGCCAGTGACCTCCCTCGGGGCGGGCCAGGAAGCGCACCGGTTCGCCCGAGAGCAGGGCGGCGCGCAGCTGCTCCTTGTGGAAGGCGTGCCCGAACCAGGGCAGCGCCTCCCACAGCGGACGCCCGGCCAGGTCCCTGCGCGGCCGGCCGAGCAACTGCTCCGTGCGCTCGTTGACGTACGTGACGCGGCCGAGCCGGTCGACGGCCAGGAGCGCCCGCGGCAGCCGGTCGGTGGCGTCCGAGCCGATCAGGCCGGTGCCGAGGTCGACGAGGGTGCCCACGAGCCGGGAGCCCTTCTCGGCGCCGGTCCGCCGCGCGCGTGCGGACACCTCCAGGAGGTGCAGCCCGCCGTCCGGGCCCTTCAGCCGGAGCCTGCGCACCAGCGGGCGCCCGCCGGCGCCCGTCGCGTGCCGGGCCGCCGCCCACAGGGCGTATCCGTCCTCCGGCTCAAGGAGGGACATCAGGGTCTCGATCGTGCAGGCCGAGGGCACGCCCGCGCCGAGGATCTCCACGAGCCCCTCGTCCATCGTCACGGTGCCCGCGCCCAGGTCCCAGTCGAAGGAGCCGAACCGCACCGGAGGCCCCGAACCGGTCGGCAGCTGCACGCACACCGGATCGCCCGCCCACTCGACCGCCGTCCCCCGGTGGGACAGCTCGGCGAGGGCCTCGCCCAGCCGGAGCGCGCCCCGCGTCATCCGGCTCCGGTCCCGTGCGTCCACCGGCGCGCCCGGGGTGGGCGCGCGCAGCGCCACGAGCACGCCGAAGCGCTCGCGGCCCGCCGTCACCGGCGCGTACAGCGAGGCGAAGGGGAACGGCAGGCTCGCCACGAGCTGGGGGAAGCGCCGCATCGCCTCCTCGACGTCCGCGAGGTGGACGGCCTGGCCCGAACGGTGGACCTCCGCCACCGGAAACGGGCGGTTGGCGTGCATCCGCCACCACGGACGGAACAACGGCCCCGGCAGCCCCACGAGGACCGCGAGCCGCAGCAGACCGGGCGTCTCGGAGCGCAGGTACACCCCGCCCGCGTACCCGCCGACCTCCTCCACGGCCCCGAGCGCCGCCTCCGCGAGCGCCCACGTCAGGGCCACGGGAGCGGGCTCGCCGCCGGCTCCGCTCCCGGACGGACGCCCGGTACCGCCCGCCGGGCCGGGGCCGGAAGCGCCGTGCGAGGTCACACAGCCAGGATGCCCCGGGAGCCGGAGCGCCCGCATCCCGGGAAGCCCCTCCGCCGGTCGGGTTCCCCCTGGCCGGAGAGTCCCGGAAGCCTTTCGCCGGAGCTGCCGGAGCTGCCGGAGCTGCCGGAGCCGCCGGAGCTGCCGGAGCCGCCGGGGTCGCCGGAGCCGCCGGAGCCGCCGGAGCCGCCGGGGAGTCGGCCGACCGGCGCGCGATCGTCCTCGCCGAGCGGCCCGACGCGCCTACCCTGGAGGAGCGTGGCCGTCCCGGGCCCGCCCGGGCGGGCGCACGGCCGGAAGGGCGTCGGACCATGTTCTTCAGCGATCGCAGTGACGCGGGACGGCAGCTCGCCGCCCGGCTCGACCACCTCAGGGGCCGGGACGTCGTGGTCCTCGGCCTCCCGCGCGGCGGCGTGCCGGTGGCCGCCGAGGTCGCCGACGCCCTCGACGCCCCGCTCGACATCTGCCTCGTGCGGAAGCTGGGCGTGCCCCACCGGCCGGAGGTCGCGATGGGCGCGATCGGCGAGGGCGGCGTGCGGGTGCTCAACGACGGGGTGATCCACGAGGCCGGGGTGGACGACCGCGCGCTGGCCGCCGTGGAGGAGCGCGAGCTGGCCGAACTGGACCAGCGCGCCCGCCGCTACCGGGGCAGCCGGACGCCCGTGCCCCTCGAAGGGCGGACGGTCCTCGTCGTCGACGACGGGCTGGCCACCGGTGCCACGGCCCTGGCCGCCTGCCGGGTGGTCCGCGCCCGGGGAGCGGCCCGGATCGTCCTCGCGGTGCCGGTCGCCCCGCCCGGCTGGACGGCCCGCCTCGGCGGCGAGGCCGACGAGACCGTCGGCGTCCGCACCCCGGAGGGGTTCTACGCCGTCGGCCAGTTCTACCGGGAGTTCCCGCAGACGCCGGACGACGAGGTGATCGCCTGTCTGGACCGGATCCGGGCCGGGCGCGACCCCGTCGTCCGGGACACGGAGGTGCGGATCCCGGTCGACGGCGCCGTGCTCCCCGGGAGGCTCGCCGTGCCCGAAGGGGCCGCAGGGCTCGTCCTGTTCGCCCACGGCAGCGGCAGCAGCCGCCACAGCCCCCGGAACCGGGCGGTCGCGGCGGAGCTGAACGGGGCCGGTCTCGCAACCCTGCTGTTCGACCTGCTCGGCGAGGCCGAGGCGGCCGACCGGGCGCACGTCTTCGACACCCCGCTCCTCGCGGGCCGGCTCGCCGGAGCCACGGAGCGGCTGGCCGAGCGGCCCGACGTCGCGGGCCTCCCGCTCGGCTACTTCGGCGCGAGCACGGGGGCGGCGGCCGCGCTGTGGGCGGCGGGCGACCCCGCGTCCCCCGTCGCAGCCGTCGTCTCGCGCGGCGGACGGCCGGACCTCGCGGCCGACCGCCTGGCCGGGGTGCGGGCCCCGACCCTCCTGGTGGTGGGCGCCGAGGACCCATTGGTCCTGGACCTCAACCGGCGGGCCGGGGCGCTGCTGCGCTGCGAGAACCGGCTGGCCGTGGTGGAGGGCGCCACCCACCTCTTCGAGGAGCCCGGCGCCCTGGAGGAGGTGGCGCAGCTCGCCACCTCCTGGTTCACCGGGCACTTCCGGGGCCGGAGAGCCCCGGCGACCGGTGCCGACCAGCCGGCGCCGACTAGTAGGCCCCGTTGACGTTGTCGATGGAGCCGTAGCGGTCGGCCGCGTAGTTGCAGGCGGCGGTGATGTTGGCGACCGGGTCGTACAGGTCCATCGCCGTGCCGGGCACGTGGTACGCGAGGAACGTCGGCTCGATGACCTGGAGGAGGCCCTTCGAGGGGGTGCCGTTCACGGCGTTGACGTCCCAGTTGTTGATGGCCAGGGGGTTGCCGGAGGACTCGCGCATGATGTTGCGGTGGATGCCCTCGTAGGAACCGGGGATGCCGTGCCGGGCCATGACGTCCAGCGACTCCCGGATCCAGCCGTCGAGGTTGTCGGCGTACTGGGGGACGGCGGCCGGGGCGGCGGCGACCGCGGGAGCGGCGGCGGAGGCGCCCGTGCCGGTGGTGGCGGTGGCGGCGGTCGGCGTGGCGCGGCGCTCGGAGCGGTTCGCCCGTTCGGCCGTACCGGACCTCTCTGCCCTCTCCGCCTTCGCGGTGCTCTTCCGCTCGGCCTTTTCCTGCGTCTTGGCCCGCGCGGGAGCGGCCTCGGCCGAACCCCGATGAATCGTCAGTTCCAGGCCGGGGTGAATGAGTGACGGGTTGTCACCCACGGCGCTCTGGTTGGCGCGGTAAAGGCTCTTCCAGCCTCCCTGAATTCCCTTCTTCTGGGCGATCAGGGAAAGCGAGTCACCACTCACGACGGTGTACGTGCGCGTGGCCGCCGGGGCCTTGGCGGCGACCGGCGCGGCGGGAGCGGCGAAGGCCCCGACGGCGATCTCCGGGGTCCCGGCGGCGGTCGCGGCGGTCGCGGCTCCGGCCGTGGTGGGGGCGATCAGGGGCAGGGACAGCGCGACCCCACCGGTTCCGACCAGGGCCAGACCGCGGGAGACGCGGCTGCGGCGGATGCGGCGGTGCTTACCGTGTGCAGGCATGACGGATTCCTCTCCGGCGCCTACGAGGTGAGCTGTCGGGTTCGGACGGGAGATGTCCGGCCGCGCGCACGCGGCTGCACCCCGAGCCGTCCCGGATTCCGGGCCGGCGTATTCGTGGGTCCCCCGCTCCTGCCGTCGGGTGAAAAGGGAGGTTGTCGAGCGGCGGCAGGATTAGGCGTTCCGCTCGAATGGAGGTGACCGTAGGCCAGTAATGCGGCGAATAACAAGAGGATCAGGGAGGCGGTCCTCTTTATTGGATCACTGAATTCGGGGAATTCAAGATCGGTCGGGCCGCGGAAGCGCCGAACTTCCTTGTGCGGCACGGGGCGGGGCGGGCGAGGGTCGTGTGCCCGGCCGTGCGGAGTGAGTCGCGTCACCCGGTGGGTTATGTCCGAATATGCGGCGTAATTCCATTGATGGAGAAATAAGCCGAAAATCTATGGAGTGAGACCCTGTGCGGGAGTGAGGGCGCTTTGGGTGCATCGCGGTCACTCAAGGGCAAAGGGCGCAAAGCCGACATCCTTCTCGAAGGATGGAGTGACCGACCCAGGAGCCGCCCGATGTCCCCCGCCCCTCAGTTCGCCCCCGACGCCCTCGACCGCGAGGCCGCCGCCCTCTACGAGAGCGCCGTCTGGCAGCGGATCGTCACCGACTGGACCGCTCCCGACCCGCTCGCCCCCGCCCCCGGGCCGCTGTCGCCGGGGGAGGAGCGGAGCTGGCGGGACCTGCTCAGCGTGCCCGTGGAACGGCTCGTGGCCGAGGCGCTCGACGCGCTCCCCGCCCCGGGCCCGGTCGAGCGCCTCCCCGGCCGGATCGGAGCCGTGCTGCCGGACCGCCTCCACGCCTGGCGCCGCATCGGCCGGCCCGAGCTGCGCCCCTCGGTCCACCTCGGCTACGCGCGCCTCGTCCTGACCGAGTGGGGCTGGCAGAACGCCCCGTACAGGCTGCGCGACAGGCGCGGGGCCCGCTGTGTCTGCGGGGCGCTCCTCGCGGCCCACCGCCTCGGCCACGGCGGCGCGGACACCATGAACGAGGCGGCCGCCTGGATCATGACCGAGCTGCGGTCGCGGGGCTGGCGGGACCTCATCGGCCCGTGGA
This sequence comes from Streptomyces sp. NPDC092045, assembly GCF_044756005.1. Lineage (NCBI taxonomy): Bacteria > Bacillati > Actinomycetota > Actinomycetes > Kitasatosporales > Streptomycetaceae > Streptomyces > Streptomyces sp. NPDC092045. The sequence goes on along the minus strand of NZ_JBIVSC010000007.1, from coordinate 21,264 downwards.
ACAGGGCGCCCGGGCGCACGGCCGAGGACGCCCTCGACCTCCTCGACGCCACGATCCGGCGCGCCGCGCTCGCCGGCCGCTGACGGCGCCGCCGGGGCGTGCGGACGTCGCCCGTGCCCGTCGTCCCTCCGGTCGCCGCGGCCGGTTGCCGAGGCGTCCCTCCGCCGGGAGGGGCGGGCGGGTCAGACGGTGAGGACCTTCACCCCGGCCTCGGCGAGCCGGGCGGCGGTCTCCGGCGCGATGCCGGTGTCGGTCACCAGGGTGTCGATCCGGTCCAGGCCGCAGATCCGCGCGAACGCCCGGCGGCCCATCTTCGAGGAGTCGGTCACCACGACCACCCGGCTCGCCCGCTCCGCGAAGAGCCGGCTGATGCTCGCCTCGTCCTCGTGGTGCGCCATCACGCCCAACTCGGCGTCGATCCCGTCGATTCCCAGGACCACCACGTCGAGCACCACCTCACTGAGCACCCCGACCGTCAGCGGGCCGACCAGCTCGTAGGTCTGGGGCCGTGCGACGCCGCCCGTCGTGACGATCTTGATCTGCGGGCGCACCGCGAGCTCGCCCGCGATGTTGAGCGCGTTGGTGACCACGGTCAGCGCCGGGCCCGAGGGCGCCGCCGGTCCGGGGGCCTCGGCGCGTCCGCTCGCGAACCGCAGCGCCAGCGCCCGCGCCACCTCCGTCGTCGTCGTGCCGCCGTTGAGCCCGACGACCTCGCCGGGCGCGACCAGGTCGGCCGCGGTCTCCGCGATCCGCTTCTTCTCCGGCGCGTGCCGCGTCGACTTGTAGCGCAGGGGGAGTTCGTACGACACGCCGTGCGCGACCGCGCCGCCCCGCGTCCGGACGAGGAGCTGCTGCTCGGCGAGTTCGTCGAGGTCCCGGCGGATCGTGGCCGCGGAGACGTCGAGCGTCGCCGCCGCCTCCTCCACCTCGATCCTTCCCGAGGCCGCCAGCAGTTCGAGGAGCGTGTTCCACCGCTCGTGCTTGGACATGGGTCCCTCCCTCCCGGTCGTGCGAGCGTCCGATTCTAGCCGTCGACAGGTGTGGGATCTGGAAACGTCATGCATGTTTCTGCTTGAATGTCTTCGACTTCAAGCATGTTCGTTCAATATCTCGCAGTCTTTCTTGCAAGGAGACCGGCATGAGCACCACCCGCACCGCCGTGGAGATCGCCTCCCAGCCGGCGACCTGGCGCCAGGCGGCCCGCACCCTGCCCCGGCACGTCGCCGCCCTGCCCCGGCGGGGCGAGCGGGTGGCGGTCGTCGGCTGCGGCACCTCCTGGTTCATGGCCCTGGCCTACGCCGAGCTGCGCGAGTCCGGCGGCCACGGCGAGACCGACGCCTTCGCGGCCTCCGAGTTCCCCCACGGGCGCCGCTACGACCGGGTCGTCGCCCTCACCCGCTCCGGCACCACCAGCGAGGTCCTCGCCGTCCTCTCCCGGCTGCGCGGCACCGTGCCCACGGGCGCGGTCACCGCCGACCCCGCCACCCCGGTGACGGACCTCGCCGACGAGGTCGCCGTCCTCGACTTCGCGGACGAGGAGTCGGTCGTCCAGACCCGCTTCGCCACCACGGCGCTCGCCCTCTTCCGCGCGCACCTGGAGGCCGAGGACGCCCTCCCCGAGGGCGTGTCCACCGTCGAGGACGCCGCGCGGGACGCCGAGCAGGCCCTCGCCTCCCCGCTGGGCGAGGACGTCCTCACGGCCGGGCAGTTCACCTTCCTCGGCAGCGGCTGGACCTACGGACTCGCCCTGGAGGCCGGCCTCAAGATGCGCGAGGCGGCGGGCGCGTGGACGGAGGCGTACCCCGCGATGGAGTACCGCCACGGTCCGATCAGCATCACCGGACCCGGCCGGGTCGCCTGGGGCTTCGGCACCCTCCCCGCCGGACTCGCGGACGACGTGCGGAAGGTCGGCGGCATCCTCTCCGAGAGCGGCCTCGACCCCCTCGCGGACCTGGTCCGCGCCCAGCGCCTCGCCGTCGCCGTCGCGGAGGCCCGGGGCCTGAACCCCGACACCCCGCGCAACCTGACCCGCTCCGTGGTCCTCCCCGACGTCCATGCCTGACGGTCCGACACCCCCGCCCGGTGACACGGCGGCCGCGTCCGACGGCCGGGCCGTCGTGTCCGGCGCCCCGCCGGCCGCGCCCGGCCGCCGCCGCGCCGACCGCACCCCAGAAGAAGCCGACCGCATCCCGGGAGAAGACGCGCCATGCCGCTGACGCCGACCGACGAGATCGCCCGCCGCGCCCGCGCGGCCGGCACCGGAGTGGGGGCCTTCAACGTCCTCCAGCTCGAACACGCCCAGGCCATCGTGGCCGGCGCGGAGGACGCCGACCGGCCGGTCGTCCTCCAGATCAGCGAGAACACCGTCCGCTACCACGGCGCCCTGGAACCCGTCGCCCTCGCCTCCCTGGCGGTCGCCCGCGCCGCCAAGGTCCCCGTCGCCGTCCACCTCGACCACGCCGAGAACCCCGACCTCGTCCGCGAGGCCGTCGGACTCGGCCTGGGCTCCGTCATGTTCGACGCCTCGAAGCTCCCCTACGCCGAGAACGTCGCCGCGACCCGCGAGGTCGTGGAGGAGTGCCACCGCCACGGCGTGTGGGTCGAGGCCGAACTCGGCGAGGTCGGCGGCAAGGGCGGCGCCCACACCCCGGGCGTGCGCACGGACCCGGAGGAGGCCCGCGCCTTCGTCGCCGCCACCGGAGTCGACGCCCTCGCCGTCGCCGTCGGCAGCTCCCACCAGATGCTGACCCGCGACGCGGTCCTCGACTTCGACCTGATCGCCCGTCTGCGCGTCGCGGTCGACGTCCCGCTGGTCCTCCACGGCTCCTCCGGGGTCTCGAACGCGGACCTCGCCACCGCCGTCACGGCCGGCATGACCAAGGTGAACGTCTCCACCCACCTGAACAAGGCCTTCACCCGGGCGGTCCGCGACCACCTCGCCGACCACCCCGACGCGGTCGACCCCCGCCACTACCTGACCCCGGCCCGCGCGGCCGTGGCCCGGGAGGTCGCCCTCCTCCTGGCGGTCCTCGCCCCGGCCTGACCGGGGTGCGCGCGGCCGTCGCCCTCGGCGTCCCCGCGACCGGGGGCGCCTTCCCCCCCGGACCACCGCGTGATCGCCGAGGCGGGTCCCACCCCCGCGTGACCGGGCGGCCGGGCCCCGGGGCGGAGGCCGGCGGCGTACGCCCGGCGGTGGGGTCCGCCGGTCCGGTGGACGGATAACCGGTTGCCCGCCGGTGCGGCGGCGGATCCAATGTCCGGCGTGACCATCCGGGTGTGCCCACCGGGGCGGGAAGCGGGGGACGCGGACCGCCGGTCCCGGCCGGCGCGGCGCGGCCCGGACGGACCGCGACCGCACCGTCCCAGGGGAGGCGCCACCCGATGAACACAGCAGCGAGCACGTCAGCGAGCACGTCACCGCTACCGCCGCCGACGAGTACGCCGCCACCGCCGAGCGTGTCACCGTCACTGCCCGGAGCGGAGCACCGGGCGGACGGCCCGCCCGTCCGTCTGGGCGCCCTCCTCCCGCTGTCGCCGCCCGGCTGGGTCGAGGCGGGCCGGCACCTGCTCGCCGGACTCGACCTGGCCGTCCGCGAGGTCAACGACACCGGCGGCATCGACGGCCGGCCGCTGGAACTCCTGGTCCGGGACACCGCGGCCGACCCGGAGCGGGCCGCGGCGGCCGTGGACGAACTGGCCGGCCTGGGCGTGGCCGCCGTGGCGGGCGAGTACCACAGCGTCGTCGCCCGTGCCGCCGCCGCCCGCGCCGACGCCCTCGGCGTGCCGTTCCTCTGCTCCTCCGCCGTGCTCGACGCGCTCACCGAGGAGCCGACGGAGTGGGTCGCGCGCCTGGCCCCGGCCCAGTCCCACGGCTGGCGGCTCTACGCGGACTTCCTCCTCGCCGAGGGCCGGCACCGGATCGCCGTGGCGACCCAGCCGAGCGTCTACTGGACGTCCGGGATCCGCGTCCTGCGGGAGCGCCTCGCCCCCCGAGGCGGCACCGTCCTCGAACTCGACGCGAACGCGCTCGCCCCCGGGGCCCTGTGCGACGCGCTCGTCGAGCACGGCGCGACCGCGCTCCTCCTCCTCGTCGGCCAACCGGAGCCGGCGGTGCCGGTCGTCAGGGCCGTCCGGGGCGACCGGCGGCTCGCGGAGCTCCTGATCGGCGCCCCGGCCGGACAGCCGGAGTTCCCGGGATGGGCCGCGGCGCTGGGCGGGGACGGCGACGGGATCCCGTTCCTGCGCTACCTGCCCGAGTCCCCGGGCCCGCTCGCCGAACGGGTCGGCGGGAAACTCCGCGAACGGCTGGGCGAGGACCCCTCCTTCGTCGCCTTCGAGGGCTGGGACACCGTCACCTTCCTCGCCGCGGCGCTGCGTTCCCACGGCACGGACCGGGCGTCCGTCGCCGCGTCGTGGCCGCGCGTGGAGGCCGAGGGCACCCGCGGACCGATCCGGTTCTCCCGCACGCCGGGCATCGGCGTCCTGCAGTGGACCTGGGCCCCGGTCCAGGTCGCCGACCGCGACCCGGCCGAACCCGGTCGCTTCCGCGTCCTGCGCACCGGCTGAGCGACCACACGGGAAGGGCCCGGACCGCCCCCGGTCCGGGCCCTTCCCGCGGTCGGCCGGTCAGCCCGCCCGCTCCACCACGAACACGGGGATCTCGCGGTCGGTCTTGCGCTGGTAGTCGGCGTAGTCCGGGAAGGCGGCGACGGCCCGGTCCCACCACTCCCGGCGCTCCTCGCCGGTGACGACGCGCGCCTTCATGTCCCACACCTCGGTCCCGTCGCGCAGCTCGACCAGCGGCGAGGCGACGAGGTTGTGGTACCAGACGGGGTGCTTCACGGCGCCGCCGTTCGACGCCACGAGCGCGTACGCCCCGTCGTGCTCGACCCGCATCAGCGGGGTCTTGCGGAGCTTGCCGCTCTTCGCGCCGCGGTTGGTCACCAGGACCACGGGCAGGCCGCGCATGGTCGTGCCCTTCGTGCCCCCGGAGGACTCGTAGAGCTCGACCTGGTTCCGCACCCACTCCTCCGGGCTGGGCTCGTACTCACCTTCGAGGGGCATGGGCGTCCTTTCGGGTCGTGTCCGGCGTCGCCGGCTCGGCGTCGGACCCGACGCTATCCGACCGCCCCCGCGCGCGGGAGCAGGCCGCTCCGGCGGGTGGTGTCGGTACCGGCCCGTAGAGTGGCGCACGACGGCGACACGACGGCGGTACGGCGCGGGGGAGCAACGGCATGCGGGAGTTGTTCCTGACGCGGGAGCGGGCGTGCGTCCGGTGGCTCGACCTGCCGGGGGAAGGACCCGTACGGGTCTTCGTCCACGGCCTCGGGTGCACGGCCGCCTCGGACTTCGCCCACATCGCCACCCACCCCGCGCTCCGCGGCGGCCGGGCGCTCCTGGTGGACCTCCTCGGACACGGACTGAGCGACCGGCCCGCGGACTTCGACTACCGCATGGAGTCCCAGGCGGCGGTGGTGGCCGCCGTCCTCGACCACCTGGGCGTGGCGGGGGTGGACCTCGTCGGGCACTCGATGGGCGGCGCCGTGGCCGTCCACCTGGCGGCGGCCCGGCCCGACCTGGTCGCCCGGCTCGTGGTGGCCGAGCCCAACCTGTACGCGGGCGGGGGCCCGTTCAGCTCGCCGGTGGCCGCCCAGAGCGAGGAGGCGTTCGTGGAGAGGGGCTTCTCCCGCATGCTCGCCCTCGCCGGACGCGCCGACTACGCCGCCCGGCTGCGCCTCGCCGACCCGCTGGCCGTCCACCGCAGCGCGGTGGCGCTCGTCGAGGGGAGCACACCCGCCACGGGGGACCTGCTGGCCGGGATCACGGCGCCCCGCGCGTTCCTCGTCGGGGAGGCGAGCCTGCCGGACGCCGCCGCGGAGAAGGCCGCCGCGTTCGGCGTCCCGGTGACCGTGGTCCCCGACGCGGGGCACAACCTGATGCTGGACAACCCGGACGGCTTCGCCGAGGCGCTCGCCCGCTCCCTCGCGGAGGCTCCGGCGCACTCCGTGGACTAGACGGGCTCCAAGGGCTCCAGGGATCGGACGGATCGGAGGGACTCCGAGGACCGCACGGGCGCTGCGGACTCCGAGGACCCCACGGACCCCAAGGGCTGGACGGCCTCCGCGACCGGACGGTCCGGACGGGCCGGACGGACCGTGCCGCTCGGGCAGGTCCCGTTTCCGGCCACCCGCGTGCCTGATCAGGCCACCCGGAGGGGCTTCGGAGGGGGTTCGATTGCAGGCGTATGGCGGATGCATGACAAGGCGTCAACTTCCTTGAGCTACGCCCGTAGAGCCGCCAGGCTGCTGATCACGCCGGGACCGGCCACACCGGTTCCGACCGTGTACGTGGCCCCACGTGCACCCCCCCCACAGTCGTGCCGTCCCACCCCCCGGGCACGACGCGGACGAGGAGGACTCCCTCGCAATGGCACTCCCGAAGAGCACCAAGACCCGCTTCGCCGTGACGGCCTCCGCCGCCACCGCGGCCGCCCTGCTCGGCACCTTCGCCGCCGTCCCCGCCCAGGCGGCCCCGGCCGAGGGAACGGTCCTCGCGGCCGGTTCGGCCGACGCCGTCCCCGGCAGCTACATCGTCACCCTGAAGCAGGGCGCGGGCTTCGAGGCCGGTTCGGACAAGGGCCGGAAGCTGATATCCGCCTACGGCGGCACCGTCCGCAGGACGTTCGGCTCCGCCCTCAACGGCTACACGGCCGCCCTCGACGCGACGGCGGCCCGCCGCCTCGCCGCCGACCCGTCCGTCGCCTCCGTCGAGCAGAACCAGGTGGTCCGCTCCGACGCGACGCAGACCGGCGCCCCCTGGGGCCTGGACCGCATCGACCAGGCGAACCTGCCGCTCTCCGGCACGTACACCTACCCCGACAGCGCGGGCGGCGGCGTCACGGCCTACGTCATCGACACCGGGGTCCGGATCAGCCACTCCCAGCTGACCGGGCGCGCCGTGAACGGCTACGACGCGGTCGAGGGCGACACGGTCGCCCAGGACGGCAACGGACACGGCACCCACGTCGCCACGACCATCGCCGGCACCACCTACGGCGTGGCCAAGAAGGCGAAGGTCGTCGCCGTCCGCGTCCTCGACAACAACGGCTCCGGCACCACCGCCGGAGTCATCGCGGGCATCGACTGGGTCACCTCCCACCACACCGCCGGCACCCCGGCCGTGGCCAACCTCTCCCTCGGCGGCGGCGCCTCCACCACCCTCGACAACGCGGTGAAGAGGTCCATCGCCGACGGCATCACCTACGCCGTCGCGGCCGGCAACTCCGGTGCCGACGCCTCCTCCTCGTCGCCCGCCCGGGTCGCCGAGGCCCTCACGGTCGGCGCCACGAGCAACACCGACGCGAAGGCGAGCTGGTCCAACTACGGCTCGGTGCTCGACCTCTTCGCCCCCGGCGTGTCCATCACCGCGGGCTGGCACACGAGCGACAGCGCCACCAACACCATCTCGGGCACCTCGATGGCCGCCCCGCACGTGGCGGGCGCCGCGGCGGTCCACCTCGCCGGGCACCCCTCCGCCACCCCGGCCCAGGTCGCCACGGCCCTCGTCAACGGCTCCACGCCCGGCAAGGTCACCGGCCCGGGCAGCGGCTCCCCGAACCGCCTCCTGCGGATCGTCCCGTAACACGGGCCGCGACACGGCCCGAGGCACCACCGGATCGGGAAACGCCCCGGAGGCAGCCGGCGCCTCCGGGGCGTCACCGTGCCCCGGGGCCCGCCCCGGCGGGATCCCGGCGGACCCCCGCCGCCCGGTGGCGCGGGCGGCCCGCCGCGTGCGTCAGGATGGGGCCATGACCGAGATCCGCACCCCCCGCCTCGTCCTCCGCCGCTGGAGCGACGACGACCTCGTCCCGCTGTCCGAGATCAACGCCGACCCCGAGGTCATGCGCCGGATCGGCGACGGCTCGGTCCGCGACCTGGAGGAGACCGCCGAGGACATCGAGCGGTACGAGGAGGAGTGGGACGAGGAGGGCTTCGGCCTCTTCGCCGTGGAGCTCATCGCCTCCGGCGAGCTGATCGGCCTCGCGGGACTCTCCGTGCCGGACGAGACGGCGCCGGACGTCGAGATCCACTGGCGTCTCGGTCGGCAGTTCTGGGGCCAGGGGTACGCCTCCGAGGCCGCCCACGCGGTCCTCGAGTGGGCGCTCCAGGACCGGGGGCTCGACCGGGTCGTCGCCGTCACGCACCTCGGCGACCGCGCGTCCGAGAACGTCGTTGCCAAGCTCGGCATGGAACCCGAGCGCGACAAGGACCACCCGGTCCTCGGCATCCCCCTGCGCGTCCACGTCATCGACCTCACCGAGTACCAGGCGTGAACCCGGGGGGGGCGTCCGGCCGGTGGAGACCGCGGACGCCCCCTCGGGGAACCGGTCAGTGCCGCTCGGGCAGGTCCCGCTCCGCCGGCAGCGACGAGAAGTCACGGGCCGAGGGCGAGGCGGCGCGCGACGACGGTGCCGCCGGCTTCTCGCCGCAGAACGCCGCCTCCAGCGTGCCGCCGAGCGCCGTGTTGACCACGCCGCGGTTCGAGGAGTTGGCCATGGCCGAGAGGCTGCGCCGGCCGTCGCGCGTCGAGAAGGCGTACGTGTAGAAGCCCTGCACGGTGCCGGTGTGGCCGTACACCCGGGTGCCGCACGACAGGTCGTAGCGGCGCAGGCCGAGTCCGTAGGACCGGGCGCCGGCGGTGTCCGTCGGCGTCACCGTCGTCATCGCCTCCATCATGGCCGGGGACAGCAGACGGCCGCTCATGAGGGCCTCGGTGAAGGTGTTCAGATCGGCGGGGCTGGAGATGACGGCCCCGGCCGACTGCGCCCAGGACGCGGTCTGCTCCGTGGAGTCCACCAGCGGGTCGCCGGCCGCGTCGGGGTACAGGTACCCGCGCACGTGCCGGCCCGCGATGCGGGTGTCGGGGTGGACGTACGAGGTGTCCCGCAGCCCCAGCGGCTTGAAGACGCGGCGCTGGTACGCGTCCGCCACCGGCTTGCCCGTGAGCTTCTCGATGAGCATCCCGACCACCACGAAGTTGGCGTTCGAGTACTTGTACGACACGCCGGGTTCGGTGGTCCGGGGCAGCGCCAGGGAGAGCTTCACGAGCTCCCGGTAGCCGAACACCCTGTTCCGCACGGACTCGAAGCCCGGCACCGTGTCGGCGAACATCGGGTCGGTGTAGTCGGCGAGCCCGCTGCGGTGGGTGAGCAGGTGACGGACCGTGATGCGGTCGTCGGGGAGCAGGCCGGGCAGGTAGGTGTTGACCGGCGAGTCGAGCTTCAGTCGCTTCTCCTGCACCAGCTGGAGGAGCACGACCGCGGAGAACGTCTTGCTGACGCTGCCGATCCGGAACCGCGACCGGACGTCCATGGGCGTGCCCTTCACGCGGTCCTGGACGCCGACCGTGCGGCTCTGGACGCCGCCGGGGCCGGAGAAGCGGGCCATCGCCCCCGGCGCGCCGTCGGCCACGGCGGCGTCCAGCGCGGCGACCACGCCCTTCATGTCGGGGGCGGGAACGGTTTTGGCCGCCGGGGCGGCGGGAGCCTGCGGGACGGCCGGGGTCCGCGGGGCGGCGGACGCGCCGGTGGCGGGGGCCACGCCCGCGGCGAGTGCGGCGATCAGGGTGGCGCTCACGACCAGGCGTCGGTGCGGCGTCAGGGGCACGGTGGTTTCCTCGACTTCGTCGGAATCGTCCGGAACGGCACACGGCAGCGGTGCGCCGCGGGGCCCGGGGGAGCGCCGCCGTCACGGCGCGGCCCCGGGTCCATTGATCATGAGTGCCAACGCCCGGGAAGGGTTCCTGACACGGGTCGCGGAATGCGAAGGGGCCGGCTCCGATCCCCGCGGCCCGCTTCCCGCGGTCGCGCCCGGACGTCCGCGACTTGTCCCCGCGGTCGCGTCCGGACGCCCGCGGCCCGCCTCCGACGTGCCCCGCGTACCCTCGTGACGTGCCCGTTTCCCGTCTGCATCGCGTCGCCGTCCTCGTCCTCGAAGGGGCGAAACCCCTCGACGTCGGCATCCCCGCGCAGGTGTTCACGACCCGCGCGAGCATGCCGTACGAGGTGCGGGTGTGCGGCGCCGAACCCGGTGTCGTCGCCGGGGGCGACGGCCTGGCGTACCAGGTCGCCCACGGCCTGGACGCGCTCGCGTGGGCCGACATCGTCTTCGTCCCCGGCTACCGCTTCCCCGACCGCGAGGACCCGCCGGGGGCCGTCGTCGACGCGCTGATCGCCGCCCACGCGCGGGGCGCGCGGCTCGCCGCGATCTCCACGGGCGCCTTCGCGCTGGCCGCCACGGGACTCCTCGACGGCAGGCGCGCCACCACGCACTGGCACTACGCGCGGGCGCTCGCCGCGAAGCGCCCCCTGATCCGCGTCGACGAGAACGTCCTCTTCGTCGACGAGGGCAGCGTCCTGACGTCCGCGGGCGCCGCCTCGGGGATCGACCTGTGCCTGCACATCCTGCGCGGGGACCTCGGGGTGGCCGCGTCGAACCACGCGGCCCGGCGCCTGGTCGCCGCCCCGTACCGCAGCGGCGGCCAGGCGCAGTACGTGCCGCGCAGCGTGCCCGAACCGCTCGGCGAGCGGTTCGCCGCCACCCGCGAGTGGGCGCTGCACCGCCTCGGCGAACCCCTCACCCTCGACGTCCTGGCCCGGCACGCGGCGGTGTCGGCGCGCACCTTCTCGCGCCGGTTCGTCGAGGACACCGGCTACACCCCCATGCAGTGGGTCATGCGGGCCCGCGTCGACCGGGCCCGCGAACTGCTCGAACGCTCCGAGCGGGGCGTCGAGCAGATCGCCGCCGACGTGGGCCTCGGCACCGGGGCCAATCTGCGGCTGCACTTCCAGCGGATCCTGGGCACCACGCCGAGCGAGTACCGCCGCACGTTCGCCCAGGGCGAGTAGGGGGACGGGGCCGGTTCCGGGGCCGGTGACGCTCTGGCGCGATACTTGCGGACCGTGGCGATCACGCCGCTGTCACGGGCGGGCGCCGCGCACGAGCATGGGTGGCGAACCGAAGGGACATCGTCATGACTCGTATCGCCATCAACGGATTCGGCCGCATCGGACGCAACGTGCTGCGCGCGCTGCTCGAGCGCGACAGCAGCCTCGAGATCGTCGCCGTCAACGACCTCACCGAGCCCACCGCGCTCGCGCGTCTCCTCGCCTTCGACTCGACCTCCGGTCGCCTCGGCCGCCCCGTGAGCGTGGACGGCGACACCCTGGTCGTCGACGGGCACCGCATCAAGGTGCTCGCCGAGCGCGAGCCGGCGCAGCTCCCCTGGGCCGAGCTCGGCGTCGACATCGTCCTGGAGGCGACCGGCCGCTTCACGTCGGCCAAGGCGGCCCGCGCCCACATCGACGCGGGTGCCAGGAAGGTGCTCGTCAGCGCGCCCGCCGACGGCGCCGACGTCACCCTCGCGTACGGCGTCAACACCGACGCGTACGACGCGGAGCTGCACACGATCGTCTCGAACGCCTCGTGCACGACCAACGCGCTCGCCCCCCTGGCCAAGGTCCTCGACGACCTCGCCGGCATCGAGCACGGCTTCATGACGACGGTCCACGCCTACACGCAGGAGCAGAACCTGCAGGACGGCCCGCACCGCGACCCGCGCCGCGCCCGCGCCGCCGGCGTCAACATCGTCCCGACCTCGACGGGCGCCGCCAAGGCCATCGGCCTCGTGCTGCCCAACCTGGACGGCAAGCTGTCCGGCGACTCCATCCGCGTGCCGGTCCCGGTCGGCTCGATCGTCGAGCTGAACACGACCGTCTCCCGCGACGTGACCCGCGAGGACGTCCTCGCGGCGTACCGCACCGCCGCCGAGGGCCCGCTCAAGGGCGTCCTGGAGTACTCGGAGGACGCGCTCGTCTCCTCCGACATCACCGGCAACCCGGCCTCCTCGATCTTCGACTCGGAGCTCACCCGCGTCGAGGGCCGCCACGTCAAGGTCGTCGCCTGGTACGACAACGAGTGGGGCTTCTCGAACCGCGTGATCGACTCGCTCGAGCTCCTCGCCGGCTGACGAGGACGCCGACGGTCCCCGAAGCCGCCGTCCCCGGCAGGCGGACCACCGCGCGCCGGCCCCCGCACCCGCGGGGGCCGGCGCGTTTCCGTTTCCGGGCCCGCCGCCCCGGACCCCTCCCGACCCGCCGACCGGGCGGTCTCCGCCGCCCGACCGACCCGGCCGGCCCTACCGGTTCCCGTCGTCCGGGTCCACCGGCAGGCCCACTTCCTCGCGGTCCTCTTCGAGGCGCTCGTCGAGCTCCTTCTCGTCGGGGCGCCGGGGCAGGCCGCGGCCGTGCCCGGTGTCGGGGTCGCCCTCGACTTCCTCGTTCGACTTGTGGTGAGGTGCCATCGGTCTCTCCTTGCCCTGCGACTGCGGGACCGCGCGGCCGGCCGGCCGTCGTACGGGTCCGGGCTCCGGCGGCGCGAGGGGTCCCTCACAGTCGAACCCGGCGCCCACCGCTCCGCAAACGGAGCGTTCCGGCGTCCCGGCCGGTCAGGAGCGGGGCCGCGCCGGCGGCTCCAGGGCCCTGCCGATCGTCTGGTCCGGGTCGAGCACGAGCCCGAGGCGCAGGGTGGACTGCGAGAGGACGCCCCACAGGGCGTCGCTCAGGAAATGGGTCAGGTCGTCGAGCGAACTCCTCGACTCGGGGCGGGCGGCCCACTGGTTGACCACCCCGTCCACCAGGCCGACCATCCCGAACGCCAGGTTGAGGGTGAAGCCCGCGGGCGCCTTCCCGCCGTCGACCAGCTGCTCGGCGTACGCGTCGAGCAGCCGCGCCAGGTGGAGGGCGATGGCCGTGCGGGTGCCCGCGACCACCCGGGAGCCGGTGGCGTCCTGCTCGGGCGAGCCGGTGCCGAGGAACCGGTGGAGCCGGGGGTGCTCCGCCACCCAGCCGACGTAGGTGGCGGCGGCGAGCTCGACGGCCTCCCGGACGGTGCCCTTCGGGTCGAGGGCCGGATACAGCGCGGCCAGCAGGTCGTCGGCGATGCGCGCCCGGATCCGCTCGTCCAGGTCCTCGCGGCTGCGGAAGATCCGGTAGATCACGGAACGGGGCATCCCGGCCTCGGCGCCGATCGCCGCCACGCTGACCGAGGGGCCCTCCCTGCCGATCACGTCGAGGGCCGCGGCGAGGACCTGGTCGCGGCGCTCGGCCCGGTGGCCGGACCAGCGCGTGTCCCGTCCGTCGGGGCGCCCGTCGCTGCGTTCTCGTCTGTCCTCCGCCACGGCGTGGATCGTACCCGCCCCGATCAAGAGGGCGCGCACGGTCCGTTCCCGGGGGTGGCGCATTGTGTGTTACCGCCGGTACCTTGGACGCAGTGACACAGGTAAATTCCCGCACCGGGCGGCGGCGTCCGAAGCCCGGAGCACCGGTGCGGAAGCACGCGGGACGGCGACAGAGGGGTATCGAGATGGAGCACCAGCACGTCGATGTGCTGATCATCGGCGCGGGGCTGTCCGGCATCAGCGCCGCCTGCCACCTGGCCGACGGGAACCCCGGCACCACGTACGCCGTCATCGAGCGGCGCGCGCGGGTCGGCGGCACCTGGGACCTGTTCCGCTACCCGGGCATCCGCTCGGACTCGGACATGTACACCTTCGGCTACGGCTTCCGCGCCTGGCACGGCACCAGGATCCTCGCCGAGGGCACGGACATCCGGCGCTACGTCCAGGAGACCGCCGAGGAGCGCGGCGTCACCGAGCACATCCGCTTCGGCCGCAAGGCCGTGCGCGCGGACTGGTCGAGCGACGAGGAGCGGTGGACCGTCGAGATCCTGGACGAGGCCACCGGCGCGACCGAGCTCTGGAAGGCCCGCTTCGTCGTGGGCGCCACCGGCTACTACGACTACGACGCCGGCCACCGGCCGCAGTTCCCCGGCGAGGAGCGCTTCGGCGGTACCCTCGTGCACCCGCAGCACTGGCCCGAGGACCTCGACCACACCGGCAAGCGCGTGGTCGTCATCGGCAGCGGCGCCACCGCCATCACCCTGGTCCCCTCGATGGCCGACACCGCCGCGCACGTCACCATGCTCCAGCGCTCGCCCACGTACATCCTGGCGCTGCCCGCCGACGACCCCGTCTCCACCGTCCTGCGCGCGCTCCGCGTCCCGGCCGGACTCGTCCACCGCGTGGGCCGCGCCCGCAACATCGCGCTCCAGCGCGGCCTCTACGCCCTGTGCCGCAAGGCGCCGCGCCTCATGCGCGGGGTGCTGCTCGGCGCCGTCCGGGCACGGCTCGGCAAGAGCGTCGACATGCGCCACTTCACCCCGTCGTACAAGCCCTGGGACCAGCGGCTGTGCGTGGTGCCCGGCGGCGACCTCTTCAAGACCCTGAAGAGCGGCAGGGCCTCCGTGGTCACCGACCGCATCGAGACGTTCACCGAGAACGGGATCAGGGTGGAGTCCGGCGAGGAGATCCCCGCCGACATCGTCGTCACCGCCACCGGCCTGCGGATGCAGCTCGCCGGCGGCATGGAGATCGCGGTCGACGGCGAGCCGCTCGTCACCCGCGACCACCTCCTGTACAAGGGCGTGATGCTCGACGGCGTCCCCAACCTGGCGATGATCATCGGCTACACCAACGCCTCCTGGACCCTCAAGGCCGACCTCGCCTGCGCGTACGTCAGCCGGCTGATCGCCCACATGGACCGGCACGGCCTCGCCACCGCCACCCCCGTCGCCGCCGCGTCCGACCGCTCCGACGTCTCCGTCATGGGCGAGTCGCTGACCTCCGGCTACATCGCGCGCGGCGACGCGATCATGCCCCGCCAGGGCACCCGGGACCCCTGGCGGATCTGGAACGACTACTACCGCGACCGGCGGGCCCTGCGGGACTCCCCCGTCGAGGACCCCGCGCTCCGCCTCGGGCGGACCGCTCCCGGGACACGGCCCGCCACCGACCGGCAGGACCACGCCCCGGCGGTCTGACGCCGAACCCGCCACCCCTCCGGAGACCGCACACGAGAGATCGAGGACGACGATGACCATCAGCCGGGAGAGCTACTACGAAAGGCTCCAGACCCTCTCCGAGGCGTCGGTGCACATCCACTTCGACGCCTTCACCGACATCGACTGGGACAACCCCGAGTTCGCCATCGACCCGAAGGACCCCCGCTGGGTGCTCCCCGCGGCCGACCCGCTGGGCGGTCACCCGTGGTACCAGGCGCAGCCGCTGGAGGTCCGGACGAAGATCGGCCTGTGGCGGTACGCCAACATCGTCAAGGTCGGCATGCAGTTCGAGAACGTCCTCATCCGCGGGGTGATGGACTACCTCTTCTCGCTGCCGAACCAGAACCCGGAGTTCCGCTACCTCACCCACGAGGCCACGGAGGAGTGCCACCACACCCAGATGTTCCAGGAGTTCGTCAACCGCGCGGGCGCCGACGTGCCCGGCGGCCGACGCTCCTTCCGGGTCGCCAGCCGCTTCCTGCCGCTGGCCGGCTCCCTCGTACCCGAGTCGTTCTTCACCGGCGTCCTGGCCGGCGAGGAGCCCATCGACCACCTCCAGAAGGCGATCCTGCGCGGCGGCGAGGACATCCACCCGCTGATGCGGCGGCTCATGCAGATCCACGTCGCCGAGGAGGCCCGGCACATCTCCTTCGCCCACGAGTTCCTCCGCGTCAAGGTCCCCGGCTACGGGAAGTTCCGCAGGGGCGCCCTCTCGGTGGCCTTCCCGGTCATCATGCGCGTCCTCGGCGACGTCATCGTGGTCCCCGACCGGAAGACCGCCGAGAAGATCGGGGTCCCCCACTGGGTCATCAAGGACATCTTCTGGAAGTCGCCCGACGGCGAGAAGATGCTCCGCGACCTCTTCTCCGACGTGCGGATGCTCGCCGAGGACATCGGCCTGATGAACCGCGCCTCCCGGAAGGTGTGGCGGGCCCTGCGCATCGACGGCCGCCCGTCCCGCTTCCGCGGCGAACCCGCCCCGCACGCCGCCTGACGCACCGGCTCCTCGTCCGGCAGGCGTACGCCGCCCGAGCAGCACGCCCGCCCGCCCGCCGGGCGGGACCGCCGGCCGGGAACCGTCCCGGCGGCCCCCGTGAACGTGAACGGAGAACCGCTCCCCATGCCCTACGTCGTCACCCGGTCGTGCTGCGCCGACGCGTCGTGTGTGCTGGCCTGCCCGGTCAACTGCATCCACCCCGCCCCCGGCGAACCGGGCTTCGGACAGACCGACATGCTGTACGTCGACCCCCGCACCTGCGTCGACTGCGGGGCGTGCACGACGGCCTGCCCGGTGGACGCCCTCAAACCGCACACCAAGCTCACCGAGGGCGAGCTGCCGTTCCTGGAGATCAACCGCGCCTACTACGACACCTCCCCGCACGCCGACCGCACGCCCATGGCCCTCGTGCCCCCGCAGCGCCGGGTGGAGACCACCGGGCTGCGGGTGGCCGTGGTCGGCGCCGGACCGGCCGGACTGTTCGCCGCCGACGAACTGCTCCGCCACCCCGGAGTGAGCGTCACCGTCCACGACCGGCTGCCCACCCCGTACGGACTCGCGCGGGCGGGAGTGGCGCCCGACCACCAGGACACCAAGCGGGTCACCGAGCTCTTCCGGGCCATCGAGGGCCAGCCGGGCTTCTCGTACCGGCTCAACACCCGGATCGGCCGCGACCTGCACCACGAGGACCTGGTCCGCGACCACCACGCCGTGGTGTACGCCGTGGGCGCGGCCACCGACCGGCGCCTCGGCATCGAGGGCGAGGACCTGCCCGGCAGCGCCTCCGCCACCGACTTCGTCGCCTGGTACAACGGCCACCCCGACCACGACGGCGCCTTCCACCCGCTGGACTCCGAACGGGCCGTCGTCGTCGGCAACGGCAACGTGGCCCTGGACGTGGCCCGGATCCTGACCGCCGACCCCGACGCCCTCGCCCGCACCGACATCTCCGACCGCGCCCTGGCTGCGCTGCGCGCGAGCCGGGTCCGCGAGGTCGTCGTCCTCGGGCGGCGCGGACCGGCGGAGGCCGCCTTCACCCTGCCCGAACTGGTCGCGCTCGCCGCCCTCGACGGCGTCGACGTCCTCGTGGAGGGCTGGCCCGAGGACCTGCCGGCGGACGCCACGCCGAAGACGGAGGTCCTCGCCGAACTCGCCGCCCGCACCCCCGTTCCGGGCCGCCGCCGGATCGTCCTGCGCTTCCTGACCGGCCCGGCACGCATCGAGGGCGACGACCGGGTGACCGGTCTGACCGTCGTGCGGACCGAGCTGCGCCACGCCGACGACGGCACCGTGCGGGCCGTCCCCACCACCGACAGCGAGACCGTCGGGACCTCCCTGGTCCTGCGCGCCGTCGGCTACCGCGCCGAACCGGTCCCGGGCCTGCCGTTCGACGCGGAGACCGGCACGGTGCCGCACGAGCGGGGCCGGGTCGAGCCGGGCGTCTACGTCACCGGCTGGATCAAGCGCGGCCCCACCGGCTTCATCGGCACCAACAAGTCCTGCGCCCAGGAGACCGTCACCACGCTCCTCAACGACCTCGAAGCCGGTCGTCTGACCGCCCCCGCCGGCCCGTCGGCCACCACGGCCCGCCCCGACGCCGTCGACCTCGACGGCTGGCGGGCGATCGACGCCGCCGAGCGCGCCGAGGGCCGCGCCCAGGACCGCCCCCGCGTCAAGCTCGTCGACCGGGAGGAACTGCTCACCGCCGCGCGCCGCCCCGTCTCCCCCTGACGACGCCGACGCGACCGGCCGGGGGGACGGGAGCGTCACCGGCACCCCCGCCCACGCGGCCCTCTCCTCCGCTCACCCTCCCGGTCGACGCGAGCGCCCTCCGCGATTGGTTCTCCCCGGCAGGGGTACCCGCCGGACGGCGCCGCCCGGTGAAGGGGCGGGCCTACGGCAGACCGGTCGAGGAGGAGACGGCACGATGGCGGGCAACAAGGAGAACCAGGACGTGGTCGCGGCCATTCTGAAGGACCACCGCACGATGGAGGACCTGTTCCGCCGGATGCGGAGCGTCGAGGCGGACCGCGCCGCCGCGCTGAAGGAGTTCTCGGCCCTGCTCATCGCGCACGGCGAGGCCGAGGAGACCGAGGTCTACGGAGCGCTCAAGCGCTTCAAGAAGGTCGACAACGAGGAAGTGGACCACGGCACGGAGGAGCACGAGGAGGGGAACAAGGCCCTCCTCGCCCTCCTGGAGGTCGACGACATCGGCTCCGACGAGTGGGACGAGCGCCTGGAGGACCTCGTCGAGGCGGTCACCCACCACCTCGACGAGGAGGAGCGCACCATCCTCAACGACGCCCGGGAGAGCGTCCCCGACGAGCGCAGGGCCGAGCTGGGCGACGCCTTCCTGAAGGAGCGCGCCAGGCAGCTCGCCTCGGACTGCGGCCGCGTGGAGAACGTGCGCGAGGTCGTCCACGGATGATGCGGGGAACCCGTCGGCGGGCGGCCCGAGCGGCGCGCCCACCGGCGGGGTCTCACCTCCCCGCGCTCCCGCCGGCCCCCACCGGTGCCGCGTCGGCGGTCAGGGGCGCAGTGCCGAGCCCGGCCCCCCGGCCGAGGCCTTCGAGGAACTCGCCGACGGCCTCCTCGGAGGTCCACGACGGCGTCCAGTCCAGCTCCTCGCGGGCCCGTGAGGAGTCGAGCACGGGCAGCCGCATGACCGCGTCGAACAGACCCGGCGCGGCGGGCACCAGACGCAGGTGCCACCCGGCGGCGAGCACGGCACGGGTCACGCCCGCCGGCAGCGGAACGGCACGGGCCCCCAGGAGCCGGGCCAGCACGTCGGCGTCGAGCACCGGATCGGCCGCCAGGTTGAACGACCCCCGGACCGGCCGCACCACGGCCGCCCGGTAGGCCTCGGCCGCGTCGTCGGTGTGCAGGGCCTGGAAGCGCAGGCCCTTGACGGAGGGCACGACGGGCAGCACGCCCGGCCGCACGGCCCGCCACGGCAGGAGCGGGCCCGCGAAGATGCGGCGCTGCTCGCTCGCCGCCTCCTCCTTGAACAGGAACGACGGCCTCATCCGCACGACCCGGAGGTCCGGGTGCGAGAGCTGGAACCCGTCCAGGTAGCGCTCCAGATAGGCCTTCTCGCGGGTGTAGGCCGCGCCGGGCCAGCCGTGGGTGGGCCAGGACTCGTCGACGGGCCGCCCGTCCGACGGGCCGGGGGAGTAGGCGCCGACCGAGGAGGCGTGCACCAGGGAGTGCACCCCCGCCCGGGCGCACGCCTCGAAGACCCTCACGCTGCCCAGGACGTTGGTGCGCCAGGTCTCGACCGGGTCGTGCGTGGGCTGGAACTTCCAGGCGAGGTGGACGACCGCGTCGGCCCCCGCGAACAGCCCCGCCAGGTCGGGGCCGCCGGGGTCGACGTTCGCCGACGCCCAGCGCACCCCGCCGATCCGGAGCTCGGGGACCCGGCGGGCCACACCGAGCACGTCCGTGACCGTACGGTCGCGGACGAGGGCCCGGACCACGCTGGTCCCGACGTTTCCGGTGGCTCCTGTGACGACGACCCTCATGGCGCTTGTCCAATCGCGGGGGACGGATGGAGGCGGCGGGGACACGCCCACCGCCGGTTCTCGGCCGGGAAACCGGCCACGCCCTGCGAGTGACCGCGCGGCGCGCTCCGTAAACGCCGCCCGCCGCTCACCCCTCCGGCCGGGGGCACCCGTCGGGCACGGGCACGGGCGGCACCTCCACCTCGAACCAGACGGCCTTGCCGCCGTCCCTCGGGACGCAGCCCCAGGCGGCCGACAGCCGCTCCAGGAGGTACAGGCCGTGCCCGGAGGAGCGGCTCGGACGGTGCGGGCCGTGGGGCCGGGGGCGCACCGGACTGGTGTCGCTGACCTGGACCCACAACCGGCCCCCGACGCGGTCGAGACGCAGCTCGTACGGAACGCCGCCGTGCCTGAACGCGTTGGTGACGACCTCGGAGACGAGCAGCAGGACGTCCGCGGCGGCGACCCGCCCGGGCGCGCCGGCGGCCCCGAACCACTCGCTCAGCGCCCGCCGCGTCAGGTCCCGGCACGCGCCCACCGTCCCGGGGTCCTCCGTCAGTCGGTAACGACGGGTGCCGGTGGCCACGGGCTGTCCACGCTGACCGTTCATACGCTGCGGGTTCCCCGGCCGTCGGGGACGAATCGTGCGGTAACGGTCATTCTGCTGATGGCTCCGGCTCCGGCTCCGGCTTCGTCTTCGCTCGGGCTCGGGCTCGGGATTCGGCTCCGCTCCGGAACCGGCTCCGGTTTCGACTCCGTCTCCGGTTTCGGCCGATCCCTCGCGCGGGGCGGTGGCCACGCCTTTTTCCCCCGACCCCCTTTCGTAACCGCTCGAATCTCGGGAATGTGACCACAGTTATCGGAAAGAGGTAAAAGGAGTAAAAGGTGTGAGAGGAACGGTGAAATCGATGAAGTCCATGGCGTGCGTGCGTGAAGAAGAGGTGGGGGACGAGAGGTTCGAACCCCGACGGGGTCATGGCTGACGGCGAGGGCGGGGGAGACGGAATGCAG
The DNA here is from genome assembly GCF_044756005.1 of Streptomyces sp. NPDC092045. Lineage (NCBI taxonomy): Bacteria > Bacillati > Actinomycetota > Actinomycetes > Kitasatosporales > Streptomycetaceae > Streptomyces > Streptomyces sp. NPDC092045. The sequence continues at coordinate 799 of NZ_JBIVSC010000007.1, read as the reverse complement.
GTGCGGAGGCTCTTGTTGCGCGGGGCGCAGAGGGTGGTGTCGCGCTGCCGGGACTTCACGGCGGAGGCGTTGGCGGACTGGGGGTGGATTCCGGCGGGGAGCGAGGCGGGGGAGGAGCGGGTGGAGGACGTGCTGCTCCTGGTGTCGGAGGTGGTGACCAACGCCTGTCTGCATGCCGGGGGACCGGAGGAGTTCGTCCTGCGGCGCGGACGCGAGGGGCTGCGGGTGGAGGTGGCCGACGCCAGTTCCGAACCGCCCCGGGCGCACGCCGCCCGTTCGCCCGCGCTGCCGGGCGGGCACGGTCTGATGGTCCTGGACAGGCTGGCGGGAGCGTGGGGCTACGAGACCAGGGGGCCGGGAGCGATGGGGAAGGTGGTGTGGCTGGAGGTCAGCCTGCCGTCCCGTCCGTGACCTCGTCCGCGGGCCCGTCCCCGGCGGTGCCGTCGGTGGTGAGACCTTCTCTGAGCTCGCCGAGGACGCGGGTGAGCAGCCGCGAGACGTGCATCTGGGAGAGCCCGATCCGCCGGCCGATCTCGGCCTGGGTGAGCTCCTCCCCGAAGCGGAGTTCCAGGATGTGCCGGTCGCGCTCGTCGAGCCGGTCGAGCAGGGGTCGGAGCGAGGTGAGGTCCTCGATCAGCTCGTAGGAGGTTTCGGCGGTCGCCAGGTGCCGGGGCTTCGCGCCGGAGGCGTTGCCGTCGTCGCCGGCCGGGGTGTCGAGGGAGCGGGTGGCGTAGCCGTGGGCGGCGAGTTGGCCTTCGGCGATTTCTTCTTCGGTGAGGTGGAGGTGGTGGGCGAGTTC